>NZ_CP109450.1:1715000-2915000 GCF_041438865.1 Streptomyces sp. NBC_01471
CCGTAATCGGGTCCACATCGCGTTGAGCGGGACAGTCAACCGGAATAAGGCCGACTGTCCACAGCGTCCTCGCTGTGTGTTGCCTGACCGGTCCGAAAACCGTTCAGGTCTTTTCCAAAGGAACCACCAACCCACCAGAGGTGGGCCGGGGTATCAACATATCTGGCGTTGACTTTTGGCACGCTGTTGAGTTCTCAAGGAACGGACGCTTCCTTTGTACTCACCCTCTCGGGCTTTCCTCCGGGCTTTTCCCTTCGGTCTTGCGTTTCCGACTCTATCAGACTCTTTCGTGTCCGATTCCCGGTCGGCGGGCCGCTTTCCAGTTCCACGCTTTCGCGTTTCCCTTTCCGGCGATTCCGACTTTACCAGAGGTTCTGAGTCGGAATTCCCCACCCGATTTCAGAAGCTCGCGGCACACGAGTGTGCGCGCTTCCCGGTCAGGTGGAGCCGTAAACGTACTGGAGCGGGGCTCCCCGAAGCAAATCGGGGAGCCCCGCTCCAGCTCCGTGCGTACGACCGTCAGACCTCGACGACGACGGGAAGGATCATCGGGCGCCTGCGGTAGCCGTCCGAGACCCACTTGCCCACCGTGCGACGGATGAGCTGCTGAAGCTGGTGAGGCTCCAGCACGCCGTCCTGGGCCGACTTGTTCAGGGCGTCCTCGATCTTCGGTACGACGGCGCTGAACGCGCCGTCATCGATGCCCGAGCCCCTGGCCTGGATGTGGGGGCCGCCCACGATCTTGCCGCTGGAGCTGTCGATCACGATGAAGACGGAAATGATGCCCTCGTCGCCGAGGATGCGGCGGTCCTTGAGGTGGGTCTCCGTCACATCGCCGACCGAGAGGCCGTCGACGTACACATAGCCCGCCTGGACCTTGCCGACGATTCTCGCCTTGCCGTCGACCAGGTCGACCACCACGCCGTCCTCCGCGATGACGATGTGGTCCTTGGGGACACCCGTCTTCGCGCCGAGCTCGGCATTGGCGCGGAGATGGCGCCATTCGCCGTGCACCGGCATCAGGTTCTTCGGGCGGCAGATGTTGTAGAAGTACAGCAGCTCGCCGGCCGACGCGTGGCCCGAGACGTGGACCTTGGCATTGCCCTTGTGGACCACGTCGGCGCCCCAGCGGGTGAGGCCGTTGATCACGCGGTACACCGCGTTCTCGTTGCCCGGGATGAGCGACGAGGCCATGATCACGGTGTCGCCCTGGACGATCCTGATCTGGTGGTCGCGGTTGGCCATCCGCGACAGGGCCGCCATCGGCTCACCCTGCGAGCCGGTGCAGACCAGCACGACCTCGTCGTCCGGAAGGTCGTCGAGCGTCTTGACGTCGACGACCAGACCCGCCGGAACCTTCAGATAGCCCAGGTCACGGGCGATGCCCATGTTCCGGACCATCGACCGTCCGACGAACGCCACCCGTCGCCCGTACTCGTGCGCCGCATCGAGGATCTGCTGGATGCGGTGCACATGACTGGCGAAGCTCGCCACGATGATGCGCTTCTGGGCGTTCGCGAAGACCGTGCGCAGGACATTGGAAATGTCGCGCTCGGGCGGCACGAAGCCGGGGACCTCGGCGTTCGTCGAGTCCGAGAGGAGAAGATCGATGCCCTCTTCGCTCAGCCGCGCGAACGCGTGCAGGTCGGTGAGGCGGCCGTCCAGCGGCAGCTGGTCCATCTTGAAGTCGCCGGTGGCGACGGCCATGCCCGCGGGGGTGCGGATGGCGACCGCGAGAGCGTCGGGAATGGAGTGGTTGACCGCGATGAACTCGCAGTCGAAGACGCCGATGCGCTCGCGCTGGCCCTCGATGACTTCGAGGGTGTACGGGCGGATCCGGTGCTCCTGGAGCTTCGCCTCGATGAGCGCCAGCGTCAGCTTGGAGCCGATCAGCGGAATGTCCGGCTTCAGCCGGAGCAGATAGGGCACACCGCCGATGTGGTCCTCGTGGCCGTGCGTGAGCACGATGCCCTCGACGTCGTCGAGGCGGTCCTTGATGGTGGTGAAATCGGGCAGGATCAGGTCGATGCCCGGCTGCTCCTCCTCGGGGAAGAGCACGCCGCAGTCGACGATCAGCAGCCGGCCTCCGTATTCGAAGACCGTCATGTTCCGGCCGATCTCGCCGAGACCGCCGAGCGGGGTGACGCGCAGGCCGTTCTTCGGAAGCTTCGGCGGTGCGCCGAGTTCAGGATGCGGATGACTCAAAAGACTCTCCTCACCACACACGCCACGTACCTGAGGCACGTGGCGCGCATGATTCGTGCACTTGCAGTTGTCAGAGTGATCTTGCGTATTCAGTTGTGAAGTCTGTGTTTAAAGTTCTACCCCGCCGGCAGCAAGATCGATCTTGAGCTGGGCCGTTTCCTCAGGGGCAAGTTCCACCAGAGGGAGCCGGAGCGGTCCGGCAGGCAGGCCCTGGAAGCCCAGTGCCGCCTTGGTAGTGATCACTCCCTGCGTCCGGAACATGCCGGTGAAGACCGGCAGCAGACGCTGGTGGATCTCGGTCGCCTTCTGGACGTCGCCCGCGAGGTACGCCTCCAGGAGGGCGCGCAGCTCAGGGGTGACGAGGTGACCGACGACGGAGACGAATCCGCACGCGCCCACCGAGAAGAGCGGCAGATTCAGCATGTCGTCGCCCGAGTACCAGGCCAGACCGCTGCGCGCGATGGCCCAGCTGGCGCGGCCGAGGTCGCCCTTGGCGTCCTTGTTGGCCACGATGCGCGGGTGCTCGGCCAGCCGGACGATCGTCTCGGTGTTGATCGGGACACCGCTGCGGCCGGGGATGTCGTACAGCATGACGGGCAGCCCGGTGGAGTCCGCGATGGCGGTGAAGTGCCGGAGCAGGCCCTCCTGCGGCGGCTTGTTGTAGTACGGCGTCACGGCGAGCAGGCCGTGCGCGCCGGCGGTCTCGGCCGCTCGGGCCAGCTCCAGGCTGTGCCGGGTGTCATTGGTGCCTACACCCGCGATGACGTGAGCACGGTCTCCGACCGCTTCCCGTACCGCCCGCACGAGGTCGTTTTTCTCCGCGTCGCTGGTGGTCGGGGACTCGCCGGTGGTGCCGTTGACGACCAGGCCGTCGTTGCCTGTTTCCACCAGATGGGTGGCAAGTCGCTGCGCGCCGTCGATGTCGAGCGCGCCGTCCGCCGTGAAGGGCGTGACCATGGCGGTGAGGACCCGCCCGAAGGGGGTCTGCGGAGTGGAGATCGGAGCCATGGGTACCACGCTACTCGCTGCTCAGTGCGCCCCGTCCCCTCGGGGGACGGAGCTACGGAGCCCGGCACTGCCTGCTCGGGGGTTCAAGCAGTGCCGGGTCCGTTTGATCAGCCTAGATGAACTTCACCAAAGGGTGCAATCCGGACACCTCACGCAGCCCAGTCGCACATGTGTGCCCTACGGGGCGACCCGGCCGTTGGCATTGAAGGCCGCATGCGTCAGCGGCATGAGCTTGTTCCAGTGCTCTTCCATCCGCTCGCCGACCATCTCGATCTCCCGCTGCGGGAAGGACGGCGTGCGCGCCAGCTCGTGCTGGGTGCGCAGGCCGAGGAAGTGCATCAGCGACCGGGCGTTGCACGTCGCGTACATCGAGGAGAACAGGCCGACGGGCAGCACCGCCCTGGCCACCTCGCGGGCGACACCGGCTGCCAGCATCTCCTGGTAGGCGTCGTAGGCCTGTCGGTAGGAGTCCTCCATGGCGCGGCCGGTCAGCTCCTGCTGGGCCGCTGTGCCCTCGACGAACTCGTACTTGCCGGGACGGCCCTGCTGGACCAGCTTGCGGGACTCGCCCGGTACGTAGAAGACCGGCTCCAGCTCCCTGTAGCGGCCGGATTCCTCGTTGTACGACCAGCCGACGCGGTGCCGCATGAACTCACGGAACACGAAGATCGGGGCGCTGATGAAGAAGGTCATCGAGTTGTGCTCGAAGGGGCTGCCGTGCCGGTCCCGCATCAGATAGTTGATGAGTCCCTTGGAGCGCTCGGGGTCCTTCTGGAGCTCTTCGAGGGACTGCTCACCCGCCGTGGAGACTCGGGCCGCCCACAGCACGTCGGAGTCGCTCGCGCTGTGCTTCACCAGTTCGACGGTGACGTCGCTGCGGAAGCTCGGCTTGGGGTCTGAGCTGGGAGTGTCACTCACCGGCGGGGTCCTTCCAGTTGCATCGCTCGGGCGGCGCCCACTCTACGGCGCGGCACCGACAACCAGGACCGGACGAACCGTCAGCAGAAAAGTTCTGCCCATTCGTGGAAATCGGGCACCGATCGGTGGCTTTGTACGTCTGAATCTGTGGAACCAGAGTGGAACCGGAAAACTCGTGATCCAAGGAGAAGTGCCCCTATGTTCCGCCGGCGAGAGGCCGTCCCGTTCGCATTCGTCGCTGACGCAGACCGCTTCCGTAGCAACATCGAACCGCCGCCCCGTCAACGCCCCAGCGCCTCCCAGCTCGCCGGCCGTGTGCTGGTCGGCCTCACGGTCGTCGCGGGCCTCGCAGGCTCGCTCCTGTTCGGTCTGCCTGCTCTGGCCGCCGACCAGACGCCCGTACAGACGCATCAGTCGGAAGCGGCGCACGACCACTGACTCGTCCGGACCCCTGGGGTGGTCGGGCGATGATCTCATCGGTAGCCTCACCGGGCACAGCCAATCGAGCGTGCTTGTGAGTGAGGATCAGTCGTGCCCCTGCCTTTCCTGACGGCCGACCGCGCGTTTGACGCAACTGCCGAGAATGCCGACGATGTCGCGCTGCCGTTCGACGACCACGATCAGTGGCGTCGCCCCTACCGCCCCGGGCCCTGGCGGGTGGGGGCGGCGGCTCTGCTCCTGCTGCTCGCCTCTTTCATCCTGCTGGCGGCGATGATCATCGCCTTCGCCGGCGCGGTGTCGGGTGCGGGCGTCACCCTCGTCCTCGGCCTCGTCGTCGTGGTCTGCGCCCTGCGGCTGCTGCGGATGGGCACGTGGGTGAGCAGGCACGGAGTGCGGCGGGTGGGCTTCTTCAGGACGGTGACCGTGCCCTGGGGCCGTACCGCGGCCGTACGCACGGTGCAGCAGCCGGTCCGCTGGCTCGGGCTGCCGCGCACAGTGCAGGGCGAGGCGCTCCTGCTCGTACAGCGGAGTGGTGAGCAGCTGCCGCCGCTGCTCACCGACCACAGCGCCGACTTCCTGGCGCGCCACGAGGCCTTCGACCGTGCGGCGGACACGGTCGAGGCGTGGGGTGCGGAGTACCGGCTCGGCTGAGCAGACGCAGCAGAGCCGGGCGGACGACCCCGGCGACCCGCAGGCCCGTCAGATACTGACGGGCCTGCCCGCGTGCAGGGCGATGGCCCGCTGCATGGCCTTACGGGCGCGCGGGGTGTCCCTGGCGTCCTGGTAGGCGACCGCGAGGCGGAACCAGCAGCGCCAGTCGTCCGGGCTGTCCTCGGTCTCCTCCTTGCGGCGGACGAAGACCTCGTCGGCCGAGTCGCGGTCGATCCGGCCGCTGGGCGTACGCACCAACTCGTCGACGGGCAGGCCGCCTTCGGCGTCCAGTTCGGCGGCGAGCCGGTTGGCGCGCCGGACGAACTGGGTGTTCTTCCAGAGGAACCAGACACCGATCAGCGGCAGGATCAGCACGGCCACGCCGAAGGTGACCGTGAGCAGCGTGCCGTTCTCGATGAGCAGCACGCCCCGGCTGCCCACCAGGACGAAGTAGAAGACCAGGACGGCGGCCGTGACGAGGTAGGTGATCTTTGCGCGCATCGGTCAGCTCAGATCGAGGAAGTGTTCCAGGCCGAAGGTGAGGCCGGGGGTGGTCACCACGCGTCGCGCACCGAGCAGGATGCCCGGCATGAAGCTGCTGTGGTGCAGGGAGTCGTGGCGGATGGTGAGGGTCTCGCCCTCGCCGCCGAGGAGCACCTCCTGGTGGGCCAGGAGGCCGCGCAGCCGTACGGAGTGCACCGGGACGCCGTCGACGTCGGCGCCGCGGGCGCCGTCCAGTGCGGTGCTCGTCGCATCCGGCTGCGGGGCGCAGCCGGCCTTGTCGCGGGCGGCCGCGATCAGCTGAGCGGTGCGCTGCGCGGTGCCCGACGGGGCGTCCGCCTTGTTCGGGTGATGCAGCTCGATGACTTCGACGGACTCGAAGAAGCGGGCTGCCGCCTGTGCGAACGTCATGGTGAGCACGGCCCCGATGGAGAAGTTCGGGGCGATGAGGACGCCGGTCTCCGGGGAGGCGGCCAGCCAGGAGCCGAGCTGCGCGAGGCGGTCGTCGGTCCAGCCCGTGGTGCCGACGACGCCGTGGATTCCGTTGCGTACGCAGAATTCCAGGTTGCTCATCACCGAGTCGGGGTGCGTCAGGTCGACGGCCACCTGGGCGCCGGACGCGGTGAGCGCGTCGAGCGTGTCGCCGCGGCCGAGGGCCGCGACCAGTTCCATGTCGTCGGCGGCGCCGACGGCCCGTACGGCTTCGGAGCCGATACGGCCCCGGGCGCCGAGGACCGCGACGCGCAGCTTGCTGCTCATGCTTGCTCTTCCTTCATCGCTCGCGCTTCACGCGTCACGGCTGACGCGTTTCACAGACGGTTCGCTCAGGAGACCGCTTCGCGGAGGCGGTCGGCCTGCTTGTCCTTCAGCGGACCGATCACCGACAGCGAGGGACGCTGTCCCAATATGTCGTGGGCGACCGCGCGGACCTCGTCCGGGGTGACCGCGGTGATCCGCTCCAGCATCTCGTCGACCGACATCTGGGTGCCCCAGCACAGTTCGCTCTTGCCGATACGGTTCATCAGCGCCCCGGTGTCCTCCAGACCGAGCACCGTGGAACCGGCGAGCTGGCCGACCGCGCGGCGGATCTCCTCGTCGGTCACACCGTCGCTCGCGGCCCGGTCCAGCTCGTCCCGGCAGATCTTCAGGACGTCGTGGACCTGGTTGGGGCGGCAGCCCGCGTACACCCCGAAGAGCCCGCAGTCGGCGAAGCCCGAGGTGTACGAGTACACGCTGTAGGCGAGGCCGCGCTTCTCCCGTACCTCCTGGAAGAGGCGGGAGCTCATACCGCCGCCGAGTGTGGTGTTGAGGACGCCGAGCGCCCAGCGCCGGTCGTCGGTCCTGGCCAGGCCGGGCATGCCGAGCACGATGTGCGCCTGCTCGGTCTTCCGGTTCAGCAGGTCGAAGCCGCCCGCGGAGCGCAGGGTGCGGGAGCCGGTGCGCGGGTCCGCCGGGACCGCGTCGGCACGGGACAGCGCGCCCGCGCGCCCGAACGCCTCGCTGACCTGGCGTACCACCGTGTCGTGGTCGATGTTGCCGGCGGCGGCGACGACGAGATGCGTCGGGTCGTAGTGCTTCTTGTAGAAGCGGGCGATCTGGCTGCGGCTGAGCCCGTTGACGGTGTCGACGGTGCCGAGCACCGGGCGGCCGAGGGGGGTGTCACCGAACATCGTCTGCGCGAAGAGGTCGTGCACGACGTCGCCCGGGTCGTCCTCGGTCATCGCGATCTCTTCGAGGATGACGCCGCGCTCGGCCTCGACGTCCTCCTCGGTGATCAGCGAACCGGTCAGCATGTCGCAGACGACGTCTATGGCCAGCGGTAGATCGCTGTCCAGGACCCGCGCGTAGTAGCAGGTGTACTCCTTCGCCGTGAAGGCGTTCATCTCGCCGCCGACCGCGTCGATCGCGGCGGAGATGTCGAGGGCGCTGCGCTTCGCGGTGCCCTTGAAGAGGAGGTGTTCCAGGTAGTGGGTGGCGCCGTTGAGGGACGGCGTCTCGTCCCGGGATCCGACGTTCGCCCAGATCCCGAAGGTCGCCGACCGTACGGAGGGGACGGTCTCGGTGACGATACGCAGACCGCCCGGGAGGACGGTCCTGCGGACCGTGTCGCTGGACTGTGCTCCGGCGTTGCTCACGTTTCCGTCCTTGAATGCACTGCTGCCGTTCTCGTCCGTGAGGTGGCTCTGGGTACGGGCGACGGCCCGCGCCTCCGAGGAGGTGCGGGCCGTCGTCACGGAACTACGGGACGTCACTTGTCGGCGTCGTCCTTCTTCTCGTCCTCTTCGCCCTCGATGACGGGGACGAGGGAGAGCTTGCCGCGGGAGTCGATCTCGCCGATCTCGACCTGGACCTTGGAGCCGACCGCGAGCACGTCCTCGACGTTCTCCACGCGCTTGCCACCGGCGAGCTTGCGGATCTGCGAGATGTGCAGCAGGCCGTCCTTGCCCGGCATGAGCGACACGAACGCACCGAAGGTGGTGGTCTTGACGACCGTACCCAGGTACCGCTCGCCGACCTCCGGCATGGTCGGGTTGGCGATCGAGTTGATCGTGGCGCGCGCGGCCTCGGCCTGCGAGCCCTGCTGGGCACCGATGTAGATGGTGCCGTCGTCCTCGATCGTGATGTCGGCGCCGGTGTCCTCCTGGATCTGGTTGATCATCTTGCCCTTGGGGCCGATGACCTCACCGATCTTGTCCACCGGGATCTTGACGGTGATGATCCGCGGGGCGTTCGGGGACATCTCGTCCGGGACGTCGATGGCCTCGTTCATCACGTCGAGGATGTGGAGGCGTGCGTCACGGGCCTGCTTCAGCGCGGCGGCCAGGACCGAGGCGGGGATGCCGTCGAGCTTGGTGTCGAGCTGGAGCGCGGTCACGAACTGCTTCGTGCCGGCGACCTTGAAGTCCATGTCGCCGTAGGCGTCCTCCGCACCGAGGATGTCGGTGAGGGCGACGTAGTGCGTCTTGCCGTCGATCTCCTGCGAGATGAGGCCCATGGCGATACCGGCGACGGCGGCCTTGAGCGGCACACCGGCGTTCAGCAGGGACATGGTGGAGGCGCAGACCGAGCCCATGGACGTCGAGCCGTTGGAGCCCAGCGCCTCGGAGACCTGGCGGATCGCGTACGGGAACTCCTCGCGCGTCGGCAGCACCGGCACGATGGCGCGCTCGGCGAGCGCTCCGTGGCCGATCTCGCGGCGCTTGGGCGAGCCCACGCGGCCGGTCTCACCGACGGAGTACGGCGGGAAGTTGTAGTTGTGCATGTAGCGCTTGCGGGTCACCGGGGAGAGGGTGTCCAGCTGCTGCTCCATGCGGAGCATGTTGAGGGTGGTGACGCCCAGGATCTGGGTCTCGCCACGCTCGAACAGCGCCGAGCCGTGCACGCGCGGGATGGCCTCGACCTCGGCGGCGAGCGTACGGATGTCCGTGACGCCGCGGCCGTCGATGCGGACCTTGTCCTTGATGACGCGCTCACGCACGACGGACTTGGTCAGCGCGCGGTACGCGCCGGAGATCTCCTTCTCGCGGCCCTCGAACTTCGGGAGCAGCTTGTCGACGGCGATCTCCTTGACGCGGTCCAGCTCGGCCTCGCGCTCCTGCTTGCCGGCGATGGTGAGCGCCTTGGCGAGCTCGGTCCTGACCGCGGCGGTGAGCGCCTCCAGGACGTCGTCCTGGTAGTCGAGGAAGACCGGGAACTCGCCGGTGGGCTTGGCAGCCTTGGCGGCGAGGTCGGACTGGGCCTTGCAGAGCGCCTTGATGAAGGGCTTCGCGGCTTCGAGACCGGCGGCGACGACCTCTTCGGTCGGGGCCTCGGCGCCGTCCTTGACGAGCTGGATGGTCTTCTCGGTGGCCTCGGCCTCGACCATCATGATCGCGACGTCACCGTCTTCGAGCACACGGCCCGCGACGACCATGTCGAAGACGGCGTCCTCAAGCTCGGTGTGCGTCGGGAAGGCGACCCACTGGCCCTTGATCAGGGCGACGCGGGTGGCGCCGATCGGGCCGGAGAAGGGCAGGCCCGCCAGGATCGTGGAAGCGGATGCGGCGTTGATCGCGACCACGTCGTACAGGTGGTCGGGGTTGAGCGCCATGATCGTCTCGACGATCTGGATCTCGTTGCGCAGGCCCTTCTTGAAGGAGGGGCGCAGCGGCCGGTCGATCAGGCGGCAGGTGAGGATCGCGTCCTCGGAGGGCCGGCCCTCGCGGCGGAAGAAGGAGCCGGGGATCTTGCCGGCCGCGTACTGCCGCTCCTCGACGTCCACCGTGAGGGGGAAGAAGTCGAGATTGTCCTTGGGCTTCTTGGAAGCAGTGGTGGCCGACAGCACCATGGTGTCGTCGTCCAGGTACGCCACGGCGGAGCCGGCGGCCTGCTTGGCCAGGCGGCCCGTCTCGAAGCGGATGGTGCGGGTGCCGAAGGTTCCGTTGTCAATAACGGCCTCGGCGTAGTGGGTCTCGTTCTCCACTAGCGTTTTCTCCATACTCGTCGTCTTTCGTCCCCCAGCCCGTGTGGCGGGGAACGGGGCGGAGAAGCGCTCCATGGTTGCGGGGCCGGTCTTCGATCGAAGCACCCGGGTGATGTTCCCCGGGGGCCACTACCGAGGACCGGCGGCGGCTGGAGGGCGCTTCCCCTCGTTCGGTACTGCAGCGTCCGGTACTGCGGTGTTCCCTACTGCGGCGTTCGGCGCCGCAGCGTTCTTACTGCGGTGTTCTTCACTGCGGCTTCGGCGCTGCCGTGCACACCCAGGTTACTGAGCGCGGTCCGGGTTCCGCACGTACAGCGGCCGCAGCACGTACGGCAAAGGGAGCGGTCCCCAGGAAATGGGGCCCGCTCCCTCGCACAACGCTCTTACTTGGCGCCGCCGGCCGCACCGCGGCGGATGCCGAGGCGGTCGACCAGCGCACGGAAGCGCTGGATGTCCTTCTTGGCCAGGTACTGGAGAAGGCGGCGACGCTGGCCGACCAGGATCAGCAGACCCCGGCGGGAGTGGTGGTCGTGCTTGTGCATCTTGAGGTGCTCGGTCAGGTCCGAGATACGGCGCGAGAGCATGGCGACCTGAACCTCGGGGGAACCGGTGTCGCCTTCCTTCTGGCCGAACTCGGTCATGATCTGCTTCTTCGTAGCGGCGTCGAGCGACACGCGTACTCCTCGTGAGTCTTCAGGCCACCGAGTGCCCCAGGTCGAATACGCTGGGGAACTTCCGTAACTCGGGAGGCGGGGATCCGCTGGGCGCAGCCTCCGGGGAATCCGGAGGCGCGTACACAGACGGCCGTCACACAGCGTATCAGCCTTTCCGAGTCGGCCGGCCCGTGCCCCCGGCCCCGCCCGTACACCCGAACGGCTCAAGCCGCGCGCCACGCCACACCGCCTGAGATCCCTTCGGTGTGAGCTGCGCCATGCTCCTGTGCTGTCCAGCCCGTCAGGGCGCGACCACAGCAGCAGGAGCACCGCAGTGACGACGAGGGCCACCGAGGATTCACCGACGTCCGGTGACGAGTACGACAGCGAGGTACCGGTACGCCCCAGGCGTCCCGGAAGCGTCATCGTCAGCTGGGCGACCACGACCGATCACAAGACGATCGGCACGATGTATCTGCTCACATCGTTCGCCTTCTTCTGCATCGGCGGGGTGATGGCGCTCCTGATGCGCGCCGAGCTGGCGCGGCCGGGTACGCAGATCGTGTCGAACGAGCAGTACAACCAGGCGTTCACGATGCACGGCACGATCATGCTGCTGATGTTCGCGACGCCGTTGTTCATCGGCTTCACCAACTGGATCATGCCGTTGCAGATCGGGGCGCCCGATGTGGCGTTCCCCCGGCTGAACCTCTTCGCCTACTGGCTGTACCTGCTCGGTGCGCTGATCGTGATGGGAGCCTTCCTCACCCCGGACGGCGCTGCCGACTTCGGCTGGTTCGCGTACTCCCCGCTGACCAGCACGGTCCGCTCCCCCGGAGTCGGCGCCGACCTGTGGATCATGGGTCTGGCCTTCCAGGGTTTCGGCACGATCCTCGGCTCGGTCAACTTCATCACCACGATCATCTGCATGCGCGCCCCCGGCATGACGATGTTCCGCATGCCGATCTTCGTGTGGAACGCGCTGCTGACCGCCGTGCTCGTGCTGCTGGCCTTCCCCGTACTGGCCGCCGCGCTGCTCGCGCTGGAGGCGGACCGGAAGTTCGGGGCTCATGTCTTCGACGCGGCCAACGGCGGAGCACTCCTGTGGCAACACCTGTTCTGGTTCTTCGGGCATCCAGAGGTGTACATCATCGCGTTGCCGTTCTTCGGGATCGTCACCGAGATCATTCCGGTGTTCTCCCGCAAGCCGGTCTTCGGTTACATCGGCCTGGTCGGGGCCACCATCTCCATCGCGGGGCTGTCGGTGACGGTGTGGGCGCACCACATGTACGTCACCGGCGGTGTGCTCCTGCCGTTCTTCTCCTTCATGACCTTCCTGATCGCGGTGCCGACCGGGGTGAAGTTCTTCAACTGGATCGGCACGATGTGGCACGGCTCGCTGTCGTTCGAGACACCGATGCTCTGGGCCGTCGGCTTCCTGATCACGTTCCTCTTCGGTGGTCTGACCGGTGTCATCCTGGCCTCGCCCCCGATGGACTTCCACGTGTCCGACTCGTACTTCGTGGTCGCGCACTTCCATTACGTGGTGTTCGGGACCGTGGTCTTCGCGATGTTCGCCGGGTTCTATTTCTGGTGGCCGAAGTTCACCGGCAAGATGCTGGACGAGCGGCTCGGCAAGATCAACTTCTGGACGCTGTTCGTGGGCTTCCACGGCACGTTCCTGGTGCAGCACTGGCTGGGTGCGGAGGGCATGCCGCGGCGGTACGCGGACTACCTCGCCGTTGACGGCTTCACCACGCTGAACACCATTTCGAGTATCGCCTCCTTCCTGCTGGGGCTCTCGCTGCTGCCGTTCTTCTACAACGTCTGGAAGACGGCGAAGTACGGCAAGAGGGTCGAGGTCGACGACCCGTGGGGCTACGGCCGCTCGCTCGAATGGGCGACGTCCTGCCCGCCGCCCCGGCACAACTTCACGACCCTCCCGAGGATCCGCTCCGAGAGCCCGGCCTTCGACCTCCACTACCCCGCGATCAACGCTCTCGAAGCAGCGGGGCACGCGGCGGCCTCCTCCGGGGGCACCGGCTCCGGCACGGGTGCCGGGGACGAGTAGCACCCGGCGGCCGTGTCCGCCGGGTGCGGGCAGCGAAGACGTCGAAGAAGTGAAGTGGACAGGCGGAAGGGACGGCGAGGAGCAGTCGTGGCAACCGACGAGGACACCGCCGCCGGACTCGTGCGGATCGAGGGGTACCTGCTGTGGAACGCGGAGGTGGAGGAGGCCCGGCGGCAGGCCGCCAGCTTCGCGGGCCAGCTGCCCTGGCTGACAACGGCCCAGCGGGACGATGTGGAACGCGTCTACCTGGCCGACCGGATGGCCGTCTCCCGGGCCGTGCTCGTACGGATCTCCGATCGGGCGGCCGAACTGCGCGGCGAGTACATGGCGCGCTACGAGCAGCTGAAACGGCGCTGTGTGTCCGTGACGGTGATGGCGGTCGGTGCGGTGAGCGGCACGTGTACGGCGATCACGCTGCTCAGCCGGTGACCGCGCGGCACCCTCTACCACGCCGGTTCCACGTCGTCCGGAACCCATGAGCCGGCCCGGTCCCTCCAAGTAGGGTGAGCGAACAGCTCGTTCGTACGTGGTGAAGGGACCGGGCAGCCATGGCTGACGCACACGACAAGGACCGCAAGGAACGCGAGAAGGAAGAGCTCTACGCGCTCGACATCTCAGGTGTCGAGTGGCAGGGCGCGCCCGGCACCTCGGAGCACGAGGAGCGGGTCGAGATCGCGTATCTGCCGGACGGGGCCGTGGCCATGAGGTCGTCCATCGATCACGGAACGGTCCTGCGGTACACGGAGGCGGAATGGCGTGCCTTCGTGCTGGGCGCCCGTGACGGCGAATTCGACCTGGAGCCCGCGCCGCACAACGGCGGGATCACGAACGCCGCGGAGTAGGCGGGGGGGGCGGCCGTGACGGACTTATTTTGGGGGCTTTTTGGAGCCTTCCTTCCGTTATGACTGATGCGTTGCGGCGTAACAGGGCCCCTTTCAGGCACCACTTGACGTAAAGGTCACGCCCGACGGTGCACTCCGTCATGCCATCCCGGTACGAATGGTGATTAGGCTGGGACGGGGGCGCGGGCCAGACCCGCAAGCGGGGTGTTCGCGTCCTCACGGGGAGAGCCAGGCGGATCGGACGACAACGGTCGCCCCCCATCCACTACGGCACGAGGGTGCTAGAGCACACCAGCGGGAGGCATTGTGAACAGCGATCGGGACGAGATTCGCGGGGGATCGAACACACCCGTCGACGATCAGTCCGACGCGGATCCCGCCGAGACGGGTGAGTTCACCATCGACTACACCCCTCCCGCCTGGTACACGCAGAACGCTTCGGACGCTCCGGCGCAGGAGTCCGCACCGGCCGCCCCGCAGCCCGTCCGGACTCCCCCACCTCCCCCGCCGCCGGTGCCGCCCGCGCCGCCCGCGCCTCGGACACCCGAGACTCCCCGGGCAGAGCCCACCGGAGCTGTCGGCGGGCCCGCGGCTGTGCCGGGGCTGCCGCTGACGGGTGGGTTCCAGCCGAACTGGACCCCGGCGCCGGCCGCTGCGGAGAGGGAAGAACAGGAGACCGGGGCCGGACGTCCAGCGGCGGAGCCGGGCGCCGACGCGACGCCCGGAACGGGTGGGGTGTCCGGAACGGGCGGGGTGTCCGACGTCGACGCGGTGTCCGGGCAGGACGGGACGCAGGAACCGGACGCGGCTTTGGAGCAGGAGCAGGAGCAGGAGTTCGGGTCGGAGCGAGTGTCCGCGCCGGCGTCGGTGTCGGCGTCCGATGGTGATCTGGACGTCGAACCGGACGACGAGCCAGATGCGGAATCCGGACCGGCGCCCGTCGGCCACTCCGTGTCCGGGGCCGGGGATACGCCTGAGGCTGTGTCCGAGCCGCTCGCACCGATCGTTCAGGAGCAGGAACCGGATCCGCTAGCGGGACCGGCTCCGAAGGCCGAGCCCGAGAAGGCAGCAGCGGCGTTCGGTGGGGGCGATGTGGAGAGCGGGGCAACCATGAAGTTCTCCCCCTCCGCGCTGAAGCGTGAGTTCGAGAAGCTCGAAGCTGCCGCGAAGGCAGCGCGGGAGCGGTCCGAAGTCCCCCCGGCCGCCGAGAAGGAGAGCACGGGACCCGCGCCCGCTCCCACGACCGGGACGTCCAACGCGCCTTCCGGTCCCTACCGGTCCGACGCATACGCGGACGTAGCGGCCTCATTCGGAGCGGAGTCCGGACCGGCGGCCGGGCCCGTCCGAGAGCCCTTCGACGCCGTACCCGCGCCCACCGACGCGATCCCGGACGCGGTGCCTCCGCGCACTCCGGACGCTCCGGAGCCGCAGGACTCGCCTTCCGCCCCCGACCGGCCCTGGACGCCCGCACCTTCCGCGTCGCCGCAGAGTGGGCTTCCGCCGCTGCCGCCCGCGTTCCAGCCCGCCGCGCCTCCGGCCGCTCCGCAGTGGCCGGTGAGCACGCCCAGCGCCGACCAGTCGCAGCCGTACCCCGGACCGCCACAGCAGCCGCAGCAGTCCCAGCAGCCGGCGCCGGGCACACCTCCCCCTGCTCACACTCCGCAGGGCCAGGACGGTTACGGGTTCCCCCAGCCGGCCCCCGACCTGCCCGCGCCGCAGCAGCCCCGGGCCGGTTACGGGTTCCCGCCGCCGGCCCCGAACCCGCCCGCGCCCCAGCAACCGCAGCACGGTTACGGGTTCCCCCAGCAGCCCAGGCCCGTGGAGTCCGCGCAGCCGCCGCTGCCGCCCCAGACACCTCAGACGCCTCAGGCTCCTCAGCCACCGCACGGCGGCTACGGGTTCCCCCAGCAGCAGACGCCGCAGGGCCAGGACGGTTACGGATTTCCGCAGCCGGCCCCTCACCTGCCCGCGCCGCAGCAGTCCCAGCCCCCGCAGGCACAACAGCCGCCGCAGCAGCCCCCGGTCCCTCAGCCGCGGCACCCCGAATCCGGCTACGGCTTCCCGCAGCCCGGTGTTCCCGGTCCCGGCCTGCCCACGCCACAGAACCCGAACCCGCAGGTCCAGGACCCCCAGCAGGCACAGCAGGCACAGCAGCCGTCCGCCCCTGTCGACCCCCGTAC
This sequence comes from Streptomyces sp. NBC_01471, assembly GCF_041438865.1. NCBI lineage: Bacteria > Bacillati > Actinomycetota > Actinomycetes > Kitasatosporales > Streptomycetaceae > Streptomyces > Streptomyces sp. NBC_01471. Next base: position 1,730,933 of record NZ_CP109450.1, read on the forward strand.
CGGGGCCGGGTGGCCACAGCCCGTTGCCCATGATCAGCGGGAGCGTTCCGTTCCGGGTGCGCCGCTCGGGTACACGGCGGCCGTCGAGCTGTCGTCCGACCGGCTGATCCGCAACAAGCAGAAGACGAAGAGCAGTCGCAGCGGCCCGGCCGGTGCCTCGCGCTTCAAGATCGGCGCCAAGAAGGAGGAGGCCGAGCGGCAGCGCAAGCTCGAACTCATCCGGACGCCGGTCCTCTCCTGCTACCGGATCGCCGTCATCAGCCTCAAGGGCGGTGTCGGCAAGACCACCACGACGACCGCACTGGGCGCCACGCTCGCCACCGAGCGGCAGGACAAGATACTGGCGATCGACGCCAACCCGGACGCGGGGACCCTCGGCAGGCGGGTCCGGCGGGAGACCGGGGCCACCATCCGCGACCTGGTCCAGGCGATCCCGTACCTGAACTCGTACATGGACATCCGCCGGTTCACCTCACAGGCGCCCTCCGGTCTGGAGATCATCGCCAACGACGTGGACCCCGCCGTCTCCACCACGTTCAACGACGAGGACTACCGTCGGGCGATCGACGTCCTGGGCAAGCAGTACCCGGTCATCCTGACCGACTCCGGCACGGGTCTGCTGTACAGCGCGATGCGGGGTGTACTCGACCTCGCCGACCAGCTGATCATCGTCTCCACCCCGTCCGTCGACGGCGCGTCCAGCGCGAGCACCACGCTCGACTGGCTCTCGGCGCACGGCTATTCGGAGCTGGTCGCGCGGTCGCTCACCGTGATCTCCGGGGTCCGCGAGACCGGCAAGATGATCAAGGTCGATGACATCGTGCAGCACTTCGAGACCCGCTGCCGCGCGGTCGTCGTGGTGCCGTTCGACGAGCATCTGTCGGCGGGTGCCGAGGTCGACCTGGACATGATGCGGCCGAAGACCCGCGAGGCGTACTTCAACCTCTCCGCCCTGGTCGCGGAGGACTTCCAACGCGCCCAGCAGGCACAGGGGTTGTGGACCGGCAGCGGCGGCCAGACCCCGCCTCCTCACATGGCCCCGCCGATGCCAGGCCGGCAGCAGCAGCCTTACACGCCCCAGGCGCCGCAGGCACCGCAGCAGCCCTACGGTGGGCAGCAGCCTCCGCAGCACCCCCAGGCACCGCACCCCCAGCAGCCCTATCCGCCGCAGCAACAGGGCTGGCAGCAGCAACCGGTGCAGCACGGCCGGCCGGGACACCCCGGTCAGGGCCGGCCGCCGCAGGGACAGCCCGGTCAGCCGGTGGCACCGGGGCAGCCCTGGCAGCAGCCCGCAGAGCCGGGACAGCCACTGCCCCAGCCGCAGCAGCCAGGACCCCCAGGTCAGCCCGGTCAGGCGGAGCAGCAGGGGCCCGTGCCGCCCGCCGGATGGCCGCAGCAGCCGCCTCCGCAGGCGCCGCAGCCCCCTCAGCAGTGAGGGCATAAGGGTATAGACCACTGAAGGCCCACACCGTGCAAACGGTGTGGGCCTTCAGACATTTGTGCAGCCCAGGCACGGTCTTGACGACCGTTGACATGTCTAAACCACCGCTGATAAACCTTCGCTTCACCAGCTGGCGACTCCATGATTCACCCTGACGCGAGGTCAACGCCCATGGACAGAAGAGTTCCGACCGGCACTATCCGGCACCGCTCCCGTTTCCGTCTGCTTCTGGCCACCGGCGCGACCGCCTTCGCCCTGGTGGCCGCCGCCGCGACCCCGCTGAACCCGGCGCCCCCGCAGGCCCACGCCGCCGAGGCCAAGGCGCCGTCGGTCTCTGACTCCGGCTCGGACTCCGGCGGCAAGAAGGTCCTCACGATCGCCATGAACCAGAGCGTCGACTCGATGAGTCCGTTCCTCGCCCAGCGCCTGGTGTCCACCACAGCACTGCGGCTGATGTACGACTACCTGACGAACTATGACGTCAAGGACGGCCACACGATCCCCGGCCTCGCCACCGCGTGGAAGCCGTCGGCCGACAAACTGACGTGGACGTTCACCATCCGGAAGAACTCCACGTGGTCGGACGGCCGGCAGGCCACCGCCGACGACGCCGCCTGGACGTTCAACAAGATGATGACGGACCCGGCCGCGGCCACCTCCAACGGCAGCTTCACCGCGAACTTCGAGAAAGTGACCGCGCCCGACCCGCAGACCCTGGTCATCCGGCTGAAGAAGCCTCAGGCGACGATGACCGCGCTCGACGTGCCGATCGTGCCCAAGCACGTCTGGGAGAGCGTCAAGGACTTCTCGAAGTTCAACAACGACAAGAAGTTCCCGGTGGTCGGCAACGGGCCGTTCATCCTCACCGACTACAAGGTCGACCAGTACCTGAAGTTCAAGCCGAACAAGACGTTCTGGCGGGGCGCTCCCAAGTTCGACGAGCTGGACCTCAAGTACTACAAGGACAATGACGCGGCCGTCGCGGCGCTGGAGAAGGGCGAGGTCTCCTTCGTCCAGGGCCTCACCCCGGCCCAGGCGGCAGCCCTGAAGTCCGAGAAGAACATCAAGGTCAACGACGCCCCCGGCCGGCGCTTCTACTCACTCGCCGTCAACCCGGGCGCCCAGGCCAGGAACGGCACGAAGTTCGGCAACGGCAACCCGGCGCTCCACGACAGGCGAGTGCGCCAGGCGCTGTTCGCCGCCACCGACACCAAGGCCATCGTCGACAAGGTCTTCCAGGGCCACGCCGTCCAGGGCGCCGGGTACATCCCGCCGCGCTTCACGGACTACGTCTGGCAGCCCTCGGCCAGCCAGAAAGTCAGCTACGACCCGGCCAGGGCCGCGAAGCTCCTCGACGAAGCGGGCTACAAGAAGAACGGCGCCGGCAAGCGGGTCGGCAAGGACGGCAAGCCGCTGAACCTCCGTCTCCTCTGCCACGCCACCGCCCCGGAGGACAAGGCCGTCGGCCAGTACATGAAGGAGTGGTACGGGAAGCTGGGCATCGGCCTCACGATGTCGTGCGTCGACAACGTCACCGACCCCGAGCTGGCCGGTCAGTACGACCTGGCCTTCGACGGCTACTCGGTCAACCCCGACCCGGACTACGTGCTGTCCATCCACACGTGCGCCGCGCGGCCCAGCACCCCGAAGGACACCGGCTCCACCGACACCTTCATCTGCGACAAGAAGTACGACAGCCTGTACGCGCGGCAGGCCCAGGAGTACGACACGGCCAAGCGCGCCGATCTGGTGAAGCAGATGGAGTCACGGCTGTACGACACCGGGTACATGAATGTCATGGCGTATCCGAACGCGGTCGAGGCGTACCGTACCGACCAGATCAAGTCCATCGAAACGATGCCCCTGGCGGCGGGCAACATCTGGGGCCAGGACGGCTACTGGAGCTGGTGGTCGGCGGTCCCTGCCGACCACAGCGCCTCGAAGTCGTCGGGTTCCTCGACGGGGCTCGTCATCGGCATCGTCGCAGCCGTCATCGTGATCGGGCTCGGAGGCTTTGTCGCCCTGCGCCGCCGTTCCACAGCGGAAGACCGTGAATAACTCATGAGCGCTGCTAGCACCACTCCGCTCGCGGAGGGTGCGGCGGACGGCCCGGTCGAGGTCAAGACCGGGCCGTCCGGCCCTCGCACCCGCAACGCGACCGCGTATCTGCTGTACGTGGCGGGCAAGCTGGGCGGCGCGGCCGTCTCGCTGCTCGCCGTTCTGGTCACCAGCTTCTTCCTGTTCCGGATCATTCCGGGCGACCCGGTCCGTACGATGACGCACGGCCGTGCGGTCAGCCACGCCCAGCTGCTCGAACTCCGCAGGCAGCTGGGTCTCGACCTGCCGGTCTGGCAGCAGTTCACCCAGTACTGCTCCAAGGCGCTCACCGGGGATCTGGGCACCTCGTACCAGTTCCACGCCCCCGTCACCGATCTGATCGCGCAGAAGCTGCCCGCGACGCTGCTGCTCACCGGTGTCGCGGTGGTCATTCACTGCACGCTCGGTCTCTGGCTGGGCACCCGCTCCGCCTGGCGGAACGGCCGGCTCGGGGACAAGGTCTCGACCGGCATCGCGCTGACGCTCTGGTCGGTGCCGTCCTTCTGGCTCGGGCTGCTCCTGATCATCGTCTTCTCGGTGGGCATCGGCCCGATCCCCGGCATGTTCCCGACCGGCGGCATGGAGTCGGGCGGCCTGACCGGCTTCGCGTACGTCTCCGACATCGCGCAGCACATGGTGCTGCCGGTCATCACCCTCGTCGCGGTCGGCTACGCGCAGACGCTGCTCGTCATGCGCTCCTCGCTGCTCGACGAGATGGGCAGCGACTATCTGACCACGGCGCGGGCCAAGGGGCTGCGCGACGATCTCGTCCGCCGCCGTCACGCGGTGCCCAACGCTCTCCTGCCGACCGTGACCATGATCTTCATCAACTTCGGTCAGGTGGCAGCCGGTTCGATCCTGGTCGAGACGGTCTTCTCCTGGCCCGGTGTCGGCGGGCTGTTCTACTCGGCGCTGAGCGTTCCCGATCTCCCGCTGGTGCAGGGCCTGTTCGTCGTCTTCGCGGGCGCCATGATCGTGATGAACGTACTGGCCGATCTGCTCTATCCGCTGCTCGATCCCAGGGTGGGCCGATGACGACCGCGACCGCAGAACAGACGGCGGGTTCGCTCGCCCGGGCCAGGCGGCGTGAGTCCGTGGCCCGTTTCTGGAGGCAGTACCGCACACAGCGGTCGGGGGTGTACGGGCTCGCCGGTCTGCTCCTCATCGCGATCGTCGCGCTGGCCGCGCCGCTGCTGGTCGGCGGTGACGTGCAGAGTGTGACGAAGGCCCCGGGCACGGCGCTGGAGGATCCGAGCGGGAGGTTCCCCCTCGGCACCGACCAGTTCGGGCGCTCCGCGCTCGCCCTGCTGATCTGGGGCGCCCGGATCTCACTCACCGTGGGGCTGCTGGCCGCCGCCCTCTCGGTGGCCATCGGCACCCTGGTCGGGATCATCGCGGGGCACTTCGGCGGCTGGTTCGCGACCGTGCTGATGAGGGTCACCGACTGGTTCCTGGTGATGCCGACCCTGGTGCTGGCGATCGTGCTCGCCACCGTGCTCGACCACTCGGTCTGGACGGTCATCCTGGCGATCGGTGTGACCGCCTGGCCGATCACCGCGCGGCTCGTCAGGGCTCAGACCATCGCCGTGGAGTCCCGTCCGTACATCGAACGCGCCAGGGCGCTCGGCGGCGGCCACGGCCATGTGATGACCCGGCACGTGCTGCCCAACGTGGTGCCGCTGGTGCTCGCCCAGACGACGCTGGGCATCTCCAACGCCATCCTCACCGAGGCGACCCTGGCCTTCCTCGGCCTCGGCGACCCGACGGTCATCTCCTGGGGCGGCATGCTCCAGGACGCCCGCGAGGCGGGCGCGGTCTCCTCCGGGCACTTCTGGTACCTGGCGCCCCCCGGTATCGCCATCGCGCTGGTGGCGCTCTCCTTCACCCTCTGCGGCCGCGCCGTGGAGGCCGTGCTCAACCCGAAGCTGGGGGTGGGACGTTGAGCCTCCTCGAAATCAAGGACCTGCACGTGACCTACGGGTCGGGGGCAGCCGCCGTGCCCGCCGTGCGCGGAGTGGACCTGACCGTCGGGGCCGGGCAGAAGCTCGGTATCGCGGGCGAGTCGGGGTGCGGCAAGTCGACGCTGGCGCTGGCGCTGCTGCGGCTGCTGCCCGCGTCGGCGACACTGAGCGGCGAGATCCTGTTCGACGGCGAGGACATCCTCACCATGAAGTGGGGGCGGCTGCGGGCCGTCCGCTGGGCAGGCGCCTCGATCGTCTTCCAGGGCGCGATGCACTCCCTCAACGCGGTGCACCGGATCGGCGACCAGATCGCGGAGCCACTGCTCGTCCACCACCGGGCGACCCCGGCCGCCGCACGCGGGCGGGCCCGCGACCTGCTGGAGCAGGTCGGGCTCCCCGGGGCGCGGGCGGACGCCTATCCGCACGAGCTCTCCGGCGGGCAGCGGCAGCGCGTGATGATCGCGATGGCGCTGGCCTGCGATCCGCAGGTCATCGTCGCCGACGAGCCGACTACCGCGCTCGATGTGATGATCCAGGCCCAGATCCTGCGGCTCATCGAGCAGTTGGTCGCTGACCAGGACATCAGTCTGCTGATGATCAGCCACGACCTGGCGGTCCTCGCCGACACCTGCGACCGGCTGGCCGTGATGTACGCGGGGCGGGTGGTCGAGGAGGGCCCGGCGCAACTGGTCTTCACCGGGGCGGCGCACCCGTACAGCACCGCGCTGTCCGGGGCCTTCCCGCGTATCGGCGACCCCGCGTCCCGGCGCGCCCCGCGCGGACTGCCCGGTGACCCGCCGGACCCGGCCGCGCTGCCCTCGGGCTGTACGTTCCATCCGCGCTGTCCGGTGGCCCTGGACGAGTGCGCGACCAGCGGGCAGGAGCTGCGGGACGCCGGTCCGGGGCGGCAGGCGGCCTGTCTGCTCGTGAAGCCGGGTCCCGGCTCCGAGCCAGGTACCGGAGCTGTCGTGGAGTCAGGTACCGGCGCGGTCGCGGAGCCCGGCGCCGAGGAAGCAAGGAGTACCTCATGACGACCCCTCCCCTGCTCAGCACCACCGCGCTGGAGGTCACCTTCCCCGGCCGGCGCGGAGCTCCCCCGGCGCGCGCCGTCGACGGGGTGGACCTCGACATCCGGCCCGGCGAGATCGTGGCCCTGGTCGGCGAGTCGGGGTGCGGCAAGACGACACTCGCCCGCACGCTGCTCGGACTCGTACGTCCGACGTCCGGTGAGGTGACCTTCGCGGGCGAGCCGCTCGACCTCTCCGCCCGCGCCCTCAAGGCGTACCGCAAGCGCGTCCAGCTGGTGCTCCAGGACCCGAGCGGTTCGCTCAACCCGCGGCACACGGTGTACGAGGCGGTGGCCGAGGGCCTGCGGATCCACGACTTCACGGGCAACGAGCGGGAAGCGGTGTCCGGGGCGCTCTCCCGGGCGGGGCTGCGGCCCCCCGAGCGGTTCTTCCTGAAGTATCCGCACGAGCTGTCGGGCGGTCAGCGCCAGCGTGTCGTGATCGCGGGGGCGCTGGTGCTCGATCCCGAACTGATCGTGGCGGACGAGCCGGTAGCGTCGCTCGACGCGTCGGTGCGCGGTGAGATCCTCGCCCTGCTGCTGCGGCTGCGGAACGAGTTGGGCCTCTCGGCCCTGGTCGTCACCCACGACCTGGGGCTCGCGTGGAACATCGCCGACCGGGTCGCGGTGATGTATCTCGGCCGGATCGTGGAGACGGGTGACGTGGACCGGATCCTCACGGCGCCCCAACACCCCTACACCCAGGCGCTGTTGTCGGTGATGCCGGACGCCACGACGGATCCGGTGGTGCTCACGGGTGAGCCGCCGGACCCGTCCAGGGTGCCGTCCGGGTGCCGCTTCCACGCCCGCTGCCACATCCTCGCCTCGGGTGAGGCGGAGCGTGCCGGGGTCGCCGACGCCTGCCGTACGAAGGACCTTCCGGTGCTGGCCGGCGGCGGGGAGGACGCGGTGGCGTGCCACTGGGCCACGGCTTCGAAGTCGGCGGACACGGTCCCGGCGTCCTGAGACCGGCCTCCCGGAGCCGGCCTCCTGGTGCGGTGTGCCGGTCCGGTGCGCCCGGTCCGGTGCGGTGTGCGGGTCGAGTGGTGCCGGTGCGGTCACGGAGCCGTCCGCACCGGGGCCGCGGGCGCCGGGGCGGGTGTCCGCAGCCCCGGCACCAGAGCGAGTGATACGGCGACGGACGCCGCGGCCATCACCACCATGGCCGTCGCGGCCGACGTGTGCTGGGCCACGGTGCCCGCGAGGGTGGCTCCCACGCCCTGGAGGGTGAGCATGCCCGAGGTGTGCAGTCCGAGCGACTGGCCCTGGATGTCGTCCGGTGTCAGCTCCAGCAGCCGCTCCATCAGGACCAGGTTCGACGCGTATCCGGCCGAGGCGAGCACGACGGCGGACACCGCGAGCGGCAGCCCGGGCCGGACCGCGAAGACCAGATAGGGCGCGGCGAGCAGGAACAGCAGCGGGGTGACGAGCCGGGAGCGCCACCGCGGCGGCACGATCCGGCCGACCGCCACGTCCCCGACGAGCATCCCGAAGGCGGCGACCGCGAGCAGCAGCCCCGCGTGCCCGGGCGCGTACGACACGAAGAGCGCCTCGCAGCCGACGATCAGCCCGTTGGGCAGCCAGAGCGCGAGGTACACGCACCGGCGCGGCCCCGACGACCAGATCAGCCGGTTGACCCGCCAGGTCTCCCTGACGGAGGGGCGCCCGGCCGACCGGGCCGGCCGGCTGCTCAGCCCGCCGAGCGCCACGGCCGCGCCGGTCAGGGCGAGAGCTGCGGCGACGAGCAGGGCGCCGCGCGGCGAGAGGGCGGCGACGAGCACCCCGCCGACCGCGAATCCGGCGATCTGCGTGATCCCGCTGGACATGTTCAGCGCCGAGCGCCCCAGGACGTACGCGTCCTCGGGAAGGATCTCGGCGAGCAGGCCGTAGCGCACCCCGCCGCCCACCGAGCCGGTCAGCCCCAGGCCGAACAGCACCGCGAAGATGGCCGGGACCGGCAGCCCCGGGAGCGCGAGGACGGCCGCGCCCGCACCGGCGATCACCGCAAGGCCGGTCTCCGCGGCCCGCGGCGGCAGCCGGTCGGCGGCGGAGAGCAGCGCCACCGCGCCGACGGCCTGGGCGAGGGAGCCGCCGAACATGCTCAGCGCGGCGAGCAGGGGTGAGTGGGTTGAGGCGAAGACCAGCGAGGCCAGCGCGATACCGCTGACGGTCGAGGCCGTGGCCAGGAGCGAGAAGGAGGCGAGGAGCGGAGTGAACTCCGGTACCCCGAAGAGCTGTCGGTAGGTGCGCATCGCCGGATTCTGACCGGGCGCCGGGACCGGCGGATAATGTTTCGCCGGGGGGCGAAACATGGGGCTGTGGGTCATCGACGCGGACACACTGGCGCGCAGCCGGTTTGTGATCTCCCAGTTCAGCGAGGCTTTCGCCTGTCTGGTGATGCTGGAGTCCGGGCTGACCGGGCATCCCGGCGAGCGGTCCTGGCTGGCCGCGCACCGGCCCGCCTACCAGGAGCTGATGGCCGCGGATCCGGTCACCCGCCTGCTGGTACGGACCGGTCTGCGACCGCACTGGATCGCCGACTTCCTGTCACCCACACCGCCCTGCGAGGACGAGTCGGACTTCCACCGCGAGCTGGCCGGGGTCCGCGCGACCCCGCCGGCCGAGGCCCGCTACGACCTGGCCGTCGGCGCGGGCGGCCGGCTGCCCGCCGCTCTGTACCGGGACGATCTGCCGGACCGCGCGGCCGACCTGCTGGAGTGGGTGTGGACGGAGACCGTGCTGCCGTACTGGCCCCGGCGACGGCGCCTCTTCGAGGCGGACATCCTGGCGCGCACCCGGCTGCTCACCAAGGGCGGCTGGGCGGCGGCGCTGGACGGCATCCGGCCGGGGATGCGCTGGCTGGGCGAGGGCCGGCTGCGGATCAACCACGGCGCCTACGAGCCTCAAGAGGTCTCGGACGCACAGCTGTTGTTCGTTCCGGCGAGCGGGCGCAGCGGCTGGGTCTCGTGGAAGAGGCCGCACCGCTTCTCCGCCGTCTATCCCTGTACGGGCCAGCTGTCGGAGCCCGCCCGGGAGGCCTCGCCCGAGGCGCTCGGCAGGCTGCTCGGCAGCGGACGGGCGAGTGTTCTGGTGCTGCTCGACACCCCGAAGAGCACGACGCAACTGGTCGCGCTCTCGGGCCAGGCCCTGGGCTCGGTGGGCCGCCATCTCAAGATCCTGCTGGACTCCGGTCTGGTGTTCAGACGGCGGGCCGGACGGTCGGTGCTCTACTGCCGGACGGCGGCCGGGGACGTACTGGTGGCGGCGCAGGACTGAGCGCGCACCCCGTGGTGCGCGCACCGCACCGTCAGTGCGACTCGTACGCCTCGATCAGCGTCCTGCACCGCTTCACGTCGTCCGCCATGGCCACCAGCAGCGCGTCGATCGAGTCGAACTTCTCCATGCCGCGCACATAGGCGAGGAAGTCGACGGCGACATGCATGCCGTACAGGTCGAGGCCGACACGGTCGATGGCGTACGCCTCGACAGTGCGCTCGCGGCCGTCGAACTGGGGGTTGCTGCCCACCGAGATCGCCGCGGGCATCCGCTCGCCGTCCGCGGTCAGCCATCCCGCGTACACCCCGTCCACCGGGACCGCGGTGTGCGGCAGCGTCTCCACGTTCGCCGTGGGGAAGCCCAGCTCGCGGCCGCGCTGCGCGCCCCGGACCACGACTCCCTCGACACGGTGCGGGCGGCCCAGGATCTCGGCCGCGCCGGTCATGTCGCCCTCGGCGACCAGGCGGCGGGTCAGGGTGGACGAGAACGGCTCGCCGCCGCCCGCCTCCCCGCTCACCGAGAGGTCGACGATGTCGACCTCGTAGTCGTACGTCGCGCCCAGCTCGGCGAGGAAACCGACGTTTCCGGCTGCCCTGTGGCCGAAGCGGAAGTTGGGACCCTCGATGACGGCGAGCGCGTGCAACTTGTCGACCAGGACCTTCACGATGAAGTCGGCGGGCGACAGCTTCGAGAACTCGGTCGTGAACGGGAGGATCAGCTGGGCGTCCACGCCCAGGTCCGCCATCAGCTCGGCGCGCCGGTGATGCGGAGCGAGCAGCGGCGGGTGGCTGCCGGGGCGCACGACCTCGCTGGGGTGCGGGTCGAAGGTGACGACCACGGAGGGGATGCCCAGCTCCCGCGCGCGCCGCACGGCACGCCCGATGATCAGCTGATGGCCGCGGTGCACCCCGTCGTAGGAGCCGATGGTGACGACGCTGCGTCCCCAGTCCTGGGGAATGTCCTCCAAGCCACGCCAGCGCTGCACTGAGACCGCTCCTCGCCCGAACCCGTGTACATGATCAATGCCCTGCAGTTATGCAGGTCTAAGACTGCCATGTCCGGCGCTCGCGGCGTGCATCGGCATCGGGGCTCCCGGCTTCCCGACCGTGCGGCGGGTGCTTGGGCCGACGACGACGGCCCACTCCTGCGGCGCACCGGCCAGCCAGCCGGCGAGCTGCCCCGCGAAGACGGGTGAGGCCGTGGACAGTTCGGTCAGGAGCCGGTCGAGGGCGGCCGCTCCGTCGGGCGTGCGGGCCAGCAGCAGTCCGGCGCGGTGGACCAGATCGCGGGTCCGGGGTTCGGCCCGGCGGGCGGCCCCGTGCGCCGCGGCGCGCACCAGGGCCTCCAGGACGGCCGGACCGTCCCTGGCCTCGTACCGCTCGTATTCCAGGAGGACGTCGAGCAGCTCGGCCCGCATCGCGCGCGAACCCTGGCCGCCGGGCGCGGCGAGCACCGGGGCGAGTGCCGCGCGCACGGAGCTCGGGCGGCCCCGCAGCAAGCCGGTGACCAGCGGAAAGATGACGGTCCTGGCGGCCGGGCCGTCCTCCAGGCGGCGGTCGACGAACGCGGCGGCGTGCTCGGCGCCCGCCGGGTGGCGGTCGATGTACTCGTGGACGAGTGCGGCGGCGCGGCGGGCCGGGGCGGGGGCGCTGATCCCGGCGAGCGCGCTCAGTACCGGGCCCGCGGTGTCCGGCCGGGCCCGCAGGACGGCCTCGAAGGCGGCGAGCACGGGCTCGGGATGGGTGGGCAGCGCGGCGGCGACCGCGGCGGCGGGCAGCCGGGGCGTGCCGGACTCGAACAGGGCCAGGGCGCGCGGCAGATGCCGGGCGCGGGTGTGCGGGTCGCCGACGAGCAGGGCCAGGGCGGGGCCGTGCAGTCCGCTGTCGCCGGGGCGGGCGAGCAGGGCCAGTGCCGCGTACCGCAGCAGCTCGCGGTCGGGGTCTGTCCTGGCGTGTACGGCGGCCCGTGCTGCCTGCCGGGCCGCTGCCGCCCGGCGCTCGGGCCGGTCGTCGTGCGCCCAGCGGTCCACGGCGCGGCAGAGCGCGGAGGTCTCGTCCTCGGCGAGCGCGGCGAGCAACTCGTCGGCGCGGGGGTGGCCGGTGGCGACGAGCGCCTCGGCGAGGTCGTCCACGGCCAGCCCCCGCCGGGTGTACAGCAGCGCCTGCGCGACCCCCGCGACGGTGGGCCGCAGCTCGGCGCGGTCGTCGGACGGCAGCAGCCGCTCGTCCCCGAACCAGCGGCACAGCAGCGGCTGTACGGTCCTGGGATCGGCGGCGAGCCGCCGGGCGGCGGCGTCGAGATAGCGGTCGGCGGTCCGCACACCGGGCGCTCCGTCGGCGGGCACCAGCCTCCGCAGCAGATCGAGCCGGTGGCTCTCGCCGAGCCGCAGCCGCTCCCAGAAGGCGCTGTCGAAGGCGCCGAACCCGCCGAGCCCGCGCGGGCCGCCCGCGCGAACGGACAGAAGGGTGATCCGGTCGGCGAGGAGCCGCAGTACGCCGATGTACGGGCGGGCGTCGGGAACGCGCAGCAGCACATCGGCGAGCAGCCGCGCCGCCCACCACTCCGGGTCGGCGAGTGCCGCGGCGGGAACCGGCTGTCCGTCGGGGAGCGGCGTCCGGTGCGTGCTCCCGGCGGACCGGCCGGAAGGGCCCGTACGGGACGTACCCACGCTTCCGTCCGGTGCGGCCGGTGGGTGTGCCGGACGCCGCGAAGGGGCGGACGCGGGCGTCGCCTGCCGGGGCACCACCGGCGCGGGCTCCGCCCCGGCGCCTGCCTCCCGGCTCGGCAGCGGCGCCCCGGTCTCCGCGGGCACGTCCCGCATCCGGCCCAGCGCCTCGGTCAACTCGCGCAGCCGGCGCCCCAGTTCGTGGTGTCCGTGGCGGCGCCCGAGCAGCAGCAGCGCCTGGACCACCGGCCCTGCCCGGTGCCGGGGCACGGTCGGCGGACGCCGCGCAGCGGCGGCGTCCGCGCGCTCCGGGAGCCGGGCGGCGGCCCCGTCGGCCGGTTCCGCCGCCCGGCGGTGCACCAGCGCGTACAGTGCGCCGTCCACGTCGAGGTGCTCGCCCTGCACCCAGTCGGCGAGTTCGCCGTGCGCGAAGCGGTACCCGGCGCCCGCCGGGGTCAGCAGCCCCTCGGTCAGCACGGCCGAGGCCCATCCCGTACGCCACGGGAAGAGCTCCTCGAACGAGGCGCGGTCCAGCTCCCCCTGTCCGGGCCCCAGGCAGCGCCGCGCCGCCTCGTGCACCCGGCCCGAGACCCCGGCCGCGAGCCGCCGGACCGCCGTGCCCCGGGGGGCGGGGCGCCGGCCGGCCGCGATCCGTACGGCGGTCCGCAGGCAGAGCAGATCCAGGTACGCGGTGAACACGTCCTCGCGGGCGGGCCTGCCGTCCACCCCGCCGGGGATCGCGGCCCGCACCTCGGCGAGCATCCGCAGTGCGAGCGGATGGCCCGCGTCCTCCGGGGCGAGCATCCCCTCGGGGATGCCGTAGCGCTGCCGGGCCCGCCCGGCCTCGCGCGGCGGCAGATCCCCGATCCGTACGCGGTCCGCGCCCCGCGGGCCGAGGAGCCCCGCCGCCTGCTCCCAGTACTCGGGACGGCAGGCGACCACCATCCGCACCCCGTGCGCGCACAGCCAGCGCGTGCTGGCCCCGGCCCACTCCGGCAGCGCGCCGGCCGGCAGCGGTGCCATCTCCTCGGGCCCGTCCAGCAGGATGAGCAGGGGCTGTCCGGCCGCGGCCGCGAGGCCGGCGATCCGCTCCGGGGTGGCCCGGTCCAGACCGTCGGCGCCCACGATCCGCCCGGCCTGCCGGACCGTGCGGGCCACCGCGTCCGCGACCGAGACATCGGCGGCGCGCAGATCGGCGCCGCGCAGCCAGACCGTGGGGGCGGGCTGCGCGCCGCGGGCCCGGCGGGCGGCGAGGGCGGTGAGTTCCGTCGTCCGCCCGGTGCCGGGGGCGCCGACCAGGCCGAGCACGGGTCCGCCGCCCGCCGGGAAGGCGTCCAGCGCGGCGGCGATACCGGGCCGCTCGACCGGGTCGCGCCAGAACCCGGCGGAGCCGGCAGCCCCGACCGAGGTGGCGGTCAGCTCCAGTACGCCCGCGAGGTTGAGGTCCTGGCCGTAGCCGGGGACGGTCGCGGCGTTGCGGCGCAGCAGCGGGGCGAGCGCGGCTCCGCGCAGCGGAACGGCGAGGCCGGCCACCGGGCGGTCCCCCTGCAGCGCGGTGCCGAGCACTCCGAGCACGGCCCCGGTCGTCGCGTCCACGACGGGCCCGCCCGCCGCCGCGCCGCCCGGGCGGAGCGCGTCGCTGCCCTGGGTGCCGAGCGCCAGTTCCAGGGCGGTGAGCCGGTGGCAGCGGCCGTCCGCGGCGTAGGCCGCCGTGGTCTCGCCCAGCACGCGCGCGGCGCGCCAGCCGAGTGCGGCGACGCGGACATAGGTGCCGGTGCCGACCGTGTCCCGTACCGCCAGGGGCAGCGGTGGGACGCCGAGGTCCTCGCTGCGCACCAGGGCCAGTCCCAGCTCCGGCAGTGCGGTGATCGCGTCGGGCCCGGCGCAGCATGTCCGGCCGTCCGCTGCGGACAGCACGGCTCCGGTGAGGCCGGCGATCACCTCATGGCTGGTCACCACCGTGCCCCGGTCATCGGCGACGAAGCCGGTGCCCCGCGGCCGTCCCGCCGGATCGCAGATGCGTACCAGCGTCTCCCGGTCCCCGCTTCCCATGGATCCGACCGTAGGCGCGCGGTGATCGCCGGAAGAGGACACCGGCCGAAGGCGCCCCCCTGCGCTCCCGGCATTCACTCCGAGCGCCTGGCCGAACGAGTGAATCCCGGGGCCGGGATGGACAGACCCCCTGCGAGGGGGATCGTGGAGCGGGCAAGCGGCCCTGCCCGCTCCACGGTGGGTCAGCCGAAGACGGCAAGGCTCTTCGCCTTGCCGTTCTCCTCCTCGACCAGGGCGAGGAGCCGCTCGTCGGGACCGAAGGCGGCCACGGCCCCGGCGGGGTAGCCGGGCATGTCGAGCCGGACTCCGTTGAGCAGCAGCCTGGCCCGCCTCTCGTCCACGTCCCAGCGCGGGAACGCGGCGGCGGCGGCGTCCGCGGCCGGCATCACCGTCAGCTCCTCCTGGAGCTGGTCCAGGGTCCGGGCCGTGTCGAGCCCGTACGGGCCGACCCGGGTCCGGCGCAGCGCCGTCAGGTGGCCGCCGACCCCGGTGGCCGCGCCGAGGTCACGGGCGATGGCGCGGATGTACGTGCCGGAGGAGCAGACCACCGAGACGACCAGGTCGACGACGGGCGTCCCGTCGTCGGCGACGGCCGGACGGACGTCGTACACCCGGAACGAGGAGACGGTCACCGGGCGGGCCGGGATGTCGAACTCCTCGCCGCCGCGCACCCGCGCGTACGAACGCTTGCCGTCGATCTTGATGGCGCTGACCTTGGACGGCACCTGCATGAGGGCACCGGTCTGCTGCGCCACCCCGGCGTCGATGGCTTCCCGGGTCACCGCCGACGCGTCGGCGGACGAGGTGATCTCGCCCTCGGCGTCGTCCGTGACGGTGTTCTGGCCGAGCCGGATCGTACCGAGGTACTCCTTCTCGGTCAGCGCGAGGTGGCCGAGCATCTTGGTGGCCTTCTCGACCCCGAGGACGAGCACGCCCGTGGCCATCGGGTCGAGGGTGCCCGCGTGGCCGACGCGGCGGGTCTTCGCGATCCCGCGCATCTTGGCCACGACGTCGTGCGAAGTGAAGCCGGACGGCTTGTCGACGATGACAAGGCCGTCCGGCACGGTGTTCAGCTGTGTCATGCGGAGGCGTTGTCCCCGTCGTCGTCGCCGGACGCCGCGGCCTCGTCGGCCTCGTCCTCCGGCTTGCGGTACGGGTCGGCGCCACCGGCGTACGCGGCGCCGGAAGACGCCTCGCGCACCTTGGCGTCCGACGCCCTGGCCCGGTCGAGGAGGTCCTCGATCGCCTTGGCGCTCTCCGGCAGGGCGTCCGCCACGAAGGCGAGGGTGGGGGTGAACTTCGTCCCCGCCGCCGCGCCGACCGCCGAGCGCAGGATGCCCTTGGCGCTCTCCAGACCGGCTGCCGCGCTCGCCCGCTCCTCGTCGTCCCCGTAGACCGTGTAGAAGACCGTGGCCTCCCGCAGGTCACCGGTGACGCGGGTGTCCGTGATGGTCACGTGCGTGCCCAGACGGGGGTCCTTGATGCCGCGCTGCAGTTTCTCGGCGACCACCTCCTGGATGAGGTCCGCCAGCTTTTTCGCCCGCGCGTTGTCGGCCACTGGTCCTTCTCCTTCTCGAGCCTTGCTCAATCGTCTTCGTCGCCGTGCAGCCGCCGTCGTACGGACAGCAGCTCCACCTCGGGCCGGGCGGCGACAAGTCGCTCGCACCGGTCGAGTACATCAGTGAGATGCTCCGTCCCGCCGGACACCACGGCGAGGCCGATCCTGGCCCTGCGGTGCAGATCCTGGTCGCCGACCTCGGCCGCACTCACCGCGAACCTGCGCTGGAGTTCGGCCACGATGGGCCGGACGACGGAGCGTTTCTCCTTCAGCGACCGTACGTCGCCGAGCAGGAGATCGAAGGACAGTGTCCCTACAAACATGCATGTCCGGATGTCCCGCCGGTTCGGGGTCGCGCCCCGCCAACCGCTTGGCAGGGACACCAGAACCGTACACGCAACGGCCGGGGCCGCTCGACGGATATAACTCCCGCCGAGCGGCCCCGACCACTGCACTCCAGGGGCTTCACCCCGGGGTACGGATCAACCGCGATACGGATCAGCCGCGGGGCTTCTCGCGCATCTCGTACGTCGCGATGACGTCGTCGATCTTGATGTCGTTGAAGTTGCCGAGGTTGATACCACCCTCGAACCCTTCGCGGATCTCGGTGACGTCGTCCTTGAAGCGGCGCAGACCGGAGATGTTGAGGTTCTCCGCGATGACCTTGCCGTCGCGGAGCAGGCGCGCCTTCGTGTTGCGCTTGACCTCGCCGGAGCGGACCAGCACACCGGCGATGTTGCCCAGCTTGGACGAGCGGAAGATCTCGCGGATCTCCGCCGTGCCGAGCTCGACCTCTTCGTACTCCGGCTTGAGCATGCCCTTGAGGGCCGCTTCGATCTCTTCGATCGCCTGGTAGATGACCGAGTAGTACCGGACGTCCACGCCTTCGCGCTCGGCCATCTGCGCGGCACGCCCTGCGGCGCGCACGTTGAAGCCGATCACGATGGCGTCGGAGCCGGTCGCCAGGTCGATGTCCGACTCGGTGACCGCACCCACACCGCGGTGCAGGACCCGGATGTCGACCTCTTCGCCGACGTCGAGCTGGAGCAGCGAGGACTCGAGAGCCTCCACCGAACCGGACGCGTCGCCCTTGATGATGAGGTTGAGCTCCTGGACCAGACCGGCCTTGAGCGCCTCGTCCAGGTTCTCCAGGGAGAACCGGACGCCCTTGCGGGCGAAGTTGGCGTTGCGCTCACGGGCGGCACGCTTCTCGGCGATCTGACGGGCCGTACGGTCCTCGTCGACCACCAGGAAGTTGTCGCCGGCACCCGGGACGTTGGTGAGACCCAGCACGAGGACGGGGGTCGAGGGACCCGCTTCCTCGAGGTTGTTGCCGTTGTCGTCGAGCATCGCCCGGACCCGGCCGTACGCGTCGCCGACCACCATCGTGTCGCCGATGCGCAGCGTGCCGCGCTGGACCAGGACCGTCGAGACGGCACCGCGGCCCTTGTCCAGGTGGGACTCGATCGCAATACCCTGCGCGTCCTGCTCCGGGTTGGCCCGCAGGTCGAGCGAGGCGTCCGCGGTCAGGACCACGGCCTCCAGGAGGGAGTCGATGTTGAGTCCCTGCTTGGCGGAGATGTCGACGAACATCGTGTCGCCGCCGTACTCCTCGGCCACCAGACCGAACTCGGTGAGCTGACCGCGCACCTTGGTCGGGTCGGCACCCTCGACGTCGATCTTGTTGACCGCGACGACGATCGGTACACCGGCCGCCTTGACGTGGTTCAGCGCCTCGATCGTCTGGGGCATCACACCGTCGTTCGCCGCCACCACGAGGATCGCGATGTCGGTGGACTTCGCACCACGGGCACGCATGGCGGTGAACGCCTCGTGGCCCGGGGTGTCGATGAAGGTGATCCGGCGGTCCTCGCCGTTGACCTCGGAGGAGACCTGGTAGGCACCGATGTGCTGCGTGATGCCGCCGGCCTCGCCCGCGATGACGTTCGTCTTGCGGATCGCGTCGAGCAGCCGGGTCTTACCGTGGTCGACGTGACCCATGACGGTGACGACCGGCGGGCGCGAGACGAGAGCCTCTTCGCCGCCCTCGTCCTCGCCGAACTCGATGTCGAAGGACTCGAGCAGCTCGCGGTCCTCCTCCTCCGGGCTGACGATCTCCAGGACGTAGTTCATCTCGTCCGCGAGGAGCTTCAGCGTCTCGTCGGAGACGGACTGCGTGGCCGTGACCATCTCGCCGAGGTTCATCATCACGGCGACGAGCGACGCCGGGTTGGCGTTGATCTTCTCCGCGAAGTCGGTGAGGGAGGCACCGCGCGACAGCCGGACGGCCTGTCCGTTGCCGCGGGGCAGCATGACGCCGCCCACCGACGGGGCCTGCATGGCCTCGTACTCCTGGCGCCTCTGCCTCTTCGACTTGCGGCCACGGCGGGCGGGCCCGCCGGGACGGCCGAAGGCACCCTGTGTGCCGCCGCGGCCACCGGGGCCGCCGGGACGGCCCGCGAAACCGGGACGTCCGCCGAAGCCACCACCGGGAGCACCGCCGCCGGGACGGCCGCCGAAGCCACCGCCGCCGCCGGGACGACCGCCGCCGCCGGGACCTGCCGGACGGCCGGCGAAGCCGCCGCCGCCCGGACGGGCGCCGCCGCCGGGACGGCCCGCGCCGCCACCGGGACCACGACCGCCACCGCCGGGACCGCCACCGGGACGGGGGCTGGCAGCCGGACGCTGCGGCATCATGCCGGGGTTGGGACGGTTACCGCTGGGGGCGCCGCCGGGACGCGGGGCACCGCCCTGCGGACGGGGCATGCCGCCGGGGCTGGGACGTGCGCCGCCCTGGCCCTGGGGACGCGGAGCGCCACCGGGACCACCCTGCGGACGCGGGCCGCCGGGGCGGTCCTGGCCGCCGCCGGGACGCGGGGCGCCACCGGGACGGGGTGCCTGCGGGCGGGCCATACCGGTGGAGCCACCGGAGGTGAACGGGTTGTTGCCCGGACGGGGACCGGACGGACGGTTGCCGCCGGGGCGCGGGGCGCCCTGGCCGGCCGGCCGTGCCGGACGCTCGCCGCCGCGGCCACCGTCACGCTGACCGCCGGCCGGGGCCGGACGGGCGTTGGTGGGACGGGGACCCGGGGTCGCGCCCGAGGGACGCGGGGTCTGCGGCGCCGCCGGCTGGGCCGGGGCGGGCGCCGAGAACTCGGCTGCCGGGACCGGAGCCGCCGGAGCGGGTTTGGCCGCGGGCTTGGGGCCCGGACGCGGACCCGGGGCGGCCGGAGACGGCGCCGAGGGGGTGCTGGGAGCGCTGCTCTGCGGAGCCTCGGCGGCTGCCGGCTTGGGGGCCGGGACACCGGGCTTCGGGGCAGCGGGACGGGCCGCGGCGGCCGGGGACGGCGCCGCGGGCGTGGAACCCGCACGGGGTGCGGGAGAGGGCGCGGCCTTGCGGGGCGCGCCGGGCTTGGCAGCGGACTTGCCGGCGTTGCCGCCGGGCCCCTGCAAAGCGTCAGTCAACTTGCGTACAACCGGCGCCTCGATCGTCGAGGACGCCGAACGTACGAACTCACCGAGTTCTTGGAGCTTGGCCATGACGACCTTGCTCTCAACTCCGAACTCCTTGGCGAGTTCGTATACCCGGACCTTAGCCACTTCGCTCCTTTTAGGTCCGGGTTACCGCCGGACCGTCGCTACTTCATGGGCGTACTCATCGCGTACTCATCGAGTGCTCATCGCAATCTCGACCTACTTCCAACTCGCGAGGTACCTGACCGCACGGGGACCCGTGCCGTTCACTTATTACGGTGCTGCTATTACGGTGCTGCCTGCCCGACGTACTGGGTCAGCTCCGCGCTGTCGAGCGGCCCCCTGGCCTTGAAGGCCCTGGAGAACGCCCGGCGGCGGACCGCCAGGTCGAGGCAGACCGGGGC
The DNA here is from genome assembly GCF_041438865.1 of Streptomyces sp. NBC_01471. NCBI lineage: Bacteria > Bacillati > Actinomycetota > Actinomycetes > Kitasatosporales > Streptomycetaceae > Streptomyces > Streptomyces sp. NBC_01471. Next base: position 1,750,927 of record NZ_CP109450.1, read on the forward strand.
GGGGTGCAGATACGCACCCCGGCCGGGCAGCGTACCGCGCGGATCAGGGACGCATCTGCCCCCGACCACGACGATGCGCAGCAGTTCGCTCTTGACCGTCCGCTCCCGGCATCCCACGCAGGTTCGCTCAGGGCACGCTCGGTCGACTGTCCGGCCAGACACGTTTAAGTCTACCTCCCCGTAACGACCCCACCCGATTGGGGCAGGAATCGAACGGATGTTGTCTTGAAGTTTTCCGGAATCGTGCGGTTACGGTCCCGGCCGCCCGGCCGGGACCGGAGGCTCAGGCCTCGTCGCCCCGGCCGTCGGACGGGCCGTCGTCCGGCTCGGTGTCCGGGCGGATGTCGATGCGCCAGCCGGTCAGCCGGGCGGCGAGGCGGGCGTTCTGCCCTTCCTTGCCGATGGCGAGCGAGAGCTGGTAGTCCGGGACCGTGACCCGGGCCGAGCGGGCGGCGAGGTCGACGATCTCGACCTTGCTGACCCGGGCCGGCGAGAGCGCGCTGGCCACCATCTCGGCCGGATCGTCCGACCAGTCCACGATGTCGATCTTCTCGCCGAGCAGCTCGGCCATCACGTTGCGCACCCGGCTGCCCATCGGGCCGATGCAGGCGCCCTTCGGGTTGAGCCCCGACCGGGTCGACCGTACGGCGATCTTGCTGCGGTGACCGGCCTCGCGGGCGATGGCCTCGATGACGACCGAGCCGTCCGCGATCTCCGGGACCTCCAGCGCGAAGAGCTTCTTCACCAGGTTGGGATGGGTGCGGGAGAGGGTCACGGACGGGCCGCGGACACCCTTGGCCACCCGGACCACGTACGTACGCAGCCGCAGCCCGTGCGAGTAGGTCTCGCCCGGCACCTGCTCCTGCACCGGCAGGATGGCTTCCAGCTTGCCGATGTCGACCAGCACGTTCCGCGGGTCCTTGCCCTGCTGGACGACCCCGGCGACGACGTCGCCCTCGCGCCCGGCGTACTCGCCGAAGGTCAGGTCGTCCTCCGCGTCCCGCAGCCGCTGCAGGATGACCTGCTTGGCCGTGGTCGCGGCGATCCGGCCGAAGTCGGACGGGGTGTCGTCGAACTCCCGGGCCTCCTGGCCCTCTTCGAGGTCGGCCGGGTCCTCCTTCGCCCAGACCGTCACATGACCGTTGTCGTGGTCGAGGCGCACGCGGGCGAGGCGGCGGCTTCCCTCGGTGCGGTGGTACGCGATGAGGAGGGCCGACTCGATCGCCTCGACCAGCAGGTCGAAAGAGATCTCCTTCTCCTTCGCCAAGCCCTTCAGAAGCTTTACGTCGATGTCCATGGCTACGCCTCCTCTTCCTTCTTGTCCTTGCGGTTGAATTCCAGCTCCACGCGCGCCTTGGCGATCTCCGGGAAGCCGACCCGGCGGGCGGTGGGCTTGCGCCCCTTCACGCCCGGCACTTCGAGGTCGAGGCCGTCGTCGTCCACCGCGAGGATGCGCGCGACCACCTCGTCGCCCCCGGTCAGCGTCAGCTTCACCAGGCGGCCGGTGGCCCGTACGTAGTGGCGGTGCTCCGTCAGCGGACGGTCGGCGCCCGGCGAGCTGACTTCGAGTACGTACTCGCCGTCGCCCATCACGTCGCTCTCGTCGAGCTTCTCGGAGATGGCCCGGCTCAGCTCGGCGCAGGTGTCCAGCTCGACGCCGTCGTCGGAGTCCACGGTGATCCTCAGTACGCCACGCCGGCCGGCCCGGGACACTTCGATCTCTTCCAGATCCAGGTCCTTGGCGGCGACGAGCGGTTCCAGCAGCCCGCGCAGCCTCTCGCTCTGGGTGGTGCTCATCCGGGTGACTCCTCGGCCGCGTGTGCTGTTGTGGGATCGTCGCGTTTCTCGATCGCCGCGTGTCTGATCGTCGCGTGTCAGATCAAAGGGTATCCGGTCCCCAGGGGTGTTGCCGTCCTCGCTGTGTTGACCCGCAGGTACGCTCGCCTGCGGTGATCACTTCGGGCCGAGGGAGAAACACGTGCTGGGCACGGGGACCACACGCAGGAGTGTGCTGGGCGCGACGGCGGCTGCCGGTGCCGCACTCCTGACCGGCTGTTCGGAACGGTCCGCCGCCCACCGTACACAGGGTGCGGCCGCTCCCCGCGCCGGGACGGTGCTCCGGCAGCGCTCCGCGCGGACCAGCGCCGGTCTGCTCGCCCTGTACGACGCGGTGCTCGCCCGGCACCGGGACGCGGCGACGGAGAAGCTCGTGGGGCCGCTGCGGGACGCCGTGGCACTGCACGTCAAGGCGCTGGCGCCGCCCGCCGGGTCCACACCCTCCGCGACGCCCGGCCCGTCCCGGAAGGCCTCCCCGGCGCCAGCGCCCCCGGGTGTGCCCGCGGACCGCGAGGCCGCCCTGAAGGCCCTCGCGGCGGCCGAGCGGCGGGCCACCGACGCCCACACCGCCGCGCTCGCCGACGCACCGCCGGAGCTGGCACGGCTGCTGGCCTCGGTCGCGGCCGCGTCCGCCGTCCACGCGTATCTGCTGACCCAGGGGGACCACTGATGAGCGCACGCGAAGCGGCGCAGTCCGCACTGGCCGCCGAACACGCCGCCGTGTACGGGTACGGCGTCGTCGGCGGCCGGATCGCTCCCGCGCGCAGGACCGAGGCCCGCCAGGCGTACGACGCCCACCGCGCCCGGCGCGACGCGCTGGCCCGTACCGTGCGCGACCTGGGCGGCAAGCCGGTCGCGGCGTCGGCCGCCTATGCGCTGCCCTTCGAGGTGACGGGGCAGGGCGACGCGGTCCGGCTCGCGGCGGTTCTGGAGGACCGGGTGGCCGATGTCTACTCCGACCTGGTGCGGGCCGCGCAGGGGCCGCTGCGGCACGAGGCGGCGCTGGCCCTGCGGGAGGCCGCGGTGCGGGCTGCGCGGTGGCGGGGCGACGGCAGCGTAGCCTTTCCGGGGCTCGCCGAGCGGGCCTCAGCAAGCGCCGGAAAGGGACCCACGCACGCATGACTTTCGAACCGCCGCAGCGGCTTGTCCGGGCGCTCGGCGAGACGTACGGGGACGCCGCCGCGGCCGACTGGTTCAGCCGGATTCAGACTGATATGCAAGGGGCCCTCGGCGTACGGGAGTTGACTGCCGAGCGAGTACAGGCCCCCGGAGGCCGCAGCGCCCTGATCGTGCTGGTGCGCCGCGCCGACGGAACGCACGCGGCGCTGAAGCTGGCTCCGTCCTTCGCCCGGCCCGACCTGGAGCGGGCCGCGCTGGCGCACTGGAACGGCTGGGGCGCCGTGCAGCTGCTCGACGACCCCTCCCCCGGCGACGGTGCCCTTCTCCTGGAGCGTCTGCACCCGGAGGTCTCGCTGCACTCGCTCCCGGAGGCCAAGGCTCTCCTGGAGGCCGCGGGCACGGTGCGCAAGCTCTGGGTGGCGCCGCCGGACGGGCACGGTTTCGAGACGGTGGCCGAGCGGACCGCCCGGCAGGCCACGGCCATGCGGGCGACGGCCGAACCGCTGGTCGTCCCGCTGGTCGACGCGGCGCTCGCGGCGCGCGACGAACTCCTCCCGTCGGCTGCCGAGAGCGTGCTGCTGCACGGCAACTTCCGCCAGAGCAAGGTACTCGCGGGCGAGCGCACCCCCTGGCTCGCGGTGGGTCCGGATCCGGTGGTCGGCGAGCGCGCGTACGACCTGGCCCGGCTGGTGCGCGACCGGGTGGACGACCTGGTCGCCGCCGCTGTCGGCCCCTCCACGGTGCGGCGCCGGGTGAACCGGCTGGCGGACTCGCTGGAGGTCGAGCACGCGCGGCTGCACGGCTGGACCCTGTTCCGGGCGGTGGAATCGGGGGTGCGGGCGGTCGCGGCGGGGCGGCGGCAGGACGGGGAGCTGCTGCTGGAGTTCGCGGGCTGGCTCTGAGCCGGCCCGCCCCGCCGCGTACGCGTCACTCCGGTCGGTTCAGCCGGCCAGCCGCTCGATCGCCTCGGCGACCGTGAGCTCCTCGCGCTCGCCCGTGCGCCGGTCCTTCAGTTCGAGGACGCCGTCCGCGGCCCGGCGGCCGGCGACCAGGATCTGCGGGACGCCGATCAGCTCGGAGTCGGTGAACTTCACCCCGGGCGAGACCCCGGCGCGGTCGTCGACCAGCACCCGCACACCGGCCGCGCCGAGCTTGTCGGCGACGTCCAGGGCCAGTTCGGTCTGGAGCGCCTTGCCCGCCGCGACGACGTGCACATCGGCCGGTGCGACCTCCTTGGTCCAGCACAGCCCCTTGTCGTCCGCGGACTGCTCGGCGAGTGCCGCCACGGCCCGGGAGACGCCGATGCCGTACGAGCCCATGGTGACCCGGACCGGCTTGCCCTGCTGGCCCAGCACGTCGAGCTGGAAGGTGTCCGCGTACTTGCGGCCCAGCTGGAAGATGTGGCCGATCTCGATCGCGCGGTCCAGGTTCAGGCCGGTGCCGCAGGACGGGCAGGGGTCGCCGGGCTCGACGACCACCACGTCGAGGTAGTCGTCCACCTCGAAGTCGCGTCCGGCGACCACGTTGCGCGCGTGCTTGCCGGGCTTGTTCGCGCCGGTGATCCAGGCCGTGCCGGCCGCGATCCGCGGGTCGGCGATGTAGCGGACCTTCTCCAGGCCCTGCGGGCCGACGTAGCCGCGTACCAGATCGGGGCGGTCCTCGAAGTCCTCGGCGACGACCAGTTCGACCACGGCGGGGGCCAGGTGCTCGCCCAGCTTGCCGAGGTCCACCTCGCGGTGACCGGGCACGCCCACGGCGACGATCTCGCCGTCGACCTTCACCAGCAGGTTCTTCAGGGTGGCGGAGGCGTCCACACCGAGGTGCGCCGCCAGGGTCTCGATCGTCGGGGTGTCGGGGGTGTCCAGCTCCTCGACGGCTCCGTGCTCCACGGCGTCGGCCGAGGGGGCGGTGAAGGTGACCGCCTCGGTGTTGGCCGCGTAGTCGCACCGGGGGCAGTCAGCGAAGGTGTCCTCGCCGGCGGCGGCCGGGGCCAGGAACTCCTCGGAGGCCGAGCCGCCCATGGCGCCGGAGACGGCGGAGACGATGCGGTGGTCGAGACCGAGGCGCTCGAAGATCCTGATGTACGCCTCGCGGTGCAGCCGGTAGGACTCGGCCAGGCCCTCGTCCGTGGTGTCGAAGGAGTACGAGTCCTTCATCTGGAACTCACGGCCGCGCAGCACGCCGGAGCGCGGACGGGCCTCGTCCCGGTACTTCGTCTGGATCTGGTACAGCATCACCGGCAGGTCCTTGTAGGACGTGCACTGGTCCTTGACGGTCTGGGTGAAGATCTCCTCGTGCGTCGGGCCGAGGAGGTAGTCGGCGCCCTTGCGGTCCTGGAGGCGGAAGAGCAGGTCGCCGTACTCCTCCCAGCGGCCGGACGCCTCGTAGGGCTCCTTGGGCAGCAGCGCGGGAAGCAGGACCTCCTGCGCGCCGATGCCGTCCATCTCCTCGCGCACCACGCGGGACACGTTGTCCAGGACCTTCTTGCCCAGCGGCAGCCAGGTCCAGATCCCGGCCGCGTTGCGGCGTACGTAACCGGCGCGGACCAGGAGCTTGTGGCTGAGCGTCTCCGCGTCCGCCGGGTCGTCGCGCAAGGTCTTGACCATCAACCGGGACATGCGCTGGACCTGGGCCATGGTGACTCTCCTGCTTGGCTGTGTTTTCCGGGGGACTCCCCCCGGACCCCCGTAAGTGATGTCAGGAGGTTAACCGTGCCCGGCGGGCGGGCGGAAATCGGTCAGGAGGGCGACCGGAACGCACGGGCTCAGGCGGGGGCGGCGGGGCGGAGCAGCGGGAGCGGGGCGCCCATCACCGCGTACGGCATTCCCGCGCTGGGGAAGTGGACCTGCCGCGCGAGGTCCGTGTACCCGAGGGAGCGGTAGAGACCGCGGGCCGGGGACTCGCGGTCGATGGCCGAGAGGATCGAGCGCGGTTCGGCTGCGGCGTCGGTGATCGCGGTGATCATCTCGCGGCCGGTGCCCCGGCCCTGGAAGCCGGGGTGCACGTGCAGTTCGGTGATCACGAAGGAGTCGTCGAGCCAGGAGTCGGAGCCGGTGGCGCGCAGATACGGCTCGACCACCGTGGACCACCAGTGGGCACGGCTGTTGGGCATCCCGTACACGAAGCCGACCAGGCGGCCGTCGGGCGCCGTCGCGCCGAGGGCGCGGGCACCGGGGTTCTGCAGATGGCGCAGCACGATGTGGCGGCGCACGGCGACCTCGGCCTCGCTGAGGCCGAAGGCGAGGGCCTGCACGGCCAGCGCTTCGTCCACTCGTCCGGCGAGATCGACCGGCCCGACCACTGCGTCATCCATGGTCGGCACCCTAACCGCAGAACTCCGGCGTCAGAACAGGACGCTCATGAAGGCTCCGACCTCGCGGAAGCCGACCCGCCGGTAGGAGGCGCGCGCCGCGGAGTTGAAGTCGTTGACGTACAGGCTGACCACGGGGGCGACATCGGCGAGCGCGTAGCGCAGGACGGCGGCCATGCCCGTCTCGGAGAGGCCGCGGCCGCGGAACTCCGGGGCGACCCAGACGCCCTGGATCTGGCAGGCCAGGGAGGTGGCGGCGCCGATCTCGGCCTTGAAGACGACCTTGCCGTTCTCGATCCGGGCGAAGGAGCGGCCGGAGCCGACCAGTTCGGCGACGCGCGCCTGGTAGAGCAGTCCGCCGTCCCCGGCCATCGGGGAGACGCCTACCTCCTCGGTGAACATGGCCACACAGGCGGGCATGACCACTTCCAGCTCGTCCTTGCGGATGCGGCGGACCAGCGGATCGGGCGCGATGTCGGGCGACTGCTGTTCGGTGACCATCATGGGCTGATGGGCGCGGACGTCGCGGGCGGGGCCCCAGCTCGGTTCGAGCAGCCGCCACAGCAGCGCCGTGGACTCGGCGGGTCCCACGATGGAGGAGCAGCGGCGGCCGGCCCGGCGGGCACGCTCGGCGAAGGCGCGTACGGCGTCGGGGCCCGCGCAGATCGGGACGAGATTGGCGCCGGAGTAGCAGAGCGAGCGGAGCCTGCCGCCGGTGTACCAGCCCCACATCTCGCCGCCGAGCCGCCACGGGTCGAGTCCGGCGACCTGGACGCGGGACGTCACGAAGGCGTTGACGACGGGATCGCTGTGCAGGATCTCGAGCGCCGCGTCGAGTTCGCCGGGTTCCAGGACCCGGGTGGTGGTCTGCGTCAACACAAGGGTCGCTCCAACGCTCCTTCGGGGCAGTGTCACGGCATCGCGCTCTTGCTAGCGTTTGCAGCGCGCCTGTCCGGCGTCGGTCACGGCTTGACCGACGCGTCACCGCGAGAAGCCCCTGGGGGCGGAGTCACACGGTCTGCTGGTCTCCGAACTGTACCCGGAGATGGATCGCAGCACCGCTCGCGCGGGAGAGGCCCTGCGTGCGGGCATGCGCCTGCACAGGGTCCTGTCCCGCGCACCGCCGGAGCGGTCCGGCCGACAGAGCGGTCCGGCCCCGGCCTGGTGGTTCGGCCGACGGAGGCGTTCACCTCACGGAACCGTTCAGCTCACGGGAGCGGTCCGGCCGACAGGGCCGTTCAGCCTCAGCTGACGGAGACAGCGGGCTCGCCGGAGGCGATGCCGTCGCGTTCCATCTGCTCGGCGATCTTCATGGCCTCTTCGATGAGGGTCTCGACGATCTTCGACTCCGGGACGGTCTTGATGACCTCGCCCTTCACGAAGATCTGGCCCTTGCCGTTGCCCGATGCCACACCGAGATCGGCCTCACGCGCCTCACCCGGACCGTTGACGACACAGCCCATCACGGCGACGCGCAGCGGGACCTCCATGCCCTCGAGCCCGGCGGACACCTGGTCGGCCAGCTTGTACACATCGACCTGGGCCCGGCCGCAGGACGGGCAGGAGACGATCTCCAGGCGGCGCTGCCTGAGGTTGAGCGACTCCAGGATCTGGATGCCGACCTTGACCTCCTCGGCGGGCGGCGCGGAGAGCGAGACCCGGATGGTGTCGCCGATGCCCTCGCTGAGCAGTGCGCCGAAGGCCACAGCGGACTTGATGGTCCCCTGGAAGGCGGGGCCCGCCTCGGTCACACCCAGGTGCAGCGGGTAGTCGGACTGCGCCGCGAGCTGCCGGTAGGCGTTGACCATGACCACCGGGTCGTTGTGCTTCACCGAGATCTTGATGTCGCGGAAGCCGTGCTCCTCGAAGAGGGAGGCCTCCCACAGCGCCGACTCGACCAGCGCCTCGGGCGTCGCCTTGCCGTACTTCTTCAGCAGCCGCGCGTCCAGCGAGCCCGCGTTCACGCCGATCCGGATCGGCGTGCCGGCGTCGGAGGCCGCGCGTGCGATCTCCTTCACCTTGTCGTCGAACTGCTTGATGTTGCCCGGGTTCACCCGCACCGCCGCGCATCCGGCGTCGATCGCCGCGAAGACGTACTTCGGCTGGAAGTGGATATCGGCGATGACCGGAATCTGCGACTTCTTCGCGATGGTCGCCAGCGCGTCGGCGTCGTCCTGCGTCGGGCACGCCACCCGCACGATCTGGCAGCCGGAAGCGGTCAGCTCGGCGATCTGCTGGAGCGTCGCCCCGATGTCCGAGGTCCGCGTGGTGGTCATCGACTGCACGGAGACGGGTGCGTCTCCTCCGACGGCCACCGTGCCGACCTGAATCTTGCGGCTGATCCTCCGGTCGGCGAGCTTGGTCGGAACGTCCGGCATTCCGAGAGAAATCGCAGTCATGCGCAGTGCATCCCCAAGGGTGTGGATCGAGGTCCCGGAAACAACGGGCTTCGGCCACCGAGATTACGTCACCCGGGGCAGCACACGAACATCCGCGCCCGTAAACCACCCAAAGGTGAGCGGCCGCACACCAAGGGTGTGCGGCCGCTGCTTTCCGGTTGTTCTCAGGTGATTTTGACGGGGTTGACGATGTCGGCCACCAGCACGAGCAGGGTGAAGCAGACGAAGACCCCGGCGACGACGTACGCGACGGGCATCAGCTTCGCGACGTCGAACGGGCCCGGGTCGGGCCGCTTGAAGACCTTGGCCAGATTGCGCCGCAGCGCCTCCCACAGGGCTCCCGCGATGTGTCCGCCGTCCAGCGGCAGCAGCGGCAGCATGTTGAAGAGGAAGAGCGAGAGGTTGAAGCCGGCCAGCAGGAACAGCATCATCGCCAGCTGGTTCTGCGCGGGCACGTGCAGCGTCATGACCTCGCCGCCGATCCGGGCCGCGCCGACCACACCGACCGGCGAGTCGGCCTTGCGCTGGCCGCCGTCGAAGGCTGCCTTCCAGAGGTCCGGGATCTTGGACGGCATCGCGACGATCGAGTCGACACCGTTGCTCACCATGCCGCCCATCCGGCCCACCGAAGCGCCGAAGGAGAGCGGCTTGATCTCGGTCTGCGCGGCGAAGCCGAGGTACCCGGCCGGGACGTACTTGTCCGGGACGACGTCCCCGTTGGAGTCCTTGCGGGCCACCATGTTCTTGGCGAGCCTGGCGTGCAGGGTCTGCTGCTTGCCGTCCCGTACGACGGTGAGGGTGGCCGGGCCGATGGTGTCGCGGATGTGGTCCGACAGGTCGGCCCAGGTGGAGACCTTCGCACCGTCGAAGGCGACGATCCTGTCGCCCTCCTTCAGGCCCGCCGCCCTGGCCGGCGAGACGGGGTCGCCCTTCTCGCAGGTCTGGCGCTTCTCGCTCTGCGAGATGACACACTTCTGCACGCCCGCGACCTGCGTGGTCTGCGTCTCGAAGCCGAAGGACATCGCGACCCCGACGAAGATCACCACGGCGAGGACCAGGTTCATGAAGGGGCCCGCGAACATCACGATCACGCGCTTCCACGGCTTGCGGGTGTAGAACAGCCGCTCCTCGTCGCCCTCCTCCAGCTCCTCGAAGGCCGCCGACCGCGCGTCCTCGACCATGGAGCGCCACGGGGAGGTGGACCGGGACTCGATCCGGCCGTCCGGGCCCGGCGGGAACATGCCGATCATGCGGATGTAGCCGCCGGCCGGGATCGCCTTGAAGCCGTACTCCGTGTCGCCCTTCTTCCGCGACCAGATGGTCGGGCCGAAGCCGACCATGTACTGCGGGACGCGGATGCCGAAGAGCTTCGCCGTCGACAGGTGGCCCAGCTCGTGCCAGGCGATGGAGAAGAGCAACCCGAAGACAAAGATGACGATGCCGATGACCGTCAACACGATCGTGGTCATGCGCGAGCCTCCGCTGTGGCCTTCTGGGCGAGTTCACGGGCCCGGGCGCGTGCCCAGGTCTCCGCTTGCAGGACGTCCGCGACCGTCAGAGAAGTTCCCGTACGGGGCTCGCCATGCTCGGCCACGACTGCCGTGACCGTATCCATAATCCCGTTGAAGGGCAGCTTTCCGGCCAGGAAGGCGTCGACGCACTCCTCGTTCGCCGCGTTGAAGACCGCGGGGGCCGTGCCGCCCAGGGCTCCGACGTGCCGGGCGAGCCCGACGGACGGGAAGGCCTCGGTGTCCAGCGGGAAGAACTCCCAGCTGGACGCCTTCGTCCAGTCGAAGGCGGGAGCGGCGTCCGGGATCCGCTGCGGCCAGCCGATGCCGACGGCGATCGGGCCGCTCATGTCGGGCGGGGTGGCCTGGGCGAGCGTCGAGCCGTCGGTGAACTCGACCATGGAGTGCACGTACGACTGGGGGTGCACGACGACCTCGATACGGTCGAACGGCACGTCGTACAGCAGATGCGCCTCGATGACCTCCAGGCCCTTGTTGACCAGGGTCGCCGAGTTCACCGTGATGACCGGGCCCATCGCCCAGGTCGGGTGCGCCAGCGCCGCGTCGGGGGTGACGTCCGCCAGCTCGGCCCTGGTCCGGCCACGGAAGGGGCCGCCGGACGCGGTGACGATGAGCTTGCGCACATCGGCGCGCTTTCCGGACGCCAGCGCCTGGAAGAGCGCGGCGTGCTCGGAGTCGACCGGGATGATCTGGCCGGGCTTCGCCAGCGCCTTCACCAGCGGGCCGCCGACGATCAGCGACTCCTTGTTGGCGAGGGCGAGCGTGCGGCCCGCTGCCAGTGCGGCGAGTGTGGGTGCGAGGCCGATCGAGCCGGTGATGCCGTTGAGCACGGTGTGGCAGTCGGACGCGGCGAGTTCACTCGCGGCCTCGGGCCCCGCCAGGATCTCCGGGAGCGGCTCGGTGCCGTACTCCGCGCCCAGCGCCTCGCGCAGCGCGGGCACGGCGTCCGCACGGGCGACAGCGACGGTACGGACACCGAGTCGGCGTGCCTGCTCGGCGAGCAGGGCGACCCGCCCGCCCGCGGCGGAGAGCGCCGTCACCCGGAAGCGGTCGGGATTGCGCAGCACCAGGTCGATGGCCTGGGTGCCGATGGACCCGGTCGAGCCGAGGACGACGATGTCCCGGCGTCCTTCGACGGGGTCGAAGACGATGTGCGGGTCGGCGAGGGTGGCAGGGCTGTCGCTCATGCCCCCCATTGTTGCCGCATCGCCCGGCCGTCAGGACAGTGAGCCCCGGTTCGGGTGCGTACGGAGTGTCCGGGCGGTCCGGCGCTGGGGCCACCGGTCGGCCCGTACGGGTCACGGAACGGGAGCGTGGTGGGCCGCGACCGCACGGCTGACCCCGGCGCGCGGGGCGCCGTACCGGCTGCCGGCCCTCTTGAGACTGACGAGGGGCAGGCAGGCCATGCTTCACCAGGAGCGCCGCAGCTCCGCGAACGCCTCGTGGAAGCCGGGGAAGGTCTTCCGGACGCAGCCGGGGTCGTCGAAGGTGATGCCGGGCGTGCGCAGGCCGGTGACCGCGAAGGACATCACGATGCGGTGGTCGCCGTGCGTCTCGATCCGGGCGGGCCGCGGGCTGCCCGGCCTGATCTCGATCCAGTCGGGTCCGGTGGCGACCTCGATGCCGAGCGCGCGGAGGTTCTCCGCGCACGCCTCCAGCCGGTCGCACTCCTTCACCCGGGTGTTGCCGACGTCCTCGATCCGCACCGGCCCCGATGCGTAGGGGGCGATGGCGGCCAGGGTCGGCATGGTGTCGGAGATGTCACGCATGTTGACGGTGAGCCCGGCGAGCGAGCCGGGCCCGGTGACCGTCGTGCCGCTCGCGGTCGTGCGGACGTCGGCGCCCATCCGGCCGAGCACCTCGGCGAAGCGCAGATCGCCCTGGAGAGCGCCTTCGCCGAGGCCCGGCACCGTGACCGTGTGCCCGGTGACAGCGGCCGCCGCGAAGAAGTAGCTCGCCGTGGAGGCGTCCGGCTCGATGGCGTACTCGGTGGCGCGGTAGCCGCCGGGCGGCACCGTGAACACGTTTCCCTCGCGGGCCACCTCGACGCCGAAGCTGCGCATCATGGCGAGGGTGATCTCGATGTACGGGGCGGAGACGAGGTCCGTGACGGTGATGCGCAGCCCCGTGCGGGTGAGCGGGCCGAGCATCAGCAGCGCGGTGAGGTACTGCGACGACTGGCCCGCGTCGAGGGTCAGTTCGCCGCCCTCGATGCCGCGGGCGGCGATGCTCAGCGGGTGGTGGCCCTCTGCTTCCCCGTGGCGGAGGTCGACGCCCAGCTCCTGGAGAGCGCGGGTGAGCGGGGCCAGCGGGCGGCGGCGCATCTGGGCCGATGCGTCGAAGCGGTACGTGCCTCTCCCGGTGCCCGAAGGGCCCGGGAAGTGCCCCCGGCCCGCGGCGGCGAGGGTGGGCAGGAAGCGGGCCGTGGTGGCGCCGTCCCGGCAGTAGACGTCCGCACCGGCCACGCCGGGTCCGGCCGGGCGGCCCTCGACGCGCCAGGCGTCCGGCCCGCGCTCCACGGCGTATCCGAGCCGGGTGAGGCCCTCGGCGAACCCCTCGGTGTCGTCGGAGACCAGGGGGCGCAGGAGTGTGGTGGTGCCCTCGGCCGCGGCGGCCAGGAACAGGGCTCGGGCGGTCACGGACTTGGAGCCGGGGATTTCTGTCACGGTCACGGGCGGACATTCTGCCGTGCGCCCGCGACCGGGGCCGGGGCGGTCCACGATGCGGCCGTGGACCGCCCCGGAGGGGTCTGCCGTCCCGGGTCAGCGGATACGGCGGTGGACGTTGTCCGCGGTGGAGGGTCCCGGAGTGGCGTCGGCGATCCAGGGGCCTTCGCCCGACGCGTCGACGATGCCCTCCTCCAGCCAGGTGTACGTACCGGACAGGACACCGGACACGACCTTGCGGTCCAGTTCGTCGGTGTTCGCCCAGAGCCGGCCGAAGAGTTCGTCGATGCGGAGCCGGGCCTGCCGGCAGAAGGCGTCGGCCAGTTGGTACGCCTCCCGGCCGTGGTCGTCCGACGAGCGCAGCAGTTCGGCCCGTACGCAGGCCGCGCTCATCGCGAAGAGCTCGGCGCCGATGTCGACGATGCGGCCGAGGAAGCCCTGCTTCGTCTCCATCTTTCCCTGCCAGCGCGACATGGCGTAGAAGGTCGAGCGGGCCAGCTTGCGCGCGGAGCGCTCGACGTGGCGCAGATGGACCGAGAGGTCCGGGTGGCCCTCCGGGTGGAAGGCCGCGTAGCTGCCGGGCAGCTGTCCGGGGCCGGCGACGAGCTTCGGCAGCCAGCGGGCATAGAACGCGGTGGCCTGTGCCCCCGCCTTCGCCTTGTCCTGCAGCGAGGTCTCGGGGTCGATGAGGCCGCCGGCGACGGAGAGATGCGCGTCGACGGCCTCCCGGGCGATCAGCAGGTGCATGATCTCGGTCGAGCCCTCGAAGATGCGGTTGATGCGCATGTCCCTGAGCATCTGCTCGGCGGGCACCGGCCGTTCGCCGCGGGCCGCGAGGGAATCGGCCGTCTCGAAGCCGCGGCCGCCGCGGATCTGCACCAGTTCGTCGGCGATCAGCCATCCCATCTCGGACCCGTACAGCTTGGCGAGCGCCGCCTCGATCCGGATGTCGTTGCGGTCCTCGTCGGCCATCTGGGAGGAGAGGTCCACGACCGCTTCGAGGGCGAAGGTCGTCGCGGCGATGAAGGAGATCTTGGCTCCGACCGCCTCGTGCCGGCCGACGGGCCTGCCCCACTGCTCTCGCTCGGCCGACCACTCGCGGGCGATTTTCAGACACCACTTGCCCGCGCCGACACACATCGCGGGCAGCGAGAGCCGGCCCGTGTTGAGGGTGGTGAGGGCGATCTTGAGACCGGCGCCCTCCGGGCCGATCCGGTTCGCCGCCGGGACGCGGACCTGGTGGAAGCGGGTGACGCCGTTCTCCAGGCCGCGCAGACCCATGAAGGCGTTGCGGTTCTCGACGGTGATGCCCGGCGAGTCGGCCTCGACGATGAAGGCGGTGATGCCGCCCTTGCCGTCCTTGCCGCCCTCGCCGTTCTCGGGCCTGGGCACCCTGGCCATCACGACGAGCAGGTCCGCGACGACGCCGTTGGTCGTCCAGAGCTTCACGCCGTCGAGGACGTACGAGTCGCCGTCCCGGACCGCCGACGTGGCCAGCCGGGCCGGGTCCGAGCCGACGTCCGGCTCGGTGAGCAGGAACGCCGAGATGTCGGTGCTGGCCAGCCGGGGCAGGAAGGCGTCCTTCTGCTCCTGGGTGCCGAACTGCTTGAGCGGCTGCGGCACCCCGATCGACTGGTGCGCGGAGAGCAGCGCGCCGACGGCCGGGCTGGCCGAACCGACCAGTGAGAGCGCCCTGTTGTAGTACACCTGGGTGAGGCCGAGGCCGCCGTACTTGGTGTCGATCTTCATGCCGAGCGCGCCGAGCTGTTTGAGCCCGTTGACCGTCTCGTCGGGGATGCGGGCCTCGCGCTCGATCAGCGCGCCGTCGATCCCGGTCTCGCAGAAGGCGCGCAGCTTCGCCAGGAAGGCCTCGCCGCGGCGCACGTCCTCGGCGTCGGGCAGGGGATGCGGATGGATCAGATCGAGCCGGAAGCGGCCGAGGAACAGCTCCTGGGCGAAGCTCGGTTTCCGCCAGTCCTGTTCACGGGCGGCCTCGGCGACCTCGCGCGCCTCGCGCTCGGTGACCCTGGGCTTGTCGAGTGGTGCGGTCATGAGGGGTACTCCTCACCGCGGACGTCGGGTGGACACACCTGCCCGCAGTCAGGCGGTGCTAGTCGTCACTACTCGTCCGTATGTACCCCATCCCCAGCACCGCGGCCACCCCTCGCGTGCGTGAGGGGTGGCCGGGCGGGGGCGAGTGCGTCCGATCGGGTCTGATCGGACGCGGGTCCGGATCAGCTCCGTGGGCCGGGTCCGGACCGGTTCGCCCGGTTCGACGGGCGACGCCCGTTCAGAAGGCGGGGCGCGTTCAGAGGGCGAGGCCCGTGAAGACCATGACCCGCTCGTAGGTGTAGTCCTCCATCGCGAAGCGCACGCCCTCACGCCCGACGCCGGACTGCTTGGCGCCGCCGTACGGCATCTGGTCCGCGCGGTACGAGGGGACGTCACCGACGATCACGCCGCCGACCTCAAGGGTGCTGTGGGCGCGGAACGCCGTCTGCACGTCGTGCGTGAACACGCCCGCCTGCAGGCCGTACTTGGAGTCGTTGACGGCGGCGAACGCCTCCGCCTCGCCGTCGACCCTGGTGAGCGTCAGGACCGGGCCGAAGATCTCCTCGCAGGCCACCGTGGTGTCCGCGGGGACGTCGGCGAGCACGGTCGGCGCGTAGCTGGCGCCGTCCCGGGAACCTCCCGCGAGCAGCTTGGCGCCCTCCCGTACCGCCTCGTCGACCCAGGACTCGACCCGCTTGGCCGCGTCCTCGCTGACCAGCGGGCCGACGTCGGTGGCCGCGTCGGCGGGGTCGCCGGTGGTCTGCTGGGCCACTGCGTCGACGATCTTCGGGACGAGCCGGTCGTACACCGAGGCGTCGGCGATCACACGCTGCACCGAGATGCAGGACTGGCCGGCCTGGTAGTTCGAGAAGGTCGCGATGCGCGTGGCGGCCCAGTCGAGGTCCTTCTCGGACGCGTAGTCGGCCAGGACGACGGCCGCTCCGTTCCCGCCGAGCTCCAGGGTGATGTGCTTGCGCGGGACCGAGTCCATGATCGCGAAGCCGACCTTGTCGGAGCCGGTGAAGGAGATGACCGGCAGCCGCTCGTCCTGGACGAGGGCGGGCATCCGGTCGTTGGCGACCGGCAGGACCGACCAGGAGCCCGCGGGCAGCTCGGTCTCGGCGAGCAGCTCGCCGAGGATGAGGCCCGAGAGCGGGGTCGCCGGGGCGGGCTTCAGGATGATCGGCGCACCGACCGCGATGGCGGGGGCGATCTTGTGGGCGCAGAGGTTCAGCGGGAAGTTGAACGGCGCGACCCCCAGGACCGCGCCGCGCGGGAACCGGCGCGTCAGCGCGAGGCGGCCGGCGCCGCCCGCGTCGGTGTCGAGGCGCTGCGCCTCGCCGCCGTTGTAGCGGCGGGCCTCCTCCGCGGCGAACCGGAACACCGATACGGCGCGGCCGACTTCGCCGCGCGCCCACTTGATGGGCTTGCCGTTCTCGGCGGTGATCAGCTGGGCGATCTCCTCCGTGCGCTCGACCAGCCGCCGGGAGACGTGGTCCAGGGCGGCGGCCCGGACGTGGGCGGCCGTCGCGGCGAACTCGTCCCGGACGGCGTACGCGGCGGCGACGGCCTCCTCGACCTGCGCGTCGGTGGGGACGGCGACCGTACCGACGAGCCTGCCGTCCCAGGGGGAGGTGACATCGAAGGTGTCATCGCCGGTGGCCTGGCGGCCGGCGAGCCAGAAGGCGTGGGTGGAGGTCATGTGTTCCGGCCCTTCCGTGGTGGTGGTTGGTGTACCCACGGTAGGGCTGCGGGGGCGGCGCTGTGTTTGTCCGGCATGGAGTGGTGCGGGCTCCCGGGGTGCCGGAATGTCGTGGGACGGGGCGGCGTGCTCCGGGCGCCGGCCGGCCCGCGCCGCTCACGGCATGCTGGTGGCCTTCAGCGCCAGCCACAGCTCCATCCGTACGTCCGGATCGTCCAGGGACCGCCCCAGGATCTCCTCCACCCGCCGCATCCGGTACCGCAGTGTGTGCCGGTGCACCCCCAGGTCGGCGGCGGCCGCGTCCCACTGGCCGTGGTGCGCGAGCCAGGCGCGCAGGGACGCCACCAGGTCGCCGCGGCCCGTCGCGTCGTGCTCGTGCAGCGGACGGAGCATGCCGTCGGCGAAGGCACGGACCGCGTCGTCGGCGAGCAGCGGCACCACGGATCCGGTGGCCAGTTCCTCGTGTTCGACCAGGACCCGGCCGCGCCGGCGCGCGACCGAGAGCGCCTGTTCGGCCTGGCGGTACGCGGAGGCGGCGGCGATGGTGCCGGCCGGCGCGGACTGGCCGATGACGACCCGGTCGTCGTCGGCGGTTCCCGCGGAGGTCAATGCGTCCGCGGGGGCCTGGCGGGCCTCGATCTGCTGGGCGTACGCCGTGCAGGCCGTGACCGCTGCTCCGCCGTCGGTGGCGAGCACGACGAGGCGCTCACCCTCGGGGACGACGAGCACCATCTCGCCCGCCCGGGAGGCCCCGGACTCCAGCGCCTCGGCCAGCTCCTGGAGCGCGTGGGACGTGCCCTCGGCGATGAGCAGCCGGTACGGGGCGTCGAGCAGGCCGTTGTAGAGATCCCCGGCGACCGTGCGGGCGTGGTCCGGTTCCCCGGCGAGCAGCATCCTCAGTACGGCCGCGCCCAGCCGGTCCTCGGCCGCCCGCAGGGACCGGGAGCGTTCGGTGGTCAGGGTGAGCAGCGCGATGGCCGAGTGCACCGCGTACCGCTCGGCGGTGCCCAGCGGGGCGCCCGTTCCGACGGCCAGCGCGCCGTGCGGGCGGCGGCCGGTGCCGAGGGACTGGAGCTCGACGCGGTCGTCGGAGCCGCCGACGACCGCGCTCGCGGGCGCCGGGCGCTCGCCGAGCCGGGCCACGTCCGGGGTGAGCCGTGCGGCGCGGCGCGCGGCCCACTCGGGGGCGACGGACACGACGGTGCCGGCCGCGTCGTACAGCGCGGCCCAGCCGTTGACATGGGACGCGAGCCGCGCCACCAGGTCGCCGGGGCCGTCGCCGCTCAGCGCGGCCCGGGTCAGCTCGCGCTGGGCTTCGAACCCCGCGGTGACCGAGCGGTACTGGTCGGCGGCGATGGCGGCCGAAACCGCCTTGCTGATGGCCAGGAACGGGGTGCGCCGGGGGACCTCCAGGAGCGGCAGGCCCTCCTCCTCGGCGGCGGCGACCAGTGCGGGCGGGATGTCGTCGTAGTGGACGCCGACGGCGAAGCCGAGCCCGACGACTCCGGCCTTGGCGAGCCGCCGCACGTACCGGCGCATCGCCTCCTGGTCCTCGGTGTCCAGCGTCATCGCGGTGATGAGGAGGAGTTCGCCGCCCTCCATGTACGGGACGGGGTCGGCCAGCTCGCTGACGTGGGCCCAGCGCACCGGCGTCTCAAGACGGCCCTCCCCCGCACGCACGGTCAGCTTGAGCGTGGAGTGGTGGACCAGCGAGGCAAGGGTGGGCGGCATGGGGGGACCGTAGGACCTTCGGCTGAAGAATGGGTGAGAACTGTGCCGCCCCGTATGAACGGCTCCACCAATTCTGCCAGGGCGTACGAGTCCCTGCTCCGGATCAGCCGCGCAGGTCCACCAGAAGGGGCGGCGTGTGCTCGCCGCGCACCGTCCTCAGCGAGAGCACCGCATGGCCCGCGGGCACCGAATGGGCCAGGTCGGAGGCCGACCAGCGCTCGCGTTCGACCCTGCGTACGGTCACGGCGTCCGTCGTCACCGCCTTTCCCGTGACGAGTTTCCGGAAGGAGTGGATCGCCCGGGTGAGCGGCTGGTCGGCGAAGACCGTGCGCTGGGTGACGTCCTTGGTCTCCACCCATTCGGTGCCCCAGGCCTCGGCGAAGGACCTGCCCTCCCAGGTGGTCACCCCGGAGAACGCCATCCGGCAGCCGACCGCGCCGAGCAGCGCGGTGTGCAGGTCGTCCGGTACGTCACTCAGGCTGCGCAGGGTGAGGACGGCTCCGGCGTGGGCGGAGCGCAGCCGCTGGATGGAGCGGACCGAGTCCGCCGTGACGGTGCGGGTGGCGTCGTCGAGGACGAGACAGGCGAAGAGCGAGCGGTCGGCGCGGGCCGCCGCGCTCGCGGTGAACTGGGCGAGGACGAGCCGGGCGAGGACCCGGGAGGCCTCCGCGTGCCCCCGTTCCGGGAGGTCGATCCTGACCCGTACGGGGTGTTCGAGCGAGCGCAGCGAGAAGGGCCGGGAGGTGCCCGAGGTGTCGAAGAACCCGGCGAAGGCGGGCCGGTCCAGGGAGGCGACGCGGTCGGCGAGGGCCGGTCCGGGGTCGCCCGGCGCCCCGGACTGCCGGGCGCGGGCGTCGAGTTCGCGCTGCAGGCCGAAGTGGCCGCCCGCGTCGAGCGCCTCGCGCAGGGTGGCGAGCGCGGCCGGCACCCCGTCGAGGAGTTCCCGCAGATCGGGCACCGAGGGGAAGTGGCCGTGGGCCGCCAGGTACGGGCCGAGCAGCTGGGCGAGCGCGGTGGCCGCGCGCCGGCTGTCGACCTCGGGGAGGTCGCCGGTGAACGCCTCGGCGAGCACGGCGGCGGCCTCGTCGGGGTCGGTCGCGCCGCCGTAGAGGTCGAAGTCGTACGCGGACGAGGGGTCGCCGGGTTTGACCACGACGTCGTACGCCTCGTCGGGGCCGAGCTGGGTGCCGGCCGACGCCACGGCGATGACGGCGGCCTGGCCCGCGAGGGCCTGCAGGGCGAGGGACTCCACCACGGGCCGCACCAGGTCGCGGGTCTTGCCCGCACCGGGCGGGCCGACGGCCAGCAGCGAGGTGCCGAGCAGCTCGGGTTCGAGCGCGAGGCCACTGCCGCGCCTGGCGTACGGATTGCGCTCGCCGGGGTCGACCGTGCCGAGCCTGACCTGGCGTACGAACAGGTCGTGCCGGGCCGCGCGCACCGGCAGGTCGCGGGCGCCCGAGGGGTGCACGCACGCGGCGGCGCCGGTCCTGCGCACCGCTTCGGTGAAGGAGTCCAGCCGGGCCGGGTCCGCCTGGACGGAGCGCCAGGCGCGCCGGACCCGGGTGTAGTCCACGTCGTTCATCCGCCCGGAACGGACCTCGTCGGAGAGCCGGTCGGCGAGTTCGGTCAGGCCCTGGGCGCGCAGTTCGGGCCAGTCGGCGGGGGCCGGGACCGAGGCGTCCCGGGCCGCGGCCCCGGCCCGCGCCTGCTCCTGCGGAGCGCGCTGCTGCGGCAGCTGCCCCGGGCGCAGCAGGGTGCGCCAGCGGCCCAGCCGGGCGAACGGCCAGACCACGGCCAGCGTGATCAGTCCGTACGTCGTGTACACCACGGCGGCCGCCACGACCTGGTCGCCGCCGCCGGTCACCCAGGACCTCGGCATCAGCATGAAGACCATGTCGAGCCCCGGCAGGGTGCCCGCCCAGACGAAGATCCAGACCAGGAGGGCCAGGGCCGCGGCGGCCGTCGCACGGGCGCGCGGCGGGCGGCCCTCGACGGCTTGCTCGAAGGCCCCGCGCCAGTTGCCGAGCCGGCCGAAGCCGTAGAGGAGCACGGCCGCGATCAGGAACCGGTAGACCTCCAGCGCGTTCTCCGCGCCCTGCGGCGCCGGTTCGCCCATCCGCTGGCGGCTCCACCAGTCTCCCGGGGTGAAGAGCTCCAGCGGGACGCGCCAGTACGGGATGTAGCCGTTGTTCCAGAGCGACCAGACCAGGACGCAGGCGAGCAGCGAGATGACCGCCCCGCTGAACACGGTGCGGCCGGGGAGGTGCTCGGACTCCGGGGGGCGCTCGGCATGGCCGTACGCCCAGACGCCGGGCCCCTCCCGGTGGCGCGGGGCCGCCAGCCAGTCGGCGAGCACCGGCCCCGTCGCCGGTGCGTAGGTGGGCGGGGGCGGGACGGCCGGCGGCCCGGCAGGGCGCGGCACGGGACCGGCCCCCCGGGTGCCGCGTGCGTCGTACGTGCCTTCGGTGTCCATGACCCCTGCCCCCTGACCAGCCAGGTCCGCCTGTGCGGTGCGCCTCGATCTCGCGCCTCAATCTAGTGCCACGTGCCCGCTGCCGGGTGTCATCACGCTGCTATGTCCGTCGCGGACAACGACACACCCGGACCACTACCGAACGGAGCATGCCGCCGTTCCGGACGCGCCCCTAGCCTGCTTGAGAGGAAGCGTCCGATTTCGTCCCACAGGAGTCCCCCATGACCGCTGTTCCGCAGGAGCGCCGCGTCGTCACCGCCATCCCCGGCCCCAAGTCGCAGGAGCTCCAGGCCCGTCGCAATGCGACGGTCGCCGCCGGTGTCGGCTCCGTGCTGCCGGTCTTCACGACCCGTGCGGGCGGCGGCATCATCGAGGACGTCGACGGCAACCGCCTCATCGACTTCGGCTCCGGCATCGCCGTGACGTCCGTGGGTGCGTCCGCCGAGGCCGTCGTACGCCGGGCGTCCGCGCAGCTCGCCGAGTTCACCCACAGCTGTTTCATGGTGACCCCCTACGAGGGGTACGTCGAGGTCTGTGAGCAGCTCGCCGAGCTGACCCCGGGCGACCACCCCAAGAAGTCGGCGCTCTTCAACTCCGGCGCCGAGGCCGTCGAGAACGCCGTGAAGATCGCCCGTGCGTACACCAAGCGCCAGGCCGTCGTGGTCTTCGACCACGGCTACCACGGCCGCACCAACCTCACGATGGCGCTGACGTCGAAGAACATGCCGTACAAGAACGGCTTCGGTCCGTTCGCGCCCGAGGTCTACCGGGTGCCCGTGGCGTACGGCTACCGCTGGCCGAGCGGCCCGGAGAACGCGGGTGCCGAGGCGTCCGCCCAGGCCATCGACATGATCAACAAGCAGATCGGCGCGGACAACGTCGCCGCGATCATCATCGAGCCGGTGCTCGGCGAGGGCGGCTTCATCGAGCCCGCCAAGGGCTTCCTGCCCGCCGTCGCGCGGTTCGCCAAGGACAACGGCATCGTCTTCGTGGCCGACGAGATCCAGTCCGGCTTCTGCCGCACCGGCCAGTGGTTCGCGTGTGAGGACGAGGGCATCGTCCCCGACCTGATCACGACCGCCAAGGGCATCGCGGGCGGGCTGCCGCTCTCCGCGGTGACCGGCCGCGCCGAGATCATGGACGCCGCGCACTCCGGCGGCCTCGGCGGCACGTACGGCGGCAACCCGGTGGCCTGTGCCGGCGCCCTCGGCTCGATCGAGACGATGAAGGAGCTGGACCTCAACGCGAAGGCCCGGCGCATCGAGGAGATCATGAAGGCGCGGCTGACGGCCATCCAGGAGAAGTACGACATCGTCGGCGACATCCGGGGCCGCGGCGCGATGATCGCGGTCGAGCTGGTCAAGTCGGGCAGCAAGGACCCCAACCCGGAGGCGACCGCAGCTCTGGCCAAGGCCTGTCACTCGGTGGGACTGCTCGTTCTGACCTGTGGCACCTACGGCAACGTGCTGCGCTTCCTGCCCCCGCTGGTCATCGGCGAGGACCTGCTCAACGAGGGTCTTGACCTGCTGGAGGATGCCTTCGCGGGCGTGTGACCTCCAGTAACGGTCGGGGCATGTGAAGAACGTGTGGGGGGGCGATGGCGGGATGCGATTCCGGCTGTCGGCCTCCTTTCCTCTGCCGTACGGTTCTGACAGATGAGAGAAACACCCCGCTCACGAATGACTGTGAGCGATCCCAGGCAAGGGCCTCCCCAGCTCGCGCCTGGTCGTGCCTTCGCGCACACCACCGGAGCTTCGGGCTCCGGATCTCCTCACCGATCGGATGGCCGCCCGCCCCACACCCCCCGGGGCGCGCGGCACACCGGTCCAGGCGGCCGCCTCGGAACTACCCCCCCTGTTCCCGGGCGGCCGGCTCCTCTCTCCCCGCTGCGGCGCGTGCTGCTCTCCGCGCTCGGCTGTGTTCTCCTCTTCGCCCTGATCACCTGGCAGGTCATGGCCCACGGGCCGCTGCTGCGGATGGATGTGCGCATCGACCACCACATCGTGGGCACCGGCCCCGGGTGGCTCAGCGGCGCCCTCTCCGACCTGGGCAACACCGAGGTCGCCCTGCCGGTCCTGGTGGTGGTGATGGCGTACGCCCTGTGGCGCGGCAGCCGCAGGGACGTCCTGGCCGCCGCCCTGGCGATGGCCGTGGTCCCCGCACTGGTGGTGCCACTGAAGCTCTGGACGGCGCGGCCGGGGCCGCTCGACCCGTCCACCGGCTACTTCCCCTCGGGCCACTCCGCGACCGCGATGGTGGCCTACGGCGGGGCCGCGCTGCTCCTCATGCCGTACACCCGGCGGAACTGGCCGGTGCCCGTCGCCGTAATCCTGACGGTGGCGACGGGCACCGGTCTTCTCCTGCACGGCTACCACTGGCCGCTCGACGTGCTGGCCAGCTGGCTGCTCTGCACGGCCCTGCTGCTGGTCACTGCCAGCTGTATGCGTCGAAGTTCTTCGCGAACTCCTGATTGCTGAACAGGTCCCAGTTGACCGACCAGGCCATCAGCCCGCGCAGGCCGGGCCAGGTGCCGTGGGTGGCGTAGGAGCCGCAGTCCGTCTTCTTCGTCAGACAGTTCAGCGCCGTGTCCACGTCGGCGGTCGAGGTGAACCCGTTGCCCGCGTTCACCGAGGCCGGGAGGCCGATGGCCACCTGGTCGGGGCGGAGCGGAGCGAACATCTTCGTGGTGTCGCCCGCGACCGGGAAGCCGGTGAGCAGCATGTCGGTCATGGCGATGTGGAAGTCGGCGCCGCCCATGAAGTGGTACTGGTTGTCGAGGCCCATGATGGGGCCCGAGTTGTAGTCCTGGACGTGCAGCAGCGTCAGATCGTCGCGCAGGGCGTTGATCACCGGCAGATAGGCACCCGCGCGCGGGTCCTGGCCGCCGAACGGGCCCGAACCGTAGAACTGGTACCCGAGCTGCACGAAGAAGGTCTCCGGCGCCATCGTCAGCACGAACGTGTCCCCGTACTTGGCCTTGAGCGTCTTCAGCGCGGAGATCAGGTTGACGACGACCGGGGTCGTGGGGTTCCGGAAGTCCGTGTCGCCGGTGTCCAGGGAGAGTGAGTGGCCCTCGAAGTCGATGTCCAGGCCGTCGAGTCCGTACTCGTCGATGATCTTCGAGACGGAGGCGACGAAGGTGTCGCGGGCCGCCGTGGTGGTGAGCTGCACCTGACCGTTCTGGCCGCCGATGGAGATCAGCACCTTCTTGCCCGCCGCCTGTTTGGCCTTGATCTCCGCCTTGAACGCGTCGGCCGACTCGACGCCCGGGCATTCGGTGGCGGGGCAGAGGTTGAAGCGGATGTCGCCGGATGTGGGGGACGTCGGTTCGCCGAAGGCCAGGTCGATCACATCCCAGGAGTCGGGGACGTCGGCCAGCTTCGTGTAGCCGGAACCGTTGGCGAAGCTGGAGTGCAGATAGCCGACCAGGGCGTGCGCGGGCAGGGCCGCGCCCGCCGCAGGCCCGGCCGCCTGCGAGGTCTGCGCGGCCCCGGCGAGTGCGCTCACCGCGAGTGCGGCCGTGGCGAGCATGGCCAGAAGTCTTGGGCGTTTCACAACTGCCTCCGGACATGGGGGGATTGAGGTGGTGAAGCGCGCCCAACATGGTCCAGACCAATTGGACTGTCAAGGCTTCACACACTCCCCGGCGGTGGTTCAGACCAGTCCGTCACCAATGTCGCCCGCCCGGAGTGCGGCAGCCTCGTGCATCGCCAGTTCCAGCAGCACCGGATCGGTGAGCGTCCCCTCGGCGTCCGGCGGGACGAGCCAGCGCACCCCACTGGCCGTCCGGCCCGGCTGCGGCACCACGATCCAGGTACCGTCGCCCACGCCCCGCACACCCGTGCCGATCCAGCGCGCGGCCGTCCCCGGCGGTACGAAGAAGCCCATCCCGGACTCACCGAAATCCGCCAGCACCGGCCCCGGCCGGTCGATGAGCCGGGACAGCACGTCCAGGGTCGGATAGCCCAGCTCCCCCGGAACGATGAGCACGTCCCAGCGCACCCCGGCGGGCAGGAGCGCCACCCCGTGGGGGTCGCGCTCCCATGCCCGCCGGCACGCGCCGGGATCCGGCGCCACCGACGCGAGCCACTCCACTGCGGTCCTTGCCCCCGAGCCAGCCATCGCCCGGCCTCCATTCGTGTACGCGCGGTTCCTGCGTGCACGGGGAGAGAGCGGGGAGGGAGCACTTCATGACGCGGGTTCGGACACCCAATGACAGTGACCTGGGTCACAGCCCCGGCGTACCGGCGGGACCGGCCGGTTCAGGAGTCGAATCCGAGCCCCAGCCGGTCCATCGACTTCAGCCAGAGATTGCGCCGGCCGCCGTTCTCGTCCGCCCGCGCCAGCGACCACTTGGTCAGCCCGATACCCGCCCAGGCGAACGGTTCGGGCGGGAACGGCATCGGCTTGCTCCGCACCATTTCGAGCCGGGTGCGTTCCGTCTCGGCACCCGAGAGCAGGTCGAGCATCACGTCGCCGCCGAACCGGGTGGCTCCGACACCGAGACCGGTGAAGCCCGCCGCGTAGGCGACGCGGCCGCCGTGTGCCGTGCCGAAGAAGGCCGAGAACCGCGAGCAGGTGTCGATCGCGCCGCCCCACGCATGGCTGAAGCGGACCCCCTCCAGCTGCGGGAAGAAGGTGAAGAAGTGCTCGGCGAGGGTCAGATAGGTGGCCGGGCGCTGGTCGAGTTCGGCGCTCAGCCTGCCGCCGTACGGATAGATCGCGTCGTAGCCGCCCCACAGGATGCGGTGGTCCGCGGTCAGCCGGAAGTAGTGGAACTGGTTGGCGCTGTCACCGAGTCCCTGCCTGCCCCGCCAGCCGATCGACGCCAGCTGCTCATCGGTCAGCGGCTCCGTCATCAGCGCGTAGTCGTAGACCGGCACGGTGTACGGGCGCACCCGCTTGACCAGCGAGGGGAAGATGTTGGTGCCCAGCGCCACCTGTCCGGCGAAGACCCTGCCGTACGGGGTGCGGACGGCCATTCCCGGTCCTGAGCGCACCAGGTCGAGCCCACGGGTGCGCTCGTACATCCGCACGCCGAGGTCCAGACAGGCCCGCTTGAGTCCCCAGGCCAGCTTGGCCGGATGCAGCATCGCTACGCCTCGCCGGTCCCAGATCCCGCCGAGGAAGGTCGGGGAGTCCACCTCGGCCCGCAGGGCGTCCTGGTCGAGGAACTCCAGCCCCTCGAAGCCGAGTTCCGCGGTCTCGCGGTGCCAGTCGCGCAGCTCCTCCGCCTGGTGCGGCCGGGTGGCGACGTCGATCTCACCGGTGCGCTCGAAGTCGCAGTCGATCTTGTACCGGGCGACGGCCTCCTCGATGGCGTCGAGGTTGCGCGCGCCCAGCTCCTCCAGCTGCTTGATCTCACCGGGCCATCGTTCGAGACCGTTGGCGAGACCGTGGGTCAGCGATGCGGCGCAGAAGCCGCCGTTGCGGCCCGAAGCGGCCCAGCCCACCTCGTGGCCCTCGATGAGGACGACGTCCAGGCCGGGGTCGCGCTCCTTGGCGCGCAGCGCGGTCCACAGTCCGCTGTAGCCGCCGCCCACGACGAGGAGGTCGCAGCTGACGTCCCCGGTGAGGGCGGGCAGGACGGCCGGCTTGCCGGGGTCCTCCAGCCAGAACGACACCGGCTCGGCGTCGGCGAGCGATGCGGCAAGGGCACGGGTCATGGCAGCTGCGGCCATGGGTTCCACTCCTTCGGGTCCTGCTCAGTGCGGTGTGCTGTTCTTCCGGCGGTTGCTGACGAGCTGGCCGCCGAGGACCACCAGCACCGCGATGACGAACATCGCCGTGCCGATGACGTTGATCTGTACAGGGGTACCGCGCTGCGCCGATCCCCAGACGTACATGGGGAAGGTCACGGTCGACCCCGCGTTGAAGTTGGTGATGATGAAGTCGTCGAAGGACAGCGAGAAGGCGAGCAGCGCGCCCGCCGCGATCCCGGGCGACACGATCGGCAGGGTGACCCGCAGGAAGGTCTGCACCGGGCTCGCGTAGAGATCGCGCGCGGCTTCTTCCAGCCGCGGGTCCATCGACATCACTCGGGCCTTGACCGCCGTGACCACGAAGCTCAGGCAGAACATGATGTGCGCGATGAGGATGGTCCAGAAGCCCAGCTGGGCACCCATGTTGAGGAACAGGGTGAGCAGCGAGGCGGCCATCACGACCTCGGGCATGGCCATCGGCAGGAAGATCAGCGAGTTGATCGCGCCGCGCGCCCTGAACCGGTAGCGGACCAGCGCGAAGGCGATCATCGTGCCGAGCACGGTGGAGCCGATCGTCGCCCAGACGGCGATCTCCAGCGAGAGGTTCAGCGAGCCGCACATGTCGGCGACCCCGCAGGGGTCCTTCCAGGCGTCCAGCGAGAACCGCTGCCAGCTGATGTTGAAGCGCCCGTTGGGCTTGTTGAAGGAGAAGACCATCACGACGACGTTGGGCAGGATCAGATAAGCGAGGGTGATCAGCCCGGCGACGGTGACGAGATGGCGGCGCAGCCAGCGCGTGGAGTTCCTCAGCATCAGACCAGGTCCTCCGTGCCGGCTCGGCGGATGTAGACGGTGACCATGATCAGCACGATCGCCATGAGGATGAAGGAGAGCGCGGCGGCCGTCGGGTAGTCGAGCACCCGCAGGAACTGCGACTGGATGACGCTGCCGACCATCTTGGTGTCGGTCGAGCCGAGAAGTTCGGAGTTGACGTAGTCACCGGCCGCCGGGATGAAGGTGAGCAGGGTGCCGGAGACGACGCCGGGCATCGAGAGCGGGAAGGTCACCTTGCGGAAGGTGGTGGCCGGGGTGGCGTAGAGGTCGCCCGCCGCTTCGTGCAGCCGTCCGTCGATACGCTCCAGCGAGGTGTAGAGCGGCAGGATCATGAACGGCAGGAAGTTGTAGGTGAGTCCGCAGACCACGGCCATGGGGGTGGCCAGCACCCGGCTGCCGTCGGTCCAGCCGAGCCAGCTGGTCACGTCGAGGATGTGCAGGGTGTTCAGGACCCCCACGACCGGGCCGCCGTCGGCGAGGATCGTCTTCCAGGCGAGCGTGCGGATCAGGAAGCTGGTGAAGAACGGCGCGATGACCAGGATCAGCACCAGATTGCGCCAGCGGCCCGCCTTGAAGGCGATGAGGTACGAGAGCGGGTAGCCCAGCAGCAGACAGAGGACCGTCGCCGTGCCCGCGTACAGCAGGGAGCGTATGAACTGCGGGTAGTACTCGTGCAGGGCGTCCCAGTACGTCTGGAAGTGCCAGGTGACCTGGAAGCCGTCCTCCAGCGAACCGGTCTGCACGGACGTCGAGGCCTGGTAGATCATCGGCAGGGCGAAGAAGACCACCAGCCAGATGATGCCGGGGAGCAGCAGCCAGTACGGTACGAGCCGCTTGCGGACGGGCGGCTTGCGTACGGCGCCGGACTCCGCCGCGGGGGCCTCGGCGGGCGGGGCCTCGGTGACGCTCACGCGGCCTCCTCGGCACTTGCGTCCGCCTTGCCCGCGTCGACGGCCTGGCCGGCGTCGAGGCCGAACGAGTGCCCGGGGTTCCAGTGCAGGACGACATCGGCGCCCGGGGACAGCCGGGAGTCGCGCTCGACGTTCTGTACGTAGACCTCAAGACCGGTGCAGACGGGGCTGTCGATGACGTACTGCGTGGAGACCCCGATGAAGCTGGAGTCGGCTATCCGCCCGGTGATGCGGTTGCGTCCCTCCGCTATCTCCGCCGCGTCGTCCGCGTGCGCCAGGGCGATCTTCTCCGGCCGCACCCCGACGAGCAGCTTGCCACCACTGCTGGTGGCGGCCGTACACCGGTCGGCGGGCAGCCGGAGCCTGGCCCCCGACGCGAGGACGGTGATGTCGGCCCCGGCCTCGACGACTTCGGCCTCGATGAGGTTCGAGGTGCCGAGGAAGTTCGCGACGAAGGTGGTGTCCGGGTTCTCGTAGAGCTCGGCGGGCGCGCCCAGCTGCTCGACCCGGCCGCCGTTCATCACCGCGACGGTGTCGGCCATGGTCATGGCCTCCTCCTGGTCGTGGGTGACATGGACGAAGGTGATGCCGACCTCGGTCTGGATGCGCTTGAGCTCCAGCTGCATCTGGCGGCGCAGCTTGAGGTCGAGGGCGCCGAGCGGTTCGTCGAGCAGCAGCACCTGCGGGTGGTTGATGAGCGCCCTGGCGACGGCGACGCGCTGCTGCTGGCCTCCGGAGAGCTGGTGCGGTTTGCGGTGCGCGAAGTCCCCGAGCTGAACGAGGTCGAGCATGTCGCCGACCTGCTTCTTGACGGACTTGATGCCGCGCCTGCGCAGGCCGAAGGCGATGTTCTCGGTCACGTCGAGGTGCGGGAAGAGCGCGTACGACTGGAAGACCGTGTTGACCGGGCGTTTGTACGGGGGCAGATCGGTGACATCCCGGTCGCCGAGCCGGACGGTGCCGGTGGTCGGGTCCTCCAGGCCGGCGATCATCCGCAGGGTGGTGGTCTTCCCGCAGCCGGAGGCGCCGAGGAGCGCGAAGAAGGAGCCCTGCGGGACGGTCAGATCCAGCGGGTGCACCGCGGTGAACGACCCGTAGGTCTTGCTGATCCCGGCGAGACGGACGTCGCCGCCTTCATTCGTCTGTGTCATGGGTACGGTCCCGGGGGTTCGTGGGAACAGAGGAGAGCAGAGGCAGATGGGGAGGCTGGAGCGCTGAGGGGGGAGCGCTGGGGCGGGGAGCGCTGGGGCGGCGAGCTGTCGCGCGGTGCGGGGTCAGGCCCCGATGAGCCGGGAGAACTTCTCCTCGTACGCCGTCTCTTCCTTGCTGGAGAGCGAGCGGAAGGCGTGTGACCGGGCGGCCATCGCCTTGTCGGGGAGGATCAGCTGATCGGCCGCCAGCTTGGGATCGATCTTCGCGAGCTCCGCGCGGACACCGTCCACCGGGGAGAGGTAGTTGGTGTACGCGGTGAGCTTCGCGGCGACGGCGGGCTCGTAGTAGTAGTCCATCAGCCGTTCGGCGTTGGAGGTGTGGCGGGCCCTGGCCGGGACCATCATGTTGTCGCTGGACGTCATGTATCCGGCGGCGGGGATGGCGTATTCGACGTGCGGGTTGTCGTTCCGGAGCTGGGTGATGTCACCGCCCCACGCGACGCAGGCGGCGATGTCGCCCTTGTCCAGGTCGCTGATGTAGTCGTTGCCGGTGAAGCGGCGTATCTGCTTGGTGTCGACGCCCTTCTGGAGGCGGCCGATCGCGGCGTCGTAGTCGGCGTCGGTGACCTTCGCCGGGTCCTTGCCCATGTCGAGCAGGGTCATGCCGACCGAGTCGCGCATCTCCGAGAGGAAGCCCACCCGCCCCTTGAGCCTGGGGTCGTCGAGGAGCTGGGTGACGGAGTCGACCTTGCGGCCGCCGGTCGCCTTGGTGTTGTAGGCGATGACGGTGGGGATACCGGCCCAGGGGTACGAGTAGGCGCGGCCCGGGTCCCAGTCGGGGGTGCGGAACTGCTCGGAGAGGTTCGCGTACGCGTGCGGGAGCAGCGACGGGTCCAGCCGCTCGACCCAGCCGAACCGGATCAGCCGGGCGGCCAGCCAGTCGGTCAGGATGATGATGTCCCGTCCGGTGTCCTGGCCGGCCGCGAGCTGCGGCTTGATCTTGCCGAAGAACTCGACGTTGTCGTTGATGTCCTCGGTGTACTTGACCCTGATCCCGGTGCGCCTGGTGAACGCCTCCAGGGTGGGCCGGTGCTTTCCGTCGTCGCTGACGTCCATGTACTCGGTCCAGTTGGAGAAGTTGATCACCTTCTCCGCGGCCGAGTGGTCACTGGTGGCCGGGGCCCCGCCGTCGCGTTTGGCCGCGGGGATGCCGCAGCCGGTGAGGGCGGCGAGGCCGCCGAGCGTGAGAGCGCCCGCACCCGTGGCGCGCAGCAGCGACCTGCGGGTGACTGACCCTCCGCCACGGGCCAGAGTGCGGCGGGCGGCGGCCAGCTGGGCCGGGGAGAGACGGTCTGGCTCGAACTGCTCCATGGGCTCGGTGCCCTTTCCTTATCGGTCCCCGAAGATCGTGCGGTGCCAGTCCTTGCGGGCCACCGCAGTGTTGTCGTACATGACGTGCTTGACCTGTGTGTACTCCTCGAACGAGTACACCGACATGTCCTTGCCGAAGCCGCTTGCCTTGTAACCGCCGTGCGGCATCTCGCTGATGATCGGAATGTGGTCGTTGACCCAGACGCAGCCGGCCTGGATCTCGCGGGTCGCGCGGTTCGCCCGGAAGACGTCCCGGGTCCAGGCGGACGAGGCCAGTCCGTACGGGGTGTCGTTGGCGAGGGCGATGCCTTCGTCGTCGGAGTCGAAGGGCAGCACGACCAGGACCGGGCCGAAGATCTCGGCCTGGACGATCTCGCTGTCCTGGGCGGCATCGGCGATGAGGGTGGGGAGGTAGTAGGCGCCGTCGATCTCGGGCGCCTCGCCGCCGGTGACCACGCGGGCGGTGTCCCTGGCCCGGTCCACGAAGGCCGCGACCCGGTCGCGCTGGGCGTAGCTGATCAGCGGGCCGATGTCGGTCGACTCGTCGAAGGGGTCACCGATGCGGAGGGTGCCCATCAGTTCGGCGACGCCCTGGACGAAGGCCTCGTACAGCGGGCGCTGGACGTAGGCGCGGGTGGCGGCTGTGCAGTCCTGGCCGGTGTTGATGAGCGAACCCGCGACCGCGCCGTGCACGGCGGCTTCCAGATCGGCGTCGTCGAAGACGAGGAAGGGGGCCTTGCCGCCGAGTTCGAGGTGGATCCGCTTGACGGTCGCGGTGGCGATCTCGGCGACGCGCTTGCCGACCTGGGTCGAGCCGGTGAAGGAGGTCATGACCACGTCCGGGTGGCCCACCAGGTGTTCGCCCGCCTCCGCGCCGAGGCCGTTGACGATGTTGACGACCCCGTCGGGGATGCCCGCCTCGGTGGCCGCCTGCGCGAACATCAACGAGGTCAGCGGGGTGATCTCGGCGGGCTTCAGGACGATGGTGTTGCCGGCGGCGATGGCCGGGAGGACCTTCCAGGCGGCCATCTGGAGCGGGTAGTTCCAGGGAGCGATGGAACCGACCACGCCGATCGCCTCACGGCGGACGTACGACGTGTGGTCCCCGCTGTACTCGCCGGCCGACTGGCCCTGGAGCTGGCGAGCGGCGCCCGCGAAGAAGGAGGCGTTGTCGACGGTGCCCGGCACGTCGAACTCACGGCTCAGTTTGATCGGCTTGCCGCACTGGAGGGACTCCGCGTAGGCGAACTCCTCGGCGCGCTCGGCGAGCACGGCCGCGAAGCGGTGCAGCGCGTCGGAGCGTTCGCCCGGGGTGGCCCCGGCCCAGCCGGGGAAGGCCGCGCGGGCCGCCGCGACGGCGGCGTCGACGTCGGCGGTGCCCGCCGGCGCGTAGCTGAACACCACCTCGCCGGTGGCGGGGTTCACGACGTCCTGGGTCCGCCCTGATGTACCGGGGCGCAGCTGCCCGCCGATGTACTGTGCGCCGGCCGCGAAGCGGTCCCGCACCTGGAAGCTGTTGACCATCGTGCTCTCTCCGTAGCTCAAGCTCGAATTGAGTGCCGATCCTGGCAGAGCGATAGTTCATCAACAAGTGATTCCGTTGTTTCCTTTTGGTTACGCAACGGAATCGGTGGACCATGTGTCGCGTGGGCCGGAAAATCCACGACGGAGTGTCCGTGGCGGCTGCCGGACTCCCGTGCATGGAGCACGGCTGAGAGCCTGCCGGGCAGGCCGGCCACGGGGAGCGGATCGTGTTCCCGCACATCCGGGGCGCCCCGCGTGGCGGGGACGGGGCATCGGACCGGGCAGTCCGAGCCGGTGGCGGCCATCACCCTCCGTGGCCGACGGCATGCGGTACGCCATGGTGGAGCCCTGGATACCGGCCGTCGGGGAGTGGCTGCGCACGGCTGTCGCCGCGGGCCGACCGCGGGCACCGCGCGGCGGGACGGCCGGAGTCCACCCGGTGGTGCCGGCGGCGGCGCTGCCCGGGCGAGCGGGGCCGCCCGGGACAGTTCTCAGTGCCCTCGTCTCCGTGGCCAGGTCTCAGGCCGTATGTCCATGGCCGTGTCTCAGTGGTCGGCGCCGACGACGAGGGAGCTCGGGTAGGTGTTGCCGCCGCTGCCGTAGTCGGGGGTGGAGTCGTGCGCGTTCGAGATGCCCCAGATGACCACGCTGAGGAACGTGGCGCTGACCACGATGCCGATGGGGCCCAGGATGATCCCGGCGAGCGCCATCCCACCGTTGTTCGCCTCACCGCGGTTGGCTCGCTTGCGGCCGAGGATGCCGAAGATCAGGGCGAGCGTCCCCAGGATGATGCCGAGACCCCAGGCGCAGAAGACGACCACGCTGAGGATGCCGAGCACCAGCGCGGCCACTCCGTAGCCGTTGGCGGGTCCCTGCTGCATGGTGTTCCAGCCGCCCTGGCCGCCGTACCCCGGATAGCCGGGGTATCCGGGCCGGCCGGACTGCCCCGGGTATCCGTAGGGGGCGGGTCCCTGCGGGCCGGGGGCGGCACCCGGATAGGAGGGGTAGCCGTAGGTGCCGGGAGCGCCCTGTACCGGACCGTTCGGCCCCGGGCCGGCAAGGCCCGGACCGTTCGGAGCGATCGGCGGGGGCGGTACGGATCCGGGGGGCGGGTACCCGGGAGGCGCGAACCCCGGGGGCACGGGACCCTGCTGCCCCGGGATGTGCGGGCCCGGCGTCTGCTGCCCGGGAGCCGGCTGAGCGGATCCCGGCTGTCCGGCACCGGGGGCGGCGCTCGGCATGGCCGTGACCGTCTGCTGGTCGTGCACCGGGTCGCGCGGCGTCCGCGGCTGGTCCGTCTGCTTGTCCAGCGGCACCTTCGGCTCGGGCGGCGCCCATGGATCTCTCGGCGGCTCGGGATCCCCCGAAGGGCGTGGTGCGTTGTCTGACATGGGCCTCCCCCATCCTCGGCTCGTCATGCTAGAGCCTGTGTGCGAGGCTCCGGTCCCCGCCTACGATGTTCCCGACCAGCAGAACTCGCCGTACCCCGGAGGACCCGATGCCCGACCTGCACCCGTTCATCGCAGGACTGCCCAAGGCGGAACTGCATGTGCACCACGTCGGGTCCGCGTCACCCCGCATCGTCGCCGAACTCGCCGCCCACCACCCGGACTCCATGGTCCCCACCGACCCCGAGGCGCTCGCCGACTACTTCACCTTCACGGACTTCGCGCACTTCATCCAGGTGTACCTGTCCGTGGTGGACCTGATCCGCACCCCCGAGGACGTACGGCTGCTGACCTTCGAGGTCGCACGTGACATGGCCCGCCAGAACATCCGGTACGCGGAGCTCACCATCACGCCGTTCTCCTCCACCCGCCGGAACATCCCCGAGCAGGCCTTCATGGAGGCGATCGAGGACGCCCGCAAGGCGGCCGAGGCCGAGCTGGGCACCGTGCTGCGCTGGTGCTTCGACATCCCCGGCGAGGCCGGACTCGAAGCGGCGGAGGAGACGGCCCGGCTCGCGCTGGACCTGCGCCCCGAAGGTCTTGTCTCCTTCGGGCTCGGCGGTCCCGAGATCGGTGTGGCCCGCCCGCAGTTCAAGCCCTTCTTCGACCGGGCCCGCGCGGCGGGGCTGCACTCGGTGCCGCACGCCGGTGAGACGACCGGCCCGGAGACCGTCTGGGACGCGCTGCGCCACCTCGGCGCCGAGCGCATCGGCCACGGCACCAGCTCGGTCCAGGACCCGAAGCTCCTCGACCACCTCGCGGAACAGGGCATCGCCCTGGAGGTCTGCCCGACCTCCAACATCGCGACCCGGGCCGTCCGCACCCTGGCGGAACATCCGCTGAAGGACATGGTGGACGCCGGTGTGCTGGTGACCATCAACAGCGACGACCCGCCGATGTTCGGCACCGATCTCAACAACGAGTACCTGGTCGCGGCCCGCCTGCTGGGGCTGGACGAGAAGGGCATCGCCGAGCTCGCGAAGAACGCCGTCACGGCGTCGTTCCTCGACGCGCCGGGCAAGACGAAGCTGGCCGCCGAGATCGACACGTACACCGCGCAGTGGCTCGCCCGGTAGCCGCCCGCGGCAGCGGTCGGCGAGGATGGCCCCATGCGTACCGTCACTGCCGTGGGCCATCGCGGCGACCCCTATCTCTTCCGTGAGAACACCCTGCCCTCCGTCCGCTCCGCGCTGGAACGGGGCGCCGACGCGGTGGAGATCGACGTCCGGCTGACCCGGGACGGCGTACCGGTGCTGCTGCACGACGCGACCCTGGAGCGGCTGTGGGGCCATGACCGGCCACTCGCCCGGGTCACGGCGGACGAGCTGCGCGGACTGACGGACGGCGGGGTGCCGACGCTCCGGGAGGCGCTGACGTCGGCCGACGGTCACCGGCTCATGATCGATCTGCCGGGCGCCACTCCGGAAGCGGTACGCACGGTCGTCGGTGTGGTCCACGAGTGCGGAGCGGGCGACCGTACGTACTACTGCGCGGGCCCCGCCACCATGCTCGCCGTGCGCGAGGCCGATCCGGCCGCCGAGATCGCCATGACCTGGACGACGCTCACACCGCCGCGTACCGCCCTGCTCGACACGGTGAAGCCCCGCTGGCTCAACTACCGTTTCGGACTGCTGAGTCCGGAGCTCTGCGAGCGGGTCCACCGGGACGGGCTGCTGGTCTCCGCGTGGACCCCCGACACCAAGCGGTCGATGCGCCGGCTGATCGGCTTCGGCGTCGACTCGGTCACCACGAACCGCATCGACGCCCTCCGCACGGTCCGCCGCCGGGCGCTCTCCGGCACCCTGAGGGAGATCCCTCAGCAACACCCCTGATACGGGATGGTGTTGGCGGTCACGACCACCGGGGAGCACTCGGCGGGCGCGAGGTGTGGGCCAGGACCGGCGGGCGCCGGGGGGACAACACGGTCATGGCAGCCGCCCGGGGCCTGTCCCCGACCCTCGTCCACGGCGTCAACCCCGCGGACGCCAAGGGCGCGGACATGAACCCGACGGCGACGAAGAGCGTCGTGGCCGCGTTCGGCGCCCCGTCTCCCGATTGAGCCCTGCCGCCGGGACCTGGCTCGGCGGCCCTGGCATGCTGCGGGCATGACCACGGAAGCCGCCGCAGAGTTCGAGTCCCACCGTCCCCGGCTGTTCTCGCTCGCCTACCGGCTGCTCGGCAGCGCGAGCGAGGCCGAGGACGCGGTGCAGGACACCTATCTGCGGTGGAGCGCCGCCGACCGCGAGGCGATCCGCACCCCCGTCGCCTGGCTCACCAAGGTCTCCACCAACCTCTGCCTGAACCGGCTCACTTCGGCGCGCGCCCGCCGTGAGCGGTACGTCGGGCCCTGGCTGCCCGAACCGGTGCTCACCCACGGCGGAGAGACGGCGCTCGGGCCGCTGGAGACCTCCCTGCAGCGCGAGTCGGTCTCGCTGGCGCTGCTGACCGTGATGGAGCGGCTCACCCCGGCCGAGCGTGCGGTGTTCGTGCTGCGCGAGGCGTTCGAGCACAGCCACCGGGAGATCGCCGCCGTACTCGGCATCGACGAGGCCCACTCCCGGCAGCTGCACCGCAGGGCGCGCGAGCAGCTCGGCCGCCCGCGGCGGCAGCTGCCCGTCGACAGCGGGCAGCGCAGGAAGATCGTCGAGCTGTTCATCGCCGCCGCGGTGGAGGGCGACCTCGCGAGCCTGGAGCAGGTGCTCGCCGCAGACGTGGTCGCCTGGAGCGACGGCGGCGGCGAGGTCAGCGCGGCCCGCCGTCCGGTCGGCGGCCGGGAGAAGGTGATCCGCTATCTGCTGGGTCTCGCGGCCCGGCCGGAGGCGGCGCTCGTGTGCTTCCGGGTGACCGAGGTGAACGGCGAACCCGGTGCGGTCCTCCTGATGGGCGACGCGCTGTTCGGCGTCATCGTGCCGGAGATCAGTGACGGCCGGGTCGGCGCCGTACGCACGGTCCTCAACCCCGGCAAGCTCGGCTTCGCCACGGCCCAGCTCGGTCAGAACCTCCCGCCGGCACACTGCTGATGTGTCCTGCCTCACACCCCGGCCCGTCACGAAACGGCCCGCCCGCCGGTTCAGAGGGGGACAGCACAGGCCGAACGGGATGCGGGAGGACCGATGACCCATCACATCGTGGTTCTGGGAGCGGGGTACGCGGGGCTGGCGGCCGCCAAGCGCACGGCGGGGCGGCTGCGCGGCACCGGTGCGCGGGTCACGCTCGTCAACGCCTCGGACCGCTTCGTCGAGCGGGTCAGGCTGCACCAGATCGCCGCCGGCCAGCGCCTGCGGGAGCTGCCCCTGCGGCGGCTGCTGGCCGGTACGGGCATCGCGCTGGTCGTCGCGCGCGTCACCGCGGTCGACGCGGACGCCCGTACGGTACGGCTGGACTCCGCGCCTGACACCCTCGGGTACGACACACTCGTCTACGCCCTGGGCAGCGGGGCCGACACCGCCGC
Source organism: Streptomyces sp. NBC_01471 (assembly GCF_041438865.1). Taxonomy (NCBI): domain Bacteria; kingdom Bacillati; phylum Actinomycetota; class Actinomycetes; order Kitasatosporales; family Streptomycetaceae; genus Streptomyces; species Streptomyces sp. NBC_01471. The sequence goes on from NZ_CP109450.1 coordinate 1,788,136, forward strand.
CGTCCCCGGCGCCGCGGCGCACGCGTCGGCCGTCGCCACCTACGACGACGCCGTCCGGCTCCGCGGGCGGCTGGCGCGCGGTACGGGCCCGCTGGCCGTCGCCGGCGCCGGACTGACCGGGATCGAGACGGCGGCCGAACTGGCCGAGAGCTGCCCGGGGTTCGGCATCCGGCTGGTCACCGCCGGCGCGCTCGGCGCCGGCCTGTCCGCCCGCGCCGCCCGCCACCTCCGCCGCGCGATGGCGCTGCGCGGCATCACCGTGCACGAGCACAGCAGGATCGCCGAGGTCACCGCCGAAGGACTGGGGCTGGCAGACGGCACCGGGATCGCGGCCGCGACGGTGGTCTGGACGGCCGGATTCCGGGTGCCGGAGCTGGCCCGCGACGCGGGCCTCGCGGTGGACGGACGGGGCCTGATCCGGGTCGACGGCGCACTGCGCTCGACCTCGCACCCGGAGGTGTTCGCGGCGGGCGACGCGGCCGCCGCGCACGGGCCCGACGGGTCTGCGTCGCGCATGTCCTGCCAGACGGGCATCCCGATGGGAATGCGGGTCGCGGACAGCGTCGCCGCCGCGGTGGGCGGGCGGACGCCCCGGCCGCTGCGGTTGCGCTACGTCGGGCGGAACATCAGCCTCGGCCGCCGGGACGGGCTGATCCAGCTGACCCGCGCCGACGACACCCCGGTGGACCTGATCCTCACCGGCCGCACCGCGGCCCGGCTCAAGGAGGCGGTCACCCGGAGCACCGTACTGGCGATGCGCAACCCCGGCCCGTACGTTCCGGGAGCCGCCGGCCGCCGGGCCTGACCGGCTGGACCAACCAGCGACGCGCCGGTCCGGCCGGACCGCGAAAGGCCGGCCGGACCGGTTACAGACCCACGATCCGGTCCCAGCGCTTCGCGTATCCGACCCGCTCGGCCGATGTGATGTCCCGTGCGATGGCGAGGCGCTTGCGCATCGTGTCGTCGGGGAAGATCAGCGGGTCCTCGGCGAGGTCCGCCAGCTCCTTGTCCTTCGACGAGGCCAGCACCTCGCGTGCGGCGGGGACCGGGCACACGTAGTTGACCCAGGCCGCCAGCTTCGCCGCCACCGCGGGCTCGTAGTAGTAGTCGATCAGCTTCTCGGCATTGGCCTTGTGGCGGGCGAGGTTGGGAATCATCATGGACTCCGCCCAGAGCTCGCCGCCCTCCTCTGGCACCACGAACTCGATGTCGGGGCTGTCGGCCTGGAGCTGGATCACATCGCCGGAGTACGCCTGGCAGGCGAGCACGTCGCCGGTGGACAGGTCCTTGATGTAGTCGTTGCCGGTGAAGCGGCGGATCTGGTTCTTCCGTACGAGCTTCTCGACCTGGTCGCACATGGTGTCGAAGTCCTTGGCGGTCCAGTTGGTGATGTCGGCACCGTTGCCCTGCATGAGCAGGGCGAACGCCTCGTCGAGCCCGGAGAACAGGGTGACCTTGCCGCGCAGGTCGGGGGCCCAGAGATCGCTCAGGTGCTTGATCTCGTGACCGACCTTGCGCCGGTTGTAGGCGATGCCGGTGATCCCGGACTGCCAGGGAACGCTCTGCTTGCGCCCCTTGTCGAAGGCCGGGGAACGCAGCTGAGGGTCGAGGTACCTGGCGACGTTCGGCTGCCTGGCCCGGTCCATCTCCTCGACCCAGCCGAGCCGGACGAACCGGGCGGCCATCCAGTCGCTGATGACGATCAGGTCCCGGCCGGTCTCCTGGTGGTTCATCAGCGCCGGGCTGATCTTGCCGAAGAACTCGTCGTTGTCGTTGATCTCCTCGGTGTACTTGACCCTGATCCCGGACCGCTTCTCGAAGGTGTCGAGCGTGGGCCGCTTGGAGGAGTCGTGGTCGTCGGTGTCGATGTAGAGCGGCCAGTTGGCGAAGACCAGGCTCCCGTCCTGCGCCGATCTGTCGCGTCCCGCCCGCTCCCCCGGCTTCACGTACGCCGCGGGGACCCCGCATCCGGTGAGCGCGGCCAGCGCGCCCACCGCGCCGGAACCGCGGAGCAGGGAACGCCGGGAAACACCAAGATCTGCCATGCGCCCACCTTCACCTCCGGCAGCGACGGCGGGCAATGGACGCTGCGTACGGAGCACCGGCCCCGGCCGCGACACCTTGTCGGGGCGGGGTGCCCGGACGCACGCCGCCCCCGCACGGCGGATCGTACGGGGGCGGCGGACACGGGGACGGGACAGCGGCGGAACAGGGGCCGGAAGCAGGGGTGTTCAGCCGTCCAGCGACGTCATCACGTGCTTGATGCGGGTGTAGTCCTCGAAGCCGTAGGCCGAGAGGTCCTTGCCGTAGCCGGACTTCTTGAACCCGCCGTGCGGCATCTCGGCGACGAGCGGGATGTGGGTGTTGATCCACACACAGCCGAAGTCGAGGTTCTTGGACATCCGCATGGCGCGGGCGTGGTCCTTGGTCCACACCGAGGAGGCCAGCGCGTACTCCACGCCGTTGGCGTGTGCGAGGGCCTCCGCCTCGTCCTGGAACGACTGGACGGTGATGACCGGGCCGAAGACCTCCTGCTGGATGATCTCGTCGTCCTGCTTCAGGCCGGACACGACGGTCGGGGCGTAGAAGTAGCCCCGGTCGCCGACCCGGTGGCCGCCGGCCTCGACCTTGGCGTGTGCGGGGAGCCGGTCGATGAAGCCGCTGACCTGGGCGAGCTGGTTGGCGTTGTTGAGCGGCCCGTACAGCACGTCCTCGTCGTCCGGCAGCCCGGTCTTCGTGTCGGCGGCCGCCTTGGCGAGCGCCGTGACGAACTCGTCGTGGACCGAGGCGTGGACCAGCACCCGGGTGGCCGCCGTACAGTCCTGCCCTGCGTTGAAGTACCCGGCGACCGAGATGTCCTCGACGGCCTTCGCGATGTCGGCGTCCTCGAAGACGACGACGGGGGCCTTGCCGCCAAGCTCCAGGTGGACCCGCTTGACGTCCTTGGCCGCGGACTCGGCGACCTGCACCCCGGCCCGTACCGACCCCGTGATGGAGGCCATCGCGGGGACCTTGTGCTCCACCATCGCGCGGCCGGTGTCACGGTCGCCGCAGACGACGTTGAAGACGCCCTTGGGCGCGACGGCCCCGATGATCTCGGCCATCAGGACCGTGGAGGCGGGCGTGGTGTCGGACGGCTTGAGGACGACCGTGTTGCCCGCGGCGAGCGCCGGGGCGAACTTCCACACGGCCATCATCATCGGGTAGTTCCACGGCGCGACCTGGGCGCAGACGCCGACCGGCTCGCGCCGGACGATGGAGGTCAGCCCCTCCATGTACTCACCGGCCGAGCGGCCCTCCAGGAGCCGTGCGGCGCCCGCGAAGAAGCGGATCTGGTCCACCATCGGCGGGATTTCCTCGGTGCGGGTCAGCCCGAGCGGCTTGCCGCAGTTCTCGCTCTCGGCCGCGATCAGGTCCTCGGCCCGCTCCTCGAAGGCGTCGGCGATCTTCAGCAGCACACGCTGGCGCTCGGACGGGGTGGCGTCGCGCCACGCGGGGAACGCCGCGGCGGCGGCCTCCATGGCGGCGTCGACATCGGCCTGCCCGGAGAGCGGCGACGTCGCGTACGCCTCGCCGGTGGCCGGATTGACCACGTCGATGGTCCGGCCGTCAGCGGCGTCCCGGAACTCCCCGTTGATGTAGTTACGCAGCCGGCGCAGCTCGGTGGTCACAGTGGTTCTCCCTCTCCGGTGCCCGATGGGTATGGCCCGATATATGCGGCCCGACGGATGGCCCGGTTGATGTCCGGTGGATGTCCCGATGGGTGAGACACCACCCTAATCGCATGGGCGACGCTTTCGACATACCCAGCCACCCGGAACTTCGGATTCAGTTCCCAAAATGACTTTCGGCAACGAATTACATCGCTTCGGGGTTGCATGACGGGCGATACCTCATGCACAGTGTGGGCGTGGCCAGTCGCAGCGCAGATTCCAGAAACGGGAACGGCACCCCCCCGATCGACGCCGTCTCCCTGGCGATCATCGAACAGCTCCAGCAGGACGGGCGGCGGCCGTACGCCGCGATCGGGAAGGCCGTCGGCCTCTCCGAGGCGGCCGTCCGCCAGCGGGTACAGAAACTCCAGGACCAGGGCGTCATGCAGATCGTCGCCGTCACCGACCCGCTCACCGTGGGATTCCGGCGCCAGGCGATGGTCGGCATCACGGTCGAGGGCGATCTCGACCCGGTCGCCGACGCGCTGGCCACCATGGCCGAGGTCGACTACGTGGTGATGACCGCGGGCTCCTTCGACCTGATGGTGGAGGTCGTCTGCGAGGACGACGACCACCTGCTCGACCTGATCAACAAGCGGATCCGCGCGCTCCCGGGCGTACGGGCGACCGAGAGCTTCGTCTACCTCAAGCTGAAAAAACAGACCTACCAGTGGGGCACCCGATAGTCATGAGCAAGGACCTGAGCCAGACCGCGTACGACCACCTGTGGATGCACTTCACGGACATGTCGTCGTACGAGAACGCGCCCATTCCCACCATCGTGCGTGGCGAGGGCACCTACATCTTCGACGACAAGGGCAAGCGCTACCTCGACGGTCTCTCGGGCCTGTTCGTGGTCAACGCGGGCCACGGCCGCCAGGAGCTGGCGGAGACCGCGTACAAGCAGGCGCAGGAGCTGGCCTTCTTCCCGGTCTGGTCGTACGCCCACCCGAAGGCCGTCGAGCTGGCCGAGCGCCTCGCGAACTACGCGCCCGGCGACCTCAACAAGGTCTTCTTCACGACGGGCGGCGGCGAGGCCGTCGAGACCGCCTGGAAGCTGGCGAAGCAGTACCACAAGCTCACCGGCAACCACCAGAAGTACAAGGTCATCTCCCGCGCGGTCGCCTACCACGGCACCCCGGCCGGCGCCCTGTCCATCACCGGACTGCCCGCGCTCAAGGCCCCCTTCGAGCCGCTGGTCCCCGGCGCGCACAAGGTGCCCAACACCAACATCTACCGCGCCCCGATCCACGGCGACGACCCGGTGGCCTTCGGCCGCTGGGCCGCCGACCAGATCGAGCAGGAGATCCTCTTCGAGGGCCCCGAGACGGTCGCCGCCGTCTTCCTGGAGCCGGTGCAGAACGCCGGCGGCTGCTTCCCGCCGCCGCCCGGATACTTCCAGCGCGTGCGCGAGATCTGCGACAAGTACAACGTGCTGCTCGTGTCCGACGAGGTCATCTGCGCCTTCGGCCGCCTCGGCACGATGTTCGCGTGTGACAAGTTCGACTACGTGCCGGACATGATCACCTGCGCCAAGGGCATGACGTCGGGCTACTCCCCGATAGGCGCCTGCATCATCTCCGACCGGCTGGCCGAGCCGTTCTACCGTGACGGCAACACCTTCCTGCACGGCTACACCTTCGGCGGCCACCCGGTCTCCGCCGCCGTCGGCGTCGCCAACCTCGACCTCTTCGAGCGCGAGGGCCTCAACCAGCACGTCCTCGACAACGAGGCCGCCTTCTACTCGACGCTGCAGAAGCTCAACGACCTGCCGATCGTCGGCGACGTCCGCGGCAACGGCTTCTTCTACGGCGTCGAGCTGGTCAAGGACAAGGCGACCAAGGAGTCCTTCAACGAGGACGAGACCGAGCGCATCCTCTACAACGCCGTCTCCAAGGGCCTGTACGAGGCCGGTCTGTACTGCCGGGCCGACGACCGCGGCGACCCGGTCGTCCAGATCGCGCCGCCGCTGATCTCCGACCAGTCGACGTTCGACGAGATCGAGTCGATCATGCGCGGGGTCCTCACCGAGGCCTGGGCGAAGATCTGATCCCGCCCCGGCCCGGGGTCTTCCGTCCGGATCAGGTCTGATCCGGACGGCCGACTCCCTGTGACCCGTCGGCCCGGCCGCACCCGTACGAGTGGATACGGGTGCGGCCGGGCCGCGTGCTGTCCGCACACCCCCGCCCCGAGTCCCTACGGTGCCCAGTGACCTATCGGCTCCCCCGCCGTTTTCCCGGCGGGGACCGACATCAGATCTGAACCGAGGTGTGCTCGCCATGGTGGCCCCACCGGACAACGACGTGCTCTGGGCGCGCTCAGCGCACTACTCCCACAGCGGCTCACCCGCGCTCACCGGTGTCTCGCTCGGCGTGCGCGAGGCGGAGATCCTCGCGGTGCTCGGTCCGCGCGGCAGCGGCAAGACCACCCTGCTGCGCTGTCTCTCGGGCCAGCTCGTCCCGCAGCAGGGCGAGGTGTGGTTCAACAGCAGCCCCGTGCACACCCTGGGCCGGGTGGCACGCGAGCGGCTGCGGGTCACCCGGTTCAGCTGGGTCGACCCCGAGCCCCGGCTGGTACCCGAACTGACGGCCTGGGAGAACACGGCCCTGCCCCTGCTGCTGAACGGCGCTCCGCACCGCGCCGCCAGGCACACGGCCGTCCAGTGGCTGGAGCGGCTCGACCTGGGGGCGTACGCCGCCAAGCGTCCGCACGCCCTGCTCCAGGCGCAGCGCCAGCGGGTGGCGGTCGCCCGCGCGCTGGCCGCCGGTCCGGCGGTGCTCTTCGCCGACGAGCCCACCGCCGTCCTGCACGGCGCGGACGGTACCCAGCTGCTGCGCACCCTCGTCACCGCCGCCCGTTCGCACGGGATCACCGTGGTACTCGCCACCCATGACCCCGAGGTCGCCGCGTGCGCCGACCGTACGGTCCTGCTCCGGGACGGCCGCCGCGCCGCCTCCCTCAGCGGCACGGGCGCGACCAGCGACGAGGGGCGCTCCGCGTGCTCGCTCTCCGTCTAGCCCGCGGCTCCGGACCTCTCGTCCTGCTGCGGAGACTGCTGGTCGCGGCGGCGTCGGCCGGTGTCGGACTGCTGCTGCTCCGGGTGCTCGGTTACGCGGTGGGGCACCCGGCACCGGCGGCAGGCGCCGGGCTGCGGCTGCTCTGGTGCCTGATCCCGCTGGCGGCGACGGTGCGCCTCGCGGCGGCGGTGGCCCGCACCGACCCCGGCATCCGCCCGAGCCACGGGTCGACGGCCGCGGGACTCGGACCGGCCGGGCGCGCCGTGCTGTCGGCGGTGTCCGCCGCGCTCACCTGCGCCCTGGGCAGCGGGGCGGCGCTGCTGCTCTTCCTCCATCTGCGCAGCGGTGGCGGACTGCCCTTCCACAGTGCGGCCCGGCGGCCGGTAGCGGGCAGTCCGCTGCCGATGCCCGCGGCTCTGCTCCTGCTGGCGGCGGTTCCGGTCGCGGCGGCCGTGAGCAGCGCCTGGGCCGTGCGGCGCCGCAGACCCGTCCGCGAGGACGCCGCCCCGAGGGGGGCGGCCTGGGGCGTGGCACTCGTCGCGGCGGGGCTCGCGGCCGAGGCGTACGGAAGCGGCAGGCCCGGGGTCGCCCCGCTGCCGGTGCCCGGCCTTTCCGGCGGCGGTCCTGCCGTGCCGGCCGGCTGGTCCCTGACCGCGCTGGGGCTCGCCGTCGCGGCTCCTGCCCTGACCCATCTGTGCGGGCGGCTCCTGCAGTCCGTACGGCCGGGGGCGGTGCGCCTCCTCGCGGGCCGGGTGCTCCAGTCCGAAGCGGCCCGGATCGGCCGGCCGCTCGGCGTGTGCTGCGCGGTGGCCTCGGGGATCGTCGCCGTTTCCGCGCTGCCCGGTGCGGCCGTCCGGCAGGCCGGTCCGCTGACCGCGCTGGGCGCCGCGCTCGTCGTGGCCTGCACGGCCGCCACTCTGCTCAGCGCCGCCGTCGAGGCCCGGCAGGACCGCGCTGCGACGACAGCGGCCCTGCTGCGCGGGTGCGCCCCGGCGGGAGTGCTGCGGTCGGCCGCCGTGCTGCGCGTGATCGCTCTGCTGACCCTGTTCACCCCGCTGACCTGGGGTGTCGCGGTGCTCGCCGCGACACCCCTGTCCCGGTGAAAGGGCTGCCCTCAGGATGGCGCCGTCCGGGACGGTGCCGTCCTGAACGCGGGGCTTCCGCAGCGGGGAACCTGCTGCCGGGCCAGGGTCACAGACGCGCGTCGCGATGGGTCGGTTCGCCGTCGAGGACGGTCAGCAGCACCGGAAGGCGCGGCAGCTCGGTGGCCGCCGTGACGAGCGGGTCGCCGGCGAGGACCGTCAGGTCGGCGCGGTGGCCGACCGCGATACGGCCGGCCTCGTGCTCCTCGCCCGCCGCGTAGGCGGCGTGGACCGTCATGCCCCGGAGGGCCTCCAGGGCGGTGAGTGCCTGTTCCGGGCCGTGCGGCGCCCGGGCGAGGTCGCGGGAGGGTCTGCGGTGCCGGGCCCCAGCCATCACGTCCAGCGGCGGGTAGGGGGCGATCGGCCAGTCGGAGCCGAGGACGACGACCGCGCCGGAGTCGTGCAGGTCGCGGCAGCGCCAGGCGCGTGAGGCACGCTCCTCACCGAGACGGCGCGACCAGTTGTCGGTGTGGTCGGCCCGGGTGAAATCGCAGCAGTGGGTCGGCTGCATGGAGGCGATGACACCCAACTCGGCGAACCGGCGCAGGGTGTCGTCGGGGACGGTCTCTATGTGCTCGACCCGGTGCCGCACTCCCCGCCCGCCGCCGGCCTGTGCCTTCTCGACCGCGTCGAGGACATGGCGTACGGCCGCGTCACCGATGGCGTGGGTGGCGGTGGGCACGCCGGCCCGGTGCAGTGCGCCGACGACGCGGGTGTACTCCTCGGGGTCCGGCCAGAAGGCGTGCCGGGACTCGCCGTGGCAGTCCGGGTGTTCCAGCCAGGCAGTGCCGTTGTCGATGGTGCCGTCCATGAAGATCTTGACGCCGTCGGTGCGCCACAGGCGGCCGCCCGCGCCCTGCTGCTCGATGAGTGCGCGCACGCCGTCGGCGCCGGTGCCGGGCTGGCACCAGGGCGCGACCCGCAGCCGCAGCGGCAGTTCCCCGGCCGCGTCGAGTTCGGCGTAGAACGCGAGGCTGTCGCCGTTGGCGTCCATGGCGTGGCCGCCGGTGAGACCCGAGGCGGCCATGGCGCGCAGCACGGCGGCGAGCCGTTCGCGCCGTTCCTCGCGGGTGGGCTGCGGGGCGACCCGCTCCACCAGCTCGCAGGCGGCGTCCTCCAGGAGCAGACCGGTGGGCCGGCCGTCGGCGCCGCACACCACCTCGGCGGTGGCCTGGTCGAAGGTCCGCGGTCCGTCCACGCCGGCGAGCCGCAGCGCGCGCCGGCTGGCCAGCATGGAGTGCGCGTCGAAGAGCAGCAGCAGGGCGGGCACACCGTCGAGCACGGCGTCGAAGGGGGCCGTCCCGACGGGGTGGCCGGCGAAGACGTTGGGGTCGAGGCCCCAGCCGTGCAGCCACGCACCGGGGGCGAGATCCCGCACCGCGCGGGCGAGCGCCTCGCGCACCTGCCCGACGTCGGTACAGGACGAGAGGTCCAGACCGCCGGTCAGCTCGGCGCCCGAGACGGGGTGGATGTGTCCGTCGACCAGACCGGGGGTCACTACCGCGCCCTTGAGGTCGATCACGGTGGTCGAGGCGTCGGCGAGCGCGCGGATCTCCGGGGTGTCACCGAGCGCGGTGATGCGCCCGTCGGCCGCGGCGAGCGCGGTCTGCGGCAGGAACTCGCCGGTGGCCGGGTCGAGCAGACGGGCCGAGAGAAGGATCAGAGAGGTGCGCATGGGGGTTCCTTGGAGAGAGGTCAGTTCTCGGCGGCGGCGGTCAGCGTGCCGGCGGGCAGGCCGAGTTCGCGTTCCGCGGTGGCGGCGGGCATGTGCCGGACCACCGGCGGGTCGTCGCCGCTGTCGCCGCTGTTGACGAGTGCGCCGAGGCCGTCGAGGACGACCAGGATCTGAATGGCCGTCAGTGGCGGGTCCTCGGTGTGGAACTCGCCCTGTTCGACGCCGTCGCGGATGAGCCCTTCGAGCCGGTCACGCCAGGCGGCCTCCTGAACACGGACCCGCTCACGCAGCGCGGGCCGGTAGCGGCTGAGGTGCCGGGCGTTGAGCCAGAGCCGGCTGATGTCGTCGTACGAATCCCCGGCCGCCCGCGCGAAGAACCGTGCCAGGTGCCGGGTGGGGCTGGCGTCCGCCCGGTCGCCCGGAAGGAGTTCGTCGAGTTCGGAGCCGGCGGCTGCCCCGTAGGCCTCGGACACCAGATCCTCCACGGCCGGGAAGTAGTGACTGATCAGCCCCGGCCGGACGTCGAGCTCCTCGGCGATGCGGCGGAGGGTAATGCACTCCAGCCCCTCGGCCAGTGCCACCCCGGCGGCCGCGGCAACGATTTCCGCACGTCTCGCGGCCGGATCTTTGCGGATTCGCTTGTTCTGAATGCTTGACGGCATGGAATCGATGCTATTGAGTGTGCGACCAACAAGCAAGCAGCTGGGCACACAGCATCCGGAGGGGCCCGCATGGCGTCCACGCTTCCCGAACCGCACCACGACAGCCGCTCCGCGCAGCAGGAGGCGCGGCCCCCGTCGGACGGGGCGGCCCGAGTCGAGTCCCACGGCATCGATCACATCCCCGAGGACGAACGCCACGGCCACCCGCGGCAGTTGTTCTCCGTCTGGGCGGCGGCCAGTGTCAACTACCTGAGCCTCGTGATCGGCGGCGCCCTGATCCTCATGGGCCTGACCCTGTGGCAGGCCCTCGCGGTGATCGTGGTGGGCAACCTCTTCTGGCTGCTCACCGGACTGCTCTCCATATCCGGACCGTCCGCGGGCGCACCGAGCGAGGTGATCACCCGGGCGATGTTCGGAATCCGGGGCAACCGGGTGAACAACGCGGTCGTCGGCTGGATGATCTCCGTCTGCTACTTCGCCCTGAACCTGGCCGCCGCGGCGACCGCCGCCTTCTCCCTCGTCGAGAAGAGCGGCATCCCCGCGAGCACCGGCGTCAAGATCGTCGTCGTCCTGGTCATCGCCACGGTCACCCTGACCATCGGCGTCTACGGCCACGGCATGATCATGAAGCTGTACCTCCCGCTGACCCTGGCCCTCACCGCCGTCTTCGCCGTCGTCGCGGTCTGCGTGTTCCGGCACACGGACTTCTCGTACGCGCCGGCCGAACCGCTCAGCGGCACCGGGCTGTGGACGGCTCTCATCGCCGGGGTCACCCTGATCGGCTCCGGTCCGCTGTCCTACACCACCAGCGCCGACTTCTCCCGCTACCTGCCCCGGACCACCTCGGCGAGGTCGATCGTGGGGTGGACCGCGCTGGGCGGCTTCCTGCCCAGCGTCGCCGTCTGTTCCCTGGGCGCCTTCGCCGCGACCGCGGTCGACATGACGGATCCGCAGTCCGGGCTCCAGAAGATCCTGCCCGGCTGGTTCGACCCGTTCTTCCTGTTCGCCCTGGTCCTCGGCACGATCGCCATCAACGCCCTGACGTCCTACAGTGCGGGACTCGCCCTCCAGGCCGTCGGCGTCCGCATCCGCCGTTCCCTCAGCGTGATCGCCGACGGAACCGCCGCCGTCTCCCTCACCCTCTACGGGCTGCTCGTCTCCAACTTCCTCGACACCGTCAGCAACGTCCTTCAGCTCACCGTGGTCCTGCTCGGCCCGGCCATGGCCATCTACGCCACGGACATCCTGCTGCGCCGCAACCGGTACGACGGCCCCACCCTCATGGACGAGACCCCCGGCAGCCCCTTCTGGTACACCGCAGGCGTCAGCACGGCGGGGGCCCTGGCCCTCGCGGGAGGCGTCGCCGTGGCGGCCCTGTGCGTCGACACCCTCTACACCGGGCCGATCGCACAGGCCCTGGGCGGCGTGGACCTGGCCCTCCCCGCCGGTATCGTCGTCGCCTCCCTCCTCTACGCGATCCTCCTGCGGAGCACGGGCGGCGGGGACACCCGCCACCTCCCGGCCTGACCGCCACCCTGCGGCGGGGCCTGCCCGGCGGGCCACGGTGGAGCGCCGCCGGCCCCGTGGAGGCGTCCCCCTACGATGACCGGATGCCGACCACACCTGAGCGTGACCGCGAGATCGAGACCCTCGACCAGTTCGACCGGGCCGCCGCCCGAGGAGCGCTCGGTGGATACCGCGTCCAGGCCGTCGACCTGACGGACCGTACCGACACACTGCTCTCGGCGGACACATCGGGCGCCGTCTTCCTCGGGTGCCCCATGCGACCCGAGGCCGAGTCCGCGGTGGGCGCCGCGGGCGCACTGGTCTTCCCGCCGGTCCCCGGCCTGCCCTTCGCCCCGTACCGCGGGCTGCTGTACTCCGCGGACGAACTGTTCGCGGGTCTGGCGGACAGCGGTTACGAGGCGACCCCGGACGCCCGCGCGTACGCCTGGTTCCAGCGGACCGGGAACGACGGCGACATATTCGCCTCGATGCTCCGCTCCATCCATGACGACGCGATCTCGGACGCACTCGACGAACACCTCGACAGCGCACGGGTGGTGGGCGTCATGGGCGGCCACGCCATGGCCCGCGGCACGGCGGAGTACGCGGGGGCGGCGCGGCTGGGCCGTACGCTCGCCCGCACCGGTCTGACCGTCGCCACCGGCGGCGGACCCGGTGCCATGGAGGCCGCCAACCTCGGCGCGTACGCAGCGCCCTTCCGGGACGGAATGCTGGACGAGGCGATGGAACTCCTCGGCAAGACACCGTCGTTCAGGCCGTCCGTCTCCGACTGGGCGAGCGCCGCCTTCGAGGTGCGCGGCCGCTGGCCGGACGGCGGGGACTCGGTGGGCATCCCCACCTGGTTCTACGGCCACGAGCCGCCGAACGCCTTCGCCGGGCACATCGCCAAGTACTTCGCCAACGCCACCCGCGAGGACGGACTGCTGGCCCGTTCGACGGCGGGCGTCGTCTTCCTGCCCGGCGCGGCCGGGACCGTCCAGGAGATCTTCGACAACGCGACCCCGAACTACTACCGCTCGCACGGCGAACCGTCCCCGATGGTCCTGGTGGACCGCGCGCACTGGACCGAGGAACTGCCTGCCTGGCCGCTGCTCCGGGCGCTGGCCAAGGGCCGGTCGATGGAGTCCCGTATCGCCCTGGTCGACACGGTGGACGAGGCACCCGAGGCACTGGCCGGGATGGTCTTCTGACCTCGGGGCTCAGCCCTTGGCCAGCACCGTGGCCAGGGTGTCGAAGAAGATCTCCCAGCCGCCCCTGGCGTTCTCGTACTGCCCGGCTGTCAGGTTGCCGCCGCCCTGGTGGAAGGCCATCTCGGTACGGCCGCCGCCCAGGTCGGCGAAGGTGACGGTGACGATCTCACCCTCCACGTCCTCGGGCGCTCCCCCGTCCTTGAGGGTGAGGACCAGCCGTCCGGGGGCGCCGACCTCACGGTAGACCCCGTGGAACGGCATCTCGCCGTGGTCCGGCACCACCAGCACCAGGCTCCATCTGCCGCCGGGGCGGACGTCCATGGTGACCCGGTCCAGGGGCGCCTCCGCGTCACCGCCGTACCAGGCGGCGAACTGCGCGGGCGTGGTCCAGGCCCGGAAGACCCGCTCGGGCGGTGCGTCCAGAACACGGGTGAGGGTGATGCCCTCACCCGTCCCGTCCGCGGTGTCGTTCTCGGCGTTCTTCTCGGTGCTCATGGTGTCCTTGCCCTTTCCGGAGGTCACTCAGATGTTCTCCCGGGCGGCCGGGGCTGTCCTGCCGGAACACCCGGCCCGGTGACCGCGGCCGGCGGACGCCCGGGACCCGCCCTCACTCCTCCGCGGCCAGCAGGACCACATCGGCCGCCCCGAAGACCGCCCCCACCGTCTCGCCCACACCGGGCGCCGTGAGCAGCGGGCACTCGGCCTCCAGCTGCGGTCCGTGCTCCGGACGGAGCAGTACGGCCACGTGGCTGCCCCGGAACGTGCGCGCCTCCACCGTGCAGCGCAGCCCCTCCCGCGGCGCCGCGAGCCGCACACCGGCGGGCCGCACCAGGAGCCGGCCCTCCCCCTGCGCCGATCCCTCCGGCACCGGGATCTTGCCCCAGGGAGTGTCGGCCGCCCGGCCCGTGACCGTCGCGGCCACCACGTTGTCGAGACCGAGGAACCGCGCGACGAACTCAGAAGCCGGCCGCTGCCACACCTCCAGCGGGGTACCGGCCTGGGCGATCCGCCCGTCCCGCATCACCACGACCCGGTCCGCCAGCGCGAAGGCCTCACCCTGGTCGTGAGTGACGGCGAGCACGGTCGTACCCAGCCGGCCGAACAGACCGCGCAGTTCCACGACGAGGCGTTCACGCAGGCTGCGGTCGAGCTGACCGAGCGGCTCATCGAGCATCAGCAGTTTGGGGCGTGGGGCCAGCGCCCGGGCCAGCGCGACGCGCTGCTGCTCCCCGCCCGAGAGCGCGCCCACCGCCCGCCGCTCGGCGCCGGGCAGGCCGACCAGTTCCAGCAACTCCCGCACCCGCTGGGGCTGTTCGGCCCGGGGGACGGAGCGCATCCGCAGCCCGAAGGCCACATTGCCCCCGACATCACGCTGCGGAAAGAGCTGGTGGTCCTGGAACATCAGGCCGACACCGCGCCGGTGCACCGGCACCCCGCTCTGCTCCGTCCCGTCCAGCAGCACCCGCCCGGCGGACGCGGGCTGCAGCCCCGCCACGACCCGCAGCAGCGTCGACTTGCCGCTGCCGCTGGGCCCGAGCACACAGACCGTCTCGTGCTCGGCGACCGCCAGGTCCACCGCGTCCAGCGCCACCCGCTGCCCGAAGCGGACCGTCACACCGTCCAGTTGCAGCATCAGAACTCTCCAGAGCGGTCGGTACGAATGCGTTCGAGCACCAGCAGCGACACGGCGCACACCAGCATCAGGATCGTGGACAGCGCCATCGCCTGCCCGTAGTTGAGCTCACCGGCCCGGCCCAGCAGCCGTGCCACCGCCACCGGGAGGGTCGGGTTGTCGGGCCTGGCGATGAAGACCGTCGCCCCGAACTCCCCCAGCGACACGGCGAACGCGAAGCCGGCCGCGACCAGCAGCGCCCGGCGCACCATCGGCAGGTCCACCTCGCGCCAGGCCCGCAGCGGCGAGGCACCGAGAACGGCCGCGGCCTCCCGCAGCCGCCCGTCCACCGCACGCAGCACCGGCAGCATCGTCCGTACGACGAACGGAACGCCCACCAGCGCCTGGGCGAGCGGCACCAGGATCCAGGACGAGCGCAGATCGAGCGGCGGCTTGTCGAGGGTGATCAGGAACCCGAAGCCGACCGTCACGGCGGAGACCCCGAGGGGCAGCATCAGCAGGGCGTCGAACCCGCGCACCAGCCGTCCGGCCCGCCGGGTGAGCGCCGCGGCCGCGAGTCCGCCGACGGCCAGGGCGATCCCGGTCGCGGCCAGGGCGTACCGCACGGAGTTCCAGATCGCGTCGACCGGCGGGACCAGGAACGTACCGCCGCCGGCGCCCTGCGACTGGAGCGCCCGGTAGAACGCGAAGCCGTAGCCCCCCGGGCCGTCCAGCGAACGCGCGACCAGGACCCCCAGCGGCAGCAGGATCAGTACGGCGATCACCGCGATCACCCCGCCGACCAGCGTCCACTGGCCCGTCCCCCGCGGACGGCGCGCGGTCTGCGCCGGATCCACCAGGCTCAGCGCGCTCTCCCTGCGCCGCACGGTCCAGGCGTGCAGCGCGAGGATCGCTCCGACCGCGGCGAACTGCACCAGTGTCAGCACGGCCGCCGTCGGCAGGTCGAGCAGTTCGGCGGTCTCCCGGTAGATCTCCACCTCCAGCGTGGAGAAGGTGGGTCCGCCGAGGATCTGCACCACGCCGAAGGAGGTGAAGGTGAAGAGGAAGACCATCAGCGAGGCGGCGGCCACCGCGGGCGTCAGCGCGGGCAGGGTCACCCGGCGCCAGGCGGCGAACCTGGAGGCGCCGAGCACCCGCGCGGCCTCCTCCTGGCGCGGGTCGAGCTGCGCCCAGAGGCCGCCCACGGTCCTCACGACCACCGCGTAGTTGAAGAAGACGTGCGCGAGCAGAATCGCCCAGACGGTGGTGTCCAGGCGTACGCCCCACAGCTGGTCGAGCAGGCCGCCGCGGCCCAGCAGCGCGAGGAAGGCCGTCCCGACGACGACGGTGGGCAGCACGAAGGGCACCGTCGCCACGGCGCGCAGCAGCTGCTTGCCGGGGAAGTCGAAGCGGGCGAAGACGTACGCGCCGGGGAGCGCGATCAGCAGCGTGAGCCCGGTCGACGCGCACGCCTGCCAGGTGGTGAACCACAGGATGTGCAGGATGTCGGGCTGGCTCAGCACGTCGCCGATCCGCCCGAACTGCCAGGTGCCGCCGGCCTTGAGGCCGCGGCCGACGATGGCGGCGACCGGGTAGGCGAAGAAGACGGCGAAGAACGTGACGGGCACGGCCATCAGCGCGAGCCGCACCGCCGTCCGCCGCCGGGCCGCCCTGTTCGCTGGCCCCGGCCCGGTCGCGGACGGCCCCTTCCGCGCCGCGGGCTCTACTTCAGGACGATCGAGGACCACGACTTGACCCACTGATCACGGTTCTTGGCGATCGTGCCGGGTGCGACGGTCTCGGGACGGGTGACCTTCGCGCCGAACTTCGTGAACACCGCGGGCTCCTTCGCGCCCTTCACCACGGGGTCCACGAACATGTTGAGCGGCATGTCCTCCTGGAACTTCTTGCTGATCAGGAAGTCGATCAGGGCCTTGCCGCCCTTCTCGTTCTTCGCGCCGTCAAGCAGCCCGGCGAACTCGATCTGCCGGAAGCAGGTGGAGGTGACGACACCGGTGGGGGCGGTCTTCGGCTGCGGCTTGGCGTACAGCACCTCGGCGGGCGGGCTCGACGCGTACGAGACGACGAGCGGCCGGTCGCCCTTGGCCTTCTTGCCGCCGGCCGAACCGGAGAAGTCGTTGTTGTACGCCTGCTCCCAGCCGTCGTCGACCTTGACGCCGTTGGCCTCAAGCTTCTTCCAGTACGCCTGCCAGCCGTCGTTCCCGTACCGGGCGACCGTGCCGAGCATGAAGCCGAGCCCGGGCGACGAGGTGGCGACGTTCTCGGTGACGAGGAGGTTCTTGTACTGCGGCTTGATCAGATCGTCGAAGCTCTTGGGCGGGGCGAGCTTGTGGTCGGCGAAGTACTTCTTGTCGTAGTTGACGCAGAGGTCGCCGCTGTCGATGGGGGTGACCCGGTGCTTCGCCGCATCGAGCTGTACCCCGGAATCGACCTGGTCCAGACCCCTGGCCCGGTACGGCGTGAAGAGGCCGTTGCTGAGTGCCCGCGACAGCAGGGTGTTGTCGACGCCGAAGAAGACGTCGCCGCGCGGGGATCCCTTGCTGAGGATCTCCTGGTTGAGCGCGGCTCCGGCGTCCCCGCTCTTCAGGACGTGGACGGTGTAGCCGGTCTCCTTCGTGAACTCCTTCAGCACGGCGGGGGACGCGGCGAACGAGTCGTGGCTGACCAGCGTGACGACCTTGGAGTTCTTGGCGCCCGAACCGGAGTCGCCGGAGCTTCCGCAGGCAGCGAGCGTCGAGACGCCCAGCGCGGCGGCCAGCGCCGTGACGGTGAGCCTCCTGGTGGTCAGCGTTCTGCCGGACGTGCGCGCTCGCTTGGTGGTACTCACTGATTCCTCCTGGGATGGGGACATCCAGGAAGAGACGCGGCCCTGCCCGCGGAAACGGGCAGGGCTGAACAGCTTGAGTAGTGACCGAACTTCCTACCCGGAATGACCCGGGCAAGGTTCAGAGGGTCTGCGGCGTGCCGCACTCTCAGCGCTGTGGCGCTCCCCTGTCGGAATATGAAAATGTGCGGCCCACGTTACACGGGCCCTACCGCTCCGCGGCCGCCAGCTGCCCGCACGCTCCGTCGATCTCCTGGCCACGGGTGTCCCGTACGGTCACGGGGACACCGTGGGCGGCGATGGCGGCGACGAACGCCTTCTCGTCCTCCGGCCGGGACGCGGTCCACTTGGAGCCCGGTGTCGGGTTGAGCGGGATCAGGTTGACGTGGACCGGCTTGCCCTTGAGGAGCCGTCCGAGCCGGTCGCCCCGCCAGGCGTGGTCGTTGATGTCGCGGATGAGCGCGTACTCGATGGAGACCCGGCGGCCGGACTTCGCGGCGTACTCCCACGCCGCGTCGAGCACCTCGCGGACCTTCCAGCGCGTGTTCACCGGGACGAGGGTGTCGCGCAGCTCGTCGTCGGGCGCGTGCAGCGAGACCGCGAGGCGGCACTTGAAGCCCTCGTCGGCGAAGCGCAGCATCGCCGGCACCAGACCGACCGTGGACACGGTGATCCCGCGCTGCGAGAGCCCGAGACCGTCCGGCTCGGGGTCGGTCAGCCGGCGGATCGAGCCGACCACCCTCTTGTAGTTGGCGAGGGGCTCGCCCATGCCCATGAAGACGATGTTGGAGAGCCGCGCGGGCCCGCCCGGCACCTCACCGTCGCGCAGCGCTCGCATACCGTCGACGATCTGGTGCACGATCTCGGCGGTCGAGAGGTTGCGGTCGAGGCCCGCCTGACCGGTGGCGCAGAAGGGGCAGTTCATACCGCAGCCGGCCTGCGAGGAGATGCACATCGTCACCCGGTCCGGGTAGCGCATCAGCACCGACTCGACGAGCGTGCCGTCGTGCAGCTTCCAGAGCGTCTTACGGGTGGTGTCGTCGTCGCAGCTGATGTGGCGCACGACGCTCATCAGGTCGGGAAGCAGCGCCTCCCGCAGCTTCTCGCGCGAGGCGGCCGGGATGTCGGTCCACTCGGCGGGGTCGTGGGTGTACCGCGCGAAGTAGTGCTGCGACAGCTGCTTGGCGCGGAACGGCTTCTCGCCGGTCTCGGCCACGGCGTCCTTGCGCTCGGCGGGCGTGAGGTCGGCGAGGTGGAGCGGGGGCTTCTTGGCTCCGCGGGGCGCGACGAAAGTGAGTTCTCCGGGCTTAGGCATGGTTCATCCAGTGTCGCAGACAGCGGAGGGAGGGCCCGCCGTCCTGTGGACGACGCCCCTCCCTCCGGTGAAGGCACAGGTCAGAGACGTGGATATACGCCGATCGCCGGTCTCAGGAGCCGACGAAGAGCACCAGCAGCAGCCAGACCACGGGTGCGGTGGGCAGCAGGGAGTCCAGCCGGTCCATGATCCCGCCGTGGCCCGGCAGCAGCGTTCCCATGTCCTTGATCCCGAGATCCCGCTTGATCATGGACTCGCCCAGATCGCCCAGGGTGGCGCTGGCCGCGACGGCGAGGCCGAGCAGCAGACCCTGCCACCACTGCCCGTCGTCGATCAGGAACCGCATGCAGAGGGCGCCCGCCACCATCGCGAAGCTGACCGCGCCGAACAGCCCCTCCCTGGTCTTTCCGGGGCTGATGCGCGGTGCGAGCTTGTGCTTGCCGAAGCGCCAGCCGATCGCGTACGCGCCCGTGTCGCTGACCACGGTCAGGACCAGGAACGTGAGCACCCGCCAGGGGCCGTCGTCGGCCGCCAGCAGCAGCGCCACGAACGTCGCGAGGAACGGCACGTAGAACGCGGCGAACACCCCCGCCGTGACATCCCTCAGATAGCCGTCGGGCGACTCGGTCATCCGCCAGACCAGGACGGCGAGCGCCGTGAGCGCCATGGCGATCCAGGCACCCTCGGCCCCGCGCGCGTACCCGGCGACGACCATGGCGGCGCCGCCCACCGCGAGCGGTACGAGCGGCGCCTTGATGCCCTTGCGCTCGGCGAGCCGCGAGGTGAGTTCCCAGAGGCCGACGACCACCGCGACCGCGATCACGATCACGAACGCGGCCTTCCAGATGAAGAGGGAGGCGACCACCACCACGCCGAGGCCGACACCGACCCCTATCGCCGACCGCAGATCGCGGCCGGCCTTCTTCTTCTCGGGAGGCGGCGGGGCTGGCATGGGCTCCTGCGGCATCTCGTCACGGAACAGGGGGCCACTCGGGCGAGCGGCCCCCCGGTCGTGGTCGGCACGGCTGTGCTGGTCACGACCGCCGTCTTCGGCGTCTCTGCCTGAGTCGGGCACGATGGGCATGGGCCGAGTCTGCTCAACTTCATGCTCGCCGTATGCGGGACCCGCCGGGACAGCGCCCTGGTCGGGGGCGGGTCGCCATTCCCCGACGGAGTGGCCGCTCTGCGGGGCACCCCAGGAAGAGTCGTTCATCAGACCTCGAGCAGCTCGGCTTCCTTGTGCTTGAGCAGCTCGTCCACCTGCGCGACGTACTTCGCGGTGGTGTCGTCGAGCTCCTTCTCGGCGCGGCGGCCCTCGTCCTCGCCGACCTCGCCGTCCTTGATCATCTTGTCGATCGTCTCCTTGGCCTTGCGGCGGACGGAGCGGATCGAGATCTTGGAGTCCTCGGCCTTGGTCCTGGCGACCTTGATGTACTCCTTGCGGCGCTCACCGGTCAGCTCCGGGAACGTCACACGGATGATGTTGCCGTCGTTGCTCGGGTTGACGCCGAGGTCCGAGTCACGGATCGCCTGCTCGATGTTCCGCAGCGAGGTCTTGTCGAACGGGGTCACCACGGCCATCCGGGCCTCCGGCACGGAGAACGAGGCGAGCTGGTTGATCGGGGTCAGCGCGCCGTAGTACTCCGCCACGATCTTGTTGAACATCGCCGGGTGCGCACGGCCGGTGCGGATCGCGGCGAAGTCCTCCTTGGCGACCACGACGGCCTTCTCCATCTTCTCCTCGGCCTCGAGGAGGGTCTCTTCGATCACCACTTGCTCCCGCATGTCTTGAGTGGGCCCGCGTTCTCAGGCCCTGGAGTAAACCCGCGTCTTGCCCTGCACGGTGTCCGACCGGCAGGTTCTTGTCGGTCCTGTTGGCCTCTCGGCCTCGGCCTCGTGACTCGTGGCCCCTCGGCTCTCCCGAACGGCCGTCCCCCGGTTCTCAGGCCCGGGTGCCCTGGTCGTTCACAAGAGTCCCGATCTTCTCACCCTTGACGGCCCGCGCGATATTGCCGGAGGCCAGCAGCTCGAAGACGAGGATCGGCAGACTGTTGTCACGGCAGAGGGTGATGGCGGTCGCGTCGGCGACCTTGAGGTTGCGGTTCAGCACCTCGCTGTACTCCAGCGCGTCGTACTTCACCGCGTCGGGGTTCTTCTTCGGGTCGGAGTCGTAGACCCCGTCCACCCCGTTCTTGCCCATGAGCAGCGCCTCGGCGTCGATCTCCAGGGCACGCTGCGCGGCGGTGGTGTCGGTGGAGAAGTACGGCATGCCCATGCCCGCGCCGAAGATGACGACGCGCCCCTTCTCCAGGTGACGGACGGCGCGCAGCGGAATGTACGGCTCCGCGACCTGCCCCATGGTGATGGCGGTCTGGACGCGGGAGTCGATCCCCTCCTTCTCCAGGAAGTCCTGGAGGGCGAGGCAGTTCATGACCGTACCGAGCATGCCCATGTAGTCGGAGCGGGCCCGGTCCATGCCGCGCTGCTGGAGCTCGGCGCCGCGGAAGAAGTTACCGCCGCCGATGACGACCGCGATCTCGGCGCCGTCACGGACGACCGCCGCGATCTCGCGGGCGATGGCGTGTACGACGTCGGGGTCGACGCCGAGGCCGCCGCCGCCGGCGAACGCCTCACCCGACAGCTTCAGCATGAAGCGGCCGTGCCTCTTGACGTCGCCGGTACTGCCGTCGTCGGGACTGTCGGCGTTTTTGTCGGCCTGTTCCATGGAGATCTCCTCGTGCGCATACGAAGAAGGCCATTGCCGGGGGTCCTTGCGGTTCCCTGTGCGGCAATGGCCTCCTCGTCAGATCTGCGGCCGTCCGGCGCGGACCCGGGCGGCTGCGTCAGACCCTATCGGGGTCTTCGGTGGATCGCGTACAGACTCAGATGCCGACCTTGATGCGCGAGAAGCGCTTCAGGGTGACACCGGCCTCGTCCAGAACCTTCTGGACGGACTTCTTGTTGTCCAGGGCGTACGGCTGGCCCAGGAGGGTGGCGTCCTTGAAGAAGCCGTTGACCCGGCCCTCGACGATCTTCGGGAGCGCGGCCTCGGGCTTGCCCTCGGCGCGCGTGGTCTCCTCGGCGACGCGGCGCTCGGCCTCCACGACCTCGGCCGGGACGTCCTCGCGGTCCAGGTACTTCGGCGCGAAGGCGGCGATGTGCTGCGCGATACCGCGGGCGAGCTCGGCGTCGGCCTTGTCCAGCTCGACCAGGACACCGATCTGCGGGGGCAGGTCGGGCATGGTGCGGTGCATGTACGAGGTCACGTAGCCGCCCGAGAACTGGGCGAAGCGGTCCAGGACGATCTTCTCGCCGAGGTTCGCGTTGGCCTCGTCCACGTACGCCTGGACGGTCTTGCCGGCCTCGATCTCGGACGCGAGGAGCGTCGCGATGTCGGCCGGGGAGGTCGCGGCGACGTGCGCGGCGAGCGCGTTGGCGACAGCCTGGAACTTGTCACCCTTGGCGACGAAGTCCGTCTCGCACTTCAGCTCGACCAGAACACCGGAGGTGTTGTCGTCGGCGATGAGGGAGACGACGGCGCCGTTCTCGGCGGAGCGGCCCTCGCGCTTGGCGACGCCCTTCTGGCCCTTGATACGGAGCGCCTCGACGGCCTTGTCGACACTGCCGTCGGCCTCGTCGAGCGCCTTCTTGCAGTCCATCATGCCGGCGCCGGTGAGCTCGCGGAGCTTCTTGACGTCAGCGGCGGTGTAGTTCGCCATGATCGTGAAATTCTCTCTCGAAGTCTGAAAGATCTTACGGGTGAACGGCGGAGGCCCGGAGGCCTCCGCCGTCAACAACCGAACCGGTGAGGGTCAGGCCTGCTCGGCGTCCGCGGCCGGGGCGGCGGGCGCCTCGGCGGCAGGGGCCTCGGCAGCGGGCGCCTCGGCGGCCGGAGTCTCGGCAGCGGCCTCGGCGTCCGCGACCTTCTCGGTCTCGGCAGAGGTCTGGACGACCTCGGCGCCGTCCTTCTTCTCACCGTCGAGCAGGTCACGCTCCCACTCGGCGAGCGGCTCGGAGGCAGCCTTCTCGCCCGGCTTCTGGTCGCCGGTCGCAGCGCCGGAGCGGGCGATGAGGCCCTCGGCGACGGCGTCGGCGATCACGCGGGTGAGCAGGGTGACGGAGCGGATCGCGTCGTCGTTGCCCGGGATCTTGTAGTCGACCTCGTCGGGGTCGCAGTTGGTGTCGAGGATCGCGACGACCGGGATGTGGAGCTTGCGCGCCTCACCGACGGCGATGTGCTCCTTCTTGGTGTCGACGATCCAGACGGCGCTGGGCACCTTCTGCATCTCGCGGATACCACCGAGGGTCTTCTCCAGCTTGGCCTTCTCGCGCGAGAGGACCAGGAGCTCCTTCTTGGTGAGGCCGGAGGCGGCCACGTCCTCGAAGTCGATCTGCTCAAGCTCCTTCAGACGCTGAAGGCGCTTGTAGACGGTGGAGAAGTTGGTCAGCATGCCGCCGAGCCAACGCTGGTTGACGTAGGGCATGCCCACGCGCGTCGCCTGCTCGGCGATCGCTTCCTGGGCCTGCTTCTTGGTACCCACGAACATGATGGAGCCGCCGTGGGCGACGGTCTCCTTGACGAACTCGTAGGCGCGGTCGATGTACGACAGCGACTGGAGCAGGTCGATGATGTAGATGCCGTTGCGCTCCGTGAAGATGAAGCGCTTCATCTTCGGGTTCCAACGACGGGTCTGGTGACCGAAGTGGACGCCGCTCTCCAGCAGCTCCCGCATCGTGACGACGGCCATGGCCGTACTCCTTGATGTACTCGGTTGTCGCGACCGCAGGATTGCTGTCGCGCCTGACGCCCACACGCGCCGTGCCACAAGGGACCGAGAGGCGCGTCCATCGACCGCTGATGGGGTGATGGGGGGCGTGCGAAGTCGACCCGGTGACCCGGATCGCCACCAGAAGTGTACGGGACCCGGTGGGTGCCGGGTGACGGCGATGTCCACAACCGGCTGGTAGTCCACAGATACCGGCCATGATCCCCGCGAACCCCCGTACTGGGGGACGGTTCCCCCATGTCCCTCATGTACCTGTACGAGAACGCCCGGGGCCGCGATGCCCGCGAACCGGACACCCCTGGCCTGAAGGCATGGTTCGCCCGGTTACTCGTGGCGGTGTGCGCGGTGTGCGCGGTGTGCGCGGTGTGCGCGGTGCTGCCGGCGGCCGTGGCCGCGATGGCCGTCGCCTCCGGGGCCGGGCTCCCTCGCACCGAGCCGCCCGCCCTGTCCGCGAGGGGAGCGGACGCGCCGACGGTGCCGGCGCGCGTACCCGCGCCGGCCGACCGCAGCTGGCCGGTGGCCGGCCGTCCACGGATCGTTCACGGCTGGGACCCGCCCGCCTCTCCATACGGGCCGGGGCACCGCGGGGTCGACCTGGCCTCCGCACCCGGCACACCGGTCCTGGCCGCCGCACCCGGCCGGGTCACGTTCGCGGGCCGGGTGGCCGGGCACGGGGTGCTCACCATCGCGGTGTCGGGCACACCCCTGCGCACGACATACGAACCGGTCCGGGCGCTCGTCGGGACGGGGGACGAGGTGACCGCGGGCCGGCCGGTCGCCGTACGGGAGGACGGGCCGTCCCACTGTCCGTCGGGCTGTCTGCACTGGGGGCTGTTGCGCGGTGACGTCTACCTGGACCCGCTGTCGCTGCTCCCGCCCGGACTGCTGCACCTGGGGCCGTCCAGGCTGCTCCCGGTATTCGGAGTTCCGGAGCCCACAGCGGCACCGGAGATCACAACGGCACCGGGGACGACGGGGGCGACCAGGGCGACAGTGATCACAGGGCTCCACCCCGCGGGACGCACGCACCGGCGGTGCGCACGCACTGGCGGGCGTCAGCCCTGGACGCCGCCCAGGGCCATCGCGACGGCCGCTTCGGCCACCACCGCGGGGTCCTCGGCCGAACCCGTCTCGATGCGCCGCACCGCCGCGTCCACCACTCCCTGGAGCAGCATCGCCGCGAGCCTCGGCTGGTCGTGGTGCAGAGCTTCGAGCGCCTCGACGATCATCGCGATGAGACCGCCGTGCGCGGCACGGATCTTCTCGCGAGCGCCCGCGTCGAGCTCGCCCGCGGAGATGGCCACCACCGCCCGGTGGCGCTGATCGCCGACCAGCGCCAGCTGCTGGCGCACATACGCCTCGACCTTGCCCGCCGGATCAGGGGCCCGCTCCATCGCGGACTCGATCTCCGCGGCCCAGACCGGGAAGTCGACGGCACAGAGCTCTTCCACCACGGCGGCGCGCGAGCGGAAGTACTCGTACACGGAGGAGCGCGCGAGGCCGGTGCGCTCGGCGAGGGCCGGGAAGGTCAGCGCCTCCGTGCCGCCTTCGGAGAGGAGGGTGCGAGCGGCGTCCAGCAGGGCACCGCGCTGCATGGTTCGGTGTTCGGCCACGGAGGCCGCTCGAATCCTGGGCACGGGCCCACTTTACGGAAGCCCCTTCGGCAGGCACGATTCGCCTGCGGAATCAGCGGCCGACGTCCGACAGCTTGGCGCGAAGCTGCAGGACCGATTTGGTGTGGATCTGGCTGACCCGGCTCTCCGTGACCCCGAGGACATGGCCGATCTCAGCCAGCGTGAGGCCCTCGTAGTAGTACAGCGTGACGACGGTCTTCTCCCGGTCGGGGAGCGTGTTGATGGCGCGGGCCAACAGTCTGCGCAGCTCGCGTCCCTCGGCCAGCTCCACCGGGTTGTCCGCGGCGGTGTCCTCCAGGGTGTCCATCAGGCTCAGCCGGTCACCGCCCTCGCCGCCGACGTGCAGCAGCTCGTCCAGGGCCACTACATTCGCCAGCGACAACTGGCTGAAGACCGCGTGCAGTTCCTCGACGGCGATGCCCATCTCGGCCGCGACCTCGGCCTCGGACGGAGTGCGGCGCAGCTGGGCCTCCAGCGTGGCGTAGGCACGCTCGACCGCACGTGCCTTCTGCCGGACCGAGCGGGGAATCCAGTCGAGCGCGCGGAGTTCGTCGATCATCGCCCCGCGGATCCGGGTGATCGCATAGGTCTCGAACTTGATGGACCGCTCGATGTCGAACTTCTCGATGGCGTCGATCAGTCCGAAGACGCCGGAGGACACGAAGTCGGCCTGCTCGACATTGGGCGGCAGCCCCACGCTGACCCGGCCCGCGACGTACTTCACCAGGGGCGAGTAGTGCAGGATCAGCTGCTCGCGCAGCCGTTTGTCGCCCGTCGACTTGTACGACCGCCACAGCTCATCGAGTGATGACGGCGCGGGGGGCCGAATATGGCCACGTGCAGCCGGTGGCGCTGCCGCGCGGTCAGACCCGGACGTGTGCTGGGGCATTCGTTGCCTTGAGCCGTTCTGCTGGGACCTGCGTGGGACTTGTTTTGAGCCGGATTCCTTGTGAGCGTAGCGTGACTGGAGCATCGCAGGGCGCGATGAGTACGTCATAGCACCTGTGTGCCGCGGTCCCGTGGACCGCGTCGGGGAGGTGATGCCGGAAGGCCCCTGCCGAGGCTGCGACATCACCTTTTCACCCGATTGCCCCAGGTCAAGCATCGCCTCGCCGGGTGTCCGCGATCTGTGGCGCCGCCACTGCCAACTGCCATCCTTCACTTCGCCGTTCAACAAACCCCAACGAGTGGAGTTCGTACAGCCTCGCGAGCGCTTCGTCGGCCGTTGTCCCGGCCTCGCGGGCCACATCACGCCCGTCCATCGCGCCACGGCCCGGAAGCGCCTCCAGCACCCGGGCGGCTACCGGTCCGAGGAGGTCCCGCGGCAGGACAGGACCATGTCTGCCGGGTGCCAGATCGCCGATGTCCCCCACCAGCTCGGCGACTTCGGCCGCGTCGGTGACCAGAACACCCCCGCCGCGCAGCAGTTCGTGCACACCGGCTGAGAGCCCGCTGGTGACCGGCCCCGGCACACCCATCGTGTACCGGCCGAGCTTCTGCGCACTGCGCGCGGTGGCCAGTGAGCCGCTGCGGTACTGGGCCTCGACGACCACGGTTCCCCGGGTGAGCGCGGCGATCACGCGGTTGCGGAGGATGAAGCGGCTGGGCGTGGGGTGGGCACCCGGTGGCAACTCACCGATGAGCAGACCCTGTTCCGCGATCCGCCCGATCATCTCGGCGTGACCGCGCGGGTAGACCGTGTCGACACCGCAGGCCAGCACGGCGATGGTGGCGCCGCCGGCGGCGAGCGCACCGCGGTGGGCGGCGCCGTCGACACCGAAGGCAGCTCCCGACACGACGACCCAGCCGAGCTCTGCGAGGCCCGATCCCAGGGCAGCCGCCATGTGCGCCCCGTAAGCCGTACAGGCGCGGGCACCGACCACCGCGACGGAGCGCAGCGCCCATATCCGCAGATGGGGCCGGCCCCGCACCCAGAGCCCGATCGGCCGTGCGTCCCCCAGGTCGTCGAGCTGCGCCGGCCATTCCGGGTCGCCCGGACAGATGAACCGCCCGCCGCCCGCGTCCGCGTCCCGCAGATCCCGCTCGGGCCGCGCCGCGGCCGCCCGCAGCCGGTAGCCGCCGAGCCGCTTGGCGCTCGCCCCGGGGAACGCCGCCTCCCCGCCGTCCGCCATGGTGCGCAGCCGCCGCCACAGCTCCACGGCCCCCAGTTCGCGCAGCAACCGGCCGCCCAGTTCGTCACCCGGCTCGACGATCCGGGTCAGGGCGGCCCGGGCCAGCCGCTCGTCCCCATCGGTGTCCGTACTCATCCGGCGTCCTTCCCTGCGGCGAGCAACGCCCCGCGGTCCACGCCGGTCCGCAGCTGGAGGGCCAGCCCGACGTCCTGGGCGCCCGGCCGGTCGCGGCCCGCCAGGTCGGCGACCGTCCAGGCCACTCTCAGGACCCGGTCGAGACCTCGGGCCGTGAGCAGCCCTCGCTCCATGTCCCGCTCGGCCGCGGCGAGCGCACCCGGCGCGGCCGTCCAGCGGGTCCGCAGCTCGTGGCCCGGCACCTCGCTGTTGGTGCTCCACGGCGTGCCGGCCAGCCGCGCCGCCGCCCGCTCCCGGCCCTCCCGTACCCGAACGGCCACAGCGGCGGACGACTCACCCGCACCGCCCTGCTCCATGAGATCCGAGCGGCGCACCGGCTCCACCTCGACCCTCAGATCCACCCGGTCGAGCAGCGGGCCGGAGAGTCTGGCCTGGTACCGGCGGACCGCCGACGGCGGGCATTCGCACCCCGAGCCGTTCATCGTGTGCCGGCCGCAGGGGCAGGGGTTGGCGGCCAGCACCATCAGGAACCTGGCGGGCAAGCGCACCACCCCGGCGCTGCGCGCGACCACCACGTGCCCGGACTCCAGCGGCTGGCGGAGCGCGTCGAGGACCCGGACGGAGAATTCGGGTGCCTCGTCGAGGAAGAGGACCCCTCGGTGTGCCAGGGACACGGCTCCGGGCCGGGGCAGTCCGTTGCCGCCGCCGACCAGCGACTGCATGGTCGCGGAGTGGTGGGGAGCACAGTACGGCGCGGTCCCGATCAGTGGCTCCCCCGGTGGGAGGATGCCGGCCACCGAGTGGACCGCCGTGACCTCCAGCGACTCGTGCCTGGTCAGCGGCGGCAGGATCGCCGGAAGCCGCTCGGCCAGCATGGTCTTGCCCGCACCGGGAGGCCCGTGCAGCAGCAGATGGTGGGCCCCGGCGGCGGCGACCTCCAGTGCCTTTCTGGCGGTCGGCTGCCCCGCCACGTCCGCGAGATCGGGCCCCGCCCCGGGTCCCGGCCCCGGGGCCAGCCCGGTGCCGGCACCGGCGCCCGGCACCATCAGCCCTGCCAGCATCGAGTCCGGCTGCCCCCGCACCGGAGCCGCCTCGTCGGGGACCGGCTCACCGGTGAGTACGGCGATGAGCTGCCGCAGGCTCCGCACCCCGAGCACCGAGATCCCCGGCACCAGCGACGCCTCCCCCGCGGTCTGCTCCGGGACCACGACCTGGCTGTATCCCGCCTCGGCCGCCGCCAGCACAGCGGGCAGAATGCCACGTACCGGCCTGACCCGGCCGTCGAGCCCCAGCTCACCGATGAGCACCAGATCGGCGATCTCCTTCGGGTCGACGCGCTCGGCCGCCCCCAGGACGGCGCAGGCGACAGCCAGATCGAACCCGCTGCCGCTCTTCGGCACCGACGCCGGACTTAGCCCGACCGTGAGCTTCTTCTGCGGCCACTCGGCGCCCGAGTTCACCACGGCGGCCCTGACCCGGTCCCGGCTCTCGATGAGGCTCTTGTCCGGCAGCCCCACCAGGGTGAAAGCGGCGATGCCCGGTTCGAGATCCGCCTGGACCTCCACCACCACGCCGTCGACCCCGACCAGCGCGACCGAACACGCACGTGCGAAGCCCATCAGGCCACCCCCCGCGCATGCTCCACCACAGGCGCCCCACGCCCGGGCAGCACGACCCCGATCAGATCGATCCGCACCCCGCCGGGCGGCGCCCCGCCGTTCGCCGCGAGCCAGCACTCGGCGAGCCGTCTGAGCCGGTCGGCCTTGACCGGGGTGACCGCGGCCATCGGATGTTCGAAAGAGCCTTCCCTGCGGGTCTTCACCTCGCAGACGACCAGCGCGTCGCCGTCCCGCGCCACGATGTCGATCTCGCCCGACCTGCACCGCCAGTTCCGCTCGACGACGGTCATTCCGGATCCGGCCAGCGTCCTCGCCGCCAGCTCCTCGCCGTACCGCCCGAGTGCCCCCCGTGCGTTCATTCGGCACCACCTCCGGCACCGACTGTGCCGCCCGGGCAGCCACCGTGTGGATCTTGGTGGATTACTCGCCGGTTGTGGACAACTCAGCCACCCGGAAGTTCGAGGTCGCTCTTGTTGAGCTCCTCGATGTTCACATCCTTGAAGGTCAGTACGCGTACCTGCTTGACGAACCTGGCCGGCCTGTACATGTCCCAGACCCAGGCATCAGCCATCGACACCTCGAAAAAGACCTCGCCCTGTACGGAGTGCACCTGCATCTCGTAGTCGTTGGTGAGGTAGAAGCGCCGCTCGGTCTCGATCACATATTTGAACAGGCCGACAACGTCGCGGTACTCCCGGTAGAGCTTCAGCTCCATCTCGGTCTCGTACTTTTCGAGGTCCTCGGCGCTCATGGCATGTTCCCCTTCAGCCGTGCGTCCCCCTATTGTGCGCCGCTCCCCGCACCCCTAGACGATTTCCGGGGCCAGGACCACCGGTGCAGCCGGGGGACCCTCGTCGAGCAGCGTGCGCAGCAGCCCGGCGAGCCTGGTCGGGTACACCGTCTCACGCGTCGCGGACAGTTCGGCGGAAGTCCACCACCTCAGCCCCGCGACACTGCGCTGCTCCAGCGGGGTCAGCCCGTCCATGGCGGTCGCCGTCCGAGTGGTTCGCCCGAGAAAGTACCGCTCGTCCTGGTTCCACCGGCGCCCGTCGAACGGGAACGAGCAGACCCGGGTCCACAGCACCGGGCCGAGGTCCACCGTGTCGATGCCGGTCTCCTCCCGTACCTCGCGGAGCGCGGCCTCCTCGTGGGTCTCCCCGGCCTCGACACCTCCGCCCGGAGTGAACCACCAGGTACGCGCCGGATCGGCGGGCTCGAATCCGTGCATCAGCAGCACCCGGTCGGCCGGATCGAGCAGGATGACGCGCGCCACCTCCCGCAGCTCAGCCGGCACCGGCGGGCACCTTCTTCCTGCCGCCCAGCCGCCGTGCGAGCGGCCCGTAGACCGCCCCGCCCAGGATCAGCACCACTCCGGCCAGCACAGCGGCCAGGATCAGCTTCAGCGGCCCCGGCTGGGAGACCCCGCCCGGCAGCGCGGCGAAGCCCTTGGGCCGCTCGACCGTTCCGCCGCTGAGCGGCCACGCGATGGCGTCGACCCGAGCGGAAACCGTCGAGCGCGGTACCGAGCCGTGGGACGCGTCCTGGAGGTGGACGCGTGAGTCCATCGAGTTGGTGCGCTCGTCACCGAGCAGGAAGAGCCGCCCCTCGGGCACCTTCACCGTGAACGCCATCGCGGAGGCCCGCCCCTTGGAGAGCGAATCGGCCTTGAGATACGGCTCGTTGATCCCCTCGCCGTTCACCGTGAGGCGGCCCCTGCTGTCGCAGCAGGCGACCTCGTCGCCGCCGACTCCGACGACCCGCTTCAGCATCGGCATGTCGCCCCAGTCGGGGTCCTTGAAAACCACCACGTCCCCGCGGTGCACCGCACTGCTGTCTATTCGCTGTGCCAGTACCCGGTCCCCCACCTGCACGGTCGGGGTCATCGAGTCCGTAGGCACGGTGTACGGCTTGTACTCCACCGCACCCCAGGCGAACCCTCCGAGAAAGAGCACGCAGCCGACGGCCACGGCCAGACCCGACAGCGCACTGCCGAGCCGGCCGCCACCCTCACTCGTACGTACTGTTCCGCTCATCCCAGCGCTCCCCCACATCGGAGATCGACGATCTGGGAGCGCACCTTACCCGGCAGTACCGTCGCGGGTCAGCCTGCGCCTGCGCCGGATCACCAACGGCAGCGCCCCGGCGAGCCCGAGCGCCCCGGGAGCGAGCGATCCGGCGGCGTTGATGCCCTTCTGGTCGAAGGTGCTCGGAACACCCAGCCAGTCCCAGCGGTTGACCGGCCAGGCCACCACGAACGCCCTGCCGACGACCTCCTTGTCGGACACCGTGCCGCCACCGGGCAGCTGCTGGTGGTAGCGCGAGTCGAGCGAGTCCTGACGGTGGTCACCCATCACCCAGATCCGGCCCTTGGGCACATGGATCGGCCCGAACGGCTGGTCGTCGCAGGGGGTGTTGCCGGGATAGATGAACGACTTCTCGGACAGCGCCTTGCCGTTGACGACGACCGGGCCCCCCTTCTTGCAGGAAACCGTGTCCCCGCCGACCGCGATGACCCGCTTGATCAGGTCCTTCTCCTCCGCGGACGGCATCAGGCCGATGAAACTCAGGAACTTCTGCGCCACGTTCGGAGTCGGGGTCGGCTCACCTTCGAGCCAGCCGCCCGGGTCGTGGAACACCACGACGTCGCCCCGCTCCGGCTCCGAGCCGAACCACGGGGTCAGCTTGTCGACCAGCACCCGGTCGCCGCGCTGCAGCGTGTCCTGCATCGAGTCGGAGGGGATCGAGAACGCCTGGACCAGGAACGTCTTGATCAACAGCGCCAGGACCAGCGCGATGCCGATGAGGAGCGGCAGCTCCTTCCAGAAGGAGCGCTGCTTCTTCGGTCCCCTGTCTCCGCTGTTCTCGCCGTCCCTGCCGTCCTCGTCAAGGTCGTCCGGCCCGTCGGGGCCGTTCTGCCGGCCGCCGGCCCTGTGCTGGCCACCGGCCCTGTCGGACCCGTCGGACCTCCCACTGTCAGAGGCTTCGGTTCCCGCGCCACCAACGGGCGGCCCGGGCCGGTCCTCTGGCTCTTCGTGTCCGGATCGCGCGCCGACCGCCACGTCCCCCACATCCACTCCTCACTCCGTGCCGTCGCCTGCCTCCGGGGAGACGCAGGCCCACCACTCCCATAACGAGCGGAAGTTCCGCAGGAGTCGGGAGCGGGAAGTTTACGTGCCGATCCTGAGAGGCGAGGCCCCCCGGCCCGGAGCCGGACGGATCCGAGCCTGCCGGACCGGAGCCGGGCTGATCGGAGCCGGACGGACCCGGCGCCGCCGACGCCACCGATGCGAAGGTGGCGGGCTCCTTGAGCCTGCTCCAGTGTCCCAACGGCCAGGCGATCACGACCGCCCGCCCCACCACGCCGCTCACGGGCACCGTCCCCTGGTAGGGCTCGTCCAGATGGAACCGGGAATCCGCCGAGTTGGACCGGTGGTCGCCCATCACGAAGAGCCGCCCGACCGGGACCTTCACCTCGAACTTCAGCTGGGAGGGCGGATTCCCCGGATGGAGGTACGGCTCGTTCAGCGGGACGCCGTTGACGGTGACCCTGCCTTTCTTGTCGCAGCACTTCACGGTGTCCCCGCCGACCCCGATGACCCGCTTGATCAGGTCCTGTTCGTTGTCCGACGGCAGCAGCCCGATGAAGGTCAGTCCGGCCTTGAGCTGCTTGACGAGGAACGGAGAGCTCCGGGTCTGGTTCTCCTCCGGCGGCAGCCAGTGGCCGGGGTCCTTGAAGACGACGACATCGCCGCGCTGCGGCTTCGAGCCGAACCAGGGGGTGAGCTTGTCCACCAGTACCCGGTCGCCGATCCGGATCGTCTCCTCCATCGAACCCGACGGGATGACGAACGCCTGCACCAGGAACGTCTTGAGCACCAGCGCTATGACGACCGCCACGACGATGAGAACGGGTATCTCGCGCGCCGTGGAGCGGCGCCGCCGCCGCTGCACCTTGCGCGCCAGCCTGCGCCGCTCGGCCCTGGTGGGGAGGGACCGCTCGCCCGTGGGGCCGTCGACCGCCGCCGTCCGATCCGCGCTCCCCCCGCTGTCGCGCGCTCTCCCCCGGTTACCCATGGCTGCCGCCGGCCGCCGGTACCCGGTCGAAGGCACCGGTCCGCTCCAGCGAGGTCCAGCGGCTGAACGGCCAGCCGATCCCACCGGCCCGCCCGATGACCTGGTCCACCGGGACCATCCCGCCACCGGGATCACCGAGATGATCACGGGAGTCGCTGGAGCGTGAGCGGTGGTCGCCCATCACCCAGAGGGTTCCGGCGGGCACCACGATGTCGAAGGGCACCTGGGAGGGCGGGTTGCCGGGATACAGGTACGTCTCGTCCACCGGCCGCCCGTTCACTTCGATCCGGCCGCGCTTGTCGCAGCAGACCACATGGTCGCCCCCCACCCCCACCACACGCTTGACGTAGTCGGTACCGGCCGGCGCGGCG
Organism: Streptomyces sp. NBC_01471; assembly: GCF_041438865.1. NCBI lineage: Bacteria > Bacillati > Actinomycetota > Actinomycetes > Kitasatosporales > Streptomycetaceae > Streptomyces > Streptomyces sp. NBC_01471. The sequence goes on from NZ_CP109450.1 coordinate 1,821,586, forward strand.
AGACCCAGCGCGGCCGCCGCACCGTGCACCGCCCGGGTCACGGGGTTCCGCGCGGGCGCTTCCTGCACGAAGGAGCCGGTCCCGTCGAAGACCACCACGTCCCCGCGCTGCGGCTCGTCGCCGAGCCGGTACGCCAGTTTGTTCACCAGCACCCGGTCCCCCACCTGGAGCGTGGGTTCCATGGAGCCGCTGGGAATCAGGAACGGCTGCATCACATACGTACTCAGCAGCAGCAGGAACACCAGGCAGACGAGGGCCAGCAGCCCGGCCTTGCGCCAGGGCCCCTCGATCAGCGCGGAGAGACGCACAGAGCGCGACCGCTGCTCCTCCCCGGACGTATCCGGTTCGGGCGAGCGGTCGCGCTCCTTGTGCTGTGCTTCGGTGTCCATCGGGGCCAGAGCTTATCCGGCCGCCCTGTGGACTCAGTGGTCGCGCTTCTCCTTGATCTTCGCGGCCTTGCCGCGCAGCTCACGGAGGTAGTACAGCTTCGCGCGACGGACGTCACCGCGGGTGACGAGCTCGATCTTCTCGAAGATCGGGCTGTGCACCGGGAAGGTACGCTCGACGCCGACCGAGAAGGAGACCTTGCGGACCGTGAAGGTCTCGCTGACGCCCGCACCCTGGCGGCGGATGACGACACCCTTGAACTGCTGGATACGCGAGCGGTTGCCCTCGATGACACGGACGTGGACGTTGACCGTGTCACCGGCGCGGAAGGCCGGAAGGTCGGACCGCAGCGAAGCGGTGTTGACGTCGTTGAGCAGGCTGGACATGATCTTCTGCTTTCTTCGCCGATGCCACAGGTCATCGACGGAATCATCGTGATGAGTTTCGGGAGCTGATCGCGTCGGACGGTCGTCGTTCCCCCTGTGGCAGGGGCGCACGCCGGACGTACAGCAGCGGCCTATTCTTCCACGTCCCCGGGCTCTCGCCCAAATCGCCCGCCGGGCCCCTGCTTCCAGCCCAGGATCGAGAGCATTTCGCGGTCCTTCTTGCCGAAGGACGCGGGGTCGCCGCGCTCCAGCAGATCCGGCCTGTTGAGATCCGTACGCCGGAACGCCTCGTCCCGGCGCCAGCGCGCGATCTTCCCGTGGTGGCCGCTCAGCAGGACGTCCGGGATGGACCGGCCGCGCCACTCGGGCGGCTTCGTGTAGACGGGGCCTTCGAGGAGGTCGGCCATCGCACCGGCCGCGAAGGAGTCGTCGCGGTGCGATTCGGCGTTGCCGAGCACACCGGGCAGCAGCCGGGCGACGGCTTCCGTGATCACCAGGACCGCGGCCTCGCCGCCGGCCAGGACGTAGTCCCCGATGGAGACCTCGTACACCGGCATCCGGGTCGCGTACTCGTCGACGACCCGCCGGTCGATGCCCTCGTACCTGGCGGGCGTGAAGACCAGCCAGGGCCGTTCGGAGAGTTCGACCGCGACCTGCTGGGTGAAGGGCCGGCCACTGGGGGTGGGCACGACCAGGACGGGGCCGGACGCGCCCGACTCGTAACCGGCGGCCAGCACCTCGTCCAGCGCCTCGCCCCAGGGCTCGGTCTTCATGACCATGCCGGGGCCGCCGCCGTAGGGGGTGTCGTCGACCGTGTTGTGCCGGTCGTACGTCCAGTCCCGCAGGTCGTGCACCTGTACGTCGAGCCGGCCGCGGGCGCGCGCCTTGCCCACCAGCGAGACGTTCAGCGGTTCGAGGTACTCCGGGAAGATCGTGACGACGTCGAGCCGCATCAGTCGTCGTCCCGGGCGCCGGCCACCTCGGCCTGGCCGTCGTCGATCAGGCCGGGCGGCGGGTCGATGACGGCCCGCTGCTCCTCCAGGTCGATCTCGGTGACGATCTCCTCGACGAAGGGGATCATGACCTCGCTGCCGTCGGGGCGCTCCACGATGAAGAGGTCCTGCGAGGGCAGGTGGGTGATCTCGGTGATCCGGCCGACCTCGGTGCCGTCGGCCAGCACCACGTCGAGGTCCATCAGCTGGTGGTCGTAGAACTCCTCGGGGTCCTCCGGAGTCTGCTGCGGGTCGACGTCGGCGATCAGCAGGGTGTTCCGGAGCGCCTCGGCGCCCGTCCGGTCCGTGACCCCCGCGAAGCGCAGCAGCAGCCTGCCGCTGTGCACCCGGCCGGTCTCGATCGTCAGCGGCCCGGTGGCCGCAGGGTCGGTGGCGAGCACCGCGCCGGGTCCGAGCCGCAGCTCGGGCTCGTCCGTGCGCACCTCCACGGTGACTTCGCCCTTGATCCCGTGGGCGCGCCCGATCCGTGCGACTACCAGTTGCACGCTTCGCTCCTCTTCTGCTTCTGCTTCTGTGTTGCCGCGCGAACCGCGGACGACAAAGGCCGGGGACGGCTTCTCAGCCCTCCCCGGCCCGAGCCGGTGTTCAGCTACTTCTCAGCGGACCTGGTCCACGTCGACGAGGTCGACCCGGATCCCACGGCCGCCGATGGCGCCCACGATGGTGCGCAGGGCGCGCGCGGTGCGGCCGTTGCGGCCGATCACCTTACCGAGGTCATCGGGGTGCACCCGGACCTCCAGCACCTGCCCGCGACGGAGGTCGCGCGAGGCGACCTGTACGTCGTCGGGGTTGTCGACGATGCCCTTCACGAGGTGCTCGAGAGCCTCCTCGAGCATGCTCAGGCCTCGGTCGACTCGGTGGATTCAGCAGCCGGAGCCGCCTCGTCCGCCTTCTTGTCGGCCTTCTTCGCCTTCGGGGTGATGGCCTCACCCTTCGGCTCGTCGCCCTCGATGGACTTGGCGAACGCCTCGAACGCGGCGCGCTTGTCGGCCTTCGGCTCCGGCTGCAGCAGCGGCGCGGGGGCCGGGAGGCCCTTGTGCGCCTGCCAGTCACCGGTGAGCTTCAGGATCGCCATGACCGGCTCGGTCGGCTGGGCGCCGACGGACAGCCAGTACTGCGCACGCTCCGAGTTGACCTCGATGCGCGAGGGGTTCTGCACCGGGTGGTACAGGCCGATCTCCTCGATGGCCCGGCCATCACGGCGGGTACGGGAGTCGGCGACGACGATGCGGTAGTGAGGCGAACGGATCTTGCCCAGACGCTTCAGCTTGATCTTGACTGCCACGGAAGTGGTGTCTCCTGGTCTTGACGTGGTTGGGCACAACGAGATGCCACGTGGGGTTGCGGTACTCGGGTGCCCGATGGACGCGTCAGCCGGAGGACGAGAGGGTTCCTGTGCGGCTGTCGAGTACAGCTAGCCATTGTGCCATACGTCGCGGCACCCCGGATCAGCCGGCCGCTGCGACCACTTCCGGGATACGGAATGCCTTTCCGCAGCCACCGCAGACGATGGGCGCCTGGGCCAGCACGGACGGAACGACCCGGACATTGCGGCCGCAGTCGCAGACCGCCTTCACGCGCACCCCGCCGCCGGAGGAACCGTGCCGGGCGGCAGGTCCGCGGAAGGAGCGCTTGGTGTCGGAGGCCGTGGCGACCGTGTGCGCCTTGAGCGCGCGCTGGAGCCGCTCGATGGTCTGGCGGTATCTGCGCTTCGCCTCGGGGTTGAGCGAGACCAGCGAGAAGCCGCTGCTGGGATGCGGCTCCTCGGGGTGGTCAAGCCCCATCTCCTCGGCGATCGCCAGGAACCTGCGGTTGTGGTAGCGGCCGGCGCGCGAGGTGTCGCGGACACCTCGCGCGGCGGCGATGCCGTGGACTGCCTCATGGAGCAGTCGCTCGAAGGAGAGTTCAGCGCCGCAGGCGGACGAGGACTCGCCGATCAGGGACTCGGGCGCGGCTAGATCCGGCAGCTCGGGGTGGTACCGCTGAATATCGGCCCACGCCTGCGCCAGCTCTGCGGCGAGGACAGTTGGTGTCGTGCTCACGTCGTGACAACGAGCCGGGGTACCGCTGTGTTCCTATTCCGGGGCATCCCAAATAATTTGCACGTACCCGTCAGTTGCCCTTGATGCGTCCGGACGAGGGCGGGTGCGCTGATCTGCGGAGAAGCCTCACAGCTCACACCAAGGTGGTACGTAGGGTCGCGTACGCCCCGGCGCGTAGCCACGGGTCCCACGCCGGTCCGCGCTCCACCGGCCGACCCACAAGGGGCGTTTCGGCCGATTCAGCGGCCGGTCACCGGCCGCACCCGACGCCGGGACCGTCGGCCCCCACCCGTACGCGAGCGACTAGTACGCACGAGCGACCAGAGCGACGGTACCGGGAGCGTCGTCCGACTCCGGCACCGCCCCGTCCTCGGCGACCAGACACCGTACGGATGCCCCGTGCCCGGCGAGTTCGGCCTCGCCCTCGGGGCCGAGGAGGGCCCACGGAATCCGGGCCCAGCCGCCCGCGGCCGCCGCCTCGGCGGCCTCCCCGACCGTCCGTACCTCGCTGGTACGGGACTCACGGCGCTCCCGCGACTCGCGCAGCAACTGGCTCTGCGCCTCTTCGAGCACCGCGGGCAGCAGCCCGGCGAGCTCATCCACGCGTACGGACTCCTTGCCGCCGGGACCGCCGGCGGCCTGCGGGTCGACCACCCTGCGGACCAGGACCGCCGTGCCCTCAGCCAGGTCCCGCGGGCCGATCTCGATCCGTACCGGGACGCCCTTGAGCTCCCAGTCGACGGCCCGGCGGCCGAAGGGGATGTCGGTGCGGTCGTCGACGCGGACCCTGATCCCCGCCGCCTCCAGCCGCGCGCCGATCTCGCGGGCCTTCGCCACCGCCTCGTCGCCCTTGATGGCGACGACCACCGCCTGCACGGCCGCCAGCCGGGGCGGCACCCGCAGGCCGCTGTCGTCGCCGTGCGACATGATCAGCCCGCCGACCAGCCGGGTCGTGGCGCCCCAGGACGTCTGCCAGACCAGCTCCTGCTTGCCGTCCTTCGACAGGTACTCGGTGTGGAACGCCTTGGCGAAGTTCGTGCCGAGTTCGTGACTGGTGCCCATCTGGAGGGCCTTGCCGTCCCCCATCATGGCTTCGAGCGTCAGGGTGTTGATCGCGCCCGCGAACCGTTCCGCGGCGGTCTTGCGGCCGAGCACCACATCGATGCCGAGCACGTTGACCATGAAGTCCGCGTAGACGTTCCGGTGGATGTGCGCGGCGAAGTCATGCGCCTCCGACCTGTCGGCATGGGCGGTGTGGCCCTCCTGCCAGAGGAATTCGGTGGTCCGCAGGAACACCCTCGGCCGCATCTCCCAACGGACCACATTCGCCCACTGATTGATGAGCAGCGGCAGATCCCGGTAGCTCTGCACCCATTTCGAGAAGTATTCGTTGACGATCGTCTCGGATGTGGGCCTGACGACCACCGGCTCTTCGAGCTCTCTGCCACCGGCATGGGTGACGAGAGCGAGCTCCGGCGCGAATCCCTCGACATGCTCAGCTTCGCGAGTCAGGTAAGACTGGGGGATGAAGAGCGGGAAGTAGGCGTTCTGAGCGCCCGCGGCCTTGATGCGGGCGTCCAGCTCCTGCTGCATCCGCTCCCACAGCCCGTAGCCGTACGGGCGGATGACCATGGTGCCCCGCACCGGACCGTTGTCCGCGAGTTCGGCCTTGTTGATCAGGTCCTGGTACCAGCGGGGAAAGTCGTCCGCCCGGGGCGTGAGAACGGGAGCCTTTTTCATGGCGCGAATCGTACGGCGAGTACCCCCGGGAACGTGATTGATTTTCGCGCCCGGAGACGCACAGTCAGGACGCATATTCCGGCAACGCAAGCATTGCCTCACCCCCTCTGGACTTGAGCGCCGATGCGGAGTTCTCTGGGCAACAGGACAGTGCGCGCACATCTGCACGGGGGTTTGCAAACCGAGCACAACCGATCTCTCGGCGAATTGGGGCGCTTCGATGTCATCAACGCTCGTCCGGAACCACCGGTCCGTGGCTGCGGCTCCCACAGAGGAAGCGGTCGCGCGTGCCCGCGACTGGGCCGAGATCCAGGAACGGATGCTGGTGCCGCTCTACGAAGCGGTCTACAAGCGGCTGGACGCGGGCAGCGCCACCCGGCTGCTCGGGATCGGCTGCGGTTCGGGGCTCGCCCTGCTCATGGCCGCGGCCCGCGGGGCGAGCGTCACCGGCGTGGACACGCATGCCGAGCGCATCGCGCTGGCCCGGGAGCGGCTGCTGCCGGACGGCGCGGACGGTACGCCCGGTGCACGGCGCGGCAGGACCCGCCTGGTGCACGGTGGGCCCGCCGAGGCCTCCGGCGGCGCCACCGTGCCGTACAACCTGCTGACGGCCTTCGAGCCGATGGGCGGCGTCACGGGTGACCCGGACGGAGCAATGCCCGCGGTCGAGGACGCGGTGCCGCTGCTGGAGCGCGGCAGCGCGGTGGTCCTGACCGGCTGGGGTCCGCCCGAGCGCTGCTCGGCGTCGGCCGTGCTGCGGGTCGCCACCCGACTGGCCGATGCCGTGCGTCAGCCGCGCAGGGACGATCTGGAGGAGGTCGCGGCGCGGGCCGGGCTGAAGCTCGACGGATCGGGCCGGGTGGCCTGCCCGTTCGGGTACGCGGACCTGCGGAGCGCGGTGCGGGGGCTGCTGTCGACCGGGCTGTTCGACGCGGCGATACGGGCGACGGACCGGGACCAGGTCAAGAAGGAGGTCGCCGAGGCGCTCCACCCCCATCTGCGGCGCGACGGCACGGTGTGGATGCCGAACATCTTCCGTTACGTGGTCGCCCGGACCGCCTGACCGCGGGCTGCCCACCGCCTCACCACGGCGAAGCGGCCCGTACCCCCGGAGATCCGAGGGGTACGGGCCGCTCGGCCGTACGTACCGGTCCGTGCCGCGCGGGTGACGCGGTCAGCCCATGAACTTCTTGAACTCGTCCGGGAGCTCGAAGTTCTTCGCGTCCTCACCGGACGGCAGGCCCGCGGCGCCGCCCTGCTCGCGGCGGGCGGCGGCGGCCTGCTCCTCCGCCTTGCGCTTCATCGGGTTACCGCTCTTGCGCTTGCCCTTGGCCTGCTTCTGCTGCTTCTTCTGGCGCCCCGGGCCGCCCCCCATGCCCGGCATACCAGGCATTCCCGGCATGCCGCCGCCCTGGGCCATCTTCGACATCATCTTGCGCGCGTCGAAGAACCGCTCCACCAGGCTCTTCACGGCGCTGACCTCGACGCCCGAGCCCTTGGCCACCCGGGCCCGGCGCGAGCCGTTGATGATCGTCGGGTCCTGGCGCTCGGCCGGGGTCATCGACTTGATGATCGCGGCGGTACGGTCCACGTCCCGCTCGTCGATGTTGTTGATCTGTTCCTTCATCTGCCCCATGCCGGGCAGCATGCCGAGCAGCTTGGAGATGCTGCCCATCTTCCTGACCTGCTCCATCTGGGCCAGGAAGTCGTCGAGGGTGAAGTCCTTGCCCCCCTTGCTGCCGGCCAGCTTGGAGGCCATCTGCTCGGCCTCGGCCTGGCTGAAGGTCTGCTCGGCCTTCTCGATCAGGCTGAGCACGTCGCCCATGCCGAGGATCCGGGACGCCATGCGGTCCGGGTGGAACGTGTCGAACTCGTCCAGCTTCTCGCCGTTGGAGGCGAACATGATCTGCCGGCCGGTGACGTGCGCGATCGACAGGGCCGCACCACCGCGGGCATCGCCGTCGAGCTTGGAGAGCACCACTCCGTCGAAGCCGACGCCGTCGCGGAAGGCCTCGGCGGTGTTGACCGCGTCCTGACCAATCATCGCGTCGACGACGAAGAGGACCTCGTCGGGGCTGACGGCGTCACGGATGTCCGCGGCCTGCCGCATCAGCTCCTGGTCGATGCCCAGCCGGCCCGCGGTGTCCACCACGACGACGTCGTACTGCTTGGACTTGGCGAACTCGATCGAGTCCTGGGCGACCTTGACCGGGTCGCCGACGCCGTTGCCCGGCTCGGGGGCGTACACGGCGACGCCCGCACGCTCGGCGACCACACTCAGCTGGTTGACGGCGTTGGGACGCTGGAGGTCGCACGCCACGAGCAGCGGGGTGTGGCCCTGGCCCTTGAGCCAGAGGCCGAGCTTTCCGGCGAGGGTCGTCTTGCCCGCGCCCTGAAGGCCGGCGAGCATGATCACGGTCGGCGGCTGCTTGGCGAAGCGGAGGCGGCGGGTCTCGCCACCGAGGATGCCGATGAGCTCCTCGTTGACGATCTTGATGACCTGCTGCGCCGGGTTCAGCGCCTGGGAGACCTCGGCGCCTGCCGCGCGCTCCTTGATCTGCTTGATGAAGGCGCGGACGACGGGCAGCGCGACGTCCGCCTCGAGCAGGGCGATACGGATTTCGCGCGCGGTGGCATCGATGTCCGCCTCGCTGAGGCGCCCTTTGCCCCGGAGGTTCTTGAAAGTCGCGGCAAGGCGGTCGGAGAGGGTATCGAACACGGCGGTCGCGGATCCTCGGGTCGGGGGCGGGGGGACGGTTGGACCCCAGGGTATCCGGACGGGGTGGGTCGGGTCTGCCCCTGCCCCCGGCAGGGGTCCGGAGCAGGGGACAGAACCCGGTACGGCGGCCGGGTGGATGCGCCCCCGTTCACCCCCGCAGCCCGGCCTCCAGCTCCCGGGCCAGCCCGGCCGCCGCCTCCGCCGGGAGCGGATCCCCGTCCTGCCCCGTCACGTAGAACGCGTCCACCGCGTTGGCCCCCAGCGTGGACACGTGCGCGCTGCGCACCCTCACCGCGGCCGTCTCCAGCGCCCGGCCGATCCGGTACAGCAGGCCCGGTGCGTCCTGGGCGCGGACCTCGATCACCGTGGCCAGCCTGGATCCCGTGGGGGCCACCCTGACCCGGGGCGGCGGCGCCTGGATACCGCGGCGGCGCGGGTAGGCCGCCTCCCGTTCGGCCAGCCTGGCACGGACGTCCAGTGAGCCGTCCAGCGCCCGTACGAGATCCGCGCGCAGCCTCGCGGCCTGCGGGAGCGATCCGTACTCGGCCGCCACCCGCCAGGTCAGCAGCAGCACGGCCGCCTGGCGGCCCAGTTCGGTGGGCAGCTCGACGGCGCGCAGATCGGCCGCGCGTACGGTCAGCCGGTGCAGCGCCAGGACGCCGGCGACCGCGGGCAGGACGCCGGGCCGGTCGGGGAGCGCGATCAGGAGTTCCACACCCACCGGCTGCGGGGCGCCGTCCTCCTGCGGTTCCTCGGTCCTGGCATGCAGGGACAGGACCGGGCCGCCGGTGCGCAGCGCCTCGATGGCCAGCCGCTCGTGCTCGGCGCCCGGCGCGCCCGCCTCCGGTTCTTCGGGCGCCTCGCCCGCGAGCACCGCACCGACCCGTGCGACCAGGTCGTCCACGAGCGACGCCCGCCAGGACGACCAGGCCGCGGGCCCGGTGGCCAGCGCGTCGGCCTCGGTCAGCGCGTGCAGCAGCTCCAGCGTGGCGGCGGACTTCACCGACCCGGCGACCGAACGCACGGTCGCCGGGTCGTCCAGGTCGCGCCGGGTGGCCGTCTCGACGAGCAGCAGATGGTGGCGTACGAGCGCGGCGAGCACCTCGGCGTCCGCGGGGTCGAAGCCGATCCGGGTGGCCACGTCCCGGGCGATCACCTCGCCCGCCACCGAGTGGTCGCCGGGCCAGCCCTTGCCGATGTCGTGCAGCAGGGCCGCGACGAGCAGCAGGTCGGGCCTGCCCACCCGGCGGGTCAGCGAGGACGCCCGCACGGCGGTCTCGACCAGATGACGGTCGACGGTCCAGGTGTGTACGGCGTTCCGCTGCGGCCTGCACCGCACCCGCTCCCAGTCCGGCAGCAGCCCGCTGATCAGCCCCTCCGCCTCCAGCGCCTCCCAGACCGGCACCGTGGACTCCCCCGCGCCGAGCAGCGTGACCAGTTGTTCGCGCGCCTCGGCGGGCCAGGGCACCGGGAGCGGGCGTGCGCCGCCCGCGAGCCGGCGCACGGCGTGCAGGGAGATCGGCAGCCCGGCCTGGGCCGCCGCGGCAGCGGCCCGCAGCGGGAGTACGGGGTCCCGCTCGGGCCGGGCGGTGCGGGCCAGCACCACCTCGCCCTCCAGCTCCACCACACCTTCCGCGAGCGGGGTCCGCTCGGCAGCGGCCGTCCTGGCGCCGCCACCGCCGAGGAGGGCGCGCAACCGGGGGCGCGCGGAGCGCGAGCGCAGCACCCGGTTGACCTCGCGCCAGGTGACGTCACCGGCGTACGAGATGGTGCGCGCGGCTTCGTACACCTCGCGCAGCAGCACGTCGGCGTCCAGCAGCCCGAGCTCGGCGGCGACCTGGTCCTGTTCCTGGAGGGCGAGCCGTTCGGTGGCGCGCCCGGTCACCAGGTGCAGCGCGTCCCGTGCGTCGAGGAGCCTCCTGCGGGCGCGGTCGAGTCCTTCGCGGGGGGCGTCGGCCAGCCAGGACGCGGCGACGGCCCGCAGCGCGGTGGCGTCCCGCAGCCCGCCTCTGGCCTCCTTGATGTCGGGTTCGAGGAGGAACTGCAGCTCGCCCTGACGCTCGGCGCGCTCCTGGCACAGCTCGTACAGCTCGGGCAGCCGCTTCGGCGCCTGGTTGCGCCAGTCGGCCAGTACGGCCGTCCGCAGCCCGGCGGTCAGCCCCAGGTCACCGGCGACGTGCCGGGCGTCGAGCAGCCCGAGCTGGACCTTGAGGTCGTCCGCCGCCGTTCTGCGCGCCTCGCCCGGTGTCCGTACGGAGTGGTCGAGGTCGAGCCCCAGGTCCCACACCGGGTACCAGACCCGGTCGGCGAGCGAGGCGATGGCGCCCGGGTCCGCCTTCCCGTCGTGCAGCAGGACCAGGTCCAGGTCGCTGCGCGGTGACAGTTCACCGCGCCCGTATCCCCCGACGGCCACCAGGGCCGCACCACGCACCCCCGCGGCCCCGGCGGCCGAGCTGAAGAGCGCGCTCATCCACGCGTCGGTCAGCCGGGCGAGGGCCGAACGGCGCGGCGGCCCGGGCTCCGCCTTCTCCTGGAGGAGGCGGAGCCGGGCCGCCGCGTAACCGCTGGGTCCGGGGTCGTCCGTCTGACCGGTCATCTCGTCGGCACTCGTCACCCGGCAGTTCCCGTCTCTCGTCGTTCAGAGCGCGTCAGGGCCGCGTTCGCCGGTCCTGACCCGGATCGCTGTCTCGACCGGGACGCTCCAGACCTTGCCGTCACCGATCTTGCCGGTCCTGGCGGCTTTCACCACCACATCGATGAGCTGATCGGCGTCCGCGTCCTCGGCCAGGACCTCGATCCGGATCTTCGGCACCAGGTCCACGGTGTACTCGGCTCCCCGGTAGACCTCGGTGTGGCCGCGCTGGCGGCCGTAGCCGCTGGCCTCGGTGACCGTGAGGCCCTGGACGCCGAAGGCCTGGAGGGCCTCCTTGATCTCGTCCAGCCGGTGCGGCTTCACGACCGCGGTGATGAGCTTCATGCGTCCACCTTCTTGTTCGCGGGGCCCGCCTTGGCCGCGGTGCCCGCCACGCCGCCCGGAGCGGTCCCGGCCGTCCGGGAGCCGCCGCCCGCTCCGCTGTAGTCGTATGCCGTCTCGGCGTGCTCGTCCTGGTCGATGCCCGAGACCTCGACGTCCTCGGTGACCCGCATCCCCATCGTCCGGTCGATCAGGAAGGCGAGGCCGGCCGATACGACGAGTGAGTAGCCGAGGACCGAGAAGACCCCGATGGCCTGGATGCCGAGCTGGTGGAAGCCGCCGCCGTAGAAGACGCCCGCCACGTCGGACTGGACTCCGCCGGTGGCGAAGAAGCCGATGAGCAGGGAGCCGGTGATGCCGCCGACCATGTGGACGCCGACGACGTCGAGCGAGTCGTCGAAGCCGAAGCGGTACTTGAGGCCGACGGCCATGGCGCACAGCACTCCGGCGATGACGCCGATCGCGATGGCACCGAGCGGGCTGACAGCGCCGCCGGACGGCGTGATGGCGACCAGTCCGGCCACGGCGCCGGAGGCCGCACCGAGCGTGGTGAAGGAGCCGTGGCGGAACTTCTCGTACGCGAGCCAGGCGAGCATCGCGGCCGCGGTGGCGACCTGGGTGTTGAGGAACATCACCGCGCCCACGCCGTCGTCGTTGCCCAGCCACGATCCGGCGTTGAATCCGAACCAGCCGAACCACAGGAGGGCCGCGCCGAGCATCACCAGCGGGAGGCTGTGCGGGCGCATCGGGTCCTTCCTGAAGCCGACGCGCCTGCCGATCACCAGGATCACACCGAGCGCCGCCGCGCCCGCGTTGATGTGGACCGCCGTGCCTCCGGCGAAGTCGATGACGCCCTTCTCGAAGAGCCAGCCGTCGGACGCCCAGACCCAGTGGGCGACCGGGAAGTAGACGATCGTGACCCAGAGGACGATGAACAGCGCCCATGCCGTGAACTTCACGCGGTCGGCCAGCGCGCCGCTGATCAGCGCCGGGGTGATGATCGCGAACATCAGCTGGAAGACGGCGAAGACATAGACCGGGATGGTGTAGCCGGGCCACAGCTGGGTCAGCCCGATGCCGCTGAGTCCGAGGTAGTCCTTGGACCAGCCGAAGAATCCGTTGCTCGATCCGAAGGCCACGCTGAATCCGTAGAGCACCCAGAGGATCGTGACGATCCCGAGGCTGATGAAGCTCATCATCAGCATGTTCAGGGTGGATTTGACCCGGACCATGCCTCCGTAGAAGAAGGCGAGGCCCGGGGTCATGACCATCACCAGGGCCGAGCAGATGAGCATGAACCCGGTGTTGGCGGAAGACAGCTTCGGGGCTTCTGCAGCAAGGGTCATGATGCCTGTGGGCATCGGCGTCTCCTCGTCGTCGGTGCGGCCACCTGCGGGCGGGGGCTGTGGGGAGCGGCGGAACAGCGGCCTGTCATGCGTCAGAGACTGGCGCCGCGCCGTTTCCGCCGATGCCGTGTGATGTTTCACCGCAGTGACGAAGAGGCGGTACGTGTTACGCCCGGGTGAAGTGCGGGACGGGCCCCGGGGCCCAGGACCTGCCCCGCACAGGTGACCGGGCAGGTCGAAAACCGGCCACGACGGTCACCCTGTTGACCTGGCGCGGGGGAGCCGAGTCGGGCATCACGGGGTGACTGTCGTGGCCGGGGCCTTGGGGTGCCGCTGCCGCGGCAGTGCTGCTGCCGGCGGGGCCGCGGCCTCAGACCGCTTCGGCGGTCTCGGGCAGCTGCTCGGCGAGACGTTCGGTGAGGTCGATGACCGCGGGGACGTCGCCGAAGTTCCTGACCGCCGTGTCGACGGTCTTGCGGAGCCTGGTGTTGACGCGCTCGGAGCGGACGCGTCCGGCGATGTGCAGGGCCTGGGCGGCGTAGGAGGTGGACTGCTCGGGTTCCCGCTTCAGCAGGTGGACGGTGGCCATCCCGACCAGGTTCAGCGCGTACGAACGCTGGTGCTCCTCGTCCTTCTCGAAGAGCGCGACCGCGTTGTCGAGGACCGGCTCCGCGAGCGAGGCGTAGGTGGGGCTGCGGCCTGCCACATAGGCGAGATCGCGGAACGAGTGGCCGTTCTCGCCGTTCAGCTCGGCCTCGGAGAAGAAGCGGATCCAGTCGGGCTCCGGCTCGCCGTCGACGCCCGCGTCGGAGAAGGTGTCCTCGGCCATCCGCACGGCCCGTTTGCACTTGCTCGGCTGGCCCATGTTGGCGTAGGCGCGGGCCTCCATCGCATACAGCATCGCCTGGGTGCGGGGGGTGGCGCACTCGCGGCTGCCGTACTGGGCGAGATGGACGAGTTCCAGGGCGTCGTCGGGGCGGCCGAGATGGATCATCTGGCGGCTCATCGAGGACAGGATGTACGAGCCGAGCGGCTTGTCCCCGGCTTCCTTGGCCGCGTGCAGGGCGAGCACGAAGTACTTCTGGGCGGTGGGCTGGAGGCCGACGTCGTAACTCATCCACCCGGCCAGCTCGGCCAGTTCGGCAGCGCACCGGAACAGCCGCTTCGACGTGGCCCCCGGCTGCGGCTCCTGCAGCAGGTCGGTCACCTCGTGCAGCTGGCCGACGACCGCCTTGCGGCGCAGCCCGCCGCCGCACTGGGCGTCCCACTGACGGAACATCGCCGTGGTGGACTCCAGCAGTTCGAGCTCGGGCCCCGAGAGCCGGGAGGGGCGGCGGGCGTGGTCGGCGGGGAGCTCGACGGTGGGCTCGCCCCCGGGCGTGGGCACCAGCCAGCGCTGCATCGGCTCGATGAGCGACGGGCCCGCCGCCAGCGCGAGCGAGGCACCGAGGAAGCCGCGCCGGGCGAGCATCAGGTCGCTGCGGGAGAACTCGCTGAGCAGGGAGACCGTCTGCGGGCCCGCCCAGGGCATGTCGACACCCGAAACCGAGGGTGACTGGTGCGCCGCGCGCAGCCCCAGGTCCTCGATGGCGACCACGCTGCCGAAGCGTTCGGAGAACAGCTCCGAGAGGATGCGCGGAATGGGCTCACGCGGCTGCTCGCCGTCCAGCCAGCGCCGTACCCGCGAGGTGTCGGTGCTGATGTGGTGCGCGCCCATCTGCCGTGCCCTGCGGTTCACCTGGCGTGCCAGCTCGCCCTTCGACCAGCCGCTGCGCACGAACCACGAACCGAGCCGCTCGTTCGGGCGCTTGCCGGCACTCGTCTCGCCGTCGCCACTGCCGCCCACTGGAACGCCCCCATCCCGCTGAAGCCTCATTACGCCAACCCATATCAGAATGCCGCGAGTTGAGGTTCGCTGTCCGGCGCTTGCGCCCCTTCGAACAGAAAACCGGCTTGCCCCCGGCATACCCGTGAGTGCATCGACCCCGAGGGTTCATGCACCGAAAGTAATCCTACGATCACGCACCCGGCGAGGGCGATCCCGGAAACGCCACCATTCGCCACCCCTTCGAATGAACACCCCTGCCGCCAGGCGCGATTCACTTGACACTCGACGATCGGGAACGGGTGGGGCGATGCACGCCGGGGCGCGTGAACCGTTCCGCACCACCCCCAACGTCACCCCACGCCTCCCCGACCAGGGCGTTTGCGACACAGGGTGACGGAGAGGCTCCAGGTCGTAACCACCGGCGCGCACGACCCGTTGGAGGGGGCATGGGCTTCACTATCGGCGGCATCCGGGACATCCGCTCCGGCACCCGGCGTCGCGGCCGCACATCGGAGTGCACGGCGGTGGCCGAGTTCACCGGACTCTGGGGCTGGGACGTGGTTCCCGGCGCACGTGCGGCGGCGGGCAACTGCTCCTGCGGAGAGGCCGGGTGCGCGTCCCCGGGCGCCCATCCCCTCGGGTTCGCGCCCGAGGTGCCGGCGGGGGCCACCCTCGGTGAAGCGGCGAGAGCCTGGTCCCTGACACCGGGCGCCGCCGTGCTGCTGCCGGTCGGCCGCTGCTTCGACATCATCGATGTCGCCGAGCCCGCGGGGCGCACGGCCCTGATCCGGATGGAGCGGATGGGGCTGCCACTGGGGCCGGTGAGCGCGACCCCGGACGGCCGGGCCCAGTTCTTCGTCGCCCCCGGCGCCGCACGCGAACTCCCGGAGCTGCTCTACCGGATGGGCTGGGACGACGCGGACCTCGACCTGCACGGCCTGGGCCCCGGCGAACACATCACCGCACCGCCGTCGAACCACGCCGGCCTGGGCCCGGCCCGCTGGCTGCGCCCCCCGTCGCTGGAGACGGCGAGCGGCCCGCCCCAGGCCCGGCTGCTGCTCGGCACCCTCGCGTACATCTGCCACCGCCACGTCCCCGCCTGACGCGCCTCCCGTGCCGGCCGGCGCCGGTGCGGGAGAGCGCGAAGGGCCCCGCCGCATCTGCACCGTGCGGCGGGGCCCTTCGCGTTCTTCCTGCTTCAGACGGCCCGGTTCACTCCCCGACCAGCGCGTCCACGAACGCCTCGGGCTCGAACGGGGCCAGGTCGTCGGCTCCCTCTCCCAGGCCGACCAGCTTGACCGGTACGCCCAGTTCACGCTGGACCGCGATCACGATGCCGCCCTTGGCGGTGCCGTCCAGCTTGGTCAGCACGATGCCGGTGATGTCCACCACCTCGGCGAACACCCGCGCCTGCACCAGGCCGTTCTGCCCGGTCGTCGCGTCCAGTACGAGCAGCACCTCGTCCAGCGGACCGTGCTTCTCCACGACCCGCTTGACCTTGCCGAGCTCGTCCATCAGGCCGGTCTTCGTGTGCAGCCGCCCGGCGGTGTCGATGAGGACGACATCGGCGCCCTCCTTGATGCCTTCCTTCACCGCGTCGAAGGCGATCGACGCCGGGTCGCCGCCCTCGGGGCCGCGCACCGTGCGCGCGCCGACCCGGTCACCCCAGGTCTGGAGCTGGTCGGCGGCGGCGGCCCGGAAGGTGTCGGCCGCGCCGAGCACCACACTGCGGCCGTCGGCCACCAGGACCCGGGCGAGCTTGCCGGTGGTGGTGGTCTTGCCGGTGCCGTTGACCCCGACGACCATGACGACGCCCGGAGTCTCCAGGCCCCCCTCGGTCCTGACCGCACGGTCGAAGTCCGTACCGAGCAGATTCAGCAGTTCCTCGCGCAGCAGGGTGCGCAGATCCTGCGGTGTGCGGGTGCCGAGCACCCTGACGCGCTCCCGCAGGCGCTCGACCAGTTCCTGGGTCGGCGCGACCCCGACGTCGGCCGTGAGCAGGGTGTCCTCGATCTCCTCCCAGGTCTCCTCGTCGAGGTTGTCGCGGGAGAGCAGGGTGAGCAGTCCCTTGCCGAGCGAGTTCTGCGAGCGGGCGAGCCGGGCGCGCAGCCGTACGAGACGGCCCTCGGTCGGTTCCGGGATCTCGATCCGCGGAGCGACGGGCTCCGCGACGACCGGGTCCTCGACGGCGGCGGGTGCGCCCGCGGCCTCGTCGGCGGGCGGGAGATCCACCTCCTCGATGGTGCGGCGCGACTCTTCGCGCGGTGGGGCAGCGTCCTCGCCGACCTGGGGTTCGGCGGGCGGCGCTGTGATGGTCGGCGCGCTAGGCGGTGCCGGGGGCAGCTGCTTCTTCTTGCGGCTGCTGACCACGAGCCCGCTGATCGCGCCGACAGCGACCAGGGCGATGACTACAGCAAGGATCACGATTTCCATAACCCACCCAGTATCAGTCACGGCTCAGTGATCGTTCACAGCCCGGCCGTACGTCGCTTCGTCGGATCACACAAGGGACTAAATCCTCTATTTGAAATTTTCGCGGCGCCCCTACCATGATGTCGATATCTACGCGCGTCACATCATCTCCTCCCCGTCCCCAACTCCCCTCACACGTGCACGGAGTACCCCATGCCCCACGCCTCCGACGTCGAAGGCGCGGTGGAGACCCGCGGTCTCGAACCCGTCCCGGACAACGAACGCAAAGGCCGTGTCCGCGACCTGATCCCGACCTGGGTTGCCGCCAATATCAGTGTGCTGCTGCTCGCGATGGGCGCGAGCCTGGTCGTCGCCGACAAGCTGAACTTCTGGCAGGCGCTGATCGCGGCCTTCGTGGCCCCGGTCATCAGCTACGGACTGGTCGGCTTCATCAGCATCGCGGGCAAGCGCGGCGGCGCCCCCGGTATGGCCCTGTCCCGTTCGGTCTTCGGCCAGCGCGGCAATCTGCTGCCCGGCTCGCTGATCTGGATCGCCCGCTGGGGCTGGGAGACGATCAACGCGGTGACCGGTGCGTACGCGCTCCTCACCGTGCTCGACATCTGCTTCGGCATCCACAGCAGCACCCCGCTGATCATCGTGACCCTGCTGCTGTTCGTCGCCGCCACCTTCCTGATCTCGGGTCTCGGCATCAACGCCCTGCATGTGTGCAACAAGTGGTCCACGTACCTCTTCGGGATCTTCTCCGTCCTGGTGCTGGTCTACCTGATCGCCGACACCGACTGGTCCGCCGTCTTCGCCAAGCCGGCCGGCACCACCGCCTCCCTGGTCGCGGGCATAGGACTGATCGCCGCCGGTGGCCTCAGCTGGGTCCCGACCGGTCCGGACTTCGCGCGGTACCTGCCGCGCCGCTCCTCCGGCGGGGGCATGATCGGCGCTTCCATCGGCGGCGCGGGCATCGTCGTCCTGCCGATGGTGCTGATGGGCGCCGTGATGGCGGTCTCCACCCCGGACCTCGCGAACGCCTCCGACCCGGTCTCCTTCCTCGGCAAGGTCCTGCCGATGTGGATCGCGGTGCCGTACCTGCTGATCGCCGTGGTCGGCATGGTTCTGATCAACGCGATGTCGATGTACTCGGCCGGCTTCACCGCGCTGACGCTCGGCATCAAGGTGCCGCGCGCCTGGGCGGTCTCCGTGAACGCCGCGATCAGCGTGGTGCTCGGGCTGATCCTGATGCTGGCGGCGACGAGCTTCCTCGGCTCCTTCGTCGCGTTCCTCTCCCTGCTCGCGGTGGCCTTCTCCGCCTGGATCGGGGTCTTCGGCGCGGACATGCTGCTCGGGCGCACCTACGACCCGGTGGCGCTGATGGACACCACCCGGACCAGCGCCTACTGGTACCGGGGCGGCTTCAGCCCCGCCGCCGTCATCGCCTGGCTCGTCGCGCTGGTCACCGGGATGCTGTTCACCACCGCGGGCACAGCGGGCTCCGCCTGGTTCACCGGACCGTTCGCGGACAGCTGGCTCGGCCGCAACGGCCTCGGCTGGGTCGTCACCATCCTGGTCTCGGGCGTGCTCTACGCCGTGCTCCCGAAGCCCGGGCCGAAGGGACGGCCCGGCGCCGCGGGCCAGGGTCCCGACGCCGACCGTGAGCCCGCGACCCTACCTATCTGACGCGACGTCAGCTACCGTCCCCCTTCGCCAGCTCCCACCCGGCGAAGGGGGACTTCCCGTCATGGCCTTCACAGTCGTCAGGTTCAATCTCGTCGATCCGCGGGCGACCCCCGAGTCACTCTCCGCCCGCTACCGCACCGCCCTGGAGATGGCCGCTTACGCCGACGACCACGGCGTCGACACCGTCCAGACCGAGGAACACCACGGCGTCGGCAACAACTGGCTGCCCTCCCCGTTCGTCTTCGCGGGCTCCGTCTTCGGAGCCACCCGCCGGATCGCGGTCACCGTCTCCGCGATCATCGGTCCGCTCTACGACCCGCTGCGGCTCGCGGAGGACATCGCGGTCCTCGATCTGATCGGCGCGGGCCGCCTGGTCACGGTGGCGGGCATCGGCTACCGGCCCGACGAGTACGCGCAGCAGGGTGTCGAGTGGACCCGGCGCGGCCGGCTCCAGGACGAACTCCTCGAAACCCTGCTGGCCGCGTGGACGGGCGAGCCGTTCGCGTACCGGGGGCGTACGGTGCGGGTCACCCCGCGCCCGTACACCAGCCCGCACCCGCTGCTGCTCGTCGGCGGATCGTCCCGGGCGGCGGCCCGCCGGGCGGCGCGGCTGGGACTGCCGCTGTTCCCGAGCGCGTATCTGCCGGATCTGGAGGCGTACTACCACCAGCAGCGCGTGGAGTACGGGACCGAGGGCTTCTGCATGATGCCGGAGGCCGAGACCCCGCTGCTGCACATCGCGGAGGATCCCGACCGGGCCTGGGCCGAGTACGGCGAGTACTTCCTGCACGAGGCGCGCACGTACTCCTCCTGGCAGTCGTCGGACATCCACTCCGCGGTCCGTTCGGCGGCGGAGACGGTGGACGGGCTGCGTGCGGAGGGCGTCTACCGGATCGTCACCCCGGACGCGTGCGTGGCCCTGGCCGAGGGCGGCGCCGGAAGCCTCGTGCTGCATCCGCTGTGCGGCGGGATACCGGTGGACGAGGGCTGGCGCAGTCTGCGTCTGTTCGCGGAACGCGTGCTGCCCCGGCTCAAGGACTGAGCAGGGGCAGCACGGTGCGGTCCGGGGTCGTCAGCCCATCTCCTCCAGCGTCTTGCCCTTGGTCTCCTTCACGAACAGCAGCACGAAGGGGATCGAGAGCACGGCGAAGACCGTGTAGATCACGTACGTCGCGGAGAGGTTCCAGTCGGAGAGGCTCGGGAAGCTGGCCGTGATCGCCCAGTTGGCGATCCACTGGGCCGAAGCGGCCACCCCGAGGGCGGCGGCGCGGATCTTGTTCGGGAACATCTCGCCGAGGAAGACCCAGACGACGACACCCCACGACATCGCGAAGAAGAACACGAACCAGTGGGCGGCGATGAGCGCGACCCAGCCCTGGACGCTCGGCAGCTTGCCGCCGACGAGATGGTACGAGAACGCCCAGGCCTCCAGCGCGAGCCCGATGACCATGCCCACGGAGCCGATCAGCACGAGCGGGCGGCGACCGATCCGGTCGACGAGGACCATGGCGACCACGGTGCCGATGATGTTGATGATGGAGGTGGTGAACGAGTACAGGAACGAGGTCGACGGGTCGATGCCCACGGACTGCCACAGGGTCGCGGAGTAGTAGAAGGCGACGTTGATGCCGACCAGTTGCTGGAAGGCCGAGAGGCCGATACCGATCCAGACGATGCGTTTGAAGTAGAAGCCCCCGCCCAGCAGGTCCTTGAACGTCGACTTGTGCTCGCGCTTCATGGCGAGCCGGATCTCCTGCACCCGGGCGTCGAGATCGATGTGCTCCCCCTCGACCTCGGAGAGCACCTTCCTGGCCCGGTCCGCCTTGCCCGCCTGGATCAGGTAGCGGGGCGACTCGGGGATCGCGAAGGAGAGCAGCCCGTAGATGACGGCCGGGATCACCATGACGCCGAGCATGAGCTGCCAGGCCTCGACGCCCAGCAGCTTCCCCCGCTGGTTTCCGTTCGCGGTCTGGAGGATGCCGTAGTTGACGAGCTGCGAGATGGCGATGCCGATGACGATGGCCGCCTGCTGGAAGGACCCGAGCCGGCCCCGGTACGCGGGCGGGGACACCTCGGCGATGTAGGCGGGGCCGATGACCGAGGCCATTCCGATGCCGAAACCGCCGATGATGCGCCAGAGGGCCAGGTCCCACAGGGCGAAGGGGAGCGCGGAGCCGACGGCGCTGATGGTGAACAGTACGGACGCGATCTGCATGCAGCGGATGCGCCCGATGCGGTCGGCGATGCGGCCGGCCGTCGCCGCGCCGATCGCACAGCCGATCAGGGCGACGGCGATGACCTGGGCGAGGGTCGCCGAACCGACGTCGTACTTGCCGCGGATGCCCTCGACCGCTCCGTTGATCACCGAGCTGTCGTAGCCGAACAGGAAACCGCCCATCGCGGCCGCCGCCGTGATGAAGACGACGTGGGCGAGGTGCTCCGGGGCAGCGGGGCTGCCTCCGGCCTGCGGTGTGTTCGCCGTGCTGGTCACATGAGCTCCTCGGGCCCGTCCGCGATGACGGCCATGGGGGTACGAGCCCCTCCAGTTGCGCACAGCTTCCGGGCGCACACCACTTGGGGACCGCTCCGCCTGAGGGCCACTCAGAACGGCCCGGGCCCGGCTCAGCGCAGGCGCTGGCTGATCACCTTGGAGACCCCGTCGCCCTGCATGGAGACGCCGTAGAGCGCGTCGGCCACCTCCATCGTCCGCTTCTGGTGAGTGATCACGATGAGCTGGGAGCTCTCCTGGAGCTCCTCCATGATCCGGATCAGCCGCTGGAGGTTGGTGTCGTCGAGCGCGGCCTCCACCTCGTCCATCACGTAGAACGGACTGGGCCTGGCCTTGAAGATCGACACCAGCAGGGCCACGGCGGTCAGTGACCGCTCCCCGCCGGAGAGCAGCGAGAGGCGCTTGACCTTCTTGCCCGGCGGCCGGGCCTCGACGTCCACGCCGGTGGTGAGCATGTTGCCCGGGTCGGTCAGGATCAGCCGCCCGTCGCCGCCGGGGAAGAGCCGGGCGAAGACCCCTTCGAACTCGCGTGCGGTGTCGCGGTACGCCTCGGTGAAGACCTGCTCGACCCGCTCGTCGACCTCCTTGACCACCAGCAGGAGGTCGGCCCGCGTCTTCTTCAGGTCCTCCAGCTGCTCGGAGAGGAACTTGTGCCGCTCCTCCAGCGCGGAGAACTCCTCCAGGGCGAGCGGATTCACCTTTCCGAGTTGCTGGTACGCCCGTTCGGCCGACCTGAGCCGCTTCTCCTGCCCGGCCCGGTCGAAGGGGACCGGCTGGTTCCGCGGATCGTCCGGATCGTCGGGCAGCTCCTCCCCCTCGGCGGCCGGGGACGGCGGCACCGGCTGGTCCGGGCCGTAGTCGGCGACCAGCCCGGCCGGCTCCACGCCCAGCTCCTCCAGGGCCCTGGTCTCCAGCTGCTCGATCCGCAGCCGCTTCTCGGCGCCGAGCACCTCACCGCGGTGCACCGAGTCGGTGAGCCGGTCCAGTTCGGCCTTGAGGTCACGGCCCCGGTTCCGCTCGGCGGCCAGCTCCTGCTCGCGCCCGGCCTTCGCGGCCTCGGCGGCCGCTCGCTCCTGCTCGGCGCGGACCAGCGACACCTCAACGTGGGCGAGCAGCTGGCGCGCCCCGTCCGCGACCGCCGACGCGACCGCGGCCTCGTGGCGCAGCCGGGCGCGGCGCTGCTCGGCGCGCACCCGGGCCTCACGCTCGGCGCGCGCTCCCCGGTCGAGTGCTTCGGCCCGCCCCGCGAGCCCCTTCACCCTCTCCTCATGGGTACGGGCCTGGAGCATGGCCTCCATGTCGGTCTGCCGGGCGTTGGCGCCGTCGGCGGCGAGCCGGTCCCGTACGGAGGTGTCCGGCTCCTCCTCCATCGGTGACTCCTCGGCCACCAGCAGCCGTTCGGCCAGCTCCTCGGCCTCCCCGGTCGCGCGCTCCAGGGCCTCCTGGGCCTTGGCGGCGGCCGCCGCCGACCGCTCGGCCTCGCCCGCCGCGCCCCGGGCCTGCCCGGCGAGGCGCCCGAGCTGCTGGGCGACACCGGACTTCTCCCGGTCGGCGGTGCGCCGCAGCTCCGCCAGCTCGTCGACGAGCGCCGCGCACTCCGCGCGCCGCCCGGCCGCGGCGCGCTGCGCGCCGGCCAGCTCCTCGCACCGTACGGCCAGCTCGGCAAGCCCGGCGGCGGCCTCGTCCACGGACGCCTGTACCTCCAGCAGACTGGGCGCACCGGCGGACCCGCCGTGCGCGAAGTGTGCTCCCAGGACATCGCCTTCGGCGGTCACGGCGGTCAGCCCGGGCCGTTCGGCGATCAGGTCCTCGGCGTCTTCGAGGGTGCCTACGACGACGATGTCGCGCAGCAGTCTGCGCACCCCGGGCAGCAGCTCGGCGGGGCCGCCGACCAGATCGACGGCGAAGGGCGCGGCGAGTGCGACGGCCGGGCGGCCGGGCCCGGTCCCGCCGGCCGCCTCGGGGCCGCTCCCCGCAGGGCCTCCGCTGCCGGGCGCACCGTCGCCGCCCCGGACCTCCGGCACTCCGGTGCCCGCCTGCCCCGGAACGGCCGTACGGGACGTGCCACCGGGCGTCGCGGCCTCCTGCCCCGGAAGCTCCTGTCCGGGGGCACCGGCGTGCGGCGGCCGGGCTTCGGTATGCGGTGGCCGGACCCCGCCGGCCGTGGACCCGGCCGGTCCGGTGGCCTGGCCGGGCAGTCCACCGGACCCGGACTCCCGCGACGGTACGGCGGCCACGCCGGGCAGCAGGGTCGCGCGGCCCGCGTCCTGCTTGCGCAACCTCCGGATCGCGTCCGCCGCGGTGGCCGTGTCGCGCACCGCGAGGGCGTCGGCCGCCACCCCCAGTGCGGCGGCCACCGGGACCTCGTACCCGGCGGCCACCGTCAGCAGTTCCGCGACCGGGCCCAGCAGACCTGCCGGACGGTCGTCGGCTCCGAGCAGCACGCCCGTGCCGTCCTTGCGGCGCAGTCCGAGCGCCAGCGCCTCGTGCCGGGCCGCCAGCGCGGCCCGCTCGCGCTCGGCGGCCGTCGCGGACTCCCGGGACCCGGTGAGGGCGCTCTCCGCTTCCGCCAGCGCGGACTTCGCCGCGCTGTGCCGCTCGGCGAGTTCCAGGTCACCGGCGTCGAGTCCGTCGACCTCGGCCTTGAGCTGTTCGTACTCCTGCTGGGCCGCGGCGGCGCGCTCCTGCGCCCCGTCCCGCGCCTCGGCGAGCCGGTCGATCTCGGCCTGCGCCGAACCGGCTCTGCTGCGGGCCGCGTTGACCTGCCCGTTCAGCCGGGCGAGCCCCTCACGCCGGTCGGCGATGGCGCGGGCGGCGTCCCTGAGCCTGCGCTCCTCGGCGGCCAGCTCCCGTTCCAGCTCGGCCCGGTGCGCGGAGGTGTCCTCCAGTGCGCGCTCGGCGGACTCCAGCGCGGCCTCCAGCTCCGCCTCCTGCTCCCGGATCCTGGCGGCCTCGCGCTCCATGTCCTCGGGGTCACGGCCCCGCCGCTCCTCCTCGGGGGCGGCGGACGCGCTCTTCACCCGTGCGTCGGCGAGCGAGATCGTCCCGCGCACCCGCTCGGCCAGCTGCGACAGCTCGTACCAGGTCTGCTGGGCCCGCTGGAGGCGCGGGGCGAGCCGGCGCACCTCGTCCTCCAGTCCGGCCTCGCGCGACAGGGCGGCCCTGAGTGCCTCCTCCGCCGTCTCCCGGCGCTCCTTCAGCGCGGCCTCGTCGGCGATCTCGCTCCGCAGCGCCCGGCGCATCGTCACCAGGTCGTCGGCGAGCAGCCGCAGCCGCGCGTCCCTGAGGTCGGCCTGGATGACAGCGGCACGCCGGGCGACCGCGGCCTGCCGCCCCAAGGGCTTGAGCTGGCGCCGCAGTTCATCGGTGAGGTCCTGGACACGGGCGAGGTTGGCCTGCATCGCGTCCAGCTTCCGCAGCGCCTTCTCCTTGCGCTTGCGGTGCTTCAGTACGCCGGCCGCCTCCTCGATGAAGGCCCGGCGCCCCATCGGATCCGCGTGCAGTACGGAGTCGAGCTGGCCCTGCCCGACGATGACGTGCATCTCGCGGCCGATCCCGGAATCGGAGAGCAGTTCCTGGATGTCGAGCAGCCGGCAGGTGTCGCCGTTGATCTGGTACTCACTGCCGCCGTTGCGGAACATGATCCGCGTGATGGTGACTTCCGCGTACTCGATGGGCAGCGCACCGTCGGAGTTGTCGATGGTGAGCGAGACCTCGGCGCGGCCCAGCGGCGGGCGGCCGGTCGTCCCGGCGAAGATGACGTCTTCCATCTTGCCGCCGCGCAGCGACTTGGCGCCCTGCTCCCCCATGACCCACGAGAGCGCGTCGACCACGTTGGACTTGCCGGATCCGTTGGGGCCCACGACACAGGTGATGCCGGGCTCGAACCGGAGGGTGGTGGCCGAGGCAAAGGATTTGAACCCGCGGAGGGTCATGGCCTTGAGGTGCACGCCGCCGGACTCTACCTTTCACTGCCGGTTTCGCCCATGAAGGTGCAGGGCACATCAGACGGTAAAGGAACCACACACGGCAGTGCGTGACGGGGCAGTCCGTGAAGTGTTCGGTTCAGGACCGGGGGAAAGAGCGGAAAAGAAAGAAGGGACGCCGAAGCGTCCCTTGCATATCCTTGCGCATTGGATCTCAAGCGGCTGTACGGATCAGCCCGGCCGGTACCCTTGTGGGGTGTGGGTCAGGTGAGCGCAGGCTCCGCCTGGGGTACGTCCATGTCGATACCGTCGAGCAACGAGTCTCCGTGGTGCTGAACTGCGGCGGCCAGCGCGTCGTTCTCGGACTGAATCCGTACGAGCTCGGATTCGAGGTCCTGGACGCGCTGCTGGAGCCGTCGCATCTCGGAGAGAAGTCGCGGGTCGGAACCGCCGACGTAACCGAGAAGCGCCTTTGCCATGATGGATGGTCCTCCACACTGAGTGACCGACCGAAGAGTGGTGGGTCGTAGGGGGAATCGCACCCGCGGAACTCGGCAGCCTCTGTCTTGTCTGCTGTTTTCTCTGCTTTTCTCGCTGCCGAGCAGCTGAGGTGCGCGGGGCTTCCAGAGTCTCACCAAAAAGTTTGACGGTCAACACGATCACACCCCGTATCGATGGGCAGACCCGGGGGCACACGCCGGACGGTGTCCGGTGCGGCTCTCCTGCGGGGCCCAGGGGGCGTGGAGATCATTCCTACTGCGGCAGCCTGGCACGGAGAGCGCTTCTTGGCAACCACCAGGCATTTTCTGCCTCACGGATATGCCGGAGGCAGATCAGCAGGACCCCGCGGCCGCCGCCGGGACCGGCCCCGTCAACGGATTTCGAAGCTCTGGTAGACGTGCCGCGGAGTGTCCCAGATCTCAGTGACACCGTCGACGCGGCCGGGTGTGTCGGACGACCTCAGCCACTCCAGGAGAAGGTCGCACTTCTCCCGGGGTCCTTCGGCGACGACCTGCACCCTGCCGTCCTCCAGATTGAGGGCGAATCCCGTGAGTCCGCCGATCCGCAGAGCGTTCGCCCTGGTGAACCAGCGGAACCCGACGCCCTGGACCTTGCCGCGCACCCAGGCGGCGAACCGTACATCTTCGTTCATGTCTGCACGCTAACCGGCCAATTGCCCTGGCAGCACTTCGCCCCCATGCCCCATGGACTACAGTCCCGAGCCAACGAACTTCACCTGTACGGGTGAGCCGCGTCGACGCCGGCCACGAGGAAGGGCACCGCGCATGGGACGACACAGCCGCTCCGCCGCCGGACCCGCAGCCGTTGATGATCCGGCGGCCCCCGGGAACCGGCGGCGGAACCGGGCGCACGGCAAGGGCCGGGGCTCCACGCCCGTACGCACCGGGCTGCTGGGGGTGTCGGCGGCCGTCGCGGTGGGCGCCGTGGCGATGGCCTCGGGTCTGCTGCCCGGCGGCGACACCTACACGCTGGGCGGCTCGGGCGGCGGCGGCCAGGTACGCGCCGACGGCGTACCGGACCTCCAGACCCAGGGCGGATCGTCCGCCTCACCCACACCGGACTCCCCGTCCGCACCGGCCGGGACCTCCGCCGCCCGGGCACACGCCCCGTCGGCCTCGCCGTCCCCGCACAAGCCGAAGGCCTCCGCCCCGCCTTCGCAGCGGAAGCAGCGCAGCCCCGCCGCACGGAGCGCGTCCCCCAGCACGGCACCGGCCCGTACGGCGGCGCCCGGAGCGGCGCCCCGGCACACCGAGTCCGCGCACACCGAAGCGGCCACCAGCGCCGAGAGCACCGCGGCCGCGACGGTTGTCGGCCTGGTCAACAAGCAACGGGCCCAGGCGGGTTGCCGGCCGGTGCGGGCCGATGCGGAGCTGGCCTCGCTGGCCGGGAACTTCAGTGACGAGATGGCTTCCCGGGGCTTCTTCGACCACACCGATCCGGACGGGGCCACCCCGTGGGACCGTGCGGACAAGGCGGGCGTGCAGGGCCTGGGCGGCGAGAACATCGCGCGCGGCCAGGCCGACGCCGCCGCCGTGATGGACTCCTGGATGCACAGCCCGGGGCACCGCGCGAACATACTCAACTGCGACTTCAGGACGCTCGGCGTCGGCGTCCACCTCGGCACCGGCGGGCCCTGGTGGACCCAGGACTTCGGCTACTGAGACAGCTCCGGCCACTGAGCCGTTCCCGCAGGTGAACGGCTGGTCCGCTGCTCAGCCGCGCGGTCCGGCGGGCGGGCGCTGGCAGCGCGGGCAGAAGTAGCTGGACCGGTTCATCCAGGGGCGGCGGCGCATCGGGGTGCCGCAGCGGCGGCACGGCTCGTCCTCCCGCCCGTAGGCGTCGAGCGACCGGTCGAAGTAGCCGGATTCGCCGTTCACATTGACGTAGAGGCTGTCGAAGCTGGTGCCGCCGACAGCGAGAGCCTGGTTCATCACGTCCCGTACATGTCCCAGGAGTTCCGCGGTCCGGGGGCGGGTGAGCGTGGCCGTGGGGCGCTCGTAGTGCAGCCGCGCGCGCCAGAGCGCCTCGTCCGCGTAGATGTTGCCGACCCCGCTGATCAGCGACTGGTCGAGCAGGGCGCGCTTGATGGTGGTGCGGCGCAACCGCAGCGCCGCGTGGAACGCGGCGTCGTCGAACTCCTCGTCCAGCGGGTCCCGGGCGATGTGCGCGATGACGTCGGGCAGCCCCTCGGGGGTGTTCGCGTGCAGCGAGAGCCCGCCGAAGGTCCGCTGGTCGACGAAGCGCAGCTCGGTACCCGCGATGTCGTCGAACCGGATGCGGATCCGCAGGTGCTTCTCGTCGGGGACCGCTTCGGGCTGGACCAGCAGCTGCCCGCTCATCCCGAGATGACCGAGGACCGAGTACCCGGTGCCGGGCTCCCCGCCCGCGGAAGAGCCGGCGGCGGCAGCGGTGGCCGCGTCCTCCAGTGGCAGCCAGAGGTACTTCCCCCGGCGGCGGGCCACACCGAACCGGTGCCCGCGCAGGGCGGCGGCGAAGTCCTCACCGCCCGCGATGTGACGGCGTACCGCACGGGGGTGCAGTACCTGTACATCGGCGATGGTGCGGCCGGAGACCCAGCGTTCCAGTCCGCGCCGTACGACTTCGACCTCGGGCAACTCGGGCACGCTGCTCCTCAGGGGTGGATCACCGTGGCCGGTGAAGGGGGCTGAGAGGGACCATGAAAAGAACCGCCCGCCCCCCGGAGGGGACGGGCGGGGAAAGAACCGGCGTCAGGCCGAGGCCGTGCCGGCGGCCGGAGCCGGAGAGGTGTCGGCGTCCTCTCCGTGGGCGGCGGGGGCGGCCTCCGCCGCCACCGCGCGCTCCTCCGCCGCGGCGCTGATCGCACGCCACGCGGACTCCGCCGCCTGCTGTTCCGCTTCCTTCTTGCTGCGGCCGGTGCCGGTGCCGTACGAGACACCACCGACGCGAGCGGCAGCGGTGAAGGTCTTCTCGTGGTCCGGACCGGTCTCACTGACCAGGTATTCCGGGACCCCGAGGCCTTCGCTTGCGGTGAGTTCCTGGAGGCTGGTCTTCCAGTCCAGGCCCGCACCGAGGTTGGAGGACAGCTCGATGAGGGGGTCGAAGAGCCGGTGTACCAGCTCGGACGCCGCTTCGAGGCCCTGATCGAGATAGACGGCGCCGATCACCGCTTCCAGGGTGTCGGCGAGGATGGATGCCTTGTCCCGCCCGCCCGTGCCTTCTTCGCCCCGGCCGAGCCGGATGAAGAGACCGAGTTCGAGCTCTCGGCTCACCCCTGCGAGCGCACGCGAGTTGACCACCGCCGCCCGGAGCTTGGCCAGCTGGCCCTCCGGGAGATCGGGGTGGGTGCGATAGAGCGTGTCCGTGACCACCAGGCCGAGCACCGAGTCCCCGAGGAACTCCAGCCGCTCGTTGGTGGGCAGACCGCCGTTCTCGTACGCGTACGAACGGTGGGTCAGCGCACGCACCAGAAGGGCGGACTCGAGTGTGTACCCGAGCCGCCCTTCCAGAAGCGTGTGGGACGAGGCATTGTCCGTCTTGTTGACGTCAGACATTGCGCCTCTCACCAGCCGCTCAGACCTCGAGGACCTGGCGCTTGTTGTAGGTGCCGCAGCTCGGGCACGCGATGTGCTGGAGCTTCGGCTCCTGGCAGCGCTCGCACGCAACCAGGGTGGGGACCGCAGCCTTCCACTGCGACCGGCGGTGGCGCGTGTTGCTGCGCGACATCTTCCGCTTCGGAACAGCCACGGCTACTTCTCCTGCTTCTCGTCGACGCCAGGTTCGGCGCCGTCAACGTTGTCCTTCTCGCCGACCTGGCCGGTCCCGACGAGTCCCTGCAGCGCCGCCCAACGTGCGTCGACGGCGTCATGGTGGTGGCCGGGTTCGTCATCCAGCCTGATTCCGCATTCGGAACACAGGCCGGCGCAATCCTCCCGGCACACCGGCTGCATCGGCAGTGCGAGCACCACCGCATCACGCAGCACGGGTTCGAGGTCGAACAAGCCGTCCTCAAGGGGGGTGATTTCCTCGTCCTCGTCGTCGGCACTGTCAGCCGGGTCCGCCTTCTTGCTGCGGCCCCGGTCGTCGGCTTCGGGGTACGAGAACATCTCCTGGAAATCCGCTTCGAGCTCTCGCTCCAGCGGCTCCAGACACCTTACGCACTCCCCCTTGGCGGATGAACGGGCGGTGCCTGTGACAAGCACCCCGTCCATGACCGACTCAAGGCGGAGCTGCAGTTCTACGGGAGTGCCTTCCGGCACTCCGATGACCCCGTCGATGCCGAGGTCCTTGGGGGCTGCGACCGAGCGGGTAAGCCGCTGGAGCGCACCGGGACGCCGGCCCAGCTCGTGTGTGTCGAACACGAGGGGGTTGCGGTGGTCGAGGCGGGCGTTCAGGGCTCTTCCTGCTTTCGGATCGCTGAAGACTGGGGAATGAGGCGCCGCCGCGTCGGGAACCGTCCGGAGACCATCGGAACGGGCAGCACAGATCGCGGAGGTACGGGCGACCGAAGAGCCAGGATACTGGACCGGCCGCCGTAGACCCAATCGGCCCCTTCGGGCTCAGGATCCCCCGGGCTTCAGCGCCCCTGTTCGTACTCGCGCAGCTGATCCAGGTTGATCATGCTGGTGTCGAAGAGGCTGGTCTCGTCGAGGGCGCCCTGCTGCTGGGGGTGGAGCGGCTGCTGCACCTGCTGGGACTGCTGGACCTGGTCGGGCTGCTGGAGCTGGTCGGGCCCCGGGTAGCCGTAGCCGTCGTGCTGCTGGGGATGCTGCTGATAGGCGTACGGGTCGTGCTGGTACGCGTACTGCTGCTGCTGGTACGCGTAGGGGTCCTGCGGCTGGTGCTGGTAGCCGTACGGGTCGTACACCTGCTGGACCGGCACGTCCGCGAGATGCTGCGGCGGCTCCTCCGGCGGCAGCTGGGCCGCCATCGGGGCGGGCACCTGGACCGGCGGCTGGACGGCCGCCGGGGCCTGCGGCTCGGCCAGGTCCGAGAGGAAGTCCGCGTCGCTGCTGTGCCTGCGGCCCATCTCGTCCTGCTCGGCCATGTGCACGCCCAGTTCGTCGGACGCGACCCGGCCGTGCAGCTTCTGCCTGCCGCGCCCCACGGCTTCGAGGGTCTTGGCCATCACGGCCTCGAAGGCTCCGAGCTTGGTGTCGACGTACTCGTCGGCCCGCATCCGCAGTGTCTCGGGGTCCTGGCTGCGCTCCGGGGCCTCCGGGTCCTCGTAGCCCTCCTCGTCCAGGCCCGGGCCGCGGCCGAGCAGCTTCTCGCGGCCGCGGTCGACGGACCCGATGGTCTTGGTGAGGACGACCTCGAAGTTCGCCAGCTTGGAGTCGACGTAGTCGTCGGCCTCCGCGCGGATCTCCTCGGCCTCCCGCCGGGCCTCGGCGAGCACCCGGTCGGCCTCGTCCTGGGACTGCCGGGCGACCTCGGTGTCGGAGATGAGGGAACCGCGCTGGGCGTGCGCCGCCTCGATGATCCGCTCGGCCTCGTCACGGGCCTGCTCGACCAGCTGCTCACGGCCGCCGATCAGCTCCTCGGCCTGCGCCAGAGAGCCCGGCAGGGCCTCGCGCACCTCCTGGAGCATCGCCAGCAGCTCGGCGCGGTTGACCACGCAGGAGGCCGACATGGGCATGGACCTGGCACTGCCGACCGTGTCGACGATCTCGTCGAGCTTCTTCTGCACGTCCACCGTGTGCGCCACCTGTTCTTCCGGCCTGGAGACGGACGGGGACGACTGTACGGCCAGTCGGCGCCCGCCCGACACCTGGTGACGGTTCGTCAGTTCAGTGCGGCGGCCGGGTGCTCCGCCGTCACGCGGCCGTCAGCCGGCTTCCCGCTTCTCGGCGAGCCGCTGCGTCAGGGCATCGCGGACCAGCGGCGGCAGCAGGTGCGAAACGTCCCCGCCCCAGGTCGCAACCTCCTTGACCAGGCTGGAGGAGAGGAAGCTGTAGGTCGGGTTGGTGGGGACGAACAGCGTCTCGACCCCCGAGAGCCCGTTGTTCATCTGGGCCATCTGCAGCTCGTAGTCGAAGTCACTGACCGCGCGGAGCCCCTTCACGATGGCCGGGATGTCGCGCTGTTTGCAGAAGTCGACGAGAAGGCCGTGGAAGGACTCGACCTCGACGTTCCCGAAGTCGGCCGTGACCTGGCGGATCATCTCCATCCGCTCCTCGATGGAGAACAGGCCATGCTTCGACTGGTTGATCATCACGGCCACGTGTACGACGTCGTACAGCTTGGAGGCGCGGGCGATGATGTCGAGGTGTCCATTGGTGATGGGGTCGAATGACCCCGGACAGACGGCGCGGCGCAACTGAAGTCCCTCGCTCCCGGGTCCGGTCATCGTGCGTCTTCGCACGTAGAGGCGGCGCGACCGTACCAAAGCGTGGCCTCGCCGTACCGACGGGCCCGCAGCGGCTCACATCCCTTGGGCCACTTGAACTCTCCGCCTCTTGTGCTCCGTTCCACCGTGACGAGCGCCTCGCCGCTGAGCCACCCCTGGGCACGGAGTGTGAGCAGGATCTCGCGAAGATCGTCATCGGTGACGGCGTACGGCGGATCGAGGAAAACCACGTCGTACGGGGCCTCCGGCGCCGGTCCTGTCACGATCTGTTCCGCTTTACCGGCCCGCACCTCCGCCCCGGGGAGACCGAGCGTACGGACGTTGTCGCGGACCGTGGCCACCGCCCGCGCGTCCGCCTCCACGAGCAGGGCGTGCGCCGCGCCGCGGGAGAGCGCCTCCAGGCCGACGGCGCCCGACCCCGCGTACAGATCGGCGATCCGGGCCCCGTCCAGGGTTCCGATGAGCGCCTCCCAGGTGGAGAAGAGCCCTTCGCGCGCACGGTCGGATGTGGGGCGGGTGCCGTTGCCCGGCGGTACGGCGAGGCGGCGCCCGCCGGCCGTACCGGCGATCACGCGGGTCATCTCAGTCCTTCTCGGTGGGCGGAGTCTGTCCTGTTCGGGCTCCTGTCCCGGCCAGTCTCTCAGCCCTTGTCGAGGTACCGCTCGCGCTCCTGGTCGAGGAGGGCGTCCAGGGCGGTGCGCAGGGCGGGCAGCCGGGTCAGCTCCGGGTCGGCGGCGACGACCTGGGCCGCCTCCTCGCGGGCCGCCGCGATGACCTCCTCGTCGTCGATGACGGCGAGCATCCGCAGCGAGGACCGCACACCGGACTGGGCCTGACCGAGGACATCGCCCTCGCGGCGCTGTTCGAGGTCGATGCGGGAGAGCTCGAAGCCGTCGAGAGTGGCGGCCACGGCGCCGAGCCTGGCGCGGGCGGGGCCGGCCTCGTGCGCCTCGCTCACCAGGAGGCAGAGTCCCGGCGCCGAGCCGCGGCCCACCCGGCCGCGCAGCTGGTGCAGTTGCGATACGCCGAACCGGTCCGCGTCCATGATCACCATGACGGTGGCGTTGGGCACGTTGACCCCGACCTCGATGACTGTCGTCGCGACCAGGACATCCACCTCGCCCGCCGCGAAGCGGCGCATGACGTCGTCCTTGTCGTCCGGTGCCATCCGCCCGTGCAGCAGCTCGATGCGCAGCCCCTTCAGCGGCCCGTTCCTGAGCTGTTCGGCGGTCTCGACCACGGCGAGCGGGGGCCGCTTGTCCCCGTCGGCCTCGGCGGCGGCCGCCGCCGCGTCATCGGATCCGGGCTTGCGCTTCTTCGGCTCGTCCTCGCCGTCCCCGATGCGCGGGCACACCACGTACGCCTGGTGGCCGTTCTCCGCCTCCTCGCGCACCCGCTCCCAGGCGCGGGCCAGGAAGTGCGGCTTGTCCTTGGCCGGTACGACATGGGTGGCGATCGGGGAACGGCCTGCGGGGAGCTGGTCGAGAACGGAGGTCTCCAGGTCCCCGAAGACCGTCATGGCGACCGTGCGGGGAATGGGCGTGGCCGTCATGACCAGCAGATGGGGCGGCTGCTTCCCCTTGCCCCGCAGCGCGTCGCGCTGCTCGACACCGAAGCGGTGCTGCTCGTCGACCACGACCAGTCCGAGGTCGTGGAACTGGACCTTGTCCTCGATCAGCGCGTGTGTCCCGATGACGAGTCCGGCTTCACCGGTGACCAGGTCGAGCAGCGCCTTGCGGCGGGCAGCCACGCCCATGGAACCGGTCAGCAGCACGACCTTGGTGGACTGCTCGCCGCCGCCGAGCATCCCGCCCTCGGCCAGCTCGCCCATCATCTCGGTGATGGAACGGTGGTGCTGCTGGGCGAGGACTTCGGTGGGCGCGAGCATCGCGGCCTGGCCGCCCGCGTCGACGACCGCGAGCATCGCCCGCAGCGCGACCATGGTCTTGCCCGAGCCGACCTCGCCCTGGAGCAGCCGGTGCATCGGGTGCTCGGTCGCCAGTCCGGCGAAGATCTCTCCGGTGACCTTCTGCTGGCCTTCGGTGAGGGTGAAGGGCAGCTTGGCGTCGAAGGCGTCGAGCAGCCCGCCCGGTACGGGTTTCCGCGCCACCGCGGGCAGTTGGGTCTCGGCGTACCGCCGCCTGGCCAGCGCGACCTGGAGGACGAAGGCCTCGTCCCACTTCAGCCGGTCCCGCGCCACCGCGACATCGGCCTTCGTCTGCGGACGGTGCACCTTCAGCAGCGCGTCGGGCAGCGTGGTCAGCCCGCGTCCGCCGCGCAGCGCGGGCGGCAGCGGGTCGGCGGCCTCCTGGGCGGCGGGCAGTACGGCGTCGACCGCCTTGGCGATCTTCCAGGACTCCAGCCCCTTGCAGGCCGGATAGATGGGGATCAGCTCGTTGGCCCAGGCCTCGACGGCGCCCGCGTCGGTGTCGGCGTCCAGCAGTTCGTATGTGGGGTGGGCGAGCTGGAACCTCTGGTTGAACTTGGAGACCTTGCCCGCGAACATCGCGCGGCGGCCGGGGAGCAGCTCCTTCTGGGGCTTGTGGATGCCCTTGCCGAAGAAGACGAGCTGCAGACGGCCGCTGCCGTCGGTGATGTTCACCTCCAGGCGCCGTCCCCTGCCCTGGTTGAAGGTGAGCACCCGCGCGTCGGCGACCTGGGCGAAGACGGTGACGTGTTCGTCCAGGGGCAGCTCGGCGAGCTGGGTCAGCTCACCGCGTTCGGCGTACCTGCGGGGGTAATGGTGCAGCAGGTCGCCGACCGTGTGCAGGTCGAGGTGCTCGGCCATCACCTTGGCGGTGGGGGCGCCGAGCGTGTTCTTGAGGGGTTCATCGAGCGCGGGCACGCGGTCCATTGCACACCATGGGTCCGACAGCGGGGGTATTTCCCCTCCCGGACCCTGCCCCGCCCGGTGGCCTCCCCCCGCTACTCGACCCCGATCAGCAGCGGTGCCAGCTGGCGGCCGCCGTCGTAGACCACCGTGTCGACCGCCAGGTGCCCGCCCCGTACGAACCCTTCGAGGCGGTCGGCGACCGCCACCGGTACCCCGTCGCCCAGCACCAGCGTCACCAGTTCGCCGCCCGCCGAGAGCATCCGGTGCAACACCGTCTCGGCCGTGCTGACCAGATCCGCCCCGATCACCGCCACATCGCCGTCGATCAGCCCCAGTACATCGCCGGCCTGGCAGATACCGGCCGACGTCCAGGACTGCCGTTCGGCAACTGCCAGTTCGGCGTAGCGGGTGGCGCCGGCCGCCGCAGTCATCGCGACGACGTCCTCGTCGAACCGCCGCTCGGACTCGTGCACGGCCAGCGCCGCGACGCCCTGGACGGCCGCCCGGGTGGGCACGAGGGCCACCCGCACACCCTCCGCCCTGGCCTGTTCGGCCGCCGCCGCTGCCGTGTGGCGCAGTTCTGCGTCGTTGGGCAGCAGCACCACCTCACGGGCGTGCGCGCGCCGGATCGCGTCGACCAGTTCGCCGCTCGCGGGCGGCTCTCCGGGGCGGGCCAGCACGGTGGTGGCACCGGCCTCCTGGCACAGGGCCGCCAGCCCCTCGCCGGGGACGACCGCGACCACCGCGCGCTGGACCTGCTCGGGCGCCGGGGTCCCGGCCGCGCCGAAGTGGGTGATACGGATCCGGTACGGGCGTCCGGCGTCGACCCCGGCCTCCACGGCCGCACCGGCGTCGTCCACATGGACATGGACGTTCCAGAGGCCGTCGCCGCCGACGACGACCAGTGAGTCGCCGAGGCCGTCCAGCCGGGTGCGCAGCCGGGCCACGGCGTCGTCGGTGGCCTCCAGGAGGTAGATCACCTCGAAGGCCGGGCCGCCGTCGGCCGGGCAGTCGTCGGTGAACTGCGGGGGCAGCACGGTGGGGGCCCGCCGCCGCTCGGCGGCCGGGGCCTCCCCGGAGAACGCCCCGGCCAGCGCGGCGAGCACATCCACCAGACCTCGGCCGCCCGCGTCCACGACGCCCGCGCGGCCGAGTACGGCCAGCTGTCCGGGGGTCGCGTCCAGCGCCGCGCGCGCCCCTTCGTATGCGGCGCGCGCCACCGCCGTGCAGCCGGCGCGGGCCGGTGCGGATGTGTCCGTACGAGCGGCCGCAGCCGCTTCGGCCGCGGCGGTGGCCACCGTCAGGACGGTGCCCTCCACCGGGTGCGCGACCGCCTGGTACGCCGATTCCGCCGCCCGGCGAAGCGCCTCGCTCAGCAGTTGCGCGTGATCATCGTCACCCGCGGGCGCCCCGAGCACCTCGGCCATGCCGCGCAGCAGCTGGGCCAGGATCGTGCCCGAGTTGCCGCGGGCCCCGATGAGCGCGCCGTGTGCCATCGCCCGTACCGCGTCCGCCAGCGCGGGTGCCGAACCCCCGCCGTCGGTTCCGTCACCGGTTCCGGAGTCGCCCACGGTCCCGTGGGCGACGAAGACCGCTTCCACCGCCTGGGCCGCGGATTCCACGGTCAGATAGAGGTTGGTGCCGGTGTCCCCGTCGGCGACCGGATAGACGTTGATCGCGTCGATCTCCTCGCGGTCCCTGCCCAGCGCTTCCAGCGCCAGTGAGCACCAGGTGCGGACCACGACGGCATCCATATCGTCGGGCGGCTGCGGCACCTGAAGCCTCCTTGAGCAGCGGGGTTGAACCGCAGGGTAGCCCTCGGCCGGGGAGCGGGGCGGGGGCCAGGACCGGGAAGGGGGCGGTGCCAACCATGGTAGTTTCGTTCCACCGGCGCAGTCGTTGTATGCTGCTTCGGTTGCCCGATGAGAATCGGGCCATTCCTCCGGTACCGCCACTTCAGTCAATGATTCCGGCGCGCCGGAATTCACTGTAAGTGCACCTGAAGTCTTTGGAGTGACCCGTGGCTGCCAACTGCGACGTCTGCGGCAAGGGGCCGGGCTTCGGCAACAACATTTCGCACTCGCACCGCCGTACTCCGCGTCGCTGGAATCCCAACATCCAGCGCGTGCGTGCAGTGGTCGGTCGGACGCCGAAGCGGCTCAACGTCTGCACCTCGTGCATCAAGGCCGGCAAGGTCTCGCGCTAATTTGTGGTTGCTCCCCGCCTGTGCGGGGACTGGCCCCGCCGACGTTTCGTCGTAGCGCAGCCTCTTGCGGTTGCCTTGAAAAGCCGGTCCACCTCGGTGGACCGGCTTTTTCGCATTCCCGCACGGCGATGTCACCGGTTCGGTGAGCTCAGCCGGTCACCGGCGGAACCGCCAGCCGTGGTCCACCGGGCCGATGCCCGAACCGAGCGGGAACCCGGCCGCGATGGCGCCCGTGACGTACTCCTTGGCCGCGGTCACCGCGTCGGGCACCGTCAGACCGCGTGCCAGCTGGGCCGCGATCGCCGACGCCAGGGTGCATCCGGTGCCGTGCGTATGGCGGTTGTCGAGCCGGGGCGCCCGCAGCCAGTGCTCCTCGCTGCCGTCGGTGAGCAGATCCACCGCGTCACCCGCGAGATGACCGCCCTTGACCAGCACCCACTTCGGCCCGTGCGCGAGCACGGACGCCGCCGCGCGCGGCAGATCGCCCTCGCTCTCCACCTGTACGCCGGTGAGCTGGGCCACCTCGTCCAGGTTGGGGGTGGCGACAGTGGCGACCGGCAGCAGCCGCTGCCGTACGGAGTCGAGCGCCGACGCGGCGAGCAGCGGGTCGCCGTGCTTGGAGACCCCCACCGGGTCGACGACCACCGGGGCCCGGGTCCCGGCCAGCAGCCCGGCCACCGTCTCCACCAGCTCCGCCGACGACAGCATCCCGGTCTTCACCGCGTCGACGCCGATGTCGTCCACGACCGCGCGGTACTGGGCGCGGACGGCGTCGGCGGGCAGCTCCCAGGCGCCCCGCACGCCCTGTGAGTTCTGGGCGGTGACCGCGGTGAGCACGCTCATTCCGTGCACCCCGAGGGCGAGCATCGTCTTCAGGTCGGCCTGGATGCCCGCTCCGCCGCCGGAGTCCGATCCGGCGACGGTCAGGACCAGCGGTGGCGCCGTCACGAGGGGTCCTCTCCGAAGTGGTCCCAGCCGCCCTTGCTGGTCCACGGCGCTCCGTCGACCGTCACATGGGGCAGCGCGGAGGGGTTGACCACTTCACCGATCACCTTCCAGCGGGCGGGCAGTTTCACATCCGGCGGGAAGGTCGCCACGATCGCGTGGTCCTCTCCCCCGGTGAGCACCCACTGGAGCGGATCCACCCCGACGGCCTGTCCGATGTCGCTCATCTGCGTGGGGATGTCGATGGACCCCGCCCGCAGGTCGATCCGGACCTTGCTGGCCTCGGCGATGTGCCCGAGGTCGGCCACCAGTCCGTCGCTGACGTCGGTCATCGCGGTGGCGCCGAGGCCGGCGGCAGCGGGGCCCGCGTGGTATGGCGGTTCGGGGCGCCGGTGCGCCTCGACGAAGGCGCGGGGCGAGCGGAATCCGCGGGAGAGCACGGCGAACCCGGCGGCGGACCAGCCGAGCCAGCCGGTGACGGCGACGACGTCGCCGGGCCTGGCGCCGGACCTGGTGACCGGTTCGTGGTTGCGCAGGTCGCCGAGTGCGGTGATGGAGACGGTGATCGTCTCTCCTCGTACGACATCCCCACCGACCACGGCGGCCCCCGCAACCTGGCACTCGTCGCGGATGCCGTCCATCAGTTCGGTGGGCCAGGTGACCGGGAGCTCGGCGGGCACGACGAGCCCCAGGAGTATCGCGGTGGGCACCGCGCCCATGGCCGCGATGTCCGCGAGGTTCTGCGCGGCGGCCTTGCGGCCCACGTCGTACGCGGTGGACCAGTCCCGGCGGAAGTGCCGCCCCTCCAGCAGGATGTCCGTGCTCGCCACGACCCGCCGGTCGGGAGCGGACACGACCGCGGCGTCGTCGCCGGGCCCCAGCCGTACCGCCGGAGTCGTCGTGAGCCGGGAGGTGAGCTCTCTGATCAGCCCGAACTCCCCGAGCTCCCCCACAGTGCCCTTCATCGCCCGTCGCCTCTCCTCGTGATCCGGACCTGGTGTCCGGGCTGTCCGCAGGCCTGCCCGCGGGCGGGATGCCCCGTATATCCCGAATGACCCCGCTCGGCCGGCGCTCGCGGGCTCCCACTGCCGTAGGTACCGTCAATCAGGTACGTCAACTCTGTATCCCATACGCCCCGTACGCGTGTGACTGCCGGGTGCGCGGGTCTCCCCGCCGCCCGGAGCGACGCGATACCGTGGCGTCCCTTTCTCTCCCCCACATGATCCTCGTGGCCGCCTTGGAGGTTCCGTGGTACAGGCGTACATCCTCATTCAGACCGAAGTGGGCAAGGCGACAGCGGTCGCCGAGCTCGTCGGGAAACTCCCCGGGGTGATCCAGGCCGAGGACGTGACCGGTCCGTACGACGTGATCGTGCGCGCACAGGCCGACACCGTCGATGAGCTCGGCCGCATGGTGGTCGCCAGAGTCCAGCAAGTGGACGGCATCACGCGCACCCTGACCTGCCCGGTCGTCCATCTGTAGCCCCCTCTACGCTGAGCCGGTGACGTCCCATCGCTACCGGCTCCTGTCCCTGTCCGCCGCCGCCCTGCTGCTGGCGGCCGCGGGCTGTTCCTCGACGGACGACAGCACGTCCGTCGCGGTTCCCGAGCCTCCCGCGGCCCAGGTCAAGCTCTGCCGGGCGCTCGACAAGAAGCTGCCGAAGACCGTCGCGGGACTGACCCGCGGCGATCCGGAACCGACGTCCGAACTGACCGCCGCCTGGGGGGATGCGGCGATCGTACTGCGCTGCGGGGTACCGCGACCCGCGGAGATGGACGACTCCCAGGCCCAGGCCGTCGACGCGAACGG
This sequence comes from Streptomyces sp. NBC_01471, assembly GCF_041438865.1. NCBI lineage: Bacteria > Bacillati > Actinomycetota > Actinomycetes > Kitasatosporales > Streptomycetaceae > Streptomyces > Streptomyces sp. NBC_01471. Next base: position 1,861,200 of record NZ_CP109450.1, read on the forward strand.
GGTCAACTGGCTGCTGGAGCAGCGGGACAGCGGACCCCGGTTCACGACCACCTACCGCAAGGCCTACGTCGAGGTGACCCTGGGGCAGAAGTACGCCCACGACGTCACCCCGCTCTCGGACTTCGCGGGCGCCATCAGGAAGACGGATCCGTCCAGCCTGTGAGGGCCGGCCGGCCAACGGTCTCAGCGCAGCCCCGTCGAGCGGCTGAGCGCGGCCTGGATCAGCCGGTCCACCAGCTCCGGGTAGCCGACGCCGCTCTCCTGCCACATCCGCGGGTACATCGAGATCGGCGTGAAGCCCGGCATGGTGTTGATCTCGTTGATGACGAACCCGCCGTCCTCGGTGAGGAAGAAGTCGGCGCGCACCAGGCCCTCGCAGGACACCGCCTCGAACGCCTCGACAGCGAGCCGCTGCACCTCGGCGGTCTCCTCGGCGGTCAGCGGTGCGGGCACCATGCCCTGCGCCGACTCGCCGGGGATGTACTTCGCCTCGAAGTCGTAGAAGTCGTGCGACGTGACCGGCGGGATCTCGGCGGGCACGCTCGCCCGCGGCCCGTCCTCGAACTCCAGCACCCCGCACTCGATCTCGCGGCCGCGCAGCAGCGCCTCGACCAGCACCTTGGGGTCGTGGCGCCTGGCCTCCTCGACGGCGTCGTCGAGACCGGCCAGTGAGTCGACCTTGGTGATGCCCATCGACGAACCGCCGCGTGCGGGCTTGATGAAGAGCGGCCAGCCGTGCTCGCCAGCGAAGTCCACGATCTTCTTGCGGGCGGCAGCCGGGTCCAGGTTCCACTCGCGGGGGCGGATCACCTCGTACGGGCCGACCGGCAGCCCGTAGGAGAGGAACACCCGCTTCATGTACTCCTTGTCCTGGCCGACGGCGGACGCGAGCACGCCCGCGCCGACGTAGGGCACGCCGGAGAGTTCGAGCAGCCCCTGCAGGGTGCCGTCCTCGCCGTAGGGGCCGTGCAGCATCGGGAAGACCACGTCGACGTCGCCCAGCGCCTTGGGCACCGAGCCCGGCTCGCTGTAGACGACTTCGCGGTTGCCCGGGTCGACGGAGAGCACCACGGTGCCCTCGGCCCCTTCGGCGATGGCGGCCACCGACGGCAGGGTGCGGTCGGCGATGGCCATCCGCTCGGGATCGTCCGCGGTCAGCGCCCAGCGGCCGTCCGTGGTGATGCCGATGGGCAGTACGTCGTACTTCGTCCGGTCGATGGCGCGCAGGACGGCGCCCGCTGTGACCACCGAAATGGCGTGTTCGGAGCTGCGCCCGCCGAAGACAACCGCCACACGCGGCTTACGACGCTGCTGCTCAGGGCTCTGGGATGAGTTCTCGCTGCTCATATCGGGTTGAGGGTACCTGCTGGTACGTATCGAGTCAGCGTCGCTCGGCCTTGGCGCTGCGGGACATCAGTTCCTTCAGCGCGACGACCGGCGCCTTCCCGTTGTGGACGATGTCCACAACGGTTTCCGTGATGGGCATTTCGACACCGTGCCGGCGGGCCAGATCGGCCACCGACTCACAGGACTTGACGCCCTCGGCCGTCTGGCTGGTGGCCGCGATGGTCTCCTGGAGCGTCATGCCCCGGCCGAGGTTGGTGCCGAAGGTGTGGTTGCGGGAGAGCGGCGACGAACAGGTGGCCACCAGGTCGCCCAGGCCCGCGAGTCCGGAGAAGGTCAGCGGATCCGCGCCCATCGCCAGGCCCAGACGGGTGGTTTCGGCGAGTCCCCGGGTGATCAGCGAACCCTTGGCGTTGTCGCCGAGCCCCATGCCGTCGGCGATCCCGACGGCGAGACCGATCACGTTCTTGACGGCGCCGCCCAGTTCACAGCCGACCACGTCGGTGTTGGTGTACGGGCGGAAGTACGCGGTGTGGCAGGCGGTCTGGAGCCGCTGGGCCACTGCTTCGTCCCGGCAGGCGACGACGGCGGCAGCGGGCATCCGGCCGGCGATCTCCTTGGCCAGGTTGGGCCCGGTGAGTACGGCGACGCGCTCGGCGGGGACCTTGCCGACCTCCTCGATGACCTCGCTCATCCGCTTGGCCGTGCCGAGTTCGACGCCCTTCATCAGCGAGACGAGGACGGTCCCGGGGTGCAGCAGCCCCGTCCAGTCGGCCAGGTTGGCGCGCAGCGTCTGCGACGGCACGGCGAGCACCGTGAACTCCGCGTCGCGGGCGGCCTCGGCGGCGTCGGCGGTGGCCCGCACCGACGCGGGGAGTTCGATTCCCGGCAGATAGTCCGGGTTGGTGCGGGTGGTGTTGATGGCGTCGGCGAGAGCGGCCCGGCGTCCCCAGAGGGTCACCTCGCATCCCGCGTCGGCGAGGACCATGGCGAAAGCCGTGCCCCAGGATCCGTTGCCGAAGACGGCTGCTCGCGTCACTTGGTGCCCTCTCCTGCGGCCCTGCGGCGCTCTGCGGCGCGGGCCTTGCGGTGGTCGTACGGTTCGGCGGGCGCCTGCTCACCGCGCAGGTCCTCCAACAGGGCGGTGATGGCGGCCATGATGGCCTCGGTCGCCTCCCTCAGCACCTCGGGCGTCGGGTCCTGGCCGTAGAACCGCGTGAGGTCCACCGGCGGTCCGGCCTTGACCTGAAGGGTTTTGCGCGGGAAGAAGTGGATCTTCTTCGCGCCCGCGTACGGCGGCATCGCGAGGTTGGCACCCCACTGGGCCACCGGGATGACGGGCGCCTTGGTGAGCAGCGCCGCCCGTGCGACCCCGCTCTTGGCGGTCATCGGCCACTGGCCCGGGTCGCGGGTGAGGGTGCCTTCGGGGTAGAAGGCGACGCACTGGCCCTTCTCCACGGCGGACACGGCCGCCCGGAAGGCGCCGAAGGCGTTGGAGGACTCGCGGTAGACGGGGATCTGGCCGGTGCCACGCAGCAGTATTCCGACGACGGGCACCTCGAAGAGCGCCGCCTTCGCCAGGAACCGGGGGACCTTGCCCGTGTTGTACTGGAAGTGCCCGTAGGAGAACATGTCGAGATATGAGTTGTGATTGACAGCGGTGATAAATCCGCCGTCATCCGGAATGTGCTCCATTCCGCTCCAGTCCCGCTTGAACAGAACCAGCAGCGGCGGTTTGGCAATGACCGCCGCCAGGCGGTACCAGAAGCCGATTCTGCGGCCGGACACTCGGACACCTTCCTCTTGAACCTCAACGCTGCCTGGCCACCGGATGTCACCTGTCGCCCCAGGCCCCTGCTCTGTCGAGAACACCGTACGCCCGGCCCGGCCCGCCCGGTATCGCGGGCTCGGGCCACAATGGGGCCGATGCCGAACACGGATCGGACCGCCAACTGGTCCCTGGTGGTACCCCTGAAGCCCTTGTCGCTGGCGAAGAGCAGACTCTCGCCGACGGCATCCGACGCGGTGCGCCCGGGGCTCGCCCTCGCCTTCGCGCAGGACACGGTGGCGGCGGCGCTGGCCTGTTGCGCCGTGCGGGATGTGGCCGTCGTCACCAGCGACGCGCTGGCCGCCGCCGAACTGGCCGCGCTGGGTGCCCGGATTGTGCCGGATACGGCAGCGGCGGGTCTGAACCCCGCCCTGGCACACGGCGCGCGTGCGGTCCGCGAGCTGCGCCCGGGGGCCGCCGTGGCCGCGCTCAACGCGGACCTTCCCGCACTGCGCCCGGCAGAATTGCGACGGGTGCTCGACCGGGCGGCGGAATTCCCCCGCGCATTTCTCACCGATGCCGCCGGAATCGGCACGACTTTGCTGACCGCGCGGCCGGACACGGAATTGAGCCCGGCATTCGGCGGGCTGTCACGGGCCCGGCATTCCGCGTCGGGGGCCGTGGAAATACTGCTCGAAGGCGTCGCTTCGGTCCGCCAGGACGTGGACACCGGTGACGATCTGCTGGCCGCCGCGGCACTGGGGCTGGGACCTCACACGGCCCGCAGGTACGCGGCCGTCACCGGGGGGCGCGGGCCCGGGGGCTGGTCGGCAGGCCGGCCGGAACACGGGGACGACCCCCGGTCGCCTGCCGGTCCGACGCCCTGTCCGTAGCCCTGTCGCAGCCCTGTCGCGCCCCTGCCGCTTCCCTGTCGGTGGCCGGGAAAGCCCGTCACGGAACGCCGTAAGCTGCGCTCATGCAGGCGACCGCGTACACGTACGACTCCGAGACCCGCAGCGGCAGTGTGCTGCTCGACGACGGCACCCCGGTGGATTTCGGTGCCGCGGCCTTCGACGCGGGGGGCCTGCGGCTGCTGCGGCCCGGGCAGCGCGTACGCATCGAGACGGCGGACAACGGCGGCGGGAGCGGAGCCTCGCAGATCACGCTGGTGACGCTCCAGACGTTCTGACGCCCGGAAACGCACCGCGGGCCGGGCTCCCCAGGGGGAGTCCGGCCCGACGCGTGGGTGACCGTACCGCTTACTTCTTCCTGGCGGTGGCCTTCTTGGCGGTGGTCTTGCGTGCCGTGGTCTTCTTGGCCGGGGCCTTCTTGGCCACGGCCTTCTTCGCCGGCGCCGTCTTCTTCGCGGTCGCCTTCTTGGCGGTGGCGGCCTTCTTCGCCGGGGTCGCCGACTTCGCGGCCGTCTTCTTGGCGGTGGTGGCCTTCTTCGTCGCGGTGGCCTTCTTGGCCGCCACCGTCTTCTTGGCGGCGGTCTTCGCAGCCGTGGTCTTCTTCGCGGCCGTCTTCTTGGCGGCGGTGGCCTTCTTGGCCGCGGCCTTCTTGACGGTCGTACGGGTGGAAGAACCGCCCGAGAGGCTGCCCTTGGGCGCCTTCTTCACGGCCACGTCGTTCTTCGGGAGCTTCTTCGAGCCGCTGACCAGGTCCTTGAAGCCCTGTCCCGCGCGGAAACGCGGCACCGAGGTCTTCTTGACCCGCACGCGCTCACCCGTCTGCGGGTTGCGGGCGTAACGGGCCGGCCGGTCGACCTTCTCGAACGAGCCGAAGCCGGTGACCGACACGCGGTCGCCGCCGACAACTGCGCGGACGATCGCGTCCAGTACGGCATCGACAGCGTCTGCGGCCTGCTGGCGGCCACCGACCTTGTCGGCAATGGCCTCTACGAGCTGCGCCTTGTTCACGTCTTCCCCTTCGGAGACATTGCCTGAACGAAACTGTTCAGGCTTTTTCGCACGTTAGGCAGATATATACCGCAAATCAAACACGAAACGGTCTAATCACCCTTGTGCCGCAACGAACTCAACCGTCACGGAGATCCACCAAGGGAGTTGCCATCGGGGAATCGACCCTCGTCGAGGTCCTTCATCAACCGATCCAGCCGCGTTGCTGCATCGGTGAGATCGTGCTTCGCCGCGGCCGTGATGACCAACAGCTTCCGGGACAGCGCCATCCTTACGCCCTCCGGGACTTGCAGTTCACGCACCCTTGCGTGCGCTTCTTTCATTTGTTCGGCGACTTCCGCGTAAAGCTTGAGTTGGTTGTCGCGTTCCATGCGCCGATTGTGCCATCTGGGGCGAGTTGTCGCCCGGCGGGGGCTCAACAAGCGACTGCGCCCCCTGCCGGGCGGCAGGGGGCGCAGTCCTGAAAACGTGCTGCTCAGACCTCAATTGTGCGTGGCTTGAAGGCGGGTCGGGCCGCCTCGTAAGCCGTGATGTCCGCTTCGTTCTGAAGGGTGAGGCTGATGTCGTCCAGACCGTTCAGCAGCCGCCAGCGGGCGTTCTCGTCCAGCTCGAAATCGGCGGTGATGCCCTCGGCCAGGACCTGCCTGCTCTCCAGGTCCACGGTGACTTCGGCAGTCGGGTCGGCCTCGGTCAGCGCCCAGATGGCGTCCACGACCTTCTGGTCGAGAACCACGGTCAGCAGGCCGTTCTTCAGCGAGTTCCCGCGGAAGATGTCGGCGAACCGGGACGAGATGACGGCCTTGAAGCCGAAGTTCTGCAGGGCCCACACCGCGTGCTCACGGGAGGAGCCCGTACCGAAGTCGGGGCCCGCCACCAGCACCGAGGCGCCCGCGCGCTCCGGGCGGTTGAGCACGAACTCGGGGTCCTTGCGCCACGCCTCGAAGAGCCCGTCCTCGAAGCCGTCGCGGGTGACCTTCTTCAGCCAGTGGGCCGGGATGATCTGGTCGGTGTCGACGTTGCCGCGGCGCAGCGGGACGACCCGGCCGGTGTGCTTGGTGAAAGCTTCCATGGAAATCAGGCCTCCACGAGAGTCGGGGCGTCGGACAGGTCGGCGGGCGAGGCCAGATGCCCCAGCACCGCGGTGGCAGCGGCCACCTGCGGGGAGACCAGGTGGGTACGGCCGCCCTTGCCCTGCCTGCCCTCGAAGTTGCGGTTGGAGGTGGAGGCGCAGCGCTCACCGGGCTTGAGCTGGTCGGGGTTCATGCCCAGACACATCGAGCAGCCCGCGTGCCGCCATTCGGCGCCCGCAGCGGTGAAGACCTTGTCCAGGCCCTCTTCGACGGCCTGCAGCGCGACCCGCACCGAGCCGGGGACGACCAGCATCCGTACGCCGTCGGCGACGTTGCGGCCCTGCAGCAGGGCTGCCGCGCTGCGCAGGTCCTCGATGCGGCCGTTGGTGCAGGAACCCACGAAGACCGTGTCGACCTTGATGTCGCGCAGCGGCTGGCCCGCGGTCAACCCCATGTATTCCAGGGCCTTTTCGGCGGCCAGGCGCTCCGATGCGTCTTCGTACGAAGCAGGGTCGGGGACGCTGGCGGAAAGCGGTGCGCCCTGGCCGGGGTTGGTGCCCCAGGTGACGAACGGGGCCAGCGCGGCGCCGTCGATGAGCACCTCGGCGTCGAATACCGCGTCGTCGTCGGTCCGCAGGGTCTTCCAGTACTCGACCGCGGCGTCCCACTCCTCGCCCTGCGGGGCGTGGTCGCGGCCCTTGAGGTAGTCGAAGGTGGTCTGGTCGGGGGCGATCATGCCGGCCCGCGCGCCCGCCTCGATCGACATGTTGCAGATGGTCATCCGGGCTTCCATCGAGAGCTTCTCGATGGCGGAGCCGCGGTACTCCAGGATGTAGCCCTGTCCGCCGCCGGTGCCGATCCGCGCGATGATCGCCAGGATCAGGTCCTTGGCCGTGACCGCGTCGGGCAGTTCGCCCTCCACCGTGATGGCCATGGTCATGGGGCGGGCCATCGGCAGCGTCTGGGTCGCCAGCACGTGCTCGACCTGGGAGGTGCCGATGCCGAACGCCAGCGCGCCGAACGCGCCGTGCGTGGAGGTGTGGCTGTCACCGCAGACCACGGTGGTGCCCGGCTGGGTCAGGCCCAGCTGCGGTCCGACGACGTGGACGACACCCTGCTCGACGTCGCCCAGCGGGTGCAGCCGTACGCCGAAGTCCGCGCAGTTCTTGCGCAGCGTCTCCAGCTGGACACGGGAGACCGGGTCCGCGATCGGCTTGTCGATGTCGAGGGTGGGGGTGTTGTGGTCCTCGGTGGCGATGGTGAGGTCGAGGCGCCGCACCGGACGGTCGTTCTGGCGCAGACCGTCGAACGCCTGCGGGCTGGTCACCTCGTGCAGCAGGTGCAGATCGATGAAGAGAAGGTCGGGCTCGCCTTCGGCGCGCCTGACGACATGGTCGTCCCAGACCTTCTCCGCGAGTGTCCTACCCATCGCTTTCCCTCCGGCCGGCGTCTTCGCCGGCCCAACTAGAAATCGGGCGCCCCGTCCGGACCCCCGTACCGGGCGGCGACTGCGAGCCGTTGTACGGCCGCCCCTACAGGTTGGCAAGTTCCCTGGAAAATTGAACTTGCGTTTCACAGAGTGAGACGCGAGTATCGTTGCATGGACAACTCTAGCGGCGTCGGCGTTCTCGACAAGGCAGCTCTGGTATTGAGCGCTCTGGAGTCCGGCCCGGCCACCCTCGCCGGGCTGGTCGCGGCGACGGGGCTCGCACGACCCACGGCACACCGGCTTGCCGTGGCCCTGGAACACCACCGGCTGGTGGCGAGGGACATGCAGGGCCGGTTCATTCTCGGCCCCCGGCTCTCGGAGCTGGCCGCGGCGGCGGGCGAGGACCGTCTGCTCGCCACGGCCGGACCCGTACTGACGCATCTGCGCGATGTCACCGGCGAGAGCGCCCAGCTCTACCGCCGGCAGGGAGACATGCGGATCTGCGTGGCGGCGGCCGAGCGCCTCTCCGGGTTGCGGGACACCGTCCCGGTCGGCTCCACGCTCACCATGAAGGCCGGTTCGTCGGCGCAGATCCTGATGGGCTGGGAGGAGCCGGAGCGGCTCCACCGCGGCCTCCAGGGCGCCCGTTTCACCGCGACCGCGCTCTCCGGGGTGCGGCGCAGGGGCTGGGCCCAGTCGATCGGTGAGCGCGAACCGGGTGTGGCGTCGGTCTCCGCACCGGTGCGCGGCCCCTCGAACCGGGTGGTCGCGGCCGTCTCGGTGTCCGGCCCGATCGAACGGCTCACCCGCCACCCGGGCCGGATGCACGCCCAGGCGGTCATCGATGCCGCCGGACGGCTCTCCGAGGCCCTGCGCCGCACCAGCTGACGCCGGGACCCGGCTCACACCGGACCCTTCAGCCCGCACAGACCCTTCAGTCGCTCCCCCCAACAGGCCGCCCCAGCGTCGTGGCGGCCCGGGACCGGTCCGCTCAGCCCGCCTGGGGCCGGGAGCGCGCGCCGGAGCGGTGCGCGAGACGGTCCGCAGCCGCGCGGCCCCGCCCCTCGATCGGGAGCACACCGGTCGCCGCCGCCAGCCCACGGGCCGGCATATCGGCGTAGATGGACTCGTAGGACCCCTCCGGCACGATGTACGTCTCGTGCCACAGCCCCACGTGCTGCCGGGACTTCCGCTCCTTGCGGTTGATCATCGCCCACGCCGTGCGGTGGAACATGTCGGGCGCGGCCGCGTACGCGTACAGCTTCTCCTTCGACTCCCAGTACTGGACGACGTAGTACGTCCGGGGCGAGCCGGTGAGCAGGGTGTAACCGAGCAGTCCACGGCTCTTGTCCCTGCCCAACTCCCTGAGCATGCGCGGCATCGCCATGAGGACCGGCAGCCAGTGGTGCACTCCCCAGAAGTGGTTGATGCGCATCCCGATCAGCAGAACGACCACGTCGCCCTCAGCGGCTGCGGTCGTCCTGCCCGGTATCGGCTTCGCGAACATGGCGTGCCCCCCCTTTGCCGTACTGCACGTCGCTTCATGTTGGATAGCTGCACTATCCAATGGTGGGATGGTGGCACCGCCCAGGAGGCGGCGCAAGGGAAGGCACCAGGAATGCGACTGTCGGAACTGAGTGAGCTGAGCGGGGTCCCGGCCGCGACGATCAAGTACTACCTGCGAGAGCGGCTCCTGCCGCCCGGCCACCGGATCACTGCGACCCGGGCCGACTACGACGAAGGTCATCTGCGACGGCTGCGTCTGGTGCGGGCTCTGATCCAGGTCGGCCGGATCCCGGTGGCGACGGCGCGCGAGGTGCTGGGGCACGTCGACGACGATTCCCTGGGCCGCACGATCCGGCTGGGCGCAGCACTCTGGTCGCTTCCGCACGGGCCCGAGCCGGACGACGAGGCAGCGGAGACGGCCGCCGCACGCGGCGAGGTCGGGCGGCTCCTCGACCAGCTGGGCTGGGCGAGCGTACGGGAGATCGGCGAGCTCTCCCCTGCCCACCGTTCGCTGGTCGCGTCGGTGGCCACGCTGCTGCGGCTCGGCTACCCGTGCGAGGTCGGCTACCTGGTCCAGCAGGCCCGGCTGATGCATCAAGTGGCCGTACAGGACCTGGACATGATGGAGACTCACCCCTCCGAGAAGGAGCAGGTGGAGTCGGCCGTCGTAGCCACCGTGCTCTACGAGCCGCTGCTGGCGTCGCTGCACCGGCTGGCGCAGGAGGAGGAGTCGGCGCGGCGCTACGGTCTGTGAACCGGCGGGAGTTGGGACATCCGGTCGGTCAACCCGGTGACACAGAAAGGCCCTTCACCGAAGTGAAGGGCCTTTCTCGTCCTGTACCCCCGACCGGATTCGAACCGGCGCTACTGCCGTGAGAGGGCAGCGTGCTAGGCCGCTACACAACGGGGGCTTGTACTGCAACATGCACCAGAAGGTGCGCTACTGCTGATCTTGCGCTGGGCTACCAGGACTCGAACCTAGAATGACGGTACCAGAAACCGTTGTGTTGCCAATTACACCATAGCCCATGGTGGAGTACCCCCGACCGGATTCGAACCGGCGCTACTGCCGTGAGAGGGCAGCGTGCTAGGCCGCTACACAACGGGGGCCCTAGCGATCCTGCATCAAGTCCATCGGGTGCGACCCTGATGAGCTCACGGGAAGGATCTGTACCCCCGACCGGATTCGAACCGGCGCTACTGCCGTGAGAGGGCAGCGTGCTAGGCCGCTACACAACGGGGGCTTGTACTGCAACATGCACCAGAAGGTGCGCTACTGCTGATCTTGCGCTGGGCTACCAGGACTCGAACCTAGAATGACGGTACCAGAAACCGTTGTGTTGCCAATTACACCATAGCCCAATGAAACGCAACCCCTTGGGGGTCTTGTTCATCTCGCGCTGTCCACTCCGGCCTTCCGGCCGGTCGGGCGGCGCAAGAAGAACATTACCCGAAGGTGGACGGCGCTCCAAAACGGGTATCGCCCCGAAGCAGCCCGGGAAGCTGGCCCAGAGCGGTGATCCGCTCCAGCTCGGGCCGTCCGCCGAGGTCCGCCCGGTCCAGCCAGACCGCCCGCAGTCCGGCCGCGAGCGCACCCGCGGCGTCGATGTCCGGATGGTCTCCCACGTACAGGACCTCCGGCGGATCGAGCCGCAGGGCGTCGCAGGCGGCGTGGAAGGCACCGGCCGCGGGCTTGGACACCCCCAGGTCGGCCGCGCAGACGAGCACCTCGAACCGGTCCCGTACGCCCAGGGTGCGCAGCTTGCGGTCCTGGTTGTGGACGGCCGAGTTCGAGAGCAGGCCGTGCCGGTAGTCCGCCGCGAGGGCGTCGAGCGCCGGCACGGCGTCCGGGAAGAGCGCCCAGGCGGCCTCGTAGTGCGCCAGGTGCCGGGCGAACCAGGCGTCGGCCTCCTGATCGCTCAACTCCGCGCCGGTGAAGGACCGGACCCGCTCCCGGCGCTGGCCCTGCCAGTCGGTCTCGCCCGCCGCGAACCTCGCCCAGTGCAGATCGGTGATCTCCCGCCATCGGACGAGGGCCTGCTCGACGGAGGTGTATCCGTCGGGCAGGCCCTCGGTCTTCAGATGTTCGCGCAGTCCCGTGCGGTCGGCGGTGGTGTAGTCGAAGATCGTGTCGTCGATGTCCCAGAGGACCGCGCGTATGGGCATGTACGGAGTCTAGGCAAACTCCCGCGACGCCGCCCCCCTCTGCCGGCCGGGTCTCAGGCGGCCAGCTTCGCCAGCGCCGCGTCGATCCGCTCCAGCGAACGGTCCCTGCCCAGGATCTCCAGGGACTCGAAGAGCGGCAGGCCGACCGTGCGGCCGGTGACCGCGACGCGGACCGGGGCCTGGGCCTTGCCGAGCTTCAGGCCGTGCTCCTCGCCGGCCGCGAGGACGGCCGCCTTGAGCGCCTCGGGACTGGTCCAGTCGGCGTCGGCGAGCTTGGCGCGGGCCGTGGTGAGCAGAGCCACCGGGTCGCCCTTCATCGCCTTCGCCCAGGACGCCTCGTCCTCGACCGGCCGGTCCAGGAAGAGGAAGTCGACGTTGGCGGTGATGTCCGAGAGGACCGTGAGGCGGGTCTGCGCGTACGGGGCGATGGCCACCCACGCCGCCTGGTCGAAGTTCTCCTCGGGCCAGTTGGCGTGCGGGGCGCGCAGCCAGGGGGTGCACGCCTCGGTGAAGGCCTTCACGTCCAGCAGGCGGATGTGGTCGGCGTTGATCGCCTCGGCCTTCTTCAGGTCGAAGCGGGCCGGGTTGGCGTTGACGTCCGCGATGTCGAACTTCTCGACCAGTTCGGCGACCGAGAAGATGTCCTGGTCCGCCGAGAACGACCAGCCCAGCAGGGACAGGTAGTTGAGCAGGCCCTCGGGCAGGAAACCCCGCTCGCGGTAGAGGTTGAGCGATGCCTCGGGGTCGCGCTTGGAGAGCTTCTTGTTGCCCTCCCCCATGACGTAGGGGAGGTGGCCGAAGAGCGGGATCCGCTGGGAGACGCCGATGTCGATCAGCGCTTTGTGGAGCGCGATCTGGCGCGGGGTGGAGGAGAGCAGGTCCTCACCGCGCAGCACGTGGGTGATCTCCATCAGCGCGTCGTCGACCGGGTTGACGAGCGTGTAGAGCGGCGCGCCGTTGGCCCGGACGATGCCGTAGTCCGGCACGTTCTCCGGGGTGAAGGTCAGCTCGCCGCGCACCAGGTCCTCGAAGGTGATCGCCTCGTCGGGCATCCGGAAACGGACGATGGAGGTGCGGCCCTCCGTCCGGTACTCCTCGACCTGGCCCGCGGTGAGGTCCCGGCAGTGGCCGTCGTACCCCGAGGGGCGGCCGGCCTTGCGGGCGGCGTCGCGGCGCTCGTCCAGCTCGGCCGTGGTGCAGTAGCAGTCGTACGCGTGCCCCGCGTCCTGGAGCCTCTTCGCGATGTCCGCGTAGATGTCCATGCGCTGCGACTGGCGGTACGGGGCGTGCGGGCCGCCCTTCTCGGGGCCCTCGTCCCAGTCCAGTCCGAGCCAGCGCAGCGAGTCGAGCAGCTGGTTGTACGACTCCTCGGAGTCGCGGGCCGCGTCGGTGTCCTCGATACGGAACACCATGGTGCCGCCGGCGTGCCGGGCGAAGGCCCAGTTGAACAGCGCGGTACGGACCAGACCCACGTGGGGGTTGCCGGTCGGGGAGGGACAGAAACGTACGCGGGGAGTCGTCGCGTTAACCACGCTTGATCACCTTGTTGGTGAGAGTGCCGATGCCTTCGATGGAGACGGCGACCTCGTCGCCGACGTTGAGCGGTCCGACGCCGGCCGGGGTGCCGGTCAGGATGACGTCTCCGGGGAGCAGCGTCATGGCGTCGGAGATGTTGACGATCAGATCCGCGATGGAGTGGATCATCTCGCTGGTACGGCCGAGCTGGCGCTGGTCGCCGTTGACCGTGGCCTGGATGGTGAGGTCGGACGGGTCGAGGTCGGTCTCCACCCAGGGGCCGAGCGGGCAGGAGGTGTCGAAGCCCTTGGCCCTGGCCCACTGCTTCTCGCGCTTCTGGACGTCACGCGCGGTGACGTCGTTGGCGCAGGTGTAGCCGAAGACGACGTCCTTGACGCGGTCGTGCGGGACCTCACGGCACATCCGGCCGATCACGACGGCCAGTTCGGCCTCGTGGTGCAGTTCGCTGGAGAAGGAGGGGTACTCGATGGCGTCGCCCGAGCCGATCACCGAGGTGGTGGGCTTGAAGAAGGCGAACGGCGCGTCCGGGACCGCGTTGCCGAGCTCTGCCGCGTGCTCCGCGTAGTTGCGGCCGAAGGCCACGACCTTGTTGGGGAGCACAGGGGGCAGCAGCCGGACCTTGCTCAGCGGGACCTTGACACCGGAGAGCTCGAAGTCGGAGTACGGAATGCCCTTGATGATGTCGAGGACGAGGTCGCCCGAGGGATCGGAGCCCTCGCCCTCGACCACGCCGAAGGCGACATTGCCGTCGATGGAGAATCTGGCGATGCGCACGAGTGCTGTCGCCCCTCACTTATTGGCTGGCTGGAGTTCTGACGCTCCAGGCTAACGCGGGCGGCGAGGGGCTGCCGCGCGATCACCTCGCGTCACTTCGCGGCGGTGACCTGCGCCGGGGCGGGCGCTTCCATCAGGATGGTGCGGCGCGGGTTGGCCGTCACGGCCGGCAGGGTCGCGGCGTGCTCCGGCTGCTCGGGGCGCTGCAGCTGCTCGGCGTCCGTGAGGTGGGCGAGAGTGGTGCGGCGGGGGTTGGCAATGTTGCGGAACAACGTCGTGGTCTTCATCTGCTGGTGAGGCCCTGTCGGTCGGGCGGCGCCGGGGCGCCGGTTGTCGGATTCGCCATCCCTGTAAAGCATCAGGCTAAACATCTGATTCCCCGCGGAAGGGCGGGCCGGACAACGATCTAGGTGTGAGTTTGCTCACGAATTGAGCGGCATTTAGGGCATTACGGTCACCCAATACCCGTGCAGCAAGCGGACATTACCCATGCGAACCGTGCATTCCGCCCCTGATCATCGCGACTGGGACACCCCTGGCCCGTAAGCAGTACGTAAACAAAAGTCCGATTCATCCGGGAACAATTTCTACGCCTGGTGATGTGCCGCTCACGCCGTGTCAATAAGGTCACATCCCCGCACTCGGGCCTTGTTGGAGATCCGTCGCTGTGCTGGAATTCCACGCACTGCCGCGCAGTCTTTGTGAAAACACAGGCAGGCCGGCGCACGAAGCGCGCGACGCAGCGCCGAGTGGCGGCGGTAAAAGGGGGAGAACACGCCGGTCACTGACGACCACCATGGGGCGCGCCGCGCCCCACGACTCGACACCGTTCCGCCGCCTGTGCGGGGGAACGCCTGGTCCAGAGGTTGCGACGCTAGTGCAGGGACGTTTCAAGAGGGATGGCATGGGGTCTCCCCAGGCCCGCCAGGGTCGAGGGGAAGCCGCGGCTGAACAGGAGCCTCGCGGCGGATCCGACCGCGGCTCCTCGGCCCAGCACGCCCAGACCCCCCAGAATCACCGCCAGACCACGGCCGGCGGCGGTGAGCCGAGTACCACCCCTTCGGCTCCGGCCGCGCCGAAGCCGAAGGGCCAGGCCGGCACGGGCTCACGGATGGCTCTGCGCAACTGGCGCATCAGCACCAGGCTCGTCTCCCTGCTGGCACTGCCCGTGGTCGCCGCGACCACTCTGGGCGGACTGCGCATCAGCGACTCGCTGGACAAGATGCAGCAGCTGGACCACATGCAGCTGCTCACCCAGATGACCAAGCAGGCGACCGAGCTGGCCGCCGCGCTCCAGGAGGAGCGCGACAAGTCCGCGGGTCCGCTGTCGCACGGCGCGAAGGCAAACGACTTCAACGTCGAAGAGCCCCGCAAGCGCACCGACCTCGCCGACCAGGCCTTCCTCGCGGGCACCGCGAACTTCGACAAGGCGAACCGCGACGACTCGATCGAGTCGATCCGCGGCAGCCTCCGGGGCATCGCCACCAAGCTGACCCGGCTCAAGGCCATCCGCGCCGACGCGTACCAGGGCGACGCCACCACCTCGCAGACGGTCAACGAGTACAGCGAACTGATCGACTCGCTGCTCGGCCTCTCCCAGGACATGGCCCAGGCGACGGCCAACCCCGAGATGATCAAGCGGACCCGCGCTCTGGCGGCCTTCTCCTCCGCCAAGGAGTACGCGTCGATCCAGCGGGCGGTCATCGCCGCCGCACTGCCGACGAGCAACAAGGGCCACGGCCACCTGGCGGAGAGCGACCGTCTCTTCGCCAAGTCCGCGATGCAGAGCGAGGAGGACGAGCTCAAGTCCTTCAAGCTGGTCTACGCGGGCAACGCGGCGGCGCTGACCGCCCCGCTGGACACCGGTAACCCGGAGATCACCGCGGCCAACCTGTACGCGAAGCACGTCCTGGAGAACACGGGCGGTCTGGACAGCCAGGCCCCGCGTTCGTACAAGGACTGGTACGACGCGGACAGCAACCGCATCACGGCCATGAAGACCATCGAGGCCACGCTCCTCGGCGAGATGGAGCAGAAGGCCCGCGAGCTGCGCAACGACGCGGAGCGCGAGGCGATCATCAACGCCGCGCTCATCGTGCTCGTGCTCGGTGTCTCGCTGGTCGGCGCCTATGTCGTGGCCCGGTCCATGATCCGCTCGCTGCGGCGGCTCCAGGACACCGCGACCAAGGTCGCGAGTGAGCGCCTTCCCGAGCTGGTCAAGCAGCTCTCCGAGACCGACCCGCAGGACGTCGACACCTCCGTGGAGTCCGTCGGTGTGCACAGCAGGGACGAGATCGGAAAGGTCGCGACGGCCTTCGACGACGTCCACCGCGAGGCCGTCCGGCTCGCCTCCGAGCAGGCCATGCTGCGGGGCAACGTCAACGCGATGTTCACCAACCTCTCGCGCCGCAGCCAGGGCCTCATCCAGCGTCAGCTCTCGCTCATCTCCGAACTGGAGTCCCGCGAGGCCGACCCGGACCAGCTGTCCTCGCTCTTCAAGCTCGACCACCTCGCGACCCGTATGCGCCGGAACGGCGAGAACCTCCTGGTCCTCGCGGGCGAGGAGCCCGGCCGCCGGTGGACCCGCCCCGTGCCGCTGGTCGACGTGCTCCGCGCCGCCGCGTCCGAGGTGGAGCAGTACGAACGCATCGAGCTGGCGGCGGTGCCCGCGACCGAGGTCGCGGGACGCGTCGTCAACGACCTCGTCCACCTGCTCGCCGAGCTGCTGGAGAACGCCACCTCGTTCTCCTCGCCGCAGACCAAGGTCCGGGTGACCGGTCACGCGCTGCCCGACGGACGGGTGCTCGTGGAGATCCACGACACCGGTATCGGCCTCTCCCCCGAGGATCTCGCCGCGATCAACGAGCGGCTCGCGTCGCCGCCCACCGTGGACGTCTCCGTCTCCCGCCGCATGGGCCTGTTCGTGGTCGGCCGCCTCTCGCTGCGCCACGGCATCCGCATCCAGCTCCGGCCCTCCGACTCCGGTGGTACGACCGCGCTGGTCATGCTGCCCGTCGACGTCGCGCAGGGCGGCAAGAAGGCTCCGGCCAAGCCGGGTATGCCCGGTGGCCAGCAGCAGTCGCAGCAGCTGGGCCAGTCGCAGCAGGGTCCGCCGCAGCAGGGCGCGGGCGCCCCGGGCCATGCCGGTGCAGGTGCCGGTGCCCCGCGTGGTCAGGTCTCGGGTACGGGTCCGCGCGCCGCGCTGCCCGCCCGCGACGGCGACCGCTCGATCCAGCCCGGCGGTCCGCAGCAGCAGGGGCTGCCGCAGGGCGGCTCCGCCCCCGCTCCGGCGGTGAACGCCTTCGGCGCAGGGGCACCCATGCCGCGCCGGGCCGCCCAGGGCGGTCGCGGCGGCCGGGGCGAGGCCCCCGGACGCGGCGGCAACGGCCCGCAGCAGCCCGGGGACGGCATGTTCCAGCCCCCGGCCGGACGCCAGCAGCAGCTGCCGCCCACCGGCGGCCCGCGCGCGGAGCTGCCCGGCGGTAACCCGGGTGCACCGTCGCAGCCTCAGGCCGGCGGCCCGCCGTCGCCGCAGAACCCGCAGCAGCCGCAGCAGCCGCAGCGCGCGCAGACCACCAGCTGGGGCAATGAACTGCCGCAGCGGGGGGCCCAGGACACGCCGCGCGGCCACGAGGACCCGGACACCGGCACGAACGGCTCCGGCACGAACGGCTCCGGTGCGTTCGGATCCGGCGCGTTCGGCGCCGGTACCAGCGGTTCCGCCATCAGCGGCTCCGGTGCCCAGTACCGCCAGCCGATGCGCCCGCTGCGCCAGTCCGGCGAGCGCTCCCCGGCGGACGACCCCTTCGGCAACGGCCGCCAGGCCGACGACCGGCTCTCCGCCGAGCGCCAGGGCCCCGGCTCCACCGCCGAGTTCCAGCGTCCGGACTTCAACGGCCCGCCGCCCGGCCGCACCGGCCAGTTCGAGCGTTCCGACGTCTTCGAGCGGCCGGATGTCCGCGGCCCGCAGCGGCGCCCGCAGATACCCCAGCCGCAGATACCCCAGGCACCGCAGCCCCAGCAGCAGGACGGCCGGTTCCAGGACAGCCAGTTCCAGGAAGAGCGCTTCCAGGACGGCGGATACCAGGACAACCGGTACCCGGACCCCCAGCAGCAGGACCCGTACCAGGACCGCCAGCAGCAGGATCCCGCGTCCACCGCGCAGTTCCCGCGAGCCGAGCTGTCGGACTTCGGGGGCTTCAACTCCCCGCGCCCGCCCGCCCCTTCGGAGGCCCCCGGCGGCGCCCCGCACCAGCGTGACCGTGCCGACGCCGACTTCGGCGCGCCGCGCCCGCCCGCGCCGCAGAGCCTGCCCCCGCAGCCTCAGTACGAAGCGCTGCCGCCGGCCGCCGACCCGGGCGACGGACGTACCCCGCTCTACGACACCCTGGAGACCAACTGGTTCCACGGCGCGCAGTCCGCGAGGGCCGCGCAGCCGCAGGAACCGGCCGCTCCCCAGCAGCCCGAGCCGGCCGCTTCCGCGGCACCGCCCCGCGACCCCATGGCCCAGACTGCCCCCGGCAGCAACTGGCGGGCATCGCCCAACGACGAACTCGTACGGCAGGCCGAGCGGGCCAAGAAGCCCGCTGCCGGTGGTGTCACCACATCCGGTCTGCCCCGACGCGTACCGCGCGCCAATCTGGTGCCCGGCACCGCACAGCAGCAGGCCCACCAGGCCGGTCCGCAGGTTTCGCGTGCGCCCGACGACGTACGCGGCCGGCTGACCAATCTCCGGCGTGGCATCCAACAGGGTCGCCAGGCCGGAACCGGCCCCTCACACCAGCAGGAGCACTAGTTGAGTCCGATGAGCCAGGCGGCGCAGAATCTGAACTGGTTGATCACGAACTTCGTGGACAACACCCCCGGGGTGTCCCACACAGTGGTGGTCTCCGCCGACGGACTTCTGCTGGCCATGTCCGAAGGCTTTCCGCGTGACCGTGCCGACCAGCTGGCGGCCGTCGCCTCCGGGCTGACCTCGCTCACCGCGGGCGCCTCCCGGATCTTCGAAGGCGGCGAAGTCGCCCAGACCGTGGTGGAGATGGAGCGCGGCTTCCTCTTCCTCATGTCGGTCTCGGACGGCTCCTCCCTCGCCGTTCTCTCCCACCCGGACTGCGACATCGGCCTGGTCGGGTACGAGATGGCGCTGCTCGTCGACCGCGCGGGCAGCGTCCTCACCCCGGACCTGCGCGCCGAACTCCAGGGGAGCCTGCTCCACTAGAGAATCGTCCCCCACAGGTTCAGCCCGTACGTTCATCACTTACCGTCCGGCCGCTTCCCGCCCCCCACCGGCCCAGTCAGACGGCACTCCGATTCATCGCTGTCACGCCCGGAGGATCCATGACCCCGCCCCCCGCCTCTCACGATCCGTACGGCGTGCTGCACGACGCGTCGTACGACAGTGAAGGCGACCAGCCCCTGGTACGTCCGTACGCCATGACCGGCGGCCGGACCCGGCCCCGCTACCAGCTCGCCATAGAGGCACTGGTCAGCACCACGGCCGACCCGGTGCACCTCGCGGGCCTGCTCCCCGAGCACCAGCGGATATGCCACCTGTGCCGCGAGGTCAAGTCGGTGGCCGAGGTGTCGGCGCTGCTCTCGATGCCCCTGGGTGTGGCGCGGATCCTCGTGGCCGACCTGGCGGAGGCCGGCATGGTGGCCATTCACCAGCCGGGCAACGGAGAGGCCGGCGGCACGCCGGACGTGACACTGCTCGAAAGGGTGCTCAGTGGACTTCGCAAGCTCTAGCGGCGGGACGGCCAGATCGACCACCTCCGCGAAGATCGTGGTGGCGGGAGGCTTCGGCGTGGGTAAGACCACGTTCGTCGGCGCCGTCTCGGAGATCAACCCGCTGCGTACCGAGGCCGTCATGACGTCCGCTTCGGCGGGCATCGACGACCTCACACACACCGGGGACAAGACCACCACCACGGTGGCCATGGACTTCGGACGCATCACCCTCGACCAGGACCTGATCCTCTACCTGTTCGGCACCCCCGGACAGGACCGCTTCTGGTTCATGTGGGACGACCTCGTACGCGGCGCCATCGGCGCCGTCGTCCTCGTCGACACCCGCAGGCTGTCCGACTGCTTCCCCGCGGTCGACTACTTCGAGAACTCGGGACTCCCCTTCGTCATCGCCCTCAACGGCTTCGACGGACACCAGCCCTACACCCCCGACGAAGTACGCGAAGCACTCCAGATCGGCCCCGACACCCCCATCCTCACCACCGACGCACGACACCGCGCAGATGCAAAGAGCGGACTCATCACACTCGTTGAGCACGCACTGATGGCACGTCTCAAGTAGTCGTCCTTCTACGGCAGTTGCCGTAGCCAATCTGGGGCGGACTGTGGTCTTTGACACGATCCGCCCCCATGTTCATAACGTTTCGACAGAGAATTCATCGACTGCGGACACCCGTTGCATCCGCACGGTGCCGCTCTGCTCACATCGGTCCCTGCTTTTGGCGCGGCTCGCTCTGTTTGACCGTTTTATCTGAGGCGTACGACACTCGGAGCGGCGGGTTCCAGCTGTTTGGAGCCACGCCGCCCGACGTGCTGGAATTCGGCGAACTCCCGAGTAGGACCGTCACCGTTCGACGGCCGGTCCGAGTACGGCTCTGAACGATAGACGGCACACCGTGGGTGCCGACGCCGAGAGGTTGTTGGTCGAGTGAGGCGAAGCAGGAAGAGCTCCGCGGCGGAGCAGGCGCGGGGGAACTTCACGCCGCCGTCGCAGTCGGTGACGTCTCCTGCCGGCCGGTCCGGAGCCGCTGCCGTGGGCGGTGACACCGGTACGAGCGGCAGCCGGCTGGCGCCGCGCAACTGGCGTGTGCCCACGAAGCTCAACGCCATTCTGCTGATCCCTGTGGTGGTCGGCCTCGTCATGGGCGGATTCCAGGTCAGCAGCGCGATCACCACCTGGAACGGCGCACGGGACGCCGAGCGGGTCGCTCTCGTCGTACGGGCCGCTTCGGCGTACAGCGAGGCGCTGCTCCAGGAGCGTGACGACAGCGCGGAGCCGCTGCTGTCCAACCACCGCGACAGCTTCGACGTCAAGCGTGCCTACAGCCGCACGGACGCCGCCGCCAGGTCCTTCGACACCGCGGTGAAGGCCCTGCCGAAGACCAAGGGCCTTCAGCGCCGCCTCCAGCTCTTCCGCGCGGAGGAGCCCACCCTCGCCACGCTGCGCAAGACGGCGTACGCCGAGGCGATGGACCCGGTGAAGACCGAAGAGGGCTACGTCAAGGTCCAGCACTCGCTGATGGAGTTCTCCAATGAACTCGGCCTCGGCACCGGCAACATCACGAGCTACGGGCGCACGGTCTACGCGATCCAGCTGGCCCAGGCCGCGGAGTCGCTGCAGCGCTCCATCGGTACGCATCTGCTGGTGCGCCCGAGCCAGGACCCCACGACCTTCCAGGCGCAGGTCGTCGCCTTCAACTCGTACAACTACCTGGAGCAGATCGCCCTCCAGGAGTACGTCTCGGGCGGCACCGAGGAGGACGCCACCGCGCTGCGGTCGGCCATGGCCGACCAGGCCGCCAGTGCCAAGAACTACGTGTCCCGCGACCGGGAGACGGCCAAGGGCGCGAAGAAGCACTATGTGACCCCGCCGGCCAAGGGCGGCTCGATGTTCGACGGCATCGCGGCCGAGATCGGCAAGGGCCGGACCCCCGCGGCGCTGAAGGCCAAGGGCATCGACTCCGAGTCCTGGGCCATCGCGGCCGGTACCAGGTTCAACGGCTACAGCACGGTCGAGAAGAACCTGGTCGACAAGGCGGTCGCGGACGCGGCGACCATCTCGCACAACGCGAAGAACGACGCCATCACCGACGGCGCCGTCGTCCTCGTCGCCCTCCTGGTCGCCTTCGTCCTGGCCGGGATGATGGCCCGCCAGATGAGCCGGGCGATGCGGCGCCTGCGCACCGCCGCCTTCGGCGTGGCCGAGCAGCGGCTGCCGATGCTCGTCGACCAGCTCTCACGCACCGAACCGGGCCGGGTCGACACCCGGGTCGAGCCCATTCCGATCCACACCCAGGACGAGATCGGCGAGGTGGCGCGCGCCTTCGACCAGGTGCACCGCGAGGCGGTCAGGCTCGCGTCGGAGCAGGCCATGCTCCGGGGCAACGTCAACGCGATCTTCACCAACCTCTCGCGCCGCAACCAGTCGCTCATCGAGGGCCAGCTGACCCTGATCACCGACCTGGAGAACAACGAGGCCGAGCCCGAGCAGCTGGAGAGCCTCTTCAAGCTCGACCACCTCGCGACCAGGATGCGCCGCAACGGCGAGAACCTGCTCGTGCTGGCGGGCGAGGAGCCGGGGCAGCGCTGGAACCAGCCCGTCCCGCTGGTCGACGTACTCAGGGCCGCCTCGTCCGAGGTGGAGTCGTACGAGCGCATCGAGCTGACCGGGGTGCCCGAGACCGAGATCCACGGCCAGTCCGTCACCGACCTGGTGCATCTGCTCGCCGAGCTGCTGGAGAACGCCACGACGTTCTCCTCCCCGCAGACCAAGGTGCGCGTCACGGCGACCCGGCTGCCGGACGGCCGGGTGATGATCGAGATCCACGACAAGGGCATCGGCCTCACGGCCGAGGACTTCGCGGACATCAACCACAAGCTGGCCAACCCGCCGACCGTGGACGCGGCGATCTCGCAGCGCATGGGGCTGTTCGTGGTCGGCCGCCTCGCCGACCGGCACGGCGTACGCGTGCAGCTGCGCCCCTCGGGTGAGCAGGCGGGCACCACGTCGCTGGTCATGCTCCCGGACGCCATCACGCACGGCGGTGGCGGCGAGCAGCTGCCCGCGGACGACTTCAGCGTCTCCTCGATCATCCCGGAGCAGCAGCCGCGGGAGCAGCAGTCCTTCCCGCAGGCTTCGCAGCGGACGGCCGCCGAACTCGGCTTCGACGACACCCGTTACGGGGACAGCGAACCGCGCCGCCTTGACCCGGTCAACCGCTCGCTGATGCGCGAGGAGCGCCGCGCGGCGCTCGATGGCCCGCACCACGGCGACGGCCGGCCGCTGTTCCGCGACGAAGTGCCGGCGCAGGAGCAGCAGTACGGGCAGGGGCAGCAGTACGCACGCCAGGAGCACCCGCCGCAGGATGTCAACGGTTACGCCCAGCAGTACGGCCAGGAGCCGCTGCAAGCGCAGTACGACCAGAACGGTTATGCGGCTCACCCGGCCCCGGACGGCTATCAGGACGGCGCCCGTGCGGGCTCCGGCCACCCGGCGTCCGACGGCTGGCAGCCGCAGTACGACAGCACGTTCGAGCCGCAGCCCCAGCAGGGTGACTGGGCTGGTCAGGCCACGTACCAGGACGGTTTCGGGTCGGCGTACCAGCCCGAGGCCGAATCTGTACAGGGCGCTCCCGCGGCCGCTCCCGAACGCGTAGGCTTCGACCGTCCGGGACCGTCTCCGAGCACCTCCCACGAACTGACCGACGCAGGCCTTCCCCGCCGTGGCGGTCAGCAGCAGGCCCCGAAGCCGGCCCCCGGAGCACACCAGTCCGGTCAGCAGAACTCCGGTCGGCCTCCGGCCGGACAGCAGAATCCTGAGGAGCAGAACGAGGGGGCAGAGAGCGGGGAGAGCAGCCGGCCGGCCGACTGGCGTTCGTCGAACGACGACCGCTGGCAGCGGGCGGACAAGCTGCGCGAGCCGAAGGCGGGCGGGGTCACTCCCTCCGGTCTCCCCCGGCGGGTGCCCAAGGCCAACCTGGTCGAGGGCAAGGCTGAGCAGACCCCGCAGGGCGGCCCCCAGGTCTCCCGCGCACCCGAGGACGTCCGGGGCAGGTTGAGCAACCTGCGCCGCGGTGTCCTGCGGGGGCGCAACGAAGGTAGTGACACGAACGGTCAGGCCACCGGGAATCACCACGGCGGTCCTGACAGCACCTACAACCAGGAGCGTTAGTGTGAGCCCGATGAGCCAGGCGGCGCAGAACCTGAACTGGTTGATCACCAACTTCGTGGACAACACCCCCGGGGTGTCCCACACAGTGGTGGTCTCCGCCGACGGACTTCTGCTGGCGATGTCCGAGGGGTTCCCGCGTGACCGTGCCGACCAGCTGGCGGCCGTGGCCTCCGGGCTGACCTCGCTCACCGCGGGGGCGTCCCGGATCTTCGAGGGCGGTCATGTGAACCAGACCGTCGTGGAGATGGAGCGCGGCTTCCTCTTCATCATGTCCGTCTCCGACGGCTCCTCGCTGGCCGTCCTCGCTCACCCCGAGGCCGACATCGGCCTGGTGGGTTACGAGATGGCCCTTCTGGTGGACCGTGCGGGCAGTGTCCTGACCCCGGATCTCCGTGCCGAACTGCAGGGCAGTCTTCTCAACTAGCAAACAGACAGTGCGTTTCTCGCCACCGCGCCATAAGGTGCGGTGGCGCGGCTCCACAGGATCAGCGACGGGCAGTCGGAGGAGGAAACGTGGCAACACCCCCAGGCGGTCACCCTTACTACGGTGAGCAGCAGGTTCCGGGAGAGTTCGACCGGAACCGTTTCGACTTTCCCTCCACGCCCGGCAGACACGGCAGGCAGCACCAGCAGCCGCAGCCCCCGTCGCCGTACGACCAGCCGCCGCGCATCCAGCCCGTGCAGCCGAGTTGGAAGCCGGAGCCCGACCCGGCTCCGGCTCAGGACCGCAATCCCCTCGTACGCCCGTACGCCATGACCGGCGGCCGGACCCGGCCGCGTTACCAGCTCGCCATCGAGGCACTGGTCAGCACCACGGCAGAACCGTCACAGCTGCAAGGGCAGTTGCCCGAGCACCAGCGGATCTGCAGGCTCTGTGTCGAGATCAAGTCTGTTGCCGAGATCTCGGCACTTCTTACGATTCCTCTCGGCGTCGCCCGGATCCTCGTCGCCGATCTGGCGGAGGCCGGGCTTGTCGCCATTCATCAGCCCGGCGGCGACGATGCCGTCGGCGGCCAGCCAGACGTGACACTGCTCGAAAGGGTGCTCAGTGGACTTCGCAAGCTCTAGCGGCGGTGCAGCCCGCTCCACTACCTCCGCGAAGATCGTGGTGGCAGGGGGCTTCGGCGTGGGTAAGACCACGTTCGTCGGCGCCGTCTCGGAGATCAACCCGCTGCGTACCGAGGCCGTCATGACGTCCGCTTCGGCGGGCATCGACGACCTCACACACACCGGGGACAAGACCACCACCACGGTGGCCATGGACTTCGGACGCATCACGCTCGACCAGGACCTGATCCTCTACCTGTTCGGCACCCCCGGACAGGACCGCTTCTGGTTCATGTGGGACGACCTCGTACGCGGCGCCATCGGAGCCGTCGTGCTGGTGGACACCCGTCGTCTCGCCGACTGTTTCCCGGCGGTGGACTACTTCGAGAACTCGGGACTCCCCTTCGTCATCGCCCTCAACGGCTTCGACGGACACCAGCCCTACACCCCCGACGAAGTACGGGAAGCACTCCAGATCGGCCCCGACACCCCCATCCTCACCACCGACGCACGACACCGCGCGGACGCGAAGAGCGCGCTGATCACGCTGGTCGAGCATGCGCTGATGGCCCGCCTGCGGTAACGGCGGCCCGCACACGGCGGAAGGCCCGCACCCTCCGGAGAGGGTGCGGGCCTTCCGCTGTGTGCGGGCCGGTGGCGGAGCCCCGGTCCGGCCGGGCTCAGCCCTGCCAGGAGTGCGCGGCCCGGAAGCCCGGGGTGCGCTCCAGGCGGCGCCAGCCGGCCGTGGTGCGGGGCGTGTGCACCGGTGCCTCGGGGCGGTTGCCGGCGCGGGCCAGCAGGATCGCGGTGATCGCTGCCAGCTCCTCCGGCTCCGCGTGGCCCTTCTCGACACGGAGCAGGGATGCTGCGGCGGTGGGAGTACTCAAGGTCTTTCCCCTTACTGAGTCGTGCTGAGACGTGCTGTGGCTGTGGATTACTGCGGCGGGTTGCCGTGCTTGCGCGAGGGCAGGTCGGCGTGCTTCGTCCGCAGCATCGCGAGGGACGCGATGAGGACCTCGCGGGTCTCGGCCGGGTCGATGACGTCGTCCACGAGGCCGCGCTCGGCCGCGTAGTAGGGGTGCATCAGCTCGGCCTTGTACTCCTTGACCATGCGGGCCCGCATGGCGTCGGGGTCCTCGGCGTCGGCGATCTGCTTGCGGAAGATGACGTTGGCCGCGCCTTCGGCGCCCATCACCGCGATCTCGTTCGTCGGCCAGGCGTAGGTGAGGTCGGCGCCGATCGACTGGGAGTCCATGACGATGTAAGCACCCCCGTAGGCCTTGCGCAGGATCAGCGAGATCCGCGGGACGGTCGCGTTGCAGTACGCGTACAGCAGCTTCGCGCCGTGGCGGATGATCCCGCCGTGCTCCTGGTCCACACCCGGCAGGAACCCGGGCACGTCCAGCAGCGTGATGATGGGGATGTTGAACGCGTCGCACATCTGGACGAAGCGGGCGGCCTTCTCGGAGGCTTCGATGTCCAGCACACCGGCCAGGGCCTGCGGCTGGTTCGCGACGATGCCCACGACCTGGCCGTCCATCCGGGCCAGCGCGCAGATGATGTTGCGCGCCCAGCGCTCGTGGACCTCCAGGAAGTCGCCGTCGTCGACGAGCTCCTCGATCACCTTGTGCATGTCGTAGGGGCGGTTGCCGTCCGCCGGTACCAGGTCGAGCAGCACGTCCGAGCGGCGCTCGGCCGGGTCCTCGCTGGGGTGCGAGGGCGGGTTCTCCCGGTTGTTGGAGGGCAGCATCGAGATCAGGTAGCGGACCTCGGCGATGCAGGTCTCCTCGTCGTCGTACGCGAAGTGCGCGACGCCCGAGGTCTCGGCGTGCACGTCGGCGCCGCCGAGCCCGTTCTGGGTGATCTCCTCACCCGTCACCGCACGCACCACGTCCGGACCCGTGATGAACATCTGCGAGGTCTCGCGGACCATGAACACGAAGTCGGTGAGCGCCGGGCTGTAGGCCGCGCCGCCCGCGCACGGGCCGAGCATCACGCTGATCTGCGGGATGACACCGGAGGCGCGGGTGTTGCGCTGGAAGATCCCGCCGTACCCGGCGAGCGCCGAGACGCCCTCCTGGATCCGGGCACCCGCGCCGTCGTTCAGCGACACCAGCGGGGCACCGGCCGAGATGGCCATGTCCATGATCTTGTGGATCTTCGTCGCGTGGGCCTCGCCCAGCGCGCCGCCGAAGATCCGGAAGTCGTGTGCGTAGACGAAGACAGTGCGGCCCTCGACCGTGCCCCAGCCGGTGATCACACCATCGGTGTACGGCTTCTTCGCCTCCAGGCCGAAGCCGGTCGCCCGGTGCCGGCGCAGCTGCTCGACCTCCTTGAACGAGCCCGGGTCCACCAGCAGCTCGATGCGCTCGCGCGCGGTCAGCTTGCCCTTCGCGTGCTGGGCCTCGGTCGCTCGCTCACTGGGCCCGCGCCTGGCCTGCTCGCGCAGCGCCAGCAGCTCGGCCACCCGTCCACGTGCGTCGGTGGGCTCGCCCGCGGTCTCGTCCAAAACGGTCATGTTCCGACCCTACGAACTGCACCAAGAAAACGCGCAGTGCACTTCGTACAGTCTCCGGGCCAGTTTCCTGGTCGGCCTGGACAGAAGAGCCCGGCAGCGCAGCCGAAGTGCCAGTCCAGGACCACTCTGGGTTGTGGGATTCCCACAAGAGTTCCCGAGGGCGGTCCCATGCCGGGACAGGAGCGCGGCCGGGCCCTCCGGCGGCCGGTCAGCCGAGGACGATCTCGCAGGCGTGGGTCGCGCCCGCCGTGCCCGGGGTGATCCGGAGCCGCAGCGACCGCCCGGTCGAGACCACCTGCACGGAGGGATCGGCGCTGGTCACCCGGCGTACCGGCTGCTTCCAGACGATCTCCACCGGCTTTCCGGTCCGCGGCGGCTCGCTGATGTGCAGGGTCGCGGTGCGCTGCTTGCGCCGCACCAGCACGCTCGCCGGAGCGGAGGCGGTGAGCGGGCCCACTTTACCCGCCTGCCAGAAGTTCGCGGCGGTCAGACCGAGCGAGCGGACGGAGACCGCCTGCCGGGCCGCCGTATTGGCCAGTACCTCCAGCCAGCCGTGGTCGTCAGCGCGGGCCGCGAGCGTACGGCGGGAGGCGCCGGGCATCAGCAGGTACGCGTACGAGGCGTCCACCGGGTCCGTGCCGTGGTCGAGCCAGAGGGTCTGGAAGGTCCGGGTCTGCCGCTCGGTCGAGCTGGTGGTGTTGATGTCGTGCCAGGCCCCGGTGCGGGCCTCGCGCAGGGTGTGCAGCGCGTCCGTACCACCGGGGAAGACCCAGCCGCCGTGGCCCGCGAGGTGCGCCCAGCGCGGACGGCGGCGGTCGTCCAGGGTGAACGCGCCCTTGCCGTCGGCGCCGAGGTTGCGGTTGTCGACCACCGTCTCGACCGGGACGCCGTCGGTGGCGGTGATCCCCGCGCCCAGGCAGATCACGGTGTCCGCGACGCAGAACCAGGACTTGCGGGCCTGGAGGGTGGAGAGCAGCCCCTTCACCTGCTGGCCCACGGCCGCGAACTCCCCGTCGCTCGCTCCGCCCACCCACTGGACGGCTGGTTTGGCGGCGCCCCACTCGCCGCCCGCATTGTCGGCAAGTCGCTTGGTGGACACGGTGGTTCCCGGCATCCGGTACGGGTCGACGGTCGGCCAGAACCAGTCCGTGTACTGGTCGTTCGCCTGCTTTCCGGGCCACCAGTAGAGCATTCCGGCGCCGGTGTGCCAGCCGTGCGGGTTCTCGCCGTTGCCGCACTCGTAGTACGAGATCCGCTCGGAGGACATCGAGATGTTCGCCGCCCAGCCGTGGCGGCGGTGTACTGCGCGGTCCATGGAGGTGAAGAGGCGGTGGGCGACCGGTTCGGGGGCTGCCGCCACCGGGGCGTCGGCGACCGCCCGGAGCCGGGAGAGGTCGGCGACGCCGAACTGCGGCGAGGTGAGGATCGGGGTCGTGGTGTCCCGCTCGATCCAGCCCTTGATCATTCCCTGCCAGCGCAGCCGCTCGGCATCGGACGCACCGCCCGCTATCACCGCCATGGCGGCGATCAGGCCCTTCCCGTGGAAGTGGTCGCTGCGCATCACGTGCTGGTCGTCACTCGCGAGGTAACCGCGGCTGACCGCCCGCCCGTTGACGCTGTCCATGGCCAGGCCGTTGTAGATGACCGGCGCGTAGGCGTTCTCGACGCTGTCCAGGATGATCTGCCGATTGGGATCGGTGACGTCCCAGGTGGAGCCCGCGAGCAGGGTGAAGAGCCGGCCGAGGCCGTCCAGCATGACCTGGCCGTACGTGCCCGAGTAGGCGATCGTCGTGTGCTGGATGAACGAGCCGTCGGGGTAGAGCCCGTCGCTCTTGGTGACGTACGGGAAGACGGGCGAGAGCGCGTCGCGGGCCAGCGCGATCTTCTCCGGGGAGCGGCCGTTCACCCCGCGCATGGCGACCGAGCGGCAGAGGTCGACCCGGTTGGCGCCGGTCGATGTGCCGGAGTAGTCGGCGAGCACCGAGTCGGGGATGAAGTGGTCCACGGCCGCGCACGCGGCCTGGATCTGCGTGTCGGTGAGGTGGTCGTGGAGGGCGGCCACCAGGTCCATCAGCAGCCGGGGGCTGCCGATCTGCCACTCCCACCAGTTGCCGTAGACCGTGGTCGTGGTGTTGTAGATCTTCGCGGAGACATGGTCGATGCCGGTGATCACATCGGCGAGCAGCCCGGCGTCGCCGGTGAGCCCGGTGCCGTCCTGGAGGTACGCCTGGGTCATCGTCCACAGCCGGGTGTAGCTCTGGGTGATGCCGGCCGGCGGGTCGAACGGGGAGTCCGGCCAGAGGGACTTGTCCGCCGGAGCCATCGACGCCCGGAACGTCGTGGCGAGTTGGCCGGTCGCCTTGAGCTGGGTCGCGTACGGCTCGGCGGTCGCGTCGTAACCGGTGCCGAGCGCCAGGTCCAGCCAGCGGCCGCGGAGCGTCGCGAACTCGTCGTCGGAGCCCTCGGCGGCGGCCGTCGCCGTCCCGGCGGCGGACGGGGCGGCGTTCGCGTACGGCACGGCCGTCAGGGTGAGCGCACCGGCGCCCGCGGTGGCGAGAAACGTACGGCGGGACCAAGGGGGCAGCGAGGGCACTGGAGACTCCCGGAGACAGGGGGCGTGGATCTGCTATCCGCTGGTGTAGCAGGGCCTCAACGGCCGGGCAATGGTCTGGACAACATGAACAGAAAGCGCTTGCTCCCGGATCACCGTGAACCGGGAGCAAGCGCTTTCTCGGCCAGGCCCGGGCCGAGCTCGGACAGGTCCCGGCCGACCCCCGGCCCGCGCTCCCCCGGCCGGTCAGCCGGTCAGCCGCCGCAGTGGAAGCGGGCGTCGCCCCAGTCCGCGTGGTCGTTACCCGGCCCGTCGCCGCCGTCGCCCGTCACCAGGTCGACGTACTTCGCCCCGGCCACGTCGGCCGTCAGCGACCAGGCGCCGTCGGCGCCCTTGAGCACCGGCGACTTCACCTTCTCCGTCCCGTCGGCGGCCACGCTGAACCGCACGCTGCCGCGCGTCCCCTGCGAGCTGTCAAGACCCGCCTGCGCGGTGAAGGAGGTGCAGCGGCCGCCCAGGTAGTAACGGATGGTGCCGGGCGACGCGGTGCCGAGCCCCTTGGCGTACACCGTGCCGCCGATGGTCAGCGGAGTGCCGTCGCCCGCCGCCGTCTCACCGTTGTCCATGTCCTTCTCGGCCGGTCCCCAGCCGTTCTCCATGGACGTCCAGTCGAGGTCGCTCGCGTAGCTGTCCGTGGTGGGCGGCGGCGGGAGCGTGCGCACCGGGGCGGACGCCGTCAGCTTCCGGGTGCTGCCGCCGACCGTGTACGAGCCGGTGGACTTCAGCTCGTAGGGCTGGTGGGCGGCGTCGGCCGGCGGGATGACCTGCCAGCTGCCGGTGGCCCCGGCGCCCGGCGCGACGGTGTCGAAGGTGACCGGCCCCGCGGGCTCGGCCCTCCAGCCGGCGGGGAGGTCCAGGCTCACCGAGACGCCGGTCGCGGCCGTCGCCTCGTAGTTGGTGAAGGTGACCGAGACCTTGTTCTTCGCACCCGGTTCCAGGGGCTGGCCGGCCGGGTCGACGGAGAGCGTGCCGCAGGCTGCCTTTTCGGCCGCCGGGCCCAGGTCGGTCACCGTGAAGTCGTCGAGCACGAAGTCGGCCCCGTCCGGAGCGCCTTCGGCCTTGCGCAGCCCGGTGAAGGTGTCCCCGCACCCGGCCGTGAGCCGCTCGCTGAAGTGCCCGGTGGTCCGCTGCCTGCCGAGTGGGGTGCTCCGGGTCTGCACCGACGCGGCGCCGGAGCCCGTCGTGCGGTCGTAGCCGTCGACCCACGCGTAGGCGTCCGCGTCGCTCGACTGGTAGTCGAACCGCACCTGGTACACGTGGCCTTCGGTCATCGGGACGGTCCACGGCGCGGTCCGGTAGACGAGGCCGGTGTTCTCCTCGTGCGACTTCAGCGACTGGCCGCCGCCGATGACGTCGTCGACGGCCTTCCCGTTCCACCCTGCCTGGGTGTACGGGGCGTGCTTCTGCGCGATGTGGGTGCGGGGGTCGGTGTCGCCGCCCGCGTCACCCTTGAGGAAGGGGCCCCAGCCCTGGTCGACGTGTTCGAAGTCCTCGGACGCGACCGTCCCGGCCCTGACCGCGGGTGCGTTCGCCACGACCCGGATGTCGTCGAGCCGGACCGTGGCCGCCGAGCCCTTCGCGGCCTCGATCCGGAGCGTGGTGGCGCCGTTGTCCGGCGCGGTGAAGTGGACCGCGGCCCGCTGGAAGTACGTGCCGTGCCAGTCGGACGCGGCGACCATGTTCTTCGCGGTCGACCGCTCGACGGCCACCGTCCTCCCGCCCGCCGAGAGCGTCGTACGTCTCGACCTGCCGGGCTGCACCTCGATCCAGGCGGAGGCGGAGTAGCGGGCTCCGGCCCTGAGTCCCTTGATCTTCTGGGAGACGGCTGCCGTGCCGCTGCCGGAGAGCGCCGCGCTGTTGCGGCCCTGGCTGTCGGTGTCCCGCACGGCGGTGCCGGTCCGCTGCCAGTCGCTCAGCTTCGCGTCGTTGAAGCCGGGGTCCCTGACCAGGGTGCCCTGGCCCCAGCGGGGGCCGGCCTGGGCCGGGGCGCGGTCCGGGTAGAGCACGTACGGCTGACCCGCGGCCGCCGTCAGAGTGATCCGCCCCTTGGCCGGCCTGACCGTGGCGACCTTGGTGCGGCCGTTGTCGGTGAGCTTGTAGACGGTGTACTTACCGCTCCCCGGCACCTCCCAACTGGTCGTGCCGCCGGTCTTGTTGTAGTGGTAGAGCTTCTTGCCGCCGTCCCACGGGATCAGGTAGTCGCTCCCGTCGACGACCTGCCGCCCGTGGTCGTAGACGGCGCGTCTGCCGTCCTTGACCGTGCCGGTCACCCCGCCGGTGAAGGTGATGTCGTCGCCGTCCCAGCGGGTGATCTTCTGGTGCTGGAGGTACTTGGCGGGAAGGTCCTTCTGCCAGACGGTGTCGTAGAACTTCGTCCAGTCGGTCTCGCCCGTCCAGCCCTCGAACTCCTGGATGGCGGTCTGGCCGAGGACCGGATCGTCGTTCCAGACGTCCTTCTCGTCGTTCCGGATGAACCGGATGATCTTCGAGTTGAGGCCCTTGTTGTGGGCGTCGCCGTAGTCCAGGTCATTGGCCCAGTGCGACCAGAGCGTGTCCCGCTCGAACTTGTCCGCCCACTCGGACGCCAGGTTCCAGCCCTGCTTGCGCACGGCCTCGGCGGTCTTGTCCGCGATCCAGCCGTGGGTGTAGTAGACGTCCAGGTAGAGCAGCGAGAGGTTGGGGCCGGTCTCGTTCCGCAGCTGCTGGAGCCTGCGCGTCAGGTCGCCGCTGTTGATGTCGTGGCGCTGGTCGATGTAGTAGCTCTGGTCCAGCCAGTTCCAGCCCTGCGCGCTCTTGTCGACCAGGCTGTCGTCGAAGTGGTGGGCGACCGGGTAGGCCTCGGTGGCATTGATGTGCGCGCCGAAGGTGGCACCCCACTTCTTGCCGTCCTTGAGCAGCCTGTTGAGGTCGGTGAGGCCCCCGGCCCGGGTGTTGTAGTTGCCGCCGTAGTCGGGGTGCGCCGAGTCGTGGCCCTCCGACTGGTAGCCCTTCAGCAGCGCCAGCTGGCCGAGTCCGTCCGTGGCGAGCGAGATGCGCTTGACGTCGTCCAGCGTGCGCAGGAAGGGGTGGGTGGCCTGGCTGGCGAAGTTGAACGGGATGTGGGTGATCACCCGGTCCGGGGTCTCGTTCCCGCCCTTGGGCTCGATGGCGATCGTGCGGAAGGCGACGGCGCCGTCCTGCCAGTCGACGGTCTTGTCCCCGTTGGCGTCGGGAGTGACGACGACCTTCGCCCAGGGCAGGTTGTTCCCGGTCTCCGGCTTCGCGGCGCCGTCGCCCCGGTAGGTCCACTGCCCGGACCGGACGCCGACCCGCACGCTGCCGTCGGCCTCCTTCCGCGCCTGGTGCCAGAAGCGGGCGGCGTCGCCGCCGGTGGCGCCGGCCGGCTTGTCGTACGAGGAGTTGGACTCGACCGCCGCGGCCAGCCGGCCGGTGCTGACGATGGCGTACGTCGAGCCGACCGGTGAGGCGTCGGGCTCGGTGTCCGCCGTGACCTTGCCGAAGACATCGGCGGTACGGGTCGAGTCCGCGTCGAGCCGGGTGAAGGCGGTGGCCGCTCCCGCGTCGTCCGACCCCACCGAGACCAGGTCCTGGCCGGGGATGTCGATGGTCCCGACCCGGAACGCCGCGGTGTCCCGTACGGCCGTCACCTTGAACGTGGTGGCCCGCCCCGACACGGACAGCCTCGCGTCGATCTCGACCCCGGGCAGGGCGGCGAAGGTGAGGGTGTACGCGGCGGACGCGGCCCGGACGGCGGGCGCGCCCTTCACCTGGACCGGGTACGCCTTGCCGTTGAGGGTGACGGCGGTGACCGGCCGCACGCCCGCGAGCAGCCGCGATCCGGTGCCGCGGTCCGTGTACGAGACGATCCGGGGGAAGTCCCTGGCAACGGCCACGGAGAGCTGAGCCGAGCCGATGACGGCCTCACCCCCGGCGGCGCCGGCCGCGGGCGCGGCGCCGGAGGCGGGCGACAGGGGGCCGGCCAGGGCGAATACGGCGGAGGACGCGGCGACGAGCGCGCATGCGGATCTGTGTCTTCGGGGCATGGTCACTGGGTATCCGTGCCCCGGCCGCCCGGTCAACGGCCAACGCCCTTACGGGCAGCGGCAGTCCAACAGCCGCTGCCCGAAAGTCCAAGCCCGGAGGCCGGCGCGACTCGGCGGACTCCCCCGGACAGGCCTAGCAGCCGCCGCAGTTGTAGAACGTGATGTCCCAGTGGCTGCCCTCGTCCGCGTAGACGTTGCCCGCCCCGGACTTCCACTGGGGGTAGCCGTCACCGCGCAGGCCGATGTACGTGAACGTGTTCTTGACGTAGTTCGTCAGGCAGGTCGTCTTGGCGATGTCGAGCTTGTAGCCGTTCCAGTGCGAGTACGTGCCGGACGCGTGACCCGTCTCGGTGCCTCCGGTGATGTTCACCCCGCAGCCGAGCGCGCCCTTGAGTGTCTGGGCGCCCTGCGCGGTGGCCAGGTTGAGCTGGTCGAAGGAGGTGCAGGTCGCGACGTTCCGGTCGGAGCAGCCGCCGGACGAGGACCAGGTGATGCCGGACGAGCGGAACATGGACGTGGCCGTGGCGTGGCTGATCTTCGTCGCGGCGAAGGCGTCGGTGGCACCGCCGAGGACGCCGACGCCCGGCGCGAGGAGGACGCCGAGGACGAGCGCGAGCGCGGCGAGGACGGGGCGGACCGGGCGGACCGGGCGAAGCGGGCGCACCGGGAGCGCCGGGCGGACCGGGCGGTTTTTCATGGGGGATTCCCTCCTGCTGATGACCGTGATGTCTGCGGGGCCGGCTGTGCAGGTGGAGCGGGTCAGATAGTGCCGCAGTTCTACGCGCGTCCGCCAGAGGGCCGTCAGGATGCACCGCACATCCATCCGCGCGTCCATCCCCCACACCCGTCCGCGGACCCGCTTCCCGAAGATGTTGAACTTTGAACCAGATGCCTCTACAGTGAATCTCGTTGAAGGTTAAACAACCTTGCGACGCCGGTCCCGCACCAGCCACCACCCGAGGAGGAGCCATGGCTCTGTTCAACCGCAAGTCCCCCACCGCCCCGGCCACCAACGCCACCCTCCCGGTGGACCCCGCCCTGGCCGCCCTGTCCGGTGACTACGGCATCGACCCGGCGCACAGCGCCATCAGCTTCACCGTGCGCCACGCCATGGTGACCAACGTGCGCGGCTCCTTCACCGAGCACGAGGGCACGCTCCACCTGGACGGCTCGGACCCGTCGAAGTCCACCGCGGCCATCGACGTCCGGATCGAGAGCATCGACACCGGCATCGCGGACCGTGACGGACACCTGCGCGGCGGGGACTTCTTCGACGCCGAGCAGTTCCCGCACATGACGTTCCGCTCGACGCGCGCCGAGCAGCTCGGCGGCGACACGTACCGCATCACCGGCGACCTGACCATCAAGGACGTCACGAAGCCGCTCTCCATCGACCTGGAGTTCAACGGCTCGGCCACCGACGTCTACGGCAACCAGCGCGTCGGCTTCGAGGGCAGCACCGAGATCCTGCGCTCCGACTGGGGCCTGACCTGGAACGCCGCCCTGGAGACCGGCGGCGTCATGGTCAGCGACAAGGTCAAGCTGGCCTTCGACATCTCGGCCGTCAAGTCCGCCTGATCACGGCCCCGTCGCCGCCCCCGCCCGCGCCGCCGGCACCGCGACCCGCTCGCGCTCAGCCCGTTCCGAAGCGGGGGCCACAACGAAGGCCGGGCCCACCCGGATCCTCAGGGCCGCTCAACCCCCCCTGGCGGGAGCCCGGCCCGGTGATGCGGGCGAGCCAGCGGAGCAGCAGGGCGGTTTCCACGGGTTCGAGGGCGTCGGTGCCGTTCAGTTCCAGCTGGGCGTGCAGACGGAGGGCGGCCGAGTGCACGGGGTCCCCCTCGTCGTGTCCGGTCGGCCGGGTGAGCACCCGGGAGAACACGGCGTCGCGCATCAGGTGCGACACCGTGGAGTCGTCGAACAGCGCGGGAGCCGCGATGTGATGGAGCGCGCTGCCGACGTTCGCGGACAGGATCAGCTCGGCGGCGGTCCGCGGTTCGGTTCTGAGGGCGCCCACCGCCGCACAGCGGACGAGCGCCGCTACGAGCAGGTCGAACACGCGCCGCCGGGCGGTGGAGTGCGACCAGGGCCGGGGCGTGAACATCAGCTGGTAGAGCGCCGGATTTTCCTTCGCGAAGGCCGTGTGACCGTCCCATCCGGCCAGCAGGTCGGTCACCGGGTCCCCGGTCTGCTCCTGAGCCGCTTTGAGGGCGGCGTATCGCTCGTAGCCGTGGTCGGCCACCGCGTCGAGCAGTCCGCGCTTGTCGCCGAACAGCCGGTAGAGGACCGGCTGGGTCACACCGACGGCTTCGCAGACCGCACGGGTGGCCACGTCATGGTCCGAAGAGCCCGCCAGTTGCTGCAGCGCGGCTTCGATCATCGCCGCGCGGATCTTCGCATCCGTATCCATGGAATCAACGATACGCGACTTGGCTAGCGCCGATAGAGGCTCCGTGCTAGCGTCGCCCTATCGTCGATTCCGAACATCGGTATCAGCGATACGCAAGGGAGGGGTCATGAAAGAACAGCGTGTCGCCCTGGTCACGGGCGGTTCCCGCGGTATCGGCCGGGCGACAGCGATCGCCCTCGGCACTCGCGGCTACGCCGTTGCCGTGGGGTTCGCGGGGTCGGCCGACGCCGCCCGCCAGGTGGCCGGGACCATCACCGCCGCCGGGGGCCGGGCCATATCGGTGCAGGCCGATGTGGCCGACGAGAACGCGGTGGCGGCGGCGTTCGACTCGGCGGAGAAGGAGTTCGGCGGAGTCGATGTCGTCGTGAACTCCGCGGGGCGGATGGGTCTGTCACCCATCGCGGACCTCGACCTCACCGTCCTGGATGACCTGTACCGGACCAACATCCGGGGCACCTTCGTCGTGGCCAGGGAGGCCGCGCGCCGTCTGCGGGACGGGGGCGCCATCGTCAACCTGTCCACCTCGGTGGTGGGTCTGCAGTTCCCCCACTACGGCGCCTACGTCGCCAGCAAGGGCGCCGTCGAGGCGATGACGCTCGTCCTCGCGCGTGAGCTGAGGGGTCGCGACATCACGGTCAATGCGGTCGCCCCCGGTCCCACGGCCACCGAGATGTTCTTCGAGGGCAAGGACGAGGCCACGATCGAACGGCTCGCCAAACAGCCCCCGTTGGAGCGGCTCGGCACCCCCGAGGACATCGCCGAGGCCGTCACCTTCCTCGCCGGCCCCGCGGGGCACTGGATCAACGGTCAGGTTCTGCGCGCCAACGGCGGGATCGTCTGACACCCGCGGCACCCCTCGCCCCGGGCCCCCGCCGCCCCACACCCTTTCGGCTCACCGAACAACCCATCAGAGAGCAGGAACGACCATGCCTTTCGCCAACCTCAAGGTCCCCGCGGAAACCCTGACGCAGGAGTCGAAGAAGAAGCTCGTCGACGCCGTCACCGACGCCTACGCCGATGTCTACGGCGAGCGCGCCCGGGCCACCACACTGGTGGTCATCGACGAGGTTCCCGACGGGGGCTGGGGCGTGGGCGGCACCATCCTCACGTCCGAGATGCTCGGCAAGAGCTGACCGCCTGCCGGCGGGGTGGGTCACTCCGGTGCCCCACCCCGTCCTGCCCGGGTGGCCGGCTCGCTCGCACAGAGCCTGCGACCGGCAGCCGACCGTCGGCTGTTGCCCGACGGGGCGTCGGTGCCGGTAGCCGGACCAGGGGTCACGCGGGGTCGGCGGCCGGTATCCCGCACGCCGCGCGTACGGCGTGCACCTTCTCCAGTGCCTGGAGATGTCCGCCGTCCCGGGCACAGCGTTCGGCCCGGTCCAGCAGGGCTGCCGGGCCCTGGCCATCGGCGGCCTGCGCGCGCACCGAGGCCAGTGCGGCGAGCGCGAACGCCAGGGCCGTCCCCCCGAACGGCTCGGCCACGGCGACCGCCGCCCGTGCCAGCCGTCCGGCCTCCTCCTGCTCACCGAGCATCAGATGCAGCTCCGCCAGGTTCGCGCGCTCGAAGGAGGTCGCGGTCGGGCGCCCGCCCTGCTCGGCGAGAGCCAGCGCCCGCGCCCCGTGCCGCAGTGCCTCGCGCGGACGGCCCGTACGGCGGGCGTTCTCCCGCGACACGGACAGGACATGCGCGAGCAGCGCCGTGTCGCCCGACTCCTCCGCCAGTTCCCGCGCGCGTTCCGCCACCACACCGGCGTGCGTCACATCCCCCAGCAGGCCGCTGCACACGGCCTGCTGGGCGAGCGCGCGCACGCGCAGCGCCACCGCCTCACCGCCGCCGCCCGTCCCGGCGCCGGCCTCGGCGGGCTGCGGCGCCGCCTGGTCGGCACAGCGCTCGGCCTCGCGCGCGGACGCCAGCCCCTGGGCGTAGTCACCCGTGTACGACAGCACC
This sequence comes from Streptomyces sp. NBC_01471, assembly GCF_041438865.1. Taxonomy (NCBI): domain Bacteria; kingdom Bacillati; phylum Actinomycetota; class Actinomycetes; order Kitasatosporales; family Streptomycetaceae; genus Streptomyces; species Streptomyces sp. NBC_01471. The sequence continues at coordinate 1,899,205 of NZ_CP109450.1, forward strand.
CTGGCCGCGGCCATATGATGCGCGGCCCGTGCGAGAGGGGGAGTGCGGGCCTCCGGAGCGTGCCGGCGCAGTACGGTCACGGCTCGCGCGGGCCCTTCGCCGCCCGTGCGCGCCAGCGCCTCGGCCAGCCGCGCGGCGACCCGTACGCAGTCGTCCCGGCGTCCCCGCTCCACGTACAGGTCGAGCGCCTCGCGCAGTACGCGCACCGCCTCCGCATAGCGGCCCGAACGGTCCAGCGCCAGCGCCAGCGCCCAGTCCAGCCGGATGTGCGCGGTGTCGTCGGCCCGGTGCTCCGCGCCGCCCGTCCGCGCCGCCAGCGCGGCGGCCACCTGGCCGCGCAGCCCCGCTACCCGCTCGCGACACGGCTCGGCCCAGGCCGCGTAGCGGTCCTCGGGCAGGACATCGCCCGCACACGCCCGCGCGGCGGCTCTCAGTGCCTGCACCTCGCCCGCTTCGAGCGTGCGCCGGGCGAGACGCTCCGCCTCGTCGACATCGACCTGGACAGCGTCGTGCGCGAAGCGCAGCAGTGGGCCGTCGGTGACGAGATAGGACGAGGTGGCCCGGGGCGCGAGTTCGGGCTCCAGCGCGTGCCGTGCGGCGTGCAGGGCGACGCGCAGACTGCGCAGGGCCGCGGAGAGTTCCGCGTGCGGCCAGCACACCGCCATCACGTCCTCGCGGTGCAGCTGGTGCCCCGGGGTCACGGCGAGCAGCTTCACCAGGGTGCGAGCCCCCGGCCGCGGCCAGTGGGCGACGGGCTGTGGCACCTCTCCGTCGCGTACGGCCTCGAACCCTCCCAGCAGACGGATACGCAGCAGCCCCATAAAACCGTCACCCTAGCCCCGTAAGCCCCGGGCACGTCCAGGTGACCGTGGACACCGCGCGGAAGCCGTGCGGCATTACGCGGTTGTTACTGGCTGGATCACACCGTCGTGCGCCCCAGGCCAGTGGGGTGTCACGGCGAGGTCCCGTCATTTCGGCGCAGCGCGTTGCCCCTCCGGGAGCGGACCGCACAGGATGAGCGCGCCCCAACACACAACAGCCCCCGGGAGCCCTCATGAAGCGCTCGCACGCCCTCGCCGCCGGTGTCCTCCTGCTCGTCTCGGGCAGCGCGGCAGCAGCCCAGGCCGCCGACTCCTCGGACGCCCCTGCCAGGACCGCTGGGCACACCGTCTCCGCGGCTCGGTGGTGCGAGCAGCAGGGCGGCCACGCCGTCACGCGTGTCCCCTACTACGCCACGGCCGGCGGCACGCTCAGTCCGCTGGGCGGAGAGCGCGAGATGTGTGTTTTCACGGACACGAAGAAGAAGACGAAGATCATGATCTCCGCCGACTCGCTTGCCTCGAAGACGCCGACTCTTGCCGCCCTCGCCTACGTGCGCAAGCCTGCGGGCCCTTCCGGCCCGGGCAATCCCTCGGTCGCCTACTGCCAGGGCATCAACGGCACCGCCATGTTCGGGAACAGGCCCACCGACTCGGGCGGTTGGGGCCCCGAGGGAGCGACCAGCACCGATCAGATCATGGGTACCTGCATGTTCGCGGACGGGTCCGTGATCGACGCATGGGGTCTCAAGTACCACCAGGGCGGCGTGATCCGGGGCGCGGACCTGACGGAGAAGTTCCGCGCCGACATTCCCTGACCAGCCTGCATTCCCCGACCGGCAGGACGGCCGCGATCCCGTGGGCGTTCCGGCGCAGGACATGAGTACGGAATCCTCCGCCGGACGCAGAGCGCCTACGCTCCTCATCGTCGTCGCGCACCACGGTGCGGCGACGAGGAGGAGGCAGGCACCCGTGCAGCAGGAGACAGTGGCACCGCAGGCAGACGCCCAGGGGCGCAAGCAGCGGCTGCGAAGACGGCTGGAGCGGCTGATCGGGATCGCCGCCACCGAGGGCAATGAACTCGTACCACTGCGCAACGGGGACGAGATCTTCCCCGCCATGCTGGACGCCGTCCGTGCCGCAGAGCACACCATCGACCTGATGACCTTCGTGTACTGGCGCGGGCAGATAGCCCACGACTTCGCGACGGCTCTGGCGGACCGCGCACGGGCCGGTGTCCGGGTGCGGCTCCTGCTCGACGGCTTCGGCGCCAAGGAGATCGAGCAGGATCTGCTCGACACCATGGACGCCGCCGGAGTGCAGGTCGCGTGGTTCCGCAAGCCCGCCAGGCTCTCGCCCCTCAAGCAGAACCACCGCTGCCACCGCAAGGCGCTCGTCGTGGACGAGCACACGGCCTTCACCGGCGGCGTGGGCATCGCGGAGGAGTGGTGCGGCGACGCCCGGGACTCGACCGAGTGGCGCGACACCCACGTTCGGCTGCGCGGGCCCGCCGTCGACGGGATCGCCGCCGCTTTCGCCCAGAACTGGGCGGAGTGCCACGACGAACTGTTCGACGACCGCGACCGCTTCACGGAACACGCCCAGCCCGGCGAGGCCACCGTCCAGGTGGTCCGCGGTTCGGCCAGCTTCGGGTGGCAGGACCTCCAGACCCTGATCCGCGTGATGCTGACCTCCGCCGAGGAGCGCTTCCGGCTGGCCACCGCCTATTTCGCGCCGGACACGTACTTCATCGAGCTGCTGTGTGCCACGGCGCGGCGCGGGGTGCGGGTGGAGATCCTCCTGCCGGGTCCGCACACCGACCAGCGCGCCTGCCGGCTCGCGGGGCGGCACCACTACGCCGCCCTGCTGGCCGCCGGTGTCGAGATCCGCGAGTACCAGCCCACCATGCTGCACACCAAGATCATCACGGTGGACCATGTCGCGTCGCTCATCGGGTCGACCAACTTCAACCGGCGGTCCCTCGAACACGACGAAGAGGTCATGCTCGCGGTCCTGGACGAGACGTTCACCGCGGCGCTCGACGCCGACTTCGACGCCGACCTCAAGCGCAGCGAGGCGATCGACCCCGCCCGCTGGAGCCGTCGCGCACTGACCGAGCGGCTGCGGGAGACGGCTGTCATCCCGATCAGACGCTTCCTGTGAGACGCGGCCGGGCCCGGAGGCCGGACGACTCTCGCCAAGACGGGACGATCATGCGATCATTGCCGAATGACAACTGTTAGCGTGCCTCCGGGCCAGGGCGGCGAGCGGGGCGGTGTGTCCTGCTTCGAGGAGGGCGCCGTCACCGTGGTCGTACCGGTCGGAGACATCGACATCGACGCAGCACCGCCGGTCCGGGAAGCTGTCTCGGGCGCCTTCGACGCCCGGCGGCCGGTCGTTCTGGACCTGTCCCGGGTCACGTTCGCCGACTCCAGCGCGCTGAACATGCTGCTCTGGGCCAACACCAACGGGGCGTTCTACCTGGCGGGCCCGGTGCACCAGCAGGTACAGCGCCTGTTCGACGTCACCGGGGTGGAAGGGATCTTCACCACCGCCCCCAGCCGCACCGAGGCCCTGCTGCTCGCGGCGGAGTCCGCCGCTCAGGAACAGCCCGCGGCACCCGTGGACGAGAAGACCGAGGCCTGAGGCCTCCCGTTACGGAAGGCCCCGGACCCCGGTCTGTACGTCTCGGGTCAAGCAGGGGCCCGCCCGGAGCGGGCCCCTGCCGATCCGGTCGGAGAGTCAGCTCCCCTCGGTTTCGAGGGTGCGCAGCACATCGGCCGCGACGCTCACGGCGATGGTCGCGGGTTCCTTGCCGCCGATGTCGGCCAGCCCGATGGGGGTCTTGATCCGGTCGATGGTGGCCGCGTCATGACCGCCCTCGGTGGCAAGGCGCTTGCGGAACCGCCCCCACTTGGCCGCCGACCCGATCAACCCGATGGAACCGAGATGGGTCGTGCGCAGGGCGGCGTCGCACAGAGCGGCGTCCTCGGCATGATCATGGGTCATGATCAGGACGTGGGTGCCTTCCGGCAGCTTCTCCAGCACCTCCTCGGGCAGCAGCGGCGTGTGATGCACGTGCACCTGCGCCACCGCGTCCGCGAGCACGCCCAGCCGCCGCTCGGTGAGGATGTCGGCGCGGCTGTCGACCAGATGGAGGTCGAGGTCCTGGCGTGCCAGGATGCGCACCAGTTCCAGCCCTACGTGCCCGACCCCGAAGACCGCCACCGACCGTACGGCCGGCAGCGGTTCGAGCAGCACCGAGACCGTGCCGCCGCAGCACTGCACACCGTGCTGGTTGGTCACCTTGTCGTTCAGGGTGAAATCAAGCAGCTCCGGCTCCGGCTTGGCCACGGCGATCATCTCCCGGGACCGATCGATCACGACGGCTTCGACATTGCCGCCACCGATCGAGCCCCATGTCTCGGTCTGCCCCACAACGAGTTTCGCGCCGGCGTCCCGCGGGGCATGACCGCGCACGGTCGTGATGGTCGCCAGCACGCCGGGCTCCCGGCGCGCTCGCAACCGTGCGACCGCGGTGACCCATGTCATGTCAGGCCCCGCTCAGGGCTTCTGCGACAGTCCGGGTCGTGCCGTTCGCGGCCTGCCCGTTGGCGGCGATCCCGTCAGCGGTGGACCCGTTACGGGTGTGGTCGTTCCGGGTGTGGTCGTTCTCCCCGGAGGCATCGCTCCGGCGAGCCGCCTGGATCGCCCAGTACATCGCCTCGGGCGTCGCGGGCGAGGCCAGGTCGACGCTGATCCCGTCCGGCCCGAACGCGGCGGCGGCCTGCCGCAGCGCTTCCCGCACGGAGAAGGCCAGCATCAGCGGGGGCTCACCCACCGCCTTGGACCCGAACACCGCCCCCTCCTCGGTCGCGTTCTCCATGAGCGTGATGTTGAACTCCTCGGGCATCTCCGAGAAGCTCGGCAGCTTGTAGGTGCTCGCTGCCTGGGTCAGCAGCCGGCCCCGGTTCGGCCCGTCGCCGGTGTCCCAGCGCAGGTCCTCAAGCGTCAGCCAGCCCGCACCCTGTACGAAACCACCCTCGACCTGACCGATGTCGATCATCGGGGACAGGCTGTCGCCGACATCGTGGACGATGTCCACCCGCCGGACGCGGTACGCACCGGTGAAGCCGTCGACCTCCACCTCCGTCGCGGCGGCACCGTGGGCGAAGTACTTGAACGGCGAGCCCTTGAAGCCCTTCGCGTCCCAGTGCAGTCCCTCGGTCCGGTAGAAACCGGACGCCGACAGCTGGACCCGCTGGAAGTACGCGGTGTGCACCAGGTCGTCCCAGGCCAGCTCCTGGTCGCTGCCGAGGGCCCGCGCGACGCCCTCGACGATGCGCACGTCCGAGGCGTTCGCACCCAGCCGGGAGGCCGCCACCTGCAGGAGCCGCCCGCGCAGCTGCTCACAGGCGTTCTTCACCGCCCCGCCGTTGAGGTCCGCACCGGAACTGGCAGCGGTGGCAGAGGTGTTGGGCACCTTGTCGGTACGCGTCGGGGCCAGCCGGACCTTGTGCAGCGGGATCCCGAGCGTGGTCGCGGCCACCTGCAGCATCTTGGTGTGCAGGCCCTGGCCCATCTCGGTACCGCCGTGGTTGATCAGGACCGAGCCGTCCTTGTAGATCAGCACCAGCGCGCCGCCCTGGTTGAAGGCGGTGAGGTTGAACGAGATGCCGAACTTGATGCCGGTGATCGCGAGCGCCCGCTTGGTGTGCGGGTGCGCGGCGTTGAACGCGGCGATCTCGCGCTTGCGATCGGCGACACCGGCGTTCTCCTGGACCTGCTGCCAGACGCTGGAGATCCGTTCGGCCTGCGTGATCGGCTGTCCGTACGGTGTCGTCTGGCCCTGGCCCGGCTGGTAGAAGTTGCGCTCCCGCAGCTCCATCGGATCCAGGCCGAGCAGCGGCGCGCAGCGGCCCAGGATGTCCTCGATCACCAGCATGCCCTGCGGCCCCCCGAAGCCGCGGAACGCGGTGTTGGAGACCGTGTTGGTCTTGGCGATGCGACCGGCGACGCGGGCGTTGGGAATCCAGTAGGTGTTGTCGATGTGACACAGCGCACGGGCCAGCACCGGCTCGGACAGGTCCAGGCTCCAGCCGCCGTCCGCGGTCAGAGTGGCGTCCAGGGCCTGGATGCGGCCGTCCGCGTCGAAGCCGATCCGCCACTCGGCGTGGAACCCGTGCCGCTTGCCGGACATGGTCAGGTCCTGCGTCCGGTTGAGCCGGAACCGGACCGGCCGGCCGGTCAGCTTGGCGCCGAGCGCGGCGACGGCCGCGAACCCGTGCGGCTGCATCTCCTTGCCGCCGAAGCCGCCGCCCATCCGCAGGCACTGCACCGTCACCTCGTGGCTGGGCAGGCCGAGTACGTGCGCGACGATTTCCTGGGTCTCCGAGGGGTGCTGGGTGCTGCTCTGGATGAACACCTGCCCGTTCTCGTCGATCTGGGCCAGCGCCGCATGCGTCTCCAGATAGAAGTGCTCCTGGCCGGCGAACTGGAACTCGCCGGTGAACACGTGCGCGGCTCCGGCGAAGCCCGCGTCGGTGTCCCCGGTCAGCATCACGGGCTGGGCGCCGTGATAGCTGCCGGCCGCGATCGCGTCCCGCAGCGTGATCAGGGAGGGCTGTTCGTCGATGTCCACCTCGACGGCCGCCGCGCCGAGCCGGGCCGCCTCCAGGGTTTCGGCGAGCACCCAGGCGACCGCGTGACCGTGGAACTTGACCTCGTCGGGAAACAGCGGCTCGTCGTGCTTCATGCCCGCGTCGTTGACGCCCGGCACGTCGGCACCGGTCAGGACGCGCACCACGCCGGGCACGGCGAGCGCGGGCTCGGTGCGGAGCGCGGTGATCCGGCCGTGCGCCTTCATGACCTGGACCGGGTACGCGTGCAGGACGTCCTTGGTGCGCTGGACCAGGTCATCGGTGTAGAGAGCGGTACCGGTGACGTGCAGGAACGCGCTCTCGTGCGGCATCGAAACACCGACGACAGGCTTTTCGGGAATCTCGGACAGATGGCTCATGACGGCACCGCCTCAGTGGTTTGCGCGTACAGCTTCAGCAGGCTCTGGCCGAGCATCGCGGAGCGGTAGTCGGCGCTGGCGCGATGGTCGTTCATCGGGGTGCCCTCGGCCCGCAGTACGGGGGCCGCGGCCTCGACGGTCTCCGCCGTCCACGGCTTGCCCTCCAGGGCCGCTTCGGTGGCCAGGGAGCGGATCGGGGTGGCGGCCACGCCGCCCAGGCCGATGCGTGCCGTGCGGACGATCCCTCCCTCGATGTCCAGCGCGAAGGCGACGGCCACGCTGGAGATGTCGTCGAAACGCCGCTTGGCGATCTTGTGGAAGGCCACGACCGGCGCCAGCGGCAGCGGGATGCGCACCGCACGGATCAGTTCGCCGGGACGGCGCACACTCTGCCGGTAGCCGGTGAAGTAGTCCGCCAGCGGGACCACGCGCTCCCCGTCGGCGTCGGCGAGCACCACCGAGGCGTCCAGCGCGAGCAGCACGGGCGGGCTGTCACCGATGGGCGATCCGGTACCCAGATTGCCGCCGAGGGTTGCTCCGTTACGGATGAGCCGGGAGGCGAACTGCGGGAACAGCTCCGCCAGCAGCGGGACGCTGCCGTCGAGGCGGCGTTCGATCTCGGTGAGCGTCAGCGCCGCCCCGATCTCGATGTGGTCCGACGCGACCCGCAGCTCCCGCATCTCGGACAGCCGGTCGACGGCGACCACGCAGTCCGCCCTGCGGGAACGGATGTTCACCTCGACGCCCCAGTCCGTGGATCCGGCGACCACCACCGCGTCGGGCCGCTCGCGCAGCAGTTGCAGCGTCTCGGCGAGGGTGTTCCTCCGCAGGAACACGCTGTCGCCCTGGGTGTATTCGGTGGCGACCGGTGCGGGCGGGGACTGCTCGCGACGCCGGGCCAGCGGGTCCTCGTCGGCGGGCGTACCGACCGCGAACGCGGCATCGCGGATCGGGCGGTATCCCGTACAGCGGCACAGGTTGCCGCTCAGCGCGTGCAGATCGAACCCGTTCGGACCGTGCTCGGCGTCGACGGTTTCGGCCGTGCCCGCCGCGGGCGCCGGTTCCGCGTGCGCGCAGCGGTTGGGGCGGTAGTACTCGGCGGCCATGCTGCAGATGAAGCCCGGTGTGCAGTAACCGCACTGGGAGCCGCCACGGACCGCCATCTCCTCCTGCACGGGGTGCAGGCCGGGCGGAGTTCCGGGTTCGCCGGGGGTGGCGAGGCCTTCGGAGGTGATGACCTCCTGGCCGTCCAGCGCCGCGGCCGGGACCAGGCAGGCGTTGACCGCCACCCAGTCGGTGGGCTTGTTCACGCCGGGGCGGGCCACCAGGACCGAACAGGCGCCGCACTCACCCTCGGCGCAGCCCTCCTTGGTGCCGGTGAGGCCGCGCTCGCGCAGAAAATCCAGCACCGTGGTCTGGGGTGCGGCCGGTGCGATCGGAGTTTCCGTCCCGTTCACCGTGATCCGGGCCGCTACCATGACGGGCCGTCATTTCGCGGCTGGGCAGGTCGGTTCATCATGTTCGCCAATTTCAGGCAGCTTTCTGTGTTCAGACGCGCCGCGTAAGAGGGGCGGGCGCACATCGGCACGCGACAGCGCTGTGCCGGGAAGTGTGGTGTGGGGACATCAGAGATGTGCCGCGATCGGGCACATCAGAACGGCGTGCTCAGCAGCCGTGCGCGACCTGACCCGGAATCCAGACCGTAAGGCGGGCGAGGCGAGCCAGATCAGAGCAGGTGTACATCTGCTGGTCGCCTCCTTCGGTGGTTACAGGTCTACTTCCATCGCAAGCTAGTGGTTGAATCCACTGAGGTCAAGAGAAGTTGATCTTGACCCCTTGTATGACCGACCAGATTCTACGTGAGGTGGAAACCGCCCCGGAGAGCGCAGGTCAGCCACCTGGCATGACGACGATCCGGCGATCTCCCGGTGATCGGCGAAGAGCTGAGTCACATGTGGTCCTGCCCGCGCGCCATGAACCAGGAACCGGACACGGCCCCCCAGGAGACCGCAGCCGCCCCGCTCACCCGTGCAGGGCGGGCACCGCCGCCCGGGGTCCGTCCGCCTCCGCCGCCCCCTTCGGTACGGCCTTGATCGCCAGCGTCGTCACCATCGCCACGGCGAGCAGTCCGCAGGAGGCCCACAGGGCGGGCGCGTAGAGGTCCGCGCCCTGTGCGCCGCCGCTTCCGGCGACCGTGATCAGGGCGGAGGCGAGCGCCGTCCCGAGGGAGGCGCCGATGCCGAAGCAGGCTCCGTTCAGACCGGGCAGCGCACCCTTCTGCTCCTCCGGGGACGAGAGGACGGCCAGGCCGTTGAGCGCGGTGACGCTCAGGCCGTTGTACGTGATGCCGAGCACCGCGAGCGCGACCGCGAAGGTCCACTGGTGGGTCATGAACGGCACCGCGACGGCGAAGGCGATCAGCGAGCCGGCCGAGCCGAGGACCACGCTGCGGCGCCAGCCGATCCGCGGGCCGACTATGCCCGCGAGGGGAGCGCCGATCACGCCGATGGCCTGGGCCGGGGTGGCGAACAGCAGTGCCGCGTGCGTGGCGCTCATTCCGTAACCGGCGTGCGGGTCCTGGGTGAACAGGGGCACGGTGAGGGTGAGCGCCCCGAAGGCACCGGCCAGGGTCAGCACGGTCGTGGCCAGCAGCGGCCAGGCGCGGCGCGAGACGAGCAGCTTCGTGTCGATGACGGCGTCCCGGGTACCCCGGCCGGCCAGGGCGAACATGACCAGGAAGGCGAGGCCGCCCAGCACGCAGCCCGCGGTGGGCACGGACAGCCAGCCCCAGGACTCGCCCTGCGCCAGGCCGATCAGTACGCCCGTCAGCCCGAGGGCGAGGAAGGACGTGCCGCGCCAGTCCATTTGGCCCGTCGCGGTCGGCGGTGTGGCGGGGACGGTCCGGTACACGGCGAGGGTGCCGGCCACCGACACGACGAGACCGGCCAGGAAGATGCCCCGGAAGCCGACGGTGTCGGCCAGGCGGCCGCCGAACACCGCGTCCACCCCCGCGAATCCGCCGTTGACGGCGGTGATGATGCCCGCGGCGCGGCCGAAGCCCTTGGGCGAGAGGGTGTCGTTCAGAGTCAGGAACGCCAGGGTGAACAGGGCGGCGGAGAAGCCCTGGAGGACGCGCCCCGCGAGGAACACCCCGATGTCGGGGGCCGCGGCGCAGGCGATGTCGCCCGCGATGACCAGGAAGCAGCCCAGCAGCATCATCGGCTTGCGGCCCCGGTAGTCGCTGAGCCGGGCCAGGGTGACCTGCCCGACCGCCGCGAACAGGAAGAACAGGGTCTGCGAGAGCCCGACGAGCCCGCTGGTGGTGTGCAGTCGGCGCATGACGTCGGGGAGGGCCGGGCTGAGCATGGTGGCGTTGAGCTGGTAACCGAGCACGGCCAGCGCCAGCGCCAGCAGCATGCCGGGACGGCTGTCCGACCGTGGCGTGTCCGGGCTGTCGGCACACGTCGACATGGCGACTCCTAGGAGGGAAGGGCGGGGCGGGGAGTACGGAGCGGCCCTGGGGACCGCCGACGGACGGCGAGAGCGATGACGGGGGGGCAGGTCGGCCCGGGTGTCCGCCGCTGCCGGCCGGTGTCGCCGATGTGTGCGGCGGTGCGGCAGCCGGCGCTCCCGGGGCGGCGGCGCCGCCGCGCCCGGAACGCTTTTCACGCACGTCCGCTTACTTGTCAGACAAGGCGTGATGGAGGTCTGGTCTACCTCCGCACGCGAAGAGCTGTCAAGCGTCACCGGCGGGCCCGACCCCGCCGGGCCCGCCTCCCCCACCGGGCGACAACACCGCAGCCCGCAGCCGTACTGCGTAGGCTGAGCGGCCCGGCGGCGGCAGCCGGGACAGCCCGATGACACCCCAGGAGATGGCTATGGCTGACAGACAACAGCAGCGGCGCCCGGTCGTCGTCCTGTACGAGCGGATCGTGGAAGCGGTGCATCAGGGCGTCTACCCGCCCGGCTCCCAACTGCCGACCGAGCCCCGGCTCGCCGCCGACCTGGGGGTCAGCCGGCCCGCGCTGCGCGAGGCGTTGATCCTGCTCCAGGAGGACGGGGTCATCACGGTGCGGCGCGGGGTGGGCCGCACCGTGAACCACCACCCGCCGCAGCGCGGCTTCGAGACTCTCAAGCCGATGGAGGACCTGCTCGGCGCGGGTGCGGCGGTCCGTACCGTACGGCTGGCACAGACCCTGGAGGAGCCGACCGACTTCTCCGCACAGCACCTGCTGCTCCCCGCCCGCGGCGAGGTCCGCTTCTGGGAGAGCATGATCGAGGTCAACTCCCTGCCGTCCTGTCTCGCCCACGAGTGGGCGGCCACCGACGAGACGCTCACGGGTCTCGGCCTCAGGCCGGCGCAGGCGCTCGACACCGCGCCGGGCGCACCCTCGACCATGCTCCGGCTGCTGCTGGAGGCGGGGCGGGGTATGGCCCTGAAGGGCTCGTCGACCATGGTCGCCACGATGCTCGGCAGCCGTCGCGGCGCGCAGTTCGACCGGCCCGCGGACACTCCGGCCGTCCTGGTGACGCAGGTGATCCAGGCCGGGCGGACGCCTGTCCTGGCGGCCAAGTACATGCTGCCGACGGGGGCTCCGGCGCTGCCGGTCTGGCAGTCGCGCTGACCGCGGGCCCGGTACGGCGGGTCCGGGCCCACCCCCGGGGCGGCCCACGTTCGCCTTCCGTCGTGCCGGGACTACACTCCCCTCCCATGCACTTGTCAGACAACACCTCCCCCAGCATCGCGCGCACCGTCAGCACCGCCGGACTCGGCCAGGAGCAGATACGCCAGGCGCCGAAGGTTCTGCTGCACGACCACCTGGACGGCGGCCTGCGCCCGGCCACCATCGTCGAACTCGCCCGTGACGCCGGCTATGCGGGGCTGCCGACGGCCGGGGCCGCGCAGCTCGGCGGATGGTTCCGCGATGCCGCCGACTCCGGCTCCCTGGAGCGGTACCTGGAGACCTTCGCGCACACCTGCGCCGTCCTGCAGACCCGCGAGGCGCTGTACCGCGTCGCCGCCGAGGCCGCCGAGGACCTGGCCGCCGACGGTGTCGTCTACGCCGAGATCCGCTACGCGCCCGAGCAGCACCTGGAGGGCGGGCTGAGCCTGGAGCAGGTCGTCGAGGCCGTCAACGACGGCTTCCGCGAGGGGGAGCGCCGGGCCGCGGCGAGCGGTCACGCCATCCGGGTCGGCACACTGCTGACCGCCATGCGGCACGCCGAGCGCTCCCGGGAGATCGCCGAACTGACCCTTGCCTACCGTGACTCCGGCGTCGTCGGCTTCGACATCGCCGGTGCCGAGACAGGCAACCCGCCGGAGCGGCACGTGGACGCCTTCGACCACCTCAGGGCCTCAGGCGCGCACATCACGATCCACGCCGGTGAGGTCGTCGGTCTGCCCTCCATCCAGGGGGCGGTGCAGCGCTGCGGGGCCCACCGCATCGGGCACGGAGTCCGGATCACCGACGACATCACCGTCGCCGCCGACGGCTCGGTCACGCTCGGCCGGCTGGCCACCTACGTACGGGACCACCGCATCGCGCTGGAGGTCTGCCCGACCTCCAACCTCCAGACGGGCGCGGCCTCCTCGTACGCCGGACACCCCGTCGACCTGCTGCGGCGGCTGAAGTTCCGCGTCTGCGTCAACACGGACAACCGGCTGGTCAGCGGCACCACGATGACGCAGGAGTTCCAGCACCTGGCCGACACCTTCGGCTACGGCCTGGACGAGATGGAGTGGTTCACCGTGAACGCGATGAAGTCCGCCTTCATCCCCTTCGACGAACGCCTCGCGCTGATCGACCAGACGATCCGTCCCGGCTACGCCCAGCTGCGCAACCGGGGCCTCAGCCACCTCCCGGCCGCCTGGCCGGCGCCGGCCGGCGCCCCCGCGTAACGGGGCACGGGCGGAGGGCGCGGCCGCGCCCTCCGCTGCCACGGCCGCCCCGGGTCAGCCGCGTCCCGCCCAGTCGACGCAGACGACCAGAGCGTCATCGGCGAGCGGTGCGTCGTTGCGGTAGGCGGCCAGTTCGCGCAGCACGGCGCGCGGAACCTGCGGCGGGGGCAGGAAGCGGGTGGAGCTCATCGAGCGGGCCAGGGCCTTCTCCCCGTACACCTCACCGGTCGCCGACCGGGTGTCGTACACGCCGTCGCTCCCGAACAGCAGACGGTCGCCGTCCAGCACCTGGAAGTGCTCGCTGGTGTACTGGGTGTCCTCGAACATGCCGAGCGGCATCTGGGCCTCGAAACGGACCTGATCGACCGTGCGGCCGCGCATCCGCCACAGCCGGGGCGAACCCGCGTCCACGACCTCCACATCGCCCGTCGCCAGGTCGAAACGCATCAGGAGCACGGCGACATGGGCCTCGCCCCGGTACTGCGCGTAGAGGGCCTGGTCGGCCAGGTACGCCTGGTCCGCCAGGCCGATGCCCGCGCGCCGCGCGTTGCGCAGGGCGTTGGTCGCGAGGCTGGTGAGGAGCGCCGCGTCGATCCCGTTTCCCATGCCGTTGGTCACGGTCAGTGTCAGGGTGTCGGCGGAGACCGTCCAGTCGTAGTTGTCGCCGAAGATGGCGTACGCGGGCTCCAGATGGGCGCCGAGTGAGAATTCGGGGCGGTCCAGCGAGCGCCCGGGGAGCAGCTGCCACTGGATCTCGGCGGCCAGCGTCAGCCGGGCGGCCCGGCGGGCCAGGGTATACAGATCGGTATCGCGTTCCGCGACGAGGATCTCGTGTCCGAGGGCTTCGCAGATGTGTACCAGTTCGGGGAGCACGGCCTCCTGGTACCGGTCATCGGGGATGCTCACCGACAGGGTGCCCATGCGGTCCCCGCGAATGGTGACGGGCAGATGCACGACCACCAGCCCGCTGCCCCTGACGCGCTGCACGTAGGGCTCCTGCGCACCGAACGCACGACCCTGCGGGCTGTCGTGGACGGGGACGGGATCCGATGTGAGGGGGACGGGCTCGACCACCTGCAAGGTGGTCACCGCGTAATCGGCCATGCGCAGCACGACACTCACGGCACCGCAGTGCTCACGCAGAGCTTCGGTGACGACATCGACCAGCAAGTGGGGCGCCGCCGTGCGAAGCGCCCGCTCCACAGCTGTGAAACTGTCCACAGTCGTGATGATCGCACATACGGACAACTGTCTGCCCCTTGTGGCAGACGCCCCATGGACGGGCCGCGTCCAGCATGTGGACGGCCCGCTGCCGGACACGGCTTGCGCCGCGATCAACCCCTCGCTTCAATGGCTGCCGCAAAGGAACTGGAACTGTCGCTGCTTGGATCCGCCCTGCGGTCGGCAAGCCCCGCAGGATCCACGGAGCCGAGGAGTTCGGAAACACATGAGGGACAGACCTGGTCCGACCGGAATACGCGACGAGGCCGAAGGCCCGTCCGCGTCGCGCCGCTCAACCGGCGCACGGTGAGGGACGCGCCGCACAATGGCGGCGGCACCTGGTTCCGTCGGGGCCCCGCCGCGCCCGAGCCCGTGACGCACGGTGTGCGCGCGCCCGAGCCGGCGCCCCCGCCGGGCGCGGAGTCCGCACCCCGGCCGCAGACGCCGCAGACGCCGGGGGCGCCGTCCGACGGGCAGAGCGACACGGCGCTCATCCGGGCCAGCCTCGCGGTGGTCGAGCCGCACGTCGAGGAACTCGCGGTCTACTTCTACGCGATCCTCTTCGCCCGGTATCCGGCGGTTCGCGCACTCTTCCCCGCCAACATGGACGTGCAGCGTGACCGGCTGCTCCGAGCGCTCCTGCGGATCGTCGAACTCGTCGACGACCCCGAGAGCCTGACCCGCTTCTGTTCCCATCTGGGCCGGGACCACCGCAAGTTCGGTACGCAGGCCGCCCACTACCCGGCGGTCGGCGAGTGCCTCCTCGACACGCTGGCCCGGTTCGCCGGCCCGGCCTGGACCCCGGAGATCGCCGGTGCCTGGGAACGCGCGTACGGGGCGGTCGCGGACATCATGGTGCGGGCCGCCGAGCAGGACGCCCAGCACTCCCCCGCGGTCTGGAACGCCCGGGTGATCGGGCACGTACGCCACCAGAGCGGCATCGCGGAGATCACCGTGCAGCCCGACCAGCCGTACTTCTACACCGCGGGCCAGTACCTGAGCGTCGAATCGCCGTGGTGGCCCAGGGAGTGGCGCCACTACTCCCCCGCCCACGCACCGCGTGCGGACTCGGTCCTGACCTTCCACATCCGGTCGGTTCCGGGCGGCCGGGTCAGCCAGGCCCTGGTCGACCACACGTCTGTCGGCGACTGGCTGCGGGTCGGGCCGCCCCAGGGGGACATGGCCATCGACCCCGCGTCCCGTGACGACCTGCTCTGTGTGGCGGGCGGCACCGGGCTCGCCCCCATCCGGGCCCTGATCGAGGAGGTCGCCCGGCAGGGCATCTCACACCGGCGCAGTGTCGATCTGTTCGTCGGCGCCAGGACGGCCGAGGAGCTGTACGGCCTCGACGACATGCTCCGGATGTCCCAGCGCCATCCCTGGCTCACGGTCCGAGCGGCGGTCTCCGAACAGAACATCGTGGGCCGCACCGGCTCCCTCCCCCAGGTGCTGGCCGAGTTCGGCCCCTGGCACCGGCACGAGGCGTACCTCAGCGGCCCCCAGCAGATGATCTCCGCGGCGGCCGATGTCCTGCTCCGGCGCGGTCTCGCACCGGAGAAGCTGCACTACGACCCATGGGGTGCGCCCGCACTCGCCTCGTCACTGCGCAGGGCTCGCGCCCAGGAGGAAGAGGATCAGCTGTGACCACCTATGACGGGACGTTCGGCTCTCCCGGGGAGAGGCTGCTGCAGGAGGCGCTGGGGACGGCGGACCGTGCCTCCGGCTTCTACGAGCGGCAGATGCGGCCCTGCCTCACCCCGGCCATGAGTGACTTCATCGCACGGCAGTACATGGTGTTCCTGTCCACGGCGGACGCACACGGCGAGTGCGACGCGAGTTTCCGGGCGGGGCCGCCCGGGTTCGTCACCGTTCTCGACGACCACACCCTCACCTACCCCGAGTACCGCGGCAACGGGGTGGTGGCCAGCGCGGGCAACATCACCGAGAACCCGCATCTCGGCATGCTCTTCATCGACTTCACCGAGCACCACATCGGGCTGCATGTGAACGGACGGGCCCAGGTGTACTCGGCGCACGACCACTTCGCCCTGTACCCGCACCTGCCCGTCGACAGGGCGCCCGGCAGGCAGCCGCAGATGTGGATACACCTGTCGGTCGAAGAGGCGTACATCCACTGCTCCAAGCACATACCCCACCTGGAGCCCGCGCCACGGCCCCGCGTCTCGCCGGACGAGCGGCCCAAGGACTCCGATTACTTCACGGGTGAGCAGCGGCAGGCGCAGTACCCCGCGCCCCCGTCGTATCCGGCGCCCCCCACCCGTCCCGCGGCACCCCCGGCTCCGGTGCCTGCCGCCCGGCACGCCGCCGCCAGGAACGAGAACGCGGCCGGGACTCCGGCGCGGTCGCGGCGCGAGCGCCTCCTGAAGCTTCTGCGCTGACCGCCGGCGCGCATGAAACACTGTCGCAATGGCTCTGTCCCGTAAAGCCTCGAACCCACATTCCCAGCAGGCCGCTGACGTGGCGTCCGAGGTCATCGAGCTCCTGGAAGTCCTCTGGGAGCACGGCAGGGACGCCGTCTCTCCCGCGCCCGCCTCCACCTCACAGCTGCGCGTGCTCTACACGCTGGACCGGGAGGAAGGCATCAACCAACGGTCGCTGGGCGAGGTACTGGGCGCCGCCCCGTCGTCCGTCAGCCGGCTGTGCGACCGGCTCCAGGCGCTGGGGTTCGTGGAGCGCCTGCCCAGCCCGGTGAGCCGGCGGGAGCTGGAGCTGTGGCTCACTCCGCAGGGCCAGGCCTATCTGCGGGACCTGCGGGCCCGCCGGGAGGAAGCCCTGCACGCGTCCATCGCGGCCATGCCCACCGCGACACGGAACGCCCTGGTCGAGGGCCTGACCGGTTTCCGGCACGCCCTGGAGACCACGTCACCCGTCACGGCACCGGGCCGGACCGGTACCCGGGGCCCGGCCCACGGGATGTCCGCCTGAGGGCTGTCCGGATCAGGTCCGCACGGCCCGGGACCCGGTGGAGCGGCCGGCCCGGAACCAGGCCCGGCCGGCGGGCAGTTCCTACTCCGCCGGTTCCACCCCGGCCCGCAGCAGCCCGTACGTGTACGCGTCCTCCAGCGCCTGCCAGGACGCGGCGATCACGTTCTCCGCGACGCCCACCGTCGACCACTCCGCCGCGCCGTCGCTGGTGGTGATCAGCACGCGGGTGGTCGAGTCCGTACCGTGCCTGCCCTCCAGGATGCGGACCTTGTAGTCCGTCAGCTCCAGCTTCGCGAGCTGGGGGTAGATCCGCTCCAGGCCCACCCGCAGCGCCCGGTCGAGCGCGTTGACCGGTCCGTTGCCCTCCGCCGTCGCGACGATGCGCTCGCTCTTGGCCCACAGTTTCACCGTCGCCTCGTTGGCGTGCGTGCCGTCGGGGCGGTTCTCCACGATCGCGCGCCAGGACTCGACGCGGAAGTAGCGGCGGGCCCGGCCCTCGGCCTCCTCCCGGAGCAGCAGTTCGAAGGAGGCGTCGGCGGCCTCGTAGGTGTAGCCCTGGAGCTCACGCTCCTTGACGCGGTCGACGACGCGGGCGACCAGCTCGCGGTCGCCGCCCAGGTCGATGCCGAGTTCCTTGCCCTTGAGCTCGATGGAGGCGCGGCCCGCCATGTCGGACACCAGCATCCGCATGGTGTTGCCGACCTGCTCGGGGGCGATGTGCTGGTAGAGGTCCGGGTCGACCTTGATCGCGGAGGCGTGCAGTCCCGCCTTGTGCGCGAAGGCGGAGACACCCACGTACGGCTGGTGGGTGGAGGGCGTGAGGTTGACGACCTCGGCGATGGCGTGCGAGATACGGGTCATCTCGGGCAGCGCGCCCTCGGGGACGACGGTCTTGCCGTACTTCAGCTCCAGGGCGGCGACGACCGGGAACAGGTTGGCGTTGCCGACGCGCTCCCCGTAGCCGTTCGCCGTGCACTGCACATGGGTCGCGCCCGCGTCGACCGCGGCGAGGGTGTTCGCGACGGCGCAGCCCGTGTCGTCCTGGGCGTGGATGCCGAGACGCGCGCCGGTGTCCGCGATGACCGTGGCCACGACGGCCTGGATCTGGGCGGGCAGCATCCCGCCGTTGGTGTCGCAGAGGACGACGACATCGGCGCCGGACTCGGCCGCCGCCCGTACGACGGACTTGGCGTACTCCGGATTGACCTTGTACCCGTCGAAGAAGTGCTCGCAGTCGAGGAAGACACGGCGGCCCTGCGCGCGGAGGTAGGAGACGGAGTCGCGCACCATCGCCAGGTTCTCTTCGAGCGTGGTGCGCAGCGCCAGTTCCACATGGCGGTCATGGGACTTGGCCACCAGGGTGATCACCGGGGCGCCGGAGTCCAGGAGTGCGTTGAGCTGCGGGTCGTCCTCCGCCCGGGTGTGCGGCCGGCGGGTGGCGCCGAAGGCCACCAGCTCCGCGTGCCGGAAGTCGATCTCCTGCTGCGCACGGGCGAAGAACTCCGTGTCGCGGGGGTTGGCGCCGGGCCAGCCGCCCTCGATGAATCCCACGCCGAAGTCGTCGAGGTGCCGGGCGATCGTCAGCTTGTCCGAGACGGTGAGGTTGATGCCCTCGCGCTGGGCGCCGTCGCGCAGCGTCGTGTCGAAGACATGGAAACTGTCGTCCGTGGCCTTGGCCTCTGTGGTCATGCTGCTCTGACTCCTGTCGGATGGGTGGATCCGGAATGTCTGGCTCCACTTGCCCCCATCTTCGCGTGCGCCTCGTTCCGGGCCGAGGTGGGGCCTGGAAACGAAAAAACCCCTCGCGGGTGCGAAGGGTTAGCGCGCGGGTCTGGGGCACGGTGGCCGCGCCGTACGGGGTGGTACGGGTGCGGTCACTGCGGACCGGCGCGCCTGCTGCCGATAATCATGGCGAACGAGGACACGGTCGCAGTCTGCCACACGGTCCACTCCCCGTAGAGGGAATCTCACGATGCGGTCAAGTACGTGCGCGGGCGTGGCGCGGACCACGCCCGCGGGTCCGCCGGCTCACAGGGCGGACGGGCTCGTCTCTCCCAGGCCCTCCGGGGCGCGGGCGGCGGGGCCCGCGACGGAGCCGCGGTTCAGATCGATGTCGCGGGTCTCCCGCATCGTGAGATACACCACCAGCGAGACGGCCGCGCACCCGGCCACGTACCAGTAGAAGCCCGACTCGGCGCCGGCCTTCTTGAACCAGAGCGCCACGTACTCCGCGGTCCCCCCGAAGAGCGCGTTGGCCACCGCGTACGGCAGCGCCACCCCCAGTGCGCGGATCCCGGTCGGGAAGAGTTCCGCCTTCACGCACGCGTTGATCGAGGTGTAGCCGGTGACGATGAGCAGCGCGAGCAGCGCCAGGCCGAAGGCCGGCCAGAACGTGCCCGCGTGCTTGAGCATCGTCATGATCGGCACGGTCAGGAACGTCGAACCGACCGCGAACGTGATCAGCAGCGGTCGGCGGCCGATCCGGTCCGAGAGGATGCCCGCCAGCGGCTGGACGCACATGAAGACGAACAGCGCGCAGAAGCTGACGAGCGAGGCGGTCGGTTTGCTCATTCCGGCGCTGGAGGAGAGGAACTTGGTGAGGTAGGTCGTGTACGTGTAGTACGCGACGGTGCCGCCCATCGTGAGCGCCATCACCAGCACCGCCTCCCGGCGGTGCGCCCAGAGCGCCTTGAGCGTGCCGCGGCTGTCGTCCGCCGCCGCCCCGGACTCCGCGTACACCTCGGTCTCCAGCAGCGAGCGCCTCAGATAGAAGACGACGGCCGCGCCGACGGCACCGACGATGAAGGGGATGCGCCAGCCCCAGCTGTGCAGCGCGTCCTCGGACAGGGTGCGCTGGAGGACGATCTGCAGTCCCAGGCCGACGAGTTGGCCGGCGGTCATCGACACGTACTGGAAGCTGGAGGCGAATCCGCGCCGGCCGGGGGCGGACGCCTCGGTGAGATAGGTGGCGCTGGCCGCGTACTCACCGCCGACCGAGAGCCCCTGGAGCAGCCGGGCGACGAGCAGGACGGCGACCCCGCCGTATCCGGCGACCCCGTAGGTGGGGGCGACCGCGATGAGGATCGCCGACGCCGACATCAGGGTCACGGTGAGGGTCAGTGCCGCCTTGCGGCCCCTGCGGTCGCCGATCCGGCCGAGCAGCCAGCCGCCGACGGGCCGCATGAAGAACCCCACGGCGAAGATACCCATGGTGTTCATGAGGTTCGCGGTCTCGTTCCCCTTCGGGAAGAACGCGTCGGCGAAGTACACCGCGAAGGTGGCGTACACGAACCAGTCGAACCACTCGACCATGTTGCCGGCCGAGCCGACCCAGACCTTCTTCCACTGCTCTCGTCCCATGGGGATTCACGGTGGCGCAGGCGCCCGACGGCCCACAAGAGGGCCGCACGCAACGATCACGCGTACTTGTGTACGTTGCGTTCCCCGGCCGGCCGGTTCATCCCTGCGGGGCGAGCGCCTCATCGATGAAATCGCTGACGTGGGCGAGGACTTGGGGGCGGCCCGACCCGGGAAGCGCCATCGCGACATGGGTGCTGAAGCCGTCGAGCAGGGCCCGTATCCGCGTCGCGAACCGCTCGGTGTCGACCGCGCGCAGCTCACCGCGCGACGCCCCCTCGACCAGCAGGGCGACCAGGTCGCGGTGCCAGGACAGCTCGATGTCGAGCAGCCGGGCGCGGGTGTCGTCGTCGACGCCGTGCGCCCGGTTCCACAGCTCCAGCCAGAGCGACCAGTGCGGATCGCGGGGGCCCGCGGGGATGTACAGGTCCACGTAGGCGTCGAGCCGTTCACGGACCGGCACCTGCCGGGCGAGCGCGGTGCGGCGGTCCATGCCGAGCAGCTCCTCGCTCCATTCGAGGGTCTGGAGGAGGAGCTCGTCCTTGGTGCGGAAGTAGTACAGGAGGTGCCCGCTGCTCATCCCGACCTCGCGGCCGAGCCCCGCCATGGTGAGCTTCTCCAGGCCACCGCCGGCGATGCTGGCCATGGCCGCGGCAAGGAGGGTCTCGCGAGGCGGGGCGTTCTTGCGCAGGCGGACCGCCGGTTCGTTCATGCCGCCCAGAGTATGGGATGCGCCGGCGGCCGCCACGGGCCCGTCCTGGTCCACGGCAGAGGCCTAGCCGAGGCCCACCAGCGGCTGCTGCTGGGTGATGCAGTGGATGCCGCCGCCGCCCGCGAAGATCGTCCGGGCGTCGACCTGTACGACGGTCCGGTCCGGGAAGAGCTGCCGGAAGATCGCAGCCGCCTCCTCGTCCCGGGGGTCACCGAACGAGCAGAGCACCACGCCGCCGTTGCAGAGGTAGTGGTTGATGTACGAGTAGTCGGCCCATACCCCGTCGGCCTCCAGGACGGTCGGGGCCGGGACCTCGACCACCTCCAGCGGGCGGCCCTTCGCGTCGGTCTCCGCACGGAGCTGCGCCACGATCCCCTTGCACAGCTCGTGGTCGGGGTGGGCCGGGTCGGGCTGGGTGTGGGCCACGACCACACCGGGCCGCGCGAACGCGGCCACGATGTCGACATGTCCCCGGGTGCCGAACTCCCCGTAGTCGCCACTGAGTCCGCGCGGCAGCCAGATCGCCTTCGTGGTGCCGAGCCGGGCGTGGATCTCGGCCTCGACCTGTTCGCGGCTCCAGCCGGGGTTGCGCTCGGCGCCGAGCTGGACGGTCTCGGTCAGCAGGACCGTGCCCTCGCCGTCGACGTGGATCGCACCGCCCTCGTTGACCAGCTCCGAGGTGTGGGTCTGCGCCCCGGCCAGGTCGGAGACGTACGCGCCGATCTTGGAGTCGTGCCCCCAGCGGGCCCAGGACTGGGCGCCCCAGCCGTTGAAGGTCCAGTCCACCGCGGCCAGCCGGTCGCCGTCGGTGACGAAGGTCGGGCCGATGTCGCGCATCCAGGCGTCGTCCAGCTCACGCTCCACGAGGTCGATGTCCGGGCCGAGCAGCACCCGGGCCTGCGCCGACTGGCCGGGCCCGGTCACCATCGTCACCGGCTCGAAGTAGCGGACCGCGCGGGCCACGGCCGCCCACGCCTCGCGCGCCTGCGCCAGGTCGACCGCGTCGTCGAAGGTGGGGTTGGGGCCCGGCCAGGCCATCCAGGTGCGCTCGTGCGGGGCCCACTCGGGCGGCATACGGAACATGGGCGGTCCTCCGGGGGGATCGGTCTGACGCGGATTGAAGGCGGTGCGGTGACGGGCTGCGGTTCAGGGGAAGCGGGGATCAGAGGAAGTACAGGCGGTTCAGCGAGACCGATTCGGCGGCCTCCGACTCCAGCGGGTCGCCGTCGAGCGTGACCAGACCCGTGCGCTGGTTCACATCCACCTGTCCCGTACGGGAGTTGAGACGCAGGTCGGCGGGGCCGATGCCCCGGGTCCCGCGCACGGCGACGCGCCGGCGGCGGGTCGGCATGTGGTCGCCGCCCAGGTCGATGGCGGCCTGGGCCACGAAGGCGACACCGAGGTCCGCCGCCGTCGCCCCGTAGGAGCCGAACTGCGGTCCGAGTATCAGCGGCTGGCAGGTGTCGGTCGCGGCGTTCGGGTCGCCGGTCACGCCGTACGCCGGGAAGCCCGACTTGAGGACGAGCTGCGGCTTCGCGCCGAAGGAGTCGGGCCGCCACAGCACGATGTCGGCGAGCTTGCCGGTCTCGATGGACCCGATCTCGTGGGAGAGGCCGTGCGCGATGGCCGGGTTGATGGTCAGCTTGGCCATGTAGCGCAGGACGCGTGCGTTGTCGTCGTCGCCCTCCGCGCCGCGCTCGGCCTTCATCTTCCCGGCCATCGCGAAGGTCCGGCGCACGGTCTCGCCCGCGCGCCCCATGCCCTGGGCGTCGGACGAGGTGATCCCGATGGCGCCCAGGTCGTGCAGGACGTCCTCGGCGCCCATCGTCCCGGCGCGGATCCGGTCGCGGGCCATGGCGGCGTCGCCGGGCAGGTCGGTCTTCAGGTCGTGGACGGAGACGATCATCCCGTAGTGCTCGGCGACCGCGTCCCGGCCGAACGGCAGCGTCGGGTTGGTGGACGAGCCGATGACGTTGGGGACCCCGGCCATCTTCAGCACGTTCGGCACATGGCCGCCGCCGCACCCCTCGATGTGGAAGGCGTGGATCGTGCGGCCTTCCAGGACGCTCAGGGTGTCCTCGACGGACAGGCACTCGTTCAGGCCGTCGCTGTGCAGGGCGACCTGGACGTCGTACTCCTCCGCGACGCGCAGCGCGGTGTCCAGGGCGCGGGTGTGCGCGCCCATGTCCTCGTGCACCTTGAAGCCGGACGCGCCGCCCTCGGCGAGCGCCTCCACCAGCGGGGCCGGGTCCGACGACGAACCGCGCGCCAGGAAGCCGATGTTGACCGGCCAGGCGTCGAACGCGTTGAACGCGTGCCGCAGCGCCCAGGGCGAGTTGACGCCGACGCCCCAGACCGGGCCGAACTCCTGGCCGATGATGGTCGTCACGCCGGAGGCGAGCGAGGCCTCCATGATGCGCGGTGAGAGCAGATGGACATGGGCGTCGACGGCCCCGGCGGTGGCGATCAGCCCCTCGCCGGAGACGATCGAGGTGCCGGTTCCGACGACGACATCGACCCCGTCGAGGGTGTCCGGGTTTCCGGCCCGGCCGATCGCCGCGATCCGGCCCTCGCGGATGCCGATGGACACCTTGCGGATGCCCTGCACCGCGTCGATCACCAGCACGTTGCTGATCACGACGTCGCAGGTCTCGCGTACGGCGGCGGCCTTGAGGTGCAGTCCGTCGCGGGCGGTCTTGCCGAATCCGGCCAGGAACTCGTCGCCCGGCCGCTGCGCGTCGGACTCGACGCGCACGGTCAGCCCCGAGTCACCGAGGCGGACCCGGTCACCGGCGCGGGGTCCGTGCACGGCTGCGTACTCACTCATCGTTCGGCTCCCAGATATCCGCAGGCCACCGCGCGCCGCAGGGCCTCTTCCTTCGCGCCGGGCGCGTCCAGCGCCCCGTCGACGAGACCGGCGAACCCGATCGCGATCCGGTCACCGCCGATCGGGATCAGCTCCACCTCGGCGCTCTCGCCGGGCCCGAACCGCACGGACGAGCCGGCGGGCACACACAGCCGCATGCCGTAACCGGCGGCGCGGTCGAAGTCCAGCCGCGGGTTGGCCTCGAAGAAGTGGAAGTGCGAGGTGACGCTGACCGGCACGGACGCGGTGTTGCGTACGGTCAGCGTCACCTCGGGGACGGGGTCCTGATAGCCCGGCCCGGACAGCACGGCGCCGGGCGCTTCGTCACCCAGCGAGCCGCCGATGGGGTCGGTGACCACGGCGAGCCGGGATCCGTCGTCGAAGACGGCCTCGACGTTCACCTCGCCGACGACATCCGCGACGCCGGGCAGCACGTCGCCGGGGCCCAGCACCGCACGCGCGGCCTCGATCGCCTCGGCGAGCCGCCGCCCGTCACGGGCCGCCTCGCAGACCGTGTCGGCGATCAGCGCGGTCGCCTCGGGGACATTGAGCAGCAGCCCGCGCGCCCGGCGCGCCCGCGCCAGCTCCGCGGCGCCGAACAGCAGCAGCCGGTCCCGCTCCGTCGGGGTCAGTCTCACGCCCACTCACTTCCCTTGATTGACCAGTGAGCATTGATCACCGGTTAGAACGCCACTCTAACTTCAAACAACGGTTATAGAAAGAACAGAAACCATTGACATGCCAAAGCGGAACGGCTCAGATTGAGCGGCACTCAAACAGACGAGCGGAGAGGTACCTCGTGCCGATCGAACAGCGCGGAGTCGACACCATCCCGGACGCGGAGCGCACCAGCGGCCCGCGCGATCTCATCAGCATCCTGCTGGGGTCCAACCTCTGCCTGGGAGTGATCATCTTCGGCTGGCTCCCGGTCTCCTTCGGCCTCGGTCTGTGGCCCGCCGTCACCTCCGTGATCGCCGGCACCGTCGTCGGCACCCTGCTCACCGCGCCGCTCGCCCTGGTCTCCCTGCGGACCGGCACCAACCTCTCCACATCGAGCGGCGCCCAGTTCGGCGTACGCGGCCGGCTCATCGGCTCGATCGTCGGCCTGCTGCTCTCGCTCGGTTACACGGCGCTGACGCTCTGGACCGGCGGCGACGTGATGATCGGGGCACTGTCCCGGCTGACCGGACTGCCGGACAACGGCCTGATGCACGCACTCGTCTACGCGCTGCTCGCTGCCCTCACCGTCACCGGCGCGGTGTACGGATACCGGATCCTGCTGCGCCTCAGCAAGGCGCTCGCCGTCGGCATGACGCTGCTGCTGGTGCTCGGGCTCTTCGCGTACGCCCCCGACTTCACCACCCACGCGGCCCCGCACACCGGGTATCTGCTCGGCTCCTTCTGGCCCACCTGGTTCCTCTCGGCCGTCGCCGCGGGACTCAGCGGCCCCATCGCCTTCATCACCCTGCTCGGCGACTACACCCGCTATGTCTCGCCGCGCCGCCACACCTCCCGCGCCGTCCTGACCGCCACCTGTTTCGGCCTGATACTCGGGCTGCTGGTCCCGCAGCTCTTCGGCACGTACACCGCGCTCGCCGCCCGCTCGGCCGTCGACTTCGCGGGACCGCTCGTCACCGCGTCGCCCGGCTGGTACCTGATCCCGCTCCTGCTCGCGGCATCGGCCGGTTCGGTCGGCAACGCCGGACTGATGCTCTACTCGATGGGCCTGGACCTCGACGCGATCCTGCCGCGCGCCACCCGCGCGCGGGCGACCCTGGTGGTGGCGGGCGTCGCCACCCTCTTCGTCTTCGTCGGCCACTTCGCCTGGAACGCGCAGTCGGCCATGACCTCGTTCGTCCTGCTGCTCACCGCCATCGGCACGCCCTGGGCGGTGATCACCGTCGTCGGGTACGTCCGGTGCAGGGGCCAGTACGACTCGGAGGCCCTCCAGGTCTTCAACCGCCGCTCCAGGGGCGGGGTCTACTGGTACCGCTCGGGCTGGAACGTCCGGGCGTCGGTCGCGTGGGCGGCCGGCGCCGCCGTGGGCCTGTGCGCGGTCTCCACACCGTTCTACGAGGGCCCCCTGCTGCACCTCACCGGCGGGGTGGACTGCAGCTTCCTCTTCTCCGGCGCGGTCGGCGGGCTGGTCTACGCGGCCCTGACCCGGCGCACGGCCCCGGCCGCCGGCCTCGCGGCGAACCCGGCGGACCCTTCCGAGACCCCTGCCGGAGCGCTCGCGGAGTTGTAGCGTCGTGGCCCATGGACCGTGAGATACAGGCTTTCGTCCCCGAACCGGCCCGCACCGAACGCATCGCGGCCGAGACGGCGGCAGTCACAGCCCGCTGGCCCGACCCCGCGGACCGGCCGCCCCTCTTCGGCGTCCCGGTCGCCGTCAAGGACATCATCCACGTCGACGCCCTGCCCACCCGGGCGGGTTCGGCCCTCCCGCCGGAGGCCCTGGCCGGGCGCCAGGCCACGGTCGTCGACCGGCTGCGCGCGGCGGGAGCGGTGATCGCGGGCAAGACGGTGACGGCCGAGTTCGCGGTACTGGCACCGGGGCCGACCCGTAACCCGCACAACCTCGCGCACACACCCGGCGGATCGAGCAGCGGCTCGGCGGCGGCGGTCGCGGCCGGGATGGTCCCGCTGGCCGTGGGGACCCAGACGGTCGGCTCGGTGATCCGCCCGGCGGCGTACTGCGGGGTGGCCGCCTTCAAACCGACGTACGGGCGCATACCGATGGACGGCGTCATCGCGAACGCCCCGAGCTTCGACACCCTCGGCCTCTTCGCGGCGGACGTGGCGGGGCTGCTGCCCGCGCTGGCGGCGGTCTGCGACAACTGGCACCCGTACGAGGCGCCCGCGGGCGCCGGCCCGGCCGACGGGTCGCCGGATCTGCCGGTGCTGGCGGTCCCCGAAGGCCCCTATCTGGACTACGCGGAACCGGAGGCACTCGATGTCTTCGCGACCCGGGTGGAGCGGCTGCGCGCGGCCGGGTACACGGTGCGGCGGGTCCCCGTGCTGGCCGACTTCGAGCAGGTCAGGGCCCAGCTCTTCACGATGAACCGCTACGAGGTGGCGCGTACGCACGCGGAGTGGTTCGCCGAGTACGGCGCGCTCTACCGGCCCGAGACGGCGCGGGCGATCCGGGAGGGCCAGGGCATCACGGAGGTGGAGTACGTACGGGCGCAGCGGGAGCGGGTCGCGTTCCGGGACCGGATGGCATCGGCGATGGCCGGAACCGACCTGTGGATCACTCCTTCGGCGACCGGCCCGGCCCCGGCGGGGCTGACCTCAACGGGCAGCTCCGTCATGTGCGTTCCCTGGAGCAACGCGGGGCTGCCGTCCCTGACGCTCCCGGCGGGACACGCGGGGAACGGGCTCCCGCTGGGGCTCCAGTGCGTGGGAGCGGCGGGGGACGACGAGCGGGTCCTGGCGTGGGGCGCGAGGATCGAAGCGGCGCTCGGGGAGGGGTGAAGCAGGGCCGGAGGGGCTGGGCTTGGCCTCAATCAAGCCCCTCCGGAGACTGCTCTCACGCCCCTCGGGCGATGGCCCTCAAGCCCCTCCGGCGGGTGCGGAGCGGGCCCGGGGCGGAGCGGCCCCGGGAGAGCGCCACCTCAGCCCAGCGGGTGCATCCACCCGTGCTTGTCCTCGCCGATCCCCCGCTGGATGTCCAGCAGCGCGGCCCGCAGTGCCAGCGTGACCTCGCCGGGGGTGCCGTCGCCCTGCGTCCACTCGCCGCCGGCCGACTTCACCGTCCCGACGGGGGTGATGACCGCCGCCGTGCCGCAGGCGAAGACCTCGGTGAGCGAGCCGTTCTCCGTGTCGCGGCGCCACTGGTCGATGGAGACCCGGCCCTCCTCGGCGTCGTAGCCGAGGTCGCGGGCGACGGAGAGCAGCGAGTCGCGGGTGACGCCCGCCAGCAGCGAGCCGGTGAGCCGGGGTGTGACGATCTTCGGCTTGCGGCCGTCCCCGCCCCCGTACACGAAGCACAGGTTCATGCCGCCCAGTTCCTCGACCCACTTGTGCTCGACGGCGTCCAGGTAGGCGACCTGGTCGCAGCCCTGGCGGGCGGCCTCGGCCTGGGCGAGCAGGGACGCGGCGTAGTTCCCGCCGGTCTTGGCCTCGCCCATGCCGCCGGGCACGGCGCGCACCCGGTCCTCGGACAGCCAGATCGAGACCGGCTTGACGCCGCCCTCGAAGTAGGCGCCGGCCGGCGAGGCGATCACGATGAAGAGGTACTCGTTGGCGGGCTTCACGCCCAGACCGACCTCGGTGGCGATCATGAACGGACGCAGATAGAGGGACTCCTCGCCGCCGTGGGCCGGAACCCATGCCTTGTCCTGCTGGACCAGCGCGTCGCACGCGTCGAGGAAGGTCTCGACCGGCAGCTCGGCCATGGCGAGGCGGCGCGCGGAGAGCTGGAAGCGCTTGGCGTTGGCCTCCGGGCGGAAGGTCGCCACCGAGCCGTCGGGCTGGCGGTACGCCTTGAGGCCCTCGAAGATCTCCTGCCCGTAGTGCAGGGTCATGTTCGCCGGGTCCAGGGAGAGCGGTGCGTAAGGGACGAGCTGGGCGTCGTGCCAGCCGCGCCCCTCGGTCCACTTGATGGTGACCATGTGGTCGGTGAAATGGCGGCCGAATCCGGGGCGGGCCAGCAGCGCCTCCCGCTCCGCGTCGGACAACGGGTTGGAGGAGGGCTTGAGCTCGATCGGGAGCGTCGTCATGAGTGGTATGTCCTTCACCGGTTGTTTGTGACGGACCGCGCTCACGCCACTACTAGGACGTCCGAGCTTCCCCACATACCGCGGCCCCACGTCCGATTATCGCTCGGAGGTGTCCGCTGATGAAAGGCGTGAATGCGGTCCAGGTTTCGATGGTCGCACCCGGAGACCGCAAAACACAGCCGCCGGGTGTCTGGGAGACCCGGCGGCTGTGGTGTATCAGTCGACGGGTCAGCCCGCTACTCGTACCGCGAGCGCGTCGCCGATCTCGTCGGTCGTACGCGGCTCCGTACCGCGCTCCGCCAGGTCGGCGGAGACGGCGTCCTCGATGCGGGCGGCCTCGGACTCGTGGCCGAGGTGGCGCAGCAGGAGGGCGACGGAGAGGATCGTGGCCGTCGGGTCGGCCTTGCCGGTGCCCGCGATGTCGGGCGCCGAACCGTGCACCGGCTCGAACATCGACGGGAAGGTGCCCGTCGGGTTGATGTTGCCGGAGGCCGCCAGGCCGATGCCGCCGGTCACGGCAGCGGCGAGGTCGGTCAGGATGTCGCCGAAGAGGTTGTCGGTGACGATGACGTCGAAGCGCTCGGGCTGTGTGACGAAGAAGATCGTCGCGGCGTCGACGTGCAGATAGTCGGTGGTGACGTCCGGGAACTCCTGGCTCACCTTGTCGAAGATGTTCTTCCACATGTGGCCGGCGTAGACGAGGACGTTGTTCTTGTGCACCAGCGTCAGCTTCTTGCGCGGACGCGCCTGGGCGCGGGCGAACGCGTCGCGGACGACCCGCTCGACGCCGTACGCCGTGTTCACGCTGACCTCGGTCGCGATCTCGGCGGGCGTGCCGGTGCGCAGGCTGCCGCCGTTGCCGGTGTACGGGCCCTCGGTGCCCTCACGGACGACGATGAAGTCGATGTCCGGGCGGCCCGCGAGCGGGGTGGCCGTGTTCGGGAACAGCTTCGAGGGGCGGAGGTTGACGAAGTGGTCGAAGGCGAAGCGGAGCTTGAGCAGCAGACCGCGCTCCAGAACACCCGACGGAACCGAGGGGTCACCGATCGCGCCGAGCAGGATCGCGTCGTGCCGCTTGAGCGATTCCAGTTCGGCGTCCGGGAGGGTCTCACCGGTGCGGTGCCAGCGCTGGGCTCCGAGGTCGTACTCCTCGGTCTCCAGCTTCACATCCTGAGGAAGGACCGCGTTCAGGACCTTGAGGCCCTGGGCCACGACTTCCTGGCCGATGCCGTCACCGGGGATCACTGCGAGATTGAGGCTGCGAGACATGACGGCACCCTACTGCGCGTCCCAGAGGATGACATGTGGTGTCCATTATCCGGACACGTGATCTGCTGTACGGGCACCGTTCACCCGTACGGAAGGAGCACGTCAGCCGGACCGGGCACCTTGTCGGCCATGGACACACCTCGCTTCGGTATCCCCGAGAAGCTCGCCGGCCGGATGAACATGGCCGAACAGCACGAGTACCTCCGCACCCGGCTCAGCCGGCGCGGAGTGCTCCGCACGACCGCCGCGGGCGCCGCGGTGACCGTCGCCGGCAGCACGCTGGGCACGCCGTCCGCGTACGCCGCACCCGCGCACCGCCCCACCCACTCCACTCCGGCCGTCGACGGCTCGCTGGTCGCCCCGTTCGGCAGGCACCTCGCCTACGGCGCGGACCCCAGGACGCAGATGCGGGTCTCCTGGCAGGTCCCGTTCGCGGTGAAGCGGCCGTACATCCGGATCGGCACCTCGCCCGGGGACCTGAGCCGGAAGATCAGCGCCGAGGTGCGGCACCTGACGACGCCCAGCCTGAACGGCGGCAAGATCGCCGCCGCCGAGCAGTTCTACGTGCACGCCGGACTCGACCGGCTGCGGGCGGGGACGACGTACTACTACGGCGTCGGGCACGACGGGTTCGACCCGGCCGACCACCGCAACATGGGCACTCTCGGCACCTTCCGCACCGCGCCGTCCCGCGCCGAGTCCTTCACGTTCACGGCCTTCGGCGACCAGGGCGTCAGCTACCACGCACTCGGCAACGACCAGCTGATCCTGGGCCAGAACCCTGCGTTCCACCTGCACGCGGGAGACATCTGCTACGCGGACCCGTCGGGCTCGGGCCAGGAGACGGACGCCTACGACGCCCGCACCTGGGACCAGTTCCTGGCCCAGACGGAGACCGTCGCGAAGACGGTGCCGTGGATGGTGACCACCGGCAACCACGACATGGAGGCCTGGTACTCCCCCGACGGCTACGGCGGCCAGAACGCCCGCTGGTCGCTGCCGGACAACGGCCCCGACCCGGTCAACCAGCCCGGTGTGTACTCGTTCGTGCACGGCAATGTGGGGGTCGTGGCACTCGACGCCAACGACGTCTCGTACGAGATCCCCGCCAACTACGGGATCAGTGGCGGCAAGCAGACCCGCTGGCTCGACCGACGCCTGGGCGAGCTGCGCGCGAACCGCGACGTCGACTTCGTCGTGATCTTCTTCCACCACTGCGCCTTCTCGACCACGAACTCGCACGCGTCGGAGGGCGGCGTGCGCGAGGAGTGGGTGCCGCTCTTCGAGAAGCACCAGGTGGACCTGGTCATCAACGGCCACAACCACGTGTACGAGCGCACCGACGCGATCCTGCGGAACAAGGTCGCGCGCAAGGTCCCGATCGGCGAGCGGACGGACCCGACGCGGGACGGCATCGTGTACGTGACCGCGGGCGGTGCGGGCAAGTCGCTGTACGACTTCCCGGCGCCCGACAGCTACGAGGGGCACCTCAACGATCAGGAGAGCGTGCCCACCTACCACTGGGTCAAGGGCGGCGCGAAGGCGACCGAGACCGTGGAGTGGTCGCGGGTGCGCTACACCGGCTACTCGTTCCTCGCGGTGGAGGTGACGACCGGCCGGCAGGCGGCGCTGAAGGTCAGCGCGCTCGCCGAATCGGGCGAGCGCATCGACCACTTCGAGATCCGCCGCGGCCGCTGACCACTGGCCACCGGCCCCGCTGGGGCTCTTCACGACCGCCCTGCGCCGTACCGCCTTGTGCCGTACGGCGCAGGGCGGTCGCGCGTGTGGACCGCCGTACGAGTGGACGCGGGACGCGTGCGTGGTGACGAGTGGGGGTCAGTGCCCGGTGGAGCCGCCGTTGTCACGGCGGTCGAGCGCGCGCTGGAGGGCGGCTGCCGCGTTCTTGCGGTCGGACTCGCCCGAACGTGCTGCGCGGGCGGTGTGACGGACGCGGCGGACTGTCATCTCGGCCATGGGGATCGACTCCTTGAAGCAAGGGGGATATCGATGCGCCGGAGGGGGCGGGGAGCGGGCGCCGCAGGGGTTACCTGCTTCGGGGCACTGCTCACGACCGCCAGTCGCTGGGTCGAGCGAGACGTTCGGCTTCTTTAAAGCTAGGGGAGCCGGGCCGGTCTGTCTCCATCATTACTCGGACTTCCTACTATCTGAGACGGGATCACGGAACGGCACTCCTACCTAGGTTGCATCCCTATCTAGGTAGTGGTCCACTGTCGGCATGGCCGCAGACCGCAGATCCAGCTGGCTCAAGGGCGTTCTGGACCTCCTCGTCCTCTCCTGCCTCACCGCCGGCGAGAGCTACGGATACGAGATCGCCAAGGCGCTCGCCACCGCCGGGCTCGGCGAGATCAAGGGCGGGACGCTCTATCCCGTGCTGAACAGGCTCGAAGAGGCCGGGCTGGCCACCGGGGAGTTCCGCGCCACGGAGCGGGGGCCGGGGCGGCGCTACTACCGCCTGACCGAAGCGGGCCGGCGGGCGCTCGCCGAACAGAGCGCTTCCTGGCTGGAGTTCCACAGGGCCGTGCGGACCACGCTGTATCCAGGGGGAACAGGGGACATGTCATGACGCGACACTTCGACGAACTCACGTCGTCAGGGGTGTGACGGACTGAGGGGCCGCAGCCCGAACGCCCCGGCCCGCCCCGACTTCGCACAGCTGTCGGGGCGGGCCGGGACGACCGGGGCATCGGAGCGTCAGTGAGCCCTGGCACCGTTCCTGCGGCGCAGGGCGGCGAACACCAGGGCGCCGCCGGCCGCCACCGCGGCAGCACCCGCACCCGTGATCAGCGAGGTGTTGCCGGATCCGGTCGACGCCATGGTGCCGGTCGCGTCGCCGCCCGTCATGGAGCCGCCCGTCGTGGAGCCGCCCGTGGCGGACGCGGAGCCGGTGGTCCCGGTGCCGCCGGTCGACTGGGTGTGGGTGCCACCCGGCGTACCGGTGGAGCCGGTGCCCGAACCGCCGGTCGTGCCCGCGGTCGAACCACCCGCCGTCGAACCACCCGTCGAGGCGCCCCCGCTGGCGCCGCCCGACGAGCCGGAGCCCGACCCCGTGCCCGAACCGGAGCCCGTGACGTCGATGACGAGCTTCGCCTTGTCGTTGGCGGGGTTCTTGTCGAAGACCGGGTGGATGTCGTACACCGAGGTGGCCTTGACCTCGCTCGACGTGTCCTTCGCACCCTTCTCGATCTTCAGCACGAACGTGTACGCGTGGAGCGAGCCCACCTCGAAGGTGTGGTCGGGCGGCGTGCAGACGTACTTCCGCTTGCCGGGCGCGGACGGTCCGCTCGGGCCGTCGATCGCGAAGGGCTGGCAGTCCTTCGGGACCTGCACGGCCGTCGTGCCCTTGGGGATGTCGACCATCACCGCGGGCTGGTCGTCGCTCGTGTTGTTGTCGATCCAGCCGGGGCCGTCGTTGCGCAGGCCGGCGGTGACCGTGACCTTGTCCCCCGGCTTGCCCTTCGCGGTGTCGCCGACCGCGGCCAGGTCGGCGGTGCTGTCGGCGGTGACGGCCAGCGAGCGGTAGCTGAGTGCGGTCGACCCGGACTCCGGGTCGCCGCCCGTGGTGCCCGTGCCGTACTCCACGTTCTCCATCAGCGCCTTCGACAGCACCTTGAAGTCGATGGGCGTGGTGAAGTGCTGGCCGGGTGCGAGGACCTTGTCGAAGTGGCAGAGCGCCACGGCGACCTGGTCGCTGTCGGTGGAGTACGTACAGCCCGCGGCGTGGCCGGGGAAGGCCAGGCCACGCGTGATCCGCAGCCGCACCGTGACGCCGTCGGCGGGTGCGTCGCCCTGGTTGGTGAAGGTCAGCGAGTCGGTCCGGACCTCGCCCGGCGTCCACGGATCACTGGACAGTTCGGACACCACGAGAGCCGGCGCGGCCGCGTCATCGGCGTGCGCCTGGACGGCCGGTGCGAGGGCTACGGCAAGCAGGGCGGCCGCGACGGCGGACACGGAGCTGATGCGGTGACGCAAAGTGACTCTCCTGTATGGGTTCATGAACGCGTATCAGCACTTTGACCCTCGAATGGCGCAGGAAGTTGCACGCGACCACCGGACCATCACCATTACGGCACATCTCCGCCACCCGCGTACCGCTCTCACGCTCCCCTCCCCCGGCCCTCGGCGTCCGCCCTCAGACCGGGACGATCTCGATGCCGTCGGGCACCCCGTCGAGAGTCCGCACCACCCCGCTGCTCACCTGGAGCGTGGTGAGGTGCGGGAAGGCGCCCAGCCAGTCCAGGTCCACCCCCAGGTCGTACGCGAGCCACAGCCTGGTCAGCCGCTCGGCGACGATTCCGTCGAGCAGCTGGTCCGGTGTGAACAGGCCGGAGATCAGCACCCGCGGCCGGCCGCCGAGCCGGCGCAGCGCGTGCAGCTCCGACATGTCCGACACGGGGAAGTCGAGGCCGTCCTCGTCGAGATGGGCGATGATCTCGTCCGCGTAGGTGTCGGTGTCGTAGCGCCGCCAGGCACCGGCGAGCTGCGAGCGCACGGCCCAGGACGAGCGGTCCCGCATCCGGACCAGGTACCCGATCGCCCGGTCGTCGGCCACCGATGTGGCGGTGACCGCGAGGCGGTGCGCCTCGTCGTCGGAGACCGTCGCCGGGTCCGGCAGCATCTCCAGGACGATCGGCCCGATCCAGCCGAGCGCGCGGGCCCCTTCCAGCGTGGTCGGCCTGGCCAGGTCCCGGGTGTAGCGGTGGACCCTGGCCCGTACGGCGGGGTCGAGTTCCGTGGCGTGTTCGAGGCTGGCCGCGGCGAGCAGTTTGCGGTGCCGGGACTCCACCGGCCGCGCGCCCTTGCGGGCGGCTACCAGCCCGTCCAGCAGGTACGCGCACTCGTCGGGCCTGGCCAGGGCCACCGCCATCCGGACGACCTCCTCCCAGTCGTCCTGGTGGGCGTGGTTGATCAGGAAGTCGAAGTCGTGGCGTTCCACGGCGGCGCGGGCGCTCAGGTAGTCCTGGAAGGTCCGGTGCACGAAGTCCACCGAGCCGGGCGTGGGTTCGCGCAGCAGACCGGTCCGGTTGAGCAGATGGCGGTAGATCTCCTCCGGCCCGCCCTGTTCAGCGGCGTGCGGGATGGACGGCAGGTGCTGGGCGAGGGTGTCCACCGCGACGGAACGGTCCATCTCCGAGCGGCCGTTGACGAGCATCCAGTGGGCCAGCTTCTGGAGCAGCTGGACCTTGGGTTCCTGGGTGAGGTCGATGCCGTCGGTGGGGTGCATGTCGCGTTCGCGGTCGCGCCGTTCGAGCAGCATCGACAGGGCCGCGTCGTACAGCGCCTTGCGGCCGCGCGGCAGATAGCCGCGGCGGTCCCGGTGCAGGGCGCAGATCAGCCCGCACATGAGCGGGTTGGTGGCGAGCCGGCCCAGGTCGCGGTTGAGGCGGACCGCTCCCAGGAGCGTCTGCTCATAGTGTTCGAGCCGGTCGAGATCGGTGGCCCCCTCCCGCGCCGCCCGGTGCCAGCGCTGGATGAACGCGGCGACGCCCTCGCGGCTGAGCGGCGAGAGCATCAGCTCGGTGAAGCCCTCGGATGCCAGCCAGTTCTCCCGTACGGCGGAGGGCCGCGAGGTCAGCAGCCAGACGTTGCCCGGGTAGAGGGCGAGCAGCCCGCGCAGTGCGTGACGGAGCTGCTCGCGGTCCGCATCGGAGGACTCGTCTATGCCGTCGACCAGGAGCAGCGCCCGTCCGTCGGACATGACGCGGTCGGCCCAGCCGGCCGGCTGGGAGCCCGCACGGGGGTAGCGGGCCGCGGAGAGGAAGTCGTCGGGGACCGGCAGTCCGCCCTCACCGAAACGCCGTACGGGCAGGACGAAGGGCACCCGGCCGCGCAGCCCGGCCAGCTTCGCGGGCAGGGCGTCGCGCGCGATGGCCACTGCCAGCCACTGCACGAGCGTCGTCTTGCCGGAGCCGGCCACCCCGCGCAGCAGCACCCGGTCCCGTCCGGACAGGGCCTGCTCGGCGGGGAGCGCGGGCTGCGGCGGGGCGGCCCCGGTGACGCCGAACTCCGCCTCCAGGCTGAGGTAGGCGGTGTCCAGCGGCCAGCTGTCCGGCGAGTGGGCCAGCTCGATGCCGAAGATGGTGAGGTGGTTGTGGCCTGCGACGATGTCCCGCGCGTAGCGCTCCTCGAACGCGGCGTCCTCGGCGGACCGGTCGGGAAAGCGCCGGGCGAGCGCAGCCATCTGCTCACTCAGCAGGGCCAGTTGACGGGTCTGCTCCACGAGGGTCGACGCGACGAATGTCGAGCGCTGGGTGAAGAAGTGCAGAATGTGCAGGCAGGCGGTCTCCACCAGCGCCGCGTGGAACCGCGCACCGTCGGCCGACAGCTGGCGGTCCGCTCCCGGTTCGGCGGCGGCGAGCAGCCCGGCGAACTCCCTGGTGCCCAGCCGCACCGCCTGGAGGTCGTCGATGTCGATCGCGCCCAGCGCACCCAGGGTCCGGGAGACCGCGTCGGCGACGGCCCGCTCCTCGTCCGTGCCGATGGGCCGCTCGCCCGGCGGGGCGGACCGCAGCGCCCGTCCGACCAGGGTCTCCGCGAGTCCGGCGAGGTCCCGTTCGCCGAGCGTCCGCTTCTCGCCCCGGAACGAGACGAGGGCGGATATCC
Organism: Streptomyces sp. NBC_01471; assembly: GCF_041438865.1. NCBI lineage: Bacteria > Bacillati > Actinomycetota > Actinomycetes > Kitasatosporales > Streptomycetaceae > Streptomyces > Streptomyces sp. NBC_01471. Next base: position 1,935,657 of record NZ_CP109450.1, read on the forward strand.
GTACGGGGCGGTCGACCACCCCCGCGCCGGGCCCCTCCTGGACGAACAGCTTCTTCACCAGTGGTACGACGACACTTGAGGCAAGTCGAGTGGCGAGTGTTGCGGGATCCACGGCGTTCTCCCCCTGGCTGCTGTCCGCCGGCCGAGGGGCCGGCGGGCGGGCCGGGCGCCCGGATGCGGCGGGCGCGTGCCCGGTGCGAAGGACGCCACGCGCGCCCCGAACGGTTCACCGTACGCCCCCTGTTGAGGGCTGCCGGGCTTCCGGACCGGGGCGGCCGGGGCCGCTCGTGTCTCCCCGCTGCCCGTACCACGCGCCCCGACGGACCCGTCCGTACCGCCGGGGAGCACGGGCGACAGCAGCCCGCCGTGCACCGGATACGACCGGCGCCACGGCATGGAACCGCCCCCTCGCGGCGGGGGACCGGGAGGGGGCGGTGTCTCGGGTGGGCCGGGGATCAGCCCTGGTGGGGGTAGGTGTACTCGGTCGGCGGGACCAGGGTCTCCTTGATGGCCCGGGTCAGGGTCCACCGCTGGAGGTTCTGCGGGGCGCCGGCCTTGTCACAGGTGCCCGAGGCGCGGCCGCCGCCGAAGGGCTGCTGGCCGACCACGGCGCCGGTCGACTTGTCGTTGATGTAGAAGTTGCCCGCCGCGTAACGCAGCTTCTCCATCGTGTGCGCGGCCGCCGCGCGGTCCGACGCGATGACCGAGCCGGTCAGCGCGTAGTCGGAGGCCGACTCCATCTGGTCCAGCATCGCGTCGTACGAGCCGTCCTTGCTGTCGTCGTAGACGTGCACGGCGAGGATCGGGCCGAAGTACTCGGTCGTGAAGACCTCGTTGGCCGGGTCGGTGCACTCGATGACCGTGGGCCGCACGAAGTAGCCGACGGAGTCGTCGTAGGTACCGCCCGCGACGACCGTGCAGGTCGGGTCGGCCTTGGCGCGGTCGATCGCGGCCTTGTTCTTCGCGAACGCGCGGTCGTCGATGACGGCGCCCATGAAGTTCGACAGGTCCGTGACGTCACCCATGGTGATCCCGTCGACCTCGGCCGCGAACTCCTCGCGGAAGCCGCTGTTCCAGATCGACGCGGGGACGTACGCACGCGAGGAGGCCGAACACTTCTGGCCCTGGTACTCGAACGAGCCGCGGGTCAGCGAGGTCTTCAGCACGGCGCGGTCGGCGCTCGGGTGCGCGACCACGAAGTCCTTGCCGCCGGTCTCGCCCACCAGGCGCGGGTACGTGCGGTACTTGGTGATGTTCTCGCCGACCGTCTTCCACAGGTACTGGAAGGTGGGGGTGGAACCGGTGAAGTGGATGCCCGCGAGGTCGCGGTGGTTCAGCGCGACCTCGGAGACCGCGATGCCGTCGCCCGTCACCAGGTTGATGACGCCCTTGGGGAGACCGGCCTCCGCGAGGAGCTCCATCAGCAGGACGGCCGCGTGGGTCTGCGTCGGGGACGGCTTCCAGACGACCACGTTGCCCATCAGGGCCGGGGCGGTCGGCAGGTTGCCCGCGATGGCCGTGAAGTTGAACGGCGTGATCGCGTAGACGAAGCCTTCGAGCGGCCGGTGGTCGAGCCGGTTCCAGACACCCGCCGAGTTGGCCGGGGGCTGCTCGGCCAGCAGGTCACGGGCGTACTTGACGTTGAAGCGCCAGAAGTCGACCAGCTCGCAGGGGGTGTCGATCTCGGCCTGCTGGGCCGTCTTGCCCTGGCCGAGCATGGTCGAGGCGGCCATCGTCTCGCGCCACGGGCCGGAGAGCAGCTCGGCGGCGCGCAGGATGATCGCGGCGCGGTCGTCGAAGGACATCGCGCGCCAGGCGGGGGCGGCGGCCAGCGCGGCGTCGATCGCGTCCTGGGCGTCGGCCTGCGTGGCGTGCGCACCGGTGCCGATGACGGACTGGTGGTGGTGCGGCTGGACGACGGTGAACGTCTCGCCGCCGCCCAGCCGCTTCTCACCGTCGATGGTCATGGTGAGGTCGATCGGGTTCTCGGCCAGCTCCTTGAGCTTGGCTTCGAGGCGCGCGCGCTCCGGGGTGCCCGGGGCGTAGGAGTGGACCGGCTCGTTGACCGGCGCGGGGACCTGGGTCACAGCGTCCATGAGTGCCTTGTCTCCTTGTGTCGATGGGGGATGGTCAGCCGGGCAGGTCAGCCCTTGGTGAGCACGGAACGGCCGAAGAACAGCAGGTTGGCCGGCTTCTCCGCGAGGCGCCGCATGAAATAGCCGTACCAGTCGGTGCCGTACGCCGTGTAGACGCGCATCCGGTGGCCCTCGGCCGCGAGCCGGATGTGCTCGTCGCTGCGGATGCCGTACAGCATCTGGAACTCGTACTCGTCCAGTTTGCGCCCGGCCCTGCGGGCCAGGTCCTGGCCGATGGCGATCAGTCGCGGGTCGTGGGACCCGATCATCGGGTAGCCGTCGCCGTCCATGAGGATCTTCAGGATACGGACGTATGCCTTGTCGATCTCGGCCTTGACCTGGTACGCGACGGAGGCGGGCTCCTTGTAGGCGCCCTTCACGATACGGACCCGGCTGCCGGCCGCGGCGAGACGGCGGGCGTCGTCCTCGGTGCGGAAGAGGTAGGCCTGGATGACACAACCGGTCTGCGGGAAGTCCTTCCGCAGCTCCTCGTGGATGGCGAACATCGAGTCGAGCGTGGTGTGGTCCTCGGCATCCAGCGTAACCGTGGTGCCGATGGCGGCGGCGGCCTCGACGACCCGGCGGACGTTGGCGAGCGCCAGCTCGTGGCCGCCCTCCAGGCCCTGGCCGAACATCGACAGCTTGACCGACATCTCGGCCTTCTCGCCCAGACCGAGGTCCTTGAGGCGGTCGACCAGCTGCAGGTAGGCGTCGCGGGCGGCGGTGGCCTGCGCGGGGGTGGTGATGTCCTCACCCACGACGTCGAGGGTGACCTCCAGGCCCTTGTCGGCGGCGTCCTCGATGATCGGGACGACCTGCTCGACCGTCTCACCGGCGATGAACCGGGCGACGACCTGCTTGGTGCCCGGGGCGGCCGAAATGAATCGGCGCATCTTGTCACTTCGAGCCGCAGCGAGGATCACGGGAGCCAGCACGGGGCACCTCCAACCGAAAAGTACGAACGAGGACCGTAGCGGCACGACCGAGTCGGACCGGTACAGCACGGGAACCACTTCGAAATTTAAGGACCGCTGCGGTGTTCTGCCATCGACAGCTGTCACGCATCCGTGCCCTGGATCTCAGACATATGTCTGAAGGGGTGGGAGAATGCCAGGGTGAAGGGCGACTACCAGGAACTGGCCGACGAGATCTCGGCGCTGCTCGGCGCCCCCGCGACCCTGGAGAACCGGGATTTCGGGCTGATCGCCTTCGGGGCGCACAACAGCGAGGACGACAGCGAGATGGACCCGGTCCGGACCCGCTCGATCCTCACCCGGCGGTCCACCCCGGCCGTCCGCTCCTGGTTCGAGGACTTCGGCATCACCCGCGCCACCGGCCCGGTGCGCATTCCCGCCGCCCCGGAGGCCGGGGTCTTCCGTGGCCGGATCTGTCTGCCGGTACGCCACCGGGGCACCGTGTACGGATACGTCTGGCTCCTGGACACCGATCCCGGCCCCTCGGACCGCAGGCTGGCCGCGGCCATGGAGGTGACCGCGCGCATCGGCGACCTGCTGTTCGAGGAGGCCCAGGCCGGTGCCGGGCTCTCGCGTGAATTCCGGGCGGTGCTCACCGCCGAACGTGGCTGGCCGCGCGACATGGCGGTGGCCGCGCTGCGTACGGCGATGGGTCCCAGCGCGGACGGGCTGCACGCCATGGTGTGTGTGGCGCCGTGGCCGGACGAGGACCGGCCGGTCCGCCCCGTCCCGGCCGCCGCGGCGCTGTGCACCCTGCCGGTCACCGGCGAGGACGCCGGCCCGGGCGGTCCGGGATCCGGCGCGGTCGGTCCGGGATCAGGGTCCGCCCCCGGTGCGGGCGACGGCTCGGCCGACAGCGGCGGCCCGGCCGCCGGGAGCGCTCCGTACGCCCTGGCCGCGCTGATCAGGGTCCGCAGCACGAGCACCCTGGACCCGGCGCTGAGTGCCGCGTCGCGCCTCGCGGAGCTGGCCGGGCCCGGAGTCACCGCGGGCGTGGCACCGGCCAGGCACGGTCTGACCGAGCTGTCGGTGTCCTGGCGGGAGTGCGCGGCGGCCGCCCGTGCCGCGGCGGCCGAGCCACGGTTCGGCCCGGTCGCCGAGTGGACCTCGATCGGCCCGTACCGCCTGCTGACCGCGCTCCCCCGGGGTCTCGCACGCGACCGGGCGGTACGGGACCTCACGGCGCCGGCCCATGCCGAACTGGCCCACACCGCCGAGGTGTTCCTCGATTGCGCGGGCCAGGCCGGCCGTACCGCGTCGGCGCTCGGCATCCACCGCCAGACCCTGTACTACCGCCTCTCCCGCATCGAGCAGCTGACCGGCCTCGATCTGGACGAGGGCGAGGACAGGCTCCTGCTGCACATGGCGCTGAAGGGTGCGCGGCTCTAGGCCCTGCCCGGGCGATCGATTCCAAGGGGCCGGTGGTCACAGGCGGTTGGTGAGCGCGGGGCGGGCTGCTCCGTGTGGTCGTTGCGGCAGATCGCGGCGGTCAGCGGGAGGACGCGCCGGCCGCCCGGATGGAGGTGAAGCGGCTCGCCCGGGCGGCTTCGGGTCGGTGGGCCCGGCCTCACAGGGCCGAAGCCCGCCGTGAACCCGCGAGCTCGTGAGCGCGCCCCGGGCGACGCTCGCCTCTCCCACTTGACCTGAGTAGACCTGTCTGTCTAACCTAATCGGCAACTAGACAGACAGGTCTACTCACACTTCGGACGGGAATGGTCATGACGAATCACTCGGTCGTCCCGGCGTCCACACCGGCGCGCACCCCGGATGCGGCGCCCGCCGACGCCGGACCCCCTTCCGGATCCGACTCCGCTGCCGGGTCCACAGCCATATCAGCGCGGGGCCGGCGGCTCCCGCCGAACGTGGCGCTGTACGTACTCGCCTCGATCACCGTCTCGTTCCTGGCGGCCTCCAGCGCGCCGACCCCGCTCTACGCGGTCTACCAGGCCGAATGGGGCTTCGACCCGATCACCACCACCGTGGTCTTCGGCGTCTACGCGGTGGCCGTGCTGCTCGGGCTGCTCACCATGGGCAAGCTCTCCGACCACGTCGGCAGGCGGCCGGTGCTGCTGGCCGCGCTGGCGGCGCAAGGCGCCTCGATGGTCGTGTTCGCCACCTCCGAGGGCGTGTCGGGGCTGATGGTCGCCCGGATCGTCCAGGGACTGTCGACCGGCGCCGCGCTCGGCGCGATCGGGGCGGGGATGATGGACATCGACCGGCCACGCGGCACGATCACCAACGCGGTCGTCCCGGGCATCGGCACGGCGACCGGTGCACTGGTCTCCGGCCTCGTCGTCCAGTTCCTGCCCGCCCCCACGCATCTGGTCTATCTCGGGCTGCTGGCGGTCTTCGCCCTCCAGGCCGTCGGCGTCGCGCTGATGGCGGAGACGGTGACCCGAAAGCCGGGGGCGCTGGCCAGCCTGGCGCCGGAGATCAAGCTGCCGCGCGCCGTCCGCCGCCCGATGCTGGTGGCCGCGCCGGTGCTGTTCGCCGTCTGGGCGCTGGCCGGGCTGTACGGGTCGCTCGGTCCTTCGCTCGCACGGCAGTTGACGGGTTCCAGGTCCGAAGTACTCGGCGGACTCAGCCTGTTCGTGCTCGCCGGGGTGGCCGCCGTCTCGGTGCTGGTCCTGCGGAAGGCGGCGACCCGGACGGTGATGCTCACCGGCATCCTCGCGCTGATCGCCGGGGTGGCCCTCACCCTCGTCTCGATCCGCGGCTCCTCCCCCACCGGCTTCTTCGGCGGCACCGCCATCGCGGGCGTCGGCTTCGGCAGCGGGTTCCAGGGAGGCATCCGTACGGTGATGCCGCTGGCCCGGCCGCACGAGAGTTCCGGGGTGCTGTCACTGCTCTTCGTCGTCTCCTACCTGGGCATGGGGGTGCCCGCCGTGATCGCCGGGTTCCTCGTCGTCCACGCGGGCGGACTGACCGCAACCGCGCAGGAGTACGGCATCGCGGTGATCGTTCTCGCCGCTTTCGCGCTGCTCGGGCTGGCGCGCGGCGGCCGGGACAAGACGGCGGTCCTGCCGGGCGAGCGGGCCGGCGGCAACGCCTGAGGCGTGCCTCCGGCCGGGACTCGGTTGGGACGCGGCCGGGGCATAATGTACAGATCTGTCTGAAGGAGTGACCGTCATGGCGAGCGTCCGGAGCACCGCGAAGCCGTCGGCGCGTGAGCGTCTGCTCGCCGCCGCGAACGAGCTGTTCTACGCAGAAGGCGTGCAGAGCGTCGGGATCGACCGGGTCATCGAGCACGCGGGCGTGGCCAAGGCGTCGCTGTACAACACCTTCGGCGGCAAGGAGCAGCTCGTCCGGGCGTACCTCGACACACGGCACACGGGCACCGTCGACCGGATCACCCGGGCCGTCGCGGAGCGCGAGACGCCCCGCGAGCAGATGCTGGCGGTCTTCGAGTCCCAGGGGCGGCAGTTCGACCGGCCCGACTTCCACGGCTGCGCCTTCATCCGCGCCGGCGCCGAGGCCAGCCCCGGCGGGCTGGTCGAGGAAGCGGCGGACGCCTTCCGCGGCTGGATGCGCGAACTCTTCACCCGCCTCGCCACCGAGGCCGGCGCCGCCGACCCCGACGCCCTGGGCCACCAGCTCCAACTCCTCTACGACGGCGCCGGCATCTCCGCCCTGATGGACCACGACTCCGCGGTGGCCTCGGCCTCCCGCGCGGCGGCGGCCGCCCTGATCGCGGCGGCGACGGGTGCATCCACCGAGGCATGAACGGCGCCCGGTACGCACACGGGCCGGGACCGCGAGCCTGAACCACGAGGTGGGCCAAGGCTGCTGACGCAGCGTCAGCCGAGCGGTCCGGGCCAACGCACCGGGCCGTCGGCTCCGGTCGGGCCCCCATCAGGCCGGCGTGTAGCCGCGGGTGTGGAGGACCTGCTGGACGACGTCGGTGAAGGCACGGGACGCCGCGCTCCGGTAAGCGCTCTCCCGCCGGAGGAGGGCGACGGTCCGCTGGGGAAGGGGTGGTTCGAGGGGGATGGGACGCAGGTGCGGGTGGTCGTCGGTGATGGCATCGGGCAGGACGGTGGCCAGCGGGGTACGCCGGACGATCTCGGTGAGTGCCTGGATGGAGTTGGCCTCCACCACGATGCGGGGACTGACCCGCTCCTGGGTGAAGTAGGCGTCGATGTGCACGCGGGTGGCGAAGTCACCGCTGAGCAGGGCGAGATGACGCTCGGCGAGCGCTCCGACGGACAACGGCCGTGCGCGGCCCGCGTCATGGGGCCGGCCCGCGCCGACGACCAGGCTGAGGGTTTCGGTGAACAGGGCTGTCGCGGCGATACCGGGCAGGTGGGGGCCGTCGAAGGCGATACCGAGGTCGAGGTCGTCGGCGAGCAGCGCCGACTCGATGTGGTCCTGCGTCATCTCCCTTACGTCCAGAGCGATACCGGGGTGGCGGGTGTGCAGCTCGGCGATCAGCGGCCCGACCAGGTAGGCGGTGAAGGTCGGGGTCACCGCCAGGCGCAGGCTCCCCCGGGAGAGGTCCTGGACGTCGGCGACCGCACGTCCGGCTGCGGCCAGGTCACGCAGCGCGCGGCGGGCGTAGTGCTCGTACGCCTCGCCCGCGTCGGTGAGGCGTACGGCGCGGCCGGTGCGGTCCAGCAGCTGCACCCCCACACCGCGCTCCAGCTGCTTGATCTGCTGGGACAGGGTGGGCTGGGAGATCCGCAGCTCTTCGGCGGCGCGGGTGAAGCTGCCGTGCTCGGCCACGGCGAGCAGATAGCGCAGGTGACGCAGTTCCAGGGCCATACCACCGACTATAGATGCCACCAATAGGACTTATGGATATTACGTCTTGGACGCTATACCTCCAGGTCGTGCATGGTGGATCTGGTCAGGCCCACGGGCTCGGCATCCATCGAAGGGAGTGACCATGCACGACCTCACCGAGGGAGTCCGGCGCTTCAAGCGGGACATCTTTCCCCCCAGGGCGGAGCTCTTCGCCCACCTCGCAGGCCACCACCGGCCGGCGACGCTGTTCATCGGCTGTTCCGACGCCCGTGTCGTGCCGGAGCTGATCTGCGCCAGCGAACCGGGTGAGCTGTTCGTGATCCGCACCGCCGGGAATCTCGTTCCCGCCCACACCCCCGTCCGTGCCGACGGGATCGCGGCGAGCATCGAGTACGCCGTCGCGGTGCTGGGCGTGTCCGGCATCGTGGTGTGCGGGCACTCCGCCTGCGGCGCGATGACAGCCCTGGCCGAGGGACACGATCTGACCGGCACCCCCGCGGTCGCCGACTGGCTGCGGCACGCGGACACCGCCCGGGCCCGCGCCGCCACCCCGTCGACCGGGGGGACGGACCCCGTGGACGCGCTGATACGTACGAACGTGTTCACGCAGCTGGCGAACCTGGCCACCCACCCCTCGGTGGCCCGCGGCCTCGCCGCCGGGACGGTCACCCTGCACGGCTGGGTCTACGACATCGCCACGGGCGGCGTAGAAGAGCTCGATCCCGCGACCGGCCGCGGCAACGCCCTCGCGGCCTGAGCCGTGCCCTCCGATCCCCGTACACATCCCCGCGTCAGCGACGCGCCCGGGATCACCGCCCACCCGAGAATCCGCTGCGCTCCCGTCCGCGGGACGCAGCACACCGAGAGGAAACCCACCATGGTGCACGCACAGCTGGACCCCGCCGCCCGTCAGGCCCTGGCTCTGGTGGCCGTCGAGGCCAAGACCCGCAAGGACCTGTCCTGGCAGCAGATCGCCGACGCCGCCGGACTGTCGGCCGCTTTCACCACCGCCGCCGTTCTCGGCCAGCACGCCCTGCCGGAGGACGCCGCGAAGGCCGTCGCGGAGCTGCTGGGCCTGGACGACGACGCGGTGATGCTGCTGCAGACCATCCCGACCCGGGGCTCGATCCCCGGCGCCGTCCCGACGGACCCGACGATCTACCGCTTCTACGAGATGCTCCAGGTCTACGGCACCACGCTCAAGGCCCTGGTCCACGAGCAGTTCGGCGACGGCATCATCAGCGCGATCAACTTCAGGCTCGACGTGCAGAAGGTCGCCGACCCGGAGGGCGGCGAGCGCGCCGTCATCACCCTGGACGGCAAGTACCTGCCCACCAAGCCCTTCTGACCCGTCAGCCCCGCAGCCACACTCCGCCCCCCCCACTCCCCACTCCCTGGAGGAATCCCCATGGACTTCGCACAGCGCACCATCGACCTCGCCCGGCAGAACGTCGCCGAGGGCGGGCGGCCGTTCGCGACCGTCATCGTCAAGGACGGTGAAATCCTGGCCGAGAGCCCGAACAAGGTCGCCCAGACCAACGACCCGACGGCGCACGCCGAGGTTCTCGCCATCCGCGAGGCGTGCGTGAAGCTGGGCACCGAGCACCTGGCCGGCACCACCATCTACGTCCTGGCCCACCCCTGCCCGATGTGCCTGGGGGCGCTGTACTACTGCTCACCGGACGAGGTCGTCTTCCTCACCACCCGCGACGCGTACGAGCCCCACTACGTGGACGACCGCAAGTACTTCGAACTCGACAGCTTCTACGGCGAGTTCGCCAAGGACTACACGGAGCGCCGGCTGCCCATGCGCCACGAGGCGCATGACGGCGCCGTCGACGTGTACCGGTTCTGGCAGGAGCTGAACGGCGGCGAGCGCCGCGTGGCCGGGGCCCCCACCGCCGGCTGACGCCTCGGGAGTGGCCGAAGGGTGGCCGGGGGCCCGGCCCGCGAGACCAGGCCCCCGCCACCCGATGCAGGCCGGCCGACGCACGCCGTCCGAGCCCCGCCCGCCGAACGGGTGGGAGCAGCCCGCGCCCGCAGCACCGTCAGACGGGCCGGTCGTCTTCGAGGATCGCCCTGAGTCCGTCCGTGAGGTCCCGTGCGGAGGGCGCCGACTCCGGGTCCACCAGCCACTGGACCATCACCCCGGCGAGCAGCGCCTGGTAGACGAGTCCGGCCGTGCGGGCCTTCTCCGGGTCGGTCTTCCCGTCGATGCCCTGGAAGTTCTCGGCGAGTCCGGCACGGCCCTCCTGCTGTGGCCCGGCGATCGCCTTGCGCAGCTCGGGCTCGTCCTCGATGCGCGAGACGACTTCGAGCTGGAGCTTCCACAGCGCCCGGCTGGCCTCGTAGGAGCCGATGACCTTCCCCCACACCGCTTCGAAACGCTCGTACGGATCGGCGATGGCCGTGGGATCCACCCCGGAGTCCTCGCCGACGGTGTCGCCCCACTCCTCGGTCACCTTGAGGAAGGCCAGGTTGAGCAGCGCCTCCTTGGAACCGTAGTGGTAGCCGATGGAGGCCAGATTCGTACCGGAGGCGGCGACGATGTCGCGGGCGGTCGTCCGCGCGTACCCCTTCTCCAGCAGGCAGCTCTTGGCGCCTTCGAGCAGATCCTCACGATGTCCCATGACAGCAGCGTACCCGGCACGCAGACGCCTGTGTAAGACGTGTGTATACGGGCCGGGTACGGCGGTGACGTGCGGAAATCAGTCGGTCAGGTCAACCGAACGGGCCGAGGCGGCGCCGATCTCATCGGAGATCTCGGCCAGCACGGCCGGCGGCACGGTGTCGTCGACGGTCAGGACGACCAGCGCCTCGCCGCCCACGGCCGCCCGCGAGACCTGCATGCCGGCGATGTTCAGCCCGGCCTCGCCGAGGATCTTGCCGACGGCGCCGACCACACCGGGACGGTCGGCGTAGCGCAGCACGACCATGTGGTCGGAGAGCGCCACGTCCACGTCGTACTCCCCGACGGAGACGATCTTCTGGAGGTTCTTCGGTCCGGCCAGCGTGCCGGAGACCGAGACCTCCTCGCCGCCCGCGAGAGTTCCGCGGACGGTGACGACGTTGCGGTGGTCGGGCGACTCGGAGCTGGTCGTCAGACGGACCTCGACGCCGCGCTCCTGCGCGAAGAGCGGGGCGTTGACGTAGCTCACGGTCTCGTCCACGACGTCCTCGAACACGCCCTTGAGCGCGGAGAGTTCGAGCACCTTGACGTCGTGCTGGGTGATCTCGCCGTACACCTCGACGTCCAGCCGGGCCGCGACCTCGCCCGCCAGCGCGGTGAAGATCCGGCCGAGCTTCTCCGCGAGCGGCAGCCCCGGGCGCACGTCCTCGGCGATCACGCCGCCCTGGACGTTGACCGCGTCGGGGACGAGCTCACCGGCGAGCGCGAGGCGGACGGACTTGGCGACCGCCACACCCGCCTTCTCCTGTGCCTCGTCCGTGGAGGCGCCGAGGTGCGGGGTGCAGACGACCTGGTCGAACTGGAAGAGCGGGGAGTCCGTGCAGGGCTCCTTCGCGTACACGTCGAGACCGGCACCGGCGACGCGGCCCTCCTTGAGGGCGGAGGCGAGCGCCTCCTCGTCCACGATCCCGCCGCGCGCGGCGTTGACGATCCGGACGTGCGGCTGCACCTTGTGCAGCGCCTCGTCGCCGATCAGGCCGATCGTCTCGGGGGTCTTGGGGAGGTGGACGGTGATGAAGTCCGCCACTTCGAGCAGCTCGTCGAGCGAGAGCAGCTTGACGCCCATCTGGGCGGCGCGCGCGGGCTGTACGTAGGGGTCGAAGGCCACGATCTTCATGCCGAAGGCCGACATGCGCTGCGCGACCAGGACACCGATCCGGCCGAGGCCGACGACACCGAGGGTCTTCTCGCTCAGCTCGACGCCGGTGTACTTCGAGCGCTTCCACTCGCCGTTCTTGAGCGCGCTGTTGGCCTGCGGGATGTTGCGCGCGGTGGCGACCAGCAGACCGCAGGCGAGCTCGGCGGCGGTGACGATGTTGGAGGTCGGTGCGTTCACGACCATGACGCCGGCCTTGGTGGCGGCGGAGACGTCCACGTTGTCCAGCCCGACACCGGCACGGGCGACGATCTTCAGCTTCTTGGCGGCGGCGACGGCCTCGGCATCGACCTTGGTGGCCGAGCGGACCAGGATCGCGTCCACGTCGGCGATGGCGGGCAGCAGCTCCGCGCGGTCGGCTCCGTTGCAGTGCCGGACCTCGAAGTCCGGGCCCAGCGCGTCCACTGTGGCGGGCGACAGCTCTTCAGCGATGAGTACGACAGGTTTCGAGCTCACGTTAGACCTCACAAGTCCGTTGCGGACGGCCGTCCCGACGGCCGCAGGCGGAGGGGCTGGGGCGCGTGGAAGACGCACGACGCTGTGGGCCTGACGCGTATGTTCTGAGCAGTGTAGTGGCGTTGCGGCCCACTTATTCCGCCAGTGCGGAAGGATCACCCGTACGTGGTTGGCCACGGTGGACAGGGGGCCGTCCGGTGCGGAAGGCCCCCTGTCCTCAAGGCTTACGCCTCGTCGTTGTCGACCCAGCTCATGAGCTTCCGGAGCTCCTTGCCGGTGGTCTCCAGCAGGTGGTTCTCGTCGGCCTTCTTGTACTCGTTGTACTTCTTCAGACCGCCGTGGTACTCGTCCATCCAGTTCTTGGCGAACGTACCGTCCTGGATCTCACCGAGGATCTTCTTCATCTCGACCTTGGTCTGGTCGGTGATGATGCGCGGGCCGCTGACGTAGTCGCCCCACTCGGCGGTCTCGGAGATCGACCAGCGCATCTTCTCCAGGCCGCCCTCGTACATGAGGTCCACGATCAGCTTGAGCTCGTGGAGGCACTCGAAGTACGCGATCTCCGGCTGGTAACCGGCCTCGGTCAGCGTCTCGAAGCCCGCCTTGACCAGCGCGGCGGTGCCACCGCAGAGCACGGCCTGCTCGCCGAAGAGGTCGGTCTCGGTCTCCTCGGTGAAGGTCGTCTTGATGACGCCGGCGCGGGTGCCGCCGATGCCCTTCGCGTACGAGAGCGCCAGCGCCAGGCCCTTGCCCGACGCGTCCTGCTCGACGGCCACGATGCACGGAACGCCGCGGCCCTCCTCGTACTGACGGCGGACCAGGTGGCCCGGGCCCTTCGGGGCGACCATGCAGACGTCGACACCGGCCGGCGGCTTGATGAAGTCGAAGCGGATGTTCAGACCGTGGCCGAAGAACAGCGCGTCGCCGTCCTTCAGGTTGCCCTTGATGGACTCCTCGTAGACCTGGGCCTGGATCGGGTCCGGAACGAGGATCATGATGACGTCGGCCTCGGCGGACGCCTCGGCGGGGGTCACCACGCGCAGGCCCTGCTCCTCGGCCTTGGCCTTGGACTTGGAGCCCTCGTGCAGACCGACACGGACGTCGACACCCGAGTCACGCAGCGACAGCGCGTGGGCGTGGCCCTGGCTGCCGTATCCGATGACTGCGACCTTGCGGCCCTGGATGATCGACAGGTCGGCATCGTCGTCGTAGAAAAGCTCGGCCACTGGGATATCTCCTTGGTGTGCAGGTGTTACGGCCCACCGTACGGGGGGCGGGGAAGGGAAGGTTTCCGGGTCTCGCCATGCGAGCGGCCGGGCACCGCGTGATCCTCCGGAAGGCGCGGTGCCGGACGGCTCAGGCGCTGCGATCGAGCGCCCGCAGGCTGCGGTCGGTGATGGAGCGCGCGCCGCGGCCTATGGCGATCGACCCGGACTGGACGAGTTCCTTGATGCCGTACTGCTCCAGCATCTTGAGCATCGCGTCCAGCTTGTCGGTTCCGCCGGTGGCCTCGATGGTCACGGCCTCCGGTGAGACGTCCACGGTCTTGGCGCGGAACAGCTGGACGATCTCGACGATCTGGGAGCGCGTCTCGTTGTCGGCGCGGACCTTGACCAGGACGAGCTCGCGCTGGATCGCAGCGCCGGGCTCGAGTTCGACGATCTTCAGGACGTTGACCAGCTTGTTGAGCTGCTTCGTCACCTGCTCCAGCGGCAGGTCGTCGACACTCACCACAATCGTGATGCGGGAGATGTCGGGGTGTTCGGTGACGCCCACGGCGAGCGAGTCGATGTTGAAGCCGCGGCGGGAGAACAGGGCGGCGATCCGGGCGAGGATGCCCGGCGTGTTCTCGACCAGGACGGAGAGCGTGTGCTTGGTGGACATGTCGTCGGTCTCTCTCTGTCTCAGTTCTCTTCGCTGTCGCCGAAGTCGGGGCGGACGCCGCGGGCGGCCATCACCTCGTCGTTGGAGGTACCGGCGGCCACCATGGGCCAGACCATCGCGTCCTCGTGGACGATGAAGTCGACCACGACCGGGCGGTCGTTGATCGCGTTCGCCTCGGCGATGACCTTGTCCAGGTCCTCCGGGCGCTCACAGCGCAGCGCCACACAGCCCATGGCCTCGGACAGCTTCACGAAGTCGGGGATCCGGGTCCCGCCGCTGCCCTTGCCGTCCGTCGCGACGCCGTCGGCCTCGGGGCCGGAGTGCAGCACGGTGTTGGAGTAGCGCTGGTTGTAGAAGAGGGTCTGCCACTGGCGGACCATCCCGAGCGCGCCGTTGTTGATGATCGCGACCTTGATCGGGATGTTGTTGAGCGCACAGGTGGTCAGTTCCTGATTGGTCATCTGGAAGCAGCCGTCGCCGTCGATCGCCCAGACCATCCGGTCCGGCATACCCGCCTTGGCGCCCATCGCGGCCGGGACCGCGTAGCCCATCGTGCCGGCGCCGCCGGAGTTCAGCCAGGTGGCGGGGTGCTCGTACTGGATGAAGTGCGAGGCCCACATCTGGTGCTGTCCGACGCCTGCCGCGAAGATCGTGTCCCCGTCGGCGGCCTGCCCGATGCGCTCGATGACCTGCTGCGGCGAGAGGCTGCCGTCCACGGGCAGGTCGTAGCCCAGCGGGTAGGTGTCGCGCCAGCGGTTGAGGTCCGTCCACCAGTCCGCGTAGCGCTTCTGGGCGGCCGGGCCCATGGTGCCCTCGGTGTGCTCGGCCTGGACGGCCTGGACCAGATCGGCGATGACCTCGCGGGCGTCTCCGACGATCGGGACGTCCACCAGGCGGTTCTTGCCGATCTCGGCCGGGTCGATGTCCGCGTGGATGATCTTGGCATCCGGAGCGAAGCTGTCCAGCTTGCCGGTGACGCGGTCGTCGAAGCGGGTACCGAGCGCGATCAGCAGATCGGACTTCTGCAGTGCGGTGACCGCGGTCACCGCACCGTGCATCCCGGGCATGCCCACGTGCTGCGGGTGGCTGTCGGGGAACGCGCCGAGCGCCATCAGCGTGGTGGTGACCGGTGCCCCGGTCAGCTCGGCGAGCACCTTGAGCTCCGCGGTGGCGTGTGCCTTGATGACACCGCCGCCGACGTACAGCACCGGGCGCTTGGACTGCGCGATGAGCCTGGCGGCCTCACGGATCTGCTTGGCGTGCGGCTTGGTGACCGGCCGGTAGCCGGGCAGTTCCTGCTGCGGGGGCCAGGAGAACGTGGTCTGCGCCTGCAGCGCGTCCTTGGCGATGTCCACCAGCACCGGACCGGGCCGGCCGGTCGAGGCGACGTGGAACGCCTCGGCGATCACCCTCGGGATGTCGGCCGGGTCGGTCACCAGCCAGTTGTGCTTGGTGATCGGCATCGTGATGCCGCAGATGTCCGCCTCCTGGAAGGCGTCCGTACCGATCGAGGCGGAAGCCACCTGACCCGTGATCGCGACCAGCGGGACCGAGTCCATGTGAGCGTCGGCGATCGGCGTGACCAGGTTGGTGGCGCCCGGCCCCGACGTGGCCATGCAGACGCCGACCTTGCCGGTGGCCTGCGCATAGCCGGTCGCCGCGTGGCCCGCGCCCTGCTCGTGCCTGACCAGGATGTGACGCACCCGGGTGGAGTCCATCATCGGGTCGTACGCCGGGAGGATCGCACCGCCGGGAATGCCGAATACCGTGTCGGCCCCGACTTCCTCAAGAGAACGGATGAGGGACTGCGCGCCCGTGACGTGCTCGACGGTGGCGGACGACGGTCCGCCGTTACGGGCCCGCGGCTGCGGGTGGTGGGCCCCGGTGGCCTGCTCGGTCATCGGCATTCTCTTCTCGAAGCTGAGGGTTTTTGCGGGGATTTTCGCGGTGTTCCGGTGGTGCTGGTGCAACAAAAAACCCCCCGTGCCGTGAGGCAAGCGAGGGGAGCGCGTCGGGGGCGTTGAGCGGAGCTGGTGAGGAGCTCTGCTTCAGCCGACGCGCTTTCCAAGTACGAGAATTCGGGTGGTCATGGCACTGACCCTCCTCCCGGCCCCCGGTGACTGTCAAGTGGGTGGGACTGCCGTCTCATTATCTGAACCGGCGAAGGACCGTGTTCCGAGCAGTACCGGCCTGGCCGCGCCGCTCGGCAGGGGGAAGCGAGAACGGCTCAGGGAGCGGCGCAGCCGGTACTCGTCCAGCGGCCCGGAGAAGGCCATGCCCTGCCCGTGCGTACACCCCATCGCGCGCAGCGCCGTCACCTGTTCGGGTAAGTCGACCCCGTCCGCCACCGACTGCATGCCCAGATCGCAGGCGATGCGCAGCAGCCCGCTGGTGATCTTGTGCAGCCGTGCCGATTCCACGACGCCCTCGACCAGTCCGCGGTCCAGTTTGAGTACGTCGACGGGCAGCCGCCGCAGTGCGTTTATCGCGGCGTAGCCCCGGCCGAATCCATCCAGGGCGATCCGGACACCGAGCCTGCGCAGGACCATCAGACGGCGCTCCAGCTCCTCGATGGCGATCCGCGGGTCACTGTCGGCGATCTCGATGACCAGCGCGCCGGAGGGCAGCCCGTGCCGGGCGAGGAGCGCCTCGATGGATCCGAGCGGCATGGACCTGTCCAGCAGTCTGCGGGCGGAGAGACGTACGGCCACCGGCACCTGGTGTCCGGCGCCGCCGCGGTCGGCGGCCTGCTCGACGGCCTCTTCGAGCAGCCAGCGGCCGAGCTCACCGGTGCGGGCGCCCTCGGCCATCTCCCCGGTCTCCTGGACCTGGAGGAACTCCGCCGGAGTGAAGAGGATGCCCTGCGTCGACCGCCAGCGGGCCTGGGCGGCGACGGCGGCGATGCGGCCGGTCGTGAGATTCACCACGGGCTGGTGCAGCAGGGCGAATTCGCCGTCGTCCAGCGCGGTACGGAGCCGGGCTGTCAGCTCGGATCGGCGGACGACCTCGGCCTGCATCTGCGGCGCGTACAGCTCGACGCGGTTCTTGCCGCCGGCCTTCGCCCGGTACATGGCGAGGTCGGCGTTGCGCATCAGATCGGTCGGGGTGACGCCCGACTCGGCGAAGGCGACACCGATGGAGGCCGCGACCCGCACCTCACTGCCCTCGATCCGGTACGGCTCGGAGAGCCGCAGCCGCAGCCGGTCGGCGATCTCGTGGACCTGGCACTCGCGGGCGGGCTGGTCCTGGCCGCCGTTGCCGATGATCAGGGCCGCGAACTCGTCGCCGCCGAGCCGGGCAGCCGTGTCGGCGGCCCGGACCGACTCCTGGAGACGTCGGGCGGCCTGGATCAGCAGCTCGTCCCCGGCCTGGTGGCCGATGGTGTCGTTCACCGCCTTGAAGCCGTCCAGGTCGATGAAGAGCACCGCCGTCCCGTGGTCCGTGGCCCTGCGCCCGACGAGCGCCTTGCGGACCCGGTCGGTGAAGAGCGCGCGGTTGGGCAGATCGGTGAGCGGGTCGTGCTCGGCGTTGTGCTGCAACTGGGCCTGGAGCCTGACCCGTTCGGTCACGTCCCTGCTGTTGAAGATCAGGCCGCCCTGGTGCCGGTTGACCGTGGATTCGACATTGAGCCAGTCGCCCGTGCCGGATCTGAAGCGGCACTCGATACGGGTGGTGGGCTCGGCGGCGGGTGAGGCGGCCAGAAACCGCCGTACCTCGTGGACCACCCGCCCCAGATCCTCGGAGTGGATGAGGGAGGCGAGCTCGGAGCCGATCAGCTCTTCGGCGTCCCGCCCGTAGACACCGGAGGCCGCGGGGCTGACGTACCGCAGGATGCCGGTGGGAGCGGCGATCATGATGACATCGCTGGACCCCTGCACCAGGGAGCGGAAGTGGTTCTCCTTCTGGGCCAGTTCATGGGTGAGCGCGATGTTGTCGACGAGCATGATGCCCTGCCGCACGACCAGGGCGAGCACGACCGTGCAGCCGGTGAAGACGACCACCCGGTCCACTCTGCGGCCGTCGATCACGTTGTCGAGGATGCCGAGGGTGCAGACGGCCGCGGCGAGATACGGCGTGAGGGCGGCCAGCGATCCCGCGATCGGACGGCTGGGGCGGCCCGGCTGGCGGATTCCCCGCGGCTCGGGCACCGGGTCGGCGCCGGTGAATCCGGTGGCTCCCAGCCGCGCGGCCCAGGGGGCGTAGGCGAGGAGCAGCGACCCGGCGAACCAGCCGGCGTCCAGCAGCTGGCCCGAGTGGTAGCTCGCGCGCAGCAGCGGCGAGGTGAACAGGGCGTCGGACAGGACGGTCAGGGCGAGCCCGGCGATGGCGGTGTTGATCGCGGAGCGGTTGGCGTTGGACCTGCGGAAGTGCAGGGCGAGCACCATGGACACCAGGACGATGTCGAGAAGCGGGTAGGCGAGCGAAAGGGCCGCGTGGGCCACGCTCTCGTGCCTGCCTTCCAGCCGCGTGGTGTGCGCGAGCGCGAGGCTCCAGGAGAGCGTCAGCAGCGAGCCGCCGATGAGCCAGGCGTCCAGTGCCAGGCAGACCCAGCCGGCCCGGGTGACCGGCCGCTTGGCGAGCACCAGCAGGCCCACGATGGCGGGGGGCGCGAAGCAGAGGAAGAAGAGATCGGCGAGGGAGGGGCTGGGCACCGGGACCCGCAGGATGACCTCGTACCAGCCCCATACCGCGTTTCCGCAGGACGCCATCGCGGAGGAGGCCGAGAACAGCAGCCAGGCGGGCCGAAACCTGATCTCCCGGGTACGCGCGTAGAAGAAGCAGGAGACCGCTGCCAGCGCCGCGGCGAAACTCAGGCCGAAGTCACCCATCACGAGCGCCAGTTGTTTGGAGCCCCAGTCGAACGCCGAACCGACCGCGTATCCTCCGCACACCACGGCGAGGAGAAGCTGGGAGAGCAGACCCACCGGGCCGCCGGAGACCGGCTGCCGGGCGAGCAGCGCCCCCGACGCGCTCACCGCTCCTCCCCCGGAGCCGCCGACCGCGGCATCGACCGGCGCGGGCCGGATCTGTACAGCGCGGTCCGCCGGGAACTCCGTCGATGGCCCCGCCGCGTCAACTGGTTCGTCCATTGGCCGTGCATCGCCCGTCGCCCCCTTGGAATCTGTACGCTCCCCCGCACCGTGACCTTGCGCGGCGGAGCCCCCAACCGGACGATACACCAGTACCGTCACTCAGGGACATAGCGTCTCTACGCTCCGTTACGGGCAGAAGAGTTGTGGACACGCAGCGCGTCAACATGCCTTCAAAACGTTCCTATTCGGTCGTCAGGACGACATTCTGCAGCTGCTCACCCGCGGCGAACCGGGTCAGCTGCGCCACCAGCAACCGCCTGGCGCGCGGCATGAACGCCGAGGTGGGACCGCCGACGTGGGGGCTTATGAGGCAGCCGGGCGCGTGCCACAGCGGGTGCCCCGCGGGAAGTGGTTCGGGGTCGGTGACGTCGAGCGCCGCCAGCAGCCGTTCCGACTCCAGCTCACCGAGGAGCGCCTTCGTGTCGACAACGGGGCCGCGCGCGACGTTCACCAGCAGGGCACCGTCCTTCATCCCCGCCAGGAACTCCGCGTCCGCCAGCCCCCTGGTCTGCTCGGTGAGCGGCGTGGAGAGAACGACGACGTCCGCTTCCGGCAGCAGTTCGGGCAGATCGGTGAATGCGTGCACCGGACCGCGCTCCGTGGTGCGTGAGGAGCGCGCGACGCGCGCCACCCGCGCGCATTCGAAGGGAGCGAGCCGGTCCTCGATGGCGGCACCGATCGACCCGTATCCGACGATCAGTACGGTCTTGTCCGCGAGCGCCGGACGGAAACCGGACCGCCACTCCTCACGCTGCTGACCGCGCACGAAGTCCGGTATGCCGCGCAGCGAGGCCAGTATCAGAGTGAGGGCGAGCTCGGCGGTCGATGCCTCGTGCACCCCGCGCGCGTTGCAGAGCCGCACGCCCGCGTGGAGACCGTCAAGTCCCGGACGTACGTTGTCGACCCCGGCCGAGAGGGTCTGCACGACACGCAGGTTCGTCATCGCGCCGAGGGGCCGCAGGGCGACCTCCGTGCCCTGCATGTAGGGGACCACGTAGTAGGCGCAGTCAGCGGGATCCGAGGGGTATTGCGGACCGCCGTTCCAGAAGCGGTAACGAAGGCCGTCGGGCAGCCCGTCGACCTCGCCGGGCGGGAAGGGGAGCCACACATCAGCAGTCATGACCTGGAGGTTAGTTTGGGGGACGGGAAGAGGGAGGATGCGGCCAGGTGGAGCGCAGGACAATCGGGGCGGCAGCACTCGAAGTGGGCGCGATCGGGCTCGGCTGCATGCCGATGAGCTGGGCGTACACCGGCTCTCAGCAGCGCGGGGACCGCTCGTTGCGTACCGTGCACGCCGCGCTCGACGCCGGCTCGACCCTGCTCGACACGGCCGACATGTACGGCCCCTTCACCAACGAACTGCTTCTGGGACGGGTCCTGAAGGAACGCAGGGCCGATGCCTTCCTCTCAACCAAGTGTGGCCTCCTGGCGGGCGAACAGCACATCGTGGCCAACGGCCGGCCGGGGTACATACGGCGGGCCTGCGATGCCTCGCTGCGGCGGCTGCAGACCGATGTGATCGACCTCTACCAACTGCACAGGGCCGACCCCGAAGTGCCGGTCGAGGAGACCTGGGGGGCGATGGCCGAGCTGGTCGGCGCCGGGAAGGTGCGGGCACTCGGGTTCTGCGCGGTGGGAGCGCGCGCCTCCCGGCGCTCCGGCGCACGCCTGCATGATGCGACAGTCGGGCAGCTGGACCGGGTGCAGCAGGTGTTCCCGGTGAGCGCGGTACAGGCCGAGCTCTCGGTCTGGTCCCGGGACGCTCTCGACACGCTGCTGCCGTGGTGCGAGGCGCGCGGGGTGGGTTTCCTGGCCGCGATGCCGCTGGGAAACGGTTTCCTCACGGGCACGCTCACCCCGGGCCAGGGCTTCGAGCCCGACGACGTGCGGGCGCGGCATCCGCGGTTCACCGCCGAGATGATGGCGGCGAACCAGCCGGTGGTGGCGGGGCTGCGGCGGGTCGCGGGACGGCACGGGTCGACGCCCGCCCAGGTGGCGCTGGCGTGGGTGCTGAGTCAGGGGCCGCACGTGGTGCCGGTACCGGGGACCAAGCAGGAGCGGTGGGCCGTGGAGAACGCTCGCGCTGCGGAACTGGTGCCGACGGCAGAGGATCTTGGGGAGATCGCGGAACTGCCGCCCGCACAGGGCTCCTGGGACTGAGTCGTCCCCCGGTCCGTGCGGTGCCTGGTCTGAGCGGTGCCAGGTTCGTCCTGTGCCTGGTCTGAACGGTGTCTGGTCATTGCAGCGCACGGTCTGTGTCCGTGGCTCTGCTCTGCGTGGCTCTGCTCTGCCTGGCTCCGTTCTGCGTGGTTCTGTTCTGCCTGGCTCTGTTCAGTGACTGGTTCAGTGCCTCGTACAGCGCACCTCTGCGCGGGACGGTGCCGGGGCCGGTGCTTTCGGGTCCGGACGGGCGCGGGTGGGAACCGGCGGCGGACCTGCGGTGTATGAACAGTAGCTGTGCTGTCGTCGAAGGGATCAGAACCGTGCAACGTCCAGCTGTTACAGCCGTGTTGGCGTCGGCCCTGCTGTTTTCGGCCGTCGGGTGCTCCTCCGGGGGCAGCGACGGGTTCCCCGGCACGGGCCGGGCCCCGGGACCGCACGCAGCGGCCACCTCGGCGTCGCCCTCTCCGTCCCGGCCCGTCCCGCCAGCGAAGGGGGCGGTCAAGGTGGTCTCGACCCTCACCACGGGTCTCGATTCGCCGTGGGGGGTGGCGGTGCTCCCCGAGGGAGACCTGCTGGTCTCCTCACGCGATCGGGGGACGATCACCCGGGTCGACGCCGAAACCGGCCGGAAGACGGTGCTCGGGAGGGTCGCCGGGGTCGCGGCGGCCGGTGAGGGCGGGCTGCTGGGGATAGCGCTCTCCCCTTCGTACGCCTCGGACCATCTGGTCTACGCGTACTTCAGCACCACGTCCGACAACCGCATAGCGCGCATGTTCTACGACGAGAAGCAGCCTGCGGGGCAGCAGCTGGGTGCACCCGACACGGTCTTCAAGGAATCCCGAAGGGGACCCTCCACAATGGCGGACGGATCGCGTTCGGCCCGGACAAGATGCTCTATGCCGGGACCGGGGAGACCGGTGACCGGGGGCTGGCCCAGGACAAGAAGTCGCTGGGCGGCAAGATCCTCCGGATGACACCGGACGGACAGCCGGTGCACGGCGATCCCTGGGCGGACTCCGTCATCTACTCCTACGGCCACCGCAATGTCCAGGGCCTCGCTTGGGACACGGACGGACGGCTGTGGGCCGACGAATTCGGCCAGGACACCTGGGACGAGCTGAATCTGATCGGGCCCGGGAAGAACTACGGGTGGCCCGAGGTGGAGGGCAAGGCGGGGAAGACGGGCTTCACCGACCCGGTGGAGCAGTGGAAGCCGGCGGATTCCTCACCCAACGGTATCGCCTATGCCGAGGGATCCATATGGATGGCATCCCTGCGCGGTGAGCGGCTGTGGCGGATCCCGCTCAACGGCGACAAGCCATCGGCTCAGCCGCAAGCCTTCCTCCAGGGCATGTACGGGCGGCTGCGCACGGTGGTCTCCGCAGGCGGGGACAGGCTGTGGCTGGTCACCAGCAACACCGATTCGCGGGGCAAGCCCAAGGCCGGGGACGACCGGATCCTGCAGTTGGAGGTGAAGTAGCCGGGGTTACGCTGAGGAGGGCTCACCGTACGGGAGCCCGGCCGGGGCTCACCACAGGGAGTCTGGATGTTCAACCTGATAGAGCAGCTCTTCGCGCCCGGGCGCAAGCACACCGAGGACGAGAACAAGCGGCTGGAGCTGTCCCGCGTCGATCTCAACGACGGTGACCCGGGGCGCGGTCCGATAGACCTGGAATCGGGCACGGTGATCATCCGGGCACAGGACCAGGACCAGAGCCACCCGCCGTCCGAGTCCTAGGGCCACCGGAACCAGCGCCCGCGCCGGCGTTCAGCCCCGCAGCCCACAGCCCACCTCATCAGCCCCGGCACCGCTGCCGATCGGCAGTCGCAGCTCAGCCAACAGCACAGCCCAGACGGCAGACGGCAGACGGCAGACGACTCAGGAACCGGCCAGCTCAGTAGGCACCCTGCCCAGCGGCCTCCGGAACGTCCTCTGCGGCATCCGTGAAAAGGTGCAGCCGGTGGGCCAGCGCGGCTGCCTCGCCCCGGCCGGTGACGCCCAGCTTGGCCAGGATGTTGGAGACGTGCACGCTCGCCGTCTTGGGCGCGATGAAAAGCGTCTCGGCAATCTGGCGGTTGGTGCGGCCCGCCGCGACCAGACGCAGAACGTCCTGTTCACGGCTGGTGAGGCCGAAGTCGTCGACAGCGCGGTGGGGGTCTCCCGGTGCGGGAGCGGCTCGGTGATCCGCGGCTTCGGTGAGCGGGAGCCTGGCTCGCTGTGCGAGCAGTCTGATCTCCTCGGCCAGCGGTTGGGTGACGAGCCGGTCGGCCGTCGCCAGGCTGCTGCGGAGCAGCTTCGCGGCGCGTACCCGGTCGGAGCCGTGCGCGAGCAGGGCTGCGGCCCAGTGCCGGTGCACCTGGGCCACTCGTAGGGGCGTTCCAGTGGCTCCAGGGCCTCGGCAGCCGCGCTCCAGTGCTCCGGCCGGTCGAGACCGTCGGCGCGGGCCAGCTCGGCACTGGCGTACTGGGCGTGGGCGCTCCAGAGCGGTACGGGTGTGGCGAGCCGCTTCGCCGTCGAGTTGATGAGGGCGAGGGCCTCCACACGGCCCGGTTCGGCCGCCGGGAGGCCGCGGGTGTTGGCCTCGGCGGTGGCGGCGGCGAGGCCAGGGGCCAGCCGTAGCGCTGGGTGCCCGGAGGGAACCCGGCTTCCACCGCGTCCACCAGTACCGCACGGGCCTCGTCCAGCCGCCCCCGGGCGGCCAGGATCCCAAGGCTGAGCCTGGCCAGGGGTATGGAGTGCTGCGGCATCGGGTCGTGGGTGCTGAAGTGGGTGTTGGCGGAGGCGAAGTGCCCTGCTGCCTCCTCGTGCTCACCACGGAGCAGCGCCAGATCCACCAGCCGCAGGCAGACGTTGCCCCGGGGCTTGGCGCCCTGCGCGCACCTGAGTACCCACTGCGCGCAGGCTGATGCCTCGTCCCAGCGGCCCAGGGAGTACAGCGATTCAGTCATGTTGCCCCGGATCCAGGCCTCGTGGTCCCGCAGGCCGTACTTTCCCGCCAGAGCGATCCCGGCGGTCCCGACATCGATGGCCTCGGCGGAACGGCCGATGGACTCCAGGTTAGGTTCGACATCAGATTGGTGTGCGCGCGGCAGGCATCGGCGACCAGGCCGAGTTCGGTCGTCCGTGTGAGGGCGGCCTGCATGGTGGCGAGGCCGGTCTCGATGGCGCCGGAGTCGACCAGCAGGCCGCCGAGAGTGAGTCGGGCGCTCAGTTCGATCTCCTCCGCGCCGACCAGCCGGGCGTAGTCCACGGCGCGTTCGGCCGCGGTCAGGCTGTCGGGCCCCGGTTCGTGGAGCATGGCCCAGCCCGCGGCGGTGGCGAGGACCTGGGCATGGCCGGCCGACGGGGCAGCCCGCGTACCAGCTGCTGGGCAGTGGCGATCTCCCGCCAGCCGTTGCCCCGGGCCAGGTTCTGCTCCAGCTTGGCGCGCTCGGTCCAGAACCAGGCGGCGCGCAGCGCGTCGTCGGCTCCGCCGTCGATGATGCGCAGGGCCTTCTTGGCGATCTTCAGGGACCGTTCGCGCTCACCGCAGCAGTGGGCGGCGACCACCGCTTCGGCGAGCAGGTCGAGATAGCGCAGCGCGGATGTCCCTGGTTCGTGGCCGCAGGCCGGGTAGGCGGCGGTGGGATCCATCGGCCGCAGCCCGTCCCGTACGTCGGCGGGCGCACTGTCCCAGACCTCCATCGCCCGCTCCAGGAGCCGCAGTTGCTCGGAGTGGGCGTGGCGCCGGCGCGCCTCCGCCGAGGCCGGCAGTACGGCGGGCAGCGCCTTCGCCGCGTCATGGGCGTAGTACCAGTAACCGGCGAGCCGGGTGGTGCGCGCGTCGTCCCGTACGAGCGAGGGATCGCCCTCCAGGGCCTCCGCGCAGCGGCGGTTGATACGGGAGCGTTCTCCCGGCAGCAGGTCGTCGCTGACGGCCTCACGCACCAGGGAGTGCCGGAAGCGGTAGCCGCCGCCGTCCGGCGCGGCGATCAGGATGTTGGCTCCGACAGCGGCCCGCAGCGCCTCGATCAGGTCGTCCTCGGACAGCCGGGCCACGGCGGCGAGCAGCGGATACTCGACGGTCGAGCCGCCCTCGGCCGCGAACCGGACAACGCGCTGGGCGTGGTCGGACAGTGCCTCGACCCGGACCAGCAGAAGATCGCGCAGTGAGTCGCTGATCCCGGAGACCGAACAGTTGCCGCTGCAGACGGCCAGTTCCTCGACGAAGAAGGCGTTGCCGTCGGAGCGGGCGAAGATCTCATCGGCCAGCGAAGCCTCCGGCTCGGCGGCGAGGATGCCGGTCAGCTGGAGGCGCACCTCGGACCGGGTGAAACGGGCCAGCTCGATCCGGCGGACCGTACGCAGCCGGTCCAGTTCGGCCAGGAGCGGCCGCAGCGGGTGGCGGCGGTGGATGTCGGCCCGGTAGGTGGCGACGACCACGAGGCGTCCGCTGCTCAGGGTCCGGAAGAGATAGGCGAGCAGATGGCGGTCCGACAGTGCGGCACCCGATATTCGGGTGCCGCCTGCCTCGGTGCCGGTCCCCGGCTGCGCGCCATTCATCAGGCCGCGTGGACAAACCGGTCGCGGAGCGATCTCACCGCCCCCTGCGTATCGTGCCGGCCGGAACGGCGGGCGACTCTGCGGGTCTTCAGCGCCTGACGTGCGAGCCGCACGGCCTCGGCCCGGCGGGTGAGTTCGGCGGCGTAGGCCTCCTGGAGCTCCTGCTGCATCACGGTGTTCCCCCTGTGACGGATGTGGCGGAAGCCGTTCGCGGCTTCCTGCGATGCCTCGACTTTCGTCTGCCAGGGGGTCCGCCGCATCGGGCGAGTGCCGCATCCTCATGGCGGAGGGGGCCTCAGGCGCTGTACGTGAGTGCTTACGTACGGCCCAGGTCCCCTCGGGGATGCCTTACGGGTTTCTGCCCGACGGTCCTACTGGGCCGGGGCGGGCGCGGTGGCGGGAGCGGTCGGGAGCGCGGCGAACAGGTCGAAGTACATGCCGACGGCGACGATCAGGCCGATGACGGCGACACCGACGGCGCCCCAGGCGACGGCGCGGACCCAGACGGCCTGGGGGCGGACGGGCGAGCTGAAGAACGGGCGGGCCAGTACGAGGGCTCCGACGACCAGCGCCAGCAGCGCGAAGACGCCGTTGACGAGGGCGGTGGTGTGCCAGGAGTCGGCGTAGACCTCGTGGATCTGCTGCGAGGCGCTGGCGCTCTGGGAGAGCTTCAGCTGACCGGTCAGGGTCTCGCGCTCGGAGAGGACCTTGCCCATCCAGCTGCCGGAGAGTCCGACGAAGCCCAGCGCGGCGGCGACGACGGCGGCCGCGCCCGCGCCGATCCCGGGGCGGGCGGCAGGGCTGCCCGCTTCCAGCTCGGCCTGCTCGGCTTCTTCCTCGGCCGCCGCTTCCTCGGCGGCCTCGTCCGCGTCGATGTCGGTGTCCTCAGCGGTCGCCTCCGCCGTGGCCTCGGCGGCCTCGGCGTCCTGCACCTTGGCGGCGGAGTCGTCGGTCGTGTCGGTCTTGGTGGTGGCGTTCATACGGCGCACGCTAGGGGGCCTTTCTGAGAGCGGGCTTAATGCTCTCTGTGCGCCTTCCACTCGGGTGCCAGGACCGACCAGACCTCGGTGTCGTGACGGCTTCCCCGATGGGGGTGGTTCTGCCGCAGCACGCCCTCGCGCACCATCCCCAGCCGCTTCGCGACGTTGATGCTCCCGGTGTTCCCGGGGTCGACGTGCCACTCGACGCGGTGCATCCCGCGCTCGTCCACCGCCCAGTCGATCAGTACCCCGGCGGCGCGCGTCACCAGCCCCCGGCCCACCGCGGCAGGCTCCAGCCAGCAGCCGACCTCGCAGCAGCCAGTCGCCGCGTCGAAACGCGGGAACAGCACCCCGCCGACCAGCGTGCCGTCCAGCCGGATGCCGAAGATCCGGCCGCCGTCCGCGGCCTGC
The DNA here is from genome assembly GCF_041438865.1 of Streptomyces sp. NBC_01471. Classification (NCBI taxonomy): domain Bacteria; kingdom Bacillati; phylum Actinomycetota; class Actinomycetes; order Kitasatosporales; family Streptomycetaceae; genus Streptomyces; species Streptomyces sp. NBC_01471. Next base: position 1,962,884 of record NZ_CP109450.1, read on the forward strand.
TTGTCCGCGTACGACTGGAGGAACGCACGTGCCGAAGCGAGATCTCCGGCCGCGGCGGCCAGCCCGATGTACTGGCCGATGAATTCGCGCCCCCGGTCGATGTGGGCCAGGTACTCGTCCGCCTGCCACGGTTCCAGGAGCCCCAGCTCCGCTCTGTCACCGAGCGATATCGCGAACATGCTTCTCCTCCATCACGGGCGGGCGCGGTGGTGGAATTTTCGCACGGGTACCGGGGGCGGGCGCCTCGATGCTGATGTGGGGAAGCCGCCGGTCCAGCCAGCCGGGCAGCCACCAGTTCCCCCGGCCGAGCAGGTGCATCAGCGCGGGGACCAGGAGCGTCCGCAGCACGAAGGCATCGAGCGCGACGGCTGCGGCGAGGGCGATGCCGAACATCGCGATGACCCGGTCGCCGCTGAGGACGAAGGCGAGGAAGACGGAGATCATGATGACGGCAGCGGAGTTGATCACGCGGCTGGTCTCGGCGAGACCGACCCGGACGGCCCGCCGGTTGTCGCCGGTCTCCCGCCACTCCTCGTACATCCGGCTGACCAGGAAGACCTGGTAGTCCATGGAGAGTCCGAAGAGCACCGAGACCATGATCACCGGCAGGAAGGGCTCGATCGGGCCCGCGCTGCCGAGTCCCAGCAGCTCACTCCCCCAGCCCCACTGGAAGACCGCGACGACGACGCCGAAGGCGGAGGCCACCGCGGCCACGTTCATCAGGGCGGCCTTGACCGGGATTCCGATCGAGCGGAACGCCAGCAGCAGGAGCAGACAGCCGAGCGCGATGACCACACCGACGAAGAGCGGGAGTTTGCCGACGATCACCTCCGCGAAGTCGTCGTAGCTCGCGGTGACACCGCCGACCTCGACATCGAGCGAGGTCCGGCTCTCGGCCCGGGGCAGGACGTCCGTACGCAGCCGGTCGACGAGGTCGCTGGTCTTCTGTGACTGCGGGGACGAGTCGGGGACGACCGTGATGAAGGCCGTGTCACCGCTGCCGTTGTAGGTGACCGGGCTCACCGTCGCGACGTCCTCGGTCGTACGCAGCCGCGCGGGCAGTTCGTCCAGGGCCACCCGGTCCCCCGCACCGTCCAGCTTGGCGACCAGGGTGAGCGGTCCGTTGGCTCCGGGCCCGAAGCCCCTGCCGATCAGGTCGTACGCCTCCCGGGTGGTCGAGCCCGCCGGACTGTTGCCCTGGTCGGATGTGCCCAGGTGGAGCCCGAGGGTCGGCAGCGCGAGGACCAGCATCACCGCCGCGGCGAGTGTGCCGAGCAGTCTGGGATGCCGCTCCACGAATGCGGACCAGCGGGCGGCGAAGCCGGTGGGCGGTTCGGGCTGCGGGCCCCGCTCGGCCAGCCGTTCGCGTTCCCGGCGGCTCAGCGCCCGCATCCCGATGAACGAGAGCAGCGCGGGCAGCAGGGTCACCGAGGCGGCCACGGTCAGCACGACCGTGAGGGACGCCGCGATGGCGACACCGTTGAGGAAGTCCAGCCGGAGGATGAGCATGCCGAGCAGGGCGATGCAGACCGTCGCCCCGGCGAAGACGACGGCGCGGCCCGTCGTGCTCACCGCGTGCGTCACCGCCTCGGTGACCGGCAGGCCGCGGCGCAGCGCCTTGCGGTGCCTGGTCACGATGAACAGCGCGTAGTCGATGCCGACTCCGAGCCCGACCAGCATCCCGAGCATCGGCGCGAAGTCGGCGACGGTCATGACATGTCCGAGCAGTCCGATGCCCGCGTAGGCCGTGCCGACGCTGACCAGGGCGGTGGCGATGGGCAGCAGGCTCGCGGCGAAGGCGCCGAAGGCGAGGAAGAGCACCAGTGCGGCGACGGCGACCCCGATGGCCTCGCTGAGATGCACGCCGGTGGTCTGGGTGAGCGCGACGGCGCTGCCGCCCAGCTCGACCTGGAGCCCGTCGGCCTCGGCCGCCTTCGCGGTGTCGACAACGGTCCGGGCCTGCGGCTCGGGGATCTCGTCGGACTGCGCGTCGAAGGTGAACACGGCGTAGGCGGTGTGCCCGTCGGCGCTGGTGTGCGGCGCCCCGACGGAGGCGATGCCCGGGAGGTCGTCGATCTTGTTGAGGGTCTGCGTCATCCGCTGTTCGACGCCGGACGCGCGGACGCTGCCCTGCCCGGTGTGCCAGACGATGGTGTCGCTGTCGCCGCCCTGGCCGTGGAATCCCTGGTCGAGGAGGGCGGTGGCCCGCCCGGACTCCGTACCCGGCACTTCGTAGTCGTTGGAGTACGCCGATCCGGCGAAGCCCGCGGCGGCCGCGGTGCCGCCGAGGGCGAGGAGCCAGAGGAGAACGGTCAGCAGGCGGTGCCTGACGCACCATCGCGCGATGGCTGCCAACGGACTGCTCCCTCGGAATCGACCTGGGTGGTTCGTCGGCCTTTATCGGGAATAAACCGTAAAGAGCACAGACCTTTGGCGCATCACTCTGGCATCGAAACGTGATCCTTTGACTGTTTCGTGGGGTTAGTCACAAGGGTGCGCGCCGCCGTAGGGTCGGGGTATGGCTGCTGAAGAGGGGACCGTACGGCTCGACACCTGGATCTGGTCGGTGCGGCTCACCAAGACACGCTCGCAGGCCGCTGCTGCCTGCCGGGCCGGTCATGCCCGCCTCAACGGTGAACGCGTCAAGCCGGCCCACGCGGTGCAGGCGGGCGACGAGGTGCGGCTGTTCCACGCGGGACGCGAGCGGATCGTCGAAGTGTCACGCCTGGTGCGCAAGAGGGTGGGGCCGCCGGTAGCGGCCGAGTGCTACGTGGACAACAGCCCGCCGCCCCCGCCCCGGGAGGCCGTTCTCGACATCCCGGTCCGCGACCGGGGCACGGGACGGCCGACGAAGCGGGACCGGCGTGAACTGGAGCAGCTGCGCGGGGACATCGGACTGCGCTGACCGGTCCGGAGCTGTCCGCACGGGACCGCCTGTGTCTCGTAGGGCCAGCCTGTGTCCCGTAGGGGCAGCCTCACGCTCCGATGACCCGCAGGGCTCCCCACAGTGCGACGGTCGACACGGTCAGCGTCGCGGGAACCGTCAGCAGGCCGAGCCGGGAGAAGGTGCCGAGTTCGGGCTCCTGTCCGTACTCGTTCATGATGCGGCGCCACAGCAGTGTGGCCAGCGAGCCGACGTACGTGAGGTTGGGGCCGAGGTTCACGCCGATCAGCGCCGCGAGTACCGGCCCGGGCCCGGCGGGGCCGACGACCGGCAGCAGCGCCAGGATCGCCGGCAGGTTGTTGATGGCGTTGGACAGGACGGCGGCGACCCCGGCCACCGCGAGCAGCGCGGGCAGTGTGGCGCCGCCGGGCAGCAAGTGGCCGATCCCGTCGCCGAGTCCGTTGTCGACGACCGCCCGGACGACGATCCCGAGCGCGAGCACGAACAGGCAGAAGAACGGGTTGGCGTCGCGCACCAGGCCCGTGACGGTGGTCCGTCGGCGGCGCAGCGCCCGGATGCCGAGCACCAGGACCCCGGCGAGCGCGGCCCAGACCGGTTCGGCGCCCGCGAAGGAGGTGACCACGAAGCCGGCGAGTGTCAGACCGACCACCACCAGGGTGAACACCGGTGTCTCGGCCGGCTCCGCCGCGTCAGGCGCGTGCGCGGGCGTGGCCAGGTCGGTGGCGAAGAACCGGCGGAAGACGGCGTACTCGACCGCCACGGCGGCCAGCCACGGCACGGCCATCAGCCCGGCGAACCGGGTGAAGGTCAGGCCGCTCGCGGAGAACGCCAGCAGATTGGTCAGGTTGGAGACAGGCAGCAGCAGCGAGCCGGAGTTGGCGAGGTGCGCACAGGCGTAGACGTGGGGCCGCGGCCCGGCCCCGACCCGCGCGGCTGTCGCGAAGACGACCGGGGTGAGCAGGACGACGGTGGCGTCCAGGCTGAGCACGGCGGTGACCACGGCGGCGACCGCGAAAACGCCACCGAGCAGCCGCACCGGCCGCCCGCCGCAGACCCGCGCCACCAGATCGCCCGCGGCGTCGAACAGCCCGTCGTCGGCGCAGAGCTGGGAGAGCACGAGCACCGCGGCGAGAAAGGCGACCACGGGCAGCAGGGTGCGCGTCTGGTCCCATGCCTCGGACGGCGAGACCGCGCCCGAAAGCACCACGAGTACCGCCGCGGGCACGGCGGCCGCCGCCTCCGGCCGGCCCTGGGGACGGGTCACGGCGAAGGCGAGTACGCCCAGGAGCAGCGCTACGGAGAGGATCTCGGCGGGGATGTTGTTCAGGGCGTGCTCCGGGGTGGGAACGGGCCGGGGCCGCGCCCCGGACTCCGTGTCCTGCGGCGCCGGGGGGATGTGACGGCAGGACGAGCCTGCTGTCGCGTCCCCCCGGCACCGGCGGAGCGGAATCCGGGGCGCGGCCCCGTGCGACCGTGCGTGGGCGGGTCAGCCTTCGGCGCCGAGCTTCTCCAGGATCAGCTCACGGACGCGCGCCGCGTCCGCCTGTCCCCGGGTGGCCTTCATGACCGCGCCGACGAGTGCACCGGCGGCGGCGACCTTGCCGCTGCGGATCTTGTCCGCGATGGCCGCGTTGCCCGCGATGGCCTCGTCCACGGCGGCGCCGAGCGCACCGTCGTCGGAGACGACCTTCAGACCGCGCTTCTCGACGACCTCGTCCGGTCCGCCCTCACCGGCGAGCACCCCGTCGATGACCTGGCGGGCCAGCTTGTCGTTGAGGTCGCCCGCCGCGACGAGCTCCGCGACCCGGGCGACCTGCTCGGGCGTGATGGGCAGCGCGGCGAGGTCACGGCCGGTCTCGTTGGCGTTGCGCGCCAGCTCGCCCATCCACCACTTGCGGGCCTGGTCGGACGGGGCGCCCGCGTCGATCGTGGCCAGAATCGGGTCGAGCGCACCGGCGTTGAGGATCGACTGCATGTCGAACTCGGTGACGCCCCACTCCTCGCGCAGCCGGTTGCGGCGCACGCGCGGCAGCTCGGGCAGTGTGCCCCGCAGCTCCTCGACCCAGTCGCGCGCGGGCGCGACGGGGACCAGGTCGGGCTCCGGGAAGTACCGGTAGTCCTCGGCGTTGTCCTTGATGCGACCCGCCGTGGTGGACCCGTCCTCCTCGTGGAAGTGCCGGGTCTCCTGCACGATCGATCCGCCGGAGCCGAGCACCGCGGCGTGCCGCTGGATCTCGTAGCGCGCGGCGCGTTCCACCGAGCGCAGCGAGTTGACGTTCTTCGTCTCGGAGCGCGTCCCGAGCTTCTCGACCCCATGCAGCCGCAGCGACAGGTTGACGTCGCAGCGCATCTGGCCCATCTCCATCCGGGCCTCGGAGACGCCCAGCGCCTTGATCAGCTCACGCAGCTCGGCGACGTACGCCTTGGCGACCTCGGGGGCACGCTCGCCGGCTCCCTCGATCGGCTTGGTGACGATCTCGATGAGCGGAATGCCCGCGCGGTTGTAGTCGAGCAGCGAGTGCGACGCGCCGTGGATACGGCCGGTGGCCCCGCCGACGTGCAGCGACTTGCCGGTGTCCTCCTCCATGTGGGCGCGCTCGATCTGCACCCGGAAGGTCTCGCCGTCCTCCAGCTGGACGTCCAGATAGCCGTCGAAGGCGATCGGCTCGTCATACTGCGAGGTCTGGAAGTTCTTCGGCATGTCCGGATAGAAGTAGTTCTTCCGGGCGAAACGGCACCACTCGGCGATCTCGCAGTTCAGCGCGAGACCGATCTTGATGGCCGACTCGACGCCGATCGCGTTGACGACCGGCAGCGAGCCGGGCAGACCCAGACAGGTGGGGCAGGTCTGCGAGTTGGGCTCGGCACCCAGCTCGGTGGAGCAGCCGCAGAACATCTTGGTCCTGGTGCCGAGCTCGACATGGACCTCCAGGCCCATGACGGGGTCGTACGTCGCGAGGGCTTCCTCGTACGACGCGAGTTCAGTGACGGTCACGATGAGACTTTCCCTCTCAGCCCAGCAGGACGTCGTCGTCGCCCAGGCGCTTCAGTTCGCGGTAGAGGATCGCCAGTCCGGTGGCGATCGCCGCAGCCGAGATGGCGGCGTCGACGAGCCGGAGCGTGTCGTTCTCCTGGCGGGCCAGCTTGGCCTGCTTGAAGACGCTGAGCGCTCCGAAGGCGGTGGAACCCAGGGACACGTAGACGCCGGTCTTGGACTTCTTGAAGTTCTTGGCCTTCTTGGTCATGGCACTCACAACGACGGAGCCTCCTCAAGCAGCGGGTGTCCCCACTTTTCCACGAAGGCGGCCTCGACGGCAGCTCCGACCTTGTACAGCCGGTCGTCCTTCATGGCGGGGGCGATGATCTGCAGGCCGACCGGCAGACCGTCTTCGGGTGCCAGGCCGCAGGGCAGCGACATGGCGGAGTTGCCGGCCAGGTTGGTCGGGATGGTGCACAGGTCGGCGAGGTACATCGCCATCGGGTCGTCGGCGCGCTCACCGATCGGGAAGGCGGTGGTGGGCGTGGTCGGCGAGACGATGACGTCCACCCGCTCGAACGCCTGCTCGAAGTCCCGCGTGATGAGGGTGCGGACCTTCTGGGCGCTGCCGTAGTACGCGTCGTAGTAGCCGGAGCTGAGCGCGTACGTACCGAGGATGATGCGGCGCTTGACCTCGTCGCCGAATCCGGCTTCGCGGGAGAGCGCGGTGACGTCCTCGGCGGACTTCGTGCCGTCGTCGCCGACTCGCAGGCCGTACCGCATGGCGTCGAAGCGGGCCAGGTTCGAGCTGCACTCCGACGGGGCGATCAGGTAGTACGCGGAGAGCGCCAGGTCGAAGGAGGGGCAGTCCAGCTCCACGATGTCGGCGCCGAGCCCCCTGAGGAGCTCGACGGACTCGTCGAAACGCTGGATGACCCCGGCCTGGTAGCCCTCGCCGCGGAACTGCTTGACGACACCGACGCGCAGTCCGGCGACCGAGCCGTTGCGGGCGGCCTCGACGACCGGCGGGACCGGGGCGTCGATGGAGGTCGAGTCGAGCGGGTCGTGCCCGGCGATGGCCTCGTGCAGCAGGGCCGCGTCCAGGACCGTACGGGCGCAGGGGCCGCCCTGGTCGAGGGAGGACGAGAACGCCACCATGCCGTAGCGGGACACCCCGCCGTAGGTCGGCTTGACGCCGACGGTGCCGGTGACGGCCGCGGGCTGGCGGATGGAGCCGCCGGTGTCCGTACCGATGGCCAGCGGGGCCTCGTAGGCCGCCAGGGCGGCAGCGGAGCCGCCGCCGGAGCCGCCGGGGATCCGGGAGAGGTCCCAGGGGTTGCCGGTGGGCCCGTAGGCGCTGTTCTCGGTCGACGACCCCATGGCGAACTCGTCCATGTTGGTCTTGCCGAGGATGACGACGTCGGCGGCCTTGAGGCGCTTGGTGACGGTCGCGTCGTACGGCGGGAGCCAGCCTTCGAGGATCTTGGAGCCGACGGTGGTCGGGACGCCCTCGGTGGTGAAGATGTCCTTCAGCGCCAGGGGCACACCGGCCAGCGGTCCGAGCTTCTCGCCGTTCGCGCGCTTGGCGTCGACAGCGCGGGCCTGAGCGAGCGCGCCCTCACGGTCGACGTGCAGGAAGGCATTGACCTTCTCATCGACGGCCGCGATCCGGGCCAGGTGCGCCTCGGTGACCTCGACGGCCGTGAGCTCGCCGGAAGCGATCTTCGCGGCGGTCTCGGCAGCGGTGAGCTTGATGATGTTGATGTCCGTCATGGGTTAGTCCTCCCCCAGGATCTGCGGCACCTTGAAACGCCGCTGCTCCTGGGCGGGGGCGCCGGAGAGGGCCTGCTCCGGGGTGAGCGACGGACGGACCTCGTCCGCGCGCATGACGTTCGTCAGCGGCAGCGGGTGGGAGGTCGGCGGTACGTCTTGGTCGGCAACCTCGGATACGCGGGCGACCGCGCCGAGAATGTCGTCGAGCTGTCCGGCGAAGTGGTCGAGCTCTTCGTCCTTCAGCTCCAGACGTGCCAGCCGTGCGAGGTGGGCGACCTCCTCGCGCGTGATGCCAGGCATGCAGCGATCCTCAGGGGTGAGTGTGTGGATTTTGGCCCAATCCTATGGGGCCGGGGGCCGTGGCCACTAAACGGATCCGCCGGGGAGGGACGCGGAGGGGCGTCCGTCGCTGTGGAAAGCCGGACGCCGGGACGCCTCAGGCCCGTCCGGCGGTCGGGGACCGGGTCCGTGGCGGGGCCGGACTACCGGACACGAAGCCCCGGTTACGGACGCGGCGCAGCTCGGGTACGAGCACGGAGCACCGGTTCTCAGGGTACGAACGCGGAGTCCCGGTTCCCGGGGTACGAGCGGCGGAGTCCCGGTTACGGACGCGGATCCTGGCGGGGGCCCGGCCGGCTGTGCAGTACCACCTGCCCGGCCTGGGACTTCTCCTTCTCCGCTGCGGCCGCAGCGGCGAGTTCCGCCGGCCGCTGCCATCCCCGGGATCCCCGGGCCAGCAGCCACGCCGTCGCCTCGTGCGGCGGCATCGCGGCAGCCACCAGCCAGCCCTGTACCGCGTCACAGCCCAGATCGCGGAGCCGCTCCCACGTCTCGTCGTCCTCGACGCCCTCGGCCACGACGATCAGGCCGAGCGAGTGGGCCAGGTCGACCGTGCAGCGGACGATCTCGGCGTCCTCGTTGTCCACCGCGAGCCGGGCCACGAACGACCGGTCGATCTTCAGCTCGCTCACCGGGAGGCGCCGCAGATGGACCAGTGACGAGTACCCCGTGCCGAAGTCGTCCAGGGACATCTTCACGCCGTGCGCGGTCAGCCCGGCCAGGGTGTCGGCGGCCCGCTGCGGGTCCTCCAGCAGGACGTGCTCGGTTATCTCCAGCTGGAGGGCGCCCGGCGGCACCCCGTGCCTGGCCAGCCGGGCCGCCACCGCACCGGCGAAACCGGGGGTGTGCACATCGCGCGGCGAGACGTTGACCGCCACCGGGACCTTCAGGCCCTGGAGGCGCCACTTGGCGACCTGGGCCAGGGCCGTCTCCAGGACGTACTCGGTGAGGTGCGGCATCAGCCCCGACGACTCCGCGATGGCGATGAACTCGTCCGGGGGGACCCTGCCGCGCTCCGGGTGCACCCAGCGGACCAGCGCCTCAAGACCCGCCACCTGACCGTCGAACCGGACCTTCGGCTGGTAGTGCAGCTCCACATCGCCCGCGTCGAGCGCGCGACGCAGATCGCCGAGCAGACCGAGCCGGTCGGGGGTGTTGGAGTCCCGCTTGGACTCGTACACCTCGACACCCGTGCGGTCCCGCTTGGCCTGGTACATCGCCACGTCGGCACGCTGGAGCAGCCCCTCGGCGTCCAGTGCGTGGTCGGGAAAGACCGAGACGCCTGCGCTCGCCTCCAGCACCAGTGTCAGTCCGTCGAGGTCGAGCGGTGAGCTCAGTTCGGCCACCAGGTGGCGCGCGATGCGCATCACGCTCGTCGCCGAGTCGGCGGCCGGGAGCAGCACGGCGAACTCGTCTCCGCCGAGGCGGGCGACCTCCGCGCCGCGGGGCAGCGCGAACCGCAGCCGTTCCGCTATCTGCAACAGCAGCCGGTCGCCCGCGAGATGCCCGAGCGTGTCATTGACCGAGCGGAATCGGTCGAGGTCGATCAGCACCAGTGACGATCTGAACCCGCCGTTCTCCGCCTCCGCCAGCGCGGCCCAGGTCCGCTCCAGCAGCCACTGGCGGTTGGGCAGTCCGGTCAGCGGGTCGCGCAGCTGCTCCTCCGCACGCGCCCTGGCGATCCACAGCGTCGAGTCCAGAGCGATCAGCGGCACGGCGAAGAGCGGCAGCAGCAGCGGCAGGGACACCGCGACGACGCAGATCAGCGGGGCGATCCCGAGCAGCGCGACGCCGGTGAGTCCTTGCCTGACCAGTGCCGTACGGGCGACTGTCGGCAGTCCGCGGGTGGGCGGCACCACCGCGGACCAGAGCAGCACCCGCGCGACGCCCAGATAGGCGACGGCCGCCAGCACGATCTCGGCCGCGGAACCGATCCCCCAGTCGAGTGGCTGCCAGGGGTGCTCGACCGTCGGGGTCTCGTCGAACGCCGCGAGGACCAGGGCCGCGGCGCCGATGCCCAGGATGTCGGAGGCGCCGTGCAGCAGCCCCTGCCGCCAGCGGTGGCTGCGCGCACCACCCACGAGGACGACGACGGCCAGGCTGACCAGCGCTGCGGGCAGCCACCCGTACAGAAGCAGGACGGCGAGGGTGAGGGCGGCACCGGAACCGGTACCGCCCCACCAGCGGTCGCGGCCGAGCGCGACCAGATGGCCCACGATGATGCCGGTGAGGACGGCGAGCGCCCAGCCCGCCGTGCCGTCGGGGAACAGTGCGCGGCCGTCGCTGACAGCGCCTAACAACCCGGTCACCAGGACGACTGCGGCCAGTCCCACGACGAACGGGAAGGCGGGCAGCCTCGCCACGGAGTGAGCGAGCTGCGCGACACCGCGCACCCGCGACTCCGGATCGGCGCTCTCGGTCGGTTTCATGCCCGTCCCTCTCACAGCCGGCAGTGCCTATGCACGTGATGGCCCGCTGTCATGCCGTCACGGCTCATATGTTGTCCCGGACTCGGGAAGAAACTCCAGAGGAGGAGTCTCCAGAAGAGCAGGGCAGACCCATTGCAGCCGTGCGGGACGGGCGCACTGTTCAACAGTAGGCCGCCGAAGGGTCCGACGGGCAGCGCTCTGCAGGTCTTGCCCGAATGCGACCCGACCGTCCCGAACTATCTGCTATGCGCCGAACGGGTGAGCTTGACCCCACCGCCGACGCCACTCCTCCGCTACTCCTCCACCGGCACCGCTGCCTCCCGGGCCGCGTCAGGGCCCTGTTCGAGCAGGACAGCGAAGCCCTGCTCGTCCAGTACGGGGACCTTCAGCTGCATCGCCTTGTCGTACTTCGAGCCGGGGCTGTCTCCGACCACCACGAACGCCGTCTTCTTGGAAACGGAGCCCGTCACCTTCGCCCCGAGGCTCTGGAGGGCTTCTTTCGCGCCATCCCGCGTGTGGTGCTCCAGGGTCCCCGTGACGACGACGGTCAGCCCGTCCAGCGGTCGCGGGCCCACGTCCTCACCGGCCTCGTCCTCCATACGGACCCCGGCCGCCCGCCACTTGCGGAGGATCTCGCGGTGCCAGTCCTCTTCGAACCACTGCTTGAGCGAGGCCGCGATGGTCGGGCCGACCCCCTCCACGGCGGCCAGCTCCTCCTCCGTGGCCTGCTCGATCCGCTCGACCGAACGGAACTCACGTGCCAGCGCCTCCGCTGCCACCGGGCCCACATGACGGATCGAAAGGCCGGTGATCACCCGGGACAGCGGGCGCTCCTTCGCCGCCGCGATGTTCTCCAGCATGGCCACGGCGTTCTTCCTGGGCTCGCCCTGCTGGTTGGCGAAGACCGTTGCGATCTTCTCCTCACCCGTCTTCGGGTCCCTCTTGGGAAGTCCGCTGTCCTGGTCGAGGACGTACGCCCTGATCGGCAGCAACTGCTCGATGGTGAGGTCGAAGAGGTCGCTCTCGTCCTTCAGCGGTGGCTCGGCCGGTTCCAGCGGCTGGGTCAGCGCGGCCGCGGCGACATAGCCGAAGTTCTCGATGTCCAGGGACTTGCGACCGGCGAGGTAGAAGAGCCGCTCGCGCAACTGGGCCGGGCAGGAGCGGGCGTTGGGGCAGCGGAGGTCGATGTCCGCCTCCTTCATGGCCCGCAGAGCCGTACCGCACTCGGGGCACTCCGCGGGCATCACGAACTCCCGCTCGCTGCCGTCCCTCAGGTCCACGACCGGGCCGAGGATCTCGGGGATGACATCACCGGCCTTGCGCAGCACCACCGTGTCGCCGATGAGCACCCCCTTGGCCTTCACCACGTCCTGGTTGTGCAGCGTCGCGAACTCGACCTCGGAGCCGGCCACGGTGACCGGTTCGACCTGTGCGTACGGCGTGACCCTGCCCGTACGCCCCACGCCGACCCGGATGTTGACCAGCTTGGTGTTGACCTCCTCCGGCGCGTACTTCCAGGCGATGGCCCACCGCGGCGCCCGTGAGGTGGAGCCGAGCCGTCCCTGGAGCGGGATCTCGTCGAGCTTGATGACGACCCCGTCGATCTCGTGCTCCACGGAGTGCCGGTTCTCGCCGAAGTACGCGATGAACTCCCTGGCGCCCGCCAGGTCGTCGACCACCTTGTTGTGCTTGGCGGTGGGCAGGCCCCACTCGTGCAGCAGCTCGTACGCATGCGACAGGCGGTCGATGTCGAAGCCGTCGCGGGCACCGATGCCGTGGACGACCATGTGCAGCGGGCGGGTCGCGGTGATCTTCGGATCCTTCTGGCGCAGCGAGCCGGCCGCCGCGTTGCGCGGGTTGGCGAAGGGTTTGTCACCGGCCTCCACCAGCCGTGCGTTGAGCCCTTCGAAGGCGTCCATCGGGAAGTACACCTCGCCCCGGATCTCCACCAGGTCGGGGATGCGCTCCCCGCGCAGCCGGTGCGGGATCTCCGCGATCGTCATGACGTTGGGGGTGATGTCCTCCCCGGTCCGGCCGTCGCCGCGGGTGGCGGCACGGACCAGCCTGCCGTGCTCGTACGTGAGGTTGACGGCGAGGCCGTCCACCTTGAGTTCGCACAGGAAGTGGTAGCCGGGTGAGCCGACCTCGCGCGCCACCCGCTCGGCCCAGGCGGCCAGCTCCTCGTCGTCGAACGCGTTGTCCAGCGACTGCATCCGGTCCCGGTGCTGCACGGAGGTGAACTCCGTCTCGTACGCCCCCGCGACCTTCTGGGTCGGCGAGTCCGGAGTGCGAAGCTCCGGATACTCCTCCTCCAACGCCGCCAGCGCACGCAGCTGCGTGTCGAACTCAGCGTCGCTGACGACGGGCTGGTCCCTCACGTAGTACCGGAAGCGGTGCTCCTCGATCTGCTCGGCCAGCTGGGCGTGGCTCTCCCGTGCCTCCGCAGGCACCGCACCTTGCTGTTCGACAGCCACCGTCTCGTCCTCCCGTTGATGAAACCGATCCCGCTACTCAGGGTTGTCGGCGAGTGACCTCGCAGCGCGGGCGCAGTGCGCGAGTGCCGTGCGGGCATAGTCGGGTGAAGCACCCGCGAGCCCGCACGCCGGCGTGAGCACCAGCGACTCGGCGAGAGTCCCCGGATTCAGCCCCAGCCTGCGCCACAGCGTCCTGACACCCATGACGCTACCGGCAGGGTCCGACAATGCGGTGTCAGTGCCGGGCACCACACCGGCGAAGAGCTGGGTACCGCCCTCCACGGCTTCCCCGACCGCCTCCTCATCACGCTCGGTAAGGAGGTTGAAATCGAACGAGATACCTGCCGCACCGGCCCTCCGCAACAGGGCGAACGGCACGTCCGGAGCGCAGGTGTGCACGATCACGGGGCCGTCGCCGACCCCCATCACGTCCCGCAGCGTGCCTTCGGCCAGCTGCCTGTCCACGGCCCGGTGTGTCCGGTAGCCGCTGGCTGTCCTGATCCGGCCGCGCAGTACGGAGACGAGCGACGGTTCGTCGAGCTGGAGCACCACCTGCGCCCCGGGCACCCGCCGTTTCACCTCCGCCAGGTGGGCCCGCAGCCCCTCGGCGAGCGAAGCGGCGAGGTCCCGGCAGGCTCCCGGATCTCCGAGCACGGCCTCACCGCCCCGCAGTTCGAGTCCGGCGGCCAGGGTCCAGGGGCCGACCGCCTGGATCTTGAGCGGCCCCTCGTACCCCTGGGTGAACTCCTCCAGCGCGTCGAGGTCCTCGCCGAGCCAGGAGCGGGCCCGCCTGGTGTCCCGCCCGGGCCGGTCGCTCACCCGCCAGCCGCTGGGCTCCACGTGCGCGTACATCTCGACGAGCATCCCGAGGGTGCGTCCGAGCATGTCGGCGCCGGGCCCGCGCGCCGGCAGCTCCGGCAGACAGGGGAACCCTTCGAAGGACCCGACGACGGTTTTCGCACTCTCCCGCGCGTCGCCGCCCGGCATGGACCCGATCCCGGTGGCAGGACCCCAACTGAACTTGCTGTTCTCGCTCACCCCCGAAGGGTACGAGAGCGCCCGGGCGGAACCGGGGCGGCCCGGGCGGTGTATGTATCGGTGAGCACCATCGCGGACGGACTTCGAGGGGGAGACCGATGAAGGACCGGCTGGACGGCTGGACATGGAATTCCGGCGACAGTGACATGGAGGCCGGTTCGGGGCCCCCGTCGAGGGATCGGTACGCCGTTCCGCGGCTGAGGCGGACTCTGGCCCAGTCGGCGCGCGCCGCGGCTGCCTGGATCCACGCCAGATGGATCAGGCTGGTGACCGTCGCGACCGTGCTGGCCCTCGCGATCGGTGGCTGGCAGACATACGCGTACCTCACCCGCTACCACGAGCAGATGACCGGCCCGCACGGCGCCTTCCCCACCGCTCTCGGCGCCGCCGCGCCCGAGCGGCCGGGCCGCGTGCTGGCGAGTGGTGACGACGCCCCTGCGGCTGTCGTCGGCGGGCTGGTTCTGCACGAGCGGGACAACGGCATCATGGCGAACAACGTCCGCACCGACCGTACCTACTGGCACTACGGGCGCGAGAAAACCGCTCTGATAGCGGAGACCGTGGTCAGCGGCGCCGTCGTCCTCTGGTATGCCGACGGTCTCGCGGTCTCGGTGGATCTGCGCAGCGGTAAGCCCCGTTGGCACACAAAGGTGGCAGAGAGGGTGCGGGAGGACTCCGGAGACCGGGTCTGGCGGGCCGGGGGCACCGTGGTCATCAACCAGCAGGACCGGTTGACCGGCCTGTCGGCGCGCGACGGGAAGCAGCTCTGGTCCGCCGCTCCGCCCAGGGAATGCAAGGGGTGGGACCATCGGCCACCTCTGGAGCTTTCGGGAGCCGAGGCGTTCGACGCCACCCGCTGCTCCGGGTCGGACGGGGACGGGCTGTACGGAGTGGACCCGGCCAGCGGCCGATCCCGCTGGCACATCGAGGACCGGACCATCGGCTACGGACGTCTCGGAGACCACACGCTGGTCTCCCTGACGGAGACCGGCTCCCTGGTCACGGTGGACGTGTCGGGCTCACGGCCCCGGACGCACTCGTCGTTCCTCTCGCACGACGAGTATCTGCGCGGCATCAGTGACGGCATGGTCATCGTCAGCTCCGGCGACAACACCTCAGTCACCGCACGGCAGGTGAGGAACGACAGCAGCAGCACGGTCCTCTGGACCGTGAAGGCGGGCAGGGGACGTGCGCTGGGTTTCCCCAGGACCACCGACGGCCGGGTGTACATACCGCAGTACCGGTCGCCGGTAGAGGCGAAGCAGCAGAAGGTTCCGGGTTCGGCCCAACTGCTCGTCCTGGACGCGCGGACTGGTCACGAACTGCACCGGGCCGAGCTGCCCGCTTCCCTCTACCGGAGTTCGGACAATCTGGACGTGAGCACGATGGCAGTCCTCGGGGCGAAATACGGCGTGGTCAGGGTCGGTTGGAGCGGCTTCCTGGTCTCTCCCGAAGACCAGGTCACCCTGGCCGAGTAGCGACCGGCAGGGTCGGTCCGGCCGATCGTCAGCAGCGGTCCGACCGGTCGCGGCGGGCCGGTGGGAGCGGCCCGCCGTCCCTGCCGTCGGCTGTCAGCGCCCGGCCCGGACCGTCACGTCGTTGATCTCCGCGTCGCGCGGGAGGTCCAGGGCCGCAAGGATGGTCATGGCGACCGACTCGGGATCGATCAGGCTCTCCGGGCGGTACTCCTTGCCCTCCTGCGAGTGGATCTTGGCCTGCATGGGGCTCGCCGTACGGCCGGGGTAGACGGAAGTGACCCGGACACCATTCGCGTGTTCCTCCTGGCGCAGGGCGTCTGCCAGGGCCTTCAGGCCGTGCTTGGCGGCGGCGTAAGCGCCCCACTCCGCATGGGCGTTGAGGCCTGCGCCGGAGTTGACGAAGACCACCTGGCCGCGGACGGTCCGCAGCTGCGGGAGCATCAGCCGGGTCAGCTCGGCCGGAGCGATGAGATTGGTGTTGAGTTGCTGGTGCCAGGTCGGGGGACGCAGTTCCGCAACGGGAGAGAGGTCGACGATGCCCGCGATGTGCAGCAGCGAGTCGACCTGTTCCGGCATCGACTGCTTGTCGAGCGCCCAGGAGATCCGGTCGGGATTCGCCAGGTCGGCGACGAGCGTCTCCGCGCCGGGGAAGCTTCCCGCGAGCTCCTTGGCGCGCCCGGCATCGCGCGCGACGATGACGAGGTGGTCGCCCCGCTCATGAAGGCGGCGCGCGACGGCCGCGCCGATGCCGGAACCAGCACCAGTGATCACATGTGTAGCCATGGGCCCCATGGTCGCACTACTGGACGCCCTGCGACTCCTCCAGGTACGCCAGCGCGGCCACCCCGTCCTCGGCGAAGAAGACCAGGTCAGTGAGGGGCACGGGCAGGAACCCCTCGTCCTCCATCCGCTGGAACTGCTGCTTGAGTCCGTCGTAGAAGCCGGCGGTGTTGAGCAGGACCACGGGCATCACGGTCTTGCCGTGCTTCTTCAGCTCCAGGATCTCGGTGGCCTCGTCGAGCGTGCCGGTGCCACCCACCATGATCACCACCGCGTCGGCCTTGGCGAGCAGCAGGGCCTTGCGCTCGGCCAGATCGGAGGCGATCACCATTTCGTCGGCGTTGGTACGGGCCCTGGCCGCGAGGAAGTCCACCGACACCCCGACGAGCCGTCCGCCGGTCTCCTGTACGCCGTCGGCCACCACCTTCATCAGACCGCTCTCCGAGCCGCCCCAGACCAGGGTGTGACCGCCCCTGCCGAGCAGTTCGGCGAATTCACGGGCGGGGCGCGTGTAGCGCTCGTCGAGGTCGGCGGCGGAGAGGAAGACACAGATATTCATGCGTCCACGGTAGAGGCAGCCTGCGGGGAAGAACTTCCGGCCCGGATGCGCTGAATCACATATGACGACTGGACACCGCATCACCATCGAGCAAGGTACCGATCACGTACGGGTGGTCCGCGAGGGCCGGGTCCTGGCGGAGAGCCGCCGCCCCCTGCTGCTGCACGAGACGGGCCTCCCGGTGCGCTACTACCTCCCGCCCGAGGACGTGCACACCGAGCTGCTGACCCCTTCGGACACGCACACCCACTGTCCGTTCAAGGGCGACGCCTCCTACTGGTCGCTGCCCGAAGCAGCCGACCTTGTCTGGGCGTACCCGGAGCCACTGGCCCAAGTCGCCCAGATCAAGGACCACTTCTGCTTCTACGACACCGAACTGGTCTGAGGTACGGCACCCGGAGGCACGGCGCTCTCGGACACCCCGGTGTCGGACACCCCGGTGTCGGGCACCGCTGTGCCGGCTGCCCGGTCGGTCGTGGCGATCGTCGCCGAGCCGACGACCCGGGTGCCGTCGTAGAGCACGATCGCCTGGCCGGGTGCCACGCCCCGTACCGGCTCGTCGAACGTGACGTTCAGGGTGCCGCCCACCAGCTCGGCGGTCACCCGCGTCTCACCGCCGTGCGCGCGCAGCTGGGCGGTGTACGTCCCGGCACCGGCCGGGGCGTCGCCGCACCAGCGGGGCTTGATCGCGGTGAGCGCGGTGACATCCAGGGCCTCGGCCGGCCCCACCGTGACGGTGTTGTCCACCGGGGAGATGTCGAGGACGTAGCGCGGCTTGCCGTCCGGCGCGGGGTGGCCGATGCGCAGCCCCTTGCGCTGGCCGATGGTGAAGCCGAAAGCGCCCTCGTGGCTCCCGATCTTCGTACCCGCCTCGTCGACGATGTCGCCTTCCGCGGTGCCGAGCCGCGAGGCGAGGAAGCCCTGGGTGTCGCCGTCCGCGATGAAGCAGATGTCGTGGCTGTCGGGCTTCTTGGCGACGGCCAGACCCCGCCGCTCGGCCTCGGCCCGGATCTCGTCCTTGGTGGTCAGGGTGTCACCGAGGGGGAACATGGCGTGCGCGAGCTGACGCTCGTCCAGCACCCCGAGTACGTACGACTGGTCCTTGGCCATGTCGGAGGCCCGGTGCATCTCCCGTGAGCCGTCCTCGTTGAGGACGACCGTGGCGTAGTGACCGGTACAGACCGCGTCGAAGCCCAGGGCGAGCGCCTTGTCGAGCAGCGCCGCGAACTTGATCTTCTCGTTGCAGCGCAGACACGGGTTGGGGGTACGGCCGGCCTCGTACTCCGCGACGAAGTCGTCGACGACGTCCTCACGGAACCGCTCGGCCAGGTCCCAGATGTAGAAGGGGATGCCGATGACGTCCGCCGCGCGACGTGCGTCGCGGGAGTCCTCGATGGTGCAGCAGCCTCGCGCGCCGGTGCGGAACGACTGCGGATTGGCGGAAAGCGCCAGGTGCACACCGGTCACGTCGTGACCGGCCTCGGCGGCACGGGCGGCGGCCACGGCGGAATCCACACCGCCGGACATCGCGGCCAGTACCCGGAGGGGTCGGGGGCGGGGGCTCTGGGGGGTCTGAGTCATAGCTGTACCAGGGTACGGGCACGGGGGAATCCCGCGCTCGCACGGATGCGTTGACCCACACATGGAACGTACGGGCGGCGACAGGGACCGGCATGTGGGCCGGCGGGCCCTGCTGGTCGGCGGGCTCGGTGCCGCAGCGGGCGCCGCGGCGCTGGGCAGGGGTGAGCTGGCACACGTGTGGGACCGGCTGTCCGGTGTCGGGACACCGCGCGAGAACGGTGCGGTGGATTTCCCGGGGGCCCAGTGGGCGGCGGCCTCCCCGGCCAATTACCGGCGGGCCGACCGCCCCCATGACTATGCGATCGACCGGGTCGTCATCCACACCGTCCAGGGCAGTTACGCGATGGCGCTCAGGGTCTTCGCGGACCCGGCCCACGCGGCCGCGGCGCACTATGTCGTCCGCAGGGACGGGAAAGTGGCGCAGACGGTCCGGGAGCAGGATGTGGCGTTCCACGCGGGCAACCGCGCCTACAACGAGCGCAGCATCGGCATAGAGCACGAGGGGTTCGTGGACCGGGCCTCGTCGTTCACGGACGCCATGTACCGGTCGTCGGCGCGGCTGACCGCGGACATCTGCGCGCGGTACGGGATACCCGTGGACCGGCAGCACATCATCGGACATGTGGAGGTTCCGGGAGCCGACCACACGGACCCGGGGCGTCATTGGGACTGGGCCTGGTACGTACGGCTGGTGCGCGAGACGCGGGAGCGGTCAGAGCCGTGAAGGGAGACGGCCCGGACGGTGACCGGGGCAGGCCTGACCGTGCCGCGGACAGAACGGGCCGCACCGAGGCCCAGAGGCCCCGGGCGCAGCCCGTGCGGCGCCTTCCTCAGCTCAGTCCGGCCGACCGGGCCCGCTCCACCGCCGGGCCGATCGCCTCCGCCACCGCCGCCACATCCGCCTCGGTGGACGTGTGTCCGAGGGAGAACCGCAGGGTGCCGCGGGCCAGATCGGGGTCGGTGCCCGTGGCCAGGAGTACGTGGCTGGGCTGCGCCACTCCCGCCGTGCAGGCGGAGCCGGTGGAGCAGGCGATGCCCTGGGCGTCCAGGAGCAGCAGCAGGGAGTCGCCTTCGCACCCGGGGAAGGTGAAGTGGGCGTTGCCGGGGAGGCGGTCCGACGGATCGCCGCCCAGGACGGCCGTGGGGACCGCGGACCGCACCGCGGCGATCAGTCCGTCGCGGAGTGCGCCGATCTCCCGGGCGAAGACCTCGCGCCGTTCGGCGGCCAGCGTTCCCGCCACCGCGAAGGAGGCTATGGCCGGGGCGTCCAGCGTCCCGGAGCGTACGTGGCGTTCCTGACCGCCGCCGTGCAGGACGGGGACGGGTGTGTACTCACGGCCCAGCAGCAGGGCTCCGATGCCGTAGGGGCCGCCGATCTTGTGGCCCGACACCGTCATCGCGGCCAGGCCCGACGTGGCGAAGTCCAGCGGGAGCTGGCCGTACGCCTGTACCGCGTCCGCGTGCAGCGGAATCCCGAACTCGGACGCGACGTCGGCCAGTTCACGGACCGGCATGACCGTGCCGATCTCGTTGTTGGCCCACATCACGGTGGCCAGCGCGACATCGGACGGGTCGCGTTCGATGGCCTCGCGGAGGGATTCGGGGCGCACCCGGCCGTAGCTGTCGACCGGGAGGTACTCGACCGTCGCGCCCTCGTGCTCGCCCAGCCAGTCGACGGCGTCCAGGACGGCATGGTGCTCGACCGGGCTGACCAGCACCCGGTTCCGGCGCGGTTCGGCGTCGTGGCGGGCCCAGAAGAGGCCCTTGACCGCGAGGTTGTCGGCCTCGGTGCCGCCCCCGGTGAAGACCACCTCGCTGGGGCGCGCGCCGAGCGACTCCGCGAGAGCCTCTCGGGCTTCCTCGACGGTACGCCGGGCCCGTCGCCCGGCGGCGTGCAGCGATGAGGCGTTGCCGGTGACGGTGAGCTGGGCGGTCATCGCCTCGACCGCCTCCGGAAGCATGGGAGTGGTCGCAGCGTGGTCGAGGTAAGCCATGGTGCCGACGATTCTACGAGTTCCGGGGCGGCCTTCCCGCCGCGCGTCCCCGGTGGGCGGCCGGTGACCGGTCAGCCGCCGAAGTTCCAGATCACGGCGCCACTCGAAGTGAAGACGGTGGCGAGGACCACCAGGTCGGCCACGCCGAGCGCGAGGCCCAGCAGGGCGCGGCCGCGGCGGGCCGTGCCGCGCCAGAGCGCGAGGCCGGCCAGCACGATGGCCGTGGGGCCGAGAACGATGTTCAGCACGAGCAGGCCCAGCAGACCGAGCACGAACGAGGCGACGGCCATGCCGTCGACGTCGCGGGTGCCGGTCCGGGTGCGGGCGGATGCGGTGAGTTCCATGGTGCAGCTCCCTTGTGCGGTGAGGCGCTCGGTTACTTGGTGAGGCGCCCGCGGCCGAGGCGCTCGCGCACGGCGAACACGGCGAGCCAGCCGCCGATGACGGCCGCGCCGATCAGGGACACGGAGAGCGGGAAGTGGGCGACGGCACCCAGCACGACTCCGAAGACGAGGAGAAGCGCGACGAGGGCAATCATCACTGTCCTTTCGGTGCGCCCGGTTCGGCGCAGGTACGGGTCGGTTGAGTGAACAACTGTGAGTACGACTGTTCACTGACCACTGAGTCTACGCTTCCCTTCGGCGGAGAACGGTTGTTTACTGAATGGCATGAGTCACACCGTGGGCATCCGTCAGGCCCAGAAGCAGAAGACCCGCCAGGCCCTCCTGGACGCGGCGCTCGGCCTGCTGGAGGAGCAGAGCCTGTCCAGCCTCGGCCTGCGTGAGGTGACCCGCGCCGTGGGCGTCGCGCCGACGGCCTTCTACCGGCATTTCCGGGACACCGCCGACCTCGGGGTGGCACTGGTCGAGGAGACGCTGGGCTCGCTGCACGGGCTGATCGCGGCGACGCTCGCGGACACCGGCGACAGCGAGGTGCGGATCGGCACCACCGTCGACCTGATCGCCGCCCTGGTCCGTACGCACCCCGCGCACGTCCGGTTCATCGCCCGTGAACGGCACGGGGGCGTCCAGCCGGTACGTGCGGCGATAGCGGCACAACTGCGGCTGTTCACGCGGGAGGTGGCCGCCGCCTTCGCGGGCGAGCCGCAGTCCGAGGGGTGGAGCGAGGAAGACCTGCTGATGCTGGCGGGCGTCTATGTGGATCACATGGTGATGACCGCTTCGGTCCTGCTGGAGGCGGCGGAGGACGGCTCACAGGCCTCGGAGCGTGCGCGGGACATGGCCCGGCGCCAGATGCGACTGGTCAGCCTGGGGCGGCTGCACTGGCTCGACTGAGACGCGGGCCGGGGCCCGGCCCGCACACCCACGGGCAGCACCCCGCGTGCCCGCCCCCGGACGAGCCCGACCGCCCGGGCTCCCCCGGCCGCCGGGCGCTCTCCGGGAGGCCCTGATCGCGCCCCCTACCCCCGCGCCCCCTACCCCCGCGGCGCCAGCGCCAGCTGGCGGGACTGGGCCACCAGGCGGTCCGCGCTGTCCCAGACCTCCGCGTCCTCCTCCAGGAAGCCGCCGGCGAGGTTGCGCGTGATGATCGACACCCGCAGCGGGCCCGGCGCCGGGCGGCACCGGACATGGGTGGTCAGCTCGACCGTGGGAACCCAGCCCTTGATGCCGATTTCGAAGGCGGTCGGCGGCAGCGCGTCCACCGTCAGGAGCAGCGAGAGGGGATCGGCGTCGCGACCGTCGGAGAGTCCGAACCAGGCACGCATCTCACCCTTGCCGGACGGTGCGCCCACCGCCCACCCGCAGGTGGCCGGGTCCAGCTTCAGCATCAGCCGGTCCGTGATGGCGGAGGAGCCGGGGATGGGCGCCGGGCCGTCGCCGGAGCCCAGGCAGTGTTCGATGGGCGGGATCGACGGCGGCTTCGCCGTGGTGCGCACATCGTCGGAGAGCGCGTCCAGGTCGCCGTAGGAGGCCAGCACCCGGATGCGTTCGACCTCGGTGCCGTCGTCGGCGTACTGGAAGAGCGAGGCCTGGCCCGTGGAGAGCGTGCGGCCGCTGCGGACGGTCTGGGTACGGATCACCGCGGGGCCGGGGCGGGAGGCGCTCACATAGTGCGCGGAGACCGAGAACGGGTCGGGGTGCGGGAGCGCGTCACCGAGCGCGCGGCCGATCAGGGCCAGCAGATAGCCGCCGTTGACCGCCTGGATGATGGTCCAGCCCGCGGAGAGCTCCGCGTCGTAGACGCCTTCTTCACGACGGGTGACCGCGGTGTCGCGGTCGAACTCACTGTCCCCTATGGATACCTGTGCCATGGACAGCACCGTACACCGCAAAGTTACTCGTCGGTAGAGACGGCTGCTGAACGCCTGTTCCAGGCCCGCGAGGCCCGCCAGTGGAAGCGCAGCGCCAGCAGCCGCAGCACGAAGCAGGTGAGCGCCGCGACGCAGCCCGTGGTGGTGGTCAGCACGTCGAACCGGATGAAGAGGGCCACCATCGCGGCCCCCACCATCGCCGGCACGGCGTACAGATCGCGGTCCCAGCGGACCAGCGACGGCGTCTCGTTGGCCAGTACGTCGCGGAGCACACCGCCGCCGACCGCGGTGGCCAGGCCCAGCACCGCGGAGGCGGTGAGACCGAGCCCGTAGTCGTACGCCTTGGTGGTGCCGGTCACACAGAAGAGCCCGAGCCCGGCCGCGTCGAAGACGTTCACCCCGACCTGGATCCGTTCGACCTCCGGATGGAGGAAGAAGACCAGCACCGCCGCGATCAGCGGGGTGATGAAGTACCCGAGGTCGGTGAAGGCGGCGGGCGGCACCGCGCCGATCACGATGTCGCGGAACAGCCCGCCGCCCAGCGCCGTGACCTCGGCGAAGACCGCGATCCCGAAGACGTCGAAGTTCTTCCGGACGGCGAGCAGCGCACCGGAGATCGCGAAGACGAAGATCCCCACGAGGTCGAGCGCGTGCTGGACGGAGGTGTTGAACAGATCATGGAGCACCCGACAGTTCTACCCCTGCCGTACCCGCCCCGGCGCAGCGGTCGGCAGCTGAAGTGCCGGTTTACCCGAGGTGTGCAGCCACGCGTCGAAGAATCCGCCGAGTTTCTGCCCGGAGATCTTCTCGGCGAGGGCGGTGAACTGCCCGGTGTCGGCGTTGCCGTAGCGGTGCGCCTTCGTCCAGGCGGGCAGCAGCCGGAAGAACGCCTTGTCCCCGATGCGGTCGCGCAGCGCCTGGAGTGTCATCGCGCCCCGGTCGTAGACGGCCGACGCGAACATCGTGTCGCGCTGGGGGTCGGCGACCTTCGTCCGCCAGAAGCCGGAGTTCGCGGGCGTCGCGTCGTACTCGGCGAGGAAGGCGTCGTGGGCCGAGCGCTTGCCCTGGTGTTCGTCCCAGAGCCACTGGGCGTACGTGGCGAAGCCCTCGTTCAGCCAGATGTCCTTCCACTGCTTCACCGAGACGGAGTCGCCGAACCACTGGTGGGCCAGTTCGTGCACGATCGTCGACTCGTTGCGCACGGCGGAGTAGCTCGGCTTGGACTGGGTCTCCAGCGAGAAGCCCGCCTGCGGCATGTCGTCGACCACCGCGCCCGTCTCCTCGAACGGATAGGGCCCGAAGACCTTCGACCAGTAGTCGGTGGCCTTGGCCGTCACGGCGTACACATCAACGGAGTTGCTGTTGGCGAGCACCGGGTCGATCGCCACGTAGATCGGCGTACCGGCGGGCGTCCGGCCGGTCCTGACGTCGAACCTGCCGATCGAGGCGGTGGCGAGGTAGGTGGCCATCTGCCGGGACTCGCGCCAGTGCGAGACGCTCGACGCGCCCCGCGTACGGGTGGAGAGCAGCCGCCCGTTGGAGACGCCGGTCAGGCCCTTGGGCGCCGTGATGGTGATGTCGAAGGCTGCCTTGTCGGAGGGGTGGTCGCTCGAAGGGAACCAGGTGGAGGCGGCGTTGGGCTCACAGGCCACGAAGACGCCGTCCTTGGTCTTCATCCAGCCGTAGTCGGAACCGAAGACGATCGGGCCGCTGAGCGCCTGCGGCACACCGCCGTAGACGACCCGCGCGGTGAAGGTGCGGCCCTTCCGGAGCGGGTCGGCCGGGGTGATGCGTATCTCGTCGCCGGAGCGGGTGAAGCGTGCGTGTCTGCCGTTCACCTCGACCGACGCGACCGTCAGCTTCTGGAGGTCCAGGTCGAAGGAGGAGAGGTTCTGGGTGGCCCGGGCCGTGACCGTCGTACGGCCGTCGAGCCGGCCGCTGTCCGGGTCGTACGCGACATCGAGGCCGTAGTGCAGGGCGTCGAAGCCGCCGTTGCCCAGCTGCGGGAAGTAAGGATCGCCGATTCCGGCCGAACCGGGTGAGGGTGCCGGAGCGGCCGCGATGACACAGAGGGCGGCCGTCGCGGTGGCGAGGGCGGCCAGACGTGCCGAACGGGAGAGCGCCAAGAGTCTGCCCTTCGTACGTGCGCCGTTGTTACGGACACGCTGACTCTGCACTCTCCCGTTTAGGCATGTACATGACTTTGCCAAGTCGTCATGGGCAAGCCTGCCGGCGCACCGCGCGGCCCACTACTTCTTTCCCGGCCGCTTCTTGCCGGGCTGCTCCGTCTCGGGCTTCTTCGTCTCGGGCTTCTTCGTGCTGGTCTCCCCGGCGGTGTCCGACCCGGGGGCCACGTCCGGCTCCGCCGCCGTGTCCTTCACCACCACGACTTCCGCCGACGCATCCTTCGCCGACGTGTCCTCCGCGGCCGACTCCTCCGCGGGCTGCACGGCCGGCTCGGGCTTCGCGACCGAGACCAGCTCGGCCGCCTCCCGCGCCTGCGGCAGCCGCTCCTCGCCCGGGACCTGGTCGGGAGCGTTCTCCGGGTGGTGGCAGGCCACCTGGTGCCCGGTCCGCAGGGTCAGCAGCGGCGGCTCCTGCGTCCCGCAGATCTCCGTCGCCTTCCAGCACCGGGTGTGGAACCGGCAGCCCGCAGGCGGCGAGATCGGCGAAGGGACGTCGCCCTCCAGCCGGATGCGGTCGGACTTGGCGCCCTTGCGCCGCGGGTCGGGGACCGGAACCGCCGAGAGCAGCGCCTTGGTGTACGGGTGCATCGGCGACTCGTACAGCGACTTGCGGTCCGCCAGTTCGACGATCTTCCCGAGGTACATCACCGCGATCCGGTCCGAGACGTGGCGGATGACCGAGAGGTCGTGCGCGATGATCACGTAGGTCAGACCGAGCTCGCTCTGGAGGTCGTCCAGCAGGTTGACCACCTGCGCCTGGATCGACACGTCCAGCGCCGAGACCGGCTCGTCCGCGACGACGAGCTTGGGCCGCAGCGCGAGCGCGCGGGCGATGCCGATGCGCTGGCGCTGGCCGCCGGAGAACTCGTGCGGGTAGCGGTTGTAGTGCTCGGGGCTGAGGCCCACCAGCTCCAGCAGGCCCTGGACCTCCTTCTTCACGCCGCCCTCGGGCTCGACGCCCTGGAGCCGGAAGGGGGTGCCGACGATCCCGCCGATGGTGTGCCGGGGGTTCAGCGAGCCGTACGGGTCCTGGAAGATCATCTGAACGTCGCGGCGCATCGGCCGCATCTGCCCGGCGGACAGGTGCGTGATGTCCCGCCCCTGGAACTCGACCTTGCCACCGGTCGGTTCGAGCAGCCGGGTGATCAGCCGCCCCATGGTCGACTTGCCGCAGCCCGACTCGCCGACGACACCCAGGGTCTCCCCCGGGTACACGTCGAACGACAGCCCGTCCACGGCCTGGACCGCGCCCACCTTGCGCTTCAGCAAGCCCTTGGTGATCGGGAAGTGCTTGACCAGGTCGGTGACCTTGAGCAGCGGCTCCGCCCCGGCGTCCTTGGCGGAAGCCGCCGCGGCGGAGTCCTCGGACTTCTGCTGCGGGACCTTCGGAGCCTCAGGAGTCTGCGGAGCCTTCTTCTTCTGATCAGTCACAGCTTCGGCGCAATCTCTTCGGTCCAGATCTTTTCCCGCTGGGCCTTCGTCATGTGGCACGCGGAGAAGTGCCCGTCCGTGCTCTCCCGCAGCTCCGGGCGCTCGGTGCGGGTGATGTCGTCCTTGGGCACGTCGGCGTACGGGCAGCGCGGGTGGAAGGCGCAGCCGGACGGCACGTTGATCAGGCTGGGCGGAGAGCCCTTGACGGGCACCAGACGCTCGGTCTGCTCACGGTCGATGCGCGGCATCGAGCCCAGCAGCCCCCAGGTGTAGGGGTGCTGGGGCTCGTAGAAGACCTTCTCGGCCGAGCCGCGCTCGATGCAGCGTCCCGCGTACATCACCAGGAGCTCGTCCGCGATCTCGGCGACGACGCCGAGGTCGTGGGTGATGATGACGACCGCCGAGCCGAACTCCGTCTGCAGATCGCGGATGAGGTCGAGGATCTGCGCCTGGACGGTCACGTCCAGGGCGGTCGTCGGCTCGTCGGCGATGAGCAGTTCGGGGTTGTTGACCAGGGACATCGCGATCATCGCGCGCTGGCGCATGCCGCCGGAGAACTGGTGCGGGTAGTCCTCGAAGCGGCGGTGCGGCTCGGGGATGCCGACCCGGTCGAGCATCTCGACCGCACGCGTGCGCGCGGTCTTCTTGTCGACCTTGTTGTGGACGCGGTAGGCCTCCACGATCTGCGCGCCGATGCTGTAGTACGGGTGCAGCGCCGACAGCGGATCCTGGAAGATCATGGACATCTTCTGGCCGCGGAGATTGCGGACCCGCTCGGGCCCCGCGCCGATCAGCTCCTCGCCGTCGAGCCAGATCTCACCGGAGATCCGCGCCCGGTCCGAGTTGTGCAGGCCCATGATCCCCAGCGAGGTCACGGACTTGCCGGAGCCGGACTCACCGACGATGCCGAGCGTCTGACCGGCCTTCAGGTCGAAGCTGACACCGTCCACGGACTTGACCAGGCCGTCGTCGGTGTCGAAGTGGATCCGCAGGTCCCGCACCGAGAGGAAGCTCTTGGCGTCCTCGGACGGCGCACCGGCCTTGCCGCTCTTCGCGGGCTCGCCGGAACCCTTCTTGCGCACGTCGCTCATGAGAGCCTCACCCGGGGGTCGATCGCGGCGTACACAAGGTCCACCAGCAGGTTGCAGACAACGATGAAGAAGGCGGCCACCAGCGTCACACCCATGACGACCGGGAGGTCGCTGCGGGTCACGCCCTGGATGGCGTAGGCCCCCATCCCCTGGAAGGAGAAGACGGTCTCCGTGATGACCGCGCCGCCGATGAGCAGCGCGAAGTCCATCCCGAAGATGGTGACGAGCGGGGTGAGCGCGGCGCGCAGGCCGTGCTTGACGACCACGTTCCGCTCCCGCAGGCCCTTGGCCCGCGCGGTTCTGATGTAGTCCTCGCCCATGGTCTCCAGCATCCCGGCCCGGGTGAGCCGGGCGTAGAGCGCCGAGTACAGGAAGGCGAGGGTGCACCAGGGGAGGATCAGGTTCCAGGCCCACTCCGCCGGATTCTCCGTGAAGGGCACGAAGTGCACATTCCAGATCGTCCACTGGAAGCTGAACAGCGCCAGCGAGACCAGACCGGTGAAGAACATCGGCAGCGAGACGCCGGCCAGCGCCACGCTCATCGTCAGCCGGTCGATGAGCGAGCCCCGCTTGAGTGCGGAGAGCACGCCGGTCGCCACACCGGTGACGACCCAGATGACCGCCGCACCGACCGCGAGCGACAGCGTCACCGGAATACGCTGCTTGATCTCGGGCCAGACGGCCGAGTGGGTCTTGAAGGAGTAGCCGAAGCACGGCGCGTGGCACACCGCGGGGTCGGGCCCGAAGTGGTAGTTCGCGCCGACCACGATGCCCTTGATGAAGTGCCAGTACTGCTCGTAGAGGGGCTGGTCGAGCCCCAGGTTCTTCTTGACCGCGGCGAGCGTCGCGGGGTCGGGGCTCTTGCCCACGAACTGGGCGGCCAGGGAGTCGGTCGTCTGCCCGCCGAGGCGGGGAACGAGGAAGAAGATCGCGAAGGTGACTGCGCTGACCACCAGCAGCAGCAACACCGCGGCGAATACGCGTCGGATGATGTACGCAGCCACAGCCGTGCGGCGCCGGGTCGGACGGACGGGGTAGGCCCGTCCGTCCCGGCGCCTTCACCTGCCTTTCAGGGGGTGCTGTCGATGAACAGGTGTTGTTACTTGGTCGAGGTCATCAGCACGTAGTCGTACATGCCGAGGTACGCCTGACTGACCGTTACGTTCGCCGCCGAGTCCGGGCGGTAGAGCAGGTTCTTGCGGTAGAAGAGCGGGACGAGCGAGGCGTTCTCCATCACCATCTGGTCGACCTGGCCCCAGGTGGCGTTGCGCTTCGTGTTGTCCAGCGTCCCGATGCCCTTGACGATCTCCGCGTTGATCTTCGGGTCGTCGAGCTCCATCAGGTTGGTGCCACCGGACGGCTTGATGGCCTTGCCGTCGACGATCTGGTCGATGTAGCCGAAGCCGGCCGGCCAGTCGGCGCCCCACGCCATCATCATCATTCCGGCGTTGTTCTTGTGGACCCAGTCCGGGACGCCCGCGAAGTCGGTGAAGTACTTGTCCGACGGGAACGTCTTGATGTCGGCGACGATGCCGATCTTCTTCAGGCTCTGCTGGAGCTGGGTGGCACTGGTGACCTCGTCGGGACGGTCGGAGCGGGCGGTCAGCGTCGTCTTGAAGCCCTTGGGCTTACCGCACTTGGCCAGGTACTGCTTGGCCTTGGTCACGTCGCCCTTGTTGCCCGGCGTCGGGTACAGGTCGAACTTCTTGTAGCCCGAGACACCCGGCGGGATGACGGTCGTCGCGGGGTCGCCCCGGACCTCGCCGCCGATCGCGTCGACCATGTCGGCCTTGTCGGCGACGTACTGCACGGCCTTGCGGCAGTCGGCGTTGTCGAACGGCTTGACGTGCACGTTCAGCGCGAGGTACTGCAGCGCACCGGCGTACGGGTCGTCCGTCTTCGCCTTCTCAGCGGCCTTGGTGATGACCTTCGGCTGGGTCTTGGACTGCAGACCGGTACCGGCGATGTCAGCGGTGCTGGTGTCGTTGAGCAGGTGCTCGTCGACGGTCGTCGGCTGGACGTTGAAATTCAGGACGATCTTGTTCGGCAGCGCCTTGCGGACCGGGTCCGTCTTCGGGTCCCACTGCGGGTTGCGGACCAGCGTCGCGCCCCGGCTCTCGCTGTACGAGGCGAACTTGTACGGGCCCGACGACACGATGTTCTGGACGTACGAGGCGCCCTTGTCGGCCTTCTGCGGCACCGGAGCGGTCTGCGAGAAGGACGCGAGGTAGTCCATGTCCGCGAACGGCTTGCTCAGGTGGAAGACGATCGTGGAGTCGTCCGGCGTCTCGATGGACTTGAGACCGTCGGGCGACTTGTCCTTGTAGGGACCCTTGTACTTGTCGCCGTCCTTGAGGTACGTGCTGAAGTACGTGGGCCCGTTGGACAGCGCCTCACGGGCGAAGGTCCGCTCGACGGCGTACTTGACGTCCTTCGAGGTGATCACGGTGCCGTCCTGGAACTTCACGCCCTTGCGGAGGTGGTACGTCCAGGTCTTGGCGTCCGGGGACGCCTTGCCCAGGCTCGTCGCCAGGTCGGGCACGATCTTGAGCCCGTCCTTGCCCGGAGCCGGGTTGAAGGTCACCAGCGCACGCGCGTAGAGGCGGGAGAAGTTCTGCACCCAGCCGTAGTACGTGTTGCCGGGGTCCAGGGAGTCGGCGGCACTCGAGTGCTCGTAGGTGACCGTCCCCCCCTTCTTGTCGGTCTTGTTGACGATGCTGGTCAGAGCTGCGTCGGCCTTGCCGTGGCTGCCCCCGCCGCCACTGTCGCCGCCCCCGCAAGCGGTGGCAGCGAGCCCCAGCGCTACCGTCGCGGCTATCGCCGCTGCCGTCTTTCTGCTCTTCATGCTGAGGAAAGCCCCCTCGGTTGTCCGTTGTGCGGCACGGCCGCGATTACTTGCCACGGGGGTCGAGTGCGTCACGCAGCCCGTCACCCAGCAGATTGAAGGCCAGCACGGTGATGAAGATCGCCAGGCCGGGAATGACCATGAACATCGGGTCCACCTGGTAGAGGTCGACCGCGGTGGACAACATGCCGCCCCAGGAGGCCTGCGGCGGCTGGATGCCCACGCCGAGGAAGCTCAGGGACGCCTCGAAGAGGATGTTGGTGGGGATCAGCAGCGTCGAGTAGACGAGGATCGGCGCGACCAGGTTCGGGAGCAGTTCACGGAAGAGGATGAAGGGCCCGCGGGCCCCCAGCGAGCGGGCGGCCTCGACGAACTCCCGTTCACGCAGACTGAGCGTCTGCGCGCGGACGATGCGGCCCATGTAGGGCCAGTTGAAGAATCCGATCACGAAGATCAGCACGCAGATACGGAGCGTCAGACCGCTGAGGCCGAACGCGTTGCCCTGCAGCGATGCGGAGATGGAGATCGCGAACAGCAGCAGCGGGAACGCCAGGAAGGTGTCCATCAGGCGGCTGATGCCGCTGTCCACCCAGCCGCCGTAGAAGCCGGCCACCACGCCCATCACGACGCCGATGACCACCGAGAGGAGCGTCGACCCCGCGGCGACCACCAGGGAGACCCAGGAGCCCTCGATGATGCGCGCCAGGATGTCCCGGCCGGTCTGCGGCTCCACACCCAGCGGGTGGCTCCAACTGATGCCGCCGAAGCTGCCCTTGGGCCCCAGCAGAGCCGGGTCGACCAGGTTCTGGTGGAAGTCGTTGGGGTCGAGCCCGAACATCGACTGGATCGGCTTGGAGAGGACGGCGACCAGCACCAGCAGGATCACGACGACCCCGCCGGCGATGGCGACCTTGTCCCGCTTGAAACGCGTCCAGGCGATCCGGCCGAGCGAACGGCCCTCGATCTGGCTCTGCGTGGCCCCCGTGAGTACTGCCTCCGGCTGCGCTTCGGCAGTCGATCCGGTGGTCTCGATCGGTGCGGTCACAGTGCCTTTGACCCCTCCCGGCCGGCGGTGGCCGGCCCATACCTGCCGCGGTGGCGGCTGCTGTGCATCAAGCGCATCGAGTGATGCCACTGTGCTGAAGTGACGGAATGTGTTCGCAGCGCGCCGCACAAAGGCACGGCAACGCTCGCTTCAGGGAGTCTTCATTGCGGTTGCGATCACCCGCCAGCCCTGGCGGTGAATGTATGCGTAACCGTGATGCGGTCAATGGACTTCCGTTATCCGGACGCCGGGCTCGACTGAGCGGAAACTTTCCTCGCTAATGAGCCAGTTCGGACATCACGCCCAACAGCCGTTATTGACGGCCCAATTGGTGCACTCAGCCTACCGGCGGGTAGCCGTATCCCGCCGCGGGAGAGGGGGCCGCATGGGCCTCACGGTCGTAGAAGGGGCGGGAGTTGGCCCGCAGCCACATCCCGACCGGGTCGTACGCGTCGGACATCGCCACGGTCGACACGGGCAGCCCCTCGGGGACCGCGGCGATCGACTGCTGCATCATCGCCCGCACCGAATCCACGGACTGCTGGCCGGTGTCGTACAGATCCAGCCCGATGGCCAGATACGGGGTGCCGAGCGCGGGCTGCACCCAGACCCGGCTCAACGAGCGGACCGCCGGGGTGTGGTGGGCGCTCTGCGTGAGCAGCGCGTAGAACTGCGGGATCTCGATGGCCGGCTCGGACAGCCGCAGCGGTCCGGCCGGCATCCGGTCGAGGCCGGTGGCGATCCGCCGCAGATCGGTCCAGGGGATGCCGACACCGCCGCCGGGGGCATGCGGATTGAGCCAGATTCCCCAGTGGTCCGGATAGAGGGAGCGGGCGATGTCACGTCCTGTGACCACCTCGTGCGAACGGTTCCAGCCGGAGACCGCCAGCTCCTGAGCCGACGTCACACACGGGGCGTAGCCGAGGCCTTCGATCTCCATGTTCCCGTACTGGGCGTCCGGTGACCCGGCCTGGCCGTGCCAGAGCAGCATCCAGACCTGGCTGTCGGCGAGCGCCTGCAGCAGTGCCTCATAGGCGTCGTACCGCCCGGGGGTCACCTGGAGCAGCATCTGCTCGACCTGCCCGGCCGTCGTGCCCGACGCGCTCACCCTGGGTCCCGCCCCTCTTTGATCCACCCGTTGACGTTCCGTGCGCCGGGACGCGGCGCGCGCGATTCAGCCGCACGATCCGGTCCCTGCTGTCCGGTCCTGCGATCCGGTCCGTGCCATCCGGTCCGTGCGGTTCCGGCCGATCCGCGCGCCGGTCGTCCCACGCATCAGACCAGCTTAGGCGGCCGTTGGTTCCCGGTGCCCGTGCGGCACCGGACCTCCGGCCCCCCGTGGTTCTCGCCCCTACAGCACCGGCCCCGCGGCATCGGCCCTGACGTAGAACGGCCTGACCCTCTCCAGCATCCAGTCCGCGACCGGGTCCTGAGCCACGTCCAGCAGGACGAGGTTGACCGGCCAGGGCACCTCGACCCGGTGCAGGGCCCGGCCGAGCGCGTCCATCGGGGCGTTGCGCCCCGCGCCGTCCCACGTCGCGAACTCGACCCCGACGAAGAGGACCGGGTCGCCGCCCTCGATGGAGGCGAGGGCCCGGCGCGCCGAGCGGACCACGCCGGACTCCTCGAACTCGCCGGCGGCGGCGGACAGGAAGTCGACCGGCTCCTCCTGCCAGTCCGGCTCGAAGAGCCGCACCCGGCCGCCGGTCGCGGGCCCGTCGAGGGAGGTCCGGCCGCTCCGGCACAGTTCGGCCACGGCGGGCGGCGGCAGCGGCATGCCGATCGCACCGCCCGGGTTCACCGCGACGCCCAGCTGCGGCGGCAGCCCCCGGGCGAACTCGACCGCCGGGGCCACCGCGAAGGAGTAGTGCGAGCCGACGCACTGGAGGAACTGCGCCTCGGAGCTGAAGACGGGGACATAGGCCCCGCCCTCGATCTCCACGGTGGGCAGGTCGAGCGAACCGCTCTCCTGCCCACCGCCGTTGGGCAGCGGGACCCAGAGGTTGCTGCGCCCCAGCACCTCGATCAGCCGGCCGCCCGCGGCGGGGTTCCCGACCGAAGCGGTCAGAACCTCTTCGAGCTCATTTCCCGGCCATGCCATGTCCACCGAGGTATCCCCTTCTCACCTGTTCACCTGCCGACCGACCCTAACGGCCTCCCCCACGATAGAGAGGGGGGCCCGGTCGGACCGCCGCCCCGAACCCGATCAGGCGCAGTACGGCCGCCGCGTCGCGGTCGAGCAGCACGACCGAACCGCACCCCTCGGGCAGCCGCGCCCGCTCGGCGTCCCGGACCAGCCCGGCGACCGCCCTGCGGTGCCGGGCGAAGGCGTACGCGGAGACCTTCCGGCCGCGCTCCGCCTGACCGGCCAGCGCCACTCCGGGTGCCACGTCGAGCAGCAGCAGATGCAGGGCCCTGCGGCGGCGCCGTGCCGCACGGGCCAGCAGGGCCCGCACCCAGGGGTGCGTACCGCAGTCGTGCACGACGACACCGGCGCCCGAGCGCAGAGTGCGCCACAGCCTGCCGTAGTGGGCGGCCCGCACCAGCGGGCGGTAGCTCCAGTACGGCAGGCAACGGGGCATCCGGCGCTCCCAGCGGTCCCGGGTGTCCTGCGAGTCGATCCCGTGCGCCCCGGCGGCCCTGCGTAAGAGCGTGGACTTGCCGCTGCCCGGCAGGCCGGACAGGACCACCACGTCCCCGGCGGCGAACACCAGGCGGTGCGGGCTGCGGCCCGCCCGCCGGCGCAGGTCCCGTACCTCGGGCGGCCCGCGCCGGGCCGTCTTCCGGCCGGGCCGTACCGTCCGTTCGGGCCACACCGTCCCCCCGGGCGGGACGGGCACCCCCGGCCCGCCGGATGCCGTGTCCGGCGCCGCGTCCGCCGCCGGATCCGTACGCCACTCCTGCCCCACCATGGCCGCTCCCCCTGTCGGGCCACCCGCACTGCCTGCGTCTTTCTGCATACCCCCGCTGAGGAAGTGTAAAGAAAGAGTAATGCGACACCAGTGAGGCGCCGCCCGCCCGGCATGCGATGATGTGCGCGCCAACTCCATACAGGCCGTTCGAATCCGCGCGGGAGAGTCCCCGGCCACTGGCCGGGGCGCCGAAGGAGCAAGTCCCTCCCTTGTAATCTCTCAGGCCCCGTACCGCGCGGACGAGGCAGATCTGAAAAGCGGGCCGCCCTGCGGTCCCACCCAAGGTGCAAGCCGCGCGCTCCCGACAGGCGCCGGCGAACCTCTCAGGTTCCGATGACAGATGGGGAGGATCGTCCTCGTCTGTCATGCCCCGGGAGTACCGCATATGAGCCCCACGCCCCGTCTCACAGCACTCGACGCCCTGCACCGGTCACTGGGCGCGACCATGACCGACTTCGCGGGCTGGGACATGCCGCTGCGCTACGGCAGTGAGCGCGACGAGCACAACGCCGTACGGACGCACGCCGGCCTCTTCGACCTCTCCCACATGGGCGAGATCACCGTCAGCGGTCCGCAGGCCGTGCGGCTGCTCGACTACGCGCTGGTCGGGAACATCGGCACCGTCGGCAACGGCCGTGCCCGCTACACCATGATCTGCCAGGAGGACGGCGGGATCCTGGACGACCTGATCGTGTACCGGCTCAGCGAGCAGGAGTACATGGTCGTCGCCAACGCCGGCAACGCGCAGGTGGTCCTGGACGCCCTGACCGCCCGCGCGGGCGGCTTCGACGCCGTCGTACGGGACGACCGCGACGCGTACGCCCTGCTGGCCGTACAGGGCCCGGAATCCTCCGGCATCCTGAAATCGCTCACGGACGCCGACCTGGACGGGCTGAAGTACTACGCGGGCCTGCCCGGCACCGTCGCCGGTGTCCAGGCGCTCATCGCCAGGACCGGCTACACGGGCGAGGACGGGTTCGAGCTGTTCGTCGCCCCCTCCGACGCCGAGAAGGTCTGGCAGGCGCTGACGGAGGCGGGCACGCCGGCCGGCCTGGTGCCCTGTGGCCTCTCCTGCCGCGACACACTGCGCCTGGAGGCGGGCATGCCGCTCTACGGTCATGAGCTGACCACGGCGCTGACCCCCTTCGACGCCGGTCTCGGCCGGGTCGTCAAGTTCGAGAAGGAGGGCGACTTCGTCGGGCGTACGTCCCTGGAGGCCGCCGCCGAGCGCGCCGCCGCGGCCCCGCCGCGCAAGCTGGTCGGCCTGATCGCCGAGGGCCGCCGGGTCCCCCGCGCGGGCTACCAGGTCGTCGCGGACGGCCAGGTCGTCGGCGAGGTCACGTCGGGCGCCCCTTCGCCGACCCTGGGCAGGCCGATCGCCATCGCGTACGTCGACGCGGCCCACGCCGAGCCCGGCACGTCCGGGGTGGGCGTGGACATCCGCGGTACGCATGAGCCGTACGAGGTCGTGGCCCTCCCCTTCTACAAGCGCCAGAAGTGACCCACACCATCTCAGCCCGTAAGACCACTGTTCACCAGCACTCCCCCGCATCCAGGAGAATCAGGTCATGAGCAACCCCCAGCAGCTGCGTTACAGCAAGGAGCACGAGTGGCTGTCGGTCGCCGAGGACGGCGTCTCGACGGTCGGCATCACGGAGTTCGCGGCCAACGCGCTCGGTGACGTCGTCTTCGCCCAGCTCCCTGAGGTCGGTGACACGGTCACCGCGGGTGAGACCTGCGGCGAGCTGGAGTCGACCAAGTCGGTCAGCGATCTGTACGCCCCGGTCTCCGGTGAGATCACCGCGGTCAACCAGGACGTCGTCGACGACCCGTCGCTGGTGAACACCGCCCCGTACGAGGGTGGTTGGCTGTTCAAGGTGAGCGTCACCGGCGAGCCGGACGACCTGCTCTCCGCCGACGAGTACGCCGCTTTCTCCGCCGGCAACTAGGGACTAGGGACTATTGATGTCACTTCTTGATTCCTCCCTCCACGAGCTCGACCCGGACGTCGCCGCCGCTGTCGACGCCGAGCTGGTCCGCCAGCAGTCCACCCTCGAAATGATCGCCTCGGAGAACTTCGCTCCGGTCGCGGTCATGGAGGCCCAGGGCTCCGTCCTCACCAACAAGTACGCCGAGGGCTACCCGGGCCGCCGCTACTACGGCGGCTGCGAACACGTCGACGTCATCGAGACGATCGCGATCGACCGCGTCAAGGCGCTCTTCGGCGCCGAGCACGCGAACGTCCAGCCCCACTCGGGCGCCCAGGCGAACGCTGCCGCGATGTTCGCGCTGCTCAAGCCCGGCGACACGATCATGGGTCTGAACCTCGCCCACGGCGGGCACCTGACCCACGGGATGAAGATCAACTTCTCCGGCAAGCTCTACAACGTGGTCGCGTACCACGTCGACGAGGAGACCGGCGAGGTCGACATGGCCGAGGTCGCCCGCCTCGCCAAGGAGTCCCAGCCGAAGCTGATCGTGGCCGGCTGGTCCGCCTACCCGCGCCAGCTGGACTTCGCCGCTTTCCGGCGGATCGCCGACGAGGTCGGCGCGTACCTGATGGTCGACATGGCGCACTTCGCGGGCCTGGTGGCCGCGGGGCTGCACCCCTCGCCCGTCCCGCACGCGCACGTCGTCACCACGACCACGCACAAGACGCTGGGCGGCCCGCGCGGTGGCGTGATCCTCTCCACCGCCGAGCTGGCGAAGAAGATCAACTCCGCGGTCTTCCCCGGTCAGCAGGGCGGCCCGCTGGAGCACGTGATCGCGGCCAAGGCGGTCTCCTTCAAGGTCGCGGCGACGGACGAGTTCAAGGAGCGCCAGCAGCGCACCCTGGACGGCGCCCGCATCCTGGCCGAGCGTCTGGTACAGGCCGATGTCACCGAGCACGGTGTCTCGGTCCTCTCCGGCGGCACCGACGTGCACCTGGTCCTGGTGGATCTGCGCAACTCGGAGCTGGACGGCCAGCAGGCCGAGGACCGTCTCCACGAGATCGGCATCACGGTCAACCGCAACGCCGTCCCGAACGACCCCCGCCCGCCGATGGTCACGTCGGGGCTGCGGATCGGTACGCCGGCGCTGGCCACCCGCGGTCTCCAGGCCGAGGACTTCTCCGAGGTCGCGGACATCATCGCGGCCGCGCTGAAGCCGGCCTACGACCGGGAGGCGCTGGCCGCCCGGGTCTCCGCACTGGCTGAGAAGTTCCCGCTCTACCCCGGGCTGAAGTAGGACCGTTTCGGTCCTGATCAGTACGGTTTTGTACGAACCACGGGGCACCCCGCACACTGGACAGTGAGCGGGGTGCCCCGCACCACGTAGGCGCCGCGCTCGCTGCTGTACCGCGCCACCTCTGCACCACCCCGGCAGACAACGGCGTCTACCCACACCAAGGAGTCCTCCCGTGGCCATATCGGTCTTCGACCTCTTCTCGGTCGGCATCGGCCCCTCCAGCTCCCACACGGTGGGCCCCATGCGGGCCGCCCGGATGTTCGCCGCCCGCCTGAAGAACGAGGGCCTGCTGGCCCACACCGGCTCGGTCCGCGCCGAGCTCTTCGGCTCGCTGGGCGCGACGGGCCACGGACACGGCACCCCCAAGGCGGTGCTCCTCGGCCTGGAGGGCGAGTCCCCCCGCACGGTCGACGTCGAGCACGCCGACGCGCGCATCGAGCAGATCCGCACCAGTGGCCGCATCAACCTCCTCGGTGCGCACGAGATCGCCTTCGACTACGACACGGACCTGGTCCTGCACCGGCGCAAGGCCCTGCCGTACCACGCGAACGGGATGACGGTCTTCGCGTACGACACCGAGGGCGCCCCGCTCCTGGAGAAGACGTACTACTCGGTGGGCGGCGGTTTCGTGGTGGACGAGGACGCCGTCGGCGAGGACCGCATCGTCCTCGACGACACCGTCCTGAAGCACCCCTTCCGCACGGGCGACGAGCTGCTGCGGCTGACCCGGGAGACGGGTCTGTCCATCTCGGCGCTGATGCTGGAGAACGAGAAGGCCTGGCGCACCGAGGCGGAAATCCGGGCAGGGCTGCTGGACATCTGGGGCGTCATGCAGTCGTGTGTCGCCCGCGGCATGTCCCGTGAGGGCATCCTCCCCGGCGGCCTCAAGGTCCGCCGCCGCGCGGCCAATTCGGCCCGCCAGCTGCGCGCCGAGGGCGAGCCGCTCGCCCGCGCCATGGAGTGGATCACGCTCTACGCGATGGCCGTGAACGAGGAGAACGCGGCGGGCGGCCGTGTCGTCACCGCCCCGACGAACGGCGCGGCCGGCATCATCCCCGCCGTTCTGCACTACTACATGAACTTCATCCCCGGAGCCGACGAGGACGGCATCGTCCGTTTCCTGCTCTCCGCCGGTGCCATCGGCATGCTCTTCAAGGAGAACGCCTCGATCTCCGGCGCCGAGGTCGGCTGCCAGGGCGAGGTCGGCTCCGCCTGCTCCATGGCGGCGGGCGCGCTGGCCGAGGTCCTGGGCGGCTCTCCCGAGAAGGTGGAGAACGCGGCGGAGATCGGCATGGAACACAACCTCGGCCTGACCTGCGACCCGGTCGGCGGACTCGTCCAGATCCCGTGCATCGAGCGGAACGGCATGGCGGCGGTCAAGGCGGTCACGGCGGCCAAGATGGCGATGCGCGGAGACGGCAGCCACAAGGTCTCCCTGGACAAGGTCATCAAGACGATGAAGGAGACCGGCGCCGACATGTCGGTCAAGTACAAGGAGACGGCGCGGGGCGGGCTCGCGGTGAACATCATCGAGTGCTGAGGGTCAGCCCCTGGTCAGGGGCTTCTCGGCTTTCCTCCGCACCGGGGACCTCACCTGCCGCGACACCGGCCGAGGGGGACGGCAGGCCGCCCAGAGCAAGCCGAAGTGTCAGGCGTCAGACTCGTTCGAGGGCGCGGGTATCGCCCGGAACACCCAGGTCCGGTAGGACCAGAATCTGAAGAGTGTGGCGATTCCGATGCCGATGAATTTGAAGACGTTGCTCTGGAGCGGGCTGTCCCATCCGAAGCCATAGGTCGCCAGATAGAGAACACCGTTCTCTATCACCAGGCCAATGGCGCTGAACAGCAGAAAGAGACCCATCTCGCGGGTGCAGCCACTTTTGTCCCGTTCCCGGTAGGCGAAGTAACGGAATCCTATGTAATTGAAGACGATCGAAACGACGGTGGCGAGCACACTCGCGCTCACCACCGGTATCGAGGTGGTGTGGCGCAGGAGGTTGAACACAAGGAGGTTGACCGCTACACCAGACACGCCGACAGCAGCGAATTTCGCGACCTCCCGCGCCTTCGGAGGCGGCGATGTGACTCGTACCGCTTGCTCGCCTCGTACAGCCATGGGCGCAGTTCCTTCGGAGGGGCGTGGCAGCAGCGTCAATGCCGCCGGGGTGGAGAACCGCCTTGGGTCCACGCGTCCGGCCGTCACCGCCGTCGTCCCATCGATCAGACCGTCGGAGCGAGTCGGAGGAGCCGCGCGATGCTGCGGCGGCGGTTTGCGGCCGCGATGCGGTGGCGCTCCCCCGTGGGGTGCCGCGCCGTACCGTCCCCTCCAGGCTCCCACTGGGAGCCTGCCTGTCAAGGCGATCAAGAAGTGACGGGAACGGGGCAGCCGCCGGGCACATGGTTCCGGCTTCCCGGGGGGTGTCCCCCTCCTGCCGATCCACCGGTGCGCCGGATGTTCTCCGGGCGGGCGGGTCGGCGATCGTCGTTCCCCGGTACGGTCCTGTCGATCGCGAATGGGCGGTGCCGGGCGTGTACCGCACCGCCGACGGCATCGACCTCACCGTCCGGCCCACGGGGTCGCTGCGGGAGGCCGTCCTCACCCCGGACCTGCGCGCCGAACTCCAGGAGAGCCTGCTCCACTAGAGAATCGTCCCCCACAGGTTCAGCCCGTACGTTCATCACTTACCGTCCGTCGGGTGGTGCCCGAGTGTCCGTGTCGAGGTTGGACGCAGCGGGGCAGGTTCACCGGTCGGGGCGGGAGCCGTCCTGAGGTGGGTGTCGAACCAGTCGATCGCGACCGTGGAAGCGAGTTCGAACTGCTGGATGTAGGACAAGAAGTGGTTGCCGTCCGTGAGGACGAGCTTTTTCGGTTCGCGGGCGCGGTTGAAGCCGTCGAGGGCGATGTCGGCGGGGGCGACGTCGTCGTCCTTTGCCACGAGCATCAGCAGGGGGGTGGGGGCGATGCGGGAGATCCACTGGCCGGGTTCGTAGGCGCGGGCACGGCGGTTGGACTGAAGGGTCACCTTGTTCGTCCACGTGTCGTCCGGTGCCCGGTTCAGGTAGAAGTCGGCCGCGCCTTTCTGTGGGTATGCCGCCAGGGGGCCATGGCTCGTGTCGGTGTCGACGAAAGGTACGTAGACGGGCGGCTTGCCGGCCAGCTGGTCGCGTTCGTCCTGGTGGAAGCGCTCTTCCAGGGCGCGTACCTCGTGGGGCGGGACGCGGCGCAGTCCGGTCTCGTAGCCGCTGACGGTGGGGGCCTGGGCGTAAACGGCTTTGATGCGGCGGTCGGTGGCCCCGAGGACGAGGGCGTGACCACCGGCGTAGCTGAATCCCCAGACGCCGATACGCTGTTCGTCGATTTCTCCGCGTGTGCCGAGGTAGGTGATCGCCCATCGCCAGTCCGCGATCTGCTGGTGGGGGTCGATGTCCTGGCGAGGTGTGCCGCCGCTGTCGCCGAAGTTGCGATGGTCGTGGAGGAGAACCGCGTAGCCGGCCTCGCTGAAGCGGCGGGCTGTGTGCTCGATGCTGTGATGGCGGGTGCCGCCGAAGCCGTGGGCCATGGTGATGGCGGGCAACGGCTTCTCGGCGTTTTCGGGAAGGAACAGCCAGGCGGCCAGTTCGATGCCGTCGGGCAGGGGAATGCGTACGTCGATGCGCTCAACCATGGCGGACACTCCTTCAAGGGATCTCTGTTCATACGTCGTGGTGTCGCGGCCGCTCAGGTCTGAATGAGGTCCTGGGACCGGCGAGAATCCGTCGATGTCTCTGCAGCGTGCCAGGAGCGTTCTTCAGCGGGCTGGGTGGTTCCCTGCCCATACCGTGGGGGTTCGGCCTGACCACGGACTTGCCTGTTCGAGTTGTCCGGCGAGGCGGAAGAGCCGGCTTTCAAGGCCGTATCCAGCGGCGAACTGCATACCGACCGGGAGCCCCGTCCCGGCGTAGGCCGTCACGGGTACGGACATGGCGGGCGTGCCCGCCACGTTGAACGGCATGGTGAAGGGCGACAGGTCATTGATGCGCTCGATCCAGCCGAGACCGTCCAGTGTCTCCACACCTTCGGCATGGGTGCCCAGAGGCACGGGAGGCTCCGGCAGGGTCGGCGTGAGGAGGATGTCGTACGCGTCGAAGTACCGCGCCAGGCTTCGGGCCACCCGGTTCCGCATCGCGAGAGCGGTGAGGAACTGCGCGCCGCCGACCCGCTGCCCGTAGTGGTAGCCGGCGAGGGTCGCCGGCTCAAGGGTCGAGGAGTCGACGGGACGGCCGAGGGCGGCGGCCAGGCCGTCGACCATGGTGGTGAGGTTCACCGTCATGAGCCGGGCGTTGGCCAGGACGAATTCCTCCCAGTCGGCGCCGAGGTCGACCTCAACCTCGTTCACCTGGTGGCCGAGGGATTCAAGCAACCGCACGGTGCGGGAGAGGGCGTCGGTCACCGGTGCGGTAGTACGGCGTCCGCCCCACGCCTGGGTGAGGACACCGATGCGCAACGAGCCCGGATGACGGGTGACTTCCTCCGCGTACGGCCGTGACGGCTGCTGGGCGAAGTAGGGGTCGCCCGATTCCGGGCCGCGTATCTGGTCGAGCAGTACCGCACTGTCGCGTACGGTGCGGCTGACGCTGCCGTGCACGGCCAGGCCGTTGAAGACCTCGTCGACGTCGGGCCCCATGGACACCCGGCCACGGGTGGGCTTGATCCCGAAGAGCCCGTTGTAGGCGGCGGGGATACGAAGCGATCCGGCGGCATCGGTGCCATGGGCGACCGGAACCACCCCGGCGGCGACAGCGGCGGCCGCGCCTCCACTGGATCCGCCCGCGCTGCGCTCCAGGTCCCACGGGTTGCGGGTCGCGCCGTACAACGCTGATTCCGTCGAGATGCCATAGGCCATCTCCGGAGTCGCGGTGCGCCCGAACGTCACGAGGCCCGCGCGCCGGAAGCGCTGCATCAGCGAGGAGTCGGCGCCGACGACGTTACCGGCCGCCAGGCGGCTTCCCAGCTCCATCCGCCTCCCGGCCATGGCCACCGCGATGTCTTTGATCAGAAACGGGACGCCGGCCAGTGGTGTGCTGCCAGGGACAGGTTCGTCGTCGGTCTGCCACGTCTCCACGACGGCGTTGATCTGCGGATCAACTGCCTGCACAGCCTCGCGCGCGGCTGCCTCCAGCTCGGCGGGGAGTACCTCGCCCTTGGCCACCAGCTCCGCCAGCCCGACTGCGTCGAAGCTCACGTACTCAGAAACTTTCACTGCCACTCCCTGACACGATCGA
The DNA here is from genome assembly GCF_041438865.1 of Streptomyces sp. NBC_01471. Taxonomy (NCBI): domain Bacteria; kingdom Bacillati; phylum Actinomycetota; class Actinomycetes; order Kitasatosporales; family Streptomycetaceae; genus Streptomyces; species Streptomyces sp. NBC_01471. The sequence continues at coordinate 2,005,483 of NZ_CP109450.1, forward strand.
TACCGTTGAGTACCGAACGATACCCTACGGTATCGAAGGGGCCGGACTGGTACCGTGAGAGAGGTGGTGAACCGCACGACCGACCGGAGTGACGGAGTAGTCATGGCATCGACGCTCAGAAGGCCAAGCAGAGTGGCGAAGCTGCCGCCTCGTGAGCGCATTCTCGACGCGGCCGAAGAGCTCTTCCAGAGGGAAGGGATCCGGCAGGTGGGGGTCCAGGCGATCGCCGACAAGGCCGAGACCACCAAAATGGCGATCTACCGACACTTCGAGACCAAGGACGCGCTGGTCGCGGAGTGGCTGCGGATCGTCGCCGCGGACTATCAGGCGGCCTTCGACCGCGTGGAAACCGAATACCCCGACCGGCCCGAGGAGCAGATTCTGGGCCTGGCCCGCTTCATCGCCGAGGGGCTGCCGGCGATCTCATACAGGGGCTGCCCGTTCATCAACTCCCTCGCCGAGCTGCCCGACCGCCTTCATCCGGCACGGCAAGTGATCGAGGACCACAAGGCCCACCAGACCCGCAGGCTGATCGGCATGTGCACCAAGGCACAGATGCCCGACCCCGAACAGGCCGCAGCCGAGATCACCTTCGTACTCGAAGGGGCGCAGGTCAGCACACAGAACGGAAGCATCGATCAGACGGCAGACCGACTGATGAAGATCGTCGAGGCAATCGTGGACCGGCACCGCTCCCGCCTCGGCGCATGCGGGGCGGCCAACTGACCGCCCGCGCCGTCCGCCCGACCACCGCTCGACGTGGGCATGCGAGTGTGACCTGGCACGAGCCCAGGATCTCCCGGCTCATCGACGCCCTCGCCGCAGCCGGGCCGAAGGCGCTCACCGCGATCCGGTCGGCGCGGGCCGAAGCACGGTCGCAGGTCCGGGAACGGGCCGGGGCGGACGCTCCGGCCCGTTCCGGAGGGCCGGTGGCAGCGCTGCTGCGGCCCGGCAGCGCCGGCTCCAACACCGCGAGCGATCACATCGAAACAGCTCAACTCGCCCTGGCCCAGCTCCCCGAGCGTCTGCGGCGGGTCCGCACGACACTGATCCGCACCGGCTCAGCCGGTGGCACCCACGCCTTCCTCGACTGGCTCTCCACCACCCGATACGACAGGACCCCGGACGGCTACCTCGCCGGACTGCACCTGCGCGCCTCGATGATCTGGCTCAAAGACCTCACCCGAGGCACCCCTTGATCACAGCCCTGTCGCGCCCTGAGGGCGGACGTAAGGCCGGGTCATGACCTCCATGTTGTGACCGTCCGGGTCGTCGAAGTAGGCGCCGCGACCACCGAACAGACGGTTGATCTGGCCGGGTTCGGTGTGGCTGGGGTCGGCGTAGTAGGTGACCCCGAGCACCTCCAGACGGGTGATAACAGCGTCGAACTGCTCGTCAGGGACAAGGAAGGCGTAGTGCTGCGACTGGATCGGCTCGTCCCTCTTCTCGTAGTAGTCGAGCGTCACGCCATTGCCGAGGTCGACGGGCAGGAACGGTCCAAACGGGGCGCCGGCCTTCAGGCCCAGGACCGCGGTGAGGAACTCGGCAGACAGGTGCCGGTCGCTTGCGTAGACGGCAGTGTGGTTCAGCTGGACGCCGGCCGTCGGCAGCGCGGATTCATGCGGGTACCGCTGGTCATAGGACATCAGTGATGTGTCTCCGGTCTTGGGATCCGCTGGAATGCGGCGCCGTATGCGGGCGCCGGGAGCTAAGACGCGGAGAAGTGGGCGGGCCTCTTGCCCGCCTCGTGCTCACGCCGAGGCCGGGAACCTCACTCGTGCGTGGCCCATGGCCGACCCGGCAGTCACCCGATCGACCCTAGTGACCATCACAGGCGGGAGCAACATCGTTTCCTGGCCGTGCCCGGCCTCGGATCGAGCCGACGTTGCGTCATAGCGGTCTGTCACGGCTCCGCTGATCACGGCCCGATACGCGCCCTGGACCCCGGAACGCTGTGGCCGTGGTGCGTCCTCACTCCTGCTCGTCCAGCAGGAACGAACCGTACTCGGGCTTTCCCGCCCGTTCGTAGGCGCAGTACTGCACGCCCGCGCCGGTGACGCGGGATTCCGTGAGCGTCCAGGCGGCGGGGGCGGCGCCCTCGGCGAAGAGGCGCTTGCCGGTGCCGATGATCACGGGGTTGACGAGCAGCCGGTACTCGTCGACGAGGTCGTGCTGCTGCAGGGTGCGGATGAGGTCGGCGCTGCCCTGCGTCATGATCACGCCGTCGAGCCGCTCCTTGAGTTCCGCGACGCTCTCGGCGGCTTCACCTTTCAGGAGAAGGGAGTTGTGCCACTCCAGGCTGTTCCGGGTGCGCGAGGCGACGTACTTGGGCATGGCGTTGAGTTTCACGGCGATCGGGTCGTTCTCGTCGGTGACGCGAGGCCAGTGAGCGGCGAAGAGGTCATACGTCTTCCGGCCGAGCAGGAGGTGGTCGGCGGTCCGCTCGAAGATGCCCTTCATGAGGCCCATGAAGTCCTGGTCGACGTAGGGGACCTGCCAGCCGCCGTGCTCGAAGCCTTCGTCGACGTCCTCGCCCGGGCCGCCCGGGGCCTGCATGACGCCGTCCAGAGTGATGAACGCGGTGACGATCAGCGTGCTCATGGTGGTGCCTTTCGGGGGTGAACTTCTGCCTGCATCAGGGGTGACTCCCGGGCCGGCGGGAACTCATCGGCCGGCCGCCTCCGGCGCACCGGGCCGGCCTCCGCCTGCCGCCGCCCTGACGCCCGGTCCTCAACCCGCCGTGTCACCATGCCGGTTCGGGCAGATCCCGATGTTCGAGCAGGTCCCGATGGAGGAGGGGCGCGCGATGCTCGCCGTGCACCCGGAGGACCGGCGGTCCCTGATCGGGAACCTGCTGAGGCCCCGGCCGCGGGTGAATCGCTGACACCCGCGCGACGCCACAGGGCCACCGAGCACCCGGGCCCTCACCCCTCCTGCACGTACCGGGACGGGGCCAGCCTCCGGGCGGTCTCCACCACGTAGGCCCGCAGCGCTTCGGGGTCGGGCTGCTCCTGCCCGGCACCCAGAACCAGCCGTGCCATCTGCGGAAACGCCAGCGGCCAGACCGCCACACCGATCAGGGCGAGGAACGTCGCGGCGGCGTCCCCGGCGAGCCGCCCGCCCGTGGACTCCTCCAGCGCGGCCGCCTTCCGCGCGTAGTGCGCGCTGCGCACCCCGTCGTCGGGCAGCGCCAGATCTCCGTAGTACAGGGCCTCCCACATCATCATCCGGGTCAGCTCCGGGTTGCTCCGGTGGAAGTCGTACATCCGTCCCGCGTACTCGCCCGGGTCGCCGTCCGGCAGCCCGACCCGCACCGCGTGGTCGTTCAGCGCTTCCGCGACGACTGCGGAGAACAGCTTCTCCTTGCTGCCGAAGTGCCCGTAGATGCGCTCCTTGTTGGCCCCGGCCCGCACAGCGATGCGGTCGACGCGGGCGCCGCTCATGCCGTGTTCGGCGAACTCCGTGCGCGCGGCCGCCAGCAGTCGGGCGCGGGTCTCCTCGCTGCGGGCGCTTGTCGTCATGGGGAGATCATACGCAGATTGCCAACCAACTGGATGGTTGGCTACCGTCGCCCGCATGGCGACAAGAACGGATGTCTGGGTCACCGGGCTGGGGGCCACCACGCCCCTCGGCGGCGATGTCCCGAGTACCTGGGCCGCGATGACGGCGGGCGACAGCGGGATCAGCAGCCTGGACGGTGAGAGCTGGGCCCGGCAGCTGCCGGTGCGGATCGGGGCCCGGATGCGCCAGGACCCGGCAGAGTCACTGAAGCGCACCGAGGCCCGCCGGCTCGACCGGTGCGAACAGGCCGCGCTCGTCTGCGCCCGCGAGGCATGGACGGACGCGGGAGCACCCGCCGTCGATCCGGAGCGGCTCGCTGTCGTGATCGGTACGGGAATCGGCGGCGTGCTCTCCCTGCTCGGGCAGAACCGCGTACTGGAGGAGTCCGGCCCGAGGAAGGTCTCGCCGCACACCGTCCCCATGCTCATGGCCAACGGTCCCGCCGCCTGGGTCTCCATCGACCTGGGCGCCAAGGGCGGAGCGCACACCCCGGTGAGCGCCTGCGCCTCCGGGGCGGAGGCCATCGCACACGGTCTCGACCTCATCCGGGCCGGCCGGGCCGACATCGTGGTGGCAGGCGGCTCCGAGGCGAGCCTGCACCCCCTGCCGCTGACCGCCTTCGCGCAGATGATGGCGCTGTCGGCGGCCAACGACGATCCGGACGGCGCCTCACGCCCCTTCGACGCCGCACGGAACGGCTTCGTGCTCGGTGAGGGCGCCGCCGTCCTGGTCCTGGAGAGCGCCGACCACGCCCGCGCCCGCGCCGCGCGGGCACACGGAGCGGTGGCCGGGGCGGGGACGACGTCCAGCGCCGGGCACATCACCGCTTCCGACCCCGATGGACAGGTCAGGGCGATCCAGAAGGCGTTGCGGGACGCGGAGCTCACCCCCGGGGACATCGGGCACGTCCACGCGCACGCCACATCCACCCCGCAGGGCGACCTCGCCGAGGCGGAAGCGGTCGCGGCCGCCGTCGGCACCCATCCGGTGGTCACGGCCACCAAATCCATGACCGGTCACCTCCTGGGCGCCTCCGGCGCGTTGGGCGCGATGGCGGCGGTCCTGGCGCTGCGGGACGGATCCGTTCCGCCGACCCGCAACCTGACCCGGCTCGACGACCGCGTACCGCTGGATGTCGTCACCGGCACGGCCCGCAGCGGGTGTTGGGACGCGGCCCTGGCGAACTCGTTCGGCTTCGGCGGCCACAACGTTTCCCTGGTTCTCACTTCGCCCAGGTGAGCGAATGCGGTCGGGACCTCCGGATTGGGTAAGTGGAACGTGGGATGCCCAAGTCGCCACGACACACCAGACTCTCCGCACACCGGAGTCTCCATACACCAGAGTCTCGATACACCTGAGTCTCCACGACATACCAGGAGGCGGTGCACATGCTGCACGGCATCGATGTCAGTACGTACCAGTCGTCGTTCGACACCGACGGGCTGGGCTTTGTGTTCATCAAGGCCTCGGAGGGCCACACTTACGTCAACCCACGGCTGACCACACAGACCAAACTGGCGCGGGACGGCGGTTGCGTCACCGGCTTCTACCACTTCCTGTGGCCGGGCAACATCCAGACGCAGGCCGAGTACTTCGTGAGCAAAGCCCCCGAGAAGGCGGGTGATCTGCTCGCGGTGGACTGGGAGACCACCGGCGATCAGACCCGGGCCAGCAACGCCGAGAAGGACAGTTTCATCCGCGCGGTGAAGAAGCTGCGGCCGCACAACCGGGTACTGCTGTACACGAACCGCGACTTCTGGCTGAACCACGACACCACGTCGTACGCCGGGGACGGGCTGTGGATCGCGGACTACACCACGGCGGGCAAGCCCAGGATCAAGGCGACCTGGACGTTCCACCAGTACACCGACAGCCCGCTCGACAAGGACGTGGCCCACTCGCGCTTCGCGAGCAAGAGCGCGCTGGAGGAGTGGGCCACGCCGTAGGAATTCAGGCCCGGAAGGCAGCCGGGCGCTCGCGCGGGGCGGCGGCGAGCGCCTTGGCGATCCCGTCCGCGTCGGCCGAGAGACCGTAGACAGGGGTGTCCGGCTGCTGGCGCCAGGAGTCGTCGATACCCCCCGCGTCGACCGTGTCGAAGCCGATCTCGTCGATCAGTTCGCGTACGACCCGCTTGGCGGCCTCGTCGTCACCCGCGACCGGCAGCGCGAACCGGCCCGTAGCCCCCTGGGGGCGTGCCGCGTCGATGATGTTGTGCGCGTAGATGCCGTTGAACGCCTTGATGACCGGGTGGCCGATCTGCTGTTCGGTCCAGCGGCTCTCCGTGAGCCCGTCCTCGATGGCGTCGATCCGCCCGTCCCGCTCCCGCGGGTAGTAGTTGCCGGTGTCGATCACGGCGACGCCCGGTGCGGCGCCGTCGAGCAGTCCGGACGGCAGATCCGGTACGGCCTTCACCGGGATGGTGATCACGACGACCTCGGCGCCGCGCGCCGCATCGGCGACCGGCACGGGGGTGGCGCCCGTCTCCTCGGCGAGATCGCCCAGGGTGTGCGGACCGCGCGAGTTGGCCACGGACACGTCGTGCCCGAGTGCCGTGAGCCGCCGGGTGAGATTGCCGCCGATGTGTCCGGCGCCGATGATGCCGATCTTCATGATGTGCCCTCCGTTACGGGTGTTCCGGGTGCGGTGCTGGGTCGTACCGTGCGGTGCCGCGTGATGCCGTGCCGCGTGATGCGGTGCTGCGCGTGCGGTGTCAGTGGTCGGGTGCGGCGCGGTGTGTGGTCCGGTGCGGTGTGTGGTCGGGTGCGGTGTGTGGTCGGGTGCGCTGTCGCTCGGTGTGCGGCGCTGTCGCATCGGTCGCCAACCTCCCTGGGGGCCCGGCTATTCCGGTGCGCTCACCCGTTCACCCGGATGCCATGGCCCGGTCGCCTCGTCCGAAGGCGTACCCGGACGGACCCGGACAGCGTGCCCGCTTCCGCCCGGATGCCGCCCTCTCGGACCTCCCTCCGCCTCCTTCTCCGTCCACGTCCCAGCCCTTCTCTCCGCCCTTCTCTCCACCCTTCTCTCCGCCTTCAAGTGGTGAAGGCGGAGAAGAATATGAGAGCGCTCTCAGCCCTAGGTATTGACCTGCCCCCCGAGCCTCGCAACAGTAAGGGCCTACGGGAGGCCACCCCCCACAGCTCTCCGTCTCCCGCGCTCCTCCCCCCACAGACCACAGGAGACTTGCGTGATATCCCGCAGAATGTTCCTGACCGGCGCCGCAGCGACCGCCACCGCTCTCACCTACCCCGCCTGGGGAAGTGCACTGAGTCCACGCGCCTCGGCCTCCGCCGCCACCTGCGAACTGGCCCTGGAGAACAAGTCGTTGCCCGGCAACGTCAACGCGTACGTCACCGGCCACGAGCAGGGCACCGACCAGTGGGTCCTGCTGCGCTCCGACGGCAGTACCTACCACCCCGAGTCGCCGTCGGCCCCGCAGACACCGCTGCCGGTCGACTGCGCCATCCCGCTGAAGGCGGCAGGGGCGGGGCCAGTCACCCTGACCCTCCCTCAGATGTACGGCGCCCGGGTTTACTTCGTACGGGACGACACCCTCGACTTCTTCCTCAACCCGGGCCCCTCCCTGGTCGAGCCGGCCTTCGCCACCGCCGCGGACCCCAACTACGGCCGCACCTGGTCGTTCTGCGAGTTCACCTTCAACCCGGACCAGCTGTACGCCAACATCTCCTACGTCGACCTGGTGACCGCCCTGCCCATCGGGCTCTCGCTCACGGGCGACACCGACCACACGGTGGCCCCGCTCCCCGACGGCGCGGTCGACAAGATCGCCGCGGATCTCACCGCCCAGGCGGCCAAGGACGGCCAGCCCTGGGACAAGCTGGTCATCCGCGGCTCGGACGGCAAGGTGCTGCGGGTGATCTCGCCGCAGAACCTGATGGCGTCCGCCTCGCCCGACGCGATGCCGTTCGGCGATCTGTGGACGGGCTATGTGGACCAGGTCTGGGACAAGTACAGCTCCACGGACCTCACCATCGACCTCCAGGGCGGCAAGGGCAGCCTGAAGGGCCGGGTGAGCGGTGACACCCTCACCTTCGACGGCGGGCACACCTTCACCAAGCCCGACTCGAAGTCCATCTTCACCTGCAACGACGGGCCCTTCGCCAACAACCCCGGTGACCCGGACGACAAGAAGGCGCTGCTCGCCAGGATCGCGGCCGGGTTCAACCGGTCGATCATGCTCACCCACCCCAGCCAGCCGAACGGCACGACGGCTGCCGACTACTACCAGGGGGACGTCACCAACCACTGGGCGCGGGTCCTCCACGCCAACTCGCCGATCGGGTACGCCTTCCCGTACGACGACGTGGTCCCCGACGGCCAGCCCGATGTCTCGGGCGCCGCGAACGACGGCAATCCGGTCCGCTTCACGGTGTCCGTCGGGTCCTGACCGGCCGGTTCGGCTGACGGAGGTGCGGGTCCCGGGCAGCACGCCCGGCGGCCCGCACTCTTCCCGCTCCGGTGTCCGCTAAGGGCTGTCCGACGGCGGCCCGCCCAGACGCAGTTCGCGGTCGACCACGGCGCGTGCCACATCGGCCAGCTTCAGACGGTGGGAGCGGGCGTGGCCGCGCAGCATGTCGAAGGCCTCTCCCGTCCCGGTCCGCAGCTGTTCGGCGAGCATGCCCTTGGCCTGCTCGATGACGACTCGGCTGTCCAGGGCCTGACTGAGCTGACCGGCGGTCTCACGGTGGCCGCGTAGTTCATCGCTCTGGGCCCGGAGCACCATGGCCAGGTCTCCCAGCCACTGGGCTGACTCGATCTCGGCGCCGGACAGTTCCCGGTCATGGGTGAACAGCAGGAGTACCGCGCAGGGGCGGCCGGCGGTGCCGTGCAGGGGCAGCAGCGTCACGACGGTGTGCCCCTCGGCCAGCGCACGGCTTGTGAATCCGGGCCAGCGCGCGCCCTGTTCCCGGAGGTCGATGTTGGTCAGCGCGCGACCGTCGCGCAGGCACTCGGGGCCCGGTTCGCCGCTGTGCGTCGCGGCCGCGTCGGCCGGCATCACGCACGCCCCGGAGAGCTGGAGCAGCTCAGCGCAGTCGTGGCCCAACTGCCGTATGAGAGAAGGCGACCGCGCTTCGTCGGCCGCGACGACCGCGAGCCCGAAGGCGCTGCGCATCCACTGCTGTTCCCGGTCCATACCGGGCCAGATTACCCAGGCGGGACAGAACCCGGAGCCTTACGGCGCGACAGCCCCCCGGCACCCGTGCCGGGGGGCGTGTACGCGCTACTTGTTCAGCGACGCCCAGAACTCCTCGAAGGAGAGCCGGCCGTCACCGTTGGCGTCCTTGGACCTGATGATGGACTGGGCCACTGTCTCGGTCACGTGGAAGTCACCGAGCTGCGCCATGACGCTCTTGTACTCGCTCGCCGTGATCCGGCCGTCACCGTCCACGTCGAGACGCTCGAACGCCTTGCGGGCCTCTTCTTTGTCCGCCACTGGGTCCACCCCTTTTTCAGTACGTGTTTCTTGGTACGTGTTCTCGGTACGCGTCTGACGGTAGTCAGATTAACCGGCGGGTCGGGCCCGCAGCGCCGCGGCCGGCCAGGCGAAGTCCTCGCGCCGTGAACCGTCCCTCAGCGGAAGATCCCGGTGTGTCCCAGCGAGTAGCGGCCGGGCTGCGGATACACCGCGAGGCCGTGCGGGCCGCTGCCGACCGGGATGCGGGCGAGCTGCTTGCCGCTGGTGGTCTCGATCGCGTACACCTCCGCGTTGTAGCGGCCGGTCAGCCAGAGCACCTTGCCGTCGGCCGAGACGCCGCCCATGTCGGGGCTGCCACCCCCGGGCAGGGACCACTTCTTGATGAGTTTGTTCTGCGGGAAGCCGAAGACCGAGATGGTCCCCTCGCCACGGTTGGAGATGTACATCTCCTTCGAGTCCCGGCTGATGTAGAGCCCGTGGCAGCCCTTGCCGGTGTGCATCAGCTTCGGGGTGGTGAACTTGTCCGCGGGGAGCACCCAGATCCCGTCGGCCATCATGTCGGCGATGTAGAAGGTCCGGCCGTCCGGCGAGATCTTCACGTCCTGCGGCATCGCGCCCTTGAAGGGCAGCTTCTGCTGGCCGACCACCTTCATCTTCTCGGTGTCGACCTTGAGCAGCTCGCCGGAGAACTCGCAGGAGACGATGAAGAAACGCCCGTCGGCAGAGAAGTCCGCGTGGTTGACGCCGGCGCACGTCACCGGGAGGGTCTTCTTGATCTTCATGGTGTGCGGGTCGCGGAAGACGAGCTGCCGGTCGAGCGAGGCCATGACGATGGCGTACTTGCCGTTGGGCGTGAAGTAGAGGTTGTACGGGTCGTGGACGTCGAGCGTCTTCCCGACCTTGCCCGTCGCCGGATCGATCGGCGTGAGGGTGTTGCCCCGGTCGTTGTTGACCCAGAGCGTCTTCAGGTCCCAGGAGGGCACGACGTGCTGCGGCTGCACACCGACCGGGATGGTGCGGATGACCTTGTACGTCCTGGGGTCGATCACGTTGACCGTGTTGGAGTTGGTGTTCGGTACGTAGACCCGGGACGGGAACTTCTTGACGACGGGCGAGAGTCTGCCCGGGCGGTCCGCCGCGTACAGGTCCTTGGGGTCGAGGACCGGGGGCATACCGGCCAGCGGGGCGGGTTCCGCCGACCTCACCGTGGTGCCACGCGGCGCGGCGGCCGCGGTGGTGGCCCTGGTGGCGTCGGGGTGCGCATGGCCGGTCCCGCCGGACGACCCGCAGCCGCCGAGCGCGACGGCGAGACCGGTGGTGACGGCGGCGGCGAGGATCCCTGTGGTACGTATCGTGATCATGAGGTCAGCAGCTCCGTAGTGGTCACCGCGTGCAGCCCGCGGCGGTCGAAGGCGTCGAGGATGGCGGGCAGTGCGGCGACCGTGTCCGCGTAGCCGAAGTGCATCGAGACCACCGAACCGGGCCGCACCGCGCCGGTGACGTTGCGGACGACGGCCGCGGTGCCGGGCGAGGTGAAGTCGAGGGAGTCGGTGTCGTACGAGAGCACGTGCGGGTACCCCGCGCGCGCCGCGAGCCGCTGGACCAGGGGGGTCGCGTACTGGGTGCGCGACGGGCGGAACCAGGTGCCGATGGAACCGGTGAGCCGTCGCAGCCGGTCGGCGCAGCCGGTGATCTCGGCGTACGCCTCCCGCTCGCCCATCGCGGAGATGGAGGTGTGGTGGAGGGTGTGGTTGCCCAGGTCGTGACCGCCGTCGAGGATCCGGCGGGCCATCGCGGGATACGCGTCGAGCCAGGTGCCGACGGCGAGGACGGTGACCCGCGCGCCGGCCCGTTCCGCCTCCGCCAGTACGGACTTGGCGATGGCGGGGTCTCCCTGGCCGTGGAAGGTGAGCGCGACCCTGGGCCGGTCGCGGGGGCCGTTCGCGATCTGGACCGGCTGCCTGGCGAAGGCGAGGGGGGCCGGGGCGTGGAGCGGGGCCGGGGGTTTCGCGGCCCCGGAAGGGGGGCTGGACGGGCGGGGTCCGGCCGGGGACGGGGCCGCGGCGGGTGGGCCTCCGCCGGAGCATCCCGCGGTGAACACTCCGGCGACGGCCGCGCCGGCTCCTGCCCGCAGTGCGCTGCGTCGGCTTATCTCAGTCACGCGACCATTTAATGAGGAATCACCCGGAGCGGCCCTTTTTGCCTCTTCCCGCCGGGCTGCGGCAGGAAGCCCTCAGGCGCGGTCAACCGAGGTCCGGATCCGACATTCAGTCAGCGAATCTCGCACACAATCATCGATTCGCAGGACAGATGTTCACTTCACCTGGGATTCACAGAAGCCACGCTGTGATCCGGACGGGTACAACCGGGTGACACCCCGGCGCCACGGGCGCCTCTTCCACCGGTACGGCGGTACACCGGTACGGCCCTCAGGAGGACTGACGGTCGGCGACCCGCATCTCGAACCAGGTGGTCTTGCCGCGCGGCAGCAGGTCCACCCCCCACCGGTCCGAGAGTTTGTCGACCAGGAAGAGGCCCCGGCCGCTCACATCCATCGGCTGGACCGGCATCAGACAGGGCAGCCCGCGGGACGGGTCACGGACCTCGACCCGGATCCAGCCCCGGCGGCGCAGCATCCGGAGCCCGAAGACGCGCGCGCCGGTGTGGCGGACCGCGTTGCCGACGAGTTCCGACACGAGTAACACCGCGTACTCGGCGGTCTGCGGGGAGAGCCCCCACTGCCGCAGTACGACGCCGTGGGTGAGCCGCCGCGCGGTCGCCGCGGACTCCGGACGGGACGCCAGGCGTACCTCCGCCTCCGTTGGACTGCCGAACAACTCCAGTGCCTTCAGAGCCTGTTCGTCCTCAACGGTCGGCGCCCATCGCGCGGCATCCGCATGAGCGCGCTGCCGCGGCTGCTCCACACCCTCCAGGCCCGCCATGTCCCCCATCATGGCTGCCCGAAGCGGCCTCCGGGGCCGTTCCTGCGGAATCCGCAGCCGGGGACCAGGGTCGGGCACCCCGCATTTTGGCATATGCACATGGCATTGCAAGGGTCATCACACCCACCCTGAGCTGCGAGGATCCCCTCCTCATGAACGAAATTCAAGAGCAGTGATCGCTCACTCCTTAAGGTTCCCTTAAGGAGCAGCTAATCCACCCAACCGGGTACCCCTCAGCGGAACTTGGCCTTGCCGGGGCCCTCTTCGACGAAGCTGCGCATGCCCCGTTCACGGTCCTCCGTCGCGAAGAGACCGGCGAACCAGGTGCGCTCGATGGCCAGTCCGGTGTCGAGATCCGTCTCCAGACCCGCGTCGACGGACTCCTTGGCGGCGCGCAGCGCGATGGCCGGCCCCTGGGCGAGCCGTGCCGCCCAGGCGTGCGCCTGCTCGTACACCTCGGCCGCCGGGACGACCCGGTCGACCAGACCGAGGGTGAGCGCCTCGGGCGCCTTGACCTGACGGCCGGTGAAGATCAGGTCCTTGGCCCTGGACGGGCCGATCAGCCGGGAGAGCCGCTGGGTGCCGCCGGCGCCGGGGATCAGGCCCAGCAGGATCTCGGGCTGGCCGAGTTTGGCGTTGTCGGCCGCGATACGGAAGTCGGCGCAGAGGGCCAGTTCGCAGCCGCCGCCCAGCGCGTATCCGGTGACCGCCGCGACCACGGGCTTGGGGATCCGGGCCACGGCGGTGAAGGAGTCCTGCAGGGCCCGGGAGCGGACGACCATCGCCGCATGGTCCATGGCCTGCATCTCCTTGATGTCCGCTCCGGCCGCGAACACCTTCTCGCCGCCGTAGAGCACCACGGCGCGTACGTCGTCGCGGCCGGACACCTCCTCGGCGAGCTCGCGGATCCGGTCCTGGACGGCGACGTCGAGTGCGTTCATCGGCGGGCGGTCCAGACGGATCGTGCCGACGCCTTCGGAGACTTCGAGGGTGACTGTCATGACAGCAGGTTAACGGTGGCTAACGCCGTGCGGCCCGGTGCACTTGGTCACAGTGCACCGGGCCGCGGCGGCGGAGGCCGGACGCTCCTACTTCTTCCAGTCCGCCCAGGACATGTTCCAGCCATTGAGCCCGTTGTCCGGCTGGATCGTCCTGTCGTGCGAGTTCTTGACGATCACCACGTCACCGACGATCGACCTGTTGTAGTACCAGGCGGCCGGGGTCTCCTTGCTCCAGCCACCGCGCACGTCGTGCAGGCCGACACAGCCGTGGCTGGTGTTGGCGGCGCCGAACGTGCTGTTGGACGCCCAGTAGTTGCCGTGCACGAAGGTGCCGGAGTCGGACAGGCGCATCGCGTGCGGCACGTCCTTGATGTCGTACTCGCCGCCGAACCCGACGGTGGCGCCGTTCATCCGGGTCACCGCGTACTTCTCGCTGATGACCATCTGGCCGTTGTACGTCGTGGTCGCCGGGGCGCCCGCGCTGATCGGGATGGTCCTGATCAGCTTGCCGTCCTTGACGACCTTCATGGTGTGCCGGTCCGCGTCCACCGTGGAGACCATGGAGCGGCCGACGGTGAACTTCACGGTCCTGGTCTGCTTCCCGTACACCCCGGGCCGGCCCTCGACGCCGTCGAGGTTCAGCTTCACCGTCACCTTGGTGCCCGCGGCCCAGTACTTCTCGGGGCGGATGTCGAGGCGGTCGTTGCCGAACCAGTGGCCCTCGACCGGTACGGCGGGGTCGGCCGTCACCTTGATCGCGTCCTCGACGTCCTTGGGGTGGGTGATCCCCCGGGTGAAGTGGATCGAGACCGGCATACCGACCCCGACGGTCGAGCCGTCCTCGGGCGTGTACTGGCCGACGAAGGTGTTCTTCGGCACGAGCGTGGTGAAGACCGTGTCCTTCGCGGACTCCCGGCCCTCGGCGTCCTTGGCGACCGCATGCACCTTGAACCTGGTGGCGGCGGGCAGGTGCTGAAGCGGCTGCCAGCCGGCGCCGCCCGCCGCGATACGGCCCGGGACCTCGTTGCCCTTGGCGTCCTGGACCGTGACGGAGGTCAGCCTGCCCCGGTCCGCCGTGACCTTCAGCGCGTCGCTGGTGGCCACCGACTCGGCGCCGTCGGCCGGGGCCACCGTCACGACCGCCTGCGAGGCCGCGGAACCGGCCCCCTTGCCCGCGCCCTGCTTCGCCTTCCCACCGCTGTCGTTCCCCGAACCGCCGCACGCCGTGACGAGCAGCAGCAGCGCGCCCAGGAGCACGGCCGGCAGTACGGGCCGCCCGCTCCGCGGCCCGCGCACGGACCGGCCCCCGGCCGATGTCCCCGATATCGGTCGCCCGTTCAATGTGGTGGTCTCCCCTCGCGCACGTCCCGGCGCCGCCGGAGCACGTACCCCCGCGCGCCCTGTCCGCGCGCACTGATTTCACAGAATAATCGCAGCGCGGGCCGGCCGGACTCCCCGGCCATGTCACCGTTCAGTCCCAACCGGGCGCGGGCGCGCGGGTCATGGGGGCAGGGCGGGCGGGCGCCACCTCAGTCGAGCGCGGAGCCGGACCTCCAGGCCGCCCAGTCCAGGTTCCAGCCGCCCAGCCCGTTGTCCGGGGCGACCTTCGTGTCCCGGGAGTTGACCACCTCGACCACATCTCCGATCAGTGTGTGGTCGAAGAGCCAGCCGGCCGGGGACGTGGCACTGCCGCCGCGCACATCGCGCAGCCCGACGCAGCCGTGGCTGGTGTTGGACGCGCCGAAGGTACGGGCGGGCGCCCAGTAGTTGCCGTGCAGGAAGGTTCCCGAGTTGGTCAGCCGCATCGCGTGCGGGACGTCCGGGATGTCGTACTCACCGCCGAAGCCGACCGTCCGGCCGTTCATCCGGGTCACGGCGTGCTTCTCCATGACGACCATCCTGCCGTTGTACGTGGTGTGTTTCACGGCGCCCGCGGTGACCGGAAGGGTCGTCAGCAGGGCGCCGTCACGGCGTACCGCCATGGTGTGCGCCGCCGTGTCGATCACGGACACCTGCGAGCGGCCCACGGTGAAGCCGACTGTCTTCTGCTGGGTCCCGTACACCCCAGGCGCCGCCTGGACGTCCCGCAGCCGCAGCCCGACGGAGACCCGGGTGCCCGGCTTCCAGTACGCGTCCGGGCGGAAGTCCAGACGGCTCCTGCCGAACCAGTGGCCCTCGACCGGCACCGCAGGGGTGGCGGTGACGCGGATCGCCCGCTCCACCGCGGAACGGTTCTCGACGGGGCGGTTGAAGTTGAAGGAGACGATCATGCCCGTGCCGACGGTGGAGCCGTTCTCCGGTGTGAAGTAGCCGATGAAGCGGTGCGGCGGGACGTACGTGGTGAAGGTGGTGTGGCGGGCCAGGGTGTGGCCGTCCCCGTCGGAGGCCACCGCGTCCACGGAGTACTCGGAGCCGAGCCCCAGCCGGCCGCCGTCCGGCTTCCAGGTCCGGCCGTCGTCGGAGACGCTGCCGGGGAGCACCTCGCGGTGCCCGTCCGTGACGCCGTAGACCGTGACATGTTCGAGCCGCTGCCCGTCCGGTACACGTACTTCGACCCGGTCGTGTGCGCCGATGTCCTTCGCGCCGTCGTCCGGCACCACCCGGATGGCTTCTTCCGGGGCCCGCGGTTTCCCGTCGGAGCCGGATCCGCATCCGGCCAGTCCGGCCATCAGCCCCGCCCATACCAGTGCGGCCGCGACGCCCGCCCGTGTCCGCTTTGTCAGTTGTCTCACGGAGCGCTCAACGACCACCCCCCTGCGGGGGAAACGTGAGATTGCCGGTTGTTGCGGGCAGAACAAGAGCGAGGACCATGCGAGAGAGCCGCGGCCGGGACGCCGGGGCCCGACGCGCCGCCGGTCCCGATGAGCCGCGGGAGGCCGACAGGTGTCGAGCGCAGCCGAGCAGGAGACCGCACCGGAAGCGGTGCAGGAAGCCGTGCCGGAGGTCGTGCCGGACGTGGTGCCGGACGCCGTGACCGGGGCGGCGCCGGAGGTGGTGCCGGGCGCCGTGGCCGACGCGGTGACCGTGTGGCCCGGTACGTCCGTGCCGCTGGGGGCGCGGTACCGGGTCGGGCCCGACGGGGTCGCCGGTACCAACTTCGCGCTCTGGGCGGGCGGCGCCGAGGCCGTCGAGCTCTGCCTCTTCGACGCCGCGGGCCGTGAGACGCGCTGCGAACTGGCCGAGCTGACCCATGAGATCTGGCACGGGTTCCTGCCCGGGGTCCGGCCGGGACAGCGGTACGGCTACCGCGTCCGGGGCCGCTGGGACCCGTGGACGGGGGCCCGCTGGAACGCCGCGAAGCTGCTGCTCGACCCGTACGCGCGCGCCGTGGACGGGGAGTTCCGGCTGCCCCCCGAGGTGTACGGGCACGTCAGGGACTGGCCGGAGCAGGAGGTCGCCGACACCGTGCGCGACGAGCGGGACTCGGCGCCGTACGTGCCCAAGGGGGTCGTCGTCCACGACGACACCCCCGGCGACGAGTGGGCGGACGACCTGCGGCCCAAGACGCCGTGGGCGGACACCGTCATCTACGAGCTGCATGTGCGCGGCTTCACCAAGCGGCACCCGGGGATCCCCGAGGAACTGCGGGGGACGTACGCGGGGCTGGCCCACCCGGCGGCGATCGGCCATCTCGTACGGCTCGGGGTGACGGCCGTCGAGCTGCTGCCGGTGCACCAGTTCGCGCACGAGGACCACCTGCTGCGGCGCGGGCTGAAGAACTACTGGGGCTACAACTCGGTCGGCTACTTCGCCCCGCACGCCGGGTACGCGGCGACCGGAACCGGCGGCCAGCAGGTCGGCGAGTTCAAGAGGATGGTGCAGGCGCTGCACGCCGCCGGGATCGAGGTCATCCTCGACGTCGTCTACAACCACACGGCGGAGGCCGGTGAGCTGGGGCCGACGCTGTCGCTGCGCGGGGTCGACAACCGCGGTTACTACCGGCTCCAGGACGACCCGCGCCGGTACGCGGACTACACCGGCTGCGGCAACACCCTGCATGTGGTGCAGCCCCATGTGCTGCGGCTGATCACCGATTCGCTGCGCTACTGGGTCACCGAGATGGGCGTGGACGGCTTCCGCTTCGATCTGGCCGCCGCGCTGGCCCGGTCCTTCCACGACGTCGACATGCTCTCGCCCTTCCTTGCGGTGATCGCCCAGGACCCGGTGCTGCGGCGGGTGAAGCTGATCGCCGAGCCGTGGGACGTGGGCGACGGGGGCTACCAGGTGGGGGCCTTCCCACCGCTGTGGACGGAGTGGAACGACCGCTACCGGGACGCGGTACGGGACTTCTGGCGGGGCGCGCTGCCCGACGTGCGCGATCTGGGATACCGGCTCTCCGGCTCCAGCGACCTGTACGCCTGGGGCGGGCGGCGGCCGCAGGCCTCCGTCAACTTCATCACGGCGCACGACGGGTTCACCCTGCGCGACCTGGTCTCCTATCAGCAGAAGCACAACGAGGCCAACGGCGAGGACAACCGGGACGGCACCGACGACAACCGGTCGTGGAACTGCGGCGCGGAGGGCGGGACGGACGACCCGGAGATCGGCGCGCTGCGCAGGAGGCAGCTGCGCTCGCTGCTGACGACGCTGCTGGTGTCGACCGGGGTGCCGATGCTCGTCGCGGGGGACGAGATGGGGCGGACGCAGGGCGGCAACAACAACGCGTACTGCCAGGACAACGAGGTCAGCTGGGTCGACTGGACGCTGCTCGACGAGCCGGGCCCGCGGATGCTGCTCGGCCTCACCTCCAGGCTGCTGGCGCTGCGCCATGCCCATCCGGTGCTGCGCCGCCGGGCGTTCTTCTCCGGTGCGCGGGCGGGCGACGGGCTGCGGGATCTCGCCTGGTTCACCCCGCACGGCCGCGAGATGACCGAGCAGGACTGGTACGCGCCGACGGCCACGCTCGGGGTCTATCTCTCGGGAGGCGACATCCCCGGCAGGGACGCCAGGGGCCGGCGGATCACCGACGACAGCTTCCTGACGCTGCTGCACTCGGCGGAACGGCCGGTGGACTTCCTGCTCCCCGGGGCTCCGTGGGCGGACACCTACGAACTGCTCGTCGACACCTCGCGGGAGGACCAGCGTGCCGCGCCGGGCACCCTGCACCGGGGTGGCGCCGCGCTCACCGTCCCGGCCCGGTCGGTACTGCTGCTGAAGGTGCGGGCCTGAGACGGCCCGCGCCGGCCGGGCGGTTCCGGCCTCAGCCGAGGATCTTTCGGTCGTACGCCACCGCGACCGCCGCCGCCCGGTCCTTGACGTCCAACTTCCCATAGATATGGGTCAGATGGGTCTTGACCGTCGCCTCGCTGATGAAGAGCTCACGCGCGATGTCGCGGTTGGACGTGCCCCTGGCGACCAGCACCAGCACCTCCCGTTCGCGTGCGCTCAGCGCGTCGTGGCCCGGCGCCGCCGGGGTGCGCACCCGGGAGACCAGCCGGGAGGCGACCGCCGGGGAGAGTACCGTACGGCCGTCGGCCGCGGCCCGCACCGCGGTGAACAGTTCGTCGCGCGGGGCGTCCTTGAGGAGGTAGCCGGTGGCGCCCGCCTCGATGGCCGGGAGGGTGTCGGAGTCCGTGTCGTACGTGGTCAGGACGAGCACCTTGGCACGGCTGCCGCGGCGGGTCAGTTCGGCGATGGCGTCCACGCCGTTGCCGCCCGGCATCCGCAGGTCCATGAGGACCACATCGGGATCCAGCCGGCCGGCGAGCTCGACACCGGCGACGCCGTCGGCGGCCTCGCCGAGCACCTGGAAGCCGGGGGCGTCGGCGAACATGCCGCGCAGACCGTCCCGGACCACGGGATGGTCGTCGACGATCAGCACGGTGATCACATCAGAGTTCATGGCGGACCAAAGGTACGCGAGCCGACACCGCCGTGCCGTGTCCCGGCTCGGACTCGACGGCCACGGTGCCCACGATCCGCTCGGCGCGGGCGCGCATCCCGCCGAGGCCGAAGCCCCCTTCGGCGCTGCGCGGCGGCAGCGCGAGCGGGTCGAAGCCGCGCCCGTCGTCGCGTACGTCCAGGGTCATCTCATCGTCCATGTACGAGAGGGTGACGCCGACCCGGGACGCCCCGGCGTGCCGCGCGGTGTTGGCGAGCGCCTCCTGGGCGATCCGGAGCAGGGTGGCCTCGACCTCGTCGTGCAGCGGCTCGACGGTGCCGGTGACGGTGAACTCGGCGCGGACGCCCGCCGTCGCCGACCACGCGGCGACCAGCTCCTTCAGCGCTTCGGGGAGGGACGCGTCGGCCAGCGCGACCGGGCTGAGGTTCTGCACGGAGCGCCGGGCCTCGCCCAGGCTGTGGCGGGCCAGCTCCTGGGCGCGGGCGAGGTGCTCACGGGCGGTGTCCGGGGTCCTGGTGACGGAGACGACCTGGAGCTGGGTGATGATGCCGGCGAGCCCCTGCGCGATGGTGTCGTGGATCTCGGCGGCCAGCCTGCGGCGCTCGTCGGCGACCCCGGCCTCGCGTGCCTGGACCAGGAGCTGGGCGTGCAGGGCGGCGTTCTCGTCGAGCGCCTGCTGGAGCCGGACGTTGGTGCGCTCCAGCTCGCTGATGGTCTCGGTCTGCTCCACCGCACGCTCCTCCTCCAGGGTGGCGAGATGGGTGAAGACGATCAGCAGGGTGACATTGACTCCGAACAGCGCTCCGAAGACCACCCAGCCCATGGGGCCGTGCGGTGGCAGCCCGCCGGACTGGGAGCCCGACATGGTGACCGCGCTGGCGAGCAGCCCGACCCGGACCAGCCGGCGGGGCAGCAGCCGTTCGGCGCCGAAGTAGCCGGTGACCGCGTAGAACGCGTAGAAGGGGTTCAGCCAGGTCAGGGCGAAGGCCAGCGCCCAGCGCAGGGTGTAGTAGCAGGTGCCGGCCGTCGAGGGGCCGGGCCGGGTGCGGGCCGCGTGGCCCCACCACAGCTGGAGCGCGGTCCCCGCGGCGGTGAGAGCCGCCGCCGCGACCAGTTCGTACCGGGTCATGTGCAGCGCACTCGCGGTGGCGCCCGCGGCGAGGGTGGAGATGGCGAGCAGCGCGTAGGGGCCCCAGCGGTGGAAGGCCGCCCACCCGACGCCCAGTCTGGCGCCGACCAGGGGTGCGGCGGCCTCCCGGCCGGGCCGGGCGGCGGGGCCGGTCAGGTCCGGTGTCATCCATCCAGTCTGCCCGTACCGCTGTCCGTACCGGCCGGTGGCCGCCGTCACTCCCAACGGAACCAGCGGTTGGCCCCGGCCGACAGCAGCAGTGTCCACACGGCGAGCACGCCCAGGTGGGTCCAGCCGGGCCAGCCGCCCGTCGCGGCCCCGTTGAGGGCCTGCGCAGCGGCGCCGAACGGGGTCAGTTCGACGATGTGGGCCAGGGCGTCCGGCATGGCCTGGACGGGCAGCCAGACCCCGGCACAGAACATCATCGGGAAGAGGACGGCGGAGCCGATCGCGTTCGCCACCCTCTGGTTGCGCGACAGGGCGGCCACCAGCGAGCCCAGGGCCAGCGCGGCGCAGATCGACAGGGCGAGCGAGAGCAGATAGCCCAAGACCTGCTGGGGCAGGGCGACTTTGAAAGCGGTCCGCGCGACGGTGAGCGAGAGCACGGCCGAGACGAGCGCGGCGGCGCCGTGCAGGCCCATCTGCGCGGTGAGCAGCGCGTGCGGCCTGACCGGTGTGGTGGACATCCGGCGCAGGATGCCGCGCTCGCGGTATCCGGTGATCACCTGGGGCATCGCCTGCAGCCCGGCCATGATCATCGCGAGCAGCACGGTGACCGGGACGTACGCGCTGACCAGCGTCTGGCCGCCGATGGAGGAGTCGTGCTCCCGGAAGGACGGGATCGAGCCGAGGATCACCAGCAGGACGGTGGGGAACACCATGACCCAGAAGATGGTGGCCGGTTCACGGCGGAAGAGCCGGAACTCGGAGCGCAGGACGGCGGCGGACGCGCCGGTCCGTGCGGTGGTCCTCGTACGGGTGGTGGCGGTGGCTGTGCTCATGCTGCGGCTCCCGTCAGGTCCAGGAACGCGTCGTCAAGGGTGGCGTCGGTGACCCGGAGTTGGTGGGCGGTGATGTGGTGCCTGGCGAGCAGGGTGATGACGGCGTTGACCGTCTCGTCGGTGCCTTCGATGACCAGTGCGCCGTCCCGGTGCCGCACGGAGGCGGCGCCGGGCAGCACGTCCAGCTCACGGTCGCCGAGCGGCTGCGAGGGGGTGAAGGAGATGACCGTCGAACCGGACGAGCGGCGGATGAGGCCGGCCGGTGTGTCGAGCGCGGCGACCCGGCCCTTGTCGATCACGGCGATGCGGTCGCAGAGGCGCTGGGCCTCCTCCATGAAGTGGGTGACGAGCAGGACGGTGACTCCGCTGTCCCTGACGTCCTCGATCAGCTTCCAGGTGTCGCGGCGGGCGCGCGGGTCGAGCCCGGTCGTCAGCTCGTCGAGCACGACCACCTCCGGGTTGCCGATCAGCGCCAGTGCGATGGAGAGCCGCTGCTTCTGGCCCCCGGACAGCTTCGCGAAGCGGGAATCGGCCTTCTCGGTGAGGCCCAGCCGCTCGGCGAGCGGCCGCCAGTCGGCGGGGTGCGGATAGAAGGAGGAGTAGAGCTCCAGCGCCTCCCGCACCGTGATCTTCGGCTGGAGTTCGCTCTCCTGGAGCTGGGCGCCGAGAATCCGAGTCACCCGGTCGTGGTCGGCGACCGGATCGAATCCGGCCACCCGCACCACGCCCCCGTCGGGCACCCGCAGCCCCCCGACGCACTCGACCGTCGTGGTCTTCCCCGCGCCGTTCGGCCCGAGGATCCCGAAGATCTCCCCCACCTCGACGGCGAAGGACACCCCGTCAACGGCGTGCCTGCCGCCGTACGCCTTCCGCAGTCCGTCCACTTCGATGATTGCCATGCCACCAGGCTCCCGGGAGACGGAGTCGCGCGGCATCCGCCATCGCGCTCGAACCGGCATCAGCCGATCGGCTGATGCCGGGGTACGACCTCCCGGCAGCCGGGCCGCGGCCCGGGTGGACGCGCGGGCCGCCACGAAATCCGGTGGGCGCTGTCAGTGCCGAACCGTAGGCTCGCGCCCGATGCCCGAAACACATGCAACAGACAGACAACTCTCCGGTGTGCGTTCCCTGCTGCGGCTCTGGCCGTACGTACGGCCGGTGCGAAGACGGCTGGCCACTGCCGCGCTCGTCGGGGTGATCGCCTCCTGTCTGAGCCTGGTCATCCCGCTCGTACTGAAGTGGATCGTCGACGGCCCGGTGACCGACCGGGACACCCGCGGGGTCTGGCTCGGCGCGCTGACGCTGTTCGGGCTCGGGGTCGCCGAGGCGCTGCTTTTCGGCCTCCGGCGGTGGCTGGTCGCCCGGCCGCTCTCCTGGGTCGAGGCGTCGATGCGCGCCGCCCTCTACCGCCGTCTGCAACGCCTTCCGGTGGCCTTCCACGACCGGTGGCCGTCCGGCCAGCTGCTCTCGCGCGGCACGACGGATCTGATGATCGTGCGGATGTTCCTCGCCTTCCCGCTGACGTTCCTCCTCGTCAACGGAGTGACGATCGTGGCCGGCTTCGCCATCCTGCTGGTGCAGCGGTGGACGCTGGGGCTGGTGCTGCTGGCTCCCGCGATTCCGCTGGTCATCGTCTGCAAGATCTTCGAGACGAAGTACTCCAAGGTCGCCAGGGTCTCCCAGGACCAGGTCGGCGATCTCACCACGGTCGTCGAGGAGAGCGTCCTCGGCATCCGCATCATCAAGGGCTTCGGACGCCACCGCAGCCAGGCCCTGGCCTTCCGCGAGCTGTCCGGGCGGCTGCGCTCGACGGAACTGGTCAAGGCCCGGCTCCTGGCGGGCATCTGGGCGGTGATCACGACCATTCCCGAGCTGGCGATCGGCGCCGCCCTGGTCCTCGGCACGGTCCAGGTCGCCGACGGGCATCTCTCCGCGGGCACCCTCGTCGCCTTCCTCTCCACCGCGCTCGCGCTGCGCTGGCCGGTGGAGTCGATCGGCTTCCTCCTGGCGATCAGCCAGGACGCGGCGGCCGCCACCCAGCGGTACTTCGAGGTGATCGACGTGGCCGAGGAGGCGGACACCGCCGGGCCGGACGCGCTCAGCCCCGGTCGGGACGGCCCCTCCGGTGCCGGCCCGGCCAGTGACGGCGGCCTGCGCTTCGAGGGCGTCGAGTTCCGTTATCCCGACGCCGCCCCCGGCAGCCCGCCCGTCCTCGACGGCATCGATCTGCACATCAGGTCCGGCGAGACGCTGGCCCTGGTGGGCGCCACCGGTTCGGGCAAGACCACGCTCACCGCCCTCGTACCGCGGCTGCACGAGATCACCGGGGGCCGCATCACCCTCGACGGTCAGGACATCACCGCGATGCCCCGCCAGGAGCTGCGCGAACTGGTGTCGGTCGCCTTCGAGGAGCCCACCCTCTTCTCCGCGAGCGTCGGCGAGAACGTCCGGATGGGCGCCGCGGGCGCGGACGACGACGCGCTGCTGCGCGCCCTGTCCACCGCCCAGGCCGGCTTCGTGCACGAGCTGCCGCACGGCCCGGACACCCAGGTCGGCGAACAGGGGCTGAGCCTGTCGGGCGGCCAGCGCCAGCGCCTCGCGCTGGCCCGGGCCGTCGTCGGCCGGCCGCGCTTCCTGGTCCTCGACGATCCGCTGTCCGCGCTGGACGTGCACACCGAGGCCCTGGTGGAGGCCGCCCTGCGCCGGGTACTGGCGGAGACGACGGCGCTCGTCATCGCGCACCGGCCGTCCACCGTGCTGCTCGCCGACCGGGTCGCGCTCCTTTCCGACGGACGCATCGGAGCGGTCGGCACCCACCACGAACTTCTGCAGAGCAACGCCGAGTACGCCTGGCTGATGTCCGGCGCCGAAGGGGACGGGACCCGATGACCACCACCGTCGACGGCCGGGAGGCCGTGGAACCGGAGCCGGTGCCGGGCCGTGAGCCCGGATCCGGGCCCGACACGGGCCCCGCGGCCGTACCGCGGAAGACCGGTGACGACCCGTTCGACAAGGACGCGCTGCCCGCGCCGCCCGGCGCGACCGGCGCCCTGCTGCGCTCGCTCATCGCACCGCACCGGACGGCGGCCATCGTCTCCGCCGTGCTGATGCTGGTCCAGCAGGCGGCCGTGCAGGCCGGGCCGCTGCTCGTCGCGTACGCCATCGACACCGGCGTCCCCGCGTTCCGCGACAACGACCACGGCCCGCTGATCGCCGTGGGCGTCGGCTACCTGGCCAGTGCGCTGCTCTCCGGAGGACTGCAGTACGCGTTCGTGCAGGTCTCCGCCCGGGTCAACCAGGGTGCCCTGCTGGACCTGCGGGGCCGGATCTTCCGCCACGCGCAGGCGCTGAGTGTGGACTTCCACGAGCGCTACACGTCGGGCCGGCTGATCTCGCGCTCCACCAGCGATGTGGAGTCGCTGCGCGAACTGCTCAGCGAAGGCCTCCAGGAACTCATCGGCGTCGTGCTCTCCGCCGTCTACATCTGCGCCATGCTGCTCTGGCTGGACCCCGGGCTCGGCGGGGTCGCCGTGCTCTCGTTCCTGCCGCTGTACCTGCTGATCCGGAACTACCAGCGGCGGGCCACCGCGGTGTTCAGCCGCCGCTCGACCGCGGTCGCCGCCGTCATCGTGAAGTTCGCCGAGACGATGAACGGCATCCGGCCGGTGCGCGCCTTCCGCCGGGAGCACGCCAACGACGCGGAGTTCGACCGGCTCAACCACCGCCACGAGCGGTTCAACGGCGACTCCATGCTGGAGATGGCCCGCTACGTGACCGGCTCCCGCCTGGTCGCCAACACCGCCGTCGCCTGCATCGTGCTGTGGGGCGCCTACCGGGTCACCCGGGGCGGGCTCGAACTCGGTGTGCTGGCGGCCTCGGTGCTGTATCTGCGCAGGCTGTACGACCCGATCGACCGGCTGGGCATGTTCCTCAACTCGTACCAGTCGGCCGCCGCCTCGCTGGAGAAGATCGCCGGACTGCTGGCCCAGGAGCCGACGGTCCCGGCTCCGGTGTCCCCGCGTGAGCTGCCCGTCCTCGCCTCCGAACACCCGGGACGCGAGGTCGTGTTCGATGGCGTCGGGTTCGCGTACCGCACCGGCGGCGAGGTACTGCCGCGCTTCGACCTCACCATCCCGGCGGGCCAGACCGTCGCGGTGGTCGGCTCGACCGGCGCGGGCAAGTCGACCCTCGCCAAGCTGCTGGCCCGGTTCTACGACCCGACCGAGGGACAGGTGCGGCTCGACGGCGTCGACCTGGGCGACCTGGACGTGCCTGAACTGCGGCGCGGGGTCGTCATGGTGACGCAGGAGGCGTTCCTCTTCTCCGGGACGATCGCCGAGAACATCGCCATCGGCCGCCCGGAGGCCACCCCCGCCGAGATCGAGCGGGCGGCGAAGGCGATCGGCGCGCACGACTTCATCAGCGCGCTGCCGGAGGGGTACGACACGGACGTACGCAAGCGGGGCGGCCGGATCTCCGCGGGCCAGCGACAGCTGGTGGCGTTCGCCCGGGCGCTGCTGGCCGACCCGGCCGTACTGATCCTGGACGAGGCGACCAGCTCGCTGGACATCCCGGGCGAGCGGGCGGTGCAGCACGCCATGGACACGGTGCTGCACGGCCGCACCGCCGTGGTCATCGCCCACCGGCTGTCCACGGTGGAGATCGCCGACCGGGTCCTGGTGATGGAGAACGGCCGGATCATCGAGGACGGCCCGCCGGAGGAACTCATCGGCGGGAGCGGCCAGTTCGCGGGGCTGCACCGGGCCTGGCAGGAGAGCGTGGTGGGGTGAACCGGGGGGCGGGTTCCGCGATTCGGTGCGCGCCCGCGCCGACATCGCAGCGTTACGTGTCGCGTTCCGTGGAGGCGGGAGGGGGAGGTCGATGCGCGCGGTCGTAGGCTTCCTGCGCCGCTGACACGTTACTGAGGTGCGCGATCGACCATTCCTCCAGCGCGCCCAGCGGCCCGCGCAGAGTGCAGCCCGCCCCGGTGAGCGTGTACTCGACGCGGACCGGGACTTCGGGATGGACGGCGGCGCACGAGCCCGTCCCGTTCGAGGCCGCGCGGAGGCTGGGCGAGCTCATCGACGACTACCGGGACACCTCACGGAGTTCGCCTACTGGTTCACCGTCTTCGGGACTCCTTCGGGCGATTCCCCGTGGATGGCAACTGATGGGCCATCACATGGACCTGCACTGCGTCTGCGTCGGAGGGCAGGTGGTTCTCGCCCCGGTGTTCCTCGGTGCCGAGCCGACGACCGGGACGGGACGGCTCGAGGACGTCACGGCCTTCGATTCTGGTGGACTTGATCCGGGTCTGTCCCGACCGTCTCCCGCTGCCAGGCCGCGCGCACGCTGGCGCTCGTCCGCGAGTGCTACCGGCTCCACCACGGCGGCTGACCGAGCCGACACGGGTCAAGCCCGGCGAGCCCCGGCGTTGCACGAAGAACCAGTGCTCACGAAGCCATGGAACCTACAAGGGGGCTCGCCGTCGCCGGACTCAGGCGCCCACGGTCCCGTCGACGCCCTCACGCAGAAGGTCCGCGTGCCCGTTGTGGCGGCCGTACTCCAGAAGTACGTGCACCATCACCATCCGCAGCGACACCTCCTCGCCCCACCTGGGCTGGTACCCGGCCCGGTCCAGCGAATCGGCCTCCCGCTCGATACGGCGCGAGCGCTCCACCTCGGCCTCCCAGGCCGCGAACGCCTCGGCCCTGGTCGACCGGCTCGCGTCGTACGCCGCCTGGAAGTCGGTCCTGTCGGACCAGACCATGGGTGCGTCGCTGTCCTCGAACACCCGATGGAACCAGGTGCGTTCCACCTCTGCCAGGTGCCGCACCAGACCGAGCAGCGACAGCGTGGACGGCGGCATCGACTGCTGGCGCAGCTCCTCGTCGGTCAGCCCTTCGCACTTCATGGCAAGGGTCGCGCGGTGGTAGTCGAGGAACGCCCGCAGCGTGTCGCGTTCGCTTCCGGTCCTGGGCGACCCTGTGCGGTTGTCATCGGCCACTGCCGTGCTCCTCGTCCGTATCTGCGTTTCGCCGCGCAGGGTCCGTGCGCCCCGCCCGGAGGCCCAGGCTGCCACCTTGCCGGCGGGGGTGCCCACGTGGCGTCCCGCCTCACGGGCGAGGCGACGGCAGGACCCGTCCTCCGTGGAAGGAGGGCTCAGCCCACCGGCGCGGATACGGACTGCCGCCCGCCTGCGGGGCTGTTGTCCGGCTCCCCCGCCGGACCGGCACCCCGCAGCAGTACGACGGAGAGCACCGCGGCGCCCGCCATCGCCACCGCCGCGCCGACCGCCGCGAAGTCCAGGCCGTGGACGAACGCGTGGTGGGCGGACGTGAGCAGCGCGCCGTGGGCCACCGCGGTCGCACCGCCCAGCGTCTCGCGGACGGCGCCGGGTGCCCCGGCCATGTCGCTCCGGTACACGGCGGCCCCGATGGATCCCAGGATGGCCATGCCCAGGGCTCCGCCCAGCTCCTGCCCGGATTCCAGGACGGCGGCGGCCGAGCCCGCACGCTCCGGCGGGGCCGCTCCCAGGGCGAGTTCATTGGCGAGTGTCATGGCGGCGACCAGACCGCCCGCGTACACCGCCGAGCCCGCCAGCGTGAACCAGAGCGGTGAATCCCCGCCCACCCGGCTCAGCCAGAGGAAGCCGCACGCAGAGACGGCGAAGCCCGCGCCCATGACGTACGCGCGGTCGAAGCGCTTGGCGAGCAGGGCGCCGGCCGGCGCGAGCACCGCCACACCCGCCATCGGGACCAGCGACCAGAGGGCCGCCACGAGCGGGCTCTGGCCCAGCACGCTCTGGAGGTACTGGGTGAGGAAGACAGCGAACCCGACCGTCGCGAACATGGCCAGCAGATTGGCGAGCAGCGAGCCGCAGAAGGCCGGTCGGCGCAGCAGCGCGAGGTCGACCATCGGGTGGTCCAGGCGCTGCTGACGCCGTACGAAGACCACGCCGAGGGCCAGGCCCGCGGTGACGGAGAGCGCGGACAGCGGGGTGTATCCGTGCGCCGCCAGCTCCTTGACTCCTCTGATGACGGGGAGCAGCGTGGCCAGCGAGAGCACCGCGCTCAGCAGGTCGAACGGGCCGCGGGCGGGTGTTCTGAACTCCGGGAGCAGCAGCGGGCCGAGAACCAGCAGCAGGGCCATCGCCGGCAGGTTGACCAGGAAGACCGAGCCCCACCAGAAGTGGGCGAGCAGCAGTCCGCTGACCACCGGGCCGAGCGAGATGCCGGTGGTCATCACCGCGGTCCACAGGGCGACGGCCTTCCCGCGCTGCTTCTCGTCCCGGAAGAGATGGCGGATGAGTCCGAGGGTCGACGGCATCAGCGCGGCGCCGCCGACGCCGAGCAACGCCCTGACAGCGATGAGCTGTTCGGCGCTGTGGGCGTACGCCGCCGCGACCGATGCCGCGCCGAAGAGGGCGGCGCCCGCAAGCACCAGCCGGCGCCGTCCGACGCGGTCGCCGAGCGCGCCCATCGTGATCAGCAGCCCGGCCAGTACGAAGCCGTACATGTCGAGCATCCACAGCTGCTGGGTGGCGCTCGGCTCCAGGTCCCGGCTGATGTACGGGATGGCGAAGTAGAGGATGGAGACGTCCATCGAGACGAGGAGCAGCGGGAGCATGAGGACGGCGAGCGCGATCCATTCCCGGCGGCCCGCGGTGGGTGCTGTAGGGGTCATGCCGGGAGCGAAGCAGCGCCGTGTGTACACCGCAAACAGCACCCTGATGCACCGTAGTGCACTCCTTCCGTGAGCAGCCTTTTCCGGGTCAAGTGCACTAGTACAGTGCCGGTATGAGCAGTCAGCCGCCCTACCTCCGTGTCGCCGCCGGGATCCGCGGCAGGATCGAGTCGGGCGAGCTCTCGCCCGGCGACCGCGTCCCCTCGACCCGGGCGATCGTCCGGGAGTGCGGGGTGGCGATGGCCACCGCCACCAAGGCGCTGGCGGCGCTGCGGCAGGAGGGGCTGGTACGGGCCGTGGCCGGCGTCGGAACCGTCGTCGCGACACCCTCCGCCGCGGGGCCCGGTGCTCCTCCCGCCCCGGGTTCGGCCGCACAGGGGCCGACCCGCGACCGCATCGTCCGTACCGCCGTCGTCTTCGCCGATGCCGAGGGGCTGGCCGCGCTCTCGATGCGGCGGGTGGGCGCCGAGCTGGGGCTGTCCACCATGGCGCTCTACCGCTACGTGCAGGGCAAGGGTGACCTCGTACAGCTGATGGCGGACGCCGTCTACGGTGAGCGGCCGCTGCCCGCGGTCCAGCCGGCCGACTGGCGCGCCCGGTTCGAGCTGGGCACCCGGTGGCTGTGGGAGGCGCACCGGCGGCATGCGTGGATGGCGCGGGCGGTGGCCTCCCTCACCCGCCCCATGCCCGCGCCGAACGCGATGGCGTACACGGAGTGGATGCTGCGGGCCGGGGCGGACACCGGTCTGTCGAAGCGGCAGGTGATGCATCTGCACCTCACCCTGTTCGGCCATGTCCAGGGGCTGGCGACGGCAACCGAACTCGAAGGACAGGCGGTTCAGGACACCGGGCTCTCCAGTGAGGCGTGGATGGCCCGGAACGAGACACAGTTCGCGGCTCTCGCGGCGACCGGCGCCTACCCGCACCTCAATTCACTCGGCGGATCCGAGGGTTTCGAACTGGACCTCGGACAGGTCTTCGATTTCGGCCTGTCCCGGATCCTGGACGGCACTGCGGTACTCATGAGCAAACATTCCGTATAGCGAACACGACCATGAGGACAACGGACGATTTCCGGCCAACCTTTTGACGCGGTCCTGACACAGGGTCCCCACAGATGTCACTCTCTCCCCGTTCTGCGCACTGCTTGCTCGTCAGGGCGGCTCACCAGGTCGCTCTGTCCACCCTTGCAGAAGGAGTCCGCGTGAGACCCACGCACCGTCGTGCCACCGCCACCGGCGCCCTCGTCGCCGCTGCGGCACTGCTCGCCGTAGGAGTACAGGCCGGCACAGCCTCCGCATCACCCGAGAACACCGCCGCGTCCGCGGCGGTCACCGGCAAGTCCGCCCCCGGCGCCGCCCCGGCAGCCCTCTCGCCCTCCCAACGGGCCGAGTTGCTGCGCCAGGCGAACGCCACCAAGGCGGACACCGCCCGGAGTCTCGGTCTCGGAGCACATGAACAGCTCCAGGTCCACGACGTCACCAAGGACCGCGACGGCACCACGCACACCCGGTACGAGCGCACGTACGACGGGCTCCCCGTCCTCGGCGGCGACCTGGTCGTCGACACCTCGAAGGCAGGAGCGACCGAGGGCGTCACCAAGGCGTCCCGCGTAGAACTGAAGAACCTCAAGAACTTCACCACCGATGCGGCCGTCGCACCGGCCGCCGCCGAGAAGTCGGCGCTGAAGGCCGCGGCCGCACAGGGGTCGGCGAAGACCTCGGCCGACCGGGCGCCGCGCAAGGTGATGTGGCTGGCGCAGGGCAAGCCGACGCTCGCCTACGAGACGGTCGTCGGAGGCTTCCAGGACGACGGCACCCCGAGCGAGCTGCACGTCATCACCGACGCCACCACCGGCAAGAAGCTCTTCGAGCGCCAGGCCGTCGAGACCGGCGTCGGGAACACCGAGTACAGCGGCAAGGTCACCCTCGGCACGACCAAGTCGGGGTCGAACTACACCCTGACCGACGGCGGCCGCGGCGGCCACCAGACGTTCAACCTGAACCACGGGTCGTCCGGCAAGGGCACCCTGTACACCAACACCACGGACACCTGGGGCAACGGCCTGGCCTCCAACTCGGAGACCGCGGCGGCCGACGCCCACTACGGGGCCGCCGAGACCTGGGACTTCTACAAGAACGTCTTCGGCCGGACCGGGATCGCGGGCAACGGCGTCGCCGCCTACTCGCGGGTCCACTACGGCAACGCGTACGTGAACGCGTTCTGGGACGACAGCTGCTTCTGCATGACGTACGGCGACGGAGCGGGCAACGCCGACCCGCTGACCGCCATCGATGTCGCGGGCCACGAGATGTCGCACGGTGTCACCGCCGCGACCGCCGGGCTCAACTACAGCGGTGAGTCCGGCGGCCTGAACGAGGCCACGTCCGACATCTTCGGTACGTCGGTCGAGTTCTACGCCAACAACACCTCGGACCCCGGTGACTACCTCATCGGCGAGAAGATCGACATCAACGGCGACGGCTCCCCGCTGCGCTACATGGACAAGCCGAGCAAGGACGGCGCCTCCAAGGACGCCTGGTCGTCCAGCCTCGGCGGTCTCGACGTGCACTACTCGTCGGGCCCGGCCAACCACTTCTTCTACCTGCTCAGCGAGGGCAGCGGAAAGAAGACGATCAACGGCGTCAACTACGACTCGCCGACATCGGACGGCCTGCCGGTGACGGGCATCGGCCGCGACAAGGCCCAGCTCATCTGGTACAAGGCGCTCACCGAGAAGTTCACGTCGACCACCAACTACGCGGCGGCCCGCACCGGGACGCTGGCGGTCGCGAGTGAGCTGTACGGCGCGACCAGCGCCGAGTACAAGTCGGTCGCGGACGCCTGGGCCGCCATCAACGTCGGTGCCCGGCCCGGCGGCGGAGACCCGGGCACGGGCACCGTCTTCCAGTCCACCACCAAGGTCGCCATCCCGGACGGCGGTTCGGCGGTCAACTCGCCGATCGCGGTCACGGGTGTGACGGGCAAGGCTCCGGCCGCGCTCAAGGTGGACGTCAACATCAGCCACACCTGGCGCGGCGACCTGGTCATCGACCTGGTCGGCCCGAGCGGGAAGACGTACCGGCTGAAGAACTCCAGTTCGTCCGACTCGGCGGACGACGTGGTGGCCTCGTACACGGTCAACGCGTCCACCGAGACGGCCAACGGCACCTGGAAGCTGAAGGTCCAGGATGTCGCCAAGCAGGACACCGGATCGCTGAACAGCTGGAAACTGACCTTCTGATTTCCTGCCACAAAGCCGCCCGGCCGCACTAATGTTCCACCGAACGCGGCTTCGCAGAAGCTTCGTTCGACTGCACGCCCGTTTCACACAGACAGTGCTGCCCGGGGGACCCCAATCTCCCCCGGGCGGCGCCACCACCCGCACGTCACCCGCACTTTTCCAACCCCCCACCTCTGAAAGGGAAAATCGAGTGACCTCTCACATATCGCGTTCCCAGCGCATCGCCGGTTCGATCGCCGTCGCGGCGCTGCTGGCCACCGGCCTCACCACCCTCTCCTCCGGTGCCGCGGGCGCCGCACCGACGCCGGCCGCACCGGCCGCGCGGGCGCTCGCCCTCTCCTCCACCCAGCACGCGGCCCTGCTCCGCACGGCGGCGGCCAACACCGCGAGCACCGCCGGAAAGCTCGGCCTCGGCAGCCAGGAGAAGCTGATCGTCCGGGACGTCATCAAGGACGCCAACGGCACGACGCACACGCGGTACGAGCGCACCTACGCCGGGCTTCCCGTCCTCGGCGGCGACCTCGTCGTCCACACGCCGAAGTCGGGTGCGGCCACGGTCACCAAGGCGACCAAGGCGACCATCAAGGTCGCCGGCACCACCGCGGCCGTGAAGCCGGCCACCGCCCAGCAGAAGGCGCTCAGCGCCGCCAAGGCCGCGGGCGCCGACAAGGCCTCGGCCAACGAGGCCCCGCGCAAGGTCATCTGGGCGGCCACCGGCAAGCCCACCCTGGCCTACGAGACCGTGATCGGCGGCTTCCAGGACGACGGCACCCCCAGCCGGCTGCACGTCGTCACCGACGCGGCCACCGGCAAGAAGCTCTCGCAGTGGCAGGCCGTCGAGACCGGCACCGGCACCAGCGAGTACAGCGGCAAGGTCACCCTCGGCACCACGAAGTCGGGCTCCTCGTACACGCTGACCGACGGGGCCCGCGGCGGCCACCAGACGTTCAACCTGAAGAACGGCACGTCGGGCAAGGGCACCCTGTTCAGCAAGTCCACCGACACGTGGGGCGACGGCACCGCCAAGAACGCGGAGACCGCGGCGGTGGACGCGCACTACGGCGCGGCCGAGACCTGGGACTTCTACAAGGACGTCCTCAAGCGCAACGGCATCGCCGGTGACGGCAAGGCGTCCTACAGCCGGGTCCACTACGGCGACTCGTACGTCAACGCCTTCTGGGACGACAGCTGCTTCTGCATGACGTACGGCGACGGCGAGGGCAACGCCGACCCGCTGACCGCCATCGACGTCGCGGGCCACGAGATGTCGCACGGCCTCACGGCGGCCACCGCCAACCTGGACTACACCGGTGAGTCCGGCGGGCTCAACGAGGCGACGTCGGACATCTTCGGCACCGCCGTCGAGTTCTACGCCAACAACACCTCGGACCCGGGCGACTACCTCATCGGCGAGAAGATCAACATCAACGGCGACGGCTCCCCGCTGCGCTACATGGACAAGCCCAGCAAGGACGGCGGCTCGGCCGACTACTGGTCGTCCAGCCTCGGGGACCTCGACGTGCACTACTCGTCGGGCCCGGCCAACCACTTCTTCTACCTGCTCAGCGAAGGCAGCGGAAAGAAGACGATCAACGGCGTCGACTACGACTCGCCCACGTCGGACGGCTCCACGGTCACCGGCATCGGCCGGGACAAGGCCATCCAGATCTGGTACAAGGCCCTGACGACGTACATGACCTCGACGACCGACTACGCGGCGGCCCGCACGGCGACGCTCAAGGCGGCGAGTGACCTGTACGGCGCGGACAGCGCCGAGTACAAGGCGGTCGGCGCCGCCTGGACCGGTATCAACGTGAAGTAACAGCCGCACCGGTGCTCGACCCGCACCACTGCGAAGGCCCCGTTCCCACCCGCACACCGGTGGGCGGCGGGGCCTTCCGCTGTCCGGCCCGCCCCGGGACAACGCCCTAGGCTGAGGCCATGACGGAACCACGGATACGCGTCCTGCTCGCCGACGACGAGGCGCTGATCCGCGCGGGGATCCGGGCCGTCCTCTCCGCCGATCCCTCCATCGAGGTCGTCGCGGAGGCCGCCGACGGACACGAGGCGGTCGAGCTGGCTCTCGGACACCGCCCGGACGTCGCTCTGCTGGACATCCGGATGCCGCGTCTCGACGGCCTGCGGGCCGCCGGTGAGCTGCGGACCGCGGTGCCGGACACCGCCCTCGTCATGCTCACCACGTTCTCCGAGGACGAGTACATCGTGCGGGCCCTCGACAGCGGGGTCAGCGGGTTCCTGCTGAAATCCGGCGATCCCCGCGAGCTGATCGCGGGTGTCCGGGCCGTCGCCGGGGGCGCCGCGTTCCTCTCCCCCGAGGTGGCCCGGCGCGTCCTCACCCACCTCGGCACCGGGCGGCTCTCGCGCGCGGCAGAGGCCCGCACCCGGCTGGACCCGCTCACCGAACGCGAACGCGAGGTGGTGGCGCGCGTCGGGGCGGGGCTCTCCAACGCGGAGATCGGGGCGCAACTGCACGTCGTCGAAGGCACGGTCAAGGCCCATGTCAGCTCCGTACTCGCCCGCCTCGAACTCAGGAACCGCGTCCAACTGGCCATCCTCGCCTACGAGGCCGGGCTCGTGACCGGCACCGGCTGACGGGCCCGGTCCGCTCTCACCTCATTCCCGGCAGCCCCCGCAGCTCGCCGATCCTCCACACCCGTGCGAGCAGCAGGAAGACCAGCAGCATGGTTCCGCCGCCCGCGGCCAGGGTGAGCGCGGCCGCACCGGCGGGCGGGCCGGGCGGCACGGGGCAGAGCGCTGCCGCCGCCCAGCCGGTGGCAGCGGCCGCGAGCGCCGCCCCGCCCAGCTTTCCGTGGGCCCGGACGATCCGCCGGCCGTCCAGCCGTCCACCGAGCCGCCGGCGCAGCAGCCGCGCGGTGACCAGCAGCCCGGCGGCGCAGGCGGCCCCGTAGCCCGCTGCCATCCCGGTGACCGACCAGCGTGCGGGCAGCAGCAGATGACAGCCGGTGGCCAGCGCGACCTGGACCGCGCCGGTCAACAGCGCCGTCAGGAAGGGGGTACGGGTGTCCCCGAAGGCGTAGAAGCCGCGCAGCAGCACGTACTGCGCGGAGAACGGGATCAGTCCCGGCCCGAACGCCTGGAGCATCTGCCCCAGCGGCCGGGTGGCGGCGGCGTCGGCGGCGCCGTGCGCGAAGAGCAGTTGGGCCAGCTGCGGCCCGAGCGCGAGAAAGAAGAGGGCGGCCGGGACGGTGACGGCGCCGCTGGTCCGAAGGGCGTGCGAGAGGTCGCGGCGCATGTCGTCGCCGCGGTGCTCGGCGACGGCCCGGCTCATCCGGGGCAGCAGCGCGGTGACCAGCGTGACCGTGACGACGGACTGCGGCAGTGACCAGATGGTCTGCGCGTACGTGTACGCGGTGAAGCCCACACCGGCCCGGGGCAGTTCCCGGTCGGCGGCGGTCGCGTAGCGGGTCACCACCGTGGCCGCTACCAGGTTGGCCAGGACGAACAGCAGCGTCCAGCGGGCCGCTCCGAGACTCGCCCGCATCCCGGTCCCGCGCCAGTCGAAGCGCGGCCGGAAGCGGAATCCGGCGGCGCGCACGAACGGGACCAGGGCGAGCGCCTGCACCGCGAGGGCCAGCGTGGTGCCCGCCCCCAGCAGCGTCACCTGTGCCGGGGTGATGTCCTGCACCCCGGCCGCCGCTGTCATGACCCCGGCGTACCAGCCGAACACCGCGATCAGCAGCACGTTGTTGAGCACCGGCGTCCACATCATCGCGCCGAACCGGTCTCGGGCGTTGAGTACTTGGCCCAGGATGCCGTACATCCCGTAGAAGAAGATCTGCGGCAGCAGGAACCGCGCGAAGACCACGGTCAGTTGGAAAGCGGCGTGGTTGCCCGGTGTGTCCCTCTGGTACACGCCGATGATCTGCGGCGCGGCCCACACGGCGAGCAGGGAACCGGCCCCGAGCACGGTCAGCGTGAGCGTCACCAGGCGCTGCTCGAAGGCGCGCCCGCCGTCCGGCTGCTCGATCCGGGCGCGGACCAGCTGCGGCACCAGGACGGAGTTCAGCGCCCCGCCGATGACGAGGAAGTACAGGCTCGCGGGGACGGTGTTGGCCTGGTTGTACGTGGTGGCGAGGAGTCCGGTACCGAGTGCCCCGGCCTGGAGCACCTGCCGGATCAGGCCGGTGGCCCGGGACGCCACGGTCCCCGCAGCCATCAGCGCGGCGGGACGCAG
Organism: Streptomyces sp. NBC_01471; assembly: GCF_041438865.1. Taxonomy (NCBI): domain Bacteria; kingdom Bacillati; phylum Actinomycetota; class Actinomycetes; order Kitasatosporales; family Streptomycetaceae; genus Streptomyces; species Streptomyces sp. NBC_01471. Next base: position 2,041,539 of record NZ_CP109450.1, read on the forward strand.
CAGCAGGCGCCGGGCGGGGCCCGGTTTCCCCGCCGCGGCGTGCCGCCCCCGGCCGCCCCTCCCGCGCGCACGCGTCCCTGCCGCCGGCCCCGTCCCCTCCACACCGTCTCCTCCGTGCCGTGCCGTGCTGTGCTCTCCTGTGCCGACGGTAGGCAGCGCGGCCGGCCGGGTTCATGGGGCGAAAGCCAGCCGGCGCCCCCGACTTTCGTCGGGGGCCGGACGGCGGCCGGGTCCGGCAAGCTGGACGCATGCGGAGAGAGCGGATCACCGACCTGGCACTCTGGGCGCTGATCTGCGCGCCCGTGGTGCTGAGAGCCGTGGCGGACGGCGGGGGTGAGTGGTGGCGGCCCGTGGCCGGGAGCATGGTGCTCGGTGCGGCCGTCGGGCTGTCCCGCGGCCGTCCCCTCACCGCGCTGCTGCTCGCGCTGGCGCTGGGCCTGTCCGTCACACCTCGGCTCTGGAGCCCGGAGTACGCGACAGCCCTGGCCGTCTTCGGCTGTCTGGCCGGCCGGCGGACCGCGCTCGCCCGCCCCGCGCTGCACGCGTTCGCCGGGACGGCCGCCGTCGGTCTGCTGATCACGCTGGCCGCGCGCCTGGATCTCCGGACCTGGCTCGTACAGCTGTCCACCCTGGCGTTCGCGGTGATGGTCCCGTGGCTGCTCGGCCGGTACGTGCGGCAGTACGCCCAACTCGTCGACACCGGCTGGCTGCTGGCCGGCCGGCTGGAGCGCGAGCAGGGGGTCGCCGCCGACCGGGCGCGGCTCCTGGAACGCGCCAGGATCGCGGGCGACATGCACGATTCGCTCGGCCACGATCTGTCGCTGATCGCCGTACGGGCCGCGGCACTTGAGGTCGATCCGTCACTGAGCGGGCAGCAGCAGGGCGCGGCCGGTGAGCTGCGGGCCGCTGCGGGGGAAGCCACCGCCAGGCTGCGCGACATCATCGGTGTCCTGCGGGAGAGCGACGTGGCTGCTCCGGCATCGCCGCCCGGCGAGACCGTGGCGGAACAGGTGGATCGGGCCCGCAGGTCGGGGATGGACGTGGCGCTGAGCGGCGACGGGACGGCGGGCGGCCTGGCCCCGATGACCGTGCGCGCGGTGCACCGTACCGTCCAGGAGTCACTCACCAACGCGGCCAGACACGCTCCGGGCGCACCGGTGGAGGTGCGGCTCGTACAGTCGGATTCGGCCCTGACGGTCACCGTCACCAGCGCGGCAGGCCCGGCCGGCCTGCCACCCGGCCCGCCGGCGGAGTCCGGCAGGGCCGGAGCGGTGGAGCTGCCCGGTGGCACGGGCGGCGGCACGGGGCTGGTCGGCCTGGACGAACGGATCCGTCTCGCAGGCGGGGTTCTGCGCCACGGGCCGCTGCCCGGCGGCGGCTTCGACGTGTGTGCCACCCTGCCGCGTGCACCCGGCGCCGCCCCTCTCGCGATCCCCGGCGCGAGTCCCTCCTCCGCACAGGAGTTGGCCAGGGCCAGGCAGCAGGTGCGGAGGCGCCTGAAGCAGGCGATCTGGGTCCCGCTGGCCGCCACCGCCGCACTCGGGGTGCTCATCGGCGCCGTCGGCCTCGCCGCCCGGTACGGAACGGTCCTCGACCGCGCCCGGTACGACCTGGTCCGGGTCGGCGACCCGGCGGGCCCGGTCGGCGCGCGGCTCCCCGGACACGCGATGGGCGGCGCACCCGGGGGTGCGCCGCCCGCGCCCGCCGGTCAAAATTGCAGGTACTACCGCACCGGGCCCTTCACCGAACTGCCCGCGTACCGGGTCTGCTTCAGGGGTGGCACCGTGGCGTCCAAGGCGGTGGTCCGCTGACCGGCCGGGCGCTCCCGCTCAGGCCGGATTGTCCGCGTGGGTCAGCGTCTCCCAGGCCACGAACAGGTTGTCCGTGCCCGCCGGGCGCTGCTTCTCGGTCAGCGCCTGGGTGTTGGTCATGGCGATGCCCAGCCGGTTGTGCAGGGCGTTGAAGCCGACCTCGGTGACCGGGCCGAGACTGTCCTTGAGGGAGCCGCCGCACAGGTTGGACGGTACGGCCGCGCCCATCATGTACTTCGACTGGAGGCCCAGCGCCTGGCGCAGCCGCTCCTGGATCTCCGGGTAGAGGTCCTGGCCCTGGATGCGGCTGGTCTCGGCGATGTGGGAGATGGCCGAGATGCCGTATCCCGTGTGGGTCAGGTCGCGGCAGGTCTCCTGGGTGAGGCCGTCCATGAACGTGGACTGGCCCTGCCAGTACTTGACGATCGCGTCGCGTCCGCTGAGGCCGCTGCCCGGTGCGACCTTCGGCAGGGCGCCGTCCGAGCTGAGGTAGATGTACGCGGGCACCCTGCCGCGGAACGTCGCGACCGCCTTGTCGTAGGAGGTGCGGTCCTCCAGGAACACGGAGATGCCGATGGCCGCCTCGGTCATCGACAGCTCCCAGTTGCCGTTGGACTGGGAGCCCTTGATGACCACGGGCAGATAGACGTCGCGCAGCATGGTGGCGAACCGGCCCGCGTTGGGCCAGCCCGTATAGGTGTACTTGATGATCTCGGCGGCACGCGGCCAGACCGATCCGGCCCAGCCGGTCTGGAGGGGGGCGTTGCTGTTGGTGTGTTCCTTGATCACGGCGGACCAGGCGTCCATCAGCTCGATGGACTTCTGGGCGTACCGGTCGTCCCGGGTGATGTACCAGGCGAGTGCGTCGGTGTACGCGGCGATGGCGTCCTCGCGCTCGTCCGTACAACCGTTGTCGGGGTCGGAGTAGGAGCCGCACTCGACGTTGGCACGCGGGGCGGGGGTGCGGGAGAGCGAGGCGTACTTGCTCGCCATCATCTGGGCGTCGGCGCTCTTCCAGGGTTCGGCGCCCGCCTGGACCTTTCCGCGGACGAAGTCGAGCTGCGGGGCGCTGACCAGGACGCCGGGGTGGGTGAAGGTGGCGGGGGCCGCCGCTGCCACCGGTGCGGTGGCGGGGGCGGCGGGCCCGGCCGCCACGGCCTGGGGCATCAGCGCCAGGCCGAGGAGCCCGGCCAGCGCGGCGGCGACGCCGGCCGACCGGACTCTGATGCGGCGGGGTGATCGGTGCGAGGTGGTTCCGGTACGCATGTGGGGGTGCCTTCCGGTAGGAAATCCTCCCGGAGTTCATGGACGTGAACAACTGTTGTGCTGATGAACTCCGTTGTGGGTGTGGAACCTAAAGGCATTCCATGAGCACGTCAAGCGTTGTGTTCAGAAGGTGTGCTGAGCGAGCGAACGGGCCCGGCGCCGAAGGGGCGCCGGGCCCGCTCTGATCCTGTGTCACCTCAGGAGGACGCCCGCGCCCTCCCCCGTCGCGGCGGTCGGCGCCGCCACGAGTCCCAGCTCGGCACCGGTCGCCAGCAGCGGGTGCGCGGGCAGGATCCGGACCGTGTAGCCGTAGGGTCCCGTACGGTCCAGGGCGAGCGGGCCCTCGTACAGCAGCCGCCCGTCCAGGTCGGGGCCGCCCGCCGGTTTCAGCGCGACGGTCCGCGCGTCCGCGATCCGGTCCTGCTCGTCGACCCGGCCGGACACCGCCTGCACCTCCACGTCGTCCGGCCCCAGCGCGCCGAGCGCGACCTGGACCCGGAGCGAGAGGGTGGAGCCCAGCTCGGCGGTCCCGTCGGGCGCGCTCGCCGCGACGGCCTCCACATGGTCGACGTGCACGTCCGGCCAGGCCGCCCGCACGCGTGCCTTCCAGCCGGCCAGTTCCCGGGCCGCGTCGGGCCCGAGCGACCGGTGGGCGAGAGCGGCGGGCGCGTAGAGCCGCTCGACATACTCACGCACCATCCGCCCCGCCAGCACCTTCGGCCCCAGGGTGGCCAGCGTGGAGCGGACCATCCCGACCCAGCGCTCGGGCAGGCCGTCGGCCGTACGGTCGTAGAAGCGCGGCGCGACCCGGTCCTCGATCAGCGAGTACAGCGCCGCCGACTCCAGCTCGTCGCGCCGGTCCTCGTCCAGCCCGGAACCGTCCGCGGTGGGAATGGCCCAGCCGAAGTCCGGCTCGAACCACTCGTCCCACCAGCCGTCGAGGACCGAGAGGTTGAGGCAGCCGTTGAGCGCCGCCTTCATCCCGGACGTACCGCACGCCTCCAGCGGGCGCAGCGGGTTGTTCAGCCAGACGTCGCAGCCCGGGTAGAGCCGCTCGGCCATCGCCATGCCGTAGTCCGGCAGGAAGACGATGCGGTGGCGCACCCGCGGATCGTCGGCGAACCGCACCAGCTCCTGCACCAGCCGCTTCCCGCCGTCGTCGGCCGGGTGCGCCTTGCCCGCGACGACGATCTGGATGGGCCTGTCCGGGTGGAGCAGCAGTTCCGTCAGCCGGTCGCGGTCGCGCAGCATCAGCGTGAGGCGCTTGTAGGAGGGGACTCGCCGGGCGAAGCCGATGGTCAGCACCTCGGGGTCGAGCACCCCGTCGATCCAGCCCAGTTCGGCACCGGACGCGCCGCGTCCGCGCCAGGACGCGCGCAGCCGGGTCCGCACCTCGCCGACCAGCTGTGCGCGCAGGGTCCGGCGCAGCTCCCAGATCTCCGCGTCGGGGATGCCGGCCACCGCGTCCCAGCGGTCGGAGCCGCCCACCGACAGCGCGTGCTCGGGGCGTTCGGCGCCGATCCGGCCGACGGCGGTGCGGGTGATCTCGGGCGCCGCCCAGGTCGGCGCGTGCACCCCGTTGGTGATCGAGGTGATCGGTACCTCGTCGGGGTCGAATCCCGGCCACAACCCGGCGAACATCTCCCGGCTGACGGCGCCGTGCAGGGTGGAGACGCCGTTGGCGCGCTGGGCGAGCCGCAGGCCCATCACCGCCATGTTGAAGAGGCGTGGTTCGCCGCCCGGATAGGTCTCCGTGCCCAGCTGGAGCACGCGTCCGGCGTCGACGCCCGGCAGCTCGCCGTCGTCCCCGAAGTGGCGGGCGACCAGGTCGCGGTCGAAGCGGTCGATCCCGGCGGGGACGGGGGTGTGGGTGGTGAAGACGGTTCCGGCGCGCACGGACTCCAGCGCCGCGTCGAAGTCCAGCCCCGCACCTGCGAGTTCACGGATGCGCTCCAGGCCGAGGAACCCCGCGTGCCCCTCGTTCGTGTGGAACACCTCGGGGTCCGGGTGCCCGGTGATCCGGCAGTACGAGCGCAGCGCCCGCACCCCGCCGATACCGAGCAGCATCTCCTGGAGGAGCCGGTGCTCACTGCCGCCGCCGTAGAGCCGGTCGGTGACGCCCCGCTCGCCCGGTTCGTTCTCCTCGACGTCGGAGTCGAGCATCAGCAGCGGGACGCGGCCGACCTGCGCCCGCCAGATGTGCGCGTGCAGCGAGCGGCCGCCGGGCAGCGTGAGGGCGACCCGGCTGGGTGAGCCGTCCGCCTCGCGCAGCAGCGTGACGGGCAGCTCGTCGGGGTCGAGCACCGGGTAGTGCTCCTGCTGCCAGCCCTCGCGGGAGAGGGACTGCCGGAAGTAGCCGTGCCGGTAGAGCAGACCGACCCCGATGAGCGGTACACCGAGGTCGCTGGCCGCCTTCAGATGGTCGCCGGCGAGGATGCCGAGGCCGCCGGAGTACTGCGGGAGCGCGGCGGTGACACCGAACTCGGGTGAGAAGTAACCGATGGCCGCGGGCAGCCCGGCGGGCTGTTCCTGGTACCAGCGCGGTCCGTGCAGATAGGTGTCGAGGCCGTCGGCGGCCCCGGCCAGGTCGCGCAGGAAGCCGGGGTCGGCCGCCAGTTCGGCGAGCCGTGCGGCCGACACCGTGCCGAGCAGCCGGACGGGGTCACCGCCGGCCGCCGGGAAGCCGTCGGGGTCGACGGCTCTGAACAGGTCCTTGGTCCCGGCGTGCCAGGACCAGCGGAGGTTGCGGGCGAGCTCACCCAGGGGGCGCAGCGCCTCGGGGAGGACGGGGCGGACGGTGAATCGACGAATGGCCTTCACGTGTTCCACCTTCGCAGGGGAGATGCGCATCCAGGGGACGCACAGCGGTGTACGTCCGCACTTCACCCCGAAGGTAACGGTCCGCGCTCCCCGCAACCACGGCGCGGGGCCGCGACGGCGCGCGCCGGGGCGGCCCCGCCGCAGAGCGCGCCCGCGCGTGTCCCGCCGGGCGCTATGGCCGGTTCTCCCCCCCTCGCGTGGGCTTGTGGCGCTTCGCACCAGGGGTGAGGCTGCTCTGTGACACCTGGAACGGAACTCCGCGACACCTGGAGCGGAAGGGAGCGTGCGCGGATGGTACGAACCGTCACCTGCCGGGAGCGGCCCGCCCCATGAGCCACCGTCCGCAACCCCCGTGCGCGGTGCACGACCGGCAGCGGGCGTGCGCCGTGCGCGCCGTGCGCGGCGCACTCCGTCCGGTCCCGCCGGCCGTGTCGCCGCACCGCGGACTCTGCCAAAGGTGTGAATCCGCGGCCCCCCGTACGGCCGGGCAAGGCCCCTCCGCGACGCGCGGCCCACCTGGTCCTTGCCTTGCACATTACGCACGAGTACTTAACTCAGGAGCCGGATTGCCCACCCGAGGAGTGGGGGAAGGCTCCTGCGGTACCCGCCCGAGCGCACCCCCACCCCTCACCACAGCCTGAGTGAACGCGGACAGGAGCGGTCATGCCCGCAGCCCGCAAACCATCATCGGACCAGCCGGCCGGAGGGACTCACGCGACGTCCCCGCAGCCGCCGAAGTCCCCGAAGCCACCGAGGCGGCCTCCCGCCGGTCAGCTGATCGGCCGTATTCCGGTGCTCGATGTGCGGCCGCGCGTCGACGGCGGGCGCAGGCCCGCCAAAGCGGTGGCCGGTGAGACCTTCCAGGTCACGGCGACCGTCTTCCGTGAGGGCCATGACGCCGTCGCCGCCAATGTCGTCCTGCGCGGGCCGCGCGGCAGAACGGCACCCTGGGCGCCGATGCGGGAACTGGCCCCCGGCACCGACCGCTGGGGCGCCGACGTCACCGCGGACCGCGAGGGCCGGTGGACGTACACGGTCGAGGCCTGGAGCGACCCCGTCACCACCTGGCTGCACACCGCCCGGATCAAGGTCCCGGCAGGCATCGACACGGAACTGGTGCTCGCCGAGGGCGCCGCGTTGTATACGCGTGCCGCGGCCGGGGTCCCGAAGGGCGGGGGCCGCCGGGCGGTCCTCGCGGTGGCGGAGGCGCTGGGCGACACCGCGGCCCCCGCCGACGGCCGCCTCGCGGCCGCGCTCGAACCGGACGCGGTGGCGGCCCTCGCCCGGTACCCGCTGCGCGAGCTGGTCAGCGCGTCGGAGCCGCTGCCGCTCCGCGTCGAGCGCGAGCGGGCCCTGTACGGATCCTGGTACGAGCTGTTCCCGCGCTCCGAGGGCGCTGTGGTCGAGGAGGGGAAGCCGCACGTCAGCGGCACCTTCCGGACGGCGGCGAAGCGGCTTTCGGCGGTCGCGGCCATGGGGTTCGACGTGGTCTATCTGCCGCCGGTCCACCCCATCGGCACCACCCATCGCAAGGGCCCCAACAACGCCCTGACCGCAGGGCCCGACGACGTGGGGGTCCCATGGGCCATCGGCTCGCCGGCCGGCGGCCACGACGCGATCCACCCCGATCTCGGCACCCTGGAGGACTTCGACGACTTCGTCGGGCGCGCCCGTGAACTGGGCCTGGAGATCGCGCTCGACTTCGCGCTCCAGTGCTCGCCCGACCACCCCTGGGTGACGCAGCACCCGGAGTGGTTCCACCACCGTCCTGACGGCACGATCGCGTACGCGGAGAACCCGCCGAAGAAGTACCAGGACATCTACCCGATCGCCTTCGACCGCGACATGTCAGGACTGGTCACCGAGACCGTCCGGATCCTGCGGTTCTGGATGGGGCACGGCGTACGGATCTTCCGCGTGGACAATCCGCACACCAAGCCGGTGGTCTTCTGGGAACGGGTCATCGCCCAGGTCAACGGCCGTGACCCGGACGTGGTCTTCCTGGCCGAGGCGTTCACCCGGCCCGCGATGATGCACACCCTGGGCGCCATCGGATTCCAGCAGTCGTACACGTACTTCACCTGGCGGACCGGCAAGCAGGAGCTGACCGACTACGTCACCGAGCTGGCCGGGGAGTCCGCGGCGGCCATGCGGCCCAACTTCTTCGTGAACACCCCGGACATCCTGCACGGCTACCTCCAGCACGGCGGCCGCCCGGCCTTCGAGGTCCGTGCGGTGCTCGCGGCGACGATGGCACCGTCCTGGGGGGTGTACGCCGGGTACGAGCTGTGCGAGAACACCACGGCCCGGGCCGGCAGCGAGGACTATCTGGACTCGGAGAAGTACCAGTTGCGGCCGCGTGACTGGGAATCCGCCGAGCGGGAGGGGCGGACCATCGCCCCGCTGATCACCACGCTGAACGAGCTGCGGCGGCGTCATCCGGCGCTGCGGCAGCTGCGTTCGGTGCACTTCCACCGCACCGACAACGACGCGGTGATCGCGTACTCGAAGTCGGTGTCCCCGCCGGGCCCCGCACCGGCCTCCACGCCGGACGCAGGCCCGGCCGGTTCGAACACGGTTCTTATGGTCGTCAACCTTGACCCGCACCACACCCAGGAGGCCACGGTCTCGTTGGACATGCCGGATCTCGGCCTGGAATGGCACGAGTCCGTCCCGGTGCGCGACGAGCTCACCGGCGAGACCTACCACTGGGGCAGGGCCAACTATGTGCGTCTGGAGCCGGGCAGCACGCCCGCGCACATCCTGGTGCTGCGACCGTCCCCGCCGATCGGAGGGTCACCCACATCATGATTGTCAATGAGCCCGTCCACGACAAATTCGAGGACACTCCCACCAAGGACCGTGACCCCGACTGGTTCAAACGCGCCGTCTTCTACGAGGTCCTGGTCAGGTCGTTCCAGGACAGCAACGGGGACGGCGTCGGTGACCTGAAGGGCATCACCGCCAAACTGGACTACCTCCAGTGGCTCGGGGTCGACTGCCTCTGGCTGCCGCCGTTCTTCAAGTCCCCTCTGCGGGACGGCGGTTACGACGTGGCGGACTACACGTCCGTACTCCCGGAGTTCGGTGACCTCGCCGACTTCGTCGAGTTCGTCGACGCCACCCACCAGCGCGGTATGCGCGTGATCATCGACTTCGTGATGAACCACACGAGCGACCAGCACGAGTGGTTCCAGGAGTCGCGGAAGGACCCGGACGGTCCGTACGGCGATTACTACATCTGGGCCGACGACGACAAACAGTTCGCGGACGCCCGGATCATCTTCGTCGACACGGAGACCTCCAACTGGACCTTCGACCCGGTGCGCAAGCAGTACTACTGGCACCGGTTCTTCTCGCACCAGCCGGATCTCAACTACGAGAACCCGGTGGTGCAGGAGGAGATCATCTCGGCGCTGCGCTTCTGGCTCGACCTGGGCATCGACGGATTCCGCCTCGACGCGGTGCCGTACCTCTACCAGGTGGAGGGCACCAACTGCGAGAACCTCCCGCAGACCCACGCGTTCATGAAACGGGTGCGCGCCGAGATCGACGCGAGCTACCCGGACACCGTGCTGCTCGCCGAGGCCAACCAGTGGCCGGAGGACGTCGTCGACTATTTCGGCGACTTCAAAAAGGGCGGCGACGAGTGCCACATGGCATTCCACTTCCCGGTGATGCCGCGCATCTTCATGGCCGTGCGCCGGGAGTCGCGCTACCCGGTCTCGGAGATCCTGGCCAAGACCCCGGCCATTCCGAAGAACGCCCAGTGGGGCATCTTCCTGCGCAACCACGACGAGCTGACCCTCGAAATGGTCACGGACGAAGAGCGCGACTACATGTACGCGGAGTACGCCAAGGATCCGCGGATGCGGGCCAACATCGGCATCCGCAGGCGGCTCGCTCCCCTGCTGGACAACGACCGCAACCAGATCGAACTGTTCACCGCGCTGCTGCTCTCCCTGCCCGGTTCGCCGATCCTCTACTACGGGGACGAGATCGGCATGGGCGACAACATCTGGCTCGGCGACCGGGACGCGGTCCGTACGCCGATGCAGTGGACCCCCGACCGGAACGCGGGCTTCTCGTCCAGCGACCCGGGACGGCTCTTCCTGCCGACCATCATGGACCCGGTCTACGGCTACCAGGTGACGAACGTCGAGGCCTCCATGGCCTCGCCCGCCTCACTGCTGCACTGGACCCGCCGGATGATCGAGATCCGCAAGCAGAACCCGGCCTTCGGCCTCGGTTCGTACACCGAGCTCCCGTCGTCCAACCCGGCCGTCCTCGCCTTCCTGAGGGAGTACAAGGACGACCTGGTGCTGTGCGTGCACAACTTCTCGCGGTTCGCGCAGCCGACGGAGCTCGATCTGAACGCCTTCACCGGACGCCATCCGGTGGAGCTGATCGGCGGGGTGCGCTTCCCTCCGATCGGTGAACTGCCGTACCTGCTGACCCTCGCGGGGCACGGCTTCTACTGGTTCCGCTTGCGCAAGGACGCCGCCACCGCGTGACGGCGGGCCCGGGGCGGGGCGGTTTCCGCCGCCTCACCCCGGGCACCCTTCTCACTGGTGCCGCGGCACCAGCACCCGGCCCAGAGCCGTAGTCCATCTGGTCCATCCTCACCCGCACCGTCCCGCACAGCCGGATTCCCGCCCCCATTGCGTTCAGCATGGGAGGCGACCCCACGCAATCCGGGACACTCTGCGCATCGTGTGGTGTGCCCGGGAAAGGACGCGATGCCATGTCCAAGGCTGCATCCACCCGGAACAGCGCGCGCCCCGCCGGGTCGTCCGGCCCCCTCCGCCTCATCGAATCCCTCGCCCCCCTGCTGCACGAGTGGCTGCCCAGACAGCGCTGGTTCGCGGGCAAGGGACGGCCCGTCACCGACTTCACCCTGGTCTCGGCCACCGAACTGCTGCCGGTCGGCGCGGCCCCCGGCCTGCTCCACCTGCTGGTCCGCGCCGAGCAGGACTCCCCTGCCCCCGCCCGCTCGGCGGGCGACTGCTACCAGCTGCTGGTCGGCGTACGGACCTCACTGCCGCCGCGCCTCGCCGCCGCCCTGATCGGCCGGGCCCGTACGGGACCGCTGGCCGGATCCGTGCTGTACGACGCGCTGCTCGACCCGCGGCTGACCGGGCTGCTCCTCGAACGGCTGCGCGCGCCCGGCCGGATCGGGGCGCTGCGCTTCGACCGCGACCCCGCCGCGGACATCCCCGCCGGGCTGCCCGCACGTCCGCTGGGCGCGGAGCAGTCCAACACCTCTCTCGTCTATGGCGATACGTTCATCCTGAAGGTCTTCCGCCGGGTCCACCCGGGTTCGAACCCGGATCTGGAGCTGCCGCTGGCACTGGCCCAGGCCGGCTGCGCCCGGGTGCCCGCACCGGTCGCCTGGTACGAGACGACGGAGCCGGAGCCCGCCACGCTGGGGGTGCTCCAGCCCTACCTCTCCGGGTCCGAGGACGGCTGGCAGCTGGCCCTGCTCGCGCTCACCGACGGGCACGACTTCGCGGCGGGCGCGCGGGCACTGGGCCGGGCGACCGCCGAGGTGCACGGGACACTGGCGTCCGCGCTGCCCACCGCGGTCCTGCGCAAGCGGCAGATAGAGCATCTCGCCGCGGAGATGACGGAGCGCCTGGAGGCCACGGCTCAGGCCGTGCCCGCGCTCGCGCCGTACGTGGCGGGGCTGCGCACCGCCTTCGACGCGGTCGCCGACCTGGGCCACGCCGGCCGCACCTGGGCCGCCCAGCGCATCCACGGCGATCTGCATCTGGGCCAGAGCCTGCGGGCCAGGGACGGCGAGTGGTCGGTCATCGACTTCGAGGGCGAACCGGCCCGCCCGCTCGCCGAGCGCACCCGCCCGCAGCCGGTGGTCCGCGATGTGGCGGGGATGCTGCGCTCCTTCGACTACGCGGCCCGTACCCACCGCCCCTGGTCCCCCAAGTGGGCGATCGGCTGCCGTGACGCGTACTGCGAGGGGTACGCGTCGGTGTCCGGCGCCGACCCGCGCGCCGAGCCCGAGCTGCTGCGCGCGTACGAGACCGACAAGGCGGTGTACGAGGTCCTCTACGAAGCCAGGAACCGCCCCGACTGGCTGCCCGTCCCGATGGCCGCGATCGAGCGGCTGTCGCTTCCCGAATCCCCCGTTTCCCACCGCGTGCCGAAGCTGCCGAGGAGGCCGCCCCAGTGACCGCCCGTCCCCCGTCCCGCACTCCGTCGCCCGCCGAACCCGAGCCCGCCCCGTCCGCCGAGTCTCCCGAGAGCGCAGGGCCCACCACGAGCACCGGGCCCGCGGCCGTCCTGCCGTCCCAGCCGACAGGGGGTGTACGGCCCGCGGAGACGCTCGGCGCCGGTGACCGCGAACGGCTGCTCAGCGGCGGCCACCACGACCCGCACGCGCTGCTCGGCGCCCACCCGGTCACCGGCGGCATCGCCGTCCGGGCGCTGCGGCCGTACGCCCGGGCCGTGACCGTGGTCGGGAAGGGGCTCCGCGCCGAACTGCACGACGACGGCCAGGGCTTCTTCTCCGGGCTGCTGCCGCTGCGCACCGTCCCGGAGTACACGCTCCTCGTCACGTACGACGACACCGAGATCGAGCTCCAGGATCCGTACCGCTTCCTGCCCACCCTCGGTGAACTCGATCTGCATCTGATCGGCGAAGGACGCCACGAGGAGCTGTGGAAGGCGCTCGGCGCGCAGCCGCTGACCGTCGAGGGTGTCACCGGCACCCGCTTCACCGTCTGGGCGCCCGACGCGCGCGGGGTGCGGGTCGGCGGAGACTTCAACTACTGGGACGGCACCGCGTATCCGATGCGTTCGCTCGGATCGTCCGGTGTGTGGGAGCTGTTCGTACCGGGCATCGGCGAGGGCGCGCTCTACAAGTTCGACCTGATGCGCCCGGACGGCAGCCACACCCTGCGCGCCGACCCGATGGCGCGGCGTACCGAGGTGCCGCCCGCCACCGCTTCGATCGTGACGCAGTCGCACCACCGCTGGCAGGACGAGCAGTGGATGAAGCACCGCGCCGACCGCCCGGTCCACGAGGCGCCCTTCTCGGTCTACGAGCTGCATCTGCCGTCCTGGCGGCCGGGGTTGACGTACCGCCAACTGGCGACGCAGCTGCCCGCCTACGTCCAGGACCTGGGGTTCACCCATGTGGAGCTGATGCCGGTCTCCGAGCACCCCTTCGGCGGATCGTGGGGGTACCAGGTCACCGGTTTCTACGCGCCGACGTCCCGGATGGGCACGCCCGACGACTTCCGGTACCTGGTGGACGCGCTGCACCGGGCGGGCATCGGTGTCCTGATGGACTGGGTGCCGGCGCACTTCCCGAAGGACGACTGGGCGCTGGCGCAGTTCGACGGCCGCCCGCTGTACGAGCACTCCGACCCGGCCCGCGCCGAGCACCCCGACTGGGGCACCCTGGAGTTCGACTACGGCCGCACCGAGGTTCGCAACTTCCTTGTCGCCAATGCCACTTACTGGTGCGAGGAGTTCCACATCGACGGGCTCCGGGTGGACGCCGTCGCCTCCATGCTCTATCTGGACTACTCGCGCGAGGACGGCCAGTGGTCGCCGAACGAGCACGGCGGCCGGGAGAACCCGGACGCGGTGGCCTTCCTCCAGGAGATGAACGCGACGGTCTACCGGCGCAACCCCGGCGTGGTCACGATCGCCGAGGAGTCGACCGCCTGGGACGGCGTCACCCGCGCCACCGACCAGGTCGGCGCGGGCGGCTTCGGCGGTCTGGGCTTCGGGCTGAAGTGGAACATGGGGTGGATGCACGACTCGCTGGAGTACGTGGCCAAGGAGCCGGTGCACCGCAAGTACCACCACAACGAGATGACGTTCTCGATGGTGTACGCGTTCAGCGAGAACTACGTCCTGCCCATCTCGCACGACGAGGTGGTGCACGGGAAACAGGCACTGGTCTCGAAGATGCCGGGCGACTGGTGGCAGCAGCGCGCCACCCACCGCGCGTACCTGGGCTTCATGTGGGCCCACCCGGGCAAGCAACTCCTCTTCATGGGACAGGAGTTCGCCCAGGGCGCCGAGTGGTCGGAGGCGCACGGCCCGGACTGGTGGCTGCTGGACCCGTCGTACGGGGCGGCGCACGACCACCGCGGGGTACGGGATCTGGTGCGCGACCTGAACGCGGTGTACACGGCGGCCCCCGCCCTGTGGCAGCGCGACACCGACCCGGCCGGCTTCGCCTGGGTGGTCGGTGACGCGGCGGAGGACAACGTCTTCGCGTTCCTGCGCTACGACGCGCACGGCGCCCCGCTCCTGTCGGTCTCCAACTTCTCACCGGTGGTACGGCACGAGTACCGGCTCGGCGTACCGGACTCGGTGCCGGAGTGGCACGAGGTGCTCAACACCGACACCGGCCTCTACGGCGGCGGCGACATCCGCAACACGGAGCCACTGAAGCCCGAGCCGGTGCCGTACCACGGGCGCCCGTCGAGCATCGGGCTGACGCTGCCGCCGCTGGCCACGGTGTGGCTCAGGCCCTGAGCCACACCGGCACGGACGCACCGGAAGTCCGCGGGGAGGCGCGGCGGCGCGGGCCTCACCCGCCGCCGCGCCTCCCGCGGGCCGCGGCGTGTCACCGGCCGGGACCCGCCGCGCCGCCCAGGCACTCCGGCAGTGCACCGGCGGTGTGCACGATGCCGGCCCGCTGCGTGGCCCGGGTCAGCGCCACGTACAGGTCGCTCGTGCCGCGCGGCGAGCCGGACAGGATCAGCCCCGGCTCGACCACGATCACCGTGTCGAATTCGAGCCCCTTCGCCTGCCGGGGGTCGAGCAGGACGACGGGCCGGTGCAGGTCGGGCGCGCCCCCTTCGACGTCCGGGAGGACGGCGGCCAGTTCGCGGTGCAGCACGGCCGGGGCGATCACCGCGAGCCTGCGCTCGTCGGCGCGCTCCTCCGCCACGGCGCCGGCCACGGCGCGGGGCAGGTCGTCGGTGGCCCGCACCCAGGGCGGCACGCCCGTGGAGCGGATGGAGCGCGGCGGCCGGAACGACGGGTCCGCGGCGCTCGGGACGGCGGCGGCGACCTCCATGATCTCGGCGGGGGTGCGGTAGTTGATGCCGAGCCGCACCTGTTCGTAGCGGTCCTCGACGTACGGGGCGAGCATCGTCGCCCAGTCGCCCACGCCGCCCGGCTCCGCGGTCTGGGCCGGGTCGCCGACCAGCGTCATCGAGCGGGTCGGGGAGCGCCGCATCAGCAGCCGCCACACCATCGGCGACAGCTCCTGCGCCTCGTCCACGATGATGTGGCCGAAGGCCCAGGTGCGGTCGGCCGCCGCACGTTCGGCGGCGCTGCGGTGGTCGGCCTCCTCGTGCCGTTCCGCCATCCGCTCGGCGTCGATGATGTCGTGCGCCGCGAGCAGTTCGGACTCCTCGTCCTCGAACTCGAAGGACTCGGAGCCCAGCGACAGATCGAGGACGCCCTGGGCGAACGCGACCTGCTCCTGGCGGGCGGCCTCCGCCGCCGCGCGTACCGCGGAGTCGTCCTCACCGATCAGCTCGGCGGCCTCGTCGAGCAGCGGGACGTCGGCCGCAGTCCAGTCGCCGCCCCGGCGCCGGATGGCGTCCGCGTCGGTGTCCGGCAGGTGCGCCGGGTCGGTGAGGTAGTCGGCGACCACCTGCTGCGGCGTGAGGGTGGGCCACAACTCCTCGATGGCCGCGTGCACTTCGGGGCTGGCCGCGACGGCCTTGCCGATCTGGGCGAGGTCGTCGGGGCCCAGGAAGTTGGGTCCGCCGTAGGGGTCGGCGCCGAGCCGGTCGGCCAGCTGCGCGGTCAGGTCGTCGATGATCCGGAACGCGAAGTGCGGGCGCGCCAGGTTGTGCGGCAGCAGCGTCGAGCGGGCCCGCTCGCGGGCGGCGTCGGCGATGGTCCAGTCGAGCAGCAGGTCGCCGTCGTCGTGCGGGATCACCAGGGGCTCGCCGGGCTCCGGCGTGCGCTGGAGATCGCGTACGAAGGCGGCCAGCGCCTCCGCCATCCGCGTACCTCCCTTGACGGCCGCGGCGGCGGGGGTGTCCGTGCCGGTGGCGGTCACGCCGGGGAAGAGCTCCCCCGGCGTGGCGAGCAGCACGCCCGTCTCGCCGAGCGAGGGCAGCACCTCGCCGATGTAGCCGAGGAAGGCCGGGTTGGGGCCGACGACGAGTACGGCCCGGCGGGCGAGCTGGTCGCGGTGCGCGTAGAGGAGGTACGCGGCTCGGTGCAGGGCGACCGCGGTCTTGCCGGTACCGGGGCCTCCCTCGACGACGAGGATCCCGTGGTGCGGGGCCCGGATGATCTCGTCCTGCTCGGCCTGGATGGTCTGCACGATGTCGTGCATACGGCCGGTGCGCGCGGAGTCCAGGGCAGCGAGCAGGACGGCGTCCGCGTCGGACCCCTCGTGCCCGGTCCGCTCGGTGTCGGTGAGGTCGAGGATCTCGTCGTGCAGCGCGGTGACGGTGCGGCCCTCGGTGGTGAGGTGCCGGCGGCGGCGCAGCCCCATCGGGGAATGCCCGGTGGCGAGGTAGAAAGGCCGGGCGATCCGCGCCCGCCAGTCGATCACCAGCGGGGTGCGTTCGTTGTTCTCGTCGGCCTCTTCGCGGATTCCGATACGGCCGATGTGGTACCGGGATCCGTCGGTGAAATCAATACGCCCGAAGCAGAGTCCGGATTCCACCGCATTCAGCGCGCCGAGCAGCCCGGACCGCTCGGCGACCAGTACATCGCGCTCGACCCGCGCCTGAAGCCCCTTCCCCACCTGGGCGAACGAACGCTGGACGGCGGCTTCGGCGCGCTCCCGGAGCGCGTCCAGCCGCTCGTAGAGCCGTGAGACGAATTGCTGCTCGTTCTGCAATTCCTCGGTTGACAATGCAGCTCCTGACGCGATACGGTGCCGTTATAAGACTTCTTCTTGCCTTGTCCTGCACAAAGACAAGAAGCTCTCACTGTACGCGCCGCAATACCCTGGACGCCAATTCGTCCGGGGTATTTTTTGTGCGGTCTTTCCCGTACCCGGCACCGGTCCTGTCCTGTCCGTACCCGGCACCGGTCCCGCGTCAGAGCACGTCGGCCAGCTCCTTGAGCAGCCGCCGCTTCGGGCGGGCGCCGACCATCGACTTCACCGGCTCCCCGTCGCGGAAGACCATCAGGGTCGGCATCGACAGCACCCCGTACCGGACCATCACATCCGGATTGCTGTCGGCGTCGAGCTGTACGACCTTGAGACGTCCGGCCTCCTCGGCCGCGACGGCGCTCAGCACCGGCGCGAGCTGGCGGCACGGCCCGCACCAGTCGGCGGTGAACTCGACCAGGACAGGCAGTCCGGCCGCGAGCACCTCGGTGTCGAAATCCGCGTCGGTCACGACATCGACGCCCTCTGCGTGGATCATCTGCGGTGTTCCTTCCACTCGTCCCCGTAGCCCCCGTAGCCCTCGCCGTCCCCGTAGCCCCCGTCGGACAGTTCACAGCGCGGCTCCGGTCCGCCGGGCAACTCCGCCTCGGCGCGGGCCAGTTCGGTCCCCACCTGTCGCCGGACGTCCTGAAGCTGCCCGATCAGTGCGTCCAGCTCGGAGAGCTTGCGCCGGTACACGGCGAGCGAGGCGGGGCAGACGTCACCGGCCGGGTGTCCGGCGCGCAGGCACTCGATGAACGGCCTGGTCTCCTCCAGGTCGAAGCCGAAGTCCTGGAGCGTCCTGATCTGCTGGAGCAGCCGCAGATCGTCCTCGTCGTAGGTCCGGTAGCCGTTCACCGCCCGCCGTGCGGGCAGCAACTCCCGGGACTCGTAGTAGCGCAGAGCACGGGTGGTGGTCCCGGCCCGCTCCGCCAGCTCGCCGATTCGCATGCCCCGACGGTAATCCTTGACGTCGGCGTCAAGGCAAGGACGTCCCCCGCGGGCCGGCCGCGGGGGACGTCCGTGAGACGCGTCAGACCGAGGTGGTCACCGGCTCCTCCGCGGGCGCCGCCCCTGACTCCGTACGCCGGCCGCGGCCCGGGATCAGGACGGCCACCAGCACCGTCCCCACCCCGAGGATGACCGCGCCGACCAGGCTGGTGTGGGCGACCGCCTGCGAGAAGGCGCCGTCCACCGCGTCCACCAGGGCGTGCGCCTGCTCGGGGCCCGCCTTGGCGCCGACTTTCTGCGCCACGGCGAGGCCCGCACCCACCGAGTCCTGGGCGGTGCTCAGCGCACCGGCGGGCAGCTTCCCGCCGACCGCGTCCGCGAGGTGCGAGGAGTACGCGCCGGAGAGCACCGACCCGAGAATCGCGATGCCCAGCGAGCCGCCCAGCTCGATCGAGGTGTCGTTGACCGCGCCACCGACCCCGAGTTCGGACTCCGGGAACGCGCCCATGATCGCGTCGGTGCACGGCGAGAGGGCGAGGCCGATGGCCAGGCCGAGCAGGACCAGGGGCAGGACGAACTCCCCGTATCCCGAGCCCGCGTCGATCCGAGTGAGCAGCGCCAGCGAGGCCGTGCCGCCGACCATGCCGGCGGTGACCGTGACGCGCATCCCGAGCCGGGGCGTCAGGATCCCGGTCAGCGCCGAGCCGACGAAGACCGCACCGGCCAGCGGCAGCATCCGCACCCCGGTCTCGAAGGCGTCGAATCCGAGGACGAACTGGAGGTGCTGGGTGAGGTAGTAGAAGGCCCCGAACACGGCCAGGAAGAAGAGCGCGACGGCGAGGTTCGACCCGGCGAACCCGCGGTCGAGGTAGCGGCGCACGTCGAGCACGGGGCGCGGGTGCCGCAGCTCCCACAGCACGAAGACGACGAACCCGACGCCCGCCACGACGGCGGCGGTGACGGCCTTGGCGCCCCAGCCGAAGTGCGGCCCCTCAATGATCATGTAGACGAGTGCACCGACGGAGACCACCGAGAGCAGTCCGCCCACGTAGTCGATCCGGTCGTGGTGTCCGGCCTTGGACGGCGGTACGAGGACGAAGGCGCCGATGATGGCCAGCACCGCGATCGGCACGTTGATCAGGAAGGTCGAGGCCCAGCCGTGGTGCTGGAGCAGCGCCCCGGCGACCAGCGGGCCGGCCGCGATGGCGAGCCCGGCGGTGGCCGTCCACAGGACGATCGCCTTGGCCCGCTCGGCGCGCGGGAAACTCGCGGCGAGCAGCGACAGCGTGGCGGGCATGATCATCGCCGCGCCGATACCCATGACGGCGCGGGCCGCGATGACGCCCGTCGCACTGCCGACAAGCGACCCGGCGACCGCTCCCCCGCCGAAGACGACGAGCCCCAGCACGAGCGCGCCGCGCCTGCTGTACTTGTCGCCGATCGCGCCGAGCAGCAGCATCAGCGCCGCGTACGGGACGGTGTAGCCGTCGATGACCCACTGGAGGTCGGCGCTGCTGAGCCCCAGGTCCTGCGTCATGTCGGGGGCCGCGACCGTCAGGGCCGTGTTCGCCATCACGATGATCAGCAGGCTCAGACAGAGGACCAGCAGCGCCCACCAGCGGCGCCGGTAGGGCCCTTCCATCTCCGCCACCGGTTGCTTCACCACGAGATTCATGACGTTCCACCACTCCCACTACGTGCATGCGCACCTGCACATGCCCTACTTGCACACGCTTGTGCAATTACACACTGCTGTGCAATTTAGCGCGCTTCCCGGCGCGGTGCAAAATGGGGCCCGTGACTTCCGGACGAGCAGACGCCAACCGCCGCCGCATCCTGGATGTGGCGCTCACCGAGCTGCTGCACGACCCGGACGCCTCGATGGACCAGATCGCCCGCGCGGCCGGGGTCGTACGGCGTACGGTCTACGGCCACTTCCCCAGCCGCGAGGCACTGATCGGCGCCCTCGTCGACAACGCGACGGCCGCCGTGGTCGAGGCCCACGCCACCGGCCGCGCGGGCATCAGCGACCCGGCCGAGGCGCTGGCCCGTGCGACTCTCGCGGTCTGGGAGATCGCCGACCGCTACCGACTGCTGGTCGCACTGGCCCAGCGCAGCGTCACGATGGCGGGCATCAAACAGCGCCTCACCCCGGTACGCGAGACCTGCACCGCCCTGATCCAACACGGCCTGGACGAGGGCGTGTTCACCTCACCCCTGACGGCGGAGGCCCTGGCGTACGTCCACGAACAGGCGCTGTTCGGCCTGATGGAGGCCGTCAACGAGGGAGCCCTCCCGGCGGCGGAGGGCGGAGCGGCGGCAGCCAACACCCTGCTGATGACAGCGGGCGTACCGGCGTCGCGGGCGGCCGCGGTGGTGGGCGCGGCGCTGGGGCACGGGGGCGGGGAGTGACACCCCATTTACTGACCGGCCCCGGGGCCGGTGAGGAGTTCAGCGGCCCGTGGTGAGGACCATCCGGAAGCGTGCTGAGCCCGACAGCATCCTGGCGAACGCCTCGTCCGCCTCCTCCAGCGGTGCTTCCTCGGTCCACGAGCGGACCCCGGCCTGCTCGGCGAAGCGCAGGGTGTCCTCGGTGTCCACCGCGGTGCCGGACGCGTGGCCGTAGACCTTCTTCGTGCCCGTGATGAACTGAAGGCCGCTGAACGTCATTTCGTCGGGGGTGGCACCGACCACGATGAGTTCACCGCGCCGGCCCAGGCCGTCGAAGGTCGCCGTCATCGCCGGGCCGTTGGTGACCGTGGCGAGCACGACCTTCGCGCCGCCGAGCGTCTGGAGTTCGTCGGCAACGTTCTGGGACGTGCTGTCGATGTAGTGCCTGGCTCCGAGGCCGTACGCGAGCTTCGCCTTCTCCGCGCCGCGGGCGATCGCCACCGTACGGAACCCCATCTTCGCCGCGAACTGCACGCCGAGGTGTCCCAGACCGCCGAGCCCGAGGACCGCGACCAGATCACCCGGGCCGGCCGCGCTGCGCCGCAGTGCGTTGAAGACCGTGACGCCCGCGCAGGCCAGCGGGGCCGCCTCGACGGAGGTCAGATCGTCGGGGACGTGGGCCAGCGCGACCGCGGGGACGACAACGGTGTCGGCGTATCCGCCGGGGTAGGCGGCACCGGGGATCTCCAGCCGGGGACAGTTGACTCCGTCGCCCTCCCGGCACGCCTCGCAGTAGCCGCAGCTGCCGCCGTACCAGCCGACGGCGACCCGGTCCCCGGTCTCCCAGCCGTCGACGCCCGCGCCGAGCGCGTCGATCCGGCCCGCGATCTCATGGCCGGTGGTCACCGGGAACGTCACTCCGGGCAGCATTCCGCCGGTGATCATCGCGTCGGAGTGGCAGATCCCGCACGCCTCCACCGCGATCCTGACGTGGCCCGGTCCCGGCTCCGGAAGTTCGGTGCGTACGAGGGTGAAGGCGCCGCCGGGCTCGGCGACCTGCATGGCGCGGGGAGACGTGGGCGTGGATGTCATGGGGCTTCCTTGCCTTCCGCGGATGGAGAGTACGAGGAGGAGTACGAGTACGAGGTGCGCGGGCGGACGTCGGTGTGTGCTGTCCGCCTCTTCCAGTGTGGGCATGACGCGTCACATCGGCCACGCGCGCCGGGTGGCACGGCTCCGGGCCGCGCGTCGTGCCAGGTCAGCCGGGGTGCGGGGGCAGGAGCCAGGCCGGTGCGGAATGGGCTTCGGGCCCGTTGTCAGTGGTCGGTGGCAGCATGTGGATCGACCAGCTCGACCGCTCGCATCTCCGTAATCCGCATCCGGCCGCGCCGGCCGCACCCTCCGCGACTCCGTATCGGCCCGCCCGCACCTCCGTACCAGCTCACCCGCAACTCCAGATCCCGACCGCGCCCCACCGCACCTCCAGGGAATCCGTATGAAGCACGCCGAACACCGCTGCGCCTGGGCGGACAGCTCCGACCTGATGGCCGCCTACCACGACGAGGAATGGGGCCGCGCCTCGCACGACGACCGCTACCTCTTCGAATTCCTCGTCCTGGAGGGCGCCCAGGCCGGGCTCTCCTGGTCGACCGTGCTCAACAAGCGGGCCAACTACCGGCGGCTGCTCGACGGGTTCGACCCGGTGAGGATCGCCGAGTACGACGAGGACAAGCTGGCTGAGCTGCTGGGCGATCCGGGCATCGTACGGAACCGGCTCAAGGTCGCCTCGCTGGTGAAGAACGCCCGGGCCTTCCTCGCCGTACAGGAGGAGTTCGGTTCGTTCGACGCGTACCTCTGGCAGTGGACCGACGGAAAGCCGGTCGTCAACCGGCCGGGTCCCGGCGACCCCCTTCCGACCAGCACCGAGCTGTCCGACCGGATCAGCAAGGACCTCAAGCGGCGCGGTATGAACTTCGTCGGCACCACGATCGTCTACGCCTATCTCGAGGCCGTCGGCGTCGTCGACGACCACTGGACGGGCTGCCCGGTGGCTGCGGCGCCGCAGCCGGGGTGAGCGGCTCCGACCCGGCGGGGGTCGTTCGCTTCCCCTGACTGGTGACTGGCGCTCGCTCTTCGTGGTCCCCGCGCATACGGGGTTGGTCCCAGGACGCCGGTGGGTTTCGGGCTCTCGGGGTTGTGGTCCCCGCGTATGCGGGGTTGATCCACGTGGGTACAGGTGGTCCCAGCAGGCCGTCCGGCGCGGGAGCCACTCTCTGTGGGTCCCCGCGCCGACAGCTGTCAGGACCGGGCTGCGGCCTCCTTGCCGTCGTCCCGGGGCTCGCCTTCCTGCGGTCCGCCTTCCCGGGGCACGGGCACATCCTGTGCCCCCGGGGACGCGTCGCCCTCCGCACCACGCCCGGCACCGCCCTCAGCACCAACAGCACCAACACTGTCCGGCTGGTCGTCCATCAACGTACCCTCGTCGAACGGCAGCCGGCCGGACAGCACCTCCACCGCCCGCGCCTTGTCGATCTCCTTCGTCCAGGTGCCCACCAGGACCGTCGCGACCGCGTTCCCCGCGAAGTTCGTCATCGCCCGCGCCTCACTCATGAAACGGTCGATGCCGACGATCAGGCCGACCCCGTCGACCAGATCCGGGCGGTGCGACTGGAGTCCACCGGCGAGTGTGGCGAGCCCCGCGCCGGTCACGCCGGCCGCCCCCTTCGACGCGACGATCATGAAGAGCAGGAGCGAGATCTGCTCGCCACCACTCAGCGGCTTGTCCATCGCGTTGGCGACGAAGAGGGCCGACATCGTCAGATAGATCGCCGTGCCGTCGAGGTTGAAGGAGTACCCCGTCGGGACCGTGATCCCGGCGACCGGCCTGCTCACGCCCAGGTGTTCCATCTTCGCGATCAGCCGCGCCAGCGCCGACTCCGACGACGAGGTCGAGAGGATCAGCAGGAACTCGCGGCCCAGGTACTTCAGCAGCAGGAAGATGTTCATGCCCGCGATCAGCCGCAGCAGCGCACCGAGCACCACGAAGACGAAGAGCGCGCAGGTCAGATAGAAGCCGATCATGATGACGGCCAGGGACTTCAGCGCGTCCACACCGGTCTCGCCGACCACCGCGGCCATCGCGCCGAACGCACCCACCGGGGCCGCCCACATGATCATGGCCAGGATCCGGAACACCAGCCGCTGGATGTGCTCGATGCCGCGCAGCACCGGCCGCCCGGCCGGGCCGATCGCCTGGAGCGCGAACCCGGAGAGCAGCGCGATCAGCAGCGTCTGCAGCACCTGGCCCTCCGTGAAGGCGGAGACCATCGTCGTCGGGATGATCCCGAGCAGGAAGTCCGCGGTGGAGTCCCCCGCGCCGGTGGCCTGCGCGGCGCCCGCGTGCCGCACCGCCTCGGTCAGATGCAGCCCGGAGCCCGGCTCCAGTACGTTCCCGACGACGAGGCCGATGGCGAGCGCCACCGTCGACATCACCAGGAAGTAGCCGAGCGCGAGCCCGCCGACCGCGCCGACCTTGGCCGCCTTGCGGACCGAGCCGACCCCCAGCACGATCGTGCAGAAGATGATCGGCGAGATCATCATCTTGATGAGATTCACGAACCCGGTGCCCAGCGGCTTGAGTTCGACGGCGACCCCGGGTGCGGCGAAGCCGACCACGATGCCGAGCACCACCGCGGCGATCACCGCGAGATACAGATAGTGCGTACGGTCCCGCTTCTTTGCGGACACGCTTGCCTCCTCGTACACGTCCGGTCCAGTCCGGTCCACGACCGGTCCACGCACGGCTCCACGTCCGATCCACATCCCTGACCATCCCGGTGGATCCCCGCGACTCTCCATCAGCCTGTGACCGCGGTCACCCTTGCGTGCATTTCGTTCACGCATTTCGCAGCGTGCAGACTGTCGGCCATGCACATACGCGTTCCCCGGCCCCGCAGCCTGGCCGGCCAGCTCTTCGCGATGCAGGTCGTGCTCGTCGCGGTGATCGTGGCGGGGTGCGTGGTGTTCAGCTACGTGTCGGACCAGCGCCAGGCCCAGGCGGCCGCCCGGCGCCAGGCCACCGCGGCCGCGACCGCCGTGGCGCTCTCCCCCTCGGTACGCCGGGCGACCGTCTCCGACGACCCGTCGGCGGTGCTCCAGCCGTACGCCGAGCAGGTGCGCCGCTCGACCGGGGTGACCTTCGTGACGATCATGGACATCCACGGGATCCGCTGGACGCACCCCGACCCGGCGCGGATCGGCGAGCACTATCTCGGGCACACCGCGGAGGCGCTGCGCGGCAGGACGTACGCCGAGACGTACACCGGCACACTCGGCCCGTCCGCCCGTGTCGTCACCCCCGTCCGGGCCGACGGCGGCGCGCACGGCAAGGTCACCGGCCTGGTCAGCGCCGGCATCACCGTGGAACGGATCGACGCACAGCTCCAGGCCCAGGTGAGTGTGCTGCTCTGGTTCGCGGGGGTCGCTCTCGCGCTGGGCGGCATCGGTACGTACGTCATCAACGCGCGGCTGCGCCGGCACACCCACGGTATGAACCCGGCCGAGCTGAGCCGGATGCACGACTACCACCAGGCCACCCTGCACGCCGTACGGGAAGGGCTGCTGATGCTGGACAGCCGCCGGCGTATCGCGCTCATCAACGACGGCGGCCGGGAACTGCTGGGGCTGGGCGAGGACGTGGTGGGGCGCAGCGCCGCCGAACTGGGGCTGCCCGCCCCGCTCACCGGGCTGCTGCTCGCCGACGGGCCCCGGGTGGACGAGGTGCATCTGACCGCCGACCGGATCGTGGTCGTCAACAGCCGTCCGGTCTCGTCGGGTGAGCACCGCGGCACAGTCGTCACCCTGCGCGACCGCACCGAACTCCAGGCCCTCGCCGGGGAACTGGACTCGGAACGCGGCTTCACCCAGGCCCTGCGCGCGCAGGCCCATGAGGCCGCCAACCGGCTGCACACGGTCGTCTCACTGATCGAGCTGGGGCGGGCCGCGGAAGCGGTGGAGTTCGCCACCGGAGAGCTGGAGCTGGCGCAGACCCTCACCGACCGGGTGGTCGGCGCCGTGGACGAGCCGGTGCTGGCCGCGCTGCTGCTCGGCAAGGCGGCGCAGGCCAACGAACGCGGGGTCGAACTCGTACTGGCCGAGGACAGTGTCCTGGACGACGGACTGCTGCCCGCCCGCGACCTGGTGACGGTCCTCGGCAACCTCATCGACAACGCGGTCGACGCCGCCCAGGGCAGCGACGGCGCCCGGGTCACGGTGACGGTGCGCGCCGCGGACGGCGAACTGCTGATCCGGGTCCGCGACACCGGCCCCGGCGTCGCGGACGGCGACGACGTCTTCCGCCTCGGCTGGTCGACGAAGAGCACCGGCCGCGGCCTCGGCCTGGCCCTGGTCAGGCAGACCGTCCAGCGCGGCGGGGGTACGGTCACGGCGGCGGGCCCGGAGTTCGTGGTCCGGCTACCGGTCCGACAGGAGGTGGCCCAGGCGTGATCAGGGTGCTCGTGGTCGAGGACGACCCGGTGGCTGCGGACGCGCACGAGCTGTACGTGGGCCGGGTGCCCGGATTCACCGTGACCGGAAAGGCGCACTCCAGGGCGGAGGCGGTACGAATCCTGGACCGCACCCCCGTCGACCTGCTGCTGCTCGACCTGCATCTGCCCGACGGCCACGGCCTGCAGCTGGTCCGCTCACTGCGCGCCGCGGGCCACACCGCGGACGTCATCGCGGTCACCTCGGCACGCGATCTGGCCGTCGTGAGGGAGGGGGTCTCGCTCGGTGTGGTGCAGTACGTACTGAAACCGTTCACCTTCGCCACCCTGCGTGACCGCCTGGTGCGGTACGCCGACTTCCGGGGGGCCGCGGCGGGAGAAGCGAGCGGCCAGGAGGAGGTGGACCGGGCGCTGGCCACCCTGCGTACGCCCGAACCGGCGTCGCTCCCGAAGGGGTTGAGCGCGCCGACCCTGGAGGCGGTGACCCGCACATTGAGGGCGGCACCTGGCGGCATCACGGCCACCGCGACGGGTGAGGCGGTCGGCATCTCACGGATCACCGCGCGCCGCTATCTGGAACACCTGGTGACAACCGGCCGAGCGGTACGCCGCCCGCAGTACGGCCAGATCGGCCGCCCGGAGCTGCAGTACCGGTGGCTCAGCCATGCGTAGCGGCCTGTACTGGGCTTGCGGGGGGGAACGGGAGGCGACGGTGCGGCAGCCCATCGACTTTGCCGTGCGGTGTGGTCGGATTCGATTCGCGAGATGCCATGCTTTCGCTTCGCGGCCGCTGTCCGAGATGGCCAGCCGGAAGACGACTGAGTACGCTCCTCCTCGCACCGCATCGGAGAGTTGAACTGAGCACTTCCACACCGAGATTGCGCAACCGCTCACCTGGCGCGAAGATCTGCTGCAGGGCGGTATTCACGCGGCGCGAGCCCGGCGCGACCGAGTACGCGCGTTGAGCCCGTTGAGCCCGTTGAGCGTGATGGGATCAGAACGTCCGCGCGGCGCGGGCTCGGCGGCTGGCATCTGCGCTGTCTCATGAACGGGCGGGAAGGGGCGGAGATACGGGTGGCAGGCTGGGTGGAGCTTACTGTCCCCAGAAGCGAAGGAAGGCCGCTATGTCGGAATCTGCGGAAGTAAGTAAAAACAGGCACCTGCCGGGATGAACCCGCAGGTCGGGACCTGTGGTCCCCGCGCATGCGGGGTTGGTCCCAGCTCGCGCAGCATCCCGGCGAGGAACTCGGCGTGGTCCCCGCGCATGCGGGGTTGGTCCCTCATGCCGGACACCTTACTAACGCTGATGATCGTGGTCCCCGCGCATGCGGGGTTGGTCCCAAGGGGGGCAGCAGGCGCCCGAGAGGACACGCGTGGTCCCCGCGCATGCGGGGTTGGTCCCGCGGCCACCAGAACAGCGATGGCCTCAAGCTCGTGGTCCCCGCGCATGCGGGGTTGGTCCCGGCCCGCTCCTGCGCTGCGACCTGCAGGTCGGGTGGTCCCCGCGCATGCGGGGTTGGTCCCCTGTGGCCGGACCTGTCCGACGACTCGACCCTGTGGTCCCCGCGCATGCGGGGTTGGTCCCATGTCGTCGACCGCGTCGGCCACCGGCAAGAAGTGGTCCCCGCGCATGCGGGGTTGGTCCCTCCGCCTCACCACGTACACCACGCCCGCGCTCGTGGTCCCCGCGCATGCGGGGTTGGTCCCCAAGCTCCGGCCTGGCGAGCGCAGAGGACTCGGTGGTCCCCGCGCATGCGGGGTTGGTCCCCACGGCTCGCTCTGGGAGCACAGGAGATCGGGGTGGTCCCCGCGCATGCGGGGTTGGTCCCCCGAAGTCCACCCAGCAGCGGGAGACGGTGTCGTGGTCCCCGCGCATGCGGGGTTGGTCCCGTCCTCCAGGAGGAGTTCCCACAGCCGACGGTGTGGTCCCCGCGCATGCGGGGTTGGTCCCCTGAGGGCGGCAAGGTCGGCGAGGACGGTGTCGTGGTCCCCGCGCATGCGGGGTTGGTCCCCTCCGGCACCGGCTCCGGCTCAGGCGCCGGAAGTGGTCCCCGCGCATGCGGGGTTGGTCCCCCGACAGGCGGGGGGACCAGATCCCGGTACGTGTGGTCCCCGCGCATGCGGGGTTGGTCCCTTCCGAGCGAGTGTGAGGGCGTGGCCGGTGGTCGTGGTCCCCGCGCATGCGGGGTTGGTCCCCCGGCGCTGTTCGCCGCGGCCCGCGACCACAAGTGGTCCCCGCGCATGCGGGGTTGGTCCCGTTGCCCGTGCCAACACCACGGCCGCGAACGCGTGGTCCCCGCGCATGCGGGGTTGGTCCCAGCCGAGCGGGAACGCAAGAAGGCCGAGCAGGGTGGTCCCCGCGCATGCGGGGTTGGTCCCGCGGTGCAGGTCAGCCCATGTGGAACTCGTCTGTGGTCCCCGCGCATGCGGGGTTGGTCCCCGGTCGGGTCGTGCTGTCGTGACGGCCGAGGGATGGTCCCCGCGCATGCGGGGTTGGTCCCCGGTCGGGTCGTGCTGTCGTGACGGCCGAGGGGTGGTCCCCGCGCATGCGGGGTTGGTCCCGGCAGCAGGTTGCCGAGCGAGCGGATCGGCAGGTGGTCCCCGCGCATGCGGGGTTGGTCCCGCCGACACCCTTCCGTACGCTGCTCCCTGACCGTGGTCCCCGCGCATGCGGGGTTGGTCCCACGGCCTTGAGAACGTGGCTGGACCCGGCGGTGTGGTCCCCGCGCATGCGGGGTTGGTCCCCGCGAAGGTCTGGCAGGGATTCGACATGAGGTGTGGTCCCCGCGCATGCGGGGTTGGTCCCTGCTGGACGTCGCTCTACCCGGACGGCCACTTGTGGTCCCCGCGCATGCGGGGTTGGTCCCTGTCCGCGCTGCGACGGACAACGGATGGGCGCGTGGTCCCCGCGCATGCGGGGTTGGTCCCGCTTGGCATCCAGCACCATGGCTGCCACTGCGGTGGTCCCCGCGCGTGCGGGGTTGGCCCTCCGGGGGAGAATGAGGAGACCGCCGACACCACTTGGTCCCCGCGTCAGCGGGGCTAGCCACTCTGCCCGAGCGTCGCAGAGAAGAGGGAAGTTGGTGCGACGGCGGACCGTCAAAGGTCTCAGCGCGGACTCCTACGGCCCTCGTCTTATCAGCAAGGCCGCGCGCACGGTCCACGCGAGGCCTCCGCCCCCTGCGTGCCGCCGCAGTGATCCTGATCGCGCAGACGAGTCCGGTCAGTTACGGCCACATTCATCCAATTCACGCACCTTTTCGAAATCTGGCACCCCGGCATAGCCAAGTCATGTCAAATACGTCCATGAATCAAGATCGCCCCCCGCCCAGGGCGCCCTTCGATCTCTTGTCCGCAGCTGCCCGGCTGGCCTGGGGCAAGCATGACCGTAAGACCGACGGATGGCTTCCGTTGTGGCGGCACATGGCCGACAGCGCAGCAGTCGCGGGGAAGCTCTGGGACGAGTGGGTTCCCGGGAACGTGAAAGCGCTCGTCGCCGAGGCGCTGCCGGAGGGGGCGGTCGACGCACGTCGGCTGATGGTCTTCCTGGCTGCCGCGCACGACACCGGTAAGGCAACTCCCGCCTTCGCATGCCAGGTTGACGGACTCGCGGACCGTATGCGTGGGGCCGGGCTCGACATGCCGTACCAGAAGCAGTTCGGCACCGACCGGCGCATGGCGCCCCACGGGCTGGCCGGTCAACTGCTCCTCCAGGAATGGCTTTCAGATCGTTTCGGGCTGGCCGGCAGGGCCTCCGGGCAGTACGCCGTCGTGGCCGGTGGGCATCACGGGACTCCCCCGGACCACCAGCAGATCCACGACCTCCGCCTGCATCCGCAGCTGCTGCGCACGCCAGGCGCGAGTGAGGACAACTGGCGTGCCGCACAGTACGAACTGATGGACGCCTGTGCGCGCGTCGCAGGTGTGGAGGAACGGTTTCCTGACTGGTCATCGGTCCGCCTGCCGCAGACGGTGCAGGTGGTACTGACCGCTGTCGTGATCGTCTCCGACTGGATAGCCAGTTCGTCCGAGCTGTTTCCGTACGAACCGTCGTCGTGGTCGCCGCCGGGGGCGGTCGGTGAAGCACGGCGTCTGAAAGCCGCGTGGGCGGGGCTCGACCTCCCCGGGCCGTGGGTACCCGTACAACCGCCCTACTCGGCAGCTGAGTTGTTCAAGGCCCGTTTCGAACTGCCGGACGGCGCCGTGATCAGGCCGGTGCAGGAGGATGCCGTACGGATGGCGCGGCAGATGCCTGCCGCCGGGTTGCTGATCATCGAAGCGCCCATGGGTGAGGGCAAGACCGAGGCGGCCTTCGCGGCGGCGGAGATTCTGGCGGCCAGAGGGGGAGCCGGCGGCTGTCTGGTGGCGCTGCCGACCCGGGCCACGGGTGATGCCATGTTCCCGCGCCTGCTGAGCTGGCTGGAGCACCTGCCCGAAGACGGCCCCCGGTCCGTGGTCCTCGCCCATGCGAAGTCCGCGCTCAATGATGTCTGGGCAGGACTGCTGCGAGCGGGCAACCGTACGATCGCGGCGGTCGAGCCCGACAGCCCGGACGCGGTCGCCGCTGCCGGGGCCGTCCAGCGGTCCAGCCCCTCCGGGCTGCACGCTCATCAGTGGCTGCGCGGGCGGAAGAAGGCGCTCCTCGCGTCGTTCGCGGTCGGCACCATCGACCAGGTGCTGTTCTCCGGCCTCAAGAGCCGCCACCTGGCGTTACGGCACCTGGGCATCGCTGGCAAGGTCGTCATCATCGACGAGGTCCACGCTTACGACGCCTATATGAACGCGTACCTCGACCGGGTTCTGGAGTGGCTGGCGGCTTACCGGGTGCCGGTGGTTCTGCTGTCCGCCACCCTACCCGCGAAGCGGCGCAGGGAGCTGGCGGCGGCGTACGCCGGGGAGAGCGGTACGGGCCCTGCCGGTGACGGCAATAATGCGATGGGCACGGCAGCAGAGGCCTATCCGTTGATCACCGCGGTGGCGCCCGGTGCACCGGGCGCCATCGCGACCCCGGCACCCGCCTCGGGGCGTCGTACCGAGGTGGCGCTGGAGAGACTGGACGACGATCTGTCCTTGCTCGTCCGGCGGCTGGAGACCGAACTGCGCGACGGCGGTTGCGCGTTGGTCGTGCGCAACACCGTCGACCGGGTGCTGGAGGCGTCGGAGCACCTGCGGAAGCGCTTCGGCGCGGACGCGGTGACCGTGGCGCACTCCCGGTTCCTGGCGGCCGACCGCGCCCGCAAGGACACCGAGTTGCGAGAGCGCTTCGGACCGAACGGTGACCGCCCCGCCGGGCCGCACATCGTGGTCGCCAGCCAGGTCGTCGAGCAGTCGCTCGACATCGATTTCGATCTGCTGGTGACCGACCTGGCCCCGGTCGACCTGATCCTCCAGCGCATGGGGCGGCTGCACCGCCATCCGCGCCGCCGCCCGGCCGGTCTTGAACAGGCCCGCTGTCTGGTGACCGGTGCTGATTGGCAGTCGGACCCGCCCGAGCCGGTGCGCGGCTCGCTCGGCGTCTACCAGGGACCGCACATCCTGCTGCGGACGCTCGCCGCCCTGGGCCCGCACTTGGCGGGGGCCCCGCTGGTTCTGCCCGACCACATCAGCCCGCTGGTCCAGTCCGTCTACGGAGACCAGCAGACAGGCCCCGAGCACTGGGCGACCGCTCTGGACGACAGCCGTCGGGAGTATCTGACTCGGCTCGCCGGAAAACGGGAGCGAGCCGACGTGTTCCGGCTCGGCCCGGTGCGCAGGGCCGGGCGGCCCGTGATCGGCTGGCTCGACGCGAACGCGGGGGACGTGGACGACAGCCGTGCCGGCCGGGCACAAGTGCGGGACAGTGAGGAGAGCTTGGAGGTACTGGTCGTCCAGCGGCAGCGGGACGGCCGGCTGACGACCGTCAGCTGGCTGGACGGGGGGCGGGGAGGGCTGGACCTGCCCGAGCACACTCCGCCGACGCGGGCGGCCGCTGAAGCGGTCGCCGCCAGCGCGCTGACCCTGCCCTGGCAGTTCTCCAAGCGGTGGGCGATCGACAGGACCATCTCCGAGCTGGAGCGATTCCTTGTGCCCGCCTGGCAGGTGAAGGAATGCCCTTGGCTGGCGGGCGAGTTGCTGCTCGTTCTCGACGGGGATTGTCAGACCCGTCTGGCAGGCTTCGACCTCCGATACAGCTATACGGACGGGCTCCGTGTGTCACCCGTCGGCTCACCGGAAACAAAGGTGCTGGATCCCATGCTGCCCTCCTTCGATCTGGTCTCCCGGCCCTGGCTGCCGGCGCAGCGCCTCGACGGGACCACGGTGGAGCTGTCGCTGCTGGAGGTCTTCGCTCAGGCGCACACGCTCCGGCGGCTGGTGGGAGATCTTCCCACACAGGAGTTCGCGCTGCTCAGACTGCTGCTGGCGATCCTCCACGACGCGGTGGACGGTCCGCAGGAGCTGGAGGACTGGGAGGAGCTGTGGGCGGCGAAGGACGCGAAGGCGTTCGCCGCCGTTCCCGAGTACCTCGACCGGCACCGCGCGGGCTTCGATCTGCTCCACCCCGAGCGGCCGTTCTTCCAGGTGGCAGGGTTGCGTACGGGGAAGAACGAGATCGCGTCACTGAACCGGATCGTGGCCGACGTACCCAACGGGGAGCAGTTCTTCGCGATGCGCCGCCCCGGTGTGGAGCGGTTGAGTCTCGCCGAGAGTGCCCGGTGGCTCGTGCACACGCACGCGTACGACTCGTCCGGCATCAAGTCCGGTATGGAAGGCGACGACCGGGTCAAGGGGGGCAAGGTCTATCCCCAGGGCGTCGGCTGGGCGGGCGGCCTCGGCGGGGTCTTCGCGGAGGGGACCACGCTGCGCGACACTCTGCTGCTGAATCTGATCGCGACGGGCGAGGACATTCTGACGGCGGACCGGAAGGCGGACATGCCCGTCTGGCGTCGCGATTCGCCACCAGGGCCCGGCGTATCGCAGGAGGACCCGTCCGTCACCCGCCCCTCGGGCCCACGCGACCTCTACACCTGGCAGTCCCGGCGGCTGCTCCTGCACACCGAGGACGACGCCGTCACCGGGGTCGTCCTCGGATACGGTGATCCGCTCGCGCCGCACAACCGCTGGAAGGCGGAGCCCATGACAGGCTGGCGGCGCAGTCCGGCCCAGGAGAAGAAACTGGGCCTCCCCACGGTCTATCTGCCGCGGCAGCACGATCCGAACCGTGCGGCATGGCGGGGCCTGGCCAGTCTGCTGTACGCCCAGCGGTCGGAGACCGACACCACCGGCCGGGGCACGGACCGGAGCATCCCGTCGGGGGTGGTCAGGTGGCTCACCCTGCTGTGCAGCGAGGACGTGCTCCGGCCTGACGCACTCATCCGTACGCGCCTCGTCGGGGCGGTGTACGGAACGCAGCAGTCCGTCGTGGACGAGGTGGTCGACGACGCGATCACTCTGCCGGTCATCCTGCTCCACCAGGAACGCCCGCTGCACGGTGCGGCGGCCGTCGACGCGGCCTCGGACGCCGAAAAGGCGGTGTCCGCGCTGGGACACCTCGCGGGCCACCTCGCCCGCGCCGCGGGTTCGGAGCCGGGTCCGGCCACGGAGACGGCTCGCGACCTGGGATTCGGGGCGTTCGACGGCCCGTACCGGACGTGGTTGCGGACGCTCGGGGAGACTGATGACCCGCTCGCCGCCCGCGCCGCTTGGCAGTCCACCGCCCGCCGGATCGTGCATGGCCTCGGCCGGCAGCTCCTCGCCACCGCAGGCCCGGCCGCAGCGGAGGGGCGCGTCGTCGATATCCCGCGTGTCGGCAAGCGCTGGGTGGACGACTCCCGTGCGGACCTGTGGTTCCGGACCCGGATCAACAAGGTGCTGCCTCCACAACCGCGCTCTCCGGAACCGGAGGATTCGCGGGGAACACCCCCGGACACGGCGTCCGTCGCTGTCGACGCCGCTGCCGATACCGCCGCCAGTACCGCCGCCGCCGATGCCAATGCCGATGCCGATGCCGATGCCGCGGAAGTTCAGCCCGACGACGCGCCCACGAAGAGCACGGAGCCCACCGTATGACCACCGCCGACCGAAGCCCTCAGCCGACACAGCCCGCCTGCTCCTCGACCGCGCCCCCGCCGGACCGGCGTCGCGCGCCAGGTCCGGCCGGGCAGGCCGCCGGGCGCTGTATCTCACGGCTCCAGGGCCGGTACCACCAGGACAACCCGGCCGCCGTGGCGGACCTCGCGAGACTGCGGCGCGGCGCCGGGAAGACAGCACATCAGCTCCAGGATCACTGGGGCCTGGGCGGCCTGGAGGATCTGGCGGAGGTCATCGCGGCCACCGGGGCGGACGTACGACGCGAACATGCCGAGGAAGCGGTGTACCTCGCGGTGACCCTCTGGGCCCTTCACCAGCAGTCCCTCCGTGACAGCAATATGCACCACACCAAGGGGAGCCTGGGAGGGGCCGTTCGGACGCTGATGCGCAAAAAGCAGAGCGAGGACCCCTCCGAGGACGAACTGAACGAACCGCTCCGGACGCGTCTCGTCCGGGTCGGCACCGCCGAATCGATCGAGTCGGTGGCCGTGCGGCTCCGGGAGATCGTGCTGCTGCTCCGCGGGGAGCAGGTGCCGCTCGACTACGCGCGGCTCGCGGACCAGCTCTACCGCTGGCAGTCCCGAACGGAGCGAGCCGCCGTACGCCGGGAGTGGGGCCGGGAGTTCCACCTCGCCGCTGCCACCGGTAAGGCCGGCCGGGAAAGCGGTGGCGCCGCAGGCGACTCGATCGACCACACGTTGAGTGCCGACGCGGAGGACGGCGGCTACGGGTCCGGAGAATGACCACTCCCCTCATACCCATCGATCGGCCTCCGCTCCGCCCCACCCACGCCCATCGAACATGCAAAGGAACTGAGCACGCGTGACCAGAACGATTCTCGATATCCACATCCTCCAGACCGTCCCGCCGAGCAACCTCAACCGGGACGACACCGGCACCCCAAAATCCGCTGTCTACGGAGGCGTCCGCCGCGCCCGCGTCTCCAGTCAGGCGTGGAAGCGTGCCACGCGCAAGGCGTTCTCCGACCTGCTCGACGACTCCGAACTAGGGGTTCGGACCAAGAAAGTCGCCGAAGTACTGGCCGCTCGGATCACCGCTCTGGACGCGTCGACACCGCAGTCCGCCGCTGTGGAGCTGGCCGCCGAGACCATGCGGGCGGCGACCGGATCGAAGATCGAAATTCCCAAGCGCAAGGCGAAGGACAACGAGAACAGCGAAAGTGATGCTGCGCCTGAATCCGCCTATCTGATGTTCTTGAGCGGGCGCCAGATCAATTCCCTCGCGGAGCTGGCCGTCGAGGGCGGAAAGGGCGGAGATCTCAAGGCGCTCAAGGAGTTCTTCAAGGGCAGGGAGAACAAGGCACGCGCGAAGCAGCTGGTCGATACCGAACACTCCGTGGATATCGCGCTGTTCGGCCGTATGGTCGCGGACTCAACCGACCTCAACGTGGATGCGGCCGCTCAGGTGGCGCACGCACTGAGCGTGCACCCGGTCGAGGTCGAATCGGACTATTTCACGGCCGTCGACGACAAGAACACGGACGCCGAGATGGGTGCCGGCATGATCGGTTCCGTCGATTTCAACTCATCCACTCTCTATCGGTACGCGGCGGTCGATGTCGACAAGCTCCAGGAGAACCTGGGAACCGGGCTGCACGAGGGCCGTCCCGCCGAACCCACCCGGCGAGCCGTGGCGGCGTTCCTCGAAGGCTTCATCACCTCGCTCCCCACCGGGAAGATCAACACCTTCGGCCACCACACGCTGCCCGCCGCGGTCATCGTCAAGCTGCGGTCCCGGCGCCCCATCAGCTTCGTCGCCGCATTCGAGAAGCCCGTAGCCGTGGGTGCGGAGGGTGGCTACCTCCGGCAGAGCTGCGAACAACTCGCTGCGTATGTGCCCACTCTGGAAGAGGCGTTCGGGCTCACCGGCGACACGAAGAGCTGGGTGGTACGGGTGGGCGCTGATACCGAAGCTCTGTCCTCCCTCGGGACGGAGCTTCCGCTGCGGGACCTGGTGACGGCTGTGGGAGACGCCGTCACCGCCCGAATGGAGCCCGAGTCGGCAGCATCCGGGGCGGAGAGCCAGGCATGAGCGTGCTGCTGCTGCAGCTCGCGGGGCCCCTCCAGTCATGGGGGTCCGCGGCCCGCTTCACCCGCCGTACCACCGAGAACGCGCCGACCAAGAGCGGTGTCCTCGGGCTCGTCGCCGCTGCCCAGGGGCGTGCGAGGGACGCCGACATCTCCGATCTCGCCGCGCTGGAGTTCGGCGTACGCGTCGACCAGCCCGGCACCCGGCTCCGCGATTTCCAGACCGCGCACCACGCCGACTCGGGCAAAGCCATGCCCCTGTCGGAGCGCTTCTACCTCGCGGACGCGGTATTCGTGGCGGGCCTGGCAGGCGATCCCAAGCTCATCAACGCGCTGTACCGAGCACTGCTGGATCCGGTGTTTCTTCCCTACCTGGGACGGCGTTCCTGCCCGCCCTCACAGCCGATCACTATGGCGGAGCCCCGGGAAACCGGCCTCGAACAGGCCCTTCAGGAAGCGGAATGGAAAGCGTCGAAGTGGTACCAGGATCAGCGTGCCGCTCTTTCCCATCGCCGGACGGGGTCTGTTTCCCGCCCAGAGCAATTGGAGATCCTGCTCGACTGTCCCGGCGGTGAGACTCCGGACTCCACGCTGCGCGATCTGCCCCTGAGCTTCGATCCACGGCACAGGCAGTACGCGCTGCGCGGGATACGGGGAGGGCACGTTCCCGCTCCTCCCGATTCACCCACTGCCGCGTCGCAGCCACCGCCGCATGATCCGACCAGCCTGCTTTCGCCCGCCGCACCGAGGACAACCTGATGTATCTGACCCGCTTCCGCGTCAACACCGGACGATCCGATGCCCAGCGGTTGCTCAGTTCACCGCATCGCCTGCACGGTGCGGTGAACATGTCGTTCCCCACTCCCCCGCCCCGGGACGGGTCGGGCCCCCGGGTGCTGTGGCGCGTCGACCGCAACACGCCATCGGAGACCCTGCTGTTCATCGTCAGTCCCGCCCGGCCCGACCTCACCAATCTGGTCGACCAGGCAGGCTGGCCGGCGGCTGACGACCCTGGCTGGACGACCTTTGCCTACGGCCAGTTCCTCACCGCCCTCACCAAAGGGGATGCCTGGGGATTCCGGCTCACGGCGAACCCCGTGCACAGCATTCACCACAAGGACGCCAAGGAAGGCGAGCCGACCAAACGCGTCGCACACCAGACGCCGCATCACCAGATGCGCTGGCTGCTGGAGCGGCAGGAGCGTTCGGGATTCGAGATTATTCAGAAACCTGTGGAACGAAGGCTGTTGGAGCACGGCGATGAGCACGAACTGATCGTCCGGGACCAACGTCCCTGGCAGTTCCGCAGGGCTCCCGCGAAGACCAGCCGCGATGACGTCCGCTTCACCAAAGTGACGTTCGACGGGCGGCTGCGGATCACCGATCCGGACGTCTTCCGCCGCACGCTCACCCATGGTCTGGGGAAGGCCAAGGCGTACGGCTGCGGGCTGATGACGCTCGCCCCGGTGCGGTGACCATGACCAGCGTCAGCCGTCGAGGGGCTTCCTCACCGCGTGAACTCGCCCGGATCGGGGACCGTCTGTCCTTCGTCTACCTGGAGCGGTGCACCGTGCACCGGGACTCCAACGCGATCACCGCGGAGGACACGGACGGGGTGACGCACATCCCGTCCGCCACCATCGGAACCCTCCTGCTCGGACCGGGAACCCGCATCACCCACCAGGCGATGGCCGTTCTCGGTGACTCCGGCGCGGGAGTCGCGTGGGTCGGCGAGCACGGAGTGCGCTACTACGCAGGAGGGCGGGCGCTGACCCGCTCGTCAGGTCTGGTCGAGGCCCAGGCCACCGCCTGGGCGAACCGCAGGACCCGTCTGGAAGTGGCCCGCGCCATGTACCGGCTGCGATTCCCGGACGAAGACCCCGTCGGCCGTACCAGGCAGGAGCTTCTGAGCATGGAGGGCCGACGCCTCAAGGACTGCTACAAACGCGAGTCCGCCCGCACGGGCGTCGCCTGGCACCGCCGGGACTACCACCGCAACGACTTCGCCGCCGGGGACGCCCCCAACCAGGGCGTCACAGCGGCAGCACAGTGCATGTACGGCATCGCCCACGCCGTCGTCGCGGCGCTCGGCTGTTCCCCGGGGCTGGGCTTCGTCCACTCAGGTCACGAACGGTCATTCGTCCTCGACGTGGCCGACTTCTACAAGACGGACATCGCCATTCCGGCGGCATTCGACGCGGCGGCCGAGGGGGGAGAGGACGTCGCGGCACGAACACGCAGGATGCTCCGGGACCGTATCAACGAAACGGGACTGCTCGACCGCTGCGTCCGGGACATCAAGAATCTGCTGGGCTACGACGGCACACGCGACACGGCCGACACCCCTCAGGACCGTGTCACCCTCTTGTCCGACGGCGACCTCCCCGTCGAGAGCGGACGTAACCATGGCGACGAGATCATCTGGTGACCGTCATCATCCTGACCAACTGCCCAGTGGGCCTACGAGGTTTCCTCACCCGCTGGCTAATGGAAATCTCCCCGGGTGTCTTCCTCGGCGCCCCCTCGACGCGGGTACGCGATGCGCTGTGGAACGAAGTCCGCGCGTACTCGGGGCAAGGCAGGGCGCTGCTCGCCTACCAGACGAACAACGAACAAGGCTTCACGTTCGAAACCCACGACCACGCATGGCACCCGACCGACCACGAGGGCCTGACACTGATTCACCGGCCGAACTCCAAGCCGCAACAAGGCTCAGGGGGGCCGCCGGAAGTCCCACGCCAAGGCTGGAGCAAAGCGTCCAAGCGACGGAAGTTCGGGGGTGGGTAGTTGTCGCTGGGACGGGTGAGAGGGGAATGCCACGAGCCGCAAGTGGGGCGGTGGGGCGGTGAGACCGGTTCCTTGCCCTGGCTACCGATAAGGGAATTGAGTACCTAATGTCCGAATCCCAGGAAGTAAGTAAAAACAGCCTCCCGGCCAAGTAAAAGCCCAGGTCAGCTCCTGTGGTCCCCGCGCCTGCGGGGTTGGTCCCCAGCCCTTCCGTACCACGCTGGGAACCCCCGCGTGGTCCCCGCGCCTGCGGGGTTGGTCCCGTCTTCTGGGTATCGGCGATGCTGTCGTTGATGTGGTCCCCGCGCCTGCGGGGTTGGTCCCTCCTTCACCTCCGCGTGCGCAGCATCTCCGAGGTGGTCCCCGCGCCTGCGGGGTTGGTCCACAAGCGGCCACGTGAACCACCTCAGCTGAAGGGGTGGTCCCCGCGCCTGCGGGGTTGGTCCCTCGTCCGGCTGCATTGGGAACCTCACCGTTAGGTGGTCCCCGCGCCTGCGGGGTTGGTCCCCCACCCGCCATCCGCCAAAGACGCCGGAAGGAGTGGTCCCCGCGCCTGCGGGGTTGGTCCCTGGCCGGGGTCCAGGGCGTAGAACTCCCGGATGTGGTCCCCGCGCCTGCGGGGTTGGTCCCAGATGCGGGAGCCCCACCGCCATGGGCAGAGCGTGGTCCCCGCGCCTGCGGGGTTGGTCCCGTCGAGTGCGGCCCGCAGAGCCTCGGCGACGCGTGGTCCCCGCGCCTGCGGGGTTGGTCCCAAGACCGGCCGGCGCCACCAGCTGGCCCGTGAGTGGTCCCCGCGCCTGCGGGGTTGGTCCCGGTGAAGGTCCGAGTGCATAGAGCGCCAGAAGGTGGTCCCCGCGCCTGCGGGGTTGGTCCCTTCTAGTGCGACACAACCACCTCTTCGACTTTGTGGTCCCCGCGCCTGCGGGGTTGGTCCCGGCGTGCGGTGACAGCTGCACCCCGCAGGGTGGTGGTCCCCGCGCCTGCGGGGTTGGTCCCGGCAGATCCTCGACGACATCGCAGCCGCCACCGTGGTCCCCGCGCCTGCGGGGTTGGTCCCAGGAGTGGCCGGGCCCAGAAGCTCGATAGTCGGTGGTCCCCGCGCCTGCGGGGTTGGTCCCCAAGCTCCGGCCTGGCGAGCGCAGAGGACTCGGTGGTCCCCGCGCCTGCGGGGTTGGTCCCTGTCCGGCAACAACGAGGCGCCGATCGCGGTCGTGGTCCCCGCGCCTGCGGGGTTGGTCCCCCCGCCCAGCCAAAGGCCCCAGCCGTCCGCAAGTGGTCCCCGCGCCTGCGGGGTTGGTCCCACCGCCGCACCAGGCAACGCCTCCAGCAGCGCGTGGTCCCCGCGCCTGCGGGGTTGGTCCCCCCAGCCGGACGGGACGATCCGCCTCGCGGTCGTGGTCCCCGCGCCTGCGGGGTTGGTCCCTTCCCCTGGCGCACGGCACCGGGCAGCCAGCGGTGGTCCCCGCGCCTGCGGGGTTGGTCCTGCCATCTGCGAAGGTGACGGCAAGGCGAAAAGGTGGTCCCCGCGCCTGCGGGGTTGGTCCCCGGGACGCCCTGGACATCCTGGAAGCCAACTCGTGGTCCCCGCGCCTGCGGGGTTGGTCCCGCGGCGGCCTGTGCTGCCCGCTGGGTCTCCATGTGGTCCCCGCGCCTGCGGGGTTGGTCCCGACCAGACCGGCCCGGGGTAGCCGGACCACTGGTGGTCCCCGCGCCTGCGGGGTTGGTCCCCAAGCTCCTGGAGGATGCGACGGACTTCGGACGTGGTCCCCGCGCCTGCGGGGTTGGTCCCGTCGATAGAGCGGCCGTCCTCCGCTATGGCCAGTGGTCCCCGCGCCTGCGGGGTTGGTCCCCTGGTCATGGACGCGAACCCGATCACGCTCATGTGGTCCCCGCGCCTGCGGGGTTGGTTCCCGGCATGGTGCTGCAGGTAAGTCGCCGTCCATGTGGTCCCCGCGCCTGCGGGGTTGGTCCCTTGTGGGGCACCTCCGCGGCCGTGACGTCATCGTGGTCCCCGCGCCTGCGGGGTTGGTCCCATCGCGGCCCGCGTCAGCGCCCTGTCCCTTCGGTGGTCCCCGCGCCTGCGGGGTTGGTCCCGCCCCCGATGCAGTTCCGGCGGTGAACGAGATGTGGTCCCCGCGCCTGCGGGGTTGGTCCCGGTCTTCAGCACTCCCAGCTGATCGCCATATCCCCGCCCTCCCTCAGACCCTCCCGGGAGGGAAGCAGACCCCCAATCCCTCCTCCGCGCCCCCACCAGCCACTCCAACAACGTTGTCACGCAAGCCCATTGACCTTGAATCGCAGCCCGCCATACCTTCGCCGGGCAGCCGCTGACCGCGGTCTGCGCCAGAGGAGGTCGTGCCCGTGCGCCCCACCGCCCCGCTCATCCTCGCCGCCGCAGCCACCGTCCTCGTCGCAGGTTCGCTCACCGCCTGTGGCAGTGGATCACGCAGTGATCCGGACACCGTCAGGGTCGTCTACAACCGGTCGACCGACAACAACGTCCGCTTCAAGGACCAGTTCCTGGAGTCCATGAAGAAGGAGTTCGAGAAGGCCCACCCCGGCAAGAAGATCCAGCTCGTCCCGATCCAGGCGCCGGACGACGACTACGCGACCAAGGCGCAGCAGATGATGCGCTCCCCCAGGACGGCGCCCGACCTGGTCTACGAGGACACCTTCCGGATCAACTCCGACATCGAGGCCGGGTATCTGCGCCCGCTGGACGCCTATCTGGCGAAGTGGCCGGCCTGGAGCCATTTCGTGGATACCGCGAAGGCGGCGGCGAAGGCGGGGGACGGGAAGACGTACGGCGTTCCGGACGGTACGGACACCCGGGGGCTCTGGTTCAACAAGCGCCTGTTCGCCAAGGCGGGGCTGCCCGCCGACTGGCATCCGAGGACCTGGGCGGACGTGCTGGACGCCGCCCGCACCATCAAGAAGAAGGTTCCGGGCGTGATCCCGCTGAACGTCTTCACCGGCAAGGCGCCCGGCGAGGTCGCGGTGATGCAGGGCTTCGAGATGCTGCTGTACGGAACCGGTGACAACCCGCTCTACGACCCGGCGGCGAAGAAGTGGGTCGCCGGGGGAAAGGGCTTCAAGGACGCGCTCGACTTCGTACGCACGGTGTACGGCGAGAAGCTGGGACCTGACCCGTCGGACGCCCTCGACGCGAACATCAACACCACGGTGGGCACCGAGTTGCTGCCCGAGAGCAAGCTGGCCATCGATCTGGACGGCTCCTGGCTCGGACAGTTCTGGCTCGCCAAGGGCACCAGGAAGTGGCCCGAGTGGAGCACGACGCTCGGGCAGGCGCCGATGCCGACCCAGCGCGGGCAGGCCCCCGGCCAGGTCTCGATGTCCGGCGGGTGGACCTGGGCGATCCCGCAGAAGTCCGGGAACGCCGCGCTCGCCTGGGAGTTCATCCAGCAGTTGCAGCAGAAGGAGAACGCCGTCCGGTGGGACGTGGCAGACGCCCAGATCGCGGTACGCGACGACGTGGCGGCGGACCCGGCGTATCTGAACTCCATGCCGGGCATCAAGTTCTTCACCTCACTGGTGAAGAACACCCACTACCGGCCCGCGCTGCCCGTCTATCCGCAGGTGTCGTCCGCGATCGGCGAGGCCCTGGAGTCGGTGACCAGCGGTGACTCCACTCCGGCCGGTGCGGCGAAGTCGTACGACGACCAGCTGAAGTCGATCACCGGCGGCGCGGTCGTCGACAGGACCGGATGAATACCGGCGGAGGGGCCGATACGGCGACGGGAGGGCGGCGGCGGCCGGTCCGCTGGCTGCCGCTGGCCCCCGCCACGCTTCTGCTGCTGCTCTTCCTGGCGGGGCCCATCTGCTACTGCGTCTACATCGCCTTCACCAATATGCAGCTCACCGGCTCGTCGCACACGGACTTCGTGGGCCTGGCCAACTTCCGGCGGGCGCTGTCGGACGAGCGGTTCCGCAACGCCGTGTGGCTCACGCTGGTCTTCACGTTCGTCTCGTCGGTCGTCGGCCAGAACACGCTGGGGCTGGCGCTGGCCGGTCTGATGCGCCGCGCCTCGCGCACCGTCCGCACGCTGACCGGTGCACTGGTCATCACGGCCTGGGTGCTGCCGGAGATCGTCGCGGCCTTTCTCCTGTACGCGTTCTTCCGCCGCGAGGGCACCCTCAACGCGGTGCTGGACCTATTCCATCTCCCGGGCCAGAACTGGCTGTTCACCCTGCCGATCCTCGCCGTGTCGTTCGCCAACGTCTGGCGCGGCACCGCCTTCTCGATGCTCATCTACTCGGCGGCGCTCGCGGAGATCCCCGAGGAGATCACCGAGGCCGCCGAGGTGGACGGCGCGAGTGGCTGGCGGGCGGTGTGGCACATCACGCTGCCGATGATCCGGCGTTCGATCGGCACCAATCTGATGCTCAACACCCTTCAGACCCTCTCGGTGTTCGGGCTGATCTGGGCGATGACCCGCGGTGGCCCCGGCGACCGCAGCCAGACGCTGCCGGTCTTCATGTACGACCAGGCGTTCACCAAGAGCCTCATCGGCTACGGCACCGCGGTGGCGCTGCTGCTGCTCCTGGTGGGGTCGCTGTTCTCGGTCGTCTATCTCCGGCTGA
Organism: Streptomyces sp. NBC_01471; assembly: GCF_041438865.1. NCBI lineage: Bacteria > Bacillati > Actinomycetota > Actinomycetes > Kitasatosporales > Streptomycetaceae > Streptomyces > Streptomyces sp. NBC_01471. The sequence continues at coordinate 2,084,677 of NZ_CP109450.1, forward strand.
TGAAGGTGGAGGTCTGATGCGGCGGACTCAGCTGGCCCCGACGCGCCGGACACACATCCCCCTGACCCGCCGGGCCCGGCGCAGGCTGGCCGCGGACGCGGCGCTGCTCGTGGTGGCCGCCGCGTTCGTGCTGCCGCTCGCCTGGCTGGTGCTGGCCTCGTTCGACGACGGGGCGACCCTGCGCGTACGGGTGCCGTCGTCGCCCACCCTGGACAACTTCTCGGCGGTCCTCACCGACGAGATCACCTTCACGCCGATGCTCAACAGTCTGGTGCTGTGCGGCAGCGCGACCGTGCTGACGGTGGTCTGCGCGGCCCTCGCGGCGTACCCGCTCTCCCGCTACCGGTCGCGGTTCAACCGGCCGTACCTGCTCACGATTCTCTTCTCGACCTGTCTGCCGATCACCGCAGTCATGGTCCCGGTGTACGGACTCTTCGTCCAGGTCGATCTGGTCGACACGGTGTACGGCACCGCCCTCTTCCTCGCCACCTCCCAGCTCCCCTTCGCCATCTGGCTGATGAAGAACTTCATGGACGGTGTCCCGAAGGTGCTGGAGGAGGCGGCCTGGACGGACGGGGCGTCCATGCCGCAGACTCTGCGGCGGGTGGTGCTGCCGCTGATGGGGCCGGGGGCGACGGTCGTGATGATCTACACGTTCATCATGCTCTGGGGGAACTTCTTCGTCCCGTTCATGCTGCTGCTCAGCCCGGACCAGCTGCCTGCGTCCGTCACGATCTTCACGCTCTTCGGCAACTACGGATCGGTGGCCTACGGCCAGCTGGCGGCCTTCTCGATCCTCTACTCGACGCCCGTTCTGGTGCTGTACATCCTGATCTCGCGGCGGCTGGGCGGCGGCTTCGCCCTGGGAGGGGCCGTCAAGGGGTGAGATCCGACGGCCGGGGTGGCGCCGCCCCGCAGAATCCCAGGACCTGAGCACCGCGGCGCCTCAGGACCGCAGGGTTTCGGGCCGTTACTCCCGTATGTTTCTCCACATACCGAGACTGTGCGAACAAACCGTATTCGTGGGACCACAGTTGCCCTTACCGTGTGCCCGTGCACCAGACCCCGCCCTTCGATGCCCCCGCCGCGCGCCGTCTGCGCGAGGCGCTGGGCATGGCACCCGGCCATGTCGCCTACGGGCTGCGAGCCCAGTACGGACTCCTCGTCACGCCGGATGTGGTGGCCGCCTGGGAACGCGGCCTCCAGTCACCGACCGCACGGGAACTGACGGCGCTGGCCGGGGTGCTGTGGTGCTCCCCCGGCGACCTGCTGGTCGAGGCGGTCACCCTGCGCGAGCACCGGCTGGCCCGCGGAATGGCACCGGACGACGTGGCCCGGCTGGTCGGCATGGACACCGGGGCGTATCTGAAGGTCGAGGACTCGGGCCGCTGGCGGGGCAACGAACGCCAGTCGGCTGCGCTCGCCGAGGCCCTCTCGCTGACCCCGGCGGCGTTCCTCACGGCGACGGGCCGCGACGGGGAGCTGGCCGGCATCCTGACCAGCGCGGTGACGACCCGCTGGCAGGCCCACGTGCGGGCCATGGCCAAGCTCGTACCGCTGCCCCGCCCCGAGCTGGAGCAAGTGCTGGAACGGCTGCACTCCGACTACCAGGCACTGATGGTGAAGACCCTCAGCTGGGGTTCGACGGAGGACGCCGGCACGGGCGACGCGGGGCGGGCGTTCCTGGACTCGATCGTGGTGCGGTTCTGGGAGCTCGCCGGGGGCTGAGGCGGCCCCCGGCGCGTCCCGGACCTAGAAGACCGACTCCGCCTCGTACATCCGGCTCTCGTCGACCGTCTTCAGATGGGTCACCGCGTCCGCCAGCGGCACCATCGCGATGTCCGTGCCGCGCAGCGCCGTCATGTTGCCGAAGTCGCCGCGGTGCACCGCCTCCACCGCGTGCCAGCCGAAGCGCGTCGCCAGGACGCGGTCGTACGCGGTGGGGGTGCCGCCGCGCTGGACGTGGCCGAGGATGACCGGCCTGGCCTCCTTGCCGAGTCGGGTCTCCAGTTCGATGGCGAGGCGGGTCCCGATGCCGGCGAAGCGCTCGTGGCCGAACTGGTCGATGACGCCCTTCTCGTACGGCATCGAGCCCTCGGCCGGGTGGGCGCCCTCGGCGACGCAGATGACGGCGAACCGCTTCCTGCGGGCGAAGCGCTCCTCGACCATCTTCACCAGGTCGTCGACCTCGAAGCGGCGCTCGGGCAGGCAGATGCCGTGGGCGCCGCCCGCCATGCCGGACTCCAGGGCGATCCACCCCGCGTGCCGGCCCATGACCTCGACGACCATCACGCGCTGGTGCGACTCGGCGGTGGTCTTCAGCCGGTCGATCGCCTCGGTCGCGACGCCGACGGCCGTGTCGAAGCCGAAGGTGCGGTCGGTGCCCGAGATGTCGTTGTCGATGGTCTTGGGAACGCCCACCACGGGCATCCCGGCGTCGGAGAGCATCCGGGCCGCGGTGAGGGTGCCCTCGCCGCCGATCGGGATGAGCGCGTCGATGCCGTAGCGCTCGGTCAGCTCGGCGCAGTTCTCGGCGGCCTCGCGCAGCCGGTCGCGCTCCAGGCGGGCGGAGCCGAGGATGGTGCCGCCGCGGGCGAGGATGCCGCTGACCGCGTTGAGGTCGAGGGGGCGGTAGTGGCCGTCGAGCAGGCCCTTGAAGCCGTCCTCGAAGCCGATGACTTCGTCGTTGTGCCCGGCCACGGCACGGTGCACGACCGACCGGATGACGGCATTGAGGCCGGGGCAGTCGCCGCCCGCGGTGAGGACTCCGATGCGCATCGTGCTGGTTCTCCTGCTCCTAGTGGTACCTGCGAGCCGTGCCGATTCTTCCACGGCCGGTCGACGCGGTGGGTTCGCGGCCGTCCCGTACCCAGGCGTGGACAGGCGGCCTAGCCAGCCCCGAGGGTACTGTCAAGAGGGCGCGCCGGGCCGCCGCGGGCGCCCTCGGGCCCCGGCGCGGCTGTCGGGGAGCCCCCGGGACGCCACGGTGCCACCCGGCGGGAACCGGCGGAAACAGACCACGAGGCAGAGGACGGAGAACACGCGTGACGCGCAGCGTGTACGTGACCGGGATCGATCGCGGCGACGGCCGCCAGGTCGTCGAGCTGGGGGTCATGGAGCTCCTCACCCGCCAGGTGGACCGGGTGGGGATCTTCCGGCCGCTGGTGCACGACGCGCCGGACCGGATGTTCGAGCTGCTGCGGTCCCGCTACCGGCTGAGCCAGGACCCTGCGTCGGTGTACGGCATGGACTACCACGAGGCGTCCGCCCTCCAGGCCGAGCAGGGCACCGACGAACTCGTCTCGCACCTGGTCGGCCGCTTCCACGAGGTGGCCCGCGCGTACGAGGTGGTGCTCGTACTCGGCACGGACTTCTCCGGCACCCAGCTCCCCGACGAGCTGTCCCTGAACGCGCGCCTGGCGAACGAGTTCGGCGCGTCGGTGATCACGGTCGTGGGCGGCAAGGGCCAGACGCCCGAGTCCGTACGCTCCGAGACCCGCAACGCCTACCGTGCGTACGAGGCGCTGGGCTGCGACGTCATCACCATGGCGGTGAACCGGGTCGCTCCCGGCGACCGCGCGGAGCTGGCCGGACAGCTCGCCGCGCAGCTTCCGGTGCCGTGCTCGGTGCTGCCCGACGAGCCGGCGCTGGCCGCGCCGACGGTCGCCCAGATCAGCCACGCGCTGGGCGGCACGGTCCTGCTCGGCGACGAGGCGGGGCTGGCCAGGGACGCGCTGGACTTCGTGTTCGGCGGGGCGATGCTGCCGAACTTCCTGAACGCGCTGACGCCCGGCTGCCTGGTCGTCACCCCCGGCGACCGGTCGGACCTGGTGGTCGGCTCGCTCGCCGCGCACAGTGCGGGCACCCCGCCGATCGCCGGTGTGCTGCTGACGCTGGACGAGCGCCCGGGCGAGGAGATCCTCACGCTGGCCGGCCGGCTGGCACCCGGCACCCCGGTGGTCGCCGTGACGGGCGGGTCGTTTCCCACCGCGGGTGAGCTGTTCGCCCTGGAAGGCCGGATGGACGCGGCGACCCCGCGCAAGGCGGAGACCGCGCTGGGCCTCTTCGAGCGCCATGTGGACACCGCTGAGCTGCTGGACCGGCTCTCGGTGGCCCGCAGCGGCCGGGTCACCCCGATGATGTTCGAGCACGATCTGCTGGAGACCGCGCGGGCCGACCGCCGCCGGGTGGTGCTGCCCGAGGGCACCGAGGAGCGGGTGCTGCGCGCCGCCGACATCCTGCTGCGCCGCGGGGTCTGCGACCTGACGCTGCTCGGCGATCCGGAGACGGTCCGCAGGAGGGCGGCCGACCTGGGCATCGACCTGTCGCGGGCGGAGGTCACCGACCCGGAGACCTCCGAGCTGCGGCAGCGGTTCGCCGAGGTGTACGCGAAGCTCCGTGCGCACAAGGGCGTCACCGTCGAGCTGGCCCACGACGTGGTCGCGGACGCCTCGTACTTCGGCACGCTGATGGTGCAGGAGGGCCTGGCCGACGGCATGGTGTCGGGCGCGGTGCACTCGACGGCCGCCACGATCCGGCCCGCCTTCGAGATCATCAAGACGAAGGCGGACGCGTCGATCGTCTCGTCGGTGTTCTTCATGTGTCTGGCCGACAAGGTGCTGGTGTACGGCGACTGCGCGGTCAACCCCGACCCGGACGACAGGCAGCTCGCGGACATCGCCATCCAGGCCGCGGCGACCGCGGCCCAGTTCGGTGTGGAACCGCGCATCGCGATGCTCTCGTACTCGACCGGCACCTCGGGGTCCGGTGCGGACGTCGACAAGGTGCGCCGGGCCACCGAGCTGGTCCGGGCGGCCAGGCCGGATCTGCTGATCGAGGGGCCCATCCAGTACGACGCGGCGGTCGAGCCGTCCGTGGCGGCGACCAAACTGCCGGGGTCGGCGGTCGCGGGACAGGCCAGCGTGCTGATCTTCCCCGACCTCAACACCGGCAACAACACCTACAAGGCCGTGCAGCGCTCGGCCGGCGCCGTGGCCGTGGGCCCGGTGCTCCAGGGGCTGCGCAAGCCGGTCAACGACCTGTCGCGGGGCGCGCTCGTCGAGGACATCGTCAACACCGTCGCGATCACCGCGATCCAGGCTCAGGGCGAGGGCCGCAGCCGCGCCCAGGAGGAATCCGTATGACCGCCACCCGTGTTCTCGTTCTCAACTCCGGCTCCTCGTCGGTGAAGTACCAGCTCCTGGACATGGCGGACGGCAGCAGGCTCGCGACGGGCCTGGTCGAGCGGATCGGCGAGGAGACCTCCCGGATCCGGCACACGCTGCTCGCGGACGGCGGCTCGACCCGTGAGCAGGCCGGGCGCATCGCCGACCACGCCGCGGCGCTGAAGGCCGTCGCGGCCGAGCTGGACGCCGACGGGCTCGGCCTCGACTCCCCCGAGCTGGCCGCGATCGGCCACCGGGTGGTGCACGGCGGGCTGCGGTTCACCGCTCCGACCGTCGTGGACGACGCGGTGCTCCAGGAGATCGAACGCCTGGTGCCGGTCGCCCCGCTGCACAACCCCGCGAACATCACCGGCATCCGCACCGCCCGCGAGCTGCGCCCCGACCTTCCCCAAGTGGCCGTGTTCGACACCGCGTTCCACACGACGATGCCGGAGTACGCGGCCCGGTACGCCATCGACGTGGCGACCGCGGACGCCCACCGCATCCGCCGGTACGGGTTCCACGGCACCTCCCACGCGTACGTCTCGCGGAAGACCGCCGCCCTGCTGGGCCGGACGCCCGAGGAGGTCAACGTCATCGTGCTGCACCTCGGCAACGGGGCGTCGGCGTCCGCGGTGGCGGGCGGGGTCTGCGTGGACACCTCCATGGGGCTGACGCCGCTGGAGGGCCTGGTGATGGGAACACGCTCCGGTGACATCGATCCGGCCGTGATCTTCCACCTCACCCGGGTGGCCGGAATGTCCGTCGACGAGATCGACGCGCTGCTGAACAAGAAGAGCGGTCTGGTCGGGCTCTGCGGGGACAATGACATGCGGGAAATCGTCCGCCGGATCGACGAGGGAGATCAGCGGGCGGAACTCGCCTTCGATATCTACGTACAGCGGTTGAAGAAGTACATCGGTGCCTATACCGCGGTACTGGGCCGGGTCGACGCCGTGGCGTTCACCGCGGGTGTCGGTGAGAACTCGGCTCCGGTGCGCGCGGCCGCCGTCGCGGGCCTGGAGGGGCTGGGCCTCGCGGTCGACGACGGGCTCAATGGCGTACGTTCCGACAAGGCGCGGATGATTTCCCCGGAGGGGTCCCGGGTGGCTGTGGCCGTGGTTCCGACGGATGAGGAACGTGAAATCGCGCAGCAGGTATACGCCTTGGTGAATGACTGACACCTGAGCGCCGTACCGCCCATTTGTACTTTCCGCCAGACGGAATATTCCGTTGCGAAACAAACCGATAGGATCCGCCTCATGCGCCGTTCCAAAATCGTCTGCACACTGGGCCCAGCCGTCGACTCCTATGAGCAGCTGAAAACGCTCATCGAGGCCGGCATGAATGTGGCCCGTCTGAATATGAGCCACGGGTCCCACGCTGAGCACGAGGAGCGGTACCACCGCGTCCGCAAGGCTTCACAGGACACGGGCCGCGCCGTGGGGGTCCTCGCCGACCTCCAGGGCCCCAAGATCCGCCTGGAGACCTTCGCCGAGGGCCCCGTCGAGCTGGTGCGCGGTGACGAGTTCACCATCACCGCCGAGGACGTCGCGGGTGACAAGACCATCTGCGGCACCACCTACAAGGGCCTGCCCGGCGATGTCACCAAGGGCGACCCGATCCTGATCAACGACGGGAACGTCGAGCTGAAGGTCGTCGAGGTCGAGGGCCCCGAGGTCAGGACCATCGTCATCGAGGGCGGTGTCATCTCCGACCACAAGGGCATCAACCTGCCCGGCGCGGCGGTGAACGTCCCGGCCCTGTCCGAGAAGGACATCGACGACCTGCGGTTCGCGCTGCGGATGGGCTGCGACCTGGTCGCGCTCTCCTTCGTGCGCGACGCGAGCGACGTCATCGACGTGCACAAGATCATGGACGAGGAGGGCCGCCGGGTCCCCGTCATCGCCAAGGTCGAGAAGCCGCAGGCGGTCGCCCACATGGAGGGCGTCGTCGCGGCCTTCGACGGGGTCATGGTGGCCCGTGGTGACCTGGCCGTCGAGTACCCGCTCGAAAAGGTCCCGATGGTGCAGAAGCGCCTCATCGAGCTCTGCCGCCGCAACGCCAAGCCGGTGATCGTCGCGACCCAGATGATGGAGTCGATGATCACCAACTCGCGCCCGACGCGCGCCGAGGCGTCCGACGTCGCCAACGCCATCCTCGACGGTGCCGACGCGGTCATGCTCTCCGCCGAGTCGAGCGTGGGCGCGTACCCGGTCGAGACCGTCAAGACGATGTCGAAGATCGTGGTCGCCGCCGAGGAGGAGCTGCTCTCCAAGGGCCTCCAGCCGCTGGTGCCCGGTAAGAAGCCGCGCACCCAGGGTGGTTCGGTGGCCCGTGCGGCCTGCGAGATCGCGGACTTCCTGGACGCGAAGGCGCTGGTCGCCTTCACCCAGTCCGGTGACACGGCACGCCGCCTCTCCCGCTACCGCACCTGCCAGCCGATCCTGGCCTTCACGACGGACGAGGCGACCCGCAGCCAGCTCGCGCTGAGCTGGGGCGTCGAGTCGTACGTGGTCCCGCACGTGGACAACACCGACGCGATGGTCGACCTGGTCGACGCCGAGCTGCTGAAGCTCAAGCGCTACAACGACGGCGACCGCATGATCATCACCGCGGGCTCGCCCCCCGGTGTCCCCGGCACCACCAACATGGTCCGGGTGCACCACCTGGGCGGCGAGGACACCCAGAGCTGACCCGGCCTCCCGCTCGTACGGCTGTGGCCCGCACCCCGCTGACCGGGGTGCGGGCCACAGCCGCGTCGCCACAGCCGCGCCGCCACAGCCGCGCCGCTGAGCACCGGGTGGACGTGGATGTGGATGTGGAACTCGTCGATCAGCCCGCGCGCCATGACCCCGCCACAGCCGCCGCGGACTCGCCGCCCGTGCGCCGGGAGCGCCGCCGGGAGCGGACGGAGACGGCCGTCGCGAGGACCAGCGCGAGGCCCACGGCCAGCAGATGCTCGCGCCCCGCGAGGTTCGGCCTCAGCACCGACTGGACGACGATCACCCCGGTCGTCAGCACGGCGAGCACCGGGGCGCGCCGGACCACGGCCAGATAGGCGAAGAGCCCGGCCACGGCGGCCGAGGGCCCGGTGTCGAGGACGTGCGCGGTCTCGGGCGGCAGTCCGAACGGGCCGTGCCCGAGCGCGATCATCGCCCGGGCGCCCAGCGTGCCCGCGAGGGACGTGGCGCAGGCGATCAGCAGGGTCCGGGCGCGGCCGATGACGAGTTCGGCGAGCGCGAAGGCCAGAAACAGCCTGGGCAGCCCCGCCCACACGGGCAGCCCGGGGTCCGTGAGGACCAGTGAGACAGGGGTACGCAGCAGGACCAGCGGGAGGGGCAGGTCGGCCCGGACCTCGCCGGTCAGCCGTATCGCCGCGGCGCCCGCGTGGGTCCGTATGAGCTCATGAACGACGATCACCGCGAGGACGGTCAGCACGCCCAGCGCGACGCCCGGCACCCCGCGCCGTCCGAACTCCCGCGCGGGTCCGACAACGATCCGCAGCCACTCGCCCCGCAGCAGGTCCTTCGCGTACGCGGTGAACCGGCTTCCGGCGGGCCGCAGTCGTATTCGCTCGGCAGGCCCGCTCCGGTCGTCGCCGGTCGCACGGCACCCGTCGACAGCCCCCACCGCCCACTCCCTCATGCTCCCCGTTGACCCGGAGCCACCATACGGCTGTGGCCCGCACCCTCGAAGCAGAGGGTGCGGGCCACAGCCGTTTCCGCGGCTCCCGGAAGTTCGCTCGCCGGCGGGTCAGGCGCCGGTGAAGTAGTTCTGGAGACCGGGCACATGGAGCGTGCCGCCGAACTGGCCTGCCTGCTTCACCGTGACGTTCGTGAAGAACGCGAACGGTACGTTGATCGGCGGCGGGGAGTCGGGGCTGAACGTGATCGGGATGAGGCCGAAGAGATTGCCCTTCAGCGACTCCGTGTACATCGTGACCTGGCCGTCACGGATGGTCGACGTCGAGCCCGACGCGGCCTTCACATGGCCGGTGGACCCGTTCGGGCCGACGGTCATCTGGTGCAGGTCCTTGATGTCCAGGGAGGACGAGGTGAACTTCAGGACCTTCTTGATCTTGCCGCTGCCCGTCCTGACCTCGACAATGCCCTTGTAGTCCAGGCCGTTGAGGGTCAGCATCGAGCTCTTCAGCGTCCACGGGTCGTCGGGCAGGGCGGGGATGCCCTGTTCCAGATCGGCCGCGGCGAGCGCCTTCGGGTCGGCGGTCGGGCACGGGTAGGACGGCTTGGCGCCGTCCGGGATGGCCGTGTCCTTCTTCGGGTCCAGGCCCTTGGCGCCGGAGGCGAGTTCCTTGACCGGCTTGCCGGCCTCGGCGGCCGCCTCACGGATCTTCTCGGCGGTCTTGTCGGCGGCGCTCGTCGCCGCGCCGACCGTCTTCCCGACGGGGTCCCCAGCGGCCTTCTTCTCGGCCGACTTCTTCTCGGCGGCCTTCTTCTCGGCCGACTTTTTGTCCGCCGCCTTCTTCTCGGCTGCCTTCTTCTCCGCCGCGGTCTTCCCGGCCGTCTTGGACGACGCGGAGGACGACGGGTCCGGGGACGGGCTCGCCGTGTCCTTGTCCTTGTCCGGGTTGAACAGGTGCTTGAGCGCGTCACCCACACCCAGCGGGTCCAGCGGGTTCTTCGACTCGGTCGCGGCCGGCGACGGGCTGGAGGAAGAGGACGCCTGGTCCGAAGCGGAGAAACCGGACGTGGATCGCGCCGACTTCTTCGTGTTGTTCGCGTCGTTCGCGGAACCGGTCCCGCTCGCCGACGGCGTGGCCGACGGGGACGGGGTGTCGGCGCTCTTGCCGTCCGCCGAGGCCTTGGCGTCCTTCCCGGCCTTCTTGGCCTTGTCCGACGCGCTGTCCGAGGGGCTCGGCGAGTCGGACGGCTTCGCCGACGGGCTCGGGTCGTCGGAGCGGGACACGCACGGTCCGGCCGCGAACGGGATGTCGCCCTGGTCGTCGGCCATCGCCAGCTTGGGGGTGAGACCCATCCCGACGAACACCGCGGTGGGCATGGCGGCCAGGGCTATCGCCTTGCTCGCGGGTATGTGCAGCTTCGTCAGCAGCGACTTCCTGGGGGCCGCGTGACGGCCCCCTCTTCTCTCCCGGACGTCGTCGCCTTCGGTGGTACTCAGCTGCGCTTCGTCACCCCGCACGGTGCCTCCCACCGTTGGCATCCACTGTCGTGTCCTTGTCATACGCCCCGGACGGCTGCTCGGGGATGGCCGGTGCCTGGCCGAAGGGCAGGAACTCGTCAGCGGGAGCGCCGCCTTCGGGCATACCTCCGCGCGGAGTCCCACCCTCGGAGCCGCCCTGGGCGGGCACCGCCGGGTCGGCCTTCGGCTTCGCCGGTGCCCAGGAGAGCGAGAGCGCCCCGCCGAGCATCGCCAGCAGGAAACCGACGATGAAGCCACCGAGGTTCGCCACCGGGAGGGAGATCAGCGCCAGCAGGATCGCCGCTATCCCCGCGAACACCCGGACGGCACCGTGGAACCACATGGTCACACCGAGCGTGACGAGCAGCACGCCGATGATCAGCGACCCGGCGCCCCCGGTGGTGGACATCGCCAGCGTCACATTGCCGAGGTGCATGTTGGCGTACGGGAAGTAGGCGATCGGCACGCCTCCCACCATGGTGAACAGGCCCGCCCAGAAGGGTCGGTTCCCCCGCCACGCGCGGAAGCGAAGCCGCCAGTAGGTGAAATCGCGGGAACCTGTGGACTCGGCGCTCATGGAAAACAGCTCCCTGGTACCGGTGTTGCTCTGAGAAGTAGGGGGGTTCGGGCGGCCGCAGTGCCGGGTGCGCGCTCCGGCCGCCCGGGCGTGCTTAGTAGCACTCCTTGACGCCCGACTTGAGCCTCAGGCTCAAGTTGCTGAGCTTGAAGGTGCCGGCCGTGGTCGCCCACGCCGTCTGCTTCACGTGCTTCAGCGTCGCCTCGTCGGCGCGCTGCGCGAAGCCGTTCGGATTGACGGCCTTCTCCGTACCGTGCTCGATGCCCGTCTTGTTCGACGGGTCACCGGCCGCCACGCCGATGTCGATGTTCTTGAACGTCGCGTCGGCGTCGAGGCTCGCGACATCGAGGTACAGATTCGTTGCCTCGACCGGCTTCTTGGCGTTGGTGCCCGCGTGCAGCTGCAGCGTGACGCTGCCGAGGCCGAACGGCAGGTTCGGCGTGACCACCGACTGGCACATGTTGTTGATCGTCGCGCTGCTGAAGCCCGAAACGGCCACCGCGTGAGCAGCTGCCTTGCCGTTCAGGTCCTTGCCGGTCGCGACACTGCCGTACTGGACGAAGTCCTGGCCGACCAGCTGGTCGGCACTGACCTTGAAGCTCTGGCCGGACACGCTGAACGAAGCGGCGAGCGCACCCTGCGCGAGGCCTACGCCCACCGCTGCGGTGGCGACCACGCTCGGCACCATGACAAGCGCGAACCGCTTCCATCTGGTTCCGCCACGTACCTGGGAACTCACTTAGTTTCCTCCTTCTCGGACGTACATCTCCGGATCGGGTTCGAAGCCCGTCCTGGGATGGGAGAAGTGCTACGTCCTCGGGAAGGAGAGCGCCCGGTCCAGAAGCGCGAACCGCGTCCGAAACACCGGCGATCACCCCCGAGCGACAACCACTGGCCACGCCTTCGCGCAACCGCTGGACAGGCCCCGCCGGGTGGCAGGAACCCCCCTGTCCCGCAGCCGGCGCCACTGCCGCCGACCGGCTCGGTGGGGACCCAAGCGGCCACGCCGCGGTTGGATGCCGCGCTGGTGCGTTATTGGACCGAGCGTGGCCGATCGTGGTGCATTTGCGGCTGCGACACAAGGGGTTCGTTACCGGCTAGTAACGGCCGGATAACCGAACCGCGACCGGCCGATATCGCGCGGGCACGCAGGGTGGAGCCGACCCGGACGCCACATCGGGCGGTAGATACCCATAACCGGGCAGAAGGAGGTACTGCATTTACTCGGAGTAACAGGCGGCCGCAATTGCCAAGTTTTGGCAAAGTACGGCCGCCTGTTATCGCTGTGTCGCCAAATCGTCAGCGTCAACCCGCTGACACCGTGCGTTTAGTGACTGTTCAGAACCGGCGTCAGAACAGCACGCGTGCCAGGGCGGAGCGGGCCGCGGTCACCCTCGGGTCGTCGGATCCGATCACTTCGAAGAGCTGGAGCAGATGGACCCGGGCGGCCTCGCGGTCGTCACCCACCGTGCGCTGCACCGTCTGGACCAGACGGCCGAAGGCGTCCTCGACATGGCCGCCGACCAGATCGAGGTCGGCCGCGGCGATCTGTGCCGGGACGTCAGCGGGGCGGTCGGCCGCGTCCTTCCGGACCTGCTGGGGATCCAGATCCTGGACCCTGCCGAGCAGTTCGGCCTGCGCGAGGCCGAGCTTGGCCTCCTCGTTGGCCGGGTCGTCCGAGAGAACACTCCGGTACGCCCGGACCGCGCCGTCGAAGTCATTGGCGTCCAGCGCGGAGACGGCCGCTTCGAGCTGCGCGTCGTAGGGGCCGGCCGGCACCTCGGCGGGCTCGGCGTCCGCGGCGGGCGGCGCCGCGTCCGGGTCCACCGCGATCCCGGTGATCCCGAAGCGCTCCTCACCGACCTGGATCAGCTGGTCGAGGGTCCCGCGGATCTGGTCCTCGGGCGCCGCACCCTGGAAGAGCGGCAGGGCCTGCCCGGCGACGACGGCGAAAACGGCCGGGATCCCCTGGATCCCGAACTGCTGCATCAGCATCTGGTTGGCGTCGACGTCGACCTTGGCGAGCAGGAAGCGGCCGTTGTACTCGACGGCGAGGCGTTCGAGCAGGGGGCCGAGCTGCTTGCACGGCTGGCACCACTCGGCCCAGAAGTCGATGACGACCGGGACCTCGGCGGAGCGCTGGATGACATCGCGCTCAAAACCGGCTTCGTCGACATCGATCACCAGCGAGACGGGCGAGACCGCCGCGGCACCGCCGTTCCTGGCGGTCTCGGCGCGTGCCTGCTCCGCTTTCTGCCGGGCCTCGCCGGCGGCCTTCACTGCGGCGAGGTCGACGACGCCGCTCATGGACATGTTCCTAGGCTGCATACGTACATCCTCCCCCCTCCGCCGCTCGTTCAGGAAAGCCGTTCAGGAAAGCTGTCGGCGTAATCCGCCGGTGGTGCGGGCCCGGCCCGTCCGTACACCCCCCGCCGGATGCGGGGCGTACGGGACGGACGCGGACCATCGGACCGGCCCCGATGAAGGGCCGGAGGCAGGCGCAGGGTCCCCACCCTGGCGCCAGTGGCTCCGTCGTGCTGTTGTGTCACCCGGTTGTCGCGTGGTCGTCGCGGTGTGCTCGTGCAGCCGGGGGCGCGCTTGCGCCTCCTTACGCTACGAGTCGTAGCGTAACTGGTCGACCGGGAGCAGCGGGCGTAAATTCTCCGGCCGTTTCCCGTGATCTGACTCACGGCAGCTGAGCTACTGACCGGTATGGTCGCGGTCATGCCCCTCAGCAAGCCCTCCCGAACGGGTCGCCCACGCTCCGCAGAGGCCGATACCGCGATCCTCGTGGCGACGAGAGCCGCGCTGGTCGACCTGGGCTGGTCGAAGCTGACCATGGGCGACGTGGCGACCCGCGCCGGGGTGGCCAAGACGACGCTCTACCGCCGCTGGTCGCACAAGAACGAGCTGGTCGTGGACGCCGTGGCGGTCCTCTTCGACGAACTCGAACTGCCCGACCGGGGCAGTCTGGCCGCCGACATCGAGGGCGTGGTGCTCCAGTTCGCGGCGCTGCTCGCACGGCCCGAGACCAAGACCGCGCTGATGGCGGTGGTCGCCGAGTCGATCAGTGACGAGGCGCTGCGCGCCCGGATCCGCTCGGCCATCGTCGACCGGCAGAAACGGCTGGTGACCATCGGCCGGGAGCGGGCCCAGGCCCGGGGTGAACTCCCCGCCGGGGAGGACCCCGAGACCTCGGCCCGGCACACCGACCTGATCTTCGACGTGGTCGCGGGCGCGGTGGTGCACCGGGCGCTGGTGAGCGCGGAGCCGGTGGACGAGGAGTGGGCGCGCGAGTTCACCGTGCTGCTCTGCGGCGGGCTCAGCGCTCCGGCCCCGCCCGCGTGAGTCCCGCGGATCAGACCTGGTAGCGGTCCGCAGCGAACAGGTGCAGGTGTTCCGCGATCCACTCCGACGTGTGCTTGAGCCCCTCGGCGAGCGGGACCTCGGGCTGCCAGCCCGCCCACTCGCGGGCCCGCGAGTTGTCCGACAGCAGCCGCTGGACCTCGCTGCCCGACGGGCGGAGCCTGGCCGGGTCGACGACGATCTCCGCGTCCCGGCCGGAGGCCGCTGTCAGCGCCTGTGCCAGGTCCCCGATCGAAATCTCCTGGCCGGTACCGAGGTTGACGCTCTCGCCCAGCGCCCGGTCGCAGTCGGCCAGCGCGAGGAAGCCGCGCGCGGTGTCCGTGACATAGGTGAAGTCGCGGGTCGGGGTGAGTGAGCCGAGCTTGATCTCCCGTGCCCCGGAGTGGAGTTGGGCGAGGATGGTGGGGATGACGGCGCGCGCGGACTGCCGGGGGCCGTACGTGTTGAAGGGCCGCACCACCGTCACCGGCAGTTCGAACGCGTGCCAGTGCGACAGCGCCATCATGTCCGCACCGATCTTGGAGGCGGAGTACGGGGACTGCGGCTGGAGCGGGTGCTGTTCGCTGATCGGGGCGGTGAGCGCGGTTCCGTACACCTCGCTGGTGGAGGTGTGCAGGAGGCGGCGTACGGAGTGCCGGCGGCAGGACTCGGCGATGTTCTCGGTGCCGACGACGTTTGTGGCGACGTAGGCGCCGGGGGCGTCGTAGCTGTACGGGATACCGATCAGCGCGGCGAGGTGGAAGACGGTGTCGCAGCCCGCGACGGCGTCGTCGACCCGGCCCGCGTCCCGGACGTCGCCCGCCACCATCTCGACCTGGGAGCTGCCCAGATGGCGGGCGAGGTGGCCCTTCTCGCCGTACGGCTTGTAGTGGACGAACGCCCGGACCCGCGCCCCCTGCTCCACCAGGAGGTCGACCAGGGTGGAGCCGATGAAGCCCTCGGCCCCGGTGACGAGGACGGTGCGGTTCTGCCAGACGGACGTGGTCTGCGAGGCGGTCATGAGGTGAACTCCCTTGCGTGGGACAGGCTTGAGTGGGACAGGACGTGGGCGGCGAGCAGATCCGCTGCCCGGGCGTGGTGGGAGGGGCCGGCCGCACCGCTCATCGCGGCGAGCCGGGCGGGGTCGGCGAGGAGCGGGCCCGCCACTTCGGCGAGCCGCTCCGCCGTCGTCTCTTCGTCGGCGATCAGCACCCCGGCCCCGGCGTCGCTGAGGACGCGGGCGTTGTGCGTCTGGTGGTCGCCCGGCGCGTGCGGATAGGGCACGAGGATCGCGGGCACCCCGGTGGTGGCGAGCTCGGCGACCGTGGCGGAGCCGGCCCGGCAGACGACCAGGTCGGCCGCGGCGTACGCGAGGTCCATCCGGTCCAGGTAGGGAACGGCGCGGGCGATCCGGCAGCCGCCCTCGTCGGCGAGCCGGGTCCTGGCCGCATCCAGGGCCGCCGGACCGGTCTTGATGAGCAGATGGACGTCCGTACGCGCCTGCCAGCGGGCCGCGAGCCCGACCGCGGCGGCGGTGAGCCGGGCCGCGCCGAGGCTGCCGCCGTTGACAAGGAGCAGCCGGGCCCCGTCCGGCACACCGAGCGCGCGGCGGGCCTCCGCCCGCAGCGCGGGACGGTCGAGGGCCGCGATCGGTGCGGCGATCGGCATCCCGACCGTCTCCGCGTTCTCGCCGCCCGCGAGGTGGGCGCGGCTGCGGTCGAAGGCGACGGTGAGGTGCGGGGTGAGCCGGGCCGCGAACTGGTTGGCGCGCCCCGGCACCGCGTTGGACTCGTGGATGACGCTCGGCACGCCGGCCATCCGGGCGCCCAGGATCACCGGCGCGCTGGGGTAGCCGCCCATGCCGACCGCGGCGTGGGCCCCCTGCTCGCGCAGGATCGTCCGGCACTGCACGCCGGACTTCAGCAGCGCGGCGGGCAGCAGATAGCGCCTGGCGCCGAGCGCCGGGTCGAAGGGGATCATGTCGACGGTGTGCAGCGGGTATCCGGCGCCGGGTATCAACGTGGATTCGAGGCCGCGCTCGGTGCCGACGAAGGAGATCACCGCGTCGGGTACGGCCCGGCGCAGTGCGTCGGCGAGGGCCAGACCGGGGTAGATGTGACCGCCGGTGCCGCCCGCACCGATCACGACGGAGAGTGGTGTGCGCATGGACAGCACACTCGCGGCGGGGGGTAAGAAGGTTCTAAGAGCCGGGTTTGGCAGGCTTTGCTCCATGAACCCGTATCCGCACACGCCGCCCGTGAGCCCCCGGCCGAGAAAGATCCTGGTCGTGGACGACCAGCCGGAGGTGCGCGTGGCGGTCGAGGACGGTCTCAGCGTCGAGGGGTACGAGGTGCGGGGCGCGGCCGACGGCCTCGCCGCCCTGTCGGCCGTCTCCTCCTGGGAGCCGGACGCCGTCGTGCTCGACGTGATGATGCCGGTGCTCGACGGTCTCGCGGTCTGCCGCCGGCTGCGCGCCGTCGGTGACCGCACGCCCGTGCTGGTGCTGACCGCGCTGGACTCGGTGAGCGAGCGGGTGGACGGCCTGGAGGCGGGTGCCGACGACTATCTCGTGAAGCCCTTCGCACTGGACGAGCTGATCGCCCGGGTGCGGGCGCTGCTGCGGCGGGCCGCGCCGGTGGAGGAGGATCCGGGCGCGCTGTCGTACGGCGATCTGACCGTGGATCCGGTGACCCGCACCGGGCACCGTGCGGGGCGCCCCATCGAGTTCAGCCGGACCGAGTTCGCCCTGCTCGATCTGCTGCTGCGTCACCCGGGCCAGGTCCTCACGCGGGAACTGATCCTGGAGCGGGTCTGGGGCCAGGACTTCGGCCCGGACTCCAACTCCCTGGCAGTGTACGTCGGTTACCTGCGGCGCAAGCTGGAGGCGGCGGGCGAACCGCGCCTGGTGCACACCGTGCACGGGGTCGGATACCGGCTGGACGCGGCGTGAGCGCCCGCGGTGACCGGGGCGGCATGCGCCGGGCGCCGTCCCACCGGCTCGGTGCCCGCTGGCGCCGCCGCCGTCCGCTGCGCACCCGGCTCGCCCTGACCGCGTCGGCGGCCGTGGCCCTGGTCGCGCTCGGGGTGTGCGCCGCGGCCTTCTTCGTCCAGCGGTACGAGATCTACCACCAGCTGGACCTGAATCTGATCCAGTCGGCGTCGGTCACCGCCGGCGGGCGCGGGGGCGGGGCGCCCGGAGTGGTCGAGGGGCAGTGCCAGTTCCTGGCGTCGCCCGCCTGCTCACAGATCGTGCCGGCCGACCCGGCGGCGGACGCCGGCAAGCCGTACCTGCTGCCGGTGTCCGGACCGGTCCGTGAGGTCGCCGCGGGCACGCGCGCCCCGTACTTCAGCAACATCACCCTTCAGGGGCGTCCGACCCGGATGCTCACCACGACCTTCGGCCACCGCGAGGCGGTGCAGGTCGCCCTCCGCTCCGATCCGGTGGAGAAGAGTGTGCGGCGGACGGCCCAGCTGCTCGCGGCGGTCGGCGGCGCCGGGGTGCTGATCGCGGCGGCGCTGGGCTACTGGGTGTCGCGCACCGGTCTGGCGCCCGTCGCCCGGCTCACCCGGGCCGCCGAGCGGATCGCGGCCACCCGGGATCCGCGCCACCGCATCGAGCTGCCGCCGGGACCCGCGACCCGGGAGGACGAGGTCACCCGGCTGGCCACCACGTTCAACACCATGCTGGGCGAGCTGGAGCAGTCCGTCACCGCCCAGCGCCGGCTGGTGGCGGACGCCTCGCACGAGCTGCGCACGCCGCTCACGGCGCTGCGGACCAATGCCGAACTCCTCGCCCGTGCAGACCGGTTGACCGATGCCCAGCGCGACCGGGCGTCCGGGGCCCTCACCCGGCAGATCCACGAGGTGACCACGCTGGTGAACGATCTGATCGAGCTGGCCCGTGAGGAGGAGCCCGTACCGCTGGTGGAGAGCGTCCGGCTGGCCCCGCTGGTCGAGCACGCGGTGACGGCGGCCCGCGGCCACTGGCCGGGACTCCGCTTCACCGTGGAGACGGTGGCCGACCCGGTACTGAACGGCGTACCGGCGCGGCTCTCCAGGCTGCTCGCCAACCTGCTCTCGAACGCGGCGAAGTTCTCCGGCGACGCCGGCGAGGTGGAGATCACCCTCACCGGGACCGAGCTGACCGTGCGCGACCACGGGCCCGGAATCGCGCCCGACGACCTGCCGTACGTCTTCGACCGCTTCTACCGGGCCCGCGCGGCCCGCGCGCTGCCCGGCTCCGGCCTGGGGCTCGCGATGGCCCGCCAGATCGCCCGCGCACACGGGGCCGAGCTCACCGCGGAGCAGGCACCGGGCGGTGGGGCGCTCTTCCGGCTGAGGCTGCCGTGACGCCGGGCCGGGCGCGGGCAAGCCGGCCAGCAGCAGGGGACGTCACCGGGCGAGGCGGCCGAGCAGTGACGACGCGGCGAGCACGCCCAGCGCAGCGGCCACCAGCAGCACCGCGTAGTCCAGGCCCAGATGGGCAGGGGTGCCGAGCAACAGCCCGCGCAACGCGTCGACCTGGTAGCTCAGCGGATTGGCCTTGCTGATCGCCTGGAGCCAGCCGGGCATGATCGCGACCGGGTACAGGGCGTTGGAGCCGAAGAACAGCGGCATGGTGATGGCCTGTCCGATCCCCATCAGCCGGTCGCGGGTCAGCACGATCCCGGCGATGGTCATGGACAGACAGGAGAAGAACGCGGAGCCCAGGATCACGATCACGGCCACACCGAGCAGCCGCAGCGGGTTCCAGGTCAGAGCGACACCGAGCAGCGCGGCGATGACGATCACCACGACCGCCTGGATCAGCGCCTTCACCCCGGCGGCGAACGCCTTGCCGGTGATCAGGGCGGCTCTGGGGGTAGGTGTGACCAGCAGTTTGGTGAGGATCCCGGCATCCCGCTCCCAGATGATCTGGATGCCGTAGAAGATCGCGATGAACATCGCGGACTGGGCGATGATGCCGGGCGCGAGGTAGTCGATGTACGGGATGCCGCCGGTCGGGATGGCCCTGATCCGGGTGAAGGTCTCACCGAAGATCAGCAGCCACAGCGCCGGCTGGACGGCCCTGGTGTACAGCTCGGTGCGGTCGTGGCGCAGCTTCTGCAGCTCGACCAGGCACATGGCCGCGACCCTGGCCGGCACCATCCGCGGGCCGGTGCGCGGCTTCGGCGGGACCAGCAGCAGCCCGAGCCCGGCCCGGGTGGCCTCAGCCGACGCGGGTGGCGGTGCGGCGGGTGGAACGGACATCGCGGAACTCACCTCCCTGCTCGTCGAGACCGCTGCCCGCGACGTCCCGGAAGACGTCCTCCAGCGTGGGCTCGGTGTCCCCGGTGTCCTTGCCGTGGGCGGTAGGAGTGCCGTCCGTGGAGGTGGCCGCGGCGGGCGGAGCCTGCGCGCGGCGGCGCTCCCGGAGGTCGGCTCTGAGCTCTCCGGGGGTGCCGAGCGCCCGTACCCGGCCCCGGTGCATGAGCGCGAGCCGGTCGCAGTACTGCTCGGCCTCGTCCATGTAGTGCGTGGTCACCAGCACGGTCATCCCGGTGGCTTCGCGTACGGCGTCGATGTGCTCCCAGACGCTGGTCCGGGCGATCGGGTCGAGGCCGATGGTCGGCTCGTCGAGAATGAGCAGCCGGGGGGCGCTGACCAGGGCCTGGGCGAGTTCGAGGCGGCGGATCATGCCGCCCGAGTAGGTCTTGGCGAGCCGGTCGGCGGTCTCTTCGAGGCCGACGGCCGCCAACGCCTGGCCGACCCGCTCGGCCCGTTCGCGCCGGGAGACGTCGAAGACCCGCGCGAACAGTGCCACGTTCTCCCGTGCGGTCAGCCCGGCGTCGGCGGAGAGCTGCTGCGGTACGTAGCCGAGCAGGCGCCGCACCGCCATCCGCTCCTTCGCCGTGTCGTGCCCGAAGACCCGCACCCGGCCGACGGGGACCGGCAGCAGGGTGGTGATGCAGCGGATGACGGTGGTCTTGCCGGCGCCGTTCGGCCCGAGCAGACCGAAGACCTCGCCCGCGTGGACCGAGAGGTCCACGCCGTCGACGGCCCTGGTCTCACCGAAGGCGTACTCCAGACCGCTGCACGCGACGGCGGCGCCGCCGTCGGTCTCCCCCGCGCCGCTGTCGCCGCTGCTCCGGGTGGCACTCATGGGCCCTCCACTTCCTCGTGCAGGTTTCCGGCGAGCCGGCGCAGCGCGGGGAGCGCCGCCGCCAGGGCCGCCCGGTCCTCGCCGGACAGCCGGGCCACCTGGTCCCGGACCAGCTCACCGCGCCGCGTCTGCCAGTCGCGCAGCCGCTCATGGGCCGCCGGGGTGAGCGTGAGCCGCACCGCACGGCGGTCGCCGGGGTCGCTCTCGCGGATCAGATATCCGGCCCGGGTGAGCTGATTGACCAGCGTGGAGACCGAATTGCCCGCCACGTAGAGCTCCTTGGCGGCGTCCGAGACCCGGATCCCCGGGCGCCCGCCGACGAGCCTGAGCAGCTCGGCCTGCGCCCCGCGCAGGGGCGGCGAGGTGAGCCCGCGCCGCAGCCGCCGCCGAACCAGCCGGTGCACACCGGCCAGCACATCGGCGAGCGAGTCGGGAAACTCGTCCGTGGCCACGCGCCCATTTTAGCTCTGCGTCAGAGGTAACCACCAGTGCGCGTCCCGGCACGGAGAACCGGGTGCCCGGGGCCGGTCGTCGCCCCCGGCCCCGCACCGCGCCCCGGTCAGAAGCCGGGCGGCTCCGTGTAGACGCCCCACTCGTCCCGCAGCACCCCGCAGATCTCGCCGAGTGTCGCCTCCACCCGGACGGCGGCCAGCATCGGCTCGATCATGTTCGAGCCGTCCCGGGCGGCCGCGAGCATCGCGTCCAGGGCGGTCCGTACGCGGGCGTCGTCCCTGGCCGCCTTGCGGGCCACCAGCTCCTGGACCTGGTCGCGCTCCACCTCGTGGCTGACCCGGAGGATCTCCAGGTCGCCGGTGACCGAGCCGTGCAGGCAGTTGACGCCGACGACGCGCTTGTCGCCCTTCTCCACCGACCGCTGGTACTGGAAGGCCGACTCGGCGATCTCGCCGGTGAACCAGCCGTCCTCGATGCCGCGCAGGATGCCCGAGGTGACCGGGCCGATCGGGTGCCGCCCGTCGGGATGCGCCCGCAGGCCGCGCTCCTTGATCTGGTCGAAGATCTTCTCCGCGTCGGCCTCGATGCGGTCCGTGAGCTGCTCGATGTACCAGGAGCCGCCCAGCGGGTCCGCCACGTTGGCGACGCCCGTCTCCTCCATCAGCACCTGCTGCGTCCGCAGGGCGATCTCCGCGGCCTGCTCGCTCGGGAGTGCGAGCGTCTCGTCCAGGGCGTTGGTGTGCAGGGAGTTGGTACCGCCGAGGACCGCGGCGAGCGCCTCGACAGCGGTCCGTACGACGTTGTTGTACGGCTGCTGCGCGGTCAGCGAGACCCCGGCCGTCTGGGTGTGGAAGCGGAGCCACTGCGCCTTGTCGCTCCGCGCCCCGTAGACGTCCTTCATCCAGCGCGCCCAGATCCGGCGCGCCGCGCGGAACTTGGCGATCTCCTCGAAGAAGTCGACGTGCGCGTCGAAGAAGAAGCTCAGCCCCGGCGCGAAGACATCCACGTCCATCCCGCGCGAGAGGCCCAGCTCCACGTAGCCGAAGCCGTCCGCGAGGGTGTACGCCAGCTCCTGCGCGGCCGTCGCACCCGCCTCGCGGATGTGGTAGCCGGACACCGAGAGCGGCTTGTACGCGGGGATGGAGGCGGCGCAGTGCTCCATCAGGTCGCCGATCAGGCGCAGGTGCGGCTCGGGCTGGAAGAGCCACTCCTTCTGCGCGATGTACTCCTTGAAGATGTCCGTCTGGAGCGTGCCGTTGAGCACCGCCGGGTCGATGCCCTGGCGCTCGGCGGCGACCAGGTACATGCAGAAGACCGGGACGGCCGGGCCGCTGATCGTCATCGATGTCGTGACATCGCCGAGCGGGATGTCCTGGAAGAGGACCTCCATGTCGGCGGCCGAGTCGATGGCGACCCCGCAGTGGCCGACCTCGCCGAGCGCCTTCGGCTCGTCGGAGTCGCGGCCCATCAGCGTCGGCATGTCGAAGGCGACCGAGAGCCCGCCGCCGCCGTTGGCGAGGATCGTCTTGTAGCGCTCGTTCGTCTGGCGGGCGTTGCCGAACCCGGCGAACTGCCTGATCGTCCAGGTGCGCCCGCGGTAGCCGGTGGGGTGCAGGCCCCGGGTGTACGGATACTCGCCGGGCCAGCCGATCCGCTCGAATCCCTCATAGGTGTCGCCGGGCCGGGGCCCGTACACCGGGTCCACCGGGTCGCCGGACAGGGTGGAGAAATCGGCGTCCCGCTTGCGGGCCTTGTCGTACCTGGCCTGCCAGCGACGGCGGCCCTCTTCAATGGCGTGAGCGTCCATACCCACGAATTTACTAGGACGTCCTAGTAAATGTCGATGGCAGACCGCCCGCACATCGTGCGGGCGGCGGTGTTACGCCTTCGCGGTGACCGGAGCCGGCTGGCTGATCCGGGGCTCCAGCTCGCGGGAGATCTTCCGCTCGACGAAGAAGGCCGCGGTCGGGACCGTACCGGCCAGCAGCACCCAGATCTGCTTGGCCACCGGCCACTTCGCCTTGGAGCCGAGGTCGAACGCGAAGATCAGGTAGACCACGTACAGCCAGCCGTGCGCGATGCCGACCACACTGACGAAACCGGTCGCCCCGTTGATGTCCAGCAGGTACTTGGCGATGACGCCGAGGGTCAGCAGGACCAGCAGCACACCGGTGACGTAGGCCATCACGCGGTAGCGGGTCAGCACGCTTCGTTTCATGGAGTCGAGCGTATCCGGGCACTATGGGCGATCTTCGGCGGGGTTGCCACTCCGGGCGGAGCACCCGCCCATGCCCCCGGCGGAGGACCCGCCCATGCCCCCGGCAGAGCGCCCCGGGCCCCGCACGGCCCGCAGGGGCGCGCGCCCCGCACCCCCGGGCCTCCCCGGTAGCCGCTACTCCTCGAAGTCGTCCGCCGCCACCCGCAGCGGCCGGAGCATCGCGAAGATCTCGCCGCACTCCTCCGCGTCGTACGCGGAAAGACCGAACTCCATCTGCATCAGATCCGCGCTGGCCGCCTCGACGACCTCGCGGCCCTTGTCGGTGATGGAGGCCAGCGTGCCGCGCCCGTCGTTCGGGTTGGGGCGTTTGTCGACGAGGCCCGACTTCACCAGCCGGTCGACGGTGTTCGTCACCGATGTGGGGTGCACCATCAGCCGCTCGCCGATCTTGGACATCGGCAGCTCGCCCGCCTTGGAGAAGGTGAGCAGCACCAGCGCCTCGTAGCGCGCGAAAGTCAGCCCGTACGGCTTGACGACCGCGTCGACCTCCGCGAGCAGGATCTGGTGCGCGCGCATGATCGAGGTGATGGCGGCCATCGAGGGAACGGGGCCCCAGCGCTGCTGCCAGAGTTCGTCGGCGCGCGCGATGGGATCGAAGGGAAGGCTGAGCGGCTTCGGCACGGCACCGACCCTACCGGCCGGTCATATGACGGTCAGCCCCGTCTCGCCCTTCGGTCCGCGGACCGAAGGGCGGCAGGTGCGCGGCGGCCGGCCCTACGGCGCCAGGTGCCGCTCGACCGTGTCGACCTTGGAGGTCAGACCGTCGGTGACCCCCGGCCTGATGTCCGCCTTGAGTACCAGCGAGACCCGCGGCGCACGCGCCTCGACGGCCTGGACGGCGCGCTTGACGACGTCCATCACCTCGTCCCACTCGCCCTCGACCGAGGTGAACATGGCGTCCGTACGGTTCGGCAGGCCCGACTCGCGTACGACGCGGACCGCGTCGGCGACGTACTCGCCGACGTCCTCACCGACACCCAGCGGGGAGACCGAGAAGGCGACGATCATGACGTCTCCACCACGCCCTCGCGGCGCGCGCGGGAGGCGATGACCGCGTTCTCCGCCTCGCGGCGCAGCTTGCGCTCGGCGAAGAAGCCGCCGGTGGGCAGCACCGAGAGCACGAAGTAGAGGATGCCGGTCCCGGCGGACCACTTGGTGCGGTTCCAGGCGTCCGCCCAGAAGATCACGTACAGCACGAAGAGGACGCCGTGCACCATGCCCATGACCGGTACCGCGTTGAAGTCAGTGGTCCGCTTGAGGACCGAGCAGACGAGCAGCAGCAGGAAGGAGACCGCCTCGGGGGCGGAGACCAGGCGGAGGCGGCGAATGGCGGAAGCGGTCTTGATGTCCACGGAGGAAACCTTCGGCAGCGGGCGGCGGGAGGGGATCGTGCGCGCCGTCGATCACACGGACGCGTGATCTTGTGAAAGTGCGCACAAACTCGGAACCATTGTGGCAGCCCCGCATATCAGGGCTCTTTCAGGGTGCGTCTACGCGCCGGGGACCCTGTGCGTACCGCCTCCGGCCCGTTACCTTCGGACCGTGGCTCAGTTCCGACTCCAAGGCAGCAAGATGCTCGCCGTCGACATGACAGGCGACGCCGTCAAAGCGAAGAACGGCTCGATGGTCGCCTACGACGGCCAGATGACCTTCAAGAAGATGTCCGGCGGCGGTGAGGGGCTCCGCGGGATGGTGACCCGGCGCCTCACCGGCGAGCAGATGAGCGTGATGGAGGTACGCGGCAAGGGCACCTGCTACTTCGCCGACCGCGCCACCGAGATCAATCTCGTCACCCTGCACGGCGAGAAGCTCCACGTGGAGGCGAGCAACCTGCTCTGCACGGACGCGGGGCTGCGCACCGGCACGACCTTCACCGGGCTGCGGGGCGCGTCCCAGGGCAACGGCCTGTTCACCACCACCGTCGAGGGGACCGGGCAGGCCGCGGTGATGTCGGACGGGCCCGCGGTCGTCCTGCGGGTCAGCCCGCAGTACCCGCTCATGGTCGACCCGGGTGCGTACATCGCGCACACCGGCAGCCTCCAGCAGCACTTCCAGACCGGGGTCAGCTTCCGGACCTTCATGGGCGAGGGGTCCGGCGAGTCCTTCCAGATCCGGTTCGAGGGCGAGGGTCTCGTCTATGTGCAGCCCAGCGAGCGCAGCACGATCGGGGGTGATGTCTGATGCCGTTCACCGAGATCAACTCGAAGATGGTCGAGGCCACGGTGGCGCCCGGCCAGAAGCTCTACAGCCAGCGGGGGGCGATGCTCGCGTACCGGGGCGAGGTGACCTTCACCCCGAACATCAAGGGCGGTCAGGGCGGTGTGATGTCCATGCTCGGGCGGCGGGTGGCCAACGAGGCGACGCCGCTGATGACGGTGGAGGGCCGGGGCACGGTGATGTTCGGGCACGGCGGCCACCACATCCAGGTGATCTCGCTGGCCGGCGACACCCTGTACGTGGAGGCGGACCGGCTGCTGGCGTTCGACGGCTCGCTCCAGCAGGGCACGATGTTCATGGGTTCGCAGGGCGGGGTCATGGGGATGGTGCGCGGCCAGGTCACCGGGCAGGGGCTGTTCACCACGACGCTCAAGGGCCACGGCTCGGTGGCGGTGATGGCGCACGGCGGGGTCGTGGAACTGCCGATCACCCCGCAGGGACCGGTGCACGTCGACCCGCAGGCGTACGTAGCCCACCACGGGGACGTACGGAACAAGCTGTCGGCGGCGCTCGGCTGGCGGGAGATGGTGGGGCGCGGCTCGGGCGAGGGGTTCCAGCTCGAACTGTCCGGCAGCGGCGCGGTCTATGTGCAGGCATCGGAGGAGAAGCTGTGACGGGACCGGTGGTCCATGACCCGATGACGCTGCCGGCCAACGACAACGTCAACAAGTACACCTTCTGTGTGGAACTCAGCGGCAGCCAGTGGTTCCTGCAGAAGGGCAAGATGATCGCCTACTACGGACGGATCGACTACAGCGGCTTCGGCAACGGCCGCTTCGACCATCTGCTGCGCAGCAGCTTCCACTCCCCGCTGCACGCCGCGGACTGGGTGGTGGCGGAGGGCTCGGGCAAGATGCTGCTCGCCGACCGGGCCTTCGATGTGAACTCGTTCGACCTGGACGACGGCAATCTCACGATCCGCTCCGGGAACCTGCTGGCGTTCGAGCCCTCGCTGTCCCTGAAGCAGTCGATCGTGCCGGGCTTTCTGACCCTGATCGGTACGGGGAAGTTCGTGGCCGCGTCGAACGGCCCGGTCGTCTTCATGGAGCCCCCGATCCGGGTCGACCCGCAGGCGCTGGTGGGCTGGGCGGACTGCCCTTCGCCGTGTCACCACTACGACCACGCCTATATGACGGGGGTGCTGGGCGGGATCCGGTCGTTCACCGGGATCGGGGGCATGTCGGGCGAGGAGCACCAGTTCGAGTTCGTTGGCGCGGGGACGGTGCTGCTCCAGTCGACCGAGGCACTGCTGCCCGAGAAGCCGACCGGTTCCGTGCCGGACGAACCGGGCATTCCCGGTGGACAGGGGCCCCGTTCCGGCCAAAACGGCCCAGGATCGCGCTTTCCCGGCCAGGTCGGGGATCTTCAGCGCCGCTTCGGGCTGTGAGCGATAGCCTGCGGAGTGTAACGTCGAACATCTGAACCCCCGGCATACACACCGGATCGGATCGCCGCCGCGATCGGGATCGCGGTGGCGCAGCACGGCGCGCACCGGGAGGCGAGACACCCCATAATTGTCCAATATTCAACTTCTTAGGTAGAATTCTCATCATGGAGACCGAGACGGCCCCCCGCTGGCTGAACGACGCGGAGCAGTGCGCCTGGCGCACCTACCTGGACGCGAACAGACTGCTGACGTACCAGATGGAGAAGGACCTCCAGCCGTTCGGCCTGACGATGAACGACTACGAGATCCTGGTCAATCTCTCCGAGGCCGACGACCGGCGGATGCGGATGAGTGATCTCGCCGCCGCCACCCTCCAGTCGAAGAGCCGCCTCTCGCACCAGATCACCCGGATGGAGAAGGCCGAGCTGGTCCGCAGGGAGAACTGCGAGTCGGACCGGCGCGGCCTGTTCGCGGTCCTCACCGACCTCGGCGGCGAGACCATGCAGAAGGTCGCACCGCACCATGTGGCCTCGGTGCGCAGGCACTTCATCGACATGCTGACACCCGAGGCGCTGGCCGGACTGCGGGAGTCACTGACACCGGTCACCGAGCAGCTGCGGGGGCTGCGCAAGGGCTAGGGTCCGCCGGGCCGGACCACGCCGGATCACGCCGGATCACGCCGGATCAGGCCGGAGCGGACCGGGCCTGCGGACTGTCCTGACTCCGCGGGGCGGGCAGGTCGAGTGCGAAGACGGAGCCGTCGCCGACGGTGAGCGTCCCGCCGTGCCGGTGCGCCACGTCGCGGGCGATGGCCAGACCGAGACCGGCGCCGCCCTCGTCACGGGTCCGCGCGTCGTCGAGCCGTACGAACCGCTCGAAGATCCGCTCACGCTGCCCGGGAGGCACTCCGGGGCCGTCGTCGGCGACCTCCGCGACGAGCCGGCCGTTCCGCTCCCGTACGGACACCTCGACTCCCGAGCGGGCATGCCGCTGGGCGTTGTCCAGAAGATTGCCGATCACCCGCGCCAACTGACCGCGCGAGCCGTCCACTTCGAGCCCGCCGACGGCCTGGACCGTCACCGGCACCCGGCCCGCGTGCCGCCGGGACACCTCCTCGCGCACCAGCTCCCCCAGGTCGATCCGCGCCGCACCGGGCCGCTCCCCCGCGTCCAGCCGGGCGAGCAGCAGCAGGTCGGCGGCCAGTTGCTGAAGCCGTACGGTGTCCGCGACCGCGCCGTCGACGTCCAGCAGCTCCGGGTGCGCGGCGCCGACCTCCAGCTGGGTGCGCAGACTCGCGATGGGGCTGCGCAGTTCGTGCGAGGCGTCCGCGACGAAGCGCCGCTGCCGGTCGACGGATTTCTCCAGGGCCGTGAGGGTCTCGTTGGTCGTACGGGCCAGCCGGGCGACCTCGTCGTGCGACCCGGGCTCCGGGACGCGCCGGGCCAGGTCCTGGGACGCGGTGATCGCCGCCATCTCCCGCCGGATCCCCTCGACGGGGCGCAGGGCGCGCCGGGTGACCAGCCAGGTGACACCCGCGACGACCAGCAGCAGGACCGGCAGCCCGATGAGCATCGCACTGCGGACCGTGCTCACGGCGCTCTGCTCGGTGGTGAGGGGGGCGCCCACGTAGACGATCAGGGTGTCGTCGTCGCCGTTGGTCACCTCGACGGCGGCGAACCGGTAGTCGGCGGTGTCGCCGTCGACGGTCGCCGTCCCGGAGCTGAAGTGGGCGTGGTCGTGCGAGACCTCGCCGCGCGGCGGATCGTCGTTGTCGCTGTGGCCGGTGTCGTTGTGGTCGTTGTCGTGGTCGTCGTCGCCGTGGTCGTCACCGTGGTCGTCACCGTGGTCGTGGTCCGGCGTGGACGACGCCGGACGCACCGCGGTGGTCGCCGTCCCCGTCACCGCGTCCAGGTCGTCGCTGGCGGCGCGCAGCCGGCCGTGCTCGGTGACCACCTGCACGGGGTTCTCGTCGGAGTCGGGCAGGTGCAGCTTGTCGTACGGGACGTCCAGGGCGACCTGCGAGGCCACGTTCTGGGCGGCGATCTCGGCGCGCAGGTCGGTCTGGCCGGTGAGGTTCGACCGCAGGACGAGCAGGACGGCGATCCCCGTGGCGACCAGCGCGACAGCGACGACGGCCGTCGCGCCCAGCGCCGCCTTGGCGCGTACGGAGCCGAAGAGGCGCCTCACCCGGCGACCAGCCGGTAGCCCGCGCCGCGCACGGTCTGGATGAGGTCGGCGCCCAGTTTGCGCCGCAGGGCGCTCACGTACACCTCGACGATGTTCGGGTCACCCTCGTAGGCGAAGTCCCAGACGTGCTCCAGGATCTCCGGCTTGCCGACCACCTCGCCCCGGCGTACGACGAGTTGCTCAAGGACCGCGAACTCCTTCGCCGTCAGGGTGACTTCGGCGCCCGCGCGGTGCACACGGCGGGTGGCGGTGTCGACCGTCAGGCTCCCCGCGGTGAGCACGGGCGAGGGCCGGCCGGCGGCGTGCCGGCGGAGCAGCGCCCTGATCCTGGCGACGAGGACCACATAGGAGAACGGCTTGGTGAGGTAGTCGTCGGCCCCGGTGTCCAGCCCCTCGGCCTCGTCGTACTCGCCGTCCTTGGCGGTCAGCATCAGGATGGGGACGTTGTGGCCCGCCGCCCTGAGGGCCGCACAGACCCGGTAGCCGTTCATCCCGGGCAGCATGATGTCGAGCACGACCAGGTCGTACGGGCCCTCACTGGCCAGGTGCAGCCCTTCGAGCCCGTCGTGCGCGACGTCCACGGCGTATCCCTCGGCGGTGAGTCCGCGGGCGAGGGACACCGCGAGCCGCTTCTCGTCCTCCACGATCAACAGGCGCATGGGGACAGCCTCCCAAATGGAAGCTGAAGGGATCTTCAGGGGGCTTCAGGCTGCGTTCAGCAGGTCCCCGGCAGATTGGGATCCGTCCGAAGCAACCGGCACGGCCGGGACGGCCGGGCCGGTCACGGCACTCGCCACACGGAGGAACTCATGAAGCGCAACTACGTCATCGCATGCATCGCCGCCGGGGCCCTGGCGGCGGGCGGCACGGCCACCGGGGTCGCCCTCGCCGACGGCGGCGGCCCCGGTCCGGGCTCCTCCCCGATTGCCGCCCCCACGAAGGCCTCCGCCCCGGCCGGGGCGGACGCACCGGCCGCGAGCACCACATCCGGTGCGGCTTCCGGCTCCGGCTCCGGCTCCGGCTCCGGCTCCAGCGGCGTGGCCACGGTCGACCGGGTGGTCCGCTCCGCCCAGGCGTCCGAACCCGGTACGGTCACCTCCGCCGAACTGGACCACGGCCGCTGGGAGGTGGACCTCTACGGCAAGGACCGCGTCTGGCACGAGATCCACCTGGACCGCAGGACGGCCGAGGTCATCGCGTCGCGCCCGGACGGCGGCGACCAGGACGACCGCAAGGGCGCCCCGGTCACCGCGGTCCACGCCGCAGCGGCGGCCCTCGGAGCCGTACCGGGCACGGTCACCTCGGTCGAGCTCGACAACGGCCGCTGGGAAGCCGAGGTGACGGCGCACAACGGCTCCCGGCACGGGGTCTACATCGACCTGAACACCGGCAAGGTCACGTCCCAGCACCTGGACCGGCACCAGCACGACGACGACGGGGACGACGACTGACACCGGGACGACATCTGGTCCGGAACCCGGCCGGCAGGACGGAACCCGCGGAGAACAGGGCGGGAGCCGCCGCCAGCGCGAAGCAGAGAGCGAGCGGAACGCGGCCGATCAGGACGCCGACCGCGGCCGTACCCCCCGTCGACCCGGCGTTCACCGCGGTGTTGACCCAGGCACCGGCCCGGGTGCGGGCGTCCGGGGCCGCGCACTCGTCGGCGATCAGATACGCGGTCGTCAGCGCGGGCGCCACGAAAAGACCCGCCAGGACGGCGGCAGCGCCCAGCACCCGGAGGTCCGGCGCGAGCCCGGCGCCGGCCAGGGTGAGCCCGAGGCCCGCGGCGAGCAGCGCGAGCCGCAGCCGGGCGGGGGCGCGCCAGCTGACCGCCCCGTTGACCAGTCCGCCGACCACACTGCCGACGGAGAGCGCGGCCAGCACCCAGGCGACAGCGGCGGGTCGACCGTGCCGCCCGGCGTCGGCGACGACCAGCAGATCGAGCCCGCCCAGTGCCAGCCCCACCCCCGCGGCCACCACGGCGGGCTGCCAGGGCCGCACGCCCGCGG
Organism: Streptomyces sp. NBC_01471; assembly: GCF_041438865.1. Taxonomy (NCBI): domain Bacteria; kingdom Bacillati; phylum Actinomycetota; class Actinomycetes; order Kitasatosporales; family Streptomycetaceae; genus Streptomyces; species Streptomyces sp. NBC_01471. Next base: position 2,115,600 of record NZ_CP109450.1, read on the forward strand.
GCCCGATGCCGCCGGGGGCCGAGTCCGGGGGCAGAGCGTCGGCGGGCGGTGAGCCGTCGGGCGGTGAGTCGGCGGTGTTCTCGCGGTGCGGACCGTCCGCGACCGGCGACGCCACCAGGGCCAGGGTCCCCGCCAGCACCAGGACGGCGCTGACGGCGACCCCCGCCGAGGGTGAGGCGCAGGTCACCAGGGCGCCGACGAGCAACGGCCCGGCGACGTAGAGCAGTTCCTCGGCAACCCCGTCCAGGCTGTACGCACGCTGCAGCAGTTCCCGGCCGGGGGCGAGCCGGCGCCACAGGGTCCGCATGGTCGGCCCGAGTGGTGGCGTCCCCGCACCGGCGGCCGCGGCCAGGGCCAGGATCAGCGGCGGGGGTGCGCCCGGGTGCAGGGTGGCGGCGGCGAGGGCCAGGAGCAGCACCGCGTAGCAGCCCGCCATCGGGACGAGCGACCGGCGGGGGCCGTGGCGGTCGACGAGGGCGGCCCTGGCGGGCGAGAGGCAGACACTGGTCGCCCCGAAGAGCGCCATGGCGGTACCCGCGAGGGCGAAGGAGGCCGAGGCGTCCCTGACGGCGAGTACGAGGGAGAGGGAGACCGTCCCGTAGGAGAGACGGCCGATGAGGGCGGCACCGAAGGTGCGGCGGGCGTACGGGAGCCGCAGGACAGCGGCGTAGGACGGCATGGGGGTTCCTCGGAAGCGGCACGGACAGGACACCGGGTGGTCGGCCGGGTCCTACGCACGGGAGAGGAACATGCGGTCACGGTAGCAGCGGCACCGGCGCCCCGGGAGCCGTATCCGCCCCCCGGCCCGGGCTTCCCGCCGTCGCCCGAGTGCCCTGGAGGCGCCGCCGCTCCGGGTCCTGCCGGCCGGTCTCAGCCCGAGGACTCCGCAGCCCCGGCCGTCACGGCCTCCACCAGGGTGTCCGCCGCCGCGTACGGGTCCAGGCCGCCCGTGACGATCCGTTCGGCCAGGGCGTCGAGGCGGCGGTCCCCGCGCAGGTCGCCGATCCGTTCGCGCAGGGCCGTGACCGCGATCGTCTCGACCTCGTGCGCCGCGCGTGCCTTGCGGCGCTCGGCCAGGACGCCGTGCTCCTCCATCCAGGCCCGGTGCTTCTCCAGCGCCTCGACGACCTCGTCGACGCCCTCGCCGCGCGCCGCCACGGTCTTCACGATCGGCGGGCGCCAGTCCCCGGGGCCGCGCGCCTCGCCCAGGCCCAGCATGTGGTTGAGCTCGCGCGCGGTCGCGTCGGCGCCGTCCCGGTCGGCCTTGTTGACGACGTACACGTCGCCGATCTCCAGGATTCCGGCCTTGGCGGCCTGGATCCCGTCACCCATGCCGGGCGCCAGCAGCACCACCGACGTGTCGGCCTGCGCGGCGATCTCCACCTCGGACTGGCCGACGCCGACCGTCTCCACCAGCACCACGTCGCACCCGGCGGCGTCCAGCACCCGGATCGCCTGCGGGGCGGCCCAGGCCAGGCCGCCCAGATGGCCCCGGGTCGCCATCGAGCGGATGTAGACGCCCGGGTCGGACGCGTGCTCGGACATCCGGACCCGGTCGCCGAGCAGCGCGCCCCCGGAGAACGGCGACGAGGGGTCGACCGCGAGCACACCGACCCGCTTGCCGGCCCGCCGGTACGCCGAGACCAGCGCCGAGGTGGAAGTCGACTTGCCGACACCGGGCGAACCCGTCAGCCCGACGACGTACGCACCGCCCGTCAGCGGGGCCAGCCGCGCCATCACCTCGCGCAGTTGCGGGGACGCACCCTCCACCAGCGAGATCAGCCGGGCGACGGCCCTCGGCCTGCCCTCACGGGCCTGTTCGACCAGGGTGGGGACGTCCATGTCCACGTTCACAGCTCCGCTCAGTCCGATTCCGTACCGGGGCCCGCGTACTCCGGGCGTCCGCCGTGTCCGGGGCCCGCCGCACTCCGGGCGTCCGCCGTGTCCGGGGCCCGCCGCACTCCGGGCGTCCGCCGTGCTCCGGGCGTCCGTGTCCGGGTGTCCGCCGCCCCGGACCGCTCCTACTTGGGTACGCGCACGATCAGGGCGTCGCCCTGCCCGCCCCCGCCGCACAGGGCCGCGGCGCCGACCCCGCCGCCGCGCCGCTTCAGCTCCAGCGCGAGGTGCAGGACCACCCGGGCGCCGGACATCCCGATGGGGTGGCCGAGCGCGATGGCGCCGCCGTTCACGTTCACCTTTTCCGGCGAGACGCCGAGGTCCTTCATTGACTGGACGGCGACGGCCGCGAACGCCTCGTTGATCTCGATGAGGTCGAGGTCGTCGACGCCGATGCCCTCCTTGCCCAGCGCGTGCCGGATGGCGTTCGACGGCTGGGACTGGAGGGAGTTGTCGGGGCCCGCCACGTTGCCGTGCGCACCGATCTCGGCGATCCAGTCGAGGCCGAGCTCCTCCGCCTTGGCCTTGCTCATCACCACGACGGCGGCCGCACCGTCGGAGATCTGCGACGAGGTGCCCGCGGTGATCGTGCCGTCCTTGGTGAACGCCGGGCGCAGCTTGCCGAGGGACTCCGCCGTCGTCTCGGCCCTGATCCCCTCGTCCTGCGAGAAGAGCACCGGGTCGCCCTTGCGCTGCGGGATCTCGACCGGCGTGATCTCGGCCTCGAACAGCCCGTTCTTCTGCGCGGCGGCGGCCCGCTGGTGGGAGGTGGCCGCGAAGGCGTCCTGCGGGGCGCGGTCGATGCCGAGCCGGGTGTTGTGCTTCTCGGTGGACTCGCCCATCGGGATGGAATCGAAGGAGTCCGTGAGGCCGTCGTACGCCATCGAGTCGAGCATCTCGACCGCGCCGTACTTGTAGCCCTCACGGGACTTCGGCAGCAGATGCGGCGCGTTGGTCATGGACTCCTGGCCGCCGGCCACCACCACGTCGAACTCACCGGCGCGGATGAGCTGGTCGGCGAGGGCGATGGCGTCCAGCCCGGAGAGGCAGACCTTGTTGATGGTCAGCGCGGGGACGTTCATGGGGATGCCCGCCTTGACGGCGGCCTGGCGTGCCGGGATCTGCCCTGCCCCGGCCTGGAGCACCTGCCCCATGATCACGTACTGCACCTGGTCACCGCCGATGCCGGCGCGCTCCATCGCCGCCCTGATCGCGAAGGCTCCGAGGTCGGCCCCGGAGAAGGACTTGAGCGAACCGAGGAGCCGGCCCATCGGGGTCCTGGCTCCGGCGACGATCACGGAGGTACTGCTGTTCGTTCCAGACATGAGGCGCGGCCCCTTGGAAGAGAGTGAACGAGGGTTTACTTGAATGTACTGAGCGGTACCCCGCTCGTCATCGCCCTGCCCATGTGATCGCGCGCACGTTGCGTAACCATGTGTCGGCGCGCTGCACTGGGGGAATGCTGACGCGAATCGACCACATCGGGATCGCCTGCTTCGACCTCGACAGGACTGTCGAGTTCTACCGGGCGACATACGGCTTCGAGGTGTTCCACACCGAGGTCAACGAGGAGCAGGGCGTCCGGGAGGCCATGCTCAAGATCAACGAGACATCCGACGGCGGCGCCTCCTATCTCCAGCTCCTGGAGTCCGTCCGCGAGGACTCCGCGGTGGGCAAGTGGCTGGCCAAGAACGGTGAGGGCGTCCACCACATCGCCTTCGGCACCGCGGACGTGGACGGCGAATCCCAGGATATTCGGGACAAGGGCGTCCGTGTGCTGTACGACGAGCCGCGCACCGGTTCCATGGGATCCCGCATCACGTTCCTGCACCCCAAGGACTGCCATGGGGTGCTGACGGAGCTGGTCACGGCGGCCGCCCCGCACGGAACACCGGAAGAAGCGGACCCACTGGCTCGTAAGGAGCACTGACCTCCGGATACCCGGGCCGGTAGAGTGGGCTGCTCCGGTCCGGGGCCGGATCGGGGCCTGTGACCCATGCCTCGTCGTTGATCTGACACCATTCCCCCGGGGGCCCGTCTTCGCCGAGACGGCGGCGCTCGTACGGGAAGAGTGTGTTGCGACCAGGGGACGGATGGGACCGCGCAGTGCGGGGCTACGAACGCCAGGAGAGCCACCGGGCTGAAGACGACCATCTTTCGCGGTTCGAGGCCGAGATGGACCGGCTGAAGACCGAGCGGGAGAAGGCCGTACAGCACGCCGAGGACCTCGGTTACCAGGTCGAGGTCTTGCGTGCCAAGCTCCACGAGGCGCGCCGCAATCTGGCGTCCCGTCCTGCCTACGACCAGGCGGACATCGGCTACCAGGCCGAGCAGTTGCTGCGGAACGCACAGGTGCAGGCCGACCAGTTGCGCACCGACGCCGAGCGCGAACTGCGCGAGGCGCGCGCCCAGACGCAGCGCATCCTCCAGGAGCACGCCGAGCACCAGGCCAGGCTCCAGGCCGAGCTGCACAGCGAGGCGGTCACCCGGCGCCAGCGCCTGGACCAGGAGCTGTCCGAGCGCCGGCAGACCGTCGAGTCGCACGTCAACGAGAACGTGGCCTGGGCCGAGCAGTTGCGCGCCCGGACCGAGTCCCAGGCGCGCAGGCTCATGGACGAGTCGCGCGCCGAGGCCGAGCAGTCCCTGGCCGCCGCCCGCGCCGAGGCCGAGCGGCTGGTCACCGAGGCCCGCCAGCGCCTGGGCTCCGAGGCCGAGTCGGCCCGCAGCGAGGCCGACACGATCCTGCGCAGGGCCCGCGCCGAGGCGGAACGGCTGCTGACCGCCGCCTCCACCCAGGCGCAGGAGGCCACCACCCACGCCGAGCAGCTGCGTACGTCCACGACCGCCGAGTCCGACCAGGCCCGCCGGCAGGCCGCCGAGCTCAGCCGCGGTGCCGAGCAGCGGGTCCAGGAGGCCGAGCGCGCGCTGCGCGAGGCGCGGGCGGAGGCCGAGAAGGTCCTCACCGAGGCGAAGGACGCGGCGGCCAAGCAGCTCACCACGGCCGATTCGGTCAACGAGCAGCGCACCCGCACCGCGAAGGCGGAGATCGCCCGGCTCGTCGGCGAGGCGACCAAGGACGCGGAGGCCCTCAAGGCGGAGGCCCAGCAGGCACTTGAGGACGCCCGGGGCACTGCGGAGCGGATGGTCACCGAGGCCGGTGACAAGGCCCGTACAGCAGCGGCCGAGGACACCGCGGCCCAGCTGGCCAAGGCCGCCAGGACCGCCGAGGAGGTCCTGACGAAGGCCTCCGAGGACGCCAGGTCGACCACCCGCGCCGCGGCCGAGGAGGCCGAGCGGATCCGCCACGAGGCGGAGGCGGAGGCCGCGCGGCTCAGCGACGAGGCCGCCGAGTCCGCCGCGCAGCTCAAGGGCGCGGCCAAGGACGACACCAAGGAGTACCGCGCCAAGACGGTCGAGCTCCAGGACGAGGCGCGCAGGCTCCGCGGCGAGGCCGAGCAGCTGCGGTCCGACGCCGTCGCGGAGGGCGAGCGCATCCGTGGTGAGGCCCGCCGGGAGGCCGTGCAGCAGATCGAGGAGGCGGCGCGGACCGCCGAGGAGCTGCTGGCCAAGGCGACGGCCGACGCGGACGAGGTCCGCTCCGCAGCCACCGCCGAGTCCGAGCGGGTACGTGCCGAGGCCGTCGAGCGCGCCACGACGCTGCGCACCCAGGCCGAGGAGACGCTGGAACGCACCCGTGCCGAGGCCGAGCGGCTGTCCGCCGAGGCCGAGGAGCACGCCGAGGAGACCCGTACCCAGGCCGAGGAGGCCGCCGGTGCGCTGCGCGAGGAGAACGAACGCGGCATAGAGGCCCGCAGGGCCGAGGCGGCGGACGAGCTGGCGCGGCTGCACACCGAGGCCGAGGAGCGGCTGAGCGCCGCCGAGACGGCGCTGGCCGACGCCCGCACCGAGGCGCAGCGGCTCCGCAAGGAGACCGCGGACGAGACCGAGCGGCTGCGCACCGAGGCGGCCGAGCGGGTCCGCGCCCTCCGTGCGCAGGCCGAGCAGGAGGCCGAGCGGCTGCGTGACGAGGCCGCGGCGGACGCCTCGCAGGCCCGCGCCGAGGGCGAGAACATCGCCGTACGGCTGCGCGGTGAGGCCACCGCGGAGGCGGAGCGGCTCAAGTCCGAGGCGCAGGACAGCGCCGACCGGATGCGCGCCGAGGCGGCGGCAGCGGCCGAACGCGTCGGCACCGAGGCGCAGGAGGCGCTCGCCGCCGCCCAGGAGGAGGCCAACCGGCGCCGCAGGGAGGCCGAGGAGACGCTGACCTCGGCCCGCGGCGAGGCCGAGCAGGAGCGGACCCAGGCGCGCGGCCAGAGCGAGGAGTTGCTGGCCTCCGCGCGCAAGCGGGTGGAGGAGGCGCAGGCCGAGGCCGCGCGGCTGGTCGAGGAGGCGGACCGCAGGGCCGGCGAGCTGGTGTCGGCGGCCGAGCAGACCGCGCAGCAGGTACGGGACTCCGTCGCGGGTCTCCAGGACCAGGCGGAACAGGAGATCACCGGGCTGCGCTCGGCGGCGGAGCACGCGGCCGAGCGGACCAGGACCGAGGCGCAGGAGGAGGCGGACCGGCTCCGCTCCGACGCGCACGCCGAGCGGGAGCGCGCGTCCGGCGACGCGAGCCGGATCCGGAGTGTCGCCCAGGAGGAGTCCGAGGCCGCCAAGTCCCTCGCGGAGCGCACCGTTTCGGAGGCCATCGCCGAGTCGGACAAGCTGCGCTCGGACACCGCCGAGTACGCCCAGCGCATGCGGACCGAAGCCTCCGACGCGGTGGCATCGGCCGAGCAGGACGCGGCCCGCGCCCGGGCCGACGCCCGCGAGGACGCCAACCGCATCCGTTCGGACGCCGCGGGCCAGGCGGACGCCCTGATCGCGGAGGCCTCCGGCGAGTCGGAGCGGATGCGGGCCGAGGCGGCCGAGACCGTGGGCTCCGCCCAGCAGGCCGCCGAGCGCATCCGGGCGGAGGCCGAGCGGGTCAGGACCGACGCCGCGGCCGCTGCCGAACAGCTGCGCGCCGAGGCCCAGTCGGAGTCCGACCGGGTGCTGGACGAGGCACGCGAGGTGGCGGCCAAGCGCCGCGCGGACGCGGCGGAACAGGCCGATCAGCTGATGTCGAAGGCCCAGGAGGAGGCGCTGCGCACCGCCACCGAGGCCGAGGCGCAGGCCGACACGATGGTCGGTGCGGCCCGTCAGGAGGCCGACCGGATCACCGCGGGGGCGACCGTCGAGGGCAACAGCCTGGTGGAGCGGTCCCGTACGGACGCCGACGAGCTGCTCGTCGGCGCGCGCCGGGACGCGACCGCCATAAGAGAGCGGTCCGAGGAGCTGCGGGACCGGGTGACGGCCGAGATCGAGGAGCTGCACGAGCGGGCCCGCCGCGAGACCGCCGAGCAGCTGAGGTCGGCGGGCGAACGCGTCGACAAGCTGCTGAAGGCGGCCGCCGACCAGCAGGCCGAGGCCGAGGCGAAGGCCAAGGAGCTGGTGTCCGACGCCGAGTCGGAGGCGGCCAGTGTCCGGATCTCCGCCGTCAAACGGGCCGAGGCCCTTCTGAAGGAGGCCGAGCAGAAGAAGGCCGGTCTGATACAGGAGGCCGAGAAGCTCAAGTCGGACGCCGCGACCGAATCGGACCATCTCATCGAGGAAGCCACCCGCGAGCACGATGTGCTGATGCGCCGCCGGCAGGACATCCAGGCCGAAATCTCCCGTGTCCAGGACGTACTCGAGGCGTTGGAATCCTTTGAGGCGCCGACCGGGAGCGGCAAGACCGCAGACGGCGTCAAGGCAGGTGCGGCGGCAGGGGGAACTCGTTCGAGCGGCAAGCCCTCTGATGGCTAGCCACTCAAAAGGCTGGACATTCTCCAGATCAAACCGGCATCCGCTCGATGACACGCCGCTTCGGCCCCTAGGATTCCCCCTATCACCTCACCGGTCTCATTCGACAGGAACCCCATGAGCGACACTTCCTCCCCATTCGGCTTCGAGCTCGTGCGGCGTGGTTACGACCGCGGTCAGGTGGATGACCGCATTACCAAGCTCGTCGCCGACCGTGACAGCGCTCTGGCACGGATCACCTCTCTGGAAAAGCGCATCGAGGAACTCCACCTCGAGACGCAGAACGCGCAGGCCCAGGTCAACGACGCGGAGCCGTCGTACGCGGGTCTCGGCGCGCGCGTCGAGAAGATCCTCCGGCTGGCCGAGGAGGAGGCGAAGGACCTCCGTGAGGAGGCCCGTCGCGCGTCCGAGCAGCACCGCGAGCTCGCCGAGTCGGCCGCCCAGCAGGTCCGCAACGACGCCGAGTCCTTCGCCGCCGAGCGCAAGGCGAAGGCCGAGGACGAAGGCGTCCGGATCGTCGAGAAGGCCAAGGGCGAAGCGTCCACGCTGCGCTCCGAGGCCCAGAAGGACGCGCAGTCCAAGCGTGAGGAGGCCGACGCGCTCTTCGAGGAGACCCGCGCCAAGGCCGCCCAGGCCGCCGCGGACTTCGAGACGAACCTGGCCAAGCGCCGCGAGCAGTCGGAGCGTGACCTGGCCTCGCGTCAGGCCAAGGCCGAGAAGCGTCTGGCCGAGATCGAGCACCGCGCCGAGCAGCTCCGTCTGGAGGCGGAGAAGCTGCGTACGGACGCCGAGCGCCGCGCCCGTCAGACGGTGGAGACGGCTCAGCGCCAGGCCGAGGACATCGTGGCCGACGCGAACGCCAAGGCCGACCGGATCCGCAGCGAATCGGAGCGCGAGCTGGCGGCGCTCACCAACCGCCGCGACTCGATCAACGCGCAGCTGACCAACGTCCGCGAGATGCTGGCCACGCTGACCGGTGCCGCGGTCGCCGCGGCCGGTGCGCCGGCCGACGAGGAGCCGGCCTCCCGCGGGGTCCCGGCCCAGCAGACCCGCTGACCCGCCGCCCCTCCCGCGGGGCCGCGTCCGCACACCTCCGCGCCGATCCGTGGCGCACAGCAAGCCCCCCGTCATTCCGGTGGCGGGGGGCTTGCTGTGCGCCTAGCGTTGCCCCGTGCTGCCCTCAGGATTCCGCGGCCCGGCCGGGGGCAGGGGGAAGGCCAGGCGAATCACCCGAAACGACGAGGCGGAACGCAGTGATCGAACTCTCGGGGCTGACCAAACGTTATGGCGAGAAGACGGCGGTCGACCAGCTGACCTTCAACGTACGGCCGGGCATCGTCACCGGCTTCCTGGGGCCGAACGGCGCCGGGAAGTCCACCACGATGCGCATGGTCCTCGGCCTGGACAACCCCACGGGGGGCGATGTCCGGATCGACGGCAAGCACTACGCGGACCTGAAGGACCCGCTGCGGCACATCGGCGCGCTGCTGGACGCCAAGACGATGCACGGCGGGCGTACGGCCTACAACCACCTCCTCTGTCTCGCGCAGAGCAACGGCATCCCGGCGTCCCGGGTCGGCGAGGTGCTGGAGACCGTCGGCCTCTCGGCGGTGGCGAAGAAGCGCGCCAAGGGATTCTCGCTCGGCATGGGGCAGCGGCTCGGTATCGCGGGCGCGCTGCTCGGCGACCCCGAGATCCTGATGTTCGACGAGCCGGTGAACGGACTGGACCCCGAGGGCATCCACTGGATCCGCAACCTCATGAAGTCGCTCGCCGGTCAGGGCCGCACGATCTTCGTCTCGTCGCACCTGATGAGTGAGATGGCCCTCACCGCCGACCACCTGGTCGTCATCGGCCAGGGGCGGCTGATGGCGGACACCAGCATGGCGGATTTCATCGCGCAGAACTCGCGGTCGTACGTACGGCTGCGCTCCCCGCAGCAGGAGCAGCTCTCCGACGTGCTGCACGAGGCGGGGTACAAGCCGGTCCCGGCGGGTGACGGCACGCTCGAAGTGGACGGCACCGCAGCGGCCGACATCGGCGAACTCGCCGCCCGGCACCAGCTCGTCCTGCACGAGCTGAGTCCCCAGCAGGCTTCACTCGAAGAGGCGTTCATGCAGCTCACCGCGGAGTCGGTGGAGTACCACGCACACGACGGCGGCAACAGCACACGGCCGGGGGCACCGCAGCAGCCGGGACAGCAGCCCGGGTGGGGCCAGAACCCGCAGCAGCCCGGGCAGCAGCCCAGGTGGGGCCAGAACCCGAAAAGGGGGGCCTGACCATGGCGGCCGCCCAGGTGATGAAGTCGGAGTGGACCAAGATCCGCTCGGTGCAGTCCACCGTCTGGACGCTGGCGAGCGCGCTGGTGGTCACGGTGGCGTTCGGGGCGCTGTTCAGCGCCCTGTCGAACTCGCAGTTCAGCAACATGAGCCGGTCGGACCGGCTCACCTTCGACCCGACGTCGGTGAGCTTCGCGGGGATCGTGCTCGGTCAGCTCGCGCTGATCGTCTTCGGGGTGCTGGTGGTCTCGAACGAGTACAGCACCGGAATGATCCGGATGTCGCTGGCGGCGGTGCCACAGCGCGCCACCTTCTACTTCAGCAAGATCGTCGTCGCCACGGTCCTCGCGTTCGTCGTCGGTGTGGTGACGAGCTTCGCGACGTACTTTCTCGGCCAGGCGCTGCTCGGCAGCCACCGTTCACATATCGGTGACCCCGGTGTGCTGCGGGCGGTCTTCGGCGCCGCGCTGTACATGACGCTGATCACGATGTTCTCGATGGGCATCGCCTCGCTGCTGCGCAGCCCCATGCTGTCGCTGGGCATCCTGATGCCGTTCTTCTTCCTGATCTCCAACATCCTGGGGAGCGTCTCGGCCACCAAGAAGGTCGGCGAGTACCTCCCCGACCAGGCCGGGAGGCAGATCACTCAGGTGGTGTCGAGCAGTCACGACGCCCCGTACGGGCCCTGGGCCGGGCTGGGGATCATGGCCCTGTGGGTGGTGGCCGCCGTACTCGCCGGCTATGTGCTGCTGAAGAAGCGCGACGCCTGACGTCGTTCCGGGGCGGGCGGCCGGAGACCACCGGCTCGCACGACGTGCTGGAACCGTCAAGGCCTGGATATCCTCCTCACTCATACGGGGGTGTTCGGCCGGACTCGGCCAGGCCCCGACGACACGAAAAACGTCGATGGGGCTGGAGAATGATCGAGGCAGTCGGCCTGACGAAGCGCTACGGCGCCAAGACGGCCGTGTACAACCTTTCCTTCCAGGTGCGGCCCGGCACGGTGACCGGCTTCCTGGGGCCCAACGGCTCCGGGAAGTCGACCACCATGCGCATGATCCTCGGCCTCGACCAGCCGACCTCCGGCCACGTCACGATCGGCGGCCACCCCTTCCGCAAGCTGCCGAACGCCCCCCGGCAGGTCGGCGCGCTGCTCGACGCCAAGGCGGTGCACGGCGGCCGCAGCGCGCGCAGCCATCTGCTCTCGCTGGCGCAGCTCTCCGGGATCCCGGCGAGCCGGGTCGACGAGGTGCTCGGTGTGGTCGGCCTGCAGGAGGTGGCCCGGAAGCGTTCCAAGGGGTTCTCGCTCGGCATGGGGCAGCGCCTGGGCATCGCCGCCGCGCTGCTCGGCGACCCGCAGGTCCTGCTCTTCGACGAGCCCGTCAACGGCCTCGACCCGGAGGGCATCCTCTGGGTCCGCAACCTGATGAAGTCCCTTGCGGCGGAGGGCCGTACCGTCTTCGTCTCGTCGCACCTGATGAGCGAGATGGCCCTCACCGCCGACCAGCTGATCGTGATCGGCCGGGGCCAGCTGCTCTCGGACATGAGCGTCAAGGACTTCATCTCGCACAACTCGGCCGACTTCGCGCGGGTCCGCACCCCGGACGTGCCGCAGCGCGAGAAGCTGACGGCCGCGCTCACCGAGGCCGGCGGGCAGGTCATGCCGGAGCAGGACGGGGCGCTGCGGGTGACGGGGCTGCCGCTGACACGGATCAGTGACGTCGCGCACGACGGGGACGTACGGCTGTGGGAGCTCTCCCCGCACCAGGCCTCGCTGGAGGAGGCGTACATGCGGATGACGCAGGGCGCGGTCGACTACCGCTCCACGGCGGACCAGCTGTCCGGCTTCGAGCAGCCGGGCCACCCGCTGCCCGCGCCGCCGGAGGTGCCGCAGCAGAGCTGGTACGCCCCTCCGCCGCCCGGCCCGAACCCGTACGCTCCCCCGGCTGCCGCCGCGCCCGCGCCCCCCGCCACCGGCCCCGCGGCGCCGCAGGCCGCCGCCCCCGCGCCCGCTCCCGCCCCGGAGGACCTCCGATGACGACCCCCGCTTCCGCGCCGTTCCAGCCGCCGCAGCAGCAGCCGCCCCGCCCCCCGCAGGCCCCGTACTACGTCTCGCCGATCCCGGTGACCGACGCGCACCTCGGGCACGCCGTGGCTTCGGAGTGGACGAAGATCAGGTCGGTCCGCTCCACGATGTGGACGCTCGGCGTGCTGATCGTGCTCGTCTTCGGCATCGGCCTGCTGTCGACGGTCGCCATCAGGTCGTCCGGTTCCACCATGAACGGCACCCCCGTGCTGAGCATGGGGTTCTTCGGTGTGCTGCTCGGCTCCATGTGCGTGATCACGCTCGGCGTGCTGACGGTGGCCTCCGAGTACGGCACCGGCATGATCCGCACGACCCTGACCGCCTGCCCCAGCCGGGCCCGGGTGCTCGCCGCGAAGGCGATCGTCTTCTTCCTGCTGGCCTTCGTGATCCTGCTGGTGACGACCACGCTGGTCGCGATGTTCCAGTACGCGATGCTCAAGGGGACGGGCGCCCGGACGCCGGACGGCGAACAGTGGATCCTCGCGACGTTCGGCGTCAGCCTCTACGTCGCCCTGCTGGGGCTGCTGTCGCTGGCTGTCGGCTCGCTGATCCGGCACTCGGCCGGTGCAATCACGGTCATGCTCGGGGTGGTGCTGCTCCCGCTGGTGCTGGCGCTGTTCATGTTCGCCCAGTCGCTGTCCGGCCTGCGCGACAAGCTCTTCGAGTACTCGATCCCCAACCAGCTCAGCGCGTTCTACAGCACCTCCGTCTCCAGCACCGGCCCGTCGGGGTGGCAGCCGCTGTGGATCCTGCTCGGGGTCACGGCGGTGGTGTACGCGGGCGCGCTCGCCGCGCTCAGCAACCGGGACGTCTGAGCCGGCCGGGGCGGACAGATCCGTCAGTACCGCGGTGCGTTACGGGACCGCTGCACCCGTGAGGTGCGGCGGTCCTTCGCGTTCCAGCAGGCCTTGTGCCAGTGCCTGCGGTCGTCGACCCCGCCGTACTCGGGCCAGGCCACCACATGCGGCACCCCCGAGGGAATCTCCTGGTCGCAGCCGGGGCACCGGTAGCGCTTGCCCTGCGCGCTCGCCCCGCTGACCATGCGGACCGACCATTCCTCGCCCTGCCAGGACTCGGTGGCCTGGAGGCCGAAGCGGTCCGGTCCCCCACCCCTACCGACGGGCTCGCTCGGCTTCTCGCCCGCACGGGGGCGGTTGCGGCGCGGGGACACGTAACACCTCACGGGGCAGAGCGGACAGTTTCTCGCTCGGTCCAGCCTACGGGCAGCGGAACGGCACATCCGTATCGCTCACCGTGAGAGCGTGAAAGCCCCGGGAGCCCCGCTTACCGGAAAATCACAACAACTTTGCGATGGGCCGTGCCCTTGGCACGTGTCAGGCGTTGTTGCCAATAAGGGGAGAGTCGCGTCGGCCGCAAGGAGGCAGAAGGCGATGCGTGTTGGGGCATTTGTACTGGCAGCCCAGTTCCCGGGGCAGGGGCAGGAAGAGACACTGCACCGCGCGGTGCGGTCCGCCGAGGTCGCCGAGGAGTCCGGGCTCGATGCGGTCTGGCTGGCCGAGCACCATTTCGTCCCGTACGGGGTGTGCCCGTCGGCGGTGACGCTGGCCGCGATGGTGCTGGGCCGCACCCGGCGTATCCGGGTCGGTACGGCGGTGAGCGTCCTGCCGACCGTGCACCCGGTGGCGCTGGGCGAGCAGGCGGCGCTGCTGCACATCACATCGGGCGGACGGTTCAGCCTCGGGGTGGGGCGCGGCGGGCCCTGGGTGGACCTGGAGGTCTTCGGCTCCGGGCTCGGCGCGTACGAGAGCGGGTTCCCGGAGTCGCTGGATCTGCTGCTGCGGTGGCTGCGCGAATCCCGGGTGTCGGCCGACGGGGAGCGCTTCCGCTTCCGTGAGGTCGCGGTCGTACCGAGGCCGCAGGAGCTGCGGTGCGGTGACGTGCCGGGGCCCGAGGTCATCGTGGCGTGCACCTCACCGGCCAGTGTGCGGCTCGCCGCCGAGCGCGGGCTGCCGATGCTGCTCGGGATGCACTCGGACGACGAGGAGAAGGCCGAAATGGTCGCCCTGTGGCGAACGCACGCGCGGGCGGCGGGAGTTCCGCCCGAAACCGTGGCGGACGGCGGGCACGTGGCGGCCGGGGTGGCGCAGATCGCGGACCGCCGGGCCGAGGCGGCGGAGACTCTGGTCAAGGCGATGCCGGGCTGGCTCAAACAGGGACTTGACGCCCACGTGACCGTCGACGGCAGGCACCGTGCGATGCGGGACCCGGTCGCGTACACGGAGATGCTCTGCGGGATCCATCCGGTGGGCCCTCCCCGCCTGGCTGCCGACCGGCTCGCGGCCACGGCGGAGAGGACCGGCATCACACGGTTCGCGATGCTGGTGGAGGGTTCGGGCGATGTAGCGGCCACCGAGGAGAACCTCCGGCTGATCGGAGCCGAAGTCCTTCCGCGATTGCACTGATCCGGTGGAACCGGGCGCTGCCGCTCCGGCAGCCTAGACACCTCCAGCGGTGCGGAGCGGCAGCCCGGGGCGTCAGCAGTCCCTGAGTTCCGGAGACTGGTTCAGTAGCTGACCCCTGATCGAGGTGAAGCGGCCGAGCCGCTCATCGACCGAGGGATCGAGCGGGAAGACCGCCACACGGTGACAGTTCTGGAATGCCAGGCGCACCCCGAAATGCCGCTGCAGCGCTCCGCGTATCGCGTCACTCGCGAGTGCGCGCAGCAGCTGCCCGCGCGCCTGCTCATTGGGGGGAGGCGTCTGGTTGTCGGCGAACTCGCCGCCGTCGACCTTCAGCTGGACCGCCAGAGAGCTGATCATCTCCCATGCGTAGGGCAGGGAGGTCCGGACGCAGTCGATGAAGTCGGCTTCATCGACCTCGCCTCGCTCGGCCTGTTCGAGTAGGGCCGGTGAGACGTCGAGCGACATGGGTTCTCCTCTCGCGACCCCGGAGGAGCCGGGGCCTTACGGGCAGGGGCGGGAGGATCGCGACGCAGAGTACACGCGTGACGACCTCCTGCTTCCACGGTATGCGTGCGCAGGCGCCCGCACCAGGAGAATGGGCACACAACCGGCCAATAACGAACGGGGTTGTTCAGGGCGAATCGCGTACAAGCCGCGATGTCGAGTAGCGTTGCCGACCATGCGTCTCGTCATCGCCCGCTGCTCCGTCGACTATGCGGGCCGCCTCACCGCCCATCTGCCGTCCGCTCCGCGCCTGATCCTGGTCAAGGCCGACGGAAGCGTCTCGATTCATGCGGACGACAGGGCGTACAAACCCCTCAACTGGATGTCTCCGCCCTGCACTCTGAAGGAGGGGACGGGGGACGACACCGGTCAGTGGACGGTCGTGAACAAGGCGGGCGAGAAGCTCATCATCACGATGGAGGAGGTCCTCCACGACTCCTCGCACGAGCTGGGCGTCGACCCGGGGCTCATCAAGGACGGCGTGGAGGCCCACCTCCAGGAACTCCTCGCCGACCGCATCGAAACCCTCGGTGAGGGCCACACCCTGATTCGGCGTGAATACATGACGGCGATCGGCCCGGTGGACATCCTCTGCCGGGACGCGGACGGCGGGACCGTGGCCGTCGAGCTGAAGCGGCGCGGCGACATCGACGGCGTGGAGCAGCTCACCCGCTATCTGGAGCTGCTGAACCGGGATCCCCATCTGGCCCCGGTGAAGGGCGTCTTCGCGGCGCAGGAGATCAAGCCGCAGGCCCGGGTGCTGGCCACGGACCGCGGGATCGAGTGCGTGGTGCTCGACTACGACGCGATGCGGGGCATCGAGGACGACAAGCTGCGGCTCTTCTGAGACCGCGGGTACGGCTGAAGCGGAAGGCCCCGGCGGACACCGTGTCCACCGGGGCCTTCCGCTGTGTACGTGTCAGTCCGCCGAAGGAGACGAGGGGGACACGGAGGACGCCCGCGCGTCCTGCGGAGGAGTCGACGGACTCCCGCTGTCCACCGGCCCGTTGGAGGCCGTGGAGGGCCGCATGACGCTCTGGGTGGACGAGGGCGAATTGGCGGGCGGCGGGTCCTCGGACGCCGAGCCCGACGGGGTGGGGCTCGGGCTGCCGGGCGGGTCGCTCGGGGATGTGGACGGGCTGCTGGGCGGCGAGTGCGAGGGCTTGGTCGGCGGCGTCGAGGGCTTCGTGGGCGGCTTCCCGCTGGAACCGGACGGCTTGCCCGACGGGGACGAGGACGCGTCGCCGGGCGTCGAAGCGCCGTCCGACGGGGTGCTGCTCCCGGAGGGCCGGGGGCTGCCGGTGGCGCTCGGGCTGCCGGATGAGGAGGGGGCGCCGGTACCGCTGCCGGCGGAGCCGTCCGAGGTACCGGGCGTGCTCTGCGTCGGCTCGTCCGCGCTCATCCCGTCCTTGCCGGTGTCGTCGTTGACGGACCGGCCCGGCCGGCCGTCCCCGGTCCCGGAGTCGTTGTCGCTCGTGGCGCCGAGGGTCACCACGGTGCCGAGCACTCCGGCGAGCAGCACCCCGGCCCCGGCCGCGACCAGATTGCGCCGGGCGCCTCCCAGGACCGTACGGCGCCGGCCGTGCGGAGCGGCGCCGGCCCCGGGCACCTGCTGGGTGACCAGCGTGATGTGGTCGTCGGGCGCCGGGGAGAGCGAGACGACCGCACCGGCCGCGCCCGTGCCGACGGGAGGCGGAACAGCGTCCTCGTGCGCGGACGGCAGGATCTCGGCCCCCTGCGCCGGGGTGTCGCCGGGGCCGCCCGGCACGTAGCCGCCCAGCGACGCGGCTCCCGAACGGTCGGCGATGAGCGCGAGCGCCCTGCGCCCTGCGACCGTGCCGGCCTTGTCGGCCAGCGCGCCGCGCAGCGCTATGGACGCCTCCAGCTCGGCCAGCGCCCGGTCCGCGTTGCCCGTGCAGAGCGCCAGCACACCCAACTCGTGGTGGAAGTAGGCCTCTTGGGCGACCTCGCCGGAGAGCCTGGCCGCCTCCTGGCCGGTCCGCAGTGCGCGCTCCCAGGCACTCCAGTGCAGTCCGGCGGCGAAGGCCGGGGCGGCGCTGCGGGCCAGCAGCACGGCGGCGCTGGGGTGTCCGGCCTCCGTGCCGGGCACGAGTGCGCTCATCGCGGCGAGGATGGCGTCGGCCTCGGCGGCGGCCCGCTCGGGGGCCACCGAGGGGTGGCCCGCCCACCAGGCGTAGTGCTGGGCGGTGGTCAGCGCGTGCCCGGCGGAATCGTCGGCGTATCCCCCGGCCTCCAGCTGCTGGACGACACCGGCGGCCAGCCGGTGGTGCGAACCGGCCGGGGAGAGGAGCCCGGACCCGGCCAGCTCACCCATCGCCGCGTCGGCGTGGGTGTCGCCGACCAGCGCCGGCAGATGGGCCTGGTGCGGCACCTCGCCGCCGAGCGCCACGGCGAAGGCCAGCGTGGCCCGGGCCGCGTCGCTGAGCCGCTCGGCGAGCAGCTGGGCGGGCGCCGCCCCCTGGCCGAGGGTGGGCAGCGGGACCTCGGGGGCGTCGCCGGGCGGGTCCGCCGTGGCGGAGCCGTCCGGGAAGGCGTCGTCGGTGCTGGGCCCGGGGTACGAGCCGAAGGCCTCGGGACCCGTACGCAGCAGGTCCCGCTGGCGCAGCAGCGCCCCCGCCTGTACGAAGCGCAGCGGCAGCCCCTCCGACTCGAACCACAGGTCGCCCGCCCAGTTGGCCTCCTCGTCGGTGAGCGGCCGCTCCACGGCGCGCTCCAGGAGGTCGAGCGAGGCGCTGCGCCCGAGACCGCCGAGGACGACCTCCTCCAGGTGGGACTCGGGGAGCGGGGCGGTCACCTCCGGGGTCGCGGCGAGCAGGAAGGCGCACTCGGGGGTCGCGTCGAGCAGCTCCTCCAGTGCGGCTCCGCCGAACTCCAGGTCGTCCAGGACGACGATCGCGCCGATCCGGCGCACCAGGGCGAGGAGCTCGGCCCTGTCGGGCCGGTGCAGGGGGGCCCGGTGGACGGCGGCGAAGAGCCCGTACAGCAGGTCGGCGGGGGTGCGGTGGTAGCCGGACAGCCGGACGACCCCGTCGGGTGCGAAGGCCGAGCAGTCCCGGGCGACCGCGTCGAGCAGCGAGGTGCGCCCGGAGCCGGCCGGGCCCGTCAGGCGTACGGACCGCCCGCGCGCCAGCAGCCGCACCAGTTGCTCGTGCTCCTCCTGCCGCTCAAGGAGCGGGAGTTCGGGTCCCGCGGGTCCTGGCGGCACCGGCGGGCCCGCCGCCCGCAGCAGGTCCGCGCGCTCCTGGGGGCTGTACCGTTCCGGGGCGCCGGGGTGTTCGCCCGGCGGGCAGTGTTCGATCTCACTGCCGTCGACCGGGTTCACGGTGACCAGGAAGTCACCGGTGACGAGCCGCACGGTGCGGGCGCGGGCGGGCGCCTGCTGTCCGAGGTCGGGTGCGAGCGGATCCCGCGGTGGTCTTGGTGACGCCGGACCACCGGGCCGCCCCGGGCCGTGGCCGGAATCCTGGCCGTGCTCGTCCGGTCCGCTCGTGATCGGATCCATAGGTGAAAGCCCCCAGCTGGCGTTGCGCGCGGTCTGCCTTCCCGGCCTCGCACACCACGCTGTCGCTTCTGGTCCGGCGCCTACCGCACATGGGTTCGTCAATCAGTAGGCGACCGAACCTTAGACCTTCAGCCAGTATCCGTCACCACTCGGGGTCCCCGGTGCGGCGGGATGCCCCCCGGTGCCCCGGGACGGTACGCGGGCTCCGTCAGACGCGGGGCAGGCATTCGGCGGCGATCCCGCCCTCGATGGCCAGAATGCGGTGCAGCCGGGTCGCCACCAGGAGGCGCTGCATCTGCGGCGGCACCCCGCGCAGGACGAGCCGGCGGCCGCATCTCCCGGCCCTCCGGTGGACGCCCATGATCACCCCGAGTCCGGTGGCGTCCCAGGAATCGAGTTCGGTCAGGTCGAGCACCAGATCGCCGACACCGTCGTCGACAGCCGAGTGCAGGACCGTACGGGCGTCCGCCGCGCTGCGGACGTCGAGGCGGCCCCCGACGACCAGCTCGACGTGGTCGCCCCTGATATGCATATGCGCTCCCCGGGAGTTCTCGGACTCCGTCACGTCTTTCACGTCTGTCACTGAACTGACTGCCCCGCCGGGAAAGAAGTTGCCGTCCGTAAGCGAACCGATACCGAATTCACCCAGCCGGGTGATCGCGAAGCAGCACGTGCGATTCAGTGCTTGTAGAACCCCTGCCCGCTCTTACGACCGATGTCACCCGCGTCGACCATTCGGCGCATCAGCTCCGGCGGAGCGAACTTCTCGTCCTGGGATTCGGTGTAGATGTTGCCCGTCGCGTGCAGCAGGATGTCGACACCGGTCAGATCCGCGGTGGCCAGCGGACCCATGGCGTGCCCGAACCCGAGCTTGCAGGCGATGTCGATGTCCTCGGCGGTGGCCACGCCCGACTCGTACAGCTTGGCCGCCTCGACGACGAGCGCGGAGATGAGCCGGGTGGTGACGAAACCGGCCACGTCCCGGTTGACGACGATGCAGGTCTTTCCGACCGACTCGGCGAACTCCCTTGCGGTGGCGAGGGTTTCGTCGCTCGTCTTGTAGCCGCGGACCAGCTCGCACAGCCGCATCATCGGAACGGGCGAGAAGAAGTGCGCGCCGACGACCCGCTCCGGGCGCTCCGTCACCGCCGCGATCTTGGTGATCGGGATCGCCGAGGTGTTGGAGGCGAGGACCGTGTCCTCCCGGACCAGCTTGTCCAGCGCGCGGAAGATCTCGTGCTTGACCTCAAGCTTCTCGAACACCGCCTCCACGACGATGTCCGCGTCGGCGACCGCGTCCAGATCGGTCGTCGTGGTGATCCGCGCGAGCGCCGCATCGGCGTCGGCCGCCTCCAGCTTGCCCTTCGCGACGAACCGCGCGTAGGACGCCTTGATGGCATCGGTGCCGCGGGTCACGGCCGCATCGGTGACATCGCGCAGAACCACGTCCCAGCCGGCCTGGGCCGACACCTGCGCGATTCCGGAACCCATGAGTCCGGCTCCGATGACAGCGAGCTTCCTGGCCAATTGGCACCCCTTCAATGGCTTTCTGCAAACGGCTCTGGGGCGGAGGCTATAGGGAGCGGGGCGCCTTGTGGTGGCTAAGAGATGCGCGTCACGTCCCACATGGCGGACATCACACTCCGGGGCGTCACCCTCAGGCCCTTACCGCGTAGTTGAGCACTTTCTCCCCCAGGACCTCTTCCATGTCGTCCAGAAGATCCAGGGCCCGCCGGGAGACTTCGTCCGGCGCGTGCCCGGCGATCATCTCCTCGCCGATCCACGCCATCAGCGTCGACTGGATCCAGGCGAGCTGACCGGCCACCAGGGTCGGAAGCGTGTCGGACCCGGTCGCACCGGTCTCCTCCCGCAGCGCCGCCTCCACATTCGCCAGCGACTGCTGCTGGATGTGCCACATCCGGGAGCGCAGGGTGTGCGCGTTCTGCACGACGCGCATGAAGCGGTCGTAGCCGTCGAGGAGCCCGACGGTGGGCGAGACCGCCTGCACCTGGTCGCGCAGTTCACGCAGGACCGCACCCGCCGCCGACTCCCCCTGGTCCCGGCCGCGCACATAGCGCGTGAGCCGGTCCACCACGCCCTTGCTGCGGTCGAGGAACAGGTCCTCCTTCGCCGGGAAGTAGTTGTACACCGTGTTGACGGCGACCTCCGCCGCCTCGGCGACCTCCGCGACGGTCACCTCGTCGAAGCCGCGCTCCAGGAACAGCCCGGTCGCCACATCGGAGATGTACTGCCTGGTCCGGCGCTTCTTACGCTCCCTGAGCCCCTCAGCCATGCCCGCATCGTATGCGGGCGGCCGGTCCTTGAAAGTTTGGTGTCACGTCAAAATTTATATGGATTGCAAACATAGAGTGTCTCTGTTTTTCTGAGTGCCATGCCAATCATCAGTACGTCCGGGCTGGCCCGGACCTTCACCACCAAGGCCGGTCCGGTCGAAGCCGTACACGGGATCGACCTGACCGTCCGGGCCGGCGAGATCCTGGGCTTCCTGGGACCCAACGGCGCGGGCAAGACCACCACGCTGCGGATGCTCACCACCCTGCTGGCACCCAGCGCGGGGGCGGCCACGGTCGCGGGCTGCGACCTGGTGCGGGACCCGGCGGGCGTCCGCCGGAAGATCGGTTACGTCGCCCAGGCGGGCGGCGTCGACCCCCAGATGTCCGTACGCGAGGAGCTCGTCACCCAGGGCCGCCTGTACCGGCTGGGCCGGGCGCGGGCCGGCGAACGCGCCGACGAGCTGGCGTCCGAACTGGCCCTGACCGCGCTGCTCGACCGCAAGTGCGCCACCCTCTCCGGTGGCCAGCGGCGGCGCCTGGACATCGCGATGGGCCTCACCCACCGGCCCGAGGTGCTCTTCCTCGACGAGCCCACCACCGGGCTCGACCCGGGCAGCCGGGCCGATCTCTGGGAGCTGGTGCGCGGGCTGCGGGACGAGCACGGCACCACGGTCGTCCTGACCACGCACTACCTCGACGAGGCGGACGCGCTGGCCGACCGGCTGGTCGTCATGGACGAGGGCACGGTGGTGGCCGACGGAACGCCCGGCGCGCTGAAGCTCCGGTACACCGGATCCATCGACGCCACTCTCCAGGACGCCTTCCTCGCCATCACCGGCCGCACCGCAGCACCCGCCGAGACCTCCCCCGTAGCCGTGTAGGAGCCCTTCACATGCTGATGCACGACACCGCGCTGATCTTCGGCCGCTACGCCCGGCAGACGGCGCGCTCCACGTTCCAGATTCTCTTCGGCGTCCTGATGCCGCTGCTCTACCTGCTCTTCTTCGGCCCGCTGCTGACCGGTCTGCCGCTCGGTGCGCAGGGCGGCTCCTGGCAGATCCTGGTCCCCGGACTGCTGCTCCAACTCGCCCTGTTCGGAGCCTCCTTCAGCGGCTTCGCCATCATCATCGAGAACCAGACCGGGGTGTTCGAGCGGATGCGGGCGACCCCGGTCAGCCGGCTGGCGCTGCTGCTGGGCCGGGTGCTGCGGGACGCCGCGCTCTTCGTCTTCCAGTCCGTCCTGCTGGTCCTGACGGCCCTGGTGATGGGGTTGCGGGCGCCGCTGGGCGGGGTGCTGATCGGCTTCGCCTTCGTGGGCGTCCTGACGGTGGCGCTCGCCTCGCTCTCGTACGCGCTGGCCCTGAAGGTCTCCAAGCCGCACGAGTTCGGCCCGGTCATCAACGCGGTGACCATGCCGTCCATGCTGCTGTCGGGGCTGATGCTGCCGATGACGCTGGCCCCGGGCTGGCTGAACGTGCTGTCGCACTTCATGCCCTTCCGCTATCTCGTGGACGCGGTACGGGCGGGCTACGTGGGCGAGTACACCGGTACGGCAATGCTCTACGGAGTGCTCGCGGCCGGGGCCCTGGCCGCCGCGGCCGTGACGGTGGGCACACGTGTCTTCCGCAGGGCCGGCGGCTGACCGGGCACCGTTAGGCTCAGCCGCATGGTCAATCTGACGCGCATCTACACCCGTACCGGCGACAAGGGCACCACCGCGCTCGGCGACATGAGCCGGACCGCCAAGACCGATCTGCGGATCTCCGCGTACGCCGACGCCAACGAGGCCAACGCGGCCATCGGTACCGCTGTCGCGCTCGGCGGTCTGCCGGACGAGGTGGTCAAGGTACTCGTCCGCGTCCAGAACGACCTGTTCGACGTGGGGGCCGACCTGTCCACGCCCGTGGTGGAGAGCCCGAAGTATCCGCCGCTGCGGGTGGAGCAGTCGTACGTCGACAAGCTGGAGGCCGACTGCGACCGCTTCCTCGAAGACCTGGAGAAGCTGCGGAGCTTCATCCTGCCGGGCGGCACTCCGGGAGCCGCGCTGCTGCACCACGCGTGCACCGTGGTGCGCAGGGCCGAGCGGTCCACCTGGGCGGCGATGGAGGTGCACGGCGAGGTGATGAACGCGCTCACCGCGACGTATCTGAACCGGCTGTCCGACCTGCTGTTCATCCTGGCCCGCACCGCGAACAAGGAGGTCGGGGACGTGCTGTGGGTGCCGGGCGGCGAACGGTAAGGGCCTTCCCGCTGCTAAGCCACGTTGACCCGCTGGCCCGGCGGTGCCGCTTCCAGCCAGGCGAGGAAGCCGGTCAGTGCGTCCTCGCTCATCGCGAGTTCGAGCCGGACGCCCTGGTGCGAACATCGCAGCACGATCGCATCAGAAAGGAGCGCCAGTTCCTCCTCGCCCTCCGGCGTACGCCGGGAGACGACTTCGATGGACTGGCGCTCCAGAGTGCGGCGCGGGCGCGGGGCGTAAGAGAAGACCCGGAACCACATGATGCGGTCACCGCTGTACCGGGCCACCCCGTACACCCAGCCCTTGCCGGATACATCCGGTTTCTCCGGAAGGTCCCAGCGCACGCTGCAGTCGAAGGTGCCCCCGGAACGCTGGATCAGCCGCCGGCGCAGGCCGAAGACGAAGAGTCCCACCGCTACCAGTACGACGACCAGGCCGCACACAAGCAGAGCGAGGATCATCTACACCGACCTCCTCGCCTCATGCCGTAAGGGAACTGGTTCTGCATCGCCTCAGCCGCGACCCGGTCCGGATGGTTCCGGACGGGCCGCGGCTGAGGTCAAATCTCGGTGGGAGGCGTCAGTTCCCCGTCACCGCACGCAGTCGGACATCGGCGCGCCGCTCAGCGGCAGAGTCGTCGTCCGACTTGGCACTCTCCAGCGCACGCTCGGCGCGCTGGACATCGATCTCGTCAGCCAGCTCCGCGATCTCGGCCAGCAGCGAAAGCTTGTTGTCGGCGAACGAGAGGAAACCGCCGTGCACAGCGGCAACGACCGTCCCGCCCTCGCTCGTACGAATGGTCACCGGGCCCGATTCCAGCACACCGAGCAGCGGCTGGTGACCGGGCATGACGCCGATGTCGCCGGACGTGGTGCGCGCGACAACCAGTGTCGCCTCGCCGGACCAGACACTACGGTCCGCCGCGACCAGCTCGACGTGCAGCTCAGCAGCCAAGGGTGGCTCCTCGGGTCACCACCCGGCACTGCTGCCGGGTGTTGGGTCAAAGTCTAATGGGCGTGAGGAGAGGGACGGGACACGCCCGCCCCTCTCACACGAGTCGGATGACTCACACGAGTCGGTGAGACTCAGGAGACGCCGAGCTCCTTGGCGTTGGCCTTGAGGTCCTCGATGCCACCGCACATGAAGAACGCCTGCTCGGGGAAGTGGTCGTAGTCCCCGTCGCAGATCGCGTTGAACGCGGTGATCGACTCGTCGAGCGGCACGTCCGAACCGTCCACGCCGGTGAACTGCTTGGCGACGTGGGTGTTCTGCGACAGGAAGCGCTCGACGCGACGGGCACGGTGGACAACGAGCTTGTCCTCCTCGCCCAGCTCGTCGATACCGAGGATCGCGATGATGTCCTGGAGGTCCTTGTACTTCTGAAGGATTCCCTTGACGCGCATACCGGCGTCGTAGTGGTCCTTCGCGATGTAACGCGGGTCCAGGATCCGGGACGACGAGTCCAGCGGGTCGACCGCCGGGTAGATGCCCTTCTCCGAGATCGGACGCGACAGCACGGTCACCGCGTCCAGGTGGGCGAAGGTGGCCGCCGGCGCCGGGTCGGTCAGGTCGTCCGCGGGGATGTAGATCGCCTGCATCGAGGTGATCGAGTGACCGCGCGTCGAGGTGATGCGCTCCTGCAGCAGACCCATCTCGTCGGCCAGGTTCGGCTGGTAACCCACGGCGGACGGCATACGGCCGAGCAGCGTGGAGACCTCGGAACCGGCCTGGGTGTAACGGAAGATGTTGTCGATGAAGAAGAGCACGTCCTGCTTCTGCACATCGCGGAAGTACTCCGCCATGGTCAGACCGGCGAGCGCGACACGGAGACGGGTGCCCGGGGGCTCGTCCATCTGGCCGAAGACAAGCGCCGTCTTGTCGATGACGCCGGACTCGGCCATTTCCTCGATGAGGTCGTTGCCCTCACGGGTACGCTCACCGACGCCCGCGAACACCGACACACCGTCGTGGTTGTTGGCGACGCGGTAGATCATTTCCTGGATCAGAACGGTCTTGCCGACACCGGCACCGCCCATCAGGCCGATCTTTCCACCCGTGACGTACGGGGTGAGAAGGTCGATGACCTTGATTCCGGTCTCGAACATCTTGGTCTTCGACTCGAGCTGGTCGAAGGCCGGTGCCTTGCGGTGGATCGGCCAGCGCTCGGTGATCTCCGACTCGGCCTCGGGCTTGTTCAGGATCTCACCGAGGGTGTTGAACACCTTGCCCTTGGTGATGTCACCGACGGGCACGGTGATGCCGTTGCCGGTGTCCGTGACCGGGGCCTGGCGGACCAGGCCGTCGGTGGGCTGCATCGAGATCGCGCGGATCACGCCGTCACCCAGGTGCTGGGCGACTTCGAGAGTCAGCGTCTTGAGCTTGCCGTCCTCGGCCGGGTCAGCGACCTGGACGGTGAGGGCGTTGTAGATCTCCGGCATCGCGTCGACGGGGAACTCCACGTCGACGACCGGGCCGATGACCCGGGCAACGCGGCCCGTGGCGGCGGCCGTCACGGCGCTTTCGGTAGTCGTCGTCATTTACCTGTCACTCCCCGCGGTCGCGTCGGCCAGGGCGCTCGCGCCACCGACGATCTCGCTGATTTCCTGGGTGATTTCGGCCTGGCGGGCCGCGTTGGCAAGCCGGGTGAGGCTCTTGATGAGATCCCCGGCGTTGTCGGTCGCCGACTTCATCGCGCGGCGACGGGCGGCGTGCTCGGAAGCGGCCGACTGAAGCAGTGCGTTGTAGACACGGCTCTCGACGTAGCGCGGCAGCAGGGCGTCGAGGACGTCCTCCGCCGACGGCTCGAAGTCGAACAGCGGAAGGATCTCGCCCTTCGCACTGTCCGCGGGTGTCCCGCCCTCAGCGGCCTCGTCGAGAGAGAGAGGCAGCATCCGGCTGTCGACCGCGCTCTGCGTGATCATCGACACGAACTCCGTGAAGACGATGTGCAGTTCGTCGACGCCGCCCTCGGCCGTCTCCTTCTCGATGGACTCGATCAGGGGTGCGGCGACCCGCTTGGCGTCCGCGTAGGTCGGGCTGTCGGTGAACCCGGTCCACGAATCCACGACCTTGCGCTCGCGGAAACCGTAGTACGAGACACCCTTGCGGCCGACGATGTACGTGTCGACCTCCTTGCCCTCACCGCGCAGCCGCTCGGTGAGCCGCTCCGCGGCCTTGATGGCGTTGGAGGAGTAGCC
Organism: Streptomyces sp. NBC_01471; assembly: GCF_041438865.1. Lineage (NCBI taxonomy): Bacteria > Bacillati > Actinomycetota > Actinomycetes > Kitasatosporales > Streptomycetaceae > Streptomyces > Streptomyces sp. NBC_01471. The sequence continues at coordinate 2,141,864 of NZ_CP109450.1, forward strand.
GCCGGCCAGACCGCGGTCGCTCGTGATGAGCACGATCGCGGCACGGACCGGGGACTCGGCCTCGGTGGTGAGCGGATGGTTGGTCGTGGAGCCGGTCGCCACCGCGGTCACCGCGCGGGTGAGCTCGGTCGCGTACGGCATCGATGCCGCCACCTTGCGCTGCGCCTTGACGATGCGCGAGGCGGCGATCATCTCCATCGCCTTGGTGATCTTCTTGGTCGCGGTGACGGATCGGATGCGACGCTTGTAGACCCGGAGCTGGGCTCCCATGAGTCAGGTCCCTTCCGTCGTCACTTGGAGACGTTGACGGCCGGCGCGTCCTCGCCCAGGAGCTGGCCGTCCGAGGTCTCGAACTGCCGCTTGAAGGCGGTGATCGCGTCAGCGATCGAGGTCAGCGTGTCGTCCGACATCTTGCCGCCCTCGGCGATCGAGGTGAGGAGCTCCTTGCGCTCGCGGCGCAGGTGCTCCAGCAGCTCGGTCTCGAAGCGGCGGATGTCGCCGACCGGGACGTCGTCCATCTTGCCGGTGGTACCGGCCCAGACGGAGACGACCTGCTCCTCGACGGGCATCGGCTCGTACTGGCCCTGCTTCAGCAGCTCGACCATGCGCTTACCGCGCTCCAGCGACGCCTTCGACGCGGCGTCCAGGTCGGAACCGAAGGCGGCGAACGCCTCCAGCTCGCGGTACTGGGCGAGGTCGACACGGAGCCGGCCGGAGACCTGCTTCATGGCCTTGTGCTGGGCGGAGCCACCGACACGGGAGACCGAGATACCGACGTTCAGCGCGGGCCGCTGGCCGGCGTTGAACAGGTCGGACTCCAGGAAGCACTGACCGTCGGTGATGGAGATGACGTTGGTCGGAATGAACGCCGACACGTCGTTCGCCTTGGTCTCGACGATCGGGAGACCCGTCATCGAACCGGCGCCCATGTCGTCGGAGAGCTTCGCACAGCGCTCCAGCAGACGGGAGTGCAGGTAGAAGACGTCGCCCGGGTAGGCCTCACGGCCCGGCGGACGGCGCAGCAGCAGCGACACGGCACGGTAGGCGTCGGCCTGCTTCGAGAGGTCGTCGAAGATGATCAGGACGTGCTTGCCGGCGTACATCCAGTGCTGGCCGATGGCCGAGCCGGTGTACGGCGCCAGGTACTTGAAGCCGGCCGGGTCGGAAGCCGGAGCAGCGACGATCGTCGTGTACTCCAGGGCACCCGCCTCCTCCAGCGCACCGCGTACGGACGCGATGGTGGAGCCCTTCTGGCCGATGGCGACGTAGATGCAGCGGACCTGCTTCGACGGGTCGCCGGTGCGCCAGTTGTCGCGCTGGTTGATGATCGTGTCGACGGCCAGCGCGGTCTTGCCGGTCTGCCGGTCACCGATGATCAGCTGACGCTGGCCACGGCCGATCGGCACCATCGCGTCGACGGCCTTGTAGCCGGTCTGCATCGGCTCGTGCACGGACTTGCGCACCATGACGCCGGGAGCCTGGAGCTCCAGCGCACGGCGGCTTTCGGTCTCGATGTCGCCGAGGCCGTCGATCGGGTTGCCGAGCGGGTCGACGACGCGGCCGAGGTAGCCCTCGCCGACGCCGACCGCGAGCACCTCACCGGTGCGCTGCACCGGCTGGCCCTCCTCGATCCCGTTGAACTCGCCGAGAACGATCGCGCCGATCTCGCGCTCTTCAAGGTTCAGCGCAAGACCGAGCGTGCCGTCCTCGAACTTCAGCAGCTCGTTCGCCATGGCCGAGGGAAGACCCTCGACCTTCGCGATACCGTCGCCGGCCACGCTGACCGTACCGACCTCCTCGCGCGAGGCCGCGTCCGGCTGGTACGACTGGACAAACGTCTCCAGTGCGTCCCGGATCTCCTCCGGCCGGATCGTGAGCTCCGCCATCTGGGTTCCCTGCTCTCCTTGTTGGGCCCGAATCAATTACTTGTCGGCCCAACTCGGGCCGTTATCAGTACTGTTGAGTTGGTGGCTGAGTCAGCCGGTCAGCCGGCCATCCGACGAGTCGCCTCGTCGAGACGGTCAGCGATGGAGCCGTTGATGACTTCGTCGCCGACCCGCACCTGGATCCCGCCGAGGACCGCGGGGTCCACGTCCAGGTTGAGGTGCATGCGGCGGCCGTACAGCTTGGCCAGTACGGCGCCGAGGCGCTGCTTCTGGCCGTCGCTCAGCGGCACCGCCGAGGTGATGACAGCGACCGTGCGGTCCCTGCGCTCCGCGGCGAGCCTGGACAGGGACTCGAGTCCCGCTTCCAGGCTACGTCCGCGCGGCTGGGTCACAAGGCGCACGATCAGACGCTCGGTGACCGCGTCGGCCTTGCCGCCGAGCAGGCTGCGCAGCAGCTCGCTCTTGGCTGCGACCGATGCGGTGCGGTCGGTGAGCGCGGCCCGCAGTCCGGTGCTGGAGGTGACGATCCGGCCGAACCGGAACAGTTCGTCCTCCACGTTGTCCAGCGTGCCGGCCTGCTGAGCCGCGGTGAGGTCGGCGGTGGACGAGAGCTCCTCGACCGTGTCGACCAGGTCGCGCGACTGCGACCAGCGGGACCGGACAAGACCGGCCACCAGGTCGGCGGTGTCCCCGCTGACCTGGCCGCTGAGCAGCCGTCCGGCCAGCTGGGCCTTGGCCTCACCGGCCTGCGACGGGTCGGTGAGGACCCGGCGCAGCGAAACCTCGCGGTCGAGCAGCGCGGTGACCGAGGCCAGCTCGTCGGCGAGCTTCGCCGCGTCGGCCGACGGACTGTCGGTCAGCGCGTCGAGACGCTCACGTGCGGAGGCCAGTGCCTCGCGGCTCGCGCCGTTCATCGAGCGGCCTCGGCCTTCTCCTCAAGCTCATCGAGGAAACGGTCGACCGTGCGGCTCTGCCGGGCGTGGTCCTCAAGGGACTCGCCGACGAGCTTGCCCGCCAGGTCCGTGGCGAGCTTGCCCACGTCCTGGCGCAGCGACTGCGCGGCCTGCTTGCGGTCGGCCGCGAGCTGGGTGTGACCGGCAGCGATGATTTCCTCACGCTGACGCTGGCCCTCCGCACGCATCTCAGTGATGAGCGCGGCGCCCTGCTCCTGCGCCTCCTGGCGCAGCCGCGCGGCCTCGTGCCGGGCTTCGGCGAGCTGAGCCTTGTACTGCTCAAGCACGCTCTCGGCTTCGAGCTTGGCGGCGTCCGCCTTCTCCATACCGCCTTCGATGGCCTCGCGACGCTGGTCCAGAACCTTGTTGATGTTCGGGAGCAGCTTCTTCGCGAGGAAACCGAAGACGATGACAAAGGCGAGGAAGCCGATGATGAGCTCTGGGATCGGCGGAATGAGCGGGTTTTCCTGCTCCGCCGCGAGCTGAACCAGAGGGTTCACGTCAGTGCCTTCCGTCTAATGGGGCTGTTCGCGACCGAGGTCAGGCGCTCGGGTAGACGAACGGCATGACCAGACCGATAAGGGCGAGCGCCTCACAGAAGGCGAAGCCGAGGATCTGGTTCTGGCGGATCAGACCGGCAGCCTCGGGCTGGCGGGCGAGGGCCTGAGTACCGTTACCGAAGATGATGCCGACGCCGACGCCGGGACCAATGGCTGCGAGGCCGTAACCGATGGAGCCGAGGTTGCCCTTGATTTCGACGCCAGCGGCGAGGGTCTGGAGAACAGACATGCCGGTTCTTCCTTCTCTTTCATGGACCGGTGGGGGATGGCCACCGGATGATTCAGGGAGGTGGGGTACTCAGTGCTGCTCGGCCAGAGCGCCCTGGATGTAGCTGCAGGTCAGCAGTACGAACACATAGGCCTGGACAGCTTGGATAAAGAGTTCGAAAGCGGTCATCACGATCGTCATCACGAACGAGACGCCTGCATAGGCGAATCCGATGCCGTTCAGCAGGTACCAGCTGGCGATCGTGAAGAGCAGCAGCAGCGTGTGGCCCGCGAACATGTTGGCGAACAGTCGGACCGCGTGCGTGAACGGCCGGACCAGCAGGTTGGAGAAGAGCTCGATGGTCATCGAGAGCGGGAGGACCGCGCCGAGCGACTTGTCGTAGCCGGAGAAGTTCTTGAAGGCGCCGACGAATCCGTGCTTCTTGAACGTCAGGCTGACCCACAGCACATAGACGATCGCGGCGAGCGCGGCCGGGTAAGAAATAATCGCCGTCACGGGGAACTGGGCGACCGGGATGACCGACCAGAGGTTCATCACCCAGACGAAGAAGAACAGGCTGACAACCAGCGGGACGTACTTCTCACCGTCGCGCTTGCCGATCGTCTCGTAAACGATTCCGCGGCGTACGAAGTCGTATCCGGCCTCGGCGACCATCTGGAGCTTTCCGGGAACGACCTTGGGGTTGCGGAAGGCCGCCCAGAAGAAGGCAACGATGACGACCGTGCCGAGCAACGCCAGCAGCATCGTCTTGTTGAAGTACAAGTTGCTGTCCCCGTCGCCCCACAGGGGCTTGAACAGGAACGAGTGCAGGCCGGGAGCCGGGAATCCACAGCCGTCAAAGATGTGGCAGTCGGTCTCGAAGGCGAGCACCTGCGTCGGGTCAGCACTCACCGCGGGCTCCTTCAACATGGCGCATAGGTACGGCAACCTCGTTGTGTCGGCGCGGCGAACAGCCGCGGTTCGGCACTGGACTGGTGTTACGGATGTGGGGGCGGCTGGCAGGCAGTGAGCCTCGCGATGGTGCAGGCGTCAGCTCAGATGCCCGCGCCCGCAGTGCCGCAGTTGGAACCGGACGATAGCAGGATCCAGAACGCCCGCTTATCCCGCCCCTACCCTTCACTTCGATGAACCCGTCTTCTCGGGCTGGTGCCCGTCGGCGGAGTCCGGTTCGACGTAGAGGATCTTGGCCTTCATATATGCCCGCGCCTGAGCCGCGATCCAGACAACCGTCGCCACAACCAGCGTGATGGCAAAAGACTTTGGGTTGAACAACGTGGTGTTCTTGAACACCGCGACGAAAATGAAGAGCAGCAACAACTGCGCGGTATAGAGCATGAGCCCCATGGCCTGGAACAGGTGCGGCAGGGACTTCGCAGTGCGGTTCAGGACGACGAGCCCGATCCCCATGAAGACCATCACGACCACCGTGCCAACGAGTGCGCCGGTCACCCCCTTGCCGCCCGCGACCACGCCGCTGATCACAGCGGCGACAACGCCGGCTGCAGCGGTGGGTACAGCGGTCTGGAGGAGGGTTCGGGCGTCATTGGAGGGCATGGCGGCAGCTCCGCTTCGGGTGGGGGCAGGGTGTCGTCATGGACGAGCGTAGGCCCGGTCCGAGAGGGGAATCTCGGGCCAAAGAGCCGTCGCACTACGGCCCTTCGGCTTCATCTCCGGGTTTCGTGAACGGTATCACAAACTATTTGATGAGGTCTTTACCCTGGCAGTGTGCTACCCGTCACACATGAGAGTGAACCTGCGCGTCTGTGCATGCAAGCCATCGTTTTGCCTGCTATTGGAGCCTGTTGAGCGAAATGCTCAACGCCAGGTTCCCGCTTCACGTCGGTCGGGAAGCCCGGATCGGGGACCAATTGCGGTCGCCCCGTTGACGCCTGCGGGAATCGGCTCGCCCCCGTGCACTCCGACGAGCGGCGCAGGATCTCCCGTTTCAACTGAATTGCCCGACTCATCACCTTCCGCTGCGCCGGCCGTCTCCGGTTCCGCGTCGGGGGCCGGGCGGCGGCGCCTGCGGTAGCGGGGCGGGACGAAGCTCTGAGCCCACTTCGGGGCGCGCGGCGTGAAGCGCGGCATGAGCAGCAGCGCGAGACCGATCGCGCTCAGCACGACGACCGCCAGCAGGATCCAGGTGGACGAGGAGCGCACCGAGTAGGCCAGGGCACCGAAGGCGAACAGGGCCGACCAGAAGTACATGATCAGCACCGCCCTGCTGTGCGAGTGGCCGATCTCCAGGAGCCGGTGGTGGAGGTGGCCGCGGTCGGCGGCGAAGGGCGACTGGCCGTTCCAGGTGCGCCGGACGATCGCGAGCACCAGGTCCGCGAAGGGGACCGCGATGATCGTCAGCGGCATCAGGAGCGGGATGAAGACCGGGAGCATCGCGTGAGTGGCCTCACGCCCGCCGCCGAGGTTGAGACTCATCGCGTCCGGGTCGACCTGGCCGGTCACCGAGATGGCACCCGCGGCGAGCACCAGGCCGATCATCATCGACCCCGAGTCGCCCATGAAGATCCGGGCCGGATGCATGTTGTGCGGCAGGAAGCCCAGGCACATCCCCATCAGTACGGCGGCGAAGAGCGTCGCCGGAGCGGCGGCCTCGATCCCGTACCCGTACCAGATCCGGTACGTGTACATGAAGAAGGCCGCAGCCGCGATGCAGACCATGCCGGCCGCGAGTCCGTCCAGGCCGTCCACGAAGTTCACCGCGTTGATGGTGATCACCACCAGCGCGACGGTCAGCAGCGTGCCCTGCCACTGGGTGAGCGAGACGGTGCCGACACCGGGGATGGGCAGCCACAGGATCGTCAGACCCTGCATGACCATCACACCCGCCGCGATCATCTGTCCGCCGAGCTTGATCAGGGCGTCGATCTCGAACTTGTCGTCCAGGACACCGATGATCCAGATCAGTCCGGCGCCGGAGAGCAGCGCGCGCGGCTCGTTCGACAGCGTGAAGACGCTGCCGAGGTTCTGCAGGTGAGCCGCCACCAGCAGCCCCGCACAGAGACCGCCGAACATGGCGATGCCGCCGAGCCGCGGCGTCGGTTCTCGGTGTACGTCGCGGGCCCGGATCTCCGGCATCGCCCCGGCCATGATGGCGAACTTCCGCACCGGCCCGGTCAGGAGATACGTCACCGCGGCCGTGACGCAGAGCGTCAGCAGGTATTCACGCACGGGCTGCCCCACAGATATCGCTGGCCATCTCAGCCCCACACCTTAGCTTCGGCCTGCATGAGGTTGAGGACACACGGGTGGCTCCGATGGTTGCACGAACATCGCTCTAGCCCGAATTCGACGGAAATCTCCTGGCGAGTTCGCGGACTTCTTCACGGGTTCCCCGCTCTTCGCGCAGAGCGGCCGAGAAGTGCCCGGCGATCTCCGCCATCTCCGGCTCCGCCATGCCCTGGGTGGTGACGGCGGCGGTGCCCAGGCGGATGCCCCGCTCGTCACCGTAGGGCAGCGCGCAGGTGTCCACGACCATCCCGGCCGCCGCCAGCCTGGAGCGTGCGGTCCCGCCGCCGGTGCCCAGCGGCCCCGGATCGGCGGTGATCAGGTGGGTGTCGGTCCCTCCGGTGGTGATCGCGAAGCCCTCGGCGGCCAGCCCGGCGGCGAGTACCCGGGCGTTCTCCACCACCTGGTGCGCGTACGCGGCGAACGCCGGAGTCGCGGCCTCGCCGAAGGCGACCGCCTTGGCGGCGATCGTGTGCATCTGGGCGCCGCCCTGGGTGAAGGGGAAGACGGCCCGGTCGATACGGTCTGCGAGCCCGGCCCCGCAGAGGATCAGCCCGCCGCGCGGGCCGCGCAGCACCTTGTGGGTGGTGGCGCAGACCACATCCGCGTACGGGACGGGGCTGGGCGCCGCTCCCCCGGCGATCAGGCCCATCGGATGGGCGGCGTCCGCGATGAGGTAGGCGCCCGCCTCGTCGGCGATCTCCCGGAAGGCCGCGTAGTCCGGATGGCGGGGGTACGAGATGGAGCCGCAGACGATCGCCCGGGGCCGGTGCTGCCGGGCCAGGGCCCGCACCTGGTCGTGATCGATGAGCCCGCTCTCCGCGTCCACGCCGTACCCGACGAAGTCGAACCAGCGGCCGGAGAAGTTGGCGGGCGAACCGTGGGTGAGGTGGCCGCCGTGCGGAAGCCCCATGGCCAGCACGGTGTCACCGGGGCGCAGAAGGGCCGCGTACGCCGCCAGGACGGCCGATGAGCCCGAGTGCGGCTGGACGTTCGCGTGCTCGGCTCCGAAGAGCGCTGCGGCCCGCTCACAGGCGATCCGCTCGGCGAGATCGGCCAGCTCACAGCCACCGTGGTGGCGGGCACCCGGATATCCCTCGGCGTACTTGTTGGCGAGCGAGGAACCGAGCGCGGCCAGCACGGCGGGCGAGGTGAAGTTCTCGGCGGCGATCAGCTGGAGCGAGGTGGCCTGACGCTCGTCCTCGCCGAGGAGCACATCGGCCATCTCGGGGTCCTGCTTGCGCAGCGCGTCGAAGCCGGCGGGGTGGGGGGCGGTGGTGGTGACCGGCATCGTGGGCTCCTCGGCGTCCCGTCCAATGTAGGACGGGCCGCGCGGGGGCGCCTGCCGGTGGTGTGCCGTGCGGCGACGGCTCCGCCGCACCGCGGGCCCGGGCGGGCCGGGGCGGCGCTCAGTGCGGCGCCGTGACCCCCGTGAGCGCCGTGACCACCGGGTCCAGCGCCTGGTTGATCTCGTCACCGACCGACCGGAAGAAGGTGATCGGCGCCCCGTACGGGTCGTTCACCTCGTCCGCCTCGACGGTCGGCGCCAGCAGCCAGCCCCGGAGCGCGGCAGCGGCCCGGACCAGCGCCCGCGCCCGCTCCACCACACCCTCGTCGAGCGGATCCGGCAGCGTCGCCGGGTCTATGGCCCGTACCAGCCGGGTGAACTCCTTCAGCGTGAAGGTCCGCAGCCCCGCCGAGTGCCCCATCGAGATGACCTGCGCCCGGTGGTCGCGGGTCGCGGTGAGGACAAGATCGGCGCGGATCACGTGGTCGTCCAGCAGTTCGCGGCCGAGGAAGCCCCCGGCGTCCGCGCCGTAGTCCGCGAGCACGGTCGCCGCGTTGGCCTCCATCGGGGCGCCCTCGTGGCCCCAGGTGCCCGCGGACTCCACGATCAGGCCGTCGGCGAGCCCGGTGCCGAGCCGGTCCGACAGGGCATGGCGGGTCAGCCGCTCGGTGATCGGCGAGCGGCAGACGTTGCCGGTGCTGACGTGGAGGATCCTGAACGTGCCGCCGGAGGCGGACGCGCCTATGCCACGCCCCTCAGGGGCTGTCAATTGGCCACCTCAAGGTCGGGTACCACCTTGCGCAGTTCCTCGGCGGAGAGCGCGCCCGCACGGAGCAGGACGGGGACCTCGCCGGTGACGTCGACGATCGACGACGGCACGATGCCGGGGGTGGGGCCGCCGTCCAGGTAGACGGAGACGGAGTCGCCGAGCATCTCCTGCGCCGCGTCGCAGTCCTCCGGCGACGGGTGACCGGTCAGGTTGGCGCTGGAGACGGCCATCGGGCCGACCTCCGTGAGCAGCTCGATGGCGACCGGGTGCAGCGGCATCCGTACGGCGACGGTCCCGCGGGTGTCCCCGAGGTCCCACTGGAGTGACGGCTGGTGCTTGGCGACGAGCGTCAGGGCGCCCGGCCAGAACGCGTCGACCAGCTCCCAGGCCTGCTCCGAGAAGTCCGTGACCAGGCCGTGCAGGGTGTTCGGGGAGCCGATGAGGACGGGCGTGGGCATGTTGCGGCCGCGCCCCTTGGCGTCCAGCAGATCGGCGACGCCCTCGGAGCTGAAGGCGTCGGCGCCGATGCCGTACACGGTGTCCGTCGGAAGTACGACGAGTTCGCCCCGGCGGACGGCGGACGCGGCTTCACGCAGACCGGTGGTGCGGTCGGTCGCATCGTTGGTGTCGTATCGCCGTGCCATTTAGCGAGCCTCCCTGAGCAAAACCTGCAGAGCCTGAGAAATCTGGTGCGGAACCGGTCCTGCGATCGTCACGGCAGGGCCTTGCGGGCCGTGGCGAACCGGGGCCGGTTGTTCAGGTCGGGGTGGTCGGCCGCGTCGGCCCAGCCCCGTTCCTCGGTGAAGATCCACGGGACCTGGCCGCCCTGGGTGTCGGCGTGCTCGATGACGACGACGCCGCCCGGCACGAGAAGACGGTGGGCGGTGCGCTCGATGCCGCGGATCGTGTCGAGGCCGTCCTCGCCGGAGAAGAGAGCCATCTCCGGGTCGTGGTCACGGGCCTCGGGGGCGACGTACTCCCACTCGGTGAGCGGGATGTACGGCGGGTTGGAGATGACCAGATCGACCTGGCCGTCGAGTTCGGGCAGGGCGCTCAGGGCGTCGCCCTGGTGGACGGTGACCCTGGACCCCTCGGCGTTCTTCCGGGTCCAGCGCAGCGCGTCGTCGGACAGCTCCACGGCGTGCACACGGGAGCGCGGCACCTCCTGGGCCATGGCCAGCGCGATGGCGCCGGAGCCCGTGCAGAGGTCGACGATCAGCGGTTCGACGACGTCCATGGCCCGTACGGCGTCTATGGCCCAGCCGACGACCGACTCGGTCTCCGGGCGGGGCACGAAGACCCCGGGGCCGACCTGGAGTTCCAGATAGCGGAAGAAGGCACGCCCGGTGATGTGCTGGAGCGGCTCACGGGCCTCCCGGCGGGCGATGGTCTCCCAGTAGCGGGCGTCGAAGTCCGCGTCCTTGACGTTGTGGAGCTCGCCCCGCTTGACGCCGTGCACAAAGGCGGCGAGCTCCTCCGCGTCGAAGCGCGGGGAGGGCACGCCGGCGTCGGCCAGCCGCTGGGTGGCCTGGGCCACCTCGGCAAGCAGCAGGTTCATGCGGTTCTCCAGTACGGGCCGGGCTACTACTGGGCGGCGGCGAGCTTGGCCGCGGAGTCCGCGTCCACACACGCCTGGATCACTGCGTCCAGGTCGCCGTCGAGCACCTGGTCCAAGTTGTACGCCTTGAACCCGACGCGGTGGTCGGAGATCCGGTTTTCGGGAAAGTTGTACGTCCGGATCTTCTCGGACCTGTCGACGGTACGCACCTGGCTGCGGCGCACGTCGGACGCTTCCTGCTCGGCGGCCTCCTGGGCGGCGGCGAGGAGCCGGGAGCGCAGGATGCGCATGGCCTGCTCCTTGTTCTGGAGCTGGCTCTTCTCGTTCTGGCAGGAGGCGACGACACCGGTCGGCAGGTGGGTGATGCGTACGGCGGAGTCGGTGGTGTTGACCGACTGCCCGCCGGGGCCGGACGAGCGGTAGACATCGATCCGGAGGTCGTTGGAGTGGATCTCGACATCGACCTCCTCGGCCTCGGGCGTGACGAGCACACCGGCGGCCGAGGTGTGGATACGGCCCTGGGACTCGGTGGAGGGCACCCGCTGCACACGGTGCACGCCGCCCTCGTACTTCAGCCGCGCCCAGACGCCCTGGCCGGGCTCGGTCGCGCCGTTGCCGCCCTTGGTCTTCACCGCGACCTGGACGTCCTTGTAGCCGCCCAGCTCGGACTCGGTGGCGTCGATGATCTCGGTCTTCCACCCGACGCGCTCGGCGTACCGCAGATACATCCGCAGCAGGTCGCCCGCGAACAGCGCGGACTCGTCACCGCCCGCGCCCGCCTTGACCTCGAGGAGCACGTCCTTGTCGTCGCTGGGGTCGCGCGGCACCAGGAGCAGCCGGAGCTTCTCGGTCAGCGCTTCGAGCTGCTTGTCGAGGGCCTTGACCTCGGCTGCGAACTCCGGCTCTTCGTAGGAGAGTTCACGCGCCGTCTCGATGTCCTCCCCGGTCTGCTTCCAGGAACGGTACGTGGAGACGATCGGGGTCAGCTCGGCGTAGCGCTTGTTGAGCCTGCGCGCGTTGGCCTGGTCGGCGTGGACCGAAGGGTCCGCGAGCTGTTCCTCAAGACCGGCGTGCTCGCCGATCAGTTCCTCGACCGCCTCGAACATCGGGGGGTTCCTGCTTTCGTACGTCAAGAAGGGAGCTTCCGGGACGGCAAAAGCGCCGGTCCGGGCGCTCCGGTGAGGAGCGTCCGGGGACCGGCGCAGTAGCTCGCTACTTGGCGGCGGAGTCCGCGGCCTTCTTGCCGAAGCGGGCCTCGAAGCGGGCCACGCGGCCACCGGTGTCGAGGATCTTCTGCTTGCCCGTGTAGAACGGGTGGCACTCGGAGCAGACCTCGGCACGGATGCTGCCTTCGGCGAGGGTGCTGTAAGTGGTGAACGAAGCACCGCAGGTGCAGCTGACCTGGGTCTCGTGGTACTCGGGGTGGATGTCGCGCTTCAAGGTGACTCCTAGTTTCGGGAGGGCGCCGGGTCGTGCGGGCGGAATTGTCAGCACGTGAACCGGGGCCAGCGGACCAGTCTGCCAGGAGTGGCCCGCCCGTCAAAATTTCGGACAGTGGGGGAACCGGGGGCGGACCGGATCTATTCCGCCCGCCGCCGCGGGACCCGGCTCCGCCGGCCGCTCACGAACTCGTCACGACCTTGCCGGCCGAACCCTTGTCGCCCGCGGAACCCTTGGTGGCGGAGGCCGGAATCGGCTTGTCCTGCTTCAGCGCCGCCCATACCTGACGGGACTTGGCCTCCAGCGGGATGACGCGGTTGAGGTCCGACGGGTCGTACTCGACCGGCATCGTCACCATCTTCGTGGAGCCCGCGCCGATGCCCTTGAGGCCGTCGGCGAAGGACGCGAGGCTCTTCACCGAGTTGATGTCGGAGTCGGTGGTGACCGTCTTCGTGGCGGTGTCGGCGAGGCTGTAGAGCTTCTTGGGGCTGGTGAAGACCCCGACGTGCTTGACCTGGTTGATGAGCGCCTTGATGAAGGCCTGCTGGAGCTGTATTCGCCCGAGGTCGCTGCCGTCGCCGACGCCGTGCCTGGTCCGTACGAGACCGAGCGCGTCCTGCCCGTTGAGGGTGTGGGAACCGGCCTTCAGGTGCAGGTGGCTCTTGTCGTCGTTGATGGCCTTGCTGGTGGTGACCGGTACGCCGCCCAGGTCGTCGATGAGCTTCTGGAAGCCGGCGAAGTCGACCTCCAGATAGTGGTCCATCCGGATCCCGGACATCTGCTCCACGGTCTTCACCGCGCAGGCCGGGCCGCCGCTCTCGTACGCCGTGTTGAACATGGCGTGCTGGGCTCCCGGGGCGTTCGCACCCGAGGAGGTGGTGCAGTCGGGGCGGTTGATCAGGGTGTCGCGCGGTATCGAGACCACGCTGGCCTTCTTGTGGCCCTTGTACACGTGGACGACCATCGCGGTGTCCGAGCGGGCTCCGCCCTCGTCCTTGCCGTACTTGGAGTTGGCGCCGGCCCGTGAGTCGGAGCCGAGCACCAGGATGTCCATGGAGCCGTTGTCGACGTTGTGCGGGCGGTCGGCGCCGAGCTGGGCGTTGATGTCCACGCTCTTGAGGTTGCCGTCGAGCTTGAAGTAGAGGAAGCCGAGACCGCCACCGCCGAGCACGACCACTCCGGCCGCCACCCATGCGGTGATCACCAGCGCCTTCCGGTGCGACGTGGCCTCCTTGCGGCGTTTGCCGCTGCCCCGTATTCGGCTGCCCTTCTGCGGCTCGCCCATGTCCCCTCCAGCTTTCTCGGTGGTCCCGCTACCCCCTGCCCCGAAGTTCAGGCGCGGTCCGTCGTCCCTTGTGAGACGACGTATCTCGCAGAAGCGTTGCACAACGCGCTGTGACCCCGGAGCGGCCCCGGCGTCACGGACGGTAGCCGGGTGCATTCCGTAAAAGCGGCCCTCACCTGGGGTTTTCTCCCCCGTGCGGCGGGCCGTCGTGAGCCGGCGCGGGGCCTGTGCTGTGGCGAAGATCTCTGCGCGCCAGGAGGCGCCCCGGCGGGCGGGTGAGCGGCACGTGAGCGGTGTGTGGAGACAGTGCGTGAAGATGTCGCGGGCGGGCGGCCCGCGGCACACGACTGGCCCGCCGCGTCACTTCCGTGACGGGGCGGGCCAGTTGACGTTCCGTGACGGAAGGTCAGTCGTTGCCGTTGCCGGACGCAGGTGTCGTCTTGGCGATCTGCATCAGGAACTCGGCGTTCGACTTGGTCTTCTTCATCTTGTCCAGGAGCAGCTCGATCGCCTGCTGCGAGTCGAGCGCGTGGAGCACCCGGCGCAGCTTCCAGACGATGGCGAGCTCCTCCGCGTTGAGGAGGATCTCTTCCTTACGGGTACCGGACGGGTCGACGTCCACCGCGGGGAAGATGCGCTTGTCGGCGAGCTTCCGGTCGAGCTTGAGCTCCATGTTGCCGGTGCCCTTAAACTCCTCGAAGATCACCTCGTCCATGCGCGAGCCGGTCTCCACCAGCGCGGTGGCGAGGATGGTCAGCGAGCCGCCGTCCTCGATGTTCCGCGCGGCACCGAAGAAGCGCTTCGGCGGGTAGAGGGCGGTCGAGTCGACACCACCGGAGAGGATGCGCCCGGAGGCCGGGGCCGCCAGGTTGTACGCACGGCCGAGCCGGGTGATCGAGTCGAGCAGCACGACCACGTCGTGTCCCAGCTCGACGAGACGCTTGGCACGCTCGATGGCCAGCTCGGCGACCGTGGTGTGGTCCTCGGCGGGGCGGTCGAAGGTCGAGGAGATGACCTCGCCCTTCACCGACCGCTGCATGTCGGTGACCTCTTCGGGACGCTCGTCGACCAGGACGACCATCAGGTGGCACTCGGGGTTGTTGACCGTGATCGCGTTGGCGATGGCCTGCATGATCATGGTCTTGCCGGTCTTCGGCGGGGCCACGATCAGACCGCGCTGGCCCTTGCCGATCGGAGCGACCAGGTCGATGATCCGGGTCGTCAGCACACCCGGGTCGGTCTCCAGACGGAGCCGGTCCTGCGGGTACAGCGGGGTCAGCTTCTGGAACTCCGGGCGGCCGCGGCCGGATTCGGCCGCCATGCCGTTCGCCGAGTCCAGCCGGACGAGCGCGTTGAACTTCTCTCGGCGCTCGCCGTCCTTGGGCTGGCGGACGGCTCCGGTGACGTGGTCACCCTTGCGCAGGCCGTTCTTACGGACCTGGGCGAGCGAGACGTACACGTCGTTGGGGCCCGGCAGGTAGCCGGAGGTCCGGATGAACGCGTAGTTGTCGAGGATGTCCAGGATGCCCGCGACGGGGATCAGGACGTCGTCGTCGGCGACCTGCGGAGCGTCACCGAACTCCTGGCGGTCACCGCGGCGGCCACGGCGGTCGCGGTAGCGGCCACGGCGGCCGCGGCGGCCTCCGTCGAAGTCGTCGTCGTTCTCGTCGGCGCGGGGGCCGTTGTTCTGGTTGCCCTGGCGCTGACCGCGGCCCTGCTGGTCGTCGCCCTTGCCGCCGCGGTCACGGCGGTCACGGCCGCCGCGCTCGCCGCGGTCCTGACGGTCGCCGCGCTCCTGACGGTCGCCACGCTCCTGGCGGTCACCGCGCTCCTGACGGTCCGGGCGGTCACCGCGCTCACGGCGGTCACCGCGCTGGCCGCGGTCCTGGCGGTCGCCACGACGGCCTTCGGCGGTGTCGGTGGCGGCCTCCGCCCTGGCCTCCTTGCCGTCCTTGTCCTTGGCGTCCTTGGCATCGGCCGGCGCCTCGGTCTTCACGCCGGTGGCAACGGACTGCGTCTCGGCCTTGGCCTCGGCCTTGACGGCCTTGGTCTCGGCGGCGGACGACGAGGAAGCCGCGGGCTCGGGGCTGCCGGCCTGCGCGGTGGCGCGGCGACGGCGCCGCTCACCGGCGGGCTGGTCGTCGCTGGCGGGCTGACCGGGAATGTCGATCTGCTGCTGGGCCGCGGACTTCTCGGCCGCCGCGGACTCGTCACCCGTACGGGACTTGGAGGTGGCACGGCGCTTCGGCTTGGTCGCGGCCGCGTCGGAGGCGTCGGCCTTGGCGCTCTTCGGCGCGGACGAACCGGCCTGCGCCTCCTTGATGACCTCGATCAGCTGGCTCTTGCGCATCCGCGCAGTGCCCTTGATGCCGAGGCCGGACGCGACCTGCTGCAGCTCGGCCAGGACCATGCCGTCGAGGCCGGTGCCGGAGCGGCGGCGCCGTGCGGTGCTGCCGGTGGCAGCACCGGCGGCGGACGCGGCCTCGACAGAGTTGTCGGCAGTCACGCCCATCAGATCGGTGGTGTCGCTCACGAAGGGTCCTTCCCTGGAGCGGGCGTCGGCCTGTCTGGCTCGGCGACCGGTTGTGCTGTCCGACTGCGGTTCTGATCTTGACTGATCGCGAACCGACGCCGGGGCGGTGGTCCGCCGGAGTACGGCGGAGGGCAAGACGTGCATGGGGTCCGGCAGAGGCCGGTTCCGGAGCGTGCTCGAAACTGCTCAGGCAGGGTGTCAGGCAGTTTGGGAGGCTCCCGGAAGAAAAGGCGGTCCCTGATGGGGACACCGAGCACCGCGCCACAAAGACGTCGAGTGCAGACTTGAGGTTAACACTACCGGATCCAACAAATATTCCCCCTCTCGTTCACCGGCAACCGGACACGCGCCCTGGCCTCTCTTCCGGATCGGGCCGGGTTCGCGGCCCGATCCGGAAGGAAAGGCCTAGGTACCCAGTGGCAGGACGCTGGTCCCGGAGGCGTCGAGGGGCAGCCGGTTGGCCGCCCACCCTTCGCCGGCCAGTCGTGCGACCTTGTCGGCCGCACCGTTCTCGACCAGCGCGAGCACCGTGGGGCCCGCGCCGGAGATGACCGCGGGGACGCCGTCCGCCCGCAGTCGGTTGACCAGGGCCACGCTCTCGGGCATCGCCGGAGCACGGTACTCCTGGTGCAGTCGGTCCTCGGTGGCCGCGAGCAGCAGCTCGGGGCGCCTGGTCAGCGCCTCGACGAGCAGGGCCGCACGGCCCGCGTTGGCGGCCGCGTCCACATGGGGGACGGTCCGCGGAAGGAGGCCCCGGGCGGTCTCGGTGAGCACCGGCTTGCCGGGGACGAAGACCACCGGAACGATGGAGTCCGCCGGGTCCATCCTGATGGCGCGGGCGGTTCCGCCGTCGGTCCAGGCCAGTGTGAAGCCGCCGAGGAGGCAGGCGGCGACGTTGTCGGGGTGGCCCTCGATCTCGGTGGCGAGTTCGAGCAGGGCCGCGTCGTCGAGCTTCTCGGCGCCGCCTATGGTCACGGCCCGGGCGGCGACGATGCCCGCGCAGATGGCGGCGGACGAGGAGCCGAGGCCGCGGCCGTGCGGGATGCGGTTGGCGCAGACGACTTCGAGGCCGCGCGGCTGCCCGCCGAGCAGGTCGAAGGCGGTCCGCAGCGACCGTACGAGCAGATGGCTCTCGTCGCGCGGGAGCGTGTCGGCGCCCTCACCGGCGATGTCGACGTGCAGCCCGGTGTCGGCGACCCGGACGACCACGTCGTCGTACAGCCCCAGCGACAGACCGAAGGCGTCGAAGCCCGGTCCGAGGTTGGCGCTGGTGGCGGGGGTGCGCACCCGGACGGCGGCGGCACGGAACGCGGGACCGGCCATCGCTCTGACGACTCTCCTTGTGAGACTGCGAGTCTGGTTTCGACCGCGGGATTGTTACGGGGAATTCGGCTGTGCTTCCCGGGAGAACACTCCCCCGGGCCCCCTGGACCGGACAACCCGAACAGGCCGAACGAGCACCTGCGGGCCATCACAGCAGCAACACCGCGGCACATGCGGCGGGGTGGGTTGCCTACAGCTTATCGAAGGAAGGTTCTGTCGCGACATAGGGCGCACAGGAGGCGCACGATGCGTGTCGCACGCTACCCATGCGCTCCAGATCGGACCGGGCCGCCGCGCGAGCCGTCCGGCGGGTGATGCGGCAGCTCAGGAGCACAGCGGGGGCACAACCGGAGCACGGTCCGGCTGTGCCCGGGGTCCGGTCCGGACGGACGGGCCCCGGGCGGGCCGGAGGTTACGGGACCAGGCCCAGCCGCTCGGCGGCCACCACGGCGTCCACCGGCACGGTGACCGGCTGCGGAGCTCCGGCGACCGCCCAGTCCGGGTCCTTGAGGCCGTTGCCGGTGACCGTGCAGACGATCGTCTGGCCGGGGTCGACCTTGCCCTCGTCCGCCGCCTTCAGCAGACCGGCGACCGAAGCGGCCGAGGCGGGCTCCACGAAGACGCCCTCCTGCGAAGCCAACAGCCGGTACGCGGCCAGGATCTGACGGTCGGTGACCTCGTCGATGAAGCCGCCCGACTCCTCGCGCGCGTCGATCGCGAACTGCCAGGAAGCGGGGTTCCCGATCCGGATCGCCGTGGCGATGGTCGAGGGGTCCTTGACGACCTCGCCGCGCACGATGGGGGCGGAGCCGGAGGCCTGGAAGCCCCACATCCGGGGGGTCCGGGTCGCCGGGCCGTCCGCCGCGTACTCCTTGTATCCCTTCCAGTACGCCGTGATGTTGCCGGCGTTGCCGACGGGCAGCACATGGATGTCGGGAGCGTCGCCGAGCGCGTCGACGATCTCGAAGGCTCCGGTCTTCTGGCCCTCGATACGGGACGGATTGACCGAATTGACCAGCGCCACCGGGTAGTTGTCCGAGAGCGAGCGGGCCAGCGTCAGGCAGTCGTCGAAGTTGCCGTCCACCTGGAGGATCTTCGCGCCGTGCACCAGGGCCTGGCCCATCTTGCCGAGGGCGATCTTGCCCTGCGGCACCAGGACCGCGCACACCATTCCGGCCCGTACGGCGTAGGCCGCCGCCGAGGCCGATGTGTTGCCGGTGGAGGCGCAGATGACGGCCTGCGCGCCCTGCTCCTTGGCGTGGGTGATCGCCATGGTCATGCCCCGGTCCTTGAAGGACCCCGTGGGGTTGGCGCCCTCGACCTTGAGGTGCACCTCGCAGCCGGTGCGCTCGGAAAGGACCTGCGCGGGGACGAGCGGTGTACCGCCCTCACGGAGCGTCACGACGGGCGTCGTGCTCGTGACCGGGAGACGGTCCCGGTACTCCTCGATGATGCCGCGCCACTGGTGGGTGCCCTTGGTGGTCATGGGTCCTTACTCCCCTTCAACACGCATGATGCTGGCGACACCGAGCACGGTGTCGAGCTTGCGCAGCGCCTCGACGGTCCCGGAAAGGGCTGCGTCGGGCGCGCGGTGGGTGACGACGACGAGGGATGCCTCGCCGCCTCCGTCCTGCCGGCCCTGCTGGCGTACCGTGTCGATCGATACGCCCTGCTCGGCGAAGACCGTGGCCACCTGGGCGAGAACGCCCGGTTTGTCGGCCACGTCGAGGCTGATGTGGTAGCGCGTGACGACATCACCCATGGGACTCACGGGCAGCATCGTGTACGCGGACTCGCCGGGCCCGGTGGCCTCGTTGAGCCTGTTGCGGCAGACCGCGACCAGGTCGCCGAGGACCGCGGACGCGGTGGGTGAGCCGCCGGCGCCGGGGCCGTAGAACATCAGCTGCCCGGCGGCCTCGGCCTCGATGAACACCGCGTTGTACGCCTCGCGCACCGAGGCCAGCGGGTGGCTGAGCGGGATCATCGCGGGGTGGACGCGGGCGGTGACGGACTTGCCGTCGGCGGCGCGCTCGCAGATGGCGAGCAGCTTGACGGTGCAGCCCATGCGCTTGGCCGAGGCGATGTCGGCGGCGGTGACCTCGGTGAGGCCCTCACGGTGGACGTCGTCGAGCCGTACGCGGGTGTGGAAGGCGATTCCGGCGAGGATCGCGGCCTTGGCCGCGGCGTCGAACCCCTCGACGTCGGCCGTGGGGTCGGCCTCGGCGTATCCGAGCGCGGTGGCCTCGTCGAGCGCCTCCGAGTAGCCGGCGCCGGTGCTGTCCATCTTGTCGAGGATGAAGTTCGTGGTGCCGTTGACGATGCCAAGGACGCGGTTCACCTTGTCGCCGGCGAGCGATTCGCGCAGCGGGCGGACGAGCGGGATCGCACCGGCGACGGCGGCCTCGTAGTAGAGGTCCCTGCCGTGCCCCTGGGCGAGCGCGTGCAGCGCGGTGCCGTCCTTGGCGAGCAGCGCCTTGTTGGCGGAGACGACGCTCGCACCGTGCTCGAAGGCGGCGGCGATGAGCGTACGGGCGGGCTCGATGCCGCCGATGACCTCGATCACGACGTCGATGTCCCCGCGTTTGACCAGGGCCATCGCGTCCGTGGTGATGAGCGCGGGGTCGATGCCCTCACGGACCTTGGAGGGACGGCGGACGGCGACACCGGCGAGCTCGACGGGGGCACCGATCCGGGCCGCGAGGTCGTCGGCGTGCGTCGTCATGATGCGGGCCACCTCTGAGCCGACGACTCCACAGCCCAGCAGCGCCACCTTCAGCGGACGCGTACGCATCATCCGACCTCACTTCTCATACTTCTACGGTTGGACCAGTCTCACTCACCGGACGGGGGTTTCTTCCCCCCGTCCGGATTCTGAGATGACTATTTCACTAGCCGACATCGAGGCGCAGGAGATCTTCCTCCGTCTCACGCCGCACGATCACCCGGGCCTCGCCGTCCCTGACGGCGACGACGGGCGGGCGCAGCGCGTGGTTGTAGTTGCTCGCCATGGCACGGCAGTAGGCGCCGGTGGCCGGAACGGCGAGCAGATCGCCGGGCGCGAGGTCCTCGGGCAGGAACGCGTCCTTGACCACGATGTCGCCACTCTCACAGTGCTTGCCGACCACCCGGGCGAGCATCGGCTCGGCGGTGGAGGTCCGGGAGACCAGGGCCACGCTGTACTCGGCGTCGTAGAGGGCCGTCCGGATGTTGTCGGACATCCCGCCGTCGACGCTGACGTAGGTGCGCAGCCCTTCGAGCGGCTTGATGGTCCCGACCTCGTACAGCGTGAAGGCCGTGGGCCCGACGATGGCGCGCCCCGGCTCGACGGAGATGCGCGGGGTGGCGAGACCGGCCGCCTCGCACTCCCGGGTGACGATCTCGCCGAGCGCCTTCGCGATCTCCTGCGGCTCGCGGGGGTCGTCCTCCGAGGTGTACGCGATACCGAGGCCGCCGCCGAGGTCGATCTCGGGGAGCTCCACGCCGTGTTCGTCGCGCACCTCGGCGAGGAGCTGCACGACCCGGCGCGCGGAGACCTCGAAGCCCGCCATGTCGAAGATCTGCGAGCCGATGTGCGAGTGGATGCCGATGAGTTCGAGCCCGTCGAGCTTGAGCGCCCTGCGGACGGCTTCGGCGGCCTGGCCGTCGGCGAGCGCGATCCCGAACTTCTGGTCCTCGTGGGCGGTGGCGATGAACTCGTGGGTGTGCGCCTCGACGCCGACCGTCACCCGGATCTGGACCCGCTGGCGCACCCCGCGGCTCTGCGCGATGTGGGCGACCCGGACGATCTCCTGGAACGAGTCGAGCACGATACGGCCGACCCCGGCCTCGACGGCGCGCTCGATCTCCTCGGCGGTCTTGTTGTTGCCGTGGAAGGCGATGCGCGCGGCGGGCATGCCTGCGGCGAGCGCGGTGGCCAGCTCGCCGCCTGAGCAGACGTCGAGGTTGAGTCCCTCCTCCTGGAGCCACTTCACGACGGCGCGCGAGAGGAAGGCCTTGCCCGCGTAGAACACGTCCGCGTCCCGGCCGAAGGCGTCCGCCCAGGCCCGGCACCTGGCCCGGAAGTCGTCCTCGTCGAGGAAGTAGGCGGGGGTGCCGAACTCCTCGGCCAGCCGGGTCACTTCGATGCCGCCGACGGTGACGACCCCGTCCGCGTTACGGCCGACCGTACGCGACCAGACCTTCTCGTCCAGGGAGTTGAGGTCGTCGGCGGGGGCGGAGTAGTGGCCCTCGGTGTAGACGTCGGCATGCCGGGGCCCGGCGGGGTGTGCGGAACGGCTCATCTCTTCGCTCTTTCAGATGTGTTCGGGTGCGCTGATACCGAGCAGGGACAGGCCGCCTGCCAGCACCGTCCCGGCGGCCTCGGTGAGGGCGAGCCGGGAGCGGTGGGCGGCCGAGGGTTTCTCGTCCCCTACGGGGAGCACCGCGACGTGGAAGGCCAGAAAGGCATCGGCGACCACGACGAGCTGCCGGGCGATCCGGTGCCCCGCGCCGAAGGACGCGGGGGCGGTGCGGGTGGTGTTCTCGTGAGCGGCCCGGAAGGGGCCGGGCCCGATCGCGGATTCGACGGCCGCGGGGTAGTCGGCGAGGGCGGCGACCAGAGCGGCGGCCTCGGCGTCCCGCTCGCAGGCCGCGTCGTACTCGCTTCCGTACGCGGCCCGGAAGCCGAGATCACGCGCGTTGCGGAGCAGGGCGCGGCTGCGGGCCCTGGCGTACTGCACCCGGAACAGCGGATTGCTCTCGCGCCGCACCAGCAGCTCGTCGCCTCCGCCGCCGAAGAGGGCGCCCCAGCGGTCGGCATCGAGGCGCGGGTGATCGGTGTCGGTGGCCGGGGCGGGGATGTCGGCGATGTCGGCGGCAGGGCCCGGCCCCCCGGGAGCCGGGTCGCGGGCGGGGTCGCGGGTGCGGTCGGGGCTCCCGAGAGCCGGGCCCCCGGTGCCGGGCCGCCCCATCCCGTACCGGGCACCCTCCGCGAGTACGGTGCGGACGACCGTGCCGGAGCTGTCCGGCACCAGCGTGAAGTTCAGGAAGCCGGGCCCGGTGATCTCGACCCGTTCTATCCCCCGCGTACCGGCGATCCGCTGCCGCAGGGCCTCGGCGACCGCGCGGGGGGCCATCCCGGCGGGGCCGGCCAGCTGGAGCGCGGCACTGGTCGCGTAGTCGCCGCGACCGCCGGGCCGGGGGCGCTCGACTCGGACCCGCTCGGGTACGGGCACGGACAGGGCACCCTCGTCGACCGCGCGGCGCACGGCGCGCGCGACGGTGCGGGAGAGGTCTGCGGGAGTCACAGGACCAGCGTATGGGAGAAGGGGGGCCACTCCGCGAACCGGTTTCGCCATCCGGTCAGCCGAGGGCGCTCCCGGCCCACCCCGCGGGCCTGCTGTCACCACTGGGGCCGCTCCGGTCCGGCCCGCCGGAGGGCGACTGCTCACGGCTGAGGAGCCTGCCCACGAGCCGGATCAGCTCGGCGGGCTCGAAAGGCTTGGCCAGAAAGGCGTCGACGCCGGAGGCGAGCCCGCTCTCCACCTCCTGGTGCGAACACGCGCTGATGATCGCGAGCGGCAGTCGGCTGGTCCGCGGGTCGGCGCGCAGCCGGGCCGCGGTGCGCAGACCGTCGAGGCGCGGCATGACGACGTCGAGGGTGATCAGATCGGGAGCGACCCGATGGACGACTTCCAGACATTCGGCACCGTCAGCCGCGGTCACGACCTCGAAGCCCTCCAGTTCGAGATTGACCCTGATCAACTGCCGGATGACCTTGTTGTCGTCGACAACGAGCACCCGGCCGTACGCGCCTGACACACCCACGAGCGTAGAACCCCAGCCACCGCCGCGTCCGGGTTTTGCCCACTTCCACCCCGCCCGGAGAGCGAACGCCGCTCACCGCGGAAACCTGTTCATGGCCACCCCCGCTGAGCTGGTAGGGTTCTACCCGTCGCCGCTTAACGCAGCGATACGCCCCCGTAGCTCAGGGGATAGAGCATCGGCCTCCGGAGCCGGGTGCGCAGGTTCGAATCCTGCCGGGGGCACCGTGATTCAGGTGCCGAACAGGCCCTCTGATCAGGCAACACGCCTGATCGGGGGGTCTGCTTTCATGTGCGGCCAACTGCCGCAGAAAGCAGTTCCAGGACAGCCGCCACGGGACATACACGGGGCTGGACAGCATGACCTCCACGGTATTTCCAGCGCCGTCGCGCCAGATGTAACAAGCTGCGGCGGCAGCGGCGTAGGGCGCACCTCCTCCGGCTCCCGATTCTTCAGCCCCCGAACGTCGTGAACCTCGCCCGTCATGGTCCGCTTCTTACCCGCCGCCGGCCTGGTCCGGTGAAGGTTCGCCATGCCCCAGCCTTCTTCGGGAAGGTCACAGTCCTGGAGAGTGACACCGACCCTCACCGCGGAGCGCATGCCGACGTAATGCATTCCCGCGAACATCCCGACCAGACGCCGCCCTCTGGCACGGTTATACCCACCGACATAGGAGACGGAGCCAAGCAGATTGTCGGCCTGCCTCGGGTTGCATACAAGCCTGGGGTCAACCCCCACGACCTTCGACGGCTTTTCGCCAGGACACCCCATTGACGGGGTTTTCGTCGAATTCACCGAGTTCGGTGGCATATTTCGACGCATTGACGAACACCGTCCCCGCTCTGGCAGAGCGTGTCCGCAGCGAGCGACATGATGATTTGGAAAGCTGGGAGGGCAGACTGTGACGCTGCTCGTCACCGCGAAGGTCCTCGGCCCTTACGCTGCCCCGGACGCCCCGGTTGGGTTCGGGAAGGTCACGCCATGGATACCGGTCCACACGAGTTCTCCGGTCGCCTGCCGGGGTGGTCCCGCCACCGGCCACAACGCCTGTTGCCGACCGGCGGGAACGACCGCAGCCGTTCCCGCCGGTCGGCAACGGCCAGCTCACTCCGCCCATGAGACGCAGCACGATCCGGCCGGTGAAGGTCGCGCGATCGACCGGGCAAGTCCTGGCCGCCGCCTCAGGTGACCGCGTCCGATGCCTGCTTCGCCATCGCGGCGAAGTTCTCGTACGGCTCGGGGTCCCCGCCGTCGCCGGGCCACCACTCGTACGCGGTCCACTCACCGTCCCCCCCGACGCTGTCCGCGTGCAGGAGCCAGTTGCCTCCGCTGCCGCCGTCGTCGACGGAGATCAGCAGGCAGCGCCTGAGTATCGCGAGCTCTTCGGTGAAGTCCTCCAGTTCCTCCCATATCTCGAGGAGGTCGGCGGCCTTGTCGGCGAACCACCCGATCTCCCCGACCTCCAGCAGGTCGAGGAGGCCGATCGAGTTCCAGCCGTCACTCGCCAGCAGGAAGTTGCGGTAACTCGGCGGAAGACGCACCCCGAGCCGCTCCTCAGCGGCCGCGACGGCCGCCTCGCCCGCCGGTTGGCGGCCGAGCCACCCTGCCGCCCGGTGCGCCTCGGTGAACCACGGTTCCCTGCCTTCTTCCAGAGCGGAGCAGAACTCCTCCGACGCGAGGTACTTGACGCTGTACGCGCTGAGGAACTCGCGCCAGTCGGTAACGGTCAGCGGGGTGATCGGGCACATGACGGACTCCTTCGACGACGTGTCGCGATGATCCTGGCATCCGCCACTGACAGGACGCTCCGAACGTCACGCCGCTGAACACCGGCCCGCATCCGGTGCAGAGCCCCTCGGTCACCCGCCGGTGCTCCCGCTACCGGCCACAACGCCGATTGCTGACCGGCAGGAATGGCCGCAGCCGTTCCGCTCGGCGTCCGTCAGAAAGGCGAAGAAGGCTCGCCGCCCGGTCGCGCTCGCAACGACACCTCGCCCGCCTGCCGTTCGCGTAGCCGCTGCCGAGGTCCCGCTCCGGGCAGGCCGTGCCGGCCTGCCCGGTGGCCGTCGCAGGACCTGATCACCGAGTACGTGGCGAGCCTTGGGTCGCCGGACCTGCTGTGACAAGCGCCTGGGCCGTGCGATTCGCACGGCCCAGGCGACTACGGGGCGAGGGTCACAGACGGGACTCGCCTATCCCTTCGGGCCCGGCTTCGTCGTCTTGCGGGCGGTCCGCTTCTTCGGAGGCTCCTGCGAGGCGGAGGCCGGCTCGACCGGCACGCCACCGATTTCGGCCCGGTTGCCGGACTCAGGCTCGTCCTCGTCCCCTGTGACATCCGTGTTGCCGCCGTCCAGCGCCTCGCGGAGCGACTCGGTCTCCACGGTCATGCTCACCGGCGCGGACATGTTGAGGTAGAGCAGGTGCTCCTCCGAGAGCCGGTCGAGCACCTCGTGCACCGACATCAGCTCGAACGACAGCCGGCCCGCCATGTGGAGGTACACCGGCGAGGTGAACACCGGTATCACGGGCGTCTCCCCGTCCGGCGCGGCGGCGACCAGCGGTTGGCCGGTGGTGGTCACGAACACGCCGAGCTCGGGCAGGGCGGCCAGGGCGGTGGTCACGTCCTCGCCGGGGCCGTAGCCGGTCGCCGCCAACTGCACGGCAGCGTCCACGTCGTCCGCGGGCTCCGGCCAGCCGAGCGCCGTCGGGGACGGCCGGTAGTCCTCATTGTCCCGCCACTCGGCGATCTCGCCCTCCAGCCCGGACCGCCACTGCCCGACGACGGCCCACGCGGGGGGCGCGCCCTCACCGGACCAGGTGGGGTCGACCATGCCGAGCCAGTGGTCCGGCGCCAGCTTGGCCGCCTCACGGATCGAGTCGGGCACCGGCGGCATGTTCTCGGTGGCGCCCGCGATGTCCTCGGGCTCATCGCCACCCGCCGTCTGCGCGGCGTCCACCGCCTCCGCCGGCTCCGCAGCGTCGTTCTGCTTGGTCGCCTTGCTCACGTGTCCCTCATTCATTCTGTGGTGCGTCTGATCATGGGTGCTGGGGGGGCGGGATGACGTCGTGGGACGCTCGCCCGCATCGTCGGTGCCGGAAGCCGGCCGCAGGGCGTGGGCGTCCGCCGCGCCGGGGGCGCACCAGTGTTCCGGCGCCCCGGGCGGGGTCTGTTGTCGCAGGGTCGCATGCCCCGGGGCGCCGGGGCACATGGGGGCCGCCTCACCGCGCCTCACCGGTCTCGGTGTTCCAGTCCTCCGGGTGGGGGTAGTACTTCGGGTCCACCAGACCGACCCGCTTCGCCTGGTCCTGGACCTCCGCCACCATCCGGCCGTCCGGCTGATGACGTATGAGGAGCAGCGGCGCCGGATCGCCGGATGCCTTCTCCCGCAGGTGTACGAGGGGAACGGGGTCCTTGGGGTCCAGCCGGCGCACCGGCACGAGCGTGGCCGCCATCTCGCCGTCGGTGTACCCGACCGTCCCCACATCCACCGAGCGCGCCATGTGCTCCGCCCGTCCCTGGTTGGCCCCGCTCTCCAGAAGCAGCAGGCTGCGCATGGACTTCACATTCGGGCACCGGAGAATTGTCCGCACGCCGGTACTGGGCTGCGCCGACGGACCGTACTGGGCGTAGACGAAGCGTTGTTCACCGGTCAGTTCCTCCGGCAACTCGTAGAGCGTGCCGACCAGCTTGCCTTCACGACGCTCCCACTGGACATAGTGCGTGACGTCCCCGACCTCGCTGTAGGTGTCTTCGCGGCGTTCCCAGGCGGCTCGGGTGACGTGGGCCAGCATCTGCCCGGTCTTGTCGTCGTCGCCCAAGCGGAGGTGCGATTCGAGGGGAGGGGCGGGCGGGCGGCCCTGCCCGGTCTCCTGACGCGGATCCGACCGTGGCTGCGAAGTCTGCTGCGGCTGCGGCTTCTCCTCCTGCCGCTTCGGCTCAGGCTGCTTCGGCTGCGACGCCGGACCGGACTGGCCACTCCCGCCGTACGGCCTCGGCTCCCGCTTGGCCGGAGGTACCCAGTCCGACTCCGGCCCCTGCGACTTCGGTTGCGACGCCGAACCGGACTGTTTGGACTCCGCGTACCGCCTCGGCTCACGCTCCAACGGAGGTACCCAGTCCGACTCCGGCCCCTGCCCCGACTTCCGCTGGGGGTTCGCCTCCTGCCCACGACCGGACGGCTCCGTGCGACGCGTCGACCTCGGCTTCGCTTCCGTGCTCTCCGGCTCCTCGTGGAGGGGGCCACCGGTGAACCGCGACGCCGACCCGGACTGGCCACTCCCGCCATACGGCCTCGGCTCCCGCTTGGCCGGAGGTACCCAGTCCGACTCCGACCCCTGCCCCGACCTCGGCTGGGGGTTCGCCTCCCGCCCACGGCCGGACGGCTCGGCGCGACGCCTCGGCTCCGGCCGGTGCTCGGGCCGCTCCGTCTCCGGCGCGGTCCTCCCGCTCCGCCGCTGCGGCGTCGGCTTCGTCCGGCGGTCCTGCTGCTCCGTGGCACGCCGGGGCGACGGTTCGCTCCCCAGGTCCTCGAAGCGGGACTCACCGGTCGAGTCAGCCGGAGTGGTCCCGGTGGGCTGCCGCTGAGGGCCGACGTGGGCGGCGACCGCCGGCATGGATCCCACCTCCCTGAGCTCTCGCAGTTCGTACAGACCGTCGCGGTCCCTCTTGACCGTGCGGCTGATGACCTCAAGGGCCGTCGTACGGGGGTAGACGGCCTGCGCCAGTTGAGGACTGCTCGCGGCAAAGGAGATGTCCGGCGCGCTTGTCCGTAGGACCCGGTTCAGCGTCCGGTGGCGCCCTCGGCGCGCGGGCTTCGCCCCCGCCAGGGTGCTCGGGTCGAGGGTGAGCTGGTGCGCCTCAGGCAGCCGGAGCAGCTCCGGCCCTGGCTCCAGCACGTCTCCTTGACTCCGGAGTTCACCGCGCTCTGCCGAGAGGAAGTAGCCGTCCTTGCCGGACGGCGGCAGGCGGTCCAGGCCGTCGGCGAGCATGCCCAGGTGTTCGGGGATCTCTTCCACGAGGCGTTGGGCCGTGTCCCCGTCGATCAGGTCGAGCAGTCGCCTCTCGTACCGGCTGATGTCGCCCACCGCCTCCCAGCGGCGCGCGGTCACCAGTTTGCCGAGCGTCTCCCTGAACCCCTTGTCCCGCGTCAGCAGCGACGGGAAGTCGGTGCGACCTTCGTCCAGCAGACGGTCGACCATGGCGTGCAGAGCGTCCAGCAGCCCCTCGGCTTCCAGCCGACCGGGTCGGGTCCCCAGCTCCAATATCTCTCGGTCGGGGCCGCTGAACAGGTACATCGCCGTGACGTGCGCCGGCCGCACAAGGTTCAACGGGTCGCCGTCGTGGCTCGCCTTCCAGTCGTTCAGGGCGGCGATCCGGCGCGCGCCGGCCACCTTCGGGTCCTTGCTCCTGAGGCCGTCCCAGAAACCCGTGGGCACCCTCACGCCGCCGGCGACCTCGGAGGTGAGCCAGAGGGACCGCTCGAAGTAGCGGGCTTCCTGTGGGGTGCGGTAGTAGACCGGACTGCGGCCGGCGTCCCTGCCCGCGGGGGCGAAGTACCGGTCCGCCCAGTGGTACAGGTGAGCCCCTTCACCGCGCAGGACGCTCTCGTCGGCCGGAGCGGTCAGATCCCCAGCGGCCCGGAACCACGCGGCCGTCAGGTCATGCAGCGAGTAGAGGTCGAGCATCGTCGCGAGAACCGCCTCCCACCACTTCTTGAGCCCGGTGAGGTCGGGGCCGGCCAGCGCGCGGTACTCCCGCAGCAGCAGCTCCGGCAGCTCGACGCTCTCCCGCAGCGTGCGGAGTCCGCGGTCCTCGTAGACCGCAAGCCGCTTCGGGCCCGGCGGCAGCCGGTCGAAGTCCCTCATCCGCCGCCTGGGTTCGACGGCCGCGAAGAACTCGCCCACGAGTTTCTGGGTGGTCAGCGACGGCTGCGGGGGCTTCTTCGTGGCGAGTTGCACGGCGTACCGGGCGGCGGCCAGTGTCTCGGGGCCTTCCAGCGCCTTCTGGAGCTTCGACTCGTATTCCTCGGCCAGCTCCATCCACCGCTCGACCTCGGTCTTGTCGCCGTCTCCGTATGCGGCGGCGAACCGGGCCTGCCGCTGAGCCGGCGAGGGGGCCACCGGCAGATCGGCCCTCTGGTCACGGGGCCCGAAGACTGCCAGCCGCGGATGGGGGGCGAGCGGGTGCTCACGCAGCAGGGCCAGCTCTGTCTCCTTGATCCTGATTCCGGCCCGCAGCGCCGCATGCGCCGCGGGGTCCATCGGGCGCCGCACCGAGAGCGGTGCGGTGGACCCGACAGCGCTGTGCGCGCTCGCGTCGGCGAGTTGCTGTGCCACCGGGTCGGCGCCGTCGCGGTCCTTGCCCGTGCCGCCGCCGAGCAGGACGACCGGCAGGTCCTTCGGCGCGCCCGCCGCGTCCATCAAACGCCGCACATGGCGTCCTGCCTCGTAAGGGCTGGCGTTCTTCGGACCGTACGGAGTCGGCATCGCCAAGGCGCTGCCGTCCACGAATCGGGCGTCCAGCAGGCCGAAGGCCGCCGGCTTCCAGGGCAGCGGGGCGCGCTCGCCCAGCTCGGGCATCTCGGCGCCGCTGTTGAAGACGGTCGGCCTTCGCGTACGGGTGCCGTCGTCCCAGAGGCTCCAGATCCGCGAATGCGTCAGTCCAGCCAGATCCTGGTGCTCCTCGTCCGTCCCGATCCGTTCCCTGGCGCTGAGGAAGCCCACTCCCAGCGGGCGGCCTTCGACGGTGATGGGCGTGCTGAGGATCTCCGGCCCCCAGTGGCGGGACGGCGACCGGTCGACGGGCCGGAGCGTGACGACGGCCATACGCCGCCTGCTGAGCTGGTCGATGGCGTACGTGATGTCCACCACCTCGACCAGGCCCGGCCTGGAGGTCAGCACGGCGCCCTCCCCAGAGACCCGCGCCGCGGGGCCGATGCTGTGGAACTCCGAGTTCTCCATCTGCCAGAGCACGCGGTGGTGGCCTTCGAGCATCTCCTTGGCCGTCGGGGACGAGTCGAGAGCGGCCTGCCAGGACGCCGTCGCCTTCTCCAGGGGCAACCGCTGGAACCGCTTCACCGGCCCGTAGGTCTCCGGCTCCTCCAGCGAGCCGGGCTCCTGCGTCCACCAACCCACCCAGCCGCGCCGCTTCGGCATCATCGCGACCGCCTCGGCCGCCAGTTCGGCGTAGCCGGTCAGCTCCGCGGCGATCTTGTCGATGACGGCGTCGGCGCGGGCCTCCAGCCGCACGATGTCGCGCTCGGGGCTGGGCCTCCCCCCGGAGCGCACCCCCGTGTGCCGCTCCCTGTCGCGTCGGTCGCTCTCCGCCAGGGACCCCACGGCCTTGATCTCCCCGTGGAACTCCCGGATCAGATCGGCGAACTCCGGGTCGCCCTGGAGCAGCAGCGGGTACTGGCTCATGTCATCGCGCTCGTACGCCTGGCGGGCGAGGTCACGGGCGACCCTCCGCAGCTCAGGAAGGCCCGGGTCGTCGTGGGCGGAGAGAGCCGGCCCGGCGAGCCGCTGCGCGAGCAGCGCGCGGTCCTGGCCGGTGGCGAGGAACAGCCCCACCAGGTACCCCGGCCGGAGGTTGGACAGCGGCCAGCCGCCCCCGTGTTCCGCCAGGAAGTCCAGCATGTCCGTCCGGCGTGCCCGTGCCCGCGGACCGACGAGGGGCTTGCCGGTGCTCTGTGCGGGCCGGTCGGGCAGAGCGAGCAGCTTCGCGATGTCCCCCACGGCCTCCAGCACGGCGGGCGCGAGCAGCCCCGGCGCCCCCGCGTACCACTGCTCGTGCGGCAGCCGAAGGTCGTTCCAACTGGTCGTGCCGGGTCCGAAGGCTTTCCGCAGCGCGGGCTTTTCGGCCAGGTCCCGCGGGGCGAAGGCGTTGTACGCCCAGGCATGCGTCCGCGCGGCGTCCATCGGCTGGTTCGGTACGCCCGGCACCTTCGCCGTGGCCGCGGCCTGCATGACTTCGGCCAGGCTGTGGCGGCCGAGCTCGGACCCGAGCACCGCTTGGAAGAAGGCGAACGGGTTGCCGCCTTCCACCGGCAGCCCCATGCGGAACCGGAGCAGCCACTGGGCCGTCACGGCCCGTCCGCGCGAGGAGAACTGGGCCCCGTACCGCTGCCCGAGTTCGACTGCTTCCCTCGGCTGGTACGGCTCCTCCCTGCCTGGCCGCCCCGACAGGCCGGCGGGCCGCAGCTCCGGCTTGTGCGTCCACAGCTTGCCCAGTACGTCCGGGTAGCGCGGGTGGCCGTACGCGGCCTGGATCAGCGCGTCCATCCGCTTGTCGAAGGAGACGGACGACCTCGGGTCGGTGAGCCTGGCCAGCTCGTCCGTCGCGAACTTGTCGAGGGTGGGGTCGTCGAAGAACAGGCCGGCCTCGGGATCCCTGCCCTCCACACTGATTCTGGTGTCGACGAAGAGCCTGGCCGCCCACGCGTCGCTGTCGACGCTCTCCGTCCTGATGAAGGCCGGCAGCTCCTGTGCGTAGAGCCGGTGCAGGGCGGCGATGGTCGACGCCACCTCCTTGTGGACGACGGGGTCCGCGGCCAGCACCTGGCCGAGCGCGTCCTCGAAGCGTTGGCTCAGCCTGTTGTACCGCTCCTCGCGGTGGAGGCCGGGGAAGCGTGCTCGTACACCCTCCGCGCCAGTGGCGGGGTTCACGGGCTCCACCTCGTCGGCGAGCGGGCTGTTCCAGTACTCGTCCCGCGGGTAGTGCGCCGGCGGCACGGAACCCTCGGCCACCTGAGCCTCGACCGGTATCGGTCCTGAGCCGCGCGGCACGAACCTTTCCCACCGGGTGGGGCGACCGTAGACGTCCTCCCCCAGGTGGAGCCGGTCCGGTTCGCCCTCGCCCGCGTGGAACCCCTCCGACATCTCCACGTCGTTGGGCACGGCTGCGAAACGGCCCTCGGGCCGGAACAACTCCATGTTGTAGGTGTCGGACAGCCGCTGCAGCGACGGCGCGGACCTGGCCAGGGATGACCGCGTGGAGCAGGGGAGCAGGGCGGCCGACGTGCGGCCCTTGCGCGCCGCGCGTGCCACGAACTCCTCGACCACGCGGCGCGGCACCCCCCCGTGAGTGCTGAGGAGGGCGGTTCCCGCGCCGAAGGGCAGCTCGTACTGGACCGCGGTCGGGTTCCCTGCCTGGTCCCGCTCCCACCCCGAGTACTCGCCGAGGAGGTGCGTGCGGGAGAGCACCCCGGCGCGCAGGTCGTGGTCGGGCTTGGTGTGATAGGTGGTGCCGGTCCAGCCGCCGCCGAGACCGAACCAGCCGCTGCCCTTGGCGTTGATCTCCCGCGCCACCAGGTCCTGGCCCGGCTCCGGCCGCGGCGCCTCGGTCGCCTCCGGGTCGCTCAGCCGCACGTACTCGTAGACCTGGCCAGTGGCCGTGTCGCGGACCACCTGGCGCAGCACGACGTCCAGCATCCGGTCGTCGGCGTACTGGGCCCTGTGCTCACCGGGGGCGCCGGACATCTTGTGCACCGAGGTGCGGACCACGTGGTACAGCACCGCATGGTCCGGGGTGCCACCGAAGTTGACCGGGCCCACGGGCACGGTGGGGGTGTCCAGCCTCACCTGGTGGGAGCCGGGGACCCACACCTCGTACAGGGCGCCCTGCGGCGCCTGACCCGCGGTCCTGGGTGGCGGCAGCGCACCCGGCAGCCGTCCGTGCCACCAGGCGTCCGCGGTGACAGGCTCTTCCGTCTCCCGGTCCCCCCGCTGGGCGGCGCGCAGCCGCTCAAGCGGCGTGGCTCCGTCGCGGGGCTGGAAGGTGAGCAGCCTCGGTTCCGGCTCCTCCTCGTCGCGCAGCAGGCTGATCCGTGTCGGCTTCCCGCCGCCCGCGGCCTTGGGGCCGATGAAGGTGGGCGAGGCGATCGTGACGCGCAGGCTCCCGTCGGCCTCCCCCTGCGCCAGCGGGGGCACGCCCTTCCCACGCTCCCTGGCCGCGTTGCAGGAGACCTGCTGGACCAGCGCGTCGAGGGCGAATCCGTGGCCGGGGAGCAGCCGCTTCAGGTAGTGGCCGTCCACCGCGCCGGTGGTGAAGATGCGTCCGTTGCGCGTGGGCACGGCGACGAAGCCCTCGTTGCCGTGGGTGACGCGCACGACCCGCCGATGGTTGTCGGGGAGTGTCTGCACGTCGCTCTCCTCCGCTCCGCCCTCCAGGTCGTCGCGGGAGACGGATGTGGCGGACGCGGCCTGCGCCCAGGTGACTCCGGCCTGGGGCAGCGAGTCCATGGACCCGACGGAGGACACCACGAGCCACTTCTGGGCGGGGTCTGCCAGCACGCGCGTGACGATCGGGCGGTCCCAGCCTTCCTCCGCGAGTGGTTCTTCCACTTCCTCGGCCAGCACGTGGAGGAACGGCATACCGGTCGAACCGTCCACGGCCGGCCTGACGTCGCGTGCCACGGCGACGGCGCCGCGCGGGTAGGTCAGGCGGTCCAGCACGAACGGGTCGTTGCGCGCGCCGTTCGCCTCCGCGATGTCCACCAGTACGGGCACATCGATCTTCTGCTTCGCGAGCCCGACGGTCTGGTGAACGGCAGCCTCGCGGTAGGAGGTGGCGGAGCCCTGCCCTGGCTGGGGCAGCCCTGGCAGGGCGAACCGCTGGCCCACCCGTGGGGCGCGTTTCATCCGCAGGCCCTGCCACAGGGGTGCGTGCCAGGACGGGAGGACTTCCAGCCCCTCGGCGGCCATCTCCGCGTCGTCGCCCACCAGCCGCTCGCCGCTCTTCAACCCCACCAGGGCCACCAGGTGCGCCGGGCGCAGGTTGTGCGCCAGCAGGCTCGTCGAGTGATGCCAGTCGAGCCAGCTCCGGAGTGCGTGCTCGTCGTCCATGGCGGCGTACTCCGCGTCATGCAGGGTGGCCCTGGCCATGTACGCGTAGTGATACGGGAACTCCCACAGCCTGGTGTCCAGTGCCATCCGGTCGTCCTCGCTCAGGCGCGGCGCGTGCATGCCGAGCCGTTCACGGGGGTCGAAGTAGCCGTCGGCCCAGGGGATGAGACGGTCGGCGGAGACGTCCTCCACCGCCGGCTCGACCTCGGGCTCCATGACACCGACCCGCTGGGCCTCGGCGAGCGCCTCTGCCAGCGAGTGACCGCCCGGCGTCGTCAGCTCCACGGCGATCAGCGCCTCGCGCATGGCGAGCGGCTGCGCGTCGGGAAGCCCCAGCGCGCGCTGCGCTTCGAGCAGCCAGCCGACCTCCACGGCGTGGCCCCTGCCCGACAGCCGGTGCCCGAGCTGTTCACCCAGGAACGCCTCGGTGACTTCGTCATGGGGCTGTGCGGCCGGACGGCGGGGAAGGATCAGGCCGGCGGAGCGCACCTGCGGGTCGGAGCCGGCCCCTTCGACGGCACGCTCCAACGCCCGCACGATGAAGCGCAGTTCGGCGTTGGGCCTGAACAGGTAGGCCAGACCGTCGCCGGGTCGGCTCGCACCGGTGGGCAGGAACGCCGCCGCGGCGGCGTCGGGCCCGATGATGTCAGCCAGCTTCCCCCGCAGACCCTCGATGGTGGCCTGCACCTCACGCGTCAGCCGCGGGTCGGCGGTCAACGCCTCACCGAAGGCCTGCTCGAAGTCGACGGCGGCCTTCCTGGCCTCGGCCACGAGGGAGGGGAATCGCGGTTCGTAGGTGGCGGCCCTTTCGTCCTCCAGGCCGTTCCAGTCCCCGGAGTCGGGGTACTCCGCCGACTGGGTACCGGACCAGGGAAGCCGCGCGGTCGGCGTGACCTTCGGCCCCGGCTCGCCGGGACGGTAGGTCCACCACTCCGCGTGCTCGTGCGTTTTGACGCCGTCCCGTGTCGAGATCTTGCCGACGAGCTGGTGGAACACCAGGCCGGTGTCGTCGGCGAGCCGCTGCAGCCATGCCATCGTCGCTGTCGCCTGATCGAGCCTGACGCAGGCGAGGATCGTCACCTCTTTGAAGTTGGCGGCGACCGTCTTCGCGGCATGGTTCTCCAGGGCCTTCCTGGGCGGCGCACCGTGGCCGACCCAGAATGTCCCGTCACTCGCCGGCATCTCCCACTCGGAGACGGCGAGCAGACCATCACCCTGCTCCTCATAACCGACATAGCTCGCGATCTGCCTCAGCCGGCCCAGCGTGCCGGCCTGCCCGGGCAGTTCGGGCTCGCTGAAGTAGGACGTGCCACTCCAGTTGCCCTTGGAGTCCCAGGTGTCCCGCGGGATCGCGCCGGCCCGCCGGTCAAGGCCGTGCGGGACGGTGGTGGGGCCCACCGCGCGCGGCGCGGGCTCCACCGGCTCGGACTCGGTCAGCGTCAACTCGGTGAACCAGTCGCCCTCGCCGCGCCCCGCCACCGGCAGGATGGTCTCCACCGGGTAGCGGACCCGCGTGGTGCCCGGCACCTGGGGAGCGGTGGAATCCGACACGGCCAGGAGCACCGGGTGGCGCCCGTCCTGTCCCTTCCCCCACAGTCCGCGCAGGGTCTCGACCGCCGCCGCGCGGTCCAGCGTCGCCGGCTGGTACTCCGGCACCGCGATCTCGTGCCACTCGTCCCCGGGCCTGCCGGGCAGCAGCGTCGGAATCCAGACCGTCGCGTCCACCGGGGGCAGCAGGCTCAGCGCCTCCGCGCTCATTCCGCGATCCAGCGGCGTGGCCGACTCCACGTCGTCCAGCGCGTCGACCCGGTGCAGGGCCACCGCGTGGCCCGCGCCCAGCCCGCCGCGCCGCCGCGCGTCGAGGCCCTTGGCCTCGTCCGCCACCGCGTGGGCCGCCTCGTACGCCACCTCGTGCGGCAGCCGCAGCCGTTTCCTGAGCCCTGCGCCGACCGCTGACGCCAGCGGCCTGAACAGCTCGTTCGCACCCAGGTACAGCTCGGCGGCGTCACCGGAGGTCGCGGTCCTGTACCGCACGTCGTGGTAGCCCGACGTGTCGCCCAACTCGTCCTGCGCGCCGCGCAGCTTCGCATAGAGGGAGTCCGGCAGGCCGGCGACAGCGGCCTCAAGGAACCGCCCCAGATCCGCCACGGTGGCGTCCGTCAACTCGCGGTACTTCCGCAGCAGGGTGCCGAGCAGCGGCGCCACCCCGGCGCCGCCGGGAATGCCACGCTCGCGCAGCCACGTCCGGTGTTCCGGCGTGTCGGCCGACGGCGTGGTGAACTCGGGCAGCGGCTCGGGGTGCGTGACGGCGACAGCGAAGACCCTCAGGAGGTCCCGCACGCCGACGCCGGAAACCGGCTCAGCCCAGCGCGCGGCCTCGCTCCGGATCGCCTCCGCGCTCGTCTCCTTCAGCCCGAGCGCCCCGGCGACGGCGTCCCGCCACGCTGCGTCGTCGGCCGGCCCGGCGACCGCCGCCAGTAGCGCCTGGCCCGCGGTGCCCCGCACCGCGGGCCGCTGCGCCAACGCCTCCCCGAGCGCACGCTCGTAGTCCTCGGCCGCCGCCTGGAACTCAGGGGTGCCGTACAGCCCCCGCAGCAACGGGGCCCACTGGGCGGTGTCACCCAGCGCGCGACGCAGTTCGGCCGCGACGGTGGCCCGGCCCCTGGGCCGTGCGTTCCTCATGGCCGGCGGCGGACCGCCGGGGTCGACGACGAGTCCCAGAGGGTTCGCGTCCCGGAAGAAAGCCGCCGAGACATTGGGAGCGTGGCTTTCGAGGAGCACGCGATCCGCGAGCGTCTGCGTCAGTGACGCACGACCGTCCGGGCGCTCGGCCGCCGCGGCACACGAGATGACCGCCAGCTCGCCCCACTTCGGGGTCGTCTTCGCGTACGCCATCTCCTGAAGGAGGTGGTGCCCGAGTCCTCGCCCGTCCTTGGCCAGGGAGCCATGGCGCCCCCTGGCGCGGAAGAAGCGCCCGTTGCTGTGGCCGTTGTACGCCAGCGTCTCTTCCAGGTTCCACCGCGTACGGACGCGCAGGCCGGCGGAGTTGGCCCGTCCGTCGATCAGCCAGTGGTGCGTGGCGTGCCGGAACAGCCCGTCCGTGCGGCGCCAGTTCTTCGACCACCAGTCGTGGGTGTCGTCGCTGGCGTACCCGACCACGTCGGCACTGTCGGGGTCCGTGATGGCGCGGAAGGTGACCTCCCGCTCCCACACCGCGTCGGGCAACGGCCTGAGGTCCTCCGTCGCGACCACGTGCTCATACCCACGGCCGCCCCGCAGGTGCACCCCGAAGCGGACGTCGCGCACGGTCAGGTCGCGCTGCTCGCCACTGAGCACCGTCCCGTCCGCGGGGCTCGCCTCGAACGGCGAGGTGTCCCGCCCGGTGGTGTTCACCACCTCGACCAGCCGCGGGTGCGTCAGCGCGGTCGGGCGCATGGACTCGAACGCCGAGTCCCTGCGCTGCGTTCCCGGTTCCCTTGCCGCGATGGTGAGCGGGCTTCCCACGGTCGCGGTCCCCGCACCGCGCAACGGCCCCTGGATGTCGAGGACGCCGAACTCCATCGGGCTGAGCGGCAGCATCGCCAGGGTCTCGTCCAGCATCGACAGGTGCGAGCGGATCTGCCGGCCCAGCACCGGCGCCAGCTCGGCCGCACGGCGCAGCAGCTCCTCCAGGCTCGCGCCGGAGTCGGCGAGCCCGGCGAACTCCTCGTCGTTGCGCAGAAGTGGCGGGTAGGGGCGGAGCTCGGGCGCGGCGTGCGCCGCACGCACCAGCCCGTCGAGCCGCTGCCCCAGCAGCTCCAGCGACTGGGGATCGTCCCGCGTGAACCGCGGGTCGAGCAGCGGGCTGTTGTCACGACGGGTGCGCAGCGAAAGATAATGCGCGTCCTGGAGGTTCTCCCGCAGGATGTCCTGGGCGCCGTGGAGCGCGAGCCACCGCACGTACGACTCACGGTGTTCCCGCGCGTACGCATGGTCCGCCAGAAGATCCTCGGGCTTGTCCCGCCACGCGTTCCACGCGTACACCAGACGGTGGGTCGGGTCGAGGGCGTACCGCGTGTGCAGAGGGAGCGTCGCGAACGCCTCCTGCTGACCGGGTCCGTAGACCGCGTCCAGCCAGGAGTGGAACCCGGCCACGTCGACGACCGACAGGTCCTTGTCGATGTCGTCGCTGAGCCCCTCGTCCTGCGCCACCCGCATGGTCTCGTAGGCCGAGTTGAGCTTGCGGCCCCCGTTCTCGTCCTGGCTGTCCGCCGCGGCCCTGTCCTTGAGGTTGCGGGCCAGCATCGCGTCACGGGAGAGTCGCAGCTCGCGCTCGGTGGCCCCCAGCGCCCGTGCGATCCGCAACTGCCGCTCGGTGTGCACGTCCGGGCCGTGGGTGAGTGGCAGGCCACGCCGCCCGTTGAGTTCCGCGCGCTCCTCGCGCGTCCACGACCGCTCCAGCGGCGGCCGGGCCGGGATGGCGTGCTCGTTCAGCTCCGGCCTGTCCTGCCAGAGCCTGGCCAGGGTGTACGGCGAGTCGGTGTTGGCGTAGGCGGCGTCCTCGAAGGCGCGCACCAGCCGCTGGACCGTGTCGTCGGCGAGGCTCGTCCTGAGCAGCTCCTCCAGCACCTCGTGGGGCGGCTTGCCGCCCTCGGCCCGGATGCCGAAGGCACTGGCCGCGTTCTCCTTCGAACCGAGGTGCTCGCTCAGGTACGGGAAAAGGAGACTGACCAGATGCCACGCTCCTCTGGCGGCCGTCCGGGTCTTGGCCAGCAGCTCGCCCAGGGCGTCCTCGTACTTCTGGGCGAACTCCGCGAACTCGGGGTCGGTGTAGAGATCCGGATAGAGCGGCGGGTTGGCGTCGCCCGACGTGGCCGGGGCGCTTTGCGTGACCGGGACGACCGACTCGGCCTGGTCGGCCGGGGCGGCGGCCAGGTCCTGCTCAAGGCCGGTGGTCTCAAGGCCGGTGGTCTCCTGTACGGGGGTGGAGTTCCAGAGCTCCGGTGCCGGATAGTAGACGTCCTCCTGCCAACGGTCGGCGGGGAATTCGCGCGGGTACAGCTCCGTCCTGTCGGTGTCCGGGTCGTACATCCACATGGACAGCGGGGCGCCGGTGCCGGTGTGCTCCAGGACGTGGAAGCCCCTGTCCGTGGTCGCGGACCCTCCCGCCAGCATCAGCACCTTCATGCGATGCCCGCGTCCGACCGCGGCGAGCTCCCGCGGTGCCACGCGGCTCTCCACCCCGCACGCGTGGACCAGGAGGATGTCGGCCTTCCGCGGCAGCCTCGCGCCGTGTGAGGCCGCGAGGTCCATGCGCCACGCCAGGGCCGGGTCGTTGTGTCCGAGCAGGTGGTAGACCGTGCCCGCCGGCATCGAAACGCTCTGGCTGAAGTGTCGCCCGTCCAGGGCCCTGTACCAGAAGCGGAGACGCAAGCGCTCTTCCAGATACCGCGTCATCGGCTCGTGCAGCGCGCGGTCGCGCCCGTTGTGCCAGCCCTCACCGAGCCGCGTCCCGCCATCGCGCGAGACCACGTCCCGCCGGACAGTACGGTCGTTGTCCCACGCCTTCGTGCGCGCCACTCCCGCGCCGCGCTCGTAGGTGGTCAGGAACCTCTGCCGGGCCCCGGACACCACCTCCGACGCCGCCTCACCGGTCGCGAGCTCCTGCCCCGGCAGGTACATCGCCTGGGGCAGGCCTTCGTCGAACAGGCCGGTGATGTCGCGCGCCGAAGCGCGGTCCACCCGGTACAGGAGCGGTACGGACGCCGGAGAACCGTGCCGGTCCTGGGTCGCCCGGTGGTGCGCCAGCGCGTCCTGGGCGGTGTAGAACACCCGTTGGCTCCGCTGCTGGGCGAAGCGCCTGCCACCCATCTCACCGGCCGGCGCGACCCACATCACCGTCCTGTTCACGGGCGGGAGCAGCGCGTAGGCCCGCGCGGCGAGCTCCCGCACCACCTTGGATGCCTCGCTCTCGTCGTCCGCAGCGAACCCCCGCACCCACTGCAGGGCTTCGGCGTGCGTCGTGCCCAGCCCCGCGCTTTCTATCGCGGGAGTGAAGAAGGAGGTCGACCCGTTCAACGGCACATTGGCGTAACGCGTCGCCAGACCTGGGGGAATCAGGGCGCCGGCCTGGCTTGAACTGACGCCGGAAGTCCACGGCTTCAGCTCTTGGTCGACCCATGCGTACATGTGGTCCGCGCCGGCGCTCAGCGCGCCGGCCAGCCACTTGCCACCGAATCCGGCCAGCCGCGCGCTCCACAGGCGGTCGAACATCGACAGGGGCTGGGCCGACCGGATCTCAGCGAGGTGATCGAGCGCGCCGGCCAGCCAGCTCTTGAGCAGGGGCACGACGAGCTGGGGCGGCAGACGCAGGGGGTCGCCCTGCTCCCGCTGCTGCAGACCGCGTGCGACATGCAGGAGCCGCGTCCCCGAGTCCAGGTTCCCGGACGAGAGGTGGTGGCCGAGCAGCGTCAGACGGCTGCGCCATTCGCTGTCGAACGTGCGCACCGGCTCCCCGAAGTCCCGCAGTCCTGACAGGGCGTTCTTCAGGCGCGTACGGGGATCGGTGCCACGCCCCACCAGGCGGTCACGCCGCCGGTCGCTCACATGGGACGACGCCCACGCGTTCAGCAGCTGGGTGAACCTCTCGACGACCGCGTCCCCTTCGGGGTCGGTGCGCCAGACGCCGACGGCAGCCTGCTCGTACGCGTCGGCGCGCCACCGGAAGGAGGCCAGACTCTCCTTCGCCCTCGCCCCCGAGAACAACGAAGGCTGCCGGACCTTGAGGAGGGCGTCGTACGCCGCGGCGCGCGTCGCCTGCGCGCTCAGCGGAGCCGGGGCGCTCTCCTGGCCGTGCTCGTCGTAGGCGGGGAGGGGCGCGCTCTCGGGCGCCGCCTCGATGAGCTCCCCGAAGGGGGGTGCTGCCTCGTCGTACTGCGGGCGCTCCGACGTGGGGGGCGTCGGCGCGGTCGGCTCGCCGTCCGCCGGGTCCGTCACGTAGGTCGGTACGAAGTCCTCGGCTTCGACGGCGCGGGGCTGACTCACCACGAACGCCGAGACCTGCCGGGCGCCCTGGTCGAGGGACGTAAGAGTGCCGGCCTCCCAGTTATCAGCCGCTCCGGCCTCCGCCTGCCACGCTCCCTCTTCGCCCCGCATGAAGTGGTCGAGCGACCACGGGTTGTCCGCGTTCACATACCGCTCGTGGGGGTACTCGTCCTCGCCACGCTCGACCCACGTCTGCGACCCGGGCGCCGGGGTCTCCTCCACCGGCCAGGCGGGGCTGTAGGTGCGCCAGTAGGTCGGCTGTCCGTCCTCGTCCTCCAGCAGGTCGTGCCGGACCGCGAACTCACCGCGGGGGACCGGGGCGTGCCGCTGCTGGGACACGTGGATGGTCGTGAGCGTCTCGTCGGCGACGGCCTGGAATCCGAGGTCGTCGCCACAGTCCAGGAAGACGATCTCCTTGGGACGCACATCCGCCGGCTTCGACGCCCAGGTCCTGGCAAGGGCGCGCCTGTTGCCCAGCCGGCCACCGTGCCCTCCGACGAAGAGCGTCTCGTCCGCGTTCTCCCACGGCACCTGGGAGTCCGCGCTGTAGAAGCGCTTCCTCCCGTCCACCACCGCTGTCTTCCACTGCCGGCCCCCCCGCGAACTGGGCAGGAACTCGTAGGGCTTCTCACGCACCCTCCAGTCGCGCTCGTTGTAGAACGCCACCAGGAACGGACGGCCGTTGTCATGGCGCCGGATGTGCGCGCGGGTCGCGTCGCTGAGCGCCGCCCAGCCGTGCTCCGCCCGGCTGCCCTGTTGCCCCAACGTCACCGTGTAGCCGCTCCGGGTCTGCTCGACCTCGGTTATCAGGAAACGGGCTTCCCGCCCGGCCCGCAGTCCGATCCCCAGCCTGCGGCCGTCCCGGATCGCCGGTCCTGGCGCGTGGCGAAGGGTGGTCAACACGTGATCCGCACGGCCCAGCGGGTGGGCCGCCGCCGCCTCCAGCGAGTCGTACACCGCGGGGAAGCCCTCATAGGTCCACGTGCTTCCGGCGTACCAGCGCCGGATCTCACGCGGCGAGAAACGCTCCACACTGAACGTGGGCCTCTCGAAGACAGGAAGGCGATTCAGCGCCTCCGCGGCCAGTTCCAGCCGCAGATCATCCAGCGCATCGTCCTCATCCAGCTCGTCCCCCAGCACCTCGGCACTGGTCAACGCCGCCAGGTGCGCGGGCGACAGCCCGTACTCAGCGGCAGCCGCCACCACCTCCTCGTCGAAGCGGGGCGTCTCCATACCCAGCAACCGCAGATGCGGCGGCACGATGTCAAGACCCACCTCCGAGACGAAGCGCCCGAGATCGACACCGGGCAACAATGACGGAGCCCACTCGTACAGCTCGCCCGCGTGCCCGGCCGGCACGCCCTTGTCGGCCGAAAGTCCCGCGCCGAGGCCGGTCACCGGCCCGAACCCGGCCCACCCCGAGAAACGCGCCACCTGCAACAGCGTGGGCCGGTGCGGCGCACTGCCCATCAGGCCCATCATCGCCACCCGGAACGCGTCCCACTGCTCCGCGGTCGGATCGAGCTCCTCGAAGACCCTGAACACCAGGTTCCACAGGAACTCGCTGCTTCCGAGCCGGAACCCCCGCTGGCGCAACGACTGGCCCACCTGAGCGGTGAGCCGGCCCGGCACGGACCACACCATGTCCATCAGCGTCCGGCCATGGCGCGCGACAGCGGCGGGGAACGCCTCGAAGGGGTCGGCCGTGACCAGCTCACGCTCCTCGGCCCCGAAGAGCTCCCGCGTCGTCATGCCGCCGGCCAGGCTGACGTTCATACGCTCCAGGAGCGCCTCGTTCGCCCAGAGCATCGTCTCGCGAGCCGCGGGAACCGTCCGTGCCGCCCGAGCCAGAGCGCCCTCGAACGCCCCCGCCAACTCCTCGTACCGATCGTCGGCGTACACCGCCAGGAGCCTGGGCTCCCGCTCCTCGAACACGAATACCGCGGGGTCGTCGATCCTTTCCGACAGTCGCGTCGCACGCTGAAGGTCGGCACGCCGCCTCGCGTACATCTCCGTGAGCTCGGCCTCGGCGAGACGCGCCCGCTCCGCGTTCCAGTTGTCGCGCACGGCCTCACGCGTCATCTCCCGCTGCGCCCGGCGGAACCTCCGGCGCAACTCCACGTCGGCGTCCGGCCGCAGAGCGACCGCACCCTCATGGGTCGCCAAGGACTCCAGCCACTGCGCCTGACGCCCCGCCAAGGCGGATTCAAGCGACCAGGGCGACGAGGCGCCACCGTCGTTCAGATACCGCTCGTCGGGATACTCGTCCTCGCGACGCGGGACCCAGTCCCGCGCTCCCGCGGGTGGGGACACCCGCACGGGCTCGCCGGGGCGGTAGGTGTGCCAGGAGGTCGGCTGCCCGTCCTCGTCCTCCAGCAGGTCATGCCGGACGCCGGCCCCGTCGGGGACTGTCGCCTCGCCGCCCTGCATGGCGTGGATCACCAGGTTTTCCCGGTTGGCGACTTCCTGGAAGCCCGGGTCGGGAGCGCATTCGAAGAGGGCGACCTCCCTGACGCCGTGCTCTGCCACGAGCCGGGCCATGTTCCGCACCAGGGCGCGCCTGTTGCCCAGCCGGCTGCCGTGGCCGCTGATCGAGAGCACGTCGTCCGGGTGGTCCGGCGTGACGGTGAAGTCGAAGCTGGAGAAGTGGGTCGTGCCGTTCTCCGTCCGCCTCCTCCACTGCCGGACGTTCCACTGCGAGGGCCGGGAATCGAGAAGCGACCTGCGCAGCTCGTAGTCCTCCGCCGAGTACATCGCCACGTGGTAGGGACGTCCCCGGCCGTCGTTCAGGACATACGTCCCGGTCCAGCCGCTGGGTACGCCCCAGCCCCTTATCGCCAGGTCTCCTGGCTGCTTCAGCGTCACCATCACGGGGGCGCCGGGCTCACCGCCCTCGCGGACGTCGGTGAGGTAGAAGGTCGTATCGGGCTGGGTGCGCAGCCCGATACCCAGGCCGCGCCCGTCCCGGACGCCGGGCCCCTGCGGGATACGGACAAGCACGGTCCTGCCGCCCGCCGGGCCCGTGACGTTGTCCAGCGCCTCCCGCTGGGAGCCGTACACGTCAAGGAAGCCGTCCTCCTGCCACTCCTGACTTGCCGCCAGGCGGAAGACCTGGCGCGGCGACAGACGCACCGCGCGCCACACGGGCTTGTCATGGACCGGCAGGCGGTCCACCGCGTCGATGGCCAGCTCGTACCGGAGCTGGTCGACGGGGTCTTCCTCGTCCAGCTCGCCCGCCAGCATGTCGGGGCTGGTCAGCGCCGCCACCTGCGACGTCGACAGCTCACTGCTGGCGGCCGTCCACTCGGCCTCCTCGTCCAGTCGCGGCGTCCGCATGCCCAACAGCCGCAGGTGCGGCGGGACTCCGTCAAGCCCCGACTCCGAGATCACGCCTGTGAGACCGGCCTCGTCCAACTGCCTCAGCGCCCACTGGTACAGGTCGGCCGCCTCGCCCGTCGGCACACCCCGGTCGGACGGTACGTCCGCGCCGAGCCGCGTCACGGGGTCGTAGCCGACCCATCCCGAATACCGCATGAGCTGGAAGAAGGTGGGCCTGTCCGCCCCAGGACCCATCAGGGTCATCATCGCCGTACGGAAGTCGGCCCACTGCCGTGCCGTCGGGTCGAGGTCCTCGAAGACCCGGAAGACGGTGTTCCAGAGGACGTCGTCGCCTCCGGGCAGGAAGCCCCGGTCCCGGAGCGTCCGGCCCACCTGGCCATGAGTGCCCAGCGTCTCCCAGAACCTCCCCGGCACACGCGCCGCAGCCTCCCTCTCCCCGCCCTCGGCCGAGTCCAGCCGCATGAGGCCGGCGTGTCCGGCGCCGAGCAGCAGGACGGGCGCGAGACGCGACACGGCGATGGGGAACTCGTCGAAGACGGACTGCGGACCGAACCCGTTCGCGTCGTGTCCGAAGAGCTGCTCCGCTGTCAGGTCACGTCCGAGCTGGGCCCCCGCCCAGTCCAACAACGCCTCCCTCGCCCAGGACATCACCTCGTGGGCCGCGGGAACGGCACGCGCCGCCCGTGCCAGAGCTCCCTCGAAGGAGCGCGCCAACTCCTCGTACTGCTCGTCGGCGTACACCGGCCCCAGGGTGAGTTCCGCCAGCTCGGGCAGCACCCTCTCACCGCGCAGCTCGGCCAGCCGCCCCGCACGCTCGGCCTCCGCCCGC
The DNA here is from genome assembly GCF_041438865.1 of Streptomyces sp. NBC_01471. Classification (NCBI taxonomy): domain Bacteria; kingdom Bacillati; phylum Actinomycetota; class Actinomycetes; order Kitasatosporales; family Streptomycetaceae; genus Streptomyces; species Streptomyces sp. NBC_01471. The sequence goes on from NZ_CP109450.1 coordinate 2,186,766, forward strand.
TGCTGCTCCAGCCGTTCCGCACGCTCGTCCTCGGCGTGACGCGACCGTTCCTGATACCACTCCTCCCGTACCCGCGCACGAGGGTCGAGGATCCGGCGCAGCGCGTCGTCGGCGTCCGGCCGCAGCGCGGTCAGGAAAGCGGGAGGATCTCCCGGCCGCCCCTCTTCCTGCTCCTCCCGCGTGAACGCCAGCGCCCACCTGGACCGCTCCTCCGAGGTCCACAACGGGTCCGGAACACTGTCGTTGAGTTCCCGCGCGGCCGGAAGAGGCCCGGTCCACGCCTCCCAGCGGCCCTCGTCACCGTGCTCGTCGCCGGTGAGCAGCTCGCGGCGGCCGTCAGGGCGGAAGGCCTCCACGCTCGTCGGCCTGCCCCGCTCGTCCGGCATCAGCACATGCGCGTACCCGCCGGGCTTCTGGGCGTCGCTCACGAAGCCCGCCTTGCCCGTGTAGCGGAAGAACGACAGCTCGTTCGCCGCGGAGAGCCGCGCCATCCTGTCCCCGTCGACGGAGACCGCGTCACCGCACGCCTCCAGCACCACGGCGGAGAACCCGCCCTCGCGCGCCTCCACGGCACCGGCCTCGGCCACCGCCTCGTGGCTACCGATCAGGTCACCGAGACCACCGGTGAAGTACGCGGTCCCCCGGCCCCACGGCGTCTCGGAGCGCGCGGCGAACCAGTGCCGGCCACCCCCCGGCTTCTCCTCCCACCTGAGCCTCAAGAGGTCGGAGCTCTCCCCCAAGTGCCGGTAGTTCGGCTCGCGGACCGCCCTGTCGTCGTCCCCTGAGAAGAACCGGCCGTGGCGGCGGCCGTCCGTCCCGTAGGACTCCCACCCGCGCACCCGGTCCTGGGCCCAGTCGCCGGGGCTCTCCTCCAGCTGCGGCGCGGCGTGCGTGAGCGTCACCACGGGCACCCGCGACCCGTCGATCACGACAGGGCCGACCCCGGTGACCCGGAGGTCGGTGTCCCCGCCGAAGCGCAGTCCGAGGCGCGGATCCAGGGGCCTGAGGTCCCTGGCCAAGAGACCCGGGGCGCGCGCGAGGAACCACTCGTCCTGGGACCCGGTGCGCCGCAGCGCGTCCAGAGCGTCCTCCCGCGAACTCCACGCCTGCGGAAATCCGGTGAACCGCACGTGCTGACCCGCTCCGAACCCGGACGCCTCGATCGGCAGCCACACCTCTTCGCTGAAGGGGTCGACGAGCCTCAGCGCCTCGGTGGTCACCGCGCGGCGCACCTCGGACGCCACATCGGCCGGGCCCCTTCGGTCTTCGCCGTCCAGCATGGCGACGGGGTTTCCGATCTCGCGCAGCGCGTGCACGAGGTGAACCGGCTCATCCAGCGAGTCCAGGTACAACCTGGCGAACGCACTGTCAGCCGCGTCCATCTCCCACGGGCCACTCACCTGATCCCGGTAGAAGGTGTGGTGGGGCCGTTCCGCCCCCAGATCGAACGTGCTCTCCGCCCAGTCGTACAGATTCGCCGGGCTGCCCGTCGCCGCACGCCTCAGGTCACTGTCGCCCATCCCGTACCGGGCCGCGTACAGCACGGCCTGCTTGAGGCTCGACTGTCCCGGCTCGTAGCCCAGCACGTCCGGCAGCACGGCGCGAAGGAAGCCCTCGTGCTCATCGGTGGGGAGGGAGAGCTTGCTGTAGGTGTGGAAGAGACGGGTCGCGCGCAGCTCGCCCGGTGCGGATGGCGCGGGCTCGTCGTTGAGGAAGAACCCCTGTTCCTCCAATGACACCGCGTCCTGCGGCGAGATCGCCGTCGAGGTGAACGGGAAGAGCTGGTCGATCCGGTCGAAGTTGTTGTCCACGGCAGCCGCGAAGCGGCCTGTCCTGGGCTCGCCCGTCAGGCCCCAGAACTCCGACGCCGACAGCTCACGCCCGGCGTTCTCCTCCAGGAGCTTCCGCAGGGCGTCCACCGCGTTCCGCTCCGCTGCCTGAGCCATCACCTCCGGATCGGAGGTGTCCGACTCCGCGTCCTCCTCCGAGTCCGAGTCCCTGCCCGCGTCCGCGTCCGCGGCGAGCGCTTCGGCGTCGCGGAGGTCCTCAAGCGCGAGCGACAGTCGCATCTCATAGTCCTGGCCGGCCATGGCCAGGGCCCGCCGCGCGGCCCTTCCCTCATCCGGCGCTTCCCAGCCCGCCACGGAGCCGGTCTCCGAGTCGGTCTCCGAGTCGGTCCCGGCCTCGGCTGCCATCACGGCTTCGTTCAGGGCGGCCTCGAACACCTCGTCGCTGATGTGGGTGGCCTGCTTCCACGCCTCTTCCCGGGCCTGGAGCGTCGCGGTGGAGTCGTTGAAGAACTCCCGCGGCAGCAGCCGGTCGACGTCAGACTCCCAGCCCGACGCACCGGGGACGACGTACTCAAGCCGCCCGTCGGGACGGTAGACCTCCACAGCTCCTGGCTTCTGGGGGTCCTTGGCTTCGGGCCTGACGTGGTGGACGTATCCGCTCCCGTAGCGGGTGTCCTCGCCGAAAGCCTCGCGCGTGGGGAAGCGGACGATCGTGATACCGCTCTTCTCCGCCTCGCGCCGCAGCTTCGTCCGGTCCACCTTGACGCCCTGGCCGCACGCCGTGAGCACCACACTGGCGCCCTCGAAGCCGGCCACCTCCCGCGCGCCGGCCGAGACCAGCGAGACGTGGTCACCCAGCTCGGCACCGAGGCCACCGGTGAAGAACGCCGCCCCCGGGTCGAACGGTGCCCGTCCGCGGTTGCTCACCCAGCGCGAACCTCCGTCAGCGCCCTCCTGCTTCTTCCACCAGACGATCTCCTCACCTTCCGGCAGGTGTCGGTACGGCTCCTCGCGGAGCTTCCACTGCGGCTCCGTGAAGAAGAACGTGCCGTGGTGCACCCCGGACGTGCCGGTGGACGCGCGCATGCGCGGCGCGGCCGAAGGCCAGTTCACGCGGGAGGCGGTGAGGGCGGAGTCGTCCCAGGTGGCCACGGGGAAGGCGCGTGAGTGGCTCGCGGGCAGGACCGGCTCCACCCGGGCCAGGGGGCGCACACCGGTGATGGTGAAGTGGACGCCGGAGGGGTACCGCAGACCGAGGCCGGGCACCACGGCGCCGGCGTCGCGGGCCTGGGAGGACGGCAGCACGACGCCTTCCCACTGGCCAGGACCCTCCGAGCGGCGCCTGTTGGCCCATGCCTCGTCCGTCGAGTCCCACACCCGCAGCAGCGGCGGGGTGGACACGGACTGTCCGGCGGCGACCTCGGACGGGCGGTCGGGCGAGCCCGGCACCCAGCGCATGAACCTGGTCCTCCGGTTCACCGGGGGGAGACGGAGCAGCGCCTTGTCCGCCATCCAATCGCGCAGGTCGTCGACGGCGTTGAGGACCTCGGCCCCTTCCAGCTCGTCCACATGGCGCAGGGCATCGACGTGGGCGGGCGTCAGGCCGTGCCGCGCCGCCGTCCTCAGCGTGGCGGCGTCGGGCTTCGCTGCGCCGGTCACGCGAGCGTAGAGACCGATGTGAGGCGGTACGAGGCGGGTGTCACCGCCGGGGGTGAGCCGGCGGGCGACCCACTCGTCCAGGTCGGCGCCCTCACCGTCGAGGACAGCGGCGAGCTCGGCGCGATCCTGCTCGCCGCCGAGTCCGGCCCACTCCCAGGCGCGGAGCACGTCGTACAGCGTCTCGCCCCTGACCCCACTCCACGCGACAGCGGCCTGGAGGAAGGCGGTCTCCTCCTCTGCCGGCAGGCCGAGTTTCCGGTAGGCCCGGAATGTCCACTCCAGCTCGTCCGGCGGGAAGTCGTTCACGTCATGGCCGCGGCGGCTGTCCATCTCCCTGAGCCAGTCACTGCTCCTGGCCTCCCTCTCTTGGGGAATGTGCCCCCAAAGGTCCCTCAGGGCCTTCTGCCGGGCGTGGGTGGCGCGGAAGAAGGAGCCCATCAGCTCCCGCGGGCCCCACTCGCCCTCATCGATCAGCCGCTCGAACTCCTGCGGCGTCGGGCGCCTGACGCCCTCCACCTTGTCGTGGAACGCGCGCGCGGCGTCCCGCGGGCCCACACTGCGGGCGAGGGTCGTGTAGAGGCTGCGGACAGCGTGACGGGCTGCCCGGTCCACCGCGGGGACCTCGGCCAGGGCGTCCCGGAGCGCGGTGACGTACTCCTCGCGCGCGGCCTCCCAGCCGTGGTCGTAGAGAACGTCGGTACGGGTCGGCTTCTTGGTCAGTTCGACGTCTTCGGGTGCCTCCGTGCGGCGGGTGGGGTTCTGGACGACGGGCGGGGCGGCGTGGGGGGCGGGCTCCCAGGCCGGCCACCCCTGCGGCGGGGCGGGGCGCGTGGCCTCCGGCGCCGGCTGCCCGTCCTGCGGGGCGCGTGGTGCGACGTCGCCCGTCGCGTCCCCGTAGGAGATGGCCTCCAGCGCGCCGGACAGCTCCTCCCAGTTGCTCGTCCCGGCCGGGCCCGGCGGGTAGATCTCGTCCGCCACGGCCTCGCGGGCCTCGTCGTCGTCGCCCAGCACCTCGTCGAGCAGCCTGTCGAGCTCGGGGTAGGTGGTCAGCGTTCCGCGCCGAGGGCTGACACCCAGCTCGCGCAGCCGCTGAACCACCTGTTCCCGCGGGGTGCCTGAGTCGCGCAGCTCGTCCAGGAGGGCGGCGGCACGTCGGGCATGGCGCTGCTCATGGAGTTCCAGCAGGTGGTCGAGAAGGCTGCTGTTGATCTCATCGTGGTCGCGGACCGACGCGTCGACCTCTGCCAAGGACCGCTGGTCGTTGAAGGCGTGGCTGACGGCATGGGCCTGGGTGATCGACGCGATCGCCCGCCCCCGTGGGGCGTTGTAGCCCGTCTCCCACCTCCACCGGGAAGGAGCACGATCGAAGTCCGCCCGCACAGCGGCCTGGACGTCATTCAGAGGGCCGGCGAAGAAGAGGTTCTCCTCCTGCTCCGGATCCACCCCGATCGCGGTCAGCCATTCGCCTGCGGTGAGCGCGCGCCGCTCGCCGCCGGGGCCTCGCAGCGTGGTGTCCAGGACCATCCACTCCGGGCGCCCCTCCGCGTCGTGCGCCCGCACGACAGGCGCGATGTGGTAGGCCCACTCCACGGCCGCGGACCCGAGTTCCCCCTTCGCGTAGTCGGTCAAGGCCGAGATCCCGGGAGCGGAGCCCGTGGCGGTGATCTTCCCCACGGGCGCTCCCCAGCGCAGAAGCTGCAGCGCGGCCAGGTGGGCCCGCAGCCAGCACCCGGTAGCCGCGTAGTCGATCGGCACGGGGAGGCTGCCGAACGTGTGGTGGTCGAAGCGCAGTTCGGTCAGCCGGTCGAACCAGTGCGCCACCTGCTGGTGGGAGACGCGCTCCGGCTCGGTGCCCGTGAAGAGGTCCTCGCCCGCACGCAGCGGGAACACCTCGTCCCAGCGGTGGTCGGGCGAACCGCCGTACTGGTGGCGCCAGACCGTGTCGACCGCGTGGTCCAGCGCGTGCCCGAACTCCGCCTGGTACGCCTCCTGCACGGCCCAGGCCCGCTGGAGGTCTCCGTCCAGCAGTCGCAGCCGGTCGAAGACCCCTTCGGCGTCGCCCGCCTGGAGGGCGATGTGCAGCGACTCGGCGAAGTCCCGCACCTCCGGCAGGGCCGCCGGGCTGTCCCCGGCGGGGACGGCGACCGGGCCGGGCGCCGGGGTGTCGAGCGGGAACACCGTGATGGCTCCCGCACCTCGCAGGACGTCCTCGACCAGCATGTCGTCCGCGCGGCCCTCGGCGACGGCGTCGTTCAGGGCCTCAGCCAGCGACATCCCGCCGGTGTGTGCCGTGAACGCGGCGTCCAGCGAGGTCAGAGTCCGCCCGTCGCCCAAGGAGGCGCGCAGGCGAAGCGCCCGCGTCACGGTCAGGGGATCGACCGGATCGCCGGCCAGCAGGTCGGCGAGGCTCTCCGCGTACCGCGCCTCGGACGGCCCCGCCGGCTCGCCGGGTGCGTCGGCGGGCGGCCCGGCCACGGAGGTGTCGCGGGGGAACGCGTCCGTCAGGCCGAGGCGCTCCAGCTCGTCGACGAGGCTCAGCTCTTCGGCGTGGCTCTCCTCGGAGCTGTCGTACGCCGTGGAGGTGTCGTCCCGCGTGTCCTCCTCGTCGGAGGCGTACCGCTGGGTACGGGTCGCGGAGGCGCCGGACTCGGAAGCGGCGGACTCGGGCGGGGAGTTGAGGTAGCGCGGGCGCCGCTGCCCTCGGACCTCCGTCCGAGGGGTGTCCGGCGTGGGGAAGCGCCGGAACACTCCACCCTCGTAGACGAAGAGGTCCGTGGGGTGCAGGAGGTCGTTCCAGATCGTCCCCCAGTTGACTTCGCGACCGCGTTCGACGAAGCCACTCCTCCCCATGGAGCCGAGCACCGTCAGTGACGGCCAGCGGCGGGTGAGCTCCTTCAGCCGGGGGCTGGGGTGGGCGCCCGGACCGTCTCCGCACTGCCCGATGACCAGGTACCTGCGCTCCTGCGCTTCGAGCCAGGGGGCAAGCCGCTCTGCGTTCGCGGTCCAGTCCCCCAGCGAGCCGTTGTGCCCCCACAGGCCGTGGATCAGGGGGCCCTCGGAATCGGACGCCTGGATGGGCAGGCGGAAGCTCTCCGCGCTGTCGAAACCCGCGCCGGGCACCGGACGCCACTGGTGCAGGTTCCGCAACTCGCCCACGCGGCGGAAAGCCCCGATGCGATCGTTGTGGTCCTTGGTGTTGTAGTACGTCTCACCGACCCGGTGCCGGCCATCCGTGGTGACGACGTGACGCAGGCGCACTTCCTCGTCACCCCAGCGGCCCAGCGGCCTGCGGAGCGGTTCGGCCTCGTGAACCACCAGCACCCGCACCCTGCCCCCGGAGGAAACGGAGTACGAGTCGTGGACCTCGCCGATCACGAAGTCCATGGGGGGCAGGATGGCCAGAGGCTGTCCGTCCTCGGACAGACCGGTCGCGTCACGCGCCGTGGAGTTCTTGATCCTGAGCAGCGTCGTGGGTCGCTCACGGCCCAGGCTCATGGCGTCCGAGAGAGCGAGACGGCCCCGGCTCCACCCGTCGATCCTTATTGCCTGACCGGGTACCGCGGGCCCGGAGTAGGGGAGGTTGACGAAGACGTCCTGGTCCAGGGGGGGCAGGAAGTTCTGGACCGTGTCGCTCGCCAATTCGGCCAGCGCGGCCTCGGTCCTTACCCGCGCCCGGTCCGGTCCCAGCAGTTGGAGGACCGCGTGGGCCCGCCGGTCGTCCAGGTCCAACCGGTCGGCCGCCTCCCGGGCGAACTCGGGGAGCCGCCAGGAACGGAAAGCGTTGTCGTAGCTCAGGGCGAGGCGGGGCGGGGTGAGCATCTCCGCCCATTCCGGGTCGCGTACCGCCGCGGCCCAGCCGGCCGTGAGGTGGCTGCCAAGACCCTCGTACATGCGGCCGGCCCCCTTGCGGAGGAAGCCCGACTGCAGCACCCTCCTGCCGACGCCCGTCCTGTCCGCCAGGTCGAGGATCTCGTACGCCGTCAGGTGGCTCGGGCTCACCTCGTCCGGCAGGACGGTCACCCGGCCCGCGATGAGCGCCCTGAGGAGGGCCGCACTCCCCAGCTCGTGCAGACCCAGCGTCTCGAACTCACGCAGCAGGCGGAGGGTGGCGTCGGTCCGCCGGCCGCTGAGGAGATAGCCCTGGCCCCGCAGCGAGGCCGTCTCGTTCCGGCCGATCCGCTCCGCGGGCGCGGTCCTTGAGTCACGGCTCTCCAGCAACTCGACAAGCTGCTGAGGGTCGAACGGGCCGGTTGCCCCCCTGCCCCGCAAGCGGCTCAGCGAGCTGCCCTTTTTCTTGAGGGAATCCGTGACGAACCGGCGGAAGGCCTCGTCGATGGCCGCACCGGTCCTGCTCACCTTCGCGTCGGCCCTGAAGACCTCCTTGAGGCCCTTCTCGTACCGCCTGGCCGCATCGGCCCAGCCCGGGTCCGCGACCATGGAATTGGCGAGATTCGACACCGGTTCCCCGGAAGGAGGCGCCGGGTCCCAGGACGTGTCGTGCGGGGTGTATCCGGGAGGAGGCGCTTGGTCCCATCGCTCGTCGTCCCACTCGGCGCGACGGTCGCCGGAGGACCTCGCCCCGGCGCGGCTGCCGGCCGCGGAGCTCGACTCGGCCTGCGGCCGTCGCGGGCGGTGGGTGAGGCCGCCGTGCTCGGCGGGGCTGTTGATGAGGGCCTCCAGCGGAGGCTCCACGCCGAAGGCCGGCCACCCTTCGTCGCTGGGGCCGGGGAAGGTCCTGAAGGTCCCGTTCTCGTAGATGAACAGGTCCGTGGGGTTCCCGTTGTCGTCCTCGATCGCGTGCCAGTCGGGGGCGTAGTTCCCGTCCTGCAGGCTGAGCGACATCTTCCCCAGGAAGCCGACGACCGTCAGGGGCTTCTCCCGGGTGAGCGTCTCCAGCCGGGGGTCCGGGTGCTGGACGCTGGTGTCGGCGCACTGGGCGAGGTACAGGTGGCTGCGTTTGGCCGCCACGAGTGTGGGGGCGAACCCCTCGGTCGAGCGGACCGCTTCGTCCATCGAGCTCTGGTGGCCCCCCAGGCCGAACACCTTCACGCCAGGCCCGCTCCCGCTCGGGCGGGGCATGCTGTATTGCACGGCCACACTCCGGCCGTTCTTCCCACTCCACCGGTACAGCGTGGTCGCCAGGTCGATGCGCCGGTAGGGCTTCGCCCGCAGCGACATGTGGAAGTCGTCGAAGTATCCCGTGGCGAGCCAGTGATCGCTGTTCTCGGCGATGACGTCGTGGCGGCGCGCGCCCTGGGGGGCCCACCGCACACCCGGCTCGTCGAGCTGGTCGGGCCGGCCGAGCTGGTTGACCTCGCGGCCCTCCAGTACCCGCACGTGGACGTCGCGGGAGGAGTCGTACCAGAAGCGCTCCTTCTCGATACGGACGTCCGTCCCCGGGGGCAGCAGGACCAAGGGGCCCTGGTCCTGGCCCAGGCCGGTGACGTCACGCGCGGTCGAATCCACGAGCTGGAGCAACGTGGTGGGGTTGCCGCCGTCCAGGTTCACCGCGTCCGAGGGGGCGAGACGGCCCCGCTGCCAGTCGTCGATACGAGCCGTCGAGCCGACGCGGAGGCGGCCGGAGGCGGGCAAAGCGACGAAGACGTTCCGGCGTACCGGCGGCAGGTACTGGTGGAACGTGTCGGCCGCCAACTCGTTCACGAAGGCGTGCGCCGAAGCCTCCCCGCGGTTTTGCCCCAACAGCCGCTGCAAGGCGGCGGCCCGCCGGTCGTCCAGCCCCCGTTCCTTTGCCCAGGAACGGGCCGCGGCGACGCTGTCCGGATCACTGTCCTGCGAGGCGTAGAGAGCGTCATAGCTCAGCGCCAGGTGCGGCAGGGTGAGCGCGTCCGAAGGGCTCAGGCCCTCCCCGTCCACCGGCACCCACGGCTGCCGTTCCTCCTGGCCGCCCGAGAGGGAGCGGGCGGGGGTCAGCTCGCGGTCGAGCGCCTCGTACATCCTGGGGGCGCCGTTGCCGAGCGCACCGGCGAGCAGCTCCCGCGCGTACTCCCCCCCGAGGCGGTCCGCCGCGGTGAGCACCTCGGTCACCGTCGCCGGGGGCGTGCTCGTGCTCGGCGGCCTGACCCGCACCAGGTCGGCGATGAACGCCTGGAGGGTCTGCGGCAGAGCCACCCGGATCGTTTCGTCGCCGCGGGCGAGCCTCGCGAACAGGTGCATCAGCCGGGCGGTGAACTCGATCTCGCCGTTGCTGAGGAGGTGACCGTCCAGCCTGGCCCTGTCCGGGTCCAGGCGTGCCAGGTCGACCCCCTCGGGGAACGGCTCCCTGGCGAGGACGTGCGCCAGCTTGTGCTCGAAGGGGGCCGACTTCAGCCCGGCCGTCACCGAACTCCCCGGCCGCAGGCCGATCCTGCTCCGCAGCCCCTGGTGGACGGCCTTGTCCACCTCGCTCTCCACGTGGTCCCTGACGGCCTTGGTGATGCGGCGGCCGGCTTCGAGCACCCTCTCGTCCTGCCGGAACGCACCGATCACCGCGTTCTCGTAGCGCTCGGCCCGCGGCCACCAGTCCGGGTTCCTGACTACGTCGACGGGGCCCGAAGTCCGGGCCTCGGGGCGCTCCTGATACCCGGGCGGAGGAGTCGGGGACGGGCCGGGATCGGCGACGGAGCCCGGCTCGGCCTGCGGCTCCTGGTCCACCCGCGTCCCTCGCGGTCGACGCGTCAGCCCACGCGCATCGGAGGCGTGGCCTTGTCCCGCAGGGGAGTTGAGGAGCTCCGGTGCGGGGGGCCCGACGCCGGTGACGGGCGAACCGTGGTCCTCGGGGCCGGGGAAGGTCCGGTGTGCCCCGTTCTCGTAGATGACGAGGTTCGTCGGGTTCCCCGCCTCGTCCCACATCGCGTCCCAGACGGGGGCCGAGGACCCGGGCACCGTGCGCAGGGCCGTGTCCCCGACGAACATGATGATCTTCAGGTCGCCGTTCCTGGTGGCCGACACCAGCCGGAAGTCGGGGTGCTGGACGCTGCTGCCGGCCCGGCACGCGCCGACGATCAGGACCTGACGGCGATCCTTCTTGAGCGTGCGGGCGAACCGCTGCCCGAGGCCGGCCCAGTCGTAGAGCGAGCCCGAGTGCCAGGAAAGGGTGAACACCTTGGGGCGGGAGTCGCCGGGAACGGGCATGGGCAGAGCCAGGTCGTACTGCTCGGCGACCGGCTCGCCGTTCTCCTGACGCCAGATACGCACCCGGCCCGCGAGGTGGGCCCGGCGCAGCGGCGCCATCCTCCTCGCCATGGCCTGGTCGTCGTAGTACCCGGTGGAGACCCACTCTCCGGTGTCCTCGGAGACGACGTCGTGGCGTCGGACACTCTGCCCGCCCCACCGCACGCGCGGCTTGGGGAGCGGGGTGATCTCGTCGGCCACCAACCGGCGTACTGTGCCTGCCCCGTGAGGGAGTTGGATGAGCGAGTCCTCCGCGACGCGGACTCGCACCGCGTCGGGGGGATAGAGGGTCAGGGTGTGCCCGTCCTGGGTCAGGCCGGTGACGTCACGCGCGCTGGAACGCCTGATCAGCAACTGCGTCTGGGAAGGCTCGTCCCGGGCCAGGATGTCGGCTTCCCAGGCGGAGAGACGGCCCTGGGAGAAGCCCTTGAGGACGATCTCGCTGCCGGCCCCGACGCTGCCGTACCCCTCGAATTCCAGGGAGACGTCCCGGTCGATCGGCGGGAGATCGTGCAACAGCGTGCCGGCTGCCAACCGGGCCACCGCGCTGTCGATATGCGCGGAGGCCCTGTGCAGCACCTGGCGGATCGCGTCCGCACTCCGGCTGTCCAGGCCCAGGTCACGCGCGGCCTCGTGGCTGTCGTCGGCGACCAGGAGGGGCGGACTGACGGCGTCGTAGCGCATGGCCAGATGCGGCAGGGTGATCGCCTCGGCCAGGGCCTGGACGTCCCCCTCCTCGGGGTGCCGGATCTGCGAGCCGCCCGTCAGCGAAGCGGCGGGGGCGTACGTACGGTCGAACGCCTCGTACATCTCGGGAGCGGAGTCGAACGCCCCGGCCCGCCATTCCTTCCCCACCAGGCCCGCACGGACCGCGGCCTCAAGCACCTCCCTCATCGTCGGGGGCGCCGTGGTGCCGCCCCGGGGCGACACCATGTCCGCGAGGAACGCCTTGACGAGCGCCAGGGGGTCCACCTGGTCCGCCTTGTGGCTACGGGCCCACTGCGCGAACGCGTGCATCTGCCGTGCCATCAGGTCGATGTCACCGGTACCGAGGAGATAGCCCTTCTCCGTGGCCTCCTCCCGGCTCAGGGCCGTGAGGTCGAGCCCCTTGGGCACGGACCGGGACGGGCGGAAGACGTAGTCGAGCTTGGCCTCGGCGTCCATCGTCTGCGCCAGCTCGCGCGTCAGGCCGCCATCGGGCCGCAGGCCGATCGCGCGCCGCACCCCCGTGCGGACGGCCGAGTCCACCTCGTTCTCCGCGTACTTCTGGAGGGCCGCGCGGACGCCATCGGCTGCGGCGCGCACCTCCTGGTCCTGTCGGAAGGCACGGATCACGCCCTCCTCGTAGACGGCGGCCCGCTGCGCCCACTGCGGGTGCTGGATCGCCTCGCCGACAGGATCGTCACCGACCCGGAGCGGGTCCTGCCGCACGGCGCCGCGAGACTCCGCGTACGAGGGTGGGGCCACCTCTCCTGCCGCGCCGCCGCGGCGAGTGGCTGCGGCGCTCGGCCCGGCCTGCGGCTCGACGTCCCTCGTACGGCGGAAGAGGCCGCGCCGCCCCGTGTTGTGCAGGCGGCTTTCCGGGTACGCCGACTCGTCCACGTCCCAGGCCCGCGGCCCCTGCGGGTGGTTCTCCGTCGGCTGGTTCGGGCGGAACACCTGCCAGTCCCGTGGCCGCCCCTGGGCGTCCTCCAGTACGTGGTAGGCGCTCGGGTCGTCGCCGAGCACCATGCCGGTGTGCAGCGTGATGCCGTGCTCGTCGGCCACCCGCCGCGCCTGCTGGGGCGGGAAGTCGCACACCGCCACGACACCCTCGGCCTCCGCCCTGGCGGAGAAGTGCCGCAGTACGTCCGCGGTGAGGTCCGGCCTCATGTTCAGGTCGTAGCCGTGGCCGCCGAGCAGGAAGGCCCGGCCCCGGTCGCCGATGGGCGCGTCGAACCAGGCGCCCCGCCGCATGCCGGGCAGGCCCTGCCACTGGACGCCCCTGGTGATCGCCCGGAAGGACGAGTAGAAGGCACGCAGGGAGCGGTCCATGTCGTTGAAGAAGGTGCGGCCGACCACCAGGCCGGTGGTCTGAGTGACCCGGTCGCCCCACCGCTCCTCGTCCGGATACGTCAGCCGCCCGTCGGGGCCCTCGACCCCGTCGTCGACCGACCGGCCGTCCAGCAGGATCCGGTCCGCGCCGTCCTGGCCGAGGTCCTCGCCGACCTGCGAGATCAGCCCCGGGTCACCGCCGAGCGTCCCCATCGTGGCTCCCCCCCTACGCAGGGTGGGCATCCTCGGAGGCATCGCCTGCGCCACGGACTGATCGGCCTGGCGACGGCCGAGGAGGGGCCGCCTGCGCCGCGTCGGGGCAGGGGCCTGTGCCTCAGGCAGCTCGTCGCTGTCCCACTCCTCCGCGCGCGCTATCGCCTCCCTGGCGGCGGCGCGCGCCTCCTCGCGGGCGTCTTCCGCCTCCTGCCGCGGGTCGACCGGCTGCGGTCGGAGGTTGGCCGCGGGGGTCTGGCGCCGTCCGATGGCGTGGAAGGCGATACGGTCCCGCTCGTTGGCGAAGGGCCTCTGCGGCAGAGTCCCCGGGGCCTCTTCCTCCTCGGGCAGCAGGTCCGAAGGACCGGCCTGCTCCTCCCAGTTCGGGGGCTGGTCACGGTTGAGCCTTCCGCCCTTGAGCCCCAGTGGCCTCGGAGTGCCGCCTTCGCGGCGGGCCCCGGCCTCCTCCAGCAGCTCCGTGACGCGGTTGCCCGCGATCGTCTTCACCGTGTCGTGCTTCGAACCGCGCGGCACCAGGCCGGCCCGGTACTTCGCCAGGTAGTCCGCCGCCTCCGCCTGGGACGGCATCTCCACGGGGTCGAGGCCTCTGGCCACGAGCCCGGCGTTCTCCTTCTCAAGAAGCGCGTTCAGCGAATGCCACAGATCGACCTCTCCCGACAGCTCCCGGGGGGGACGCGGGATGAGGGCCGTGAAGGTGCCGTCCGCCAGGAGCAGGTGCACGGTCGGGCGGCCGGACAGAGCGTCGCGTGCGGCGTCCGGGCGCCCCGGCCGGTAGACCGCTTCGCCCTGTTCCGGGATGATCACGCGCACGTTGACACCGTGGCGGTTGGCGAAGAGCTGCGGCACGTAGTCGGAGGCGGCGTTGTCGTAGCCGGCCTCGGCGAGCCCGCCGACCTCGGCGTCGCCGCCGCGGAGCAGCTGCCGGGAGAGCAGCGTGGCCTTCTCGTCCAGTGCGAGCGGCACCTTGTGGCCGCGCCGGTTGGGCGCGAGCGGCGCCGCTTCGCCGCCCTCGCGGGGGGCGAGCCTCAGGTTGCCGTGCAGGACGCCGTCCTGCGCGAACTCACGCTGGTGACGGTCGTCCAGCCGGCCCGTCAGCCCGGCGGCGTCCAGGTCCTCGGGTACGAATGTGTCGCCGAGCTCCGGCCCGAACCAGGTCGCGGCCAGCTCCGGCTCCCGAAGGGCCTGATCGGACATCGCCGCACGTACGTGTGCGGCGACCTCTCGCGCGGTGCCGCCCGCGTACCGCCGTCCTTGCCAGTCGCCCGAGGCGTGCAGGGCGTCGAGCCCAACGGCCAGGGAGAGCGGCAGGCCCTCGCCCTTGGTCAGGTCGGGGTTCTCCGTGTCGTGCGGGTCGCGGACGTCGTAAAGAGCCCCGTCGGCGTCCGCGTAATGGGTAGGTGCCTCGGTCTGCTCGTCGCGGTGGAGTGTGCCCTTGGGCGAGTTCTCCGTCCGGCCCGCACCGCGCCGCTGGGCCTCGGTCAGCTCGGCGGTCGAACGGGTCGGTGGCAGGACGGAGGGCTCAGGCAACTGCTCGGCAACCCGCATCGCGGAATCCCGCACCCGAGCCGGGCGCAGGTCGAGGGTGATGCGGTCCGCACGGTCCTGAAGGAGGCGCGCGCCCTCGGAGCCGTCGTTGGCCGGCGGGTTGTTCCGGGCCCGCTCGTGCGCCTGGCGGCGGTCGGCGACCTCGCCGGGCAGGACACTCAGGTCACCGCCGTCGAGCAGGTGCCGCACGGTGTCCCTGGCCATCCCTGCCGCGTCGTGGTCCTGGGGCGCGGGGTTGTCTGCCATCTCCCGCAGCGCGTCGATGCGCCGGTCGAACTCCCTGAGCGTCTCACCGGCCGACGTGATGGTGCGCTCAAGCGCCTTCTGGAGATAGGCGATCTGACCGCCTCGCAGGGCCGCCAGATCCGCGTCACCGGACCGCTGGGCGGCCTCCCACTCCTGCCGCCTGCCGGACAGCGACTCCCGCAGGGCATCGGCCTTGAACAGCTCCCGCAGCAACTGGTGCTGCGGCGGGACGCGCCCGCCGGCCCAGCCGCCGCCGGGAGAAGCGGCGTTGACGGCCAGCCTCCGCAGGTCCGCATCCAGATAGCGGGGGAGGGCGGGCCCGGCCTCGTCCGGTGTGGGCGTCAGCAGGCCATCGCCGATGTCGGCGACCGGGTGCCGGGTCGTCTTCAGCGAGGACTCCACCTCGTCCGGCTTGTACAGCTCGGGCTCAGGGGTGTCACCGCGCTCGGCCGGGGTCTGCTGGTGCCATGCGAGCAGGTCCTGGGCGTTCTGCTTGGCCTGCGCGTACTGCTTGGACAACTGCTGGTCCGCGTCCCGCTGCGCCGCGTGCTCCACGAGGTGCCCGGCCAGCCGTCCGACGGCCTGCTCGTAGCGCTCGGCGAGCTCGGGCAGCCGGGCGGCCGCCTCCATCTCGTCGCCGATCCCGTCCGCCTCGGTCAGCAGCGAGTACAGGTGCTCGTAGTCCTCCTCCACCCGGATCTCGGTGTCCGACAGCGCCAGCCTGTTCGCCTGGACCTTCGCGTTCAACTCCTTGACCTGGTCGAAGGCGGTGTCCACCGCGGCCGGGAAGTTGTCGTCGTCGATCAGCCCGTACTCGCGTGCCACGTCCTTCTGCACCAGGCCGTACAGCTTCTCGTCGGCGACGAAGGTGGACGCGAAGACCTGCCCCGCCCCGAACGCCTTACCGTCCGTCTCGTCGACGGGCTTCGAACGCCCCCCGAAGAACCGGCGCACTGCGCTGAGGACCCGCGCCGACCGGCTCTTGGTGACCAGGCCCTCCACCCGTCCTTCGAGGGACACCTCGAAGATCAGCAGACGGTCCTGCGGCACGAGGCGCACCTGGTCGGCCTGATACACCGAGTACTGGTTGGCGTCGGACTCCCCGGCGTTGAACGCCGGGAGGTTGTCCCCGGTCACCGTGGACAGGCCACCACCGGTGTTGAAGGCGGGGTAGGGCGCGGCCGTGAGGTTCATGGTCATGCCCGAGCGGCCCGTGATGAACGACGTCTGGTCGATGACGCGCTTGTCGCCGAAGAGCTTGGCGTTGTCCGTCACGCCGATCACCCGTGCCGACGCGCTCTCGGCCGGTCGCAGGAGCACGGTGACCCGGCCGGCGGAGCGGCCGACGGCGGCGCCGTCGTACATGTCACCCGGCGTGTAGCCCTTCTTCCCCAGGGCCTCCTTGCCCGAGAGGATCATGGCCCGCTGCCCGATGGACTGGCGGAGCTTCTGGCGCGCGGTCTGACCCGGGCGGGTGAGCGAGGTGTGCGCGCGTACCGGCCCGTGGCGGAACAGATCCGCGAACATCGTTCGCGCCGAACGGGCTTGGGAGCCACTGCCGGTCTCGGCAGGGCTTGAAGCGGTGCCGGACTCGGAGATCCCGGAGGCGGAGGCGGGGGCGTCCGGCGTGGACACGGCCTCGGGCTCCACCCACGCGGCGGCGTGGTCGAGCACCGCGACCGCCCGCTCGAACAGTCGCTGGGTGTCGGGAGCGTTGAGGAGCATCACATCGTCGTGCGTGAGCATCTCGCCGAGCCGCTCGTGCTTCCCCGGCCCCCACTGCTGACCGGGGCCGACCGGCACGACGACGACCGGGTCGTCGGCGGTCCGCTCCCCCGGCGCGCTCCGCCGCACCCCGGAGCCGGCGGCGGGCTCAGTCGCGCCGTCCTCCGACCGGCCATGGGCGGACGTCGGATCCGAGAGGTCAGGGACGAGCAGCCACTCTCCCACCGTCCGGCGCAGGCTGCCAGCGGGCACCCGCGTCGTGACGGTCGTCCCGTCGTCCCGGATGTAGCTCAGCTCCAGGTCGTACTCACCGTCGAACTCGTCGTGGCGGCCCGAGGAGAAAAGCATCGGGTACTTGTAGGACTCCTTCACCCGCGCACTCGCCAGCGAGGAGGGCATCGAGGCCCCCGCCGCGGTGCTGACGGCGAGGCTCTCCCCCTGCGAGGAGCCGTCGGCGGCGTTCTGCTCGGTGCCGGGGAGCCCCAGCGCTGTGGTGCCCACGGTGGTGACCCGGGTGAGGCCGGCCGAACTCTCGTTCTGTTCGGACTTCGAGAACTGGTTGAAAAGGTCCGTGGCGAAGACCGGCCTACCGCGGTCCCTGAGCGGACCGCGGCGCACCAGACTGACCAAGACCTCTCCGGTCAACGGGCCGAACCCGTGGCTGCCGGCGGTCTGGTTGTCGAAGTGGCGGAAGGACCAGACTCCCGGGAAGGTCAGCTCGTCGACGGCACCCCGGAAGGCGTCGGGGTTGAAGAGGTTCTCCAACGCCTCACGCAGCCCGCCGAGGTCCCCGACTGTGGACTCCGGGAGGACGCGTCCCATGCCGCGGGCGCGCAGTGCCCGCTGGAACTCAAGCAGCGCCGGGCGCGGGTCGATCGTTCCCTGCACGTTGTACCCGACAGGGACGTCCAGCAGCGGACGCATACGGATGCTCGGGCGGATCTTCTCCAGGCCGTTGGTGATCAGGCCGCGCTCCTCGGCCTCCTGCCAGCTTGCCAGCTCCTGCCGGTCCCCCAGCTCCACAGCGACGGCCTCATGGTGCTCGGCGGCCCCGATCGCGCGGGACTTGCGGGTCACCTCCACGAGGTAGGTGGTGTTCTCGTGCGTGATCAGCACCTGACGGCCCGAGCGTTGCTCACCCGCCACCCGCCCGAAGGCCAGATTCGCCCCTTCGGTCGAAGTCCTGGTCTTGTTGTAAAGCGTCACAGAGCCGCCGGACACCAGGACACCGGGCTCCGCGTCGGGGATCGAGGAGTTCCAGGTCTTGGCGCCGGACAGGCGCAACGACAGGTCCAGGGTGTCCTGCTTGCCGGTGCCGCCGCCGGGCCGTATGTAGTGCATGGGGGCGTGTTCGTTGGAGAGCCCCCTGTCCACGACGCTGCGCGCGCTGTGGCTGCCCGGCAGCGCGCGCACCTTGATCGCGAACGTGTGGCGGAGCCCCCACCCGTAGGCGTAGACCCCACGCGAGAGGCTCCAGCCGGCGCCCAGCATGGCGTCGACCTTGGTGTCCAGGGCGCCGTCCGCCACGAGGTACTCGATGGTCTGGTTCTCGACGGTCCCGTAGTTCGGCTCCCCCTCCTGATCGGTGAAGTACCACTTCAGTACATCGGGGGCCGCCTTCCGCAGGGCGCCCGAGATGACCGCTGCGAGCGGCTTGGCGTGGCCGCTGCGCAGGTGCGTGTGGTTGCCGTGCTCCGCGTGCTGGATCGGCCGGTCGCGCAGGTCCCTGACCAGTTCCCGCGTCTCGCCGTCGGACAGGTGGAGGGGCTTTGGGCCCGTGGGGGAAGCGTGGCCCCGCTGGGAAGCCTGGCCGCGCTCCTTCCACAGCCCGCGCAGGTTCTCCGGCATGAGGATGTCGGGGAAGTAGGTTCGCGCCTGGGTCTTCAGGACCAGCGCGCCGTCGTCCTCCGGGCCCAGCGGGACAGGGGCCAGCACCTCAAGAGGGCCGCCCAGTTCGGCGCGCACGGGTCCACGGCGGAACGCCGAGCGGGTGGCCAGCCGCAGGAGCGACCGGGGGACCCGCACCCCCCACGCGTCAACGAGGAGCACCACGTCCTGGTCCCACGCATGCACACGCGGCGTGGCCCACAGCACGTACTCGCTGCCGCCCTCGCTGCCGGACTTCGCCTTCCGGGACTTGGTCCTGCTGCGGCTGAGGGTGAGGCCCCACAGGGCACGGTCGCCCGTGCCGGGGTCCTTCGGCCCCGCGTCCGCGGAACCGCTCACACTCTTCCCCTGCGAGGTCTCCGAACTCTGGCCGAACCCGGTGATGTTGTTCAGCCCCACCCCGAGTTCCTGCTCCGGCCGCAGCCCCTGCCAGCGGGCCGGTCCCCAGTACACGCCGCGGACCCGCAGGGCCAGGCCGTGCCGCCGCGTCCGGCCGGTCTTGGTGAGGACGACGTGGTGGACCTGGCCGGCCCGCAGATCCGGTATCCGCGGGTTGAGGACCACCGGGCTGACTCCGCCCGGCAGCCGGTAGTTGTTGCGCATCGAGCTGCCGGACCCGGACCACATGGAATTCCAGAGCAACTGCGGCTTCTCACGCGCCGGCAGGGGGCGGCCGCGCAGCCTGGCCCAGGCGGACCTTCGGGTGTTGCGCACCGCGACCCGCGCCCGTCGTGCGGGGGGCGCGACCGCGTGGTGGGCCCGGTTGGCGATCTTCCGCGGCTTCGACGGGTTGGCCTGGACGAACGTGCGCGTCATCGGGTTACGCCGCAGCGCGCTGCTCACCTCGGGCTCCAGCCCGGCACCCAACGGGCGCTCGTCGGGCATGGGCGTAAGGACACCCGAAGCGAAATCGCCCACCCGTGACAGCTCGTTGGACCCGCCGCCACCGCTCCGCGACCCCGACCCGCGGGAGGCGGTACGCCGAAGCCAGTCCAGCGGGGACCCCTTCGTACTCCCCGCGGAGCGGCTTCTGCTGTGGGCGGGGCGGGAGGGCGACACCCGGCCCGACGCCTGGGACTGCTGCGCCCGCGCCGTCTCGCGCACCGTCGGAGACGGCAGGCGCCCGAGGCCGGTCGTACGCGGACTCTTGCGGACTCCGAAGAGCCGGGAGCGGCTTCCCTGCTCGGGCAGCCGCAGCGGGCCGCTGAGCCGCTCGAACCCGCGGAACTGGCTGCTCTCCATGGCCGCGAAGGGGTTCTGGCCTCCCAGCGAGGGAAGCAGCGGGTCGGGGACCCCCATGCCGCGCTGCTGCTTGCGGCCGGTGTCCCAGCCACCCCACTTCCGCGCGTCACCATTGGTGACGCGCATCATGGCGTTGGCGTCGAACGTGGCGTGCTGCTCGGCCTTGTCGATGCCACGCCGCTTCAGGTGGGGCGGGGGCTCGAAGCCGGTGATGTCGTCCGGCGAGTGGAAGACGACCCGCAGCTTCACCGGGACGCGGTAGGACCCGTGCGGCCTCGGAAGCCGACGGGACCCGTTCGCCGGGGCGGTGTCCATCCGTGAGTTGATGAGGGTCGAGAAACTGGACTGGGTCGTGCTGTCGTTCCGGGCGGTGTGCAGGCCCACTTCCGCGACCAAGCTCGCACGGAGAGCCGTGAGGTTGGCCACCCAACCACCGGACACCGCGACGGACGCGCCCTTGTTGACGGCCTGTTCCAGGGCCGCCTCGTCGCTCAACTCGTTGTCGATGCGGATGATCTCGTCATAGAACGGACGGTCGAGGGTCGCGGTCGCCTCGTGGTCGTAGAGGACTTCGTAGCCGAAGTAACCGACCACTCCACCGCCGACGTAGATCGCGGGCGTCTTGATCTCGCTGAGCGTCGCGTTGGTCGTGCTCTTGCGCAGGGCGCCGGACTGGAACGCCTCAACAATCTGCCGCGTCCCCTCCTTGTCCAGAGTGAGCCCGGCGTACTTGTGGGCCACGCCCAGCGCCCAGTCGATCAGGGCAGGGGGCGGCGCGAAGGCGTCGACCGTCACCTGCTGGGGCCGTACCGACTCAGGGAACCGGATATCGCGCGGCACCCCCAGCGGGCCGGGCGGCACCTCCCGCGTCATGCTCGTGGGTACCCGCCAGTGGAAGCCGTTACGGACCCCGAGCCGCAGCACGTGCGGCGAATCGCCCGCGGAGACCAGCCGGCCGTGCTCTTCGCTCTGCACGTACGACTTGACGTCGAAGATGGCGTTGTTGACGTACAGGTGACTGTCGACGGGCCCCTTCACCCGCTCGATCCGCAGCCCGCCGCGGGTACGGGAGATCCGGAAGTTCACCTGGTTCCAACTGCCGGAGAGCCGCAGCGTGACGGTGCCGGTGAAGCCGCTCGCCGGCCACATGCTGATGGGCAGGCTGAACTTGCGATTGGAAGTGAGCTGGTTGGAACCGGACTCCTTCAGGATGAACCGTTGCCGCCGCTCGACCTTGATGTCGTAGGCGTCCTGGTAGCGGGAGTAGTCGCCGGCGTTGCGGGCACGGATGACCGCCATGTGCCAGACACCGTCGGCGCCGAGGTAGTTCAGCGCCACACCATTGCCGGTGGCGCCGGGTTCGGTGCTGTCCTCCAGCGCGTCCGGCTCCGGGATGGCGGAGAGGAAGTCCGCGGGAAGGCCCTGGAGCTTCCTCAGCAGGGTGGCACGGAACTCCGCCTCCTTCTCGGGGTGCACGTCCAGGGCGTCGACGATGGCGCCGGCCACCCGCTCGGTCTGCTGGAACGCCGGCTCCGTACCGCCGATCGTGACGGCGTGCCTGGCCAGGCTGCTCTTGTCGGGGAAGGTCTGGACGTCGCCCTCGGTGAAGGAGGGGTCCTCCTCGCCACCCGGCGTGATGCGGTAGACATCCGTGACACTGTCCGACGCCAGCCGCACGATCGGCATCGTCACCTGGCCGCCGTCGACGTTCTCCGGGGGTGCGCCGTCCTCCTCCCGGGGCGCGGTCAGAACCTCGCGGTGCAGATCACGCAGGTAGTCCAGCGCCTGGTTGCGCACGCGGCCGTCGTCCAAGGTCGACCTGTCCGACAGGAGCTGCTCGGGCGTGGCACCCTCCAGCGCGGCCTGCTGCGCCAGCCACCCGACGTGCGAGGCCCACTTCCGCTGCTCGCGCGCGGTCAGTGGCTGCGGCTCGGCCTGTTTCGGAGCCTGCTCCCCGGCCTTCTGTCCGGTCTGCTCGGGGGCCTTCTGCCCGGTCCGGTCAGACTGCTCGGGTGCCTTCTGTCCGGTCTGGTCGGAGGTCTGTTGCCGGGTCTGCTCCGGTGCCTGGTCGCCGGTCCTGGGGAGTACGGGGTATCCCTGGGCCCGCGTCCCCGGGAGCACCGGATCCGGTCGGTCGAGCTCGCGCCGCTTCTGTGTGCGGGCGTCCTCCAGGGCCTGCACACGTGCCGAGAGCGCGCCGACGCCGGCCCGCTTCCCCGAGTCCGGCGCGTCATCGGTGAGGCCCCGGAGCTGGTTCTCGTCGAGGGTGATCTCCTGGGCCGCGTCCTCTCGCAGAGCCTGGTCCATGGCGGTGAAGAGGGCCCGCACGAGAGGGTCGTTCTGGTCCAGTTCCTGGCCGGTCTCCTGGGACTGGCCGGTCTCCTCGGTCTGGTCGGCCTCCTGGGACAGGCCGGTGTCCTCGGACAGGCCGGTGCTCGGCTCCTGGGCGGCCACGGCGGGGTCCCGCTCCTGGAGCGGCCCGTCGCCATCCGCGTCCAGGACGGTGTCGGTGTCGTAGCTGTCCTCCACGTACACCGCCCCTGAGGTGTCCCGCACCTGCGAGTCCTCCTCACCGGGCAGGGCGGCGAAGCGCACCGTCTTCTTCGAGGTCGCTGTGGTCGCGGAGCCGGAGTCGTCGGCGCTGGAGGCGGGAGCCAGCAGTGAGCCCTGCCGGGCAGGCGTGCCGTTCTGCGAGGCCGAGTAGGGGATGCGCACCGCGTCCGTGTTCCGGTCCTCCGGGACCAGGTACATGCCGGTGGGCCGGGTGACCAGTGAGTACGCCGACAGCTCAGCCGGGCTCAGTCCCAGCACACCGATCGTGCGGTCCAGTTCGGGCACCAGTCCCACCTGGCCGGTGTCGCCCCGCAGCAGGAAGTTTCCGGAGCCGTGGAAGAAGTCGTCGCCGTGGCGCAGCCAGAAGCCGGACAGCACGTGCCCGGAAGGCAGCTCGATGTCACCGTTGCCGCGCACGGTGTACGACTGCTCTTCCGTTCCCCCGGGGCTCGGCCGGGACCAGGTGAACCGCTGCTCCGGATCGCTTGATGTGGTGTCCACCGCCCCCAGACGGACCGTGTCCAACTGGCGCCGCACGGGCATGGCGTCCAGGTCGACAGTGGTGAAGGGAGCCGGTTCCGCGTACTCGCCGGCCCCCTCGGTCACATGGCCGGACTTCCAGCCGGTGTCCCTGGCGGTCTTCACCGGCGCGTGGCCGCCGGTGACACCGGTGCTGTTCCCGGTGCTGTTCCCCGTGCTGTTGCGGGGTCCCGGCAGCGTGGCGGTGACCCGCTGGGGGGTGGCGTCGTAGGCGAGGGCGGGTGTGTGGCGGGCGGACCGCGTGGAGCGCACCAGTTTCCGCAGCCGCGATCCCCACCTGGAGCGAATCCGGGCGACGGTACCCAGCGCGGGAGGCGCTGTGGTGGGCGTGGACGCGGTCGTTGGCTCGTCGCCGAGGTCCTCCGTGAACCTGGAGGCGCGCGGGGCCTTCCTGCCGAGCGGCACGTCCGTGGTCGTGGTCGCGGTCGTGGACTCGTCGCCGAGGCCGCCCGGCTCCTCCGACGGGGCCTCGTCCGCGAGTGCGTCCTGAGTCACCCGCTCAACGTCGAACAGCTCGTCGAGGCTCGACTCCTCCCGCGAGGGCGGGACGACGGTCTCGGCCTGCGGGGCCCCGCTCGTGCGCGCGTCCTCGTCAGGGGCGAACAGCTCCATGAACGGCGCGGTCCGGTTGACCGCGTCGTTCTGCGGGACCTCCGTCGTGGCCGTGTGGCCGTCAGGCTCCAGCAGCTCCGTGAACCGCGATTGCCGAACCGTCCGGCTGGGCGTCTCGGCGGCGCGCGTGGTCTCCTCCGGCTTCCACCCGCCGTCCGAGGCGGTCTTGACCGGGGGCGGGACGGCGGTGGATGGCGCGGCGGTGTTGCGGGTGCCCGGCAGCGTGGCGGCGGCCCGGGGCGAGGCCTCGTGGGAAAGGCCGGGGACGGCGACCTGATGCGGCGTCGTGGTGGTGTGGAACAGTCCCTGTCGTGCCCCGTCCCGAAGACGGGCCCGCAGGCCCGCGGGCGCGATGAGTGTCCGGTTCGGCTGGTGCGCGGCCAGGAGCTGGGCCGGCGGGTCGATCGGCGTCCCCTCGGGGTCGAGGGTGATGGACATGAACTGGTTGCCGACGTACAGGGGGCGCTCGCTGACCCGCCGGTGCTGCGCGTCGATCCAGTAGACGGTCTCCTGGTAGTTGACCCCGTTGATGGCGTGCACGGAGCCGTGTTCGAACCGGAAGGCGACGTTGGCGACGGAGCCGTGCCCGCCCTTCCGGAGCCGCTCGCCGATGTTCTCCCAAGCGGTGGCCGCGCTCTCGGTCCGCCAGCCGGTTTTCAGCAACTCCGCCGTGCGGCGCGGCGCGTCCGTCTCCACCGCAAGCCCGCCCTGCGGCCCGGGAGCCTGCACGGGGGCGGCCACGGTCGGCAGTCCGTACCAGTTGGCGAGGAAGGTACGCGCGACCTCCTGGCAGTTGTAGAGCCTGGCCGGGTCGGAGTTCGAGCCGTTGATCCGCTGAACCCAGCTCGCCACACCGAGGTCGGAGAGGAAGGTGTTGCGGATGCGTGCCCGGTTCAGAGCCCGGATCGGTCCGGCCACCGCGTAGGTACCGCTCCGCGGGTCGGGGAATCGCTCGGGGACACCGCCCCTGGTGGGGAAGACCTTTCTCAGGCGCTCGACGTCGGCGGCCGAGGGACGGGCGAGCCCGCCTCGCTCGACGTCGTACGGTCGAATCTGCTCAAGATTCTGCAGGGCCTCGGGGACGTCCGTCCGCGCCCGTGAAATCGAACCGAGTGACCGCTCGGGGGCGCCCGGGGAAGAGTCCTGGTCGCCGCCGACGCGGTCGGAACCCGTACCGGTGAGTTCCGCCAAGGGGGCGAACGCCCCTCTGGTTCCGGGCAGCGGCGGCAGCGTGCGGGTGAGGTCGGCGAGAGCGTCCGCGGTCGGTGTGCCGGCCTCCTGCGGCGCCTCCAGGGAGGTGGCGGAGGCGGCGTCGGAGTCCGAGAAGACGGTGTCGATGGTGTCCGAAAGGCCACCGAGGTTGTCCACGGACTCCGTCAGAACGCCGGGCCACGGCAGATACACCGCTGACGCCGACGGCTCCGGCGTGACCAGATCCGCCTTCACCGGCACCAGGAACAACCCACCCGCCTCGGCGGGCTCGTCGCCCACCGCCGACTTGGGGGGCACCGGGCGCAGCACGTACGACGGAACTCCGGGGGCCGACACCAGTACGTCGTCCGTGATCGGAACCTCGGTGAAGTCGATCTCACCGGTATCCGCGCGCAACCGCGCTCCGCCGTCGTGCACGAAGTCCAGGCCCTGCCTGTTCCATCCGTGCGCGCCGAGCACACGCCCGTCGGGGCGCGTGATATCGCCGCCAGTACCTATCTCATAGCGCACCGGCGCCGGCTGCTGAGCTGTACTCGGCCCCGCCGACCCCTCCGGCGGCTGCTCCACCGGCTGTTCCACCACGAACGGCCCAGCCGGCACTCCCTGCCGCACCTCGGGCACCAGCCCCACAGGCAACTCGACGACCCCGCCATGCGGCCTTCCACCGGGCGCCCCACCACGCCGACGGGTCGGCTGACCGTCCACGATGGTCTGCGCGATCGCCTCACCCCGAGCACGCATCGGCTGACGGAGAATCCAGCCGTCCAGCCCCGCATGCAACCGCACCACCTCATCCGGCGACGGCTGATACCGAACACCCGGCAGCAACCGGACCAACTCCCGCCGGACCTCCGGCAGCAAAAACCCGAGATCCTCCCGGCTCAACCCACCCGCCGGCACACCACCAAAACCCGCACCAGAACCCAACTGAAGACCAGGACCCCGACGCAACCCCACAACCTCAGCCGCAGCAAACGCACCCGGATTCCACTGAATCCCCAGCACATTCCCATCACCATCAAAAAGAGTCACCCTGGAAATAAACTCCGGACGAATACCCTTCCAGAAAGCAACCTCCTGCTGCGCCGGATACGCATGCAAAGGAAGACTCGCCAAAAAATCATACCCACCCGGCGCATCAATATGATACCGATACGTGACACCACCCTGCACCGACCACGCAGGACGAGGACCCTCCTCACCGAACACACCATCACGCGTCGTACTCACCAACGCCGTATGAATATGGTCAGCCTGATAAGCCCGAATACTCACAGGCCGCTTACCATTATGCGGCCGGAAACCCTCAACAAAAATTATCCCCGGCCCACGGGTATCCCACCGGAACAACGGCTCCAAATCCGTACGATAAGCAACCCGAACCGCCCCGGCCCCCGTAACCGGATCACCCGCAAGCTCCCCTACCCGCGCAACAGGAAGATCCTCAGGCCGCGGCCCATACTCACTCTCCCCAAAACCAACCACAGGCTGCGGAACAAAAGAAGTCTCCCGAGCAAACCGCTGATACTCCTCCCGGAAAAACTCCGCACCCGACTCATTCTCATCATCCGACGGATACCACTCACTCTCCACCGAAGGAGAACGAGAAAAAGCAGGACGCCCCGAAGGACCAGCATTTGACTGACCCGCATCCGAAGGACCGAACAGACCAGCACCCCACACCTCACCGGGCGCCCCACCACGCCGACGGGTCGGCTGACCGTCCACGATGGTCTGCGCGATCGCCTCACCCTGAACACGCATCGGCTGACGGAGAATCCAGCCGTCCAGCCCCGCATGCAACCGCACCACCTCATCCGGCGACGGCTGATACCGAACACCCGGCAGCAACCGGACCAACTCCCGCCGGACCTCCGGCAGCAAAAACCCGAGATCCTCCCGGCTCAACCCACCCGCCGGCACACCACCAAAACCCGCACCAGAACCCAACTGAAGACCAGGACCCCGACGCAACCCCACAACCTCAGCCGCAGCAAACGCACCCGGATTCCACTGAATCCCCAGCACATTCCCATCACCATCAAAAAGAGTCACCCTGGAAATAAACTCCGGACGAATACCCTTCCAGAAAGCAACCTCCTGCTGCGCCGGATACGCATGCAAAGGAAGACTCGCCAAAAAATCATACCCACCCGGCGCATCAATATGATACCGATACGTGACACCACCCTGCACCGACCACGCAGGACGAGGACCCTCCTCACCGAACACACCATCACGCGTCGTACTCACCAACGCCGTATGAATATGGTCAGCCTGATAAGCCCGAATACTCACAGGCCGCTTACCATTATGCGGCCGGAAACCCTCAACAAAAATTATCCCCGGCCCACGGGTATCCCACCGGAACAACGGCTCCAAATCCGTACGATAAGCAACCCGAACCGCCCCGGCCCCCGTAACCGGATCACCCGCAAGCTCCCCTACCCGCGCAACAGGAAGATCCTCAGGCCGCGGCCCATACTCACTCTCCCCAAAACCAACCACAGGCTGCGGAACAAAAGAAGTCTCCCGAGCAAACCGCTGATACTCCTCCCGGAAAAACTCCGCACCCGACTCATTCTCATCATCCGACGGATACCACTCACTCTCCACCGAAGGAGAACGAGAAAAAGCAGGACGCCCCGAAGGACCAGCATTTGACGGACCCGCATCCGAAGGACCGAACAGACCAGCACCCCACACCTCACCGGGCGCCCCACCACGCAGCAGGCCGGAGAACCACGGCCGGGCCTCGCGGCCACCCCGAGCCTCGATCTCGCGCTGGACCAGGCCCTGCGCGATGCCTTCCCCCAACTGACGGGGCGAAAGGTGCGCGGTACCGAACGGGCGAACGTCATACCACTGCCGCAACTCCTCCGGACTCGGCAGATCCACCTGCCCAGCCCCATGGTGCAGCCGCGCCAACTCGGCGTTCATCGCGTCCAGCATCACGTCTTCCGGCGGTCGCTCCACCACCACGCGACCGGGCGACGGCAGACTCTGGTCCCCAGGCGCGGACGGGTCGTCGAAGACATCGCCGATGGCGTCCTCGATGGAGTCCGAGGTCTGCTCGGCCGGGGCCTCGGAGACGGCCTCGTCCTGGTCCTGGCCTTCCGCCCGGGCGGCGGCCCGGCCGGCTGAGAAGGCGTCAGTGGTGGCCGCCTCCCGCTGCGCCCACGCGTCGGAGAGGGTGCGGGGCGCCCACAGCTTGCGGGCGCCCAGCCAGTCGTCGGGGAAGTTGTCGGCGATGTCCTTCAGACGGTCCGCCGCCATGGCACGGTCGCCCAGCAGCGTCGTGAACCCCTGTCCCGCCGCGTGCAGCGCGGCGCCCTCCTCGACCTCGAAGGTGAGGTGGTCGGGAAGGAGAGAGGCCATGTCGTGCAGTGCGGCGCTCCACGGCCCGGTCTTGGCCGACAGTTCGCGCAGCGGGAAG
This sequence comes from Streptomyces sp. NBC_01471, assembly GCF_041438865.1. Lineage (NCBI taxonomy): Bacteria > Bacillati > Actinomycetota > Actinomycetes > Kitasatosporales > Streptomycetaceae > Streptomyces > Streptomyces sp. NBC_01471. Next base: position 2,214,651 of record NZ_CP109450.1, read on the forward strand.
AGCCCCTGGCCGATGACGGAGGCGAAGGCGGTCTCCACGCGCTCCTCGTGCCCCTCGCGAGCCCGCGCGATCGCGTCCGGGGTGAGGACGCTGAACGGCTGAGCCTCCTGCCAGTCGGCCAAGGTGTCGTTGAAGACGCGCTGGCCCTGTTCCTTGGCCACCTGCCAGGTGGACTCGCGGAGGATACGCGCGCTGAGCTGCTCCTGCCCGGTCAGCTCCCGCAGGGCCTCGTGGAAGGCCTTCATCCGGCCGCCGCGGCCGGCGGGGCCGAACTCGTTGTCCTCGAAGTGGTCCTCGTACAGGTCGAGGGCGTCACGGGCCAGGCCCATCCGTACACGGTCGCGGACGCCGGCGGTCAAGGGAGCGCCGGTGAGATCGCCGAGGCGCGAGGAGGATGTGTCGCTCTCGCCATGCTGCTGCTGCCAGGAGTCCAGTGCCTCGCCGGACCGCTCCCTGGCGTCGCGCACGAGGTGTTCGCGGATCGCCTGGTGGGCGACGCGCTCCGGCAGCCCGCCGAGCACCGTGTCGGCCTGCTCGTGCCAGGCGTCCAGGCGCCTGGTCTGCGTCCGGCCGCTGTCGTCGGCGAAGATGTCGTCGTACATGCCGCGGAACGCCTCGTCCAGCGTGGCCCCCGCCTCGGCCCGCAGCAAGTCCCAGCTCTCCGGGGCGAGGTGCAGGCCGCTCGCGTCGAACCGCGAAGGTCCCACCGCGTCGCGGCCGGCCGCCGTCCGCTCGTGCGTCTCGGCCTCGAACGCGGCGAACTGGGCGTGAGCGTAGGCGTTGAGGTGCTCCTGCGGCCGCTGCGCGATGTCCCTCAGGCTTTGGTCTACGCGCTCCCGCGTCTGTTCGTAGGCGACACGCGCGGCCAGCGCGTGCTTCGCCCAGCCGAGTGCCTGGCGCCACTTCCGCGTGCCGAGGTCCAGGGAGTCCCGCAGGTTGTCGCGGAGCCCGGGGCCGGCGGGCAGCGTCTGCGCCACGGCGCTGGAGAGACGTTCTTCGAGCAGGGGCCACACATGGGCCGCCGCTGCCGCGAAGACCGGGTCCTGCTCCTCGCCGTGACCGGACGCGGCCAGCGCGTCGACGGCGCCCCGCGCACGGTCCAGCGCCTTCTGCCGCACGCCCGCGCGGAGGAACGCGTCGGCCAGGTTCTCGCGCGTATCGGGGCCACTGGTCTTGTCGAGAGCCTCCTGCGCGTCGCCCAGGATGGCGTCGAAGGTCTGGCGCGCGCGGTCCAGGACCGTCTGCCGCACCCCCTCACGGGTGAACGCGTCGGTCAGCCTCCCCGGCAGGTCCTGGGTGTCGTCGGCCCCGGTGAACACCTCCCTGGCACGGTCGTCGAGAGTGCTCCGGCGCACCTGGTCCCTGAGGCCCTCGGGCAGCCGCTGCCCTTCGAGTCCCGCGGCCCAGGCCAGGTAGGCGGTGTTGAAGGCGAGCTGCTGGTCGTCGGAGAGTTCGAACGGGTCTTCCTGCGGCGCCGTCTGCTCGACCACCCCGTCCTCGGTGGCAATCAGCCGGGCGGCCTCCTGCTCGTCGCTGAAGCCCTTGGCCGCCTGCTCCATTTCGGCGTCGTACTTGCCGTAGATCCTGATCTGCTCGTCCTGCCACGCGGCGTTCCGCCAGTCACCGGCGTCGATACGCGAGGGGGCCGGTACGAGTGCGGGCCGCCGTCCTGTGGTGTCCTCGCTCCGCCACGCCTCCGCCTGCTCCGCGGTCTTCTCCGCCAGCCGGGCCTTCACGTAGTCGTCGCGCAGCTCGCGGTTCCTGTCCGCCATCCAGTCATGCGTCTCGGGCAGCTCAGGGACCGTCCCGGTCGCCGCCGAATCGGCCGTGAGACCGGAGAATTCCTGGTGGACGAGGCCGCGGGTGCGTGCGGCCCTGCGCAGGGCGGCGAGCTGCCGCTCGAAGTCCGCGGACAGTCCGTCCCAGGCGCGCGGCCCCATCTGGCGCAAGCCCTCGGTGAACTCATCAAGGAGGGCTTGGCGCTCCTTCTTGTACCAAAGCATCACCTCCGGGTGCCAGTCGTCCGGAGAGGTGAAGTCCGCGATCTGCTTCAGCTTCCGGTCGAATTCACCGCCGGTGCGGGCCTGCGCCATGAGGTCCAGTGCGTTGCGTCGAAGATCCTGGCCGAGGCGGTCCCGCACCTCTTGGACCCGCTCCTCCTGGGACCGCTCCTCCTGGGCCTCTTCCGCGGCGGCGTTCGGGGCCTGGTCCCGCTCCTGTCCCTGGACATCCTCGGGAGCCCGGTCCGATGCCTGGGCCTGGGCCTGCCCCTGGGTTTCGGCCGGGGCCTCGGTCTGGGCCTGGGCGTCGTCGTGGGCCGTCTCCTCGATGGCGGGCTGCCGCGCGTCGGCGGTGTCCTGGCCCGCCGCGTTCCAGTCCCCGATGAAGTCCTGCTCCATCCGGCCCACTTGGTGCCGGTACCAGTCGATGGCCTTGCGGTCCCCCTGCATCGTGCCCAGGGCGATGTTCGAGGCGCCGTCGTTGCCGTACAGGCGGGTGGCCGACTCGAACGCCGACTTCGCGGCGTGGTCGGCACTCCAGTCCTGGTACGCCTGCTCGTAGCGCGTGCGGAAATCCGCGACGACCTCGTCCAGCGGGCCGTTCTCCGTGGCCTGCCGACCGTCGTTCTCCGCGGCCTGCCGCGCCCCTGCCGCCTCGGCGGCCCGTGGCACCGCGGCGGCCATGAAATCGTCCTCAAGCTGCTTGGCTTGAGGGGTCTCCGAGAACCATCCCCCGTGGAAGGAAGGCCTCGACCACGTCACAGACTCGACGTGATCCTCGAAGGCCAGCTGGGCCACGCCCTGGGCCAGCCGTTCCTGCTGCGCTGCCTTGAGCTGGTCCTCGATCCGCGCGGTCAGCTCGTCGAGGCCGGTGTCCTGCCCCTGCTCCATCGAGGCGTCGGCGAACCACTCGCGGACCTTGTCCGCCGGACCGGGCAGGCCGGAGAGGTCGGGGTGGGTCCCCAGGAACGCGTCGAACCTGCGATACGCCTCGTCCCGCTGGGCGGCGGACGCACGCACGTCGTCCAGCGCGGTCGCGGTCTCGGTCTGGACGGGCGAGGGGTCCTGTTCCCGCTCCCGCTCTCCCCCGAGTTCCCGCTCCCCGCCGAGTTCCCGCTCTCCCCCGAAGTCCGACTCGGTCTCGTCGGCGTGCGTCCGGGTGGCGGTGGGTACGGCCTCCGGCTCGCTCGTCCCCGGCCCGGCCGTGGCGTGCTCCCGCACCCCTTCGGACTCATGTCCTGCGGACGTGGGCGCTTCCGCCTGGTCCGCGTGCCCCTCCGGAGCGTCCTCCACCGTCGGCGACCGGTAACCCTGCCGGTCGCCCGACGCGGAAGCCCCCTCCGTGGCGTGGGCCTCGCCCGTGGCGGGTACCTCACCCTTGGCGTGCGCCTCACCCGTAGCGTTCGCCTCGCCCGTGGCGTGGGCCTCATCGCCGGTGCCCGACAGCGCCTCCGCCTTCTGCCGCGCGTCGTTGCCGAGCGCCTCGTAGGCCGCCCGGTTGTTGGTGGCGACCGGCTCCTGGGGAAGCTCCCTGGGCGGCGGCTCGGGTGTCCGCTCGGCCATCATGAGCTGGTCGCCGAGAAGGGCGTCACCGGGCTCGTCCCTCGTCGCCCCCCGGCCCTCCGGTTCGCGGCTGCCCCTGGCGGGTACGCCGTCGCCCGCGCGGGCGCCTGATCCGGTCGGGGTGCCCGCCGGGTGCGAGCCCCCTGCGGGGCCCGCGGGTCCCGCGCCCCCCGGCATATCCGATGGGGCGCCTGGCATATCCGATGGGGCGTCGTCGTCGGAACGTCCGCCGGGCGGGCCCGAGAGGTCCTTGTCCTTCAGAAGGTCGTCGAGACTCAGCAACTGCGAGACATCAGTTTTGCCGGGGGAATCGGGGCTGCCGTCCCCGCGGTCCTCGTTCCCGAGGCCCTCGTCGACGATGCGGTCCAGCCGGCCGTCATCCGGTCGGTCGACGCGCTGGCTCAACTCCACGTTGAGCGCCTGGATGTGCTCCCGTTCGGTGAGAGCGGCATCCAGCTGCTCCCGCAGCTCGTCGATGCGGCTGCGCATCTCGGCGGCCGTCCCGGACTCGGGGTCCGGCCGCCGCGCCGGCGGCGCATCGATGTCGCGCCCGGCGCCGACGCCCTCGGCGTCCGCGCCCGTGTCACGCGACCCGGGCCGCATCATGTCTTTCAGTAGCGCTTCGTTCCGCTTGGCCTGCAACTCGTCGATTTCTCCACGCAGTTGCCCGACGCGCTCCAGGCGGGCCTTCTCGCGGCCGGCCAGGTGGTCCTCCAGCGCGTCATTCCTGCGCACCGCCTCCGCACTGTCCGGCGCGTCACGCAACTCCTGATGCAGCTGTGCCGTGCGCGCGTCGCCCGTCCCCTCGCCGAGGGCGTTCAGACGCTCGGCCAGTTCCTCTCCACTCGGCGGCGCCTCGCGCTCTCCGTCGGGCCGCAAGCGATCCAGCCGCCCCTGGAGGCCCTGGTCCATCCGGTACTCGTGCAGTTCCTCCTGCGCGCGGGCCGCGTCCGCCGCGTCGTCCCCGTCTATCCGTTTCTGCAGCCCCTTCGCGTGATCGTCCTGGTCGCCCTTGAACGTGTCGAGACGAGCCCGCAGGTCGTCCTCGGAAGGCAGGGCATGCCCGCTTCCAGGACCGGCCTCCTCCGCCTCGTCAGCGAGGATGCTGTCCAGGCGGTCCTGCAACTCCCGTTCTGTGCGGTGCTGTTCGAGCTGCTCCATCGCCCGCGCCGCCTGCTCCGGGGTGGCGGCGTTCTCGACCCTGCGCAGCAGCGCCGTCTCCACCTCATCGGTGGAGGCCCCGCGAAACCCGTCGAACCTGTCCTGTATCGCGGCGTCGTCCAGGAGCTCGTTCAGCTCGGAGTCGATGTCCCGTGCCCTACGTGGGTCCGAGGTCTGCGCCAGCTCACGCCGCAGGTTCTCCAGTGTGGCGTCGTACGGCTGCGCCGCGTCCCTGCCGGTCAAGACCTCGGCAGGGAGCTGCTGCTCGACGAAGTTGGTGTAGTCGCGCAGGTTTACGTCCGTCTGGTCCCGGTCTTCGCCACGCCGTGCCTCCTGGACGGCGTCGACCTTCGCCTGCCACTCCGCACGGTCCACACCAAGCTCTTCGAAACGGTCGAAACCGCGCTCGACGTGGCTGTCGAAGGCCTTCAGGCGCTGGTTGAGCACGTGCGCGCCGGTCGTATGCCGGAACGCGGACAGGCGCTCGACCACCGAGGTCCACTGTCTGTTGGCGATCGCCTCGTCGATGGCGTCGGTGAATTCGCGACGCATGTCGCGGGACATCCCGGACTCCCTGGCCACCTCGGCCAGAGCCTCCGACCGCTGAGCCAGCCCCTCCCCCACCCTGGCCGGTGGGGTGCTAGGCACGGCGGGAGCGTCCCGCACCGGATTGCTCGCGTTGGGATCATGAGCCGGTGCGTCAGGGGCCGCGAGCCCCTCAAGCGGTTCGTCCCCCGCGACCGAGCTGGCCGGCGTGTCCGCTCGCCGTCCGGCGGACTCCGCGTCGTCGGACGCCCTGGATCCCAGGGAACTCGGCGCCGTGCTCTCGGTGCTCTCGGAGTTCACCGACAGCTCGTCGTCCTGCGGCCTGCGGACCCCGGAGCCGGTCGCCGAACGGGTCTGCCGTGCCCGCTCGCTCCCACCGGACTCCGGCCGCTGACCGGTGGAGCCGACCGTGCTCGCCTCGGACGCACCGGACCTCGTGGAGCCCTGTGCCGGGCCCTCGGCGCTCACCGGCGGCCGGTCCGAAGACAGCCTGGGAGCTTCGGACCCGGTCACCGGACGAGACATGCCGGTACGCCCGGACGCGCCACTGGGCGCCTCCCGCTCCAGGCCCTGCCCGGGGAGCCGTACGCCACCGGCGCCGGTCGTGGTCTCCCGCGCGCCGTTCGTGGACGGGCCGCCCGCGGACGCGCCCGGCGCATCCGTGGACCGAACTCCACCCGGCGCATCCGTGGACCGGATTCCGCCCGGTACGGCGGTCGACGGGCTGCCGCCGCCCCGCGTCACCGGCGACGCGACCGGCTGCCACGGGCCGCCCGACTCGTCGAAGCCGGGGTAGCGCTTGACCTGGTGTCCACCAGTCGCTTCGGTGACATCCTCCGCGGGACGCTCCCGGGCGGTCGGCCCGGTTCCCCTCGGCGCCGTCTCGGCGGGACGTGAGGAGCCCCCGGTACCGACGGGCGCGCCCATGCCCCCGCCGGACTCGCCGCCTTCCTCCCGATGCGTGCCCTGGCCCCCGGACCGCGAGGACTGGTCCGCCACACTCTGGCCCGGCCCGTCATGAACCTGACGCGCACCCTCACCCTCACCGGACCCGCCACGCACCCCCTGCGGACCGCCCTGGTCCGCCCCATCGACCGGCCGCGCGTTCTGCGAGCCGCCGTCGGCCGGCACATCCCGTACCGGCCCCTGCGCCCCACCCTCGCCCGGTACGTCCTGGTGCGAGGGCCGCACCGGTTCCCCGGCGCTCGGGTCCGACCCACCACGGTCAGTGCCCCCGGACGTGACACCCTGGCCCGCCCCGTCGTGGACCCGCTCGCCCACCTCGTGCGAGGGCTGCGGGGCCTCGGCGCCCCTGCCATCGTTCGTGACGGCGTTCTGCTCCGGCGCGGACGGGTGCTGCGAGGGCCTGTCGAACCCGGCCAGCCCCTCATGGCCGGACTGCGGTGTCGACTCCTCGAAGTTCAGGCCGCGCTCGCCCTGCGGCGCGTCGGCGTGCTGGGCGCCCTCCAGCCACGAGTCCAGCCGGCCACTCTGCGGACCCGGGACCCCGGCCAGGTTGTCCGGGGTCAACGACGCTTCGCCGGAAACCCGCCCGCTGCCCGACGGCGCGTCGGTGCCGGACATGCCGGGCACCTCACGGACGTTCGGCGTCCCTTCGTCGCTGCTGAGCCTCGATACCTCGGAAAGGTTGTCGGCACCGCTCCTGCCCGGCAGGGAAGGGACGCTCGACTCCCCCGACTCGCTCGCTGTGCCCTCGCGCGTCCCGGCCCCTCGCTGGCCGCCGGAACCGCCCGAGGATGAGCCGCTCGATGTCGAGAGACCGTCCCTGGTGGCCGAGTAGCCGCCCGACACAGCCGTACCGGAGGACGACTCCGAGCCCGTACCGCGCGACGAGGAGGGCCCTTCCGCGGACAAGCCGTCCCCGGTGTCCCGCAGCAGCGGCGTCCGGCTGTCGCCGGAGAACGCCGACGGGCTGTATCCGGAACCGCGCGACGATGTGGGCGCGTCCACGGAGAAGCCGTCGCTCCCGCCGCCGTCCCTGCCCAGCAGGGGCGTCCGGCTGTCGCCTGAGAACCCCGACGAGCTGTACCGACGACCGTCCCCTCCGGCCGACTTCGACGGCCCGCCACGCACCGAACCGTCGTCGCCGCCCAGCTCCCAGTAACCGTTGCGGATCTTCGGACCGCGGTTGACCAGCCCGATGTCCTTGAAGCCACCCTTGCCCGACCCGGCCCCCAGATCGGGCAGTTCGAGCGACGGCGGGTTCCTGAAGTTGCCGAAGTACGAACGGACGCCGCCGTACTTGGCGTTGAAGTTGGCCTTCGCCGTCGGGATGTGGCCGATCGCACCACCCACCGCACCCGCCAGGAAACCCAGCAGGGGTGAACCCTCCATGTCGAACGCCGCATCGGTGGCCGCCATGCCGGCCGCGCCGCCGATACCACCCACGAGCATCTTGCCCAGCAGCGTGCCGATGACCTTCTGGCCAATCTTGCTCAGGCCCGCCCCGGCGAAGAGACCACCCGTGATCGCACCATTGATCGCGCCGGCCCCGGCGGCGATGCCAACTTCCTTCCAGTCCAGCGAATGACGCCGGTGCAGGGCGAACTGGATGCCCTGGATTCCCAGCGACAATCCCGCACCGACCGCGGCGTTGACCCCGGTCGCCATCAACAGGCGCCGCAGGATCATGCCGATCGCCAGCCGGCCCTGGGCGTAGATCTCCGGCAGGGCCTCCGGGGCCCACCAGGCGAAGAAGGCGATCTCAGCCGCCATCCACCCCAGCATCGCCAAGATCATGATCTTGGAGTACTGCACGTTCAGCGCGAACTCGTCCAGGTTGTTGCCGAGTTCCTCCGACGCGTCCGCGACCTTGTCGTAGTTGTCGGCCATCTTCTGGAGATAGGCCTCGAACTGCTCCGACGTACCACCGGTGACACCGGCCTTGAAGTCCGCCAGCACTTCCCTGGTCGCCGCCGCGGCAGCGCGCATGTCCGCGGCGTAGTCCTTGTGGCGTTGGGAAAGATCCCAGCACTTGTCCTCGTCGGCCTCGGGCCACTCACCGCCCGCGAGATCGGCGACCCACTTCAGCGCATCCGGCATCATGATGCTCACGCCGACGCACCCCCCATCGGCAAGGCATGCGACGACACAGGCCCGGAGGGCAGCAGGACAGGACCGAAGAGGACAGGACCGAACATGATTAGGAGAGCTCCTCCGCAGGACCCTGCGGCGTCCCGCCGTCTGCCGAGGTCTTCGGCTCCGCGACCGGCAGGATGTCGTCCAGCGCCCCCAGCCAATCGTCCTCGTCGTGCACCACGCCGGCGGCCGCGACCGCCTCCCGCAGCGTCCCCGGCTCCACCGTCATGCTCACAGGACCGGAGGCGTTGAGGTAGATCACGTGGTTCTCCGGCAACCGGTCGAGCAGCTCGGTGGCCCGCATGGTCCGGAAGGACAGCCGCCCCGCGGTGTGCAGGTGGTGGGGAGAGGTGAAGACGGGCACGATGGCGGACTCGTCGTCCGGCGACACCGCGGAAAGCAGACCGCCGCCGGGCGCGACGAACACCGCCACCTCCGCGGACGCCAGCTCCCGCGTCACCGCGCCCCCCGGGCCGTAACCGGTCGCCGCTAGTTGCAGCGCGGCGTCCACCGGGTCCTTGGGGGAGGTCCAGCCGAGCGCGACGGGCGAAGGGCGGTACTCCTCGTTGTCACGCCACTCGACGACCTCGCCGCGAGCGTCCGAACGCCACTGGCCGGCCAGCGCCCACACCGGCGGGGCGCCCTCGCCCGACCAGGTCGGGTCGATCATGCCGAACCAGTGGTCCGGGGCCGACCTGGCGGCCTCCCGCACGTGGTCCGGAACTGGAGGCATCCCGTCATCGGCGCGCGCCTCGTCCACCGCACCGGCGGACGCGCCGCGCGCGTCCCTGGACGCACGCCGCCCTGGACCCGCGGCGGATGCCCTGTCCTCCGCCGTGACCGGCACCATGGGGATGGCCGTAGGGGCGGCGGTTCGTGCGACCGCCGCCTCCTCGGATGCGCTGCTCATCGCCTACCCGTTGTACTTCTGCTCAGTCGGCCGCTGACCGGTCTCGGAGGTCAGCCGCTGACCGGTCTCGGCCGACTCCTGCTCGACGTTCTCCAGCGCGTGTATCAGCTGCGCCACCTCGCCGGTGGTCCGTTCCGCGAGCTTGGCCCCGTCGAACCCGGCACTCGCGGCGTCCTTGTGCGCGCTGTCGTACTGTTCGTGGAATTTCTTGCCGTTCTTGTCGTCACCGATCACGTCGCCGTACGCGTCGCAGTCCGCGTGGAACCTCTCAGCGGCCGACTGCACGTGGCCGGTCAGCTCCTGCAACTTGCGCTCAGCCGCCCGCAGCTTCTCCGTGTCGACCCGCATCGGCTCGTTCGATCCGCTCATGACTGGCCTCCTGCCCGCTTCGGGCCGAAGCCGTGCTCGACGTACTCCTTCACCGCGTCCGGGAGCTGGACCTCTTTCGGCATCAGGTCCCGCGGGTCGAAGTTGCCCTGCACCATGTCGACCGGCGTCATGCCCTCGGGCAGCCGCGCGACGGCCACCTCCATCACCTGCGACAGCGCCTTGGCCCTGGCCTGGTCGAGGGTGGTGTGAATGACCCTGGCCAGGTCCTTCGGCGCCATGTTGCGGTACGCGCCGGTGGGAAAGTCCAGCGCGATCACCTGGCCCTGCGCGCCCACCGTCGCCTTCACCACCTGCCGGGGTGCGGTGACCGTGGCCTCGATCTCGTTGATCTGCTGGCGCGTGTCGACTGCCTGCTCACGCGCGTCGCGGTATTCGGCCAGCAGATCTTCGATCTGCTGGTCGTACGGAGTCGACATTCCATTCCCTTCAACGCTGTGCACTGCGCCAAGACAGCCGGTCCCGCCAGTCAACCGTGGGTGCCGCGAAGAACCAACCGAAGCGCAGGTGATCTTGACCGCACGGACAGGTGGTTCTGCCTACTTGGTCAAACCCTTTCCCGCGCCTGCCTGCCTCACTTGGAGCCGCCGCCCCAGATGTCGTCGCTCTGCCGCAGCAGGTCGGCGACGCTGCTCCCGCCGTCCTCGTCGCGCTTCTTGGACCTGCCCTTGCCCTGAGCCGCGCCGTCCTTCTCCGCGTCGGTGTCCGAGGGGGCGGCGGAGCGCTTCTCCGGCTCGACCCCCGAGCAGGAGAAATCCCTGTGCGGGAGGGCCCCTTCGGCAGCGGGCTTGGGACGCCAGGCGGGCCGGGCAGGCTCGGCGAACGCCTGGTCCGCGCCGGCGCCACGGGCGATCATGTACGCACTGGCGCCGACCACACCAGCAGCACCCACCGCCTCCTCGCGGGAGAGCCCGGCGTCCGCCCCGGAGGCCCTGTCCGGCTGGCTCTCCTTCCTTCCGAACAGCGGAAGGAGAGAGGCGTCCCACGCGTCGGCGTCGTCGGCCTCACCCGCTGCCCGGGACGCGGCGGCGGGCGTACTCCCGGACTCCGCCGTGGGCGCTGCCGGGCGCGCCCTCGTCGGCGCCGAGGCCGTCGAGGCGTGCCCCGCCCTGGCGGACGCGGAAGCCGTGGCCGGGGCAGAGGCGGACGCCGTGGCCGGGGCGGAAGCTGACGCCGGGTCGGAAGCAGACACCGGTGCCGATACGGGCGCCGGCGCGGAGGTGGACGCCGGTGCCGACACTGGCGCGAACGAAGGCGTCGAGGCCGAGGCCGGGGCCGACGGGGCGGAGGCCTTCGCCGGAGCGGTGGCGGCCACCGGGGCACGCGAGGGGACGGACGCCGACTGGACCGCCTGCTGAACGGCAGGGGACGCGGCCGGCACCTGGGCCGGAGTCACCGGCACTTGCTGAGCGGACGCGGCGACCGGCACCTGCTGGGCAGGCGCGACGGTCGGAGCGGACACCGCCTGGGCAGGCGCGACGGTCGGAGCGGACACCGCCTGGGCAGGCGGGGCGGTCGGAGCCGTCACCGGCTGGTGAACGACTGCCGGTGCCTCGCGACTCGTCATCGCCTGCGCCGCCGGGCTCTGCGTCGCCGACGCGGTGTGGTTCGGCGCGGCCTGCGGGGCGGGGTTCACCGCCGCCGCAGGAACACTCGGCGCCGCCTGCGGGGCGGGGGTCGCCGCCGTCACAGGAACGCTGGGCGCGGCCTGCGGTCCCGGGGGGCCGCTCTGTGCCGCCTGAGGTACCGCGGACATCGTCGCGGCTGGGCCGGTGGCGGCGTGGGTGCCGTTCGTGACGCCGGTCTGCGCCGCCGGCGGGGCCGACTGCCGCGCAGCGCCCCAGGAGCCGGCGGCTGCCGCGACGCCTCCCGCCGCAGCGATGCCTCCGACCGCGGCGGCGCCCCACGCCGACGCCAGGAACGGCTCGCCGCCCAGCACGCCGGCGTCGGCCGCGCCGGTGGCCTGCTGCCCGAAGAGGTCGGTACCGCCCAGGCTGAGGCCGCCACCCCCCTGCGGCACGCCGGACGGCGAGCCCACGGGGGCTTCGCTCTGCGCGGCGGGGTCCGACCAGCCCTCGGTGGAACCGTGCAGCAGCCCGGAGGCCTCCGAGGGCTCACCGCTCGTGCCGCTGCCCGCGGCACCGGCGCCCATACCCACCATCGGCATCATCGGCATACCGCTCCCCGACTGCGCCGTCCCACCGGAGGTGCTCGTCTGCGCCGCCTCACCGGCGGTGCCCGTGGGTGCCCCGTCGGCGGACGGTCCGGGCTGTGCGAAGTTCAGCCCTTCGCCACCCGAGACGGCCCCGCCCGTCGCCTCCGGAGCGGAGTCCAGCCCCGTGCTGCGCCAGGGCGCCGAGTCGCCCTCCAGCAGACCGGAGGCATCGGACGGCGCACCCTCCGACCCGCCTCCGCCGGCGCCCGCACCGCCCATGCCACCCATCGGCATCATCGGCATACCGGCACCGCCGGCCTGCTGCGCCGTTTCCGACCCGCCCGGGGCACTGGAGGACAGTCCGTCGCCGGAGGAGCCAGAGGGACTTCCATTGCTGTCCAACGACAGGCCGTCGGACGGCAGACCCCCGGAGGACAGACCGCCGGAGGGCAGGCCGGCGGAGGACAGCCCGCGCGGCGAGAAGTCCAGTCCCTCGCCGCCGGGCGCGGCGCCGCCGCCCAACTGCCCGTTGTCGTCCAGCTCCGTCGAACCGCGCCACGGTGCCGCGTCGCCGTGCAGGAGACCGGAGGCATCGGAGGGCGCACCCTCCGACCCGCCTCCGCCGGCGCCCGCACCGCCCATGCCACCCATCGGCATCATCGGCATACCGGAACCGCCTGCTCGGGCCGCGCTGTTCGCCCCGCCGGCCTCCGGCGACATCGAGGCCCCACCGGGGTAGGCGGAACTCAGGCCGCTGCCCGGAGAGGAAGAGGAGCCAACCCCGTCGGGGGAGCCGGAGGACAGGCCGGTGTCCGGGTAGCTGGAGAGCCCGCTTGAGCCAGGTGCGTCGATCCCTGAGGTGCTCAGGTTGGGCAGGCTCCCCGATGAGTGCGGGGTGGCGCTGCCGGTGCCGAGGTCCGTCCCCGTGCCGCCACCGAGGTTCCCGCTGTCGTTCAGACCGAGGTCGCCCGCGTACGGCTTCGGGCTGAGGCCCGTCCCCGTGCCGCCACCGAGGTTCCCGCTGTCGTTCAGACCGAGGTCGCCCGCGTACGGCTTCGGCGTGTAGTTCGTCTTGGAACTCGGGGCGGAGTTCCTCGTGGACGCGCCACCCAAGCCGAGGTCCGGTCGGGAGCTCAGATTCGGCATCATCGTGGGCGGGTTCAGGGCCGCGTCCATGGCCGGGTCGGCGACACCGGAGTGGGGCATGGTGCTGCCCGGACTGTTCAGGCCGGTGTCCGGGTAGGAGGCGGGGCTGAGGCCGCCACTGTTGGGGGAGAGCAGGCTCTTGGCCGTGTAGGGACTGGTCTGCCCGTCGCCGCCCCCGAGCGAGGTGGCCCCGTAGGAGGCGGGGTTCGCGGACCCGTTGGGGGAGTCGATGCCGCCCAGGCCGGTGTCCGGGTAAGCGGTGGGACTGCCGACATTCGGTGCGTTGGTGCTGAGGTTCGGGGACCCGGTGTAGTCAGGGACGCTGCCGGCGCCCGAGCCACCGCCGGTGCCCAGATCCGGCATCGCCTCCGGCTTGCCGCTGCTGTACGGGTCCGGCGTGTGGTCGCCCGTGCCGGAATAGTTGGTGGGTTGGTAGGGCGTGGGGTTGTAAGAGTTGTACGACGGCCCCCCCTTCCCGTAGCCGGGCAGGTTCGGCGAGTACCCACCGTAGGGGTTGTACGGGTTGGGTATGCCCGAGCGGTTGTTGGCGTACGTGTTGCCGCCCGGCCCGCCCGCCCCCGGGCTGGTGGGCGATTTCGGCTGGGCGACGTTGTCCTCGGTGATCTTGTAGTGCGAGCCCAGGACCGTCATGACCTGCGCCATGTCCGACGACATCATGGCGACGAGCTTGGGTTTGGCGGCGATGTGCACCGAGCCGTTGTCCATCATCAGGCTCGGGTCCTGCGCCAACGCCTGCTGGGCGTAGTAGTAGTCGATGTCCATGATCTTGTTGCCGGCCTCACGCAGATGTGCCGCGTTGTTCGCCAGCTGCTGCGGGATGTCGTAGTCCCCGGTGATGCCGCCCGAGAGCGTCTCACTCAGTTTCTGCACCTGCTGCGACAGAGTGCTCATCACTCCGTGGAGCGCCGTCGCCGCAGCGCCCTTCCACGGTCCGTTCTCGCCGGCCAGCGCGTCCGACTGCTCCTTGATGGCCTGGGCGCTCTGCTGGATCACCTGCTCCGCGTACCAGAAGGTGTCGGCCGCGTCCTGGACGGTCTGTGGGTCGACCAGGGACTTGGCGTTCACATTGTTCTCGGGGTGATCCGGGTCCTGGCCGGTGACGGCCTTTACGACCGCTTTCCAACCCCACTCGGAGTAGGCCCCCTGCTTATCCCAGTCGTCGGACATGCCGCCTCCACTCTGCTCCCCTCCCCCGAACGCCGATGACGCGGTTCCGTGTCGCCGGGCGTGGTCCGCGCACGGCTGCGCGGCGCCCGGCCCCAGTCGGTGCTGCCTGGTGAACAGGCAGCCTCCGCAGTCTTATTCTCCCCCGGAGAACCGGACCACCCAGACTAGGCGCTGATGACGTCGTGACCAGCAACTGTCACGGCCTTGAGACAAACTCGTTCCCCTTACAACCATCATCGGCGGGTGTTCTGAACACTGATCATCTTCTGTTCACGACATGTCCACCGAACTGTCATATCGACCCTCCCCGGCGTAGATGCCCGGTTCTCTCATCGGGCCTCTGCCGGGAAGACACGGAACGGGACCCCGCACCCGCGGTGGGTCAGAATCCGGGCAGCCCGGAAGCCGGCTCGTCGCTCTGCGCCGGCACCTTCGCCACCTGCGGCACCTGCTCCGACCGCATCTGATACCGCGGGGTCTCCCCCGCGGGCAAAGCCTCACCAGAACTCGTCAGCGCCTGCCCCTGCCCCTGCACGGCATCCCCCACAGCCGGCACCTGCGGCACCTGCTCCGACCGCATCTGATACTGCGGAGTCTCCCCCGCGGGCAAAGCCTCACCAGAACTCGTCAGCGCCTGCCCCTGCCCCTGCACGGCATCCCCCACAGCCGGCACCTGCGGCACCTGCTCCGACCGCATCTGATACTGCGGAGTCTCCCCCGCGGGCAAAGCCTCACCAGAACTCGTCAGCGCCTGCCCCTGCCCCTGCACGGCATCCCCCACAGCCGGCACCTGCGGCACCTGCTCCGACCGCATCTGATACTGCGGAGTCTCCCCCGCGGGCAAAGCCTCACCAGAACTCGTCAGCGCCTGCCCCTGCCCCTGCACGGCATCCCCCACAGCCGGCACCTGCGGCACCTGCTCCGACCGCATCTGATACTGCGGAGTCTCCCCCGCGGGCAAAGCCTCACCAGAACTCGTCAGCGCCTGCCCCTGCCCCTGCACGGCATCCCCCACAGCCGGCACCTGCGGCACCTGCTCCGACCGCATCTGATACCGCGGAGTCTCCGTAGGAGTCGCAGGTACCGACGGCGTCCCCTGCTCCACAGGCATGTACTGGGCGGACTCCACCCCCTCCGGCAACGACTCCTCCGCCGGCGCCTCCCGCGTCAACGTCCTCATCTGCGACTCCCGGCCCGTCGCCTCCGCCGGCGCCTCCCGCGTCAACGTCCTCATCTGCGACTGCCGGCCCGTCGCAGGGTCGACCGGCACCGTCGAACCGAGGGGATAGCCATTCGACGCATAGGACGTGAGCCCCGACGTCGCCCCACCAGTGACCCCAGGAGTCAACGCGCCGTACGGCGATATGGCCGACGTCTCCACCGGCTGAAGCGGTGTGCCCAGACCGGTTTGCCCCGTAGTCGGCTGCCCGGAAAGGCCGTTACCGCTGCCGGTCATCGGATTGGAGAAGGTGGCCTTGGGGACCTGGTCGATCGTGACTCTGTAGTGCCCCGCGAGGGTGACGAGCACCGCGCGCATGTCGCTGTCCATCATCGGCGGAATGGCCTTGACCTGGCTTACCGCGATCTGGCCGTTGTCCATGATGATGTCTTCGTCGAACTCGTCAAGATGATCGTTGTAGTAGGCGACGGCCTGCTTGCCGTACCAGTTGTCGATGTCTATCAGCTTGTTGATCGCGTCCCGCAGGTGCTGGGCGTTGTCCGCCAGCTGCTGGGGGACGTTGTTGTCACCGGTGATGCCGCCGGTCAACACGCCGGTCAGGTTCGAGACCTGCTGGGACAGGTTCTTCATCAGGCTGTAGAAGCTCTGGGCCGCAGCCCCCTGCCACGAACCGTTCTCACCGGCCAGGGACTCAACCTGGGCGTCGAGGTTCTCTCCGGCCTCCTTCAGTACCTGCCCCGTGTACCAAAGTACGTCGGCGGCGTCCTGCATCGACTGGGGGCTGGAGGTCAGGCTGCCGTTCACGCTGGTGTCGTCGGGGTTGTACCCGGTGACGTGCGCCATGACCTGTTTCCAGGTCCAATCTGTGTAGTCACCCGTGCTGTCAAAGTTGGAGTCGGAGTCCGACCCAGTGGTCGAGTCCGCGCCGGAGGTCGAGTCGGAGTCCGTCTCGGAATCCGACCCAGTGGTCGATCCGGAGTCCGTCTCGGAGTCCGAGCCAGTGGTCGATCCGGAGTCCGTCTCGGAGCCAGGATCAGTGGTTGTGGTCGTCGTGGCCGGGGTGGTTGTAGTGGTCGGGACCGTCGACCCGTAACCCGTGTCATAACCGGTCGGATTCGTCGTCCCGTAACCACCCGACCCGTAACCCGTGTCATAACCAGTCGGATTCGTCGTCCCGTAACCCGTGTCATAACCGGTCGGGACCGTCGACCCGTAACCCGTGTCATAACCGGTCGGGACCGTCGACCCGTAACCGCCATCCACCCCATAGGTGTCCGAGCCGGGAGTGGCGCCATAGGCGCTGGAGTCCAGACCGTACGAGCCGGTGTCGTAGCCGTTGGTGTAGCTATCCGGAACGGTCTCGGTGCCGGGCGGGGGGTATCCGTCCGCGGTCCCGTAGCCCCCAGGGACGGCCTCGTAGGTGTACCCGCCGTCGCCACCGGTGTTGTACGAGGTGCTGCTCTCGGTCATTGCTGGTAGACCCTTCGCCCCATGCCCACAAGGCGCACCGTCCACCGTGGACGGTGCGCCTTCCTCTTCCTACCAAGCCCCCGTTGCGTCTCGGGGCGTTCGTTCTTCCGGTTCCCGGTGAGGTACCACGACCAACCCCAAAGCCGCGTGGCCCGGGGCGTTACCGGACCATCGCGGCCTTGGCGTTTTCGTCCGCTCCGGCGGTGGTGCCCGAAGCGGGCCGACCGTCATGACGGACGTCGCGTCGCCTACGCGGTGGTGCCGGACGGCGCCGGCGACGAGTCGGTCCCGGTACTCTGACCCACCGCCGCACTGTGCTGCTGGAAGCTCTGGAGTTCGGACCGCGCCGACTGCATGAGCTGACTCAGCTCGGTGCCCGCCTTGTCGTTGACCTCTTCCAGCGTCGCGTACTTGTTGGCCATCGTCCGGATCTTGTCGGCGGTGTCGCTCAGGGCCTGGTTCAGGTCGTGCATCGACACGGTCAGGCCTTCCTGCAGCCCCCCACCGCCGGTACCGCCGCTGATCTTCGCCTTCAGCGCGACCGCTTCGGTGAAGGTACCGGGCGCGATCGGCAGCAGGCCGTCCACACGCTTCCGGGCCCCTGAGACCGCCGCCGCAATGGTATCCAGGTTGTCGGCGAACTTCTTGAGCGCCGTGGTGTCGACGGAGACGTCGCCGCCCGACTCTGAGGAGCCCTTCGGGGGCGTCGGCATGTCCGGCATCTTCTGGCCGGTGTCAATCGTGCCCGTGCTGGAGTTCGTGTATTCGCCGCCGGAGTAGTGCTCCGGGTCGCCGTCGGAGGACGAGTCGGACGAATCGGACGAGCTTGACGACGAGTCGTTGTTCATACCGTAGTTCGTGTCACCGGCACTGACCACCGCGCGTCACCTCCCCATCATGTAAGCCGAGTTACTCACGGTCATCGCTGCCTATTCCCAGAGGTTGACGCCGTACTTCTCACCACTGGTGTAGGACTCGCCGATGTTGCCGAGCGACTGAGTGGCACGCACCGACTGCTGCTGCATGGCCGCGGCGGCCGCGTCCCACTTGGCCTTCGCGATGTCGTACGCCGCGCGGGCGTCACTGGACCACTGGGAGAGGTTCTGCTTCGCGCCGTCGTCCAGCTCGGTCAGCGTCTGCTGAATCTGCTTGGAGATGGCGGCCATCTCGCCACCAACGAACTCCATCTGCTGGAGGCTTACCTGGTAAGTCGTCATGTCGCCCTCTCTTGGCAGGTTCCCGGCGCCCATCGCCCGGACCATCGACGGAAGTGTGCGGAGCGAGGTGCCCGCGCGTACGTGGCTCAGAAGCCGGGCAGCCCGGCGCCGATCGCGCTGTTCAGCGAGGTGGCCTCGTCGTGGGTGCTGCTGTGCACGTTCTGGTAGCTGCCCGTGTTGGCGGCGAGCTTGTCAGTGACGTTCTGAAGCTGCTGCCTGACGATGTTGCAGTTCTCCAGCCACTGGTTCAGGGCATTGGAGAACGAAACCGCCGCGTCACCCTTCCAGCCACTCTCCAGAGTGATGGACTGGTCATGCATGTTGTTGTAGGCCTGCGTGGTCTCGCTCACAGCGTTCTCGAAGTGCGGCTGCGCCGCCCGCATTCCCGCGATATCAACATTCTGCTGCCCGTTGCCAGCCATGGGCTGTCCCTTCGCTCGGATGATCCCGTCGTGCCGTCAGCCGTGGCACCGTGACGTTGTCGATTCTGTCCCCGGCCCCCGCCCGCGAGGAACAGCGGGCGACGGTTGTTGCCTTCCGATACAGGCACTGTTGTCTAGTTGTGCGAAGCCGCGGCCGGTTCAGGAACCGAACGTGTCGTGGTCCGCGTCCTTTCCGCGACGCGATCCGCGAGCCGGTGGGCGCCGCGCGCCCCGTCGCTGGGCATCTGGCCTGCGATACGCCCGCTCAGCGCGGTGTGCGTCGCCTCGTCGACCGCGTGGCCGCGGGCGGCGAGCCGCCGGCACATCAGACCGGCCAGTTCATCCGCCGTGTAGTCGGGGAAGCGCAGGTACTCGGAGAAACACCGTGCCACATCCGGCCGCCCGCGCAACGCCTCGCCGAGCCTGGCGTGACTGCCGCGCAGTACCAGCACGGTCTGCGGGTTGCGGACCGCAGACCCCACCAGGGCCTCCCACACCACACCGCGCTCCGCCTCTGACCGCGCGGCGAAGGCCGCGTCGAGTTCGAGGTCCAGCACACCGCCGTCCGCCTCGCCGAACAGCCAGGCAGTGAAGGCCCTGGCCTCCTCCGGGCGCCCGCCGTGCACCTGCGACAACGCCACCCGGTGCACGGCGCCGTTGCGCAACACCCGCGTCTCGGCGAGGCACTTCGCGTACAGCGTGGCCACCGCCCTGCGGCCGCTGCCCTGCTCCCCGGCGAGTACGACGTTCGCCGCAGGGGCGGGCGTCTCACCCCGCTGCACCGAGGAGACCAGCTCATTGGTGCGTCTGAGCAGGACAGCGCGCACTTCGCGCAGCCCGCACAGCGCGGCCAGGCGCCGCATGGCGGGCGGCGGGTCGGCCGGAGCCTTGGGGGCGGCCACCGGGGCCTGCTCTGGTTCCGGATCGGAAACCGGCGCCTGGACATGAAGACCGTCCTGGAGCACCTCCGGCTGAGGGAGCCCCCTCCCCTCGTCCTCAAGCTCCGGCAACCGGCCGACGTCCTCGGCCACCAGTCGGTTCAGCGTCTCGTTGTCGCTGGAGGAGGTGGCAAGCCGGGACGCCTGGTTGCTGATCATGGTCTCGAAGATCGACCGGGCGACACGGCCGTTACCGAACGTGGGGCCCTTCGGGATCTCCACGAAGTACCTGTTCAGGGCCTCAAGTCCGGAATCCTCAAGCTCGTAGTAGTGCTTGGCGCACAGGCCCTGCACGATGGTGACGAGCTCGTCGACCTCGTAGTTGGGGAACTCCACGGTGCGGGCGAAGCGGGAGGCCATACCGGGGTTGGACTCCAGGAACTGCTCCATCTGCTCGGAGTACCCGGCCACGATCACCACGAGCTCGTCGCGGTGGTCCTCCATGAGCTTCATCAGTGTCTCGACGGCTTCCTGGCCGAAGTCCGGGCCGCTGCCGCCCGACTGGTTGGTGAGGGTGTACGCCTCGTCGATGAAGAGGACACCGCCGAGCGCCTTCTCGAAGACCTCGGCGGTCTTGATCGCCGTACCCCCGATGATCTGTGCCACCAGCCCCGACCGGGAGACCTCGACGATGTGGCCCTGCTTGAGGATGCCGAGTTCGGCGAGGACCGCGCCGTAGAGGCGGGCGACGGTGGTCTTGCCGGTGCCGGGCGGGCCGGCGAAGACCAGGTGGCGGCTCATGGGTGGCATGGGAAGGCCCATTTCCAGGCGCCGCTGGGCCATCTTGTTGACGTTGATCAGGCCGGTGACCTCGCGCTTGACGCTGTCAAGGCCGACCAGTGCCTCAAGGTCGGCCAGCGGCCCGTTGTCGCTGCCGGCCGCGGCGCGATCCTTCCCGCCCGACCTGGGGCCTTCCCTCTTGTCCCGCACGCCGGCGCCCGCCCCGGCCCAGGCCGGTTCGCCCGCCGCCTGCTTGGGCCGCTGCTCGTCCTCGTCGCCGCGCAGGCGGTTGAAGCCGGTGCCACCGTTGTCGGTGACCTCGCAGCGCTGGACGGTTACGGGTTCCTCGGAGTTGCTGCGGACGCCGTCGCCCACGTTGCCGGTGATGATGCAGTCACTGATGTCGGCCCGGCCGGACGCCTGGACGTTGATGCCGTGGCCCCCCGCGTCGTGCACCCGGCAGCCGGTCGCGGTGAGCGCGCCGCCGCCAAGGACCCGCGCGCCGTCGCCGGAGGAGCCGGCCAGTTCGCTGCCGCGCAGCACGGCCTCGCCGTCCGTCCCCACCAGCACGCCGGCGCCGTCGACGGTGGAGGAGTCCACCTCGGCGCGTGCCCCGCCGGACACCGAGAAGCCCCACTCGCCCGCCGCGCGCAACCGGACGTCCTCGAACACGGCGGTGGCGCTCTCGGACAGCTCGACGCCGACGCCGTGGTCGATGACGAGGTCGGCGTGGCGCAGCTCGACGCGGGAGGAACCCGACACCCGCAGCCCGGCACAGTCCTCCGCGACAGACAGGTCCCGGAACTCCGCGCGGGACTCGCCGTGAAGCTGGAGCGTGGTCCGCTTGGCGCCCTGCACCCGCAGCCGGTGGAACTCCGCCTTGCCGCCCTCCTCGACGAGGACGGCCATCGGTGTGCCACTGATCCGGCAGTCCTCAAGACGGGGCGCGGAACCCCCGGTGACCTGAAGGCCGCTGACCTTCGCCGAGGTGAGGTGACAAGCCCGCAGCAGCGGGGCGGCTCCCCCGCTGACGTGCACGGACTGTTCGCCCGAGCCGCTCAGGGTGCAGTCGGTGAGGGTGGTGAGGCCGGTGCTGGTCAGGTAGGCGTCGAGGTTGGCGGACTCGGTGACGGTGACCCGCATGAGTTCGGCCCTGGCCTCCTGCTCCACCACAAGGGCCGGCTTCTGGCTGCCGGTGACCGAGGTGGTCTCGACGGTGATACCGCCCTGCCCGTTCACGCAGATGCCGTTGCCGCCGACGCGCTCCAGTGTGCAGTCGCGGACCGTCAGGCGCCCCTTGTCGGCGACGACGACGGCGGAGGAGCCGAGGTCGGTGACGGTGACGCGTTCCACGGTGTTGTCGCTGTCGGCGGTCACCACGATGCCGGCGCCGCCGGGATTGGTCACCCGGCAGTCCCGCGCCGCGAGGTGCCCGTCCTGCCAGCACAGCAGCGCGGCCCACGCCCCGTCGCCGATCACCGTGCAGCCGTCGAGCGCCGCCTGGCCTCGGCGCACGTCCAGCACGGCCGCGTTGGCGTCGGAGCCGCCGAGGGTGACTCCGGTGAGCTGCACCGCCTCGGCGTCCACCACGACCGTGCTGCCGACCGGTGCCTCCAGCCGCACGGTGCCCGGATCGCCCTCGGCTGAGAGCGTCACCGCCCGGTTGAGTGTGAGCGCCTCGGTGTAGGTGCCGGGCGCGATGGCGATGAGGGCGCCCTCGGCCGCCGCCGCCAGCGCCTGGGAGACCGTGCGATAGGCACCACTCTGGGTGGCTGAGACTCTCAGGATCTGACGGTTCACTGGTTCTGCCCTCTCCGCGGCGCTGTGTTCGAGGCGGCGGGCAGCCGCGGCCCGACTGTTCTGCCCGGCCAGGACTGCAACAGCCCGGGAGCGGAACGGAAGGCGTCCGCGTACTCGTCGGAAAGCGGATCGCCCACCGGGACCTCGGGGTCCGACTCGGCCTGCTTCCACAGGGTGTGGAGTTGATCGAGGCCGTTCAGGGCTATCTCGTCGAGCGGAACGCGCTCCTCGCGAAGGTTACCGGCCTCGTCAACCTCGGGCGCGCCCAGCTCCCGCAGCAGTACGGCGGGACGGTCACCGTCCACCACGCGCAGCACCTTGAACCGGGTGCCCGGCGTGAACACCAGGCGGTCGGGGACCTCCTGCGCCAGCAGCCCGGTCCTTCGGGCCGTCAGTGACCAGAACAGGACATCGGTGTTGCCGCTAAGGCCCCTGCGGATGGAGGACAGGGCGGACAGGAACGAGTACTCGGTGACCGGCTTCCCCTCCTCGTACCAGGCGCGTTCTGCGTCGCTGAGCGTGGCCCGCAGGATCGCGCCGCCCCGGTAGGACGGCAGCCGGCGCATACCGGCCGTGGCGCAGCGCGCGAGGGGCACGTGCGGCCCGGAACTGGCGGACCGGATGGCCGCGTCGATGTCCGGCGTGGAACCGGAGAGATACAGCCGCATGGCCGCGAGGTCGGTGAGGACGTCGCCGGAGGAGCCGTGCGGACCGCCCGCCAGTCCTGGCGACTGCGAGAGCACGCGGGCGACCACAGCCGCCGCGTTGTCGTACCGGCCGCCGAGGCTGCGACGCACCCAGTCGCGTTCCTTCTCGACGCCCTTCGGCGACGGCAGTACGTTCGCGGCGGCCGGGGGCACGGGCTGGACTCGGACGGTGCCCCGCGCCGCGCCGGCGACTGGCACCGGCGCGACGACATCCCGCACCGGTCCGGGGTCCTGGACGGGCGGTGTTGTCGGTCCGGCGGCGGGCGGCGGTTCGGACGTCGGGGGCGCCGTCGGCTGCGGGGCCGGGGGCTGCGGAACCGGGGGCAGCAAGTCGTCGCGATCCGGGGTCGGCGGCGACGGCGCGGGGGGCGGCTGCGAGGGCGAGGACTCCAGGCGGATGCTCGGCATCCTCGGCCTGGGAGCGGCCGGGTCCGGCGGCGTGGGCGGGGCCTCGGGCACGACGGGCTCGGGCGCGGCTACGGGGGGCTCGGGCACGACGGGCTCAGGCTCCGCGGGACGCACGGGGGACGGCGGGCCGGGGGGTGTGGGGCCGGGCTCCTCGTCCTCCGTCCACTCCGGGGTGGCCGCCGGGGCAGACGGAACCACCGGCTCGGCGGGCCCCGCCGTGGGCGTTGGGGGTGTCGAGGGCACTGGAGACACAGGCGTGCCGGGTGCCGCCGGGCCCGTTCCCGTGGCCGTCGTCTCCTCCGTGGGCGCGGCGGACGGCCCGGACCGCTCCGGGGCCGCCACCGGGCGAGTGAACGGCGCCGGAGCCGGGGGCAGTCCGGCCTGGGCGGGGCCTGCGTCCAAGCGCCCGGGCAACGGCGGTGCGGCGGGGCTCTGTTCGGCGGCGGCCTGGCCGGAAGCGGCCGGCTGACCTGCCGCGCCGGGCTCGGTCGCCGGCGCGTGGTCCGTCCATTCGGCGGGCTGCCGCGGGACGGGCTGTGGCGCCTGCGCGCCCGTCCCGCCGTCCAGCATCCAGCTCTCCGACCGTCCGGCGACGGCGGTGGACGCACGCCCCGTCTTCCCTCGCGGCAGCTGGATCGCCGGCGGCCAGGAGCCGGTCAGCAGCGCCTTGCCCGCCTCGCTGGAGGGCAGCACCCGGCCACTGTCGCGGAAACCCGGCTCCAGCACGGGCAGCAGCTCGTTGGCGGCGGACCGCAAGTGGTCGGCGAGGGCCGGGTCGGACTGGTCGTAGAGGAGGGCCGGGTGAGCGGGGTCGGCGGGAGCGGAGCGGATCAGGTGGCCGTCTCTCGGCTCGTTCCTCGACCGCACCCACAGGCCGCTCTGCACGATCTCCAGGAATACCTCGGGCGTGTGCTGATAGATGCCGGGCCGGCCTGTGGGGGTGGCGCCTGCCGGGACCCGCGTGTTCAACGGCACGGGTGGCGGCGCCGGTTCGCCGTTCGGTCCGCGCGGTGTGTAGCCGAACTCGTCGGCGTACGGGCGCCACCCCAGGCTCCCGTCGGCCTGGAGCGTACGGATTTCGCGGGCCCCGGCCGTCACGCCGGCCGATGGCAGGCCCGCGTAGACGGCGACACGCTGCCCGAGCAGGTCGGCGAGCGCCTGCCCCAGCTGGGCGCCCTCGGGGACGGCAACCGGGCCGTAGGAGACGAACCGCACGAGGTGGCGCGCGCTGCTCGGCAGCGTCGCCCAGAACGCGGAGACCGCCTCCAGCGGCAGCGCGGAGGAGGCTCCCGGGCTGCCGAGCGCGACAGCGAGCAGATCGGGGTCGCCGGCGAGCAGGTCGATCAGGCCCTGGCGGTGGCCGGGGGTGGCGGAGTCCTCCCAGGAGCCCCGTATCCACACACCGCCGGGGAGCGGTTCGGCCGTCCCGCCGGTGCCGATCTGATACGGCTGGTAGGGGACCGAGTACTCCCACTGGGGCTTGGGAAACCGGCGCGAATCGGGGGCGGAGGCCATGTTGGGCCGGTAACGCAGCCAGCCGAGACCGTGATGGGCGGGCACGAACAGCGCGCCGCCGGCCGCTGGGACCAGCGGCCCGTCGGGAGCCAGGACGACGCGGTCCAGACGGTCGGCGAGCCACCGCGCGGCACGTTGGACGTCCTCGCGGGTGCCCCGCCCTGGGATGAGACGGAAGCTGTTGCCCTTGCGGTCCAGGGTGCGGGCCACGGTCTCCCACACGTCGTTGTCCGGACGTGCGGGCAGGTCGAGGACGACGAGGGTGTGCTGTGGGTCGGCGGCCAGGCGCTCGGAGAAGGCCAGCGCGCGGTTGTCGACGAAACCGCGCGGGTGGATCAGGAGCGCGTTGCCGACGCTCCTGGCCTCCAGCGTCGGGCCGACGGCACGCAGCGCGGCCTTGGCCAGCCGGGCGGAGAGCCGGTGGCCGGGATCGCGGCGGGCCGCGGAGTTCTCCTCGTCGAAGGCGGGTGCCATCCTCAGTCCACTCCCGCCACGGCGACGGCTCGCGAACGGCTGAGTCGTGGGCCGTTGGCTATCTGGTCGAGCGTCGTCGTGGGCAGTGTCCTGGGGGTGACGCTGCCGAACCCGAGGGCCTGGGCGGCGTCTCCGGGCAGCTGGTACTTCACGCCCTGGTCGGTGATCAGGTACTTGTCAGGGTCACCGGTGGCGCCGCGCTGCTTGGGCGGAGCGGCGAGCACCGCGTGCTCCGTGGGGATCACGGCCGCCGTCCTGGCGGTCATGACCCGGCCGCTCTCCCGCACCACGGTGGGGTGTGCCTTGTGGTCGGACGTGGACCGCTTCAGGCACAGCGCCCCGCTCTTGTCGGAGGTGGTGTCCTTGGCGGCGATCAGGTCGGGGATGCGGTGCAGCAGCGTGGTGTCGGCGGAGGACGGGACGGCGGCGATGTCCGTGGGGCTCACCTGCACGGGCTCCCGGCCGCCCGGCTTGGCGGCGAGGAGCGCGGACTCGGTCTGGTTGACCGGGGCCAGCCCGTCGGCGCGGAGCACGTAGTAGTGGTTGGTGCTGCCGACGACGGTACGGAAGAGGCTGCCCACGGGCTGTTGGGTGCCGGCCACCGTGCGACCGCCTTCGCCGGCGCCGGGGATCGTGGCGGGTCCGGCCGAGGCGCCGCTGGGCAGCGCGTCCAACCACGCCTGGGTGGAGGGGATCGGCCGCTCGGCGTCGAGGCCGAGGGCCAGCAGTGAGGTGCGGTCCTTGATGAGGTACTTGGTGTCGTTCCAGATCACGTAGCGGCTGTCGTTCGGGCCCGAGACGAGCACCCGGGTGTCGTCGGATACGGCCCGTGCGGAATTCGGCGAGAAGTCCACCCGTTCGACGGGCCGCGTACCGGGCCGCAGGCAGTCGGCCCAGGCCCCGGTCAGCAGGGAGCCCGGCTCCGCGATGTCGTCGGGGGCGCCGGCGATGCCGATGGTCGAGCCGCGCCGCACCTTGGACAGCGACGTGCGGGACACCTCGGTGACCTTGGCACCACTGCCGGCGGCCAGGAGCGCGGAGGAGTAGTTCAGGGTGGGGTGGAGCTGGCCCTTGACGTAGAGGTAGCGGGTGCCGGTCTCCTTCTGGACGACCAGGGCACCGTCGTGCTCCCAGGAGGTGTCCTCGGCCGGCATGAGGAGGCCGAAGACGGCGGAGCCGAGCACCAGCAGCACGGCGAGGATGACACCGAACATGGCGCCGAGCCCCGCACTGCGCATGGGCGCCTCGCCGTTGCCGGCGTCACCGGAGACCAGCGCGGAGGCGAGTCGTCCGGTGGCGAACTGGTAGGCGTGCAGATGGTCGCGACGGGTTTGCACGGAGGCTCCTCAGCTGGTCGCTGCACGCACGTGCGCGTAGACGTGGAGGAGTTGCAGCAGCAGCGGCACCAGGGCGAGCGCCGTCAGCATCTCCAGGATGTCCGCCGTACGCCCCCACACCGGCAGCAGGCGCGCGGTGGGCAGCCGCCACGCGCCGACCAGCACCAGCAGCACGCCGATCAGCAGTCCGATCAGCAGCGCGCAGCGCCCGCCGGTGGAGGTGAGCGAAGCGGCCCAGCCGAGCAGCCCCGCGAGCAGTCCGATCACACCGCACAGCACGGCCGGAATCCGCTGCCAGGTCGTGATCAGGTGCTTGGAGCGCAGCAGCATCGCGGTGGCGAACACCAGCGGGAAGACCCAGCCGATCCACCCGTCGGCGCGCACCACCAGCACGAAGGCACCGGCGCACAGCACGGCGTTGGCGGCGGTGACCACCGTCAGCAACGCGTCGGCGATGGCCGCCCTGCGCTTGACCTGGGCCTCGGAGATGGGGTCGGTGTCCTCCTGGAGCTCAGCGGCGTTGTGCGGCAGTTGCGGCACCCGCAGCCGGGCCAGCCGCAGCGACGCCCGGGGCGCGAGGTGGCCGAAGAAGAACACGACGACCGCGACCGTGCCGGCGCTGCGCGGCGCGTCCCAGTCGAAGAGGACGCCGACCCCCGCCGTGATGGCGACGAGTACGGCCGTGGAGAGAACGGTGCCGGTGACCGCGACCGGAATCCGGGCGATGGGCAGCAGTACGACGGCGGCCACCAGGGCTGCGCTCGCGCCGCCGAGCATGATGTCACCGGGCTTCGGTGAAGTGAGCGCGGCGGTCGAGTCGAAGACGGTCAGACCGGTCAGCGCCGCGTTGACGCACGCGCCGAGGCCGGTCACCAGCGCGATGCCGCGGTCGCCCGACCACTGCTGGTCCAACGCGCAGCTCACGCCGAGCACCAGGGTGGACAGCCCGTACAGCACAGGGATCAGCGTCCCGTGCCCGAGCACCGGGATGGCCGTGGCCAGCGTGACAAGCACCAGGCAGGCGAGGCCGAGGAAGAGCCTGCGGGTCAGCTCGGGGCGCCACCGGTTGGTGTGCGCGCCCACGGCCTGCCCCACACCGTCGGATACGTCGTCGTACTCCAGCTCGAACATCGGGTCGTCGGCGGGCCGCAGGTAGACCACGTCGCCGTGGACGAGTCCAGCGCTCTCCGGCGTGGCGTCCAGATCCAGCGGCGCCTCGCCCAGGCGTTGCAGGGTCCAGGTCAGGGCAGGCCTGGCGGGGTCGGTGGTGACGTTCCGCAGCAGCACTGGCAGCAGTGCGGAGACGGGGGTGGTGACGGGGATGGCCAGGTCTGCGCGGCCGGCCGGCCCGGCTATGGTCAGCCGGCACACCCCGGTACTGACCGCTCCCGAGGTGCGGGGGGCTGGTATGGCGGTGGTCATGGTGCTCCTGGAGGCGGTGGTTCGCGGCGGCCTGGTCGGGGGCGGGCCTGGCGTCAGGGACCCGCGTAGCCGACCTGCATCAGACGCACGCCGCGGCGGGTGACGAGCTGCGCACGGCCGGCCGGCAGAGTCCGCGGCCTGGCCTCACCGATGAACTTACCTTCCTCCTTGGGATAGGAGTGCAGCAGCGCCGGGTTGCCCAGTTCCCAGATCCGGCGCAGCACCGGGTCCATCATGGCGCGGCTCGCTCCCGAGGTGGATCGGGAAATCACCAGGTGCAGGCCGATGTTCACGGAGTGGGCGAGCATCGGGGCGAGCGGGTTGAGCGGCGAACCGCTGCCGGGCGCACCGCCGTAGAGGTCGTAGTCGTCGATGAGCATGAAGAGCCGCGGACCGGTCCACCAGTCACGCCGGGGCAGGCGCTCGGGGGCGATGTCGGGGCCGGGAACACGCTTGCCGACCGACACCGCCGCGTTGCCGGCGAGTTGGGTGAGGCTCTCACCGTCCACAGCGAAGCCCACCCGGTACTCCTCAGGGACCATGCTGAGCAGGTCGCGTCGGGTGTCGGCGAGCAGGATGCGGGCCTCGTCCGGCTGGTAGCGGCGGATGATGGCATCGATCGTCAGGCGCAGGACATTGGTCTTGCCTGTCTCGGCGTCGCCGAAGACCATCAGGTGCGGGGCGACGCCGAAGTCGTGCCACACCGGGGCGAGGCGCTGCTCGTCCCAGCCCAGGGCGACCCGCAGATCGCCCTCCGGCGCGGGGAGCTTGTCCAGCGGCAGCTTGGCGGGCAGCATCCGCACGCCGGGGGCCTGCCGTCCGGTCCAGAACGTGTCGATCTCCGCGACGGCCGACCTGGTCGCCGCGGTGAGGTCTCCGGTATCGGAGGAACTGTCCAGCCGGGGCAGCGCTGACAGGAAGTGCAGCTTGGACTTGGTCAGGCCACGGCCGGGCTGCTGAGGCACGCTCGCTGCGAGCTTGGAGCCGAGCTCGGACTCCACGCTGTCACCGAGACGGAGTTCGAGCTTGGTGCCGAACAGGTCGCGGGCGCGGGGCCGGATCTCCGACCAGCGCACCGCGGAGACCACCACGTGCAGGCCGAAGGACAGGCCCCGGGCAGCCAGGTCGGTGATGCGCGGTTCGAGCTCCTCGAAGTCCTGCTTCAGGGTTCCCCAGTTGTCGATGACGAGGAAGACGTCGCCGTAAGGATCGTCGATCTCGCCGCCGTCCCTAAGCTGCCGGTAGGCCGACATCGACTCCAGGCCCCGCTCGGTGAAGCGCTGCTCGCGCGCCTCCAGAAGCTGGGTGAGCTCCTCCACGGTACGTGTCACCCGGTCCCGCTCCATACGGGTGGCGACCGAGCCGACGTGTGGCAGGCCCGCGGTGGACTGGAGACCGCCACCACCGAAGTCGAGGCAGTAGAACTGCACCTCGCGCGGCGTGTGGGTGAGGGCGAGGGAGAGCATCAGGGTGCGCAGCGTCGTGGACTTGCCGCTCTGCGGTGCACCGGCGATGGCCAGGTGGCCGTCGGCGCCGGAGAGGTCGGCGACCAGCAGTTCGCGGAGCTGCTCGTAGGGCCGGTCGACCATGCCGAGCGGCACGCGTAGCTGGCCGAGTGCCGGGTAGTCGGCTGCGCTCATGCCGCGCTCGGGGTCGGGGACGATACCTGGCAGCATCTGGTCGAGGCTGGGCGAGAAGTCCAGCGGCGGCAGCCACACCTGGCGTGCGGGTGGGCCGGCGCCCTCCAGCCGGCCGACCAGGACCTCCAGCAGACTCTGCTCGTCCTCGGCGGCGGGTTCTGTCGACTGGGCGTTCGCCTCCCCCGCTTCCTCCTCTTCGCGCGGCACCGGGGTGCGCTGCTCCATGCCGAAGGCGACGATCTCCTGCGAACCGCCGGTCAGCTCGGCCGGACGGGACGCGCTCTGCGGTACGGGGGCCGGGCCTGAGACGTAGGCGGCCTTGAAGCGGGCCAGGTTGGTGGTGTCCACCTTCAGGTAGCCGTTGCCCGGCGCTGACGGCAGCTCGTAGGCGGAGCCGACGCCGATGACGCTGCGGGACTCCATCGAGGAGAAGGTGCGCAGCGCGAGCCGGTAGGACAGGTGGCCCTCGACGCGGTGGATGCGGCCCTCGTCCAGGCGCTGGGAGGCCAGCAGCAGATGCACGCCGAGCGACCGGCCGAGGCGTCCGATGGAGACGAAGAGGTCGACGAACTCCGGCTTGTTCGCGAGTAGTTCGGAGAACTCGTCGACGACGATCACCAGCGAGGGCAGGGGCGTCAGCGGCGCTCCGCCGAGCCGGGCCTTCTCGTAGTCGTACAGCGAGGAGTGGCCGCTCTCGCGGAGCAGCTCCTGCCGTCGCGTCATCTCGCCCTGGAGTGAGTCCCGCATGCGGTCCACGAGGTGGAGTTCGTCGGCCAGGTTGGTGATGACCGCGGAGGTGTGCGGCAACCGGTCCATATTGAGGAAGGTCGCACCACCCTTGAAGTCCACCAGTACGAAGTTGAGGACGTCCGATGAGTGCGTCGCTGCGAGCCCGATGACCAGGGTGCGCACCAGCTCACTCTTACCGGAACCGGTCGCGCCGATCAGGAGGCCGTGCGGGCCCATCCCGGACTGGGCGGACTCCTTGATGTCCAGTTCCAGGACCTCGTTGTCCTCGGTGATGCCGATCGGCACCCGCAGCCGCGAGCTCTGCGCGGTCCGAGTGCGCCACAGGGAGGCCACGTCGAAGGCGCGTGGGTCGCGGATACCGAGCAGCGTGGCGAGGTCGAAGTCGGTCTCCAGCGGCTGCTCGACGATCTCGATGCCGCCGCTGGAGGTGCGCATCGGCGCCAGGACGCGGGCGAGTTCCTCGGCGGCCGTCGGGGACAGCGAGTCGACGCTCGCTGTGACCACGGTGTCCCCCGCCGGGTATTGCACCTCGCCGTCGCGCACGGTCAGCCGCAGCACGTTGTCACCGCCGGTCATCGCGCCTGTGACGTCCAGCAGTACGACGTTGCGCATGCCGGCCAGCAGCCGTGAGGTCTCGGGGATGTACACCCGGTAGGCGAGTACGACGATGAAGGGCTCGGCAGGGCGTGGGGGCGAGCCGGGCTCGTGCTCGCCGCGCTCGCTCACCTCGGGTCCGAGGAGGTCCATCAGTACGTCGTGGTCGTCAGCAACCAGCCGTAGCGGACCGGTCTCGTCCTCAAGGAACGGGTGAGCGTTGTGGGGCAGCCACTTCAGCCAGTCCCACTCGGTGCGGCCCTCCGTGTCGGTAAGCAGCGCGACGCGCATCTCGTCCGGCGCGTGGGCCACGACGAGCTGGCCCACCAGGGCGCGCAGCAGGCCCAGCGCCGCCTCGCCGTCGCCGGCCAGTTCCACGCTGGTGAACCGGCGCAGCGGCACTGTCACCGGCAGGTTGGTGACGTTCTGGTACGCCTTGGTGAAGCGGCGCAGCGAGATCGCCGAGAGCGGTTCGAGGTCCTCCACCGGCTTGGTCTCCGGCGGCAGCAGGACCAGGCCCGCTCTGCGCGAGCCCAGCCCGACGCGCACCTCGGAGTAGTCCTCGTGCCCGCCCCTGCGTTCCCACAGGCGCTGGCCGGAAGCCATCACCCACAGGTCCTGCGGGTGTGGGTTGTTCCAGTAGGCGGCGGCGCGCTGCTCGGCCGCCGCGTGCCGCACCTGGCGGCGTAGCTGGGCCAGGTAGCGCAGGTAGTCGCGGCGCTCGGAGCGCATCTTTCGCTTGCGCTCGGCGCCTCGGCGGCCGAGCTGGGTGATCGCCATGCTCAGCATGGCCGTGCCCATCATCCCGGACATCATGAACGTGGTGGGCGAGCTGGAACCCATCGTGAACATCATCGCCATGGCGCCCACGCCCAGCAGCATCGGCAGGTAGACCAGCGCCGAGGTGAAGTCCGCGGTCACTGGTTCGCCGAGAGCGGGAGGCTCGGCAAGCTCGATCTGTCCTTCCGGTGCCTCAGGGCCGGAGACACGAGGTGAGCGTTTGACGACCACGGTGCTCATCGGTCAGTCCTTCAAGATGGTGGTGGGCCCGGGCAGTGCCGCGGCATGGCAACATGGCTGCCGTTTCCACACTAGAGAGCGGTGGCGCGGTGACGTGATCCGGAGAGTGGACGTTGTCCTTCCGGACAGCGGAACTCTGCCTGCCAGTGCATCGGTGACCTGGGGTCGCGGCGCGACGAGTGCGTCGAACGGCGAGGTGGCGAGGTACGTCGTCCGGCGGTGCGGGGCCTGCCCCGGCGGCCCGGCGGGGGCGCGGCGTCAGATGAGGCCGGAGCGGATGGCGTAGGAGACGGCGTGCGCGCGGTTGCGGAGCTGAAGCCGCTTCATCAAGCCGTACAGCACGTACTTGATGGTGCGCTCGGAGTAGCACAGCTTCGTGGCGATCTGCGACAGCTCCTCCCCCTCGGCGACGAGCCGCAGCACATCCATCTCACGGGAGCTGATCCCGGCGGCCGCCAGCCCCCGGGGCACCAGGACCTCACGCTGGATGCTCTGGACCTGCTCCATCAGTGCCCCCTGGAGGGAGGCGGGGAAACTACCGCCGCCCCGCGCGACGGTGAGCAGGGTCTGGGTGAATTCGTCCGGGTTGAAGGAGTCCCGCCACAGCACCGCGCGCACCCCGTGGTCGACGGCAGAGGAGATGTCGGCGCGCCACTGCCGCCCGGCCAGGACGAGGACGAACAGGATGTCGGCGTCGCCGCTGAGCTCGCGCAGGACCTCCAGCGCGGAGGCGTCGGCGACTTCAGCGGCCACCACCACGACGTCGCCGTCGCGTATGTCGCCGACGGGCACCTCTCTCAGTTCACGGTCGTGCTGGAGGTAGCTGACCAGACCGGCACGGACGATGCCTTCCGGCGCGTGTATCGCGACACGCGTGGTGTCGACGAGTGTCTGTAGTGGCATGCGCGCACTCTCCTGGGGCATGTGCGGGGTGCGGAGGACCGAACGGGCCGATCGTGCCACGAGCGGAAGGCGCCCTACCGCCTTCAGCGACCCCGCCGCCCAAGGCATGGGGAAACATGGCGGCTGGAATATCCGTACGGATTGGGCTGCTTTGTGGTGGGCCGACCCGTGAGCATCGCCCGACTCAGCACTCCAGGTGCCCGGTGCGCACCCCGGCCACGAGCTCCGCACGAGACCGCACTCCGGCACGGGCGAAGAGCCGGGTCAGCCGGTTGGCCACCGCGTCCCCGCTGAGGCCGAGGACGCTGGATATCTGACGGTTGGACAACCCTTCGGCCACGAGCACGGCCAGCAGCCGTTCGTTCTCCGCCGCGGCCTCCTTGCGCCCCGGGACGGAGTTGCCGCTCTCCCGGATGGCGACGCGGGTGCGGAACCGCCACAGCGGCGCGCCGACGTCACCGAACAACCGGTACGCCTCGTGGAGCAGGGCCGCGGGATCGTGGCTGGACGGTGCGGCGGCCAGTAGCGTCACTGCGGTCTCGAACGGCTGGCTCCGGGACCGGGCGAGGTCCACCGCCTCCCGCAGGAGGTCCCGGGCCGTGGTCGCTTCCTGCTCGGGGAGCCGGGCCGCGGCCCGAAGGTGGAGCAGGCGCGCCCGGCTCCCGCCGGTCCGCTTCGCCACCCCCTCCAGCCGACGCAGGCATTCCCGCGCCCAGGCCACCTGGCCGGTGTCCAGGCACACCTCCGCCAGGGCGGCCCACAGCTCGTCCGTGCCGTAGACGTATGCGCCCGCCGCCGCGGCCTTCAGCCCGCGCCGCAGCGTCTGCTCCGCTCCGCAGAGGTCGCCGAGTGTCCTTGCCAGTTCCGCCTCGGCCCGGTCGAGCAGCGATTCGGCCGGCCCGGTGACCTGCCCGCGCGCGTCGTCCAGGAGTTGTTGAGCGCCGCGGGTGTGGCCACGGGCGAGCAGCACGGTCGCCATCCGTTCGGGCAGCAGGTGGTGCCCGGGAGCGGCGGCCTGACTACTCACCAGCAGTCGCCGGGCCACCGCCAGCGCGTCGTCCCAGCGACCCTCCATCTGGCGTCGGAGGAACAGGCTGTACGGGGGGAGTGCCCGCTCGGTCATCCCCCAGCGCTCCAGCACCGCCCCGGCCTCCAGCAGTTCTCCGGCGCCGAGGAGCTGGTCCACCTGGAGCAGTGTCGCCGCCTGCCGCCCCCAGCGGGACAGCCCGTCCACCTCCGGGCGGGCCAGCGACCGGGTGAACCGCTCCGGCTCACCCCTGACGAGTTCGGCCACGGCACGCAGCAGTGCCGGGAGCACCCCGACATCCCCGCCGTCGTCCCACTCCCGCTCGGTCTCAGCGAGCAGGGTCAGGGCCCGCGCCCACCGGCCCTGCCCGCACAGCGCCAGGGCCCGACCGGTGACCTCCACCACAACCGGCAGGCCCCGCGTCTGCCACCAGTGACCTGAGGCCAGCCGGTCCAGCCACATCCGGTCGCCGGCTGCGGCCACGGAGCCCGCCATCAGGGCCGCGGTCTCCTGGAGCGCCACCACACCGAAGCCGGCCGGGTCGCGCAGTATCGACGCGGCGGCGGGGCGGACGGCCTCGTACTCGCCCGCCGTGTAGGCCATCCCCACGTACTGCCGGGTCAGGTCGTCCCGCACCGCCGGCTCCTCGGCGAAGCGCACTGCGGCCCGCAGCCACCGCAGCATCCCGCGCCGGTCCGCGTCCGGGTGCAGCCGGTCGGCCGCCGCCACCAACTCGGCCACCGCACGCGGGCGGTCCAGGCAGGAGTTCAGCTCGGTCAGCCGGTCAGGCAGGTACGTGTCGGGGTCGGCCTCGGCCAGGAGTCCGGCCGCCGCGCCCCGCGACCCGGCCCGCGTGTCGTCCTTCGCCTTGTCGACCGCCCCCACAGCGGCGGCCGACAGCCGGTCGCGTTCCAGCGGGCCCAGCCGGTCGCGGACCGTCCGCTCCAGCAGCGGCAGGGAGAACGCCCAGCCGCGTGGCGCGGCGCCCTCGGGACCCGGCAGTTCCACCACGATCCCCGCGCCGAGCAGAGCGCGCAGGCCGTCGTCCACGACCGCCGGGGAGAGCCCGGTCGCCTCCGCCGTGTGCGTCAGGGCCTTCCGGCCCAGCGGCCACAGGACGCTCAGCGCCGCCGCCACCGTCCGGCCCGGCTCATCCAGCGCGCGCAGCGCCGCGACGAAACGGTCATCGTCCGGCAGTTGAGGCGGCGGCGTCCCCGGAGCCAGCAGGACGCGGCCGTCGAGCGCCCGGATCGCGCCGGCCCTGGACCACGCGGTGAGCAGCCCGTCGACGGCCGCCGGCACGCCACCGCTCAGCTCGTGTACCGCTCGGACCAGTTCGGGGTCAGCGAGCGCGTGCAGTCGCCGGCTCACCACCGCGGCGACCTCCGCCCGCTCCAGACGCGGCAGGACGGCGCGGTGCGCGCCACGGCGGTGCGCGAGACGCTCCACCGCGTCGCCTCCCCGCGCGTGCCGCTCGGCCCCGCCGTGCCGGACCGCCGACACGACCAGCCGCACATCGGGCGCCACCCTCTCCAGGTCGACGCCGGTGAGCAGGTCCAGCGACTCGGCGTCGGCGTTCTGGGCGTCGTCGACCACGAGGGTCAGAGGGGCGGACCGCGCCAGGGCGGCCACCAGCGCCTGGACCACGGCGGACCGGTCGCCGAGTTCGACGGCGGCCAGCGCGTCCGCCGCCCCACCACCCGCCCTCCGCGGGACCGGCAGGATCTGCCGGTGCCGTTCGAGCTCCTTGACCAGCCGCAGCGCCAGCAGCAGCGGACGCCGTCCGTCCTCGACGCCACAGGTCAGGAACGAGACCCCGATGCCCTCCGCCCGCGCCGCGGCGGCGAGGGCGTGCGCGAACGTGGACCGGCCCGCGCCCCGTTCCCCCTCGACGACCAGCAGGTTCGGCCCCTCGGAGGCGAAGAGGCGCTGCCGGGCCTCCTCCAGGGCCCGCTCGCGCACGGGCGGGTACACCGGGGCCCGGTCCGTGCCGGACGCCGGGGCCGGCCGCGACGGCGTCGCGGCGAAGCCGTCCGTGGCCGGTCCGCTTCGATTACCCATGCCTCCTCCAGCGGTTCGCCTACCGGACCGCGGTAGGCCGGGCCGACCGCTCGGTGGTTCGCCGCACGAGAGGGGCCTGGTGTTCTCGGGTGTCACTCACGAATCGGGGGCAACTCACGACTCGGGTGCCACTGCGAGAAGGCTACGTTCCCTCCACATTCCGGCCCACAGTGCCCCACCTCTCTCACCCGCTCCGCCCGCGACGGCCCAGGGGAACGGCGCACGCCTCGCCGTACGAAGCGCGGAACGGCGGCGCCCCACGCCGGTGGCTCGGCGGGCACTGCCCGTTCGCACGGTCGCCTGCTGTACGTCCGCGCCATAGCCGGGGCCAGGCACGGGCCATGGGTCCCGGGCTCCGGGAAGAAGAACTATGATCCCCGGGCAGGTGAGGTCGGCCGTCGCCGGCCCCCTCCGACCCCGCCACTCCGCCAAGGAGGCACACCCTGGCTACGCAGTCTGCCCGCTCCTCCGGGCGGGAGCCCCACGTCGCGGAGAGCCCGGGGCCCCCGGCGCCCACCGCCGAGTCGCCGGTGCCGGGTCCCGGCACTTCCGGCTCCCCACCACCGAAAAGCGACCCGAGCGGCCCCACCGGCCCCCGTCTGCGTGGACGTCTGGTGCAGCGCATGAGATCCGCGGCGCGCCTGCAGACCCTGGCCGACGACTCGCCCGCGCTCTGGGACCAGGGCACCGGCAGCGCGAACACTCCGCACCCCGACGCCGGCGACGCGTCGGCCGCGGACACCACTTCCACCACACCGCCGCCGGCGTCAACGCCCACCACTCCGCCCGCGGTGTCAGCGCCGACGCAGTCCATACCCACCGTGCCCGCCGCACCACCTACGGCGTCCGCCGCGTCGAAGCCGAAGACGGCGGAGACGGGGGAGACACCGGAAACGCGGAGGGCACCGGAACCGACAACACCTCCGAAGTCGCCGACGACACCGGCGAGCACGGCAGGCACCGCGAGCACCGCAGGCGCGTCGAACACCGCAGGCGCGTCGAACACCGCAGGCGCGTCGAACACCGCAGGCGCGTCGAACAAAGCGAGCGCGACAAGCGCGGCGGCCGCGGCAGGGGCGGCGACCTCCGCGAGGTCGGCGAACCAGGACGCGGAC
This sequence comes from Streptomyces sp. NBC_01471, assembly GCF_041438865.1. Classification (NCBI taxonomy): domain Bacteria; kingdom Bacillati; phylum Actinomycetota; class Actinomycetes; order Kitasatosporales; family Streptomycetaceae; genus Streptomyces; species Streptomyces sp. NBC_01471. The sequence continues at coordinate 2,251,526 of NZ_CP109450.1, forward strand.
TCCGCGTCGGCGACGCCGGGGGAGCATCACCCCCGCAGGAACCTGCTCGCCGGGGTGGTCGCGAGCGCGGTGGTGCTGGCGGTGGTGTCGGTGCTCGTGATCTCGGGCTCGCGGCATCAGTCCGCGGACCACCAGGCCACCATGGCCGATATCCCGAGGGGCCCCGTACCCGGCAGCCCCGGGTCCTCCTCCTCACCCCAGCACTCCCCTTCACCTTCACCCAAAAACTCCCCTTCACCCAAAAACCACCCCTCTTCCTCTCCTTCCGCTTCCTCGAAGAAGCACCACGCCACGAAGCCGAAGGACAAGGACACTGCCGGTCGGGCTGCCGAACACGGCTCCACCCCGGCGGATCACTCCTCCGAGAAGAACGCGAAGTCGTCTGTCGCGCTGGCCCCGGGGGCCTCCCGGTTGTTCGGGGGCTCCTCGCAGGTGCTGCTGCACAACGACGCCACAGGGCTCTGCGCCGACCTGCCGGACCACGGCACGGGGTCGGTCAACGGCCCCGTCAGCCAGTTCCATTGCCAGGCCGGTGACAGCGACAACCAGATGTGGAATCTGGCAATGGTGAACGACAAGGGGCCCGGGGAAGCGAACCTCTTCGTGATCCGCAACATCAAGGACGGCCTGTGTATGGACCTGCCGCGCTACGGGAGCAAGCCGGTGGGCACCGAGGTCTCCGAGTACCCGTGCAACGAAAGCACCCGGGACAACCAAACCTGGTACATCTGGCCCGGACCGGACAACCACTACCAGCTCCGTAACGCCAAGAGCGAAGGCCGGTGCCTGGGCGTCAGCGGGGGGCCCGGCGCCGGCGTGGACGCCCGACTCGCCCTGCGCTCCTGCGGGACGGCTGACACCAACTGGACCTGGTGACACCACAAGGTCCCGAGGGCTCCCCGGCCCCCTGGCGACGCACGAGGGCCGCCCGGCTTCACAAGCCCGGCGGCCCTCCGCCGTCACAGCACCGCTCACCCGGCTTCAGCACCCGGCCGTGAGCGTCGACCGCGCCGCGTCCTGCCGTCACCCCAGCGTCTCCAGGTGGCCGGGCGACACCACATGTTCGCCTGCCCCGTCCAGCGCCCGCCCGTCCGGCAGCAGCCCCAGCCTGGCCAGGCTCCCGTCCAGCCGGGACGCGGCCAGCTCAGCGCGGGACCGGCAGCCGGTGCGCTGGAAGAGCCTCGTCAGGCGCTGCTCCACCGTCTTCTCGCTGCACGCCATGTGGGCGGCTATCCGCCGGTTGGTCTCGCCGTCGCTCACCAGGTCGATCAGGCGCACATCGCTCTCGCTCAGTTCGGCCGGCGCCGCCCGCCGCCTGGGCAGGCTCAGCTTCAGGCCGCTCCCCCGGGCCCGGACGGCGAGCATCGTACGCAGGAACGTCGAAGCCCCGAGCGACTGCGCCTCACGCACCGCCTCGTCAAGCCAGGTCTGGGGGTTGTCGCCCACCGCGACCAGGCACTCCCGTGCGAGCAGCGACAACGGCCGGTCGCCACGCCGCCGCACCAGGGAGAAGGCGGTCCGCGCACTCTCGACATCGCCGTGCAGCAGTGCCCGTCCCAGAAGCAGCGACTCCCGCGTCATCGGGGAATCCATTTCGGCGTGCAGCGCCTCCAGTTCCTCCTGGGCTCGCGCGCAGTCGCCCTGGCGGCCTTCCCTTGAACCGTACGAGAGCAGCCGCAGCACCAGTCGGTCCAGCCCCGCGAGCATGCCGTTCTCGCGCGCCCGCCGGACGTCCCGCCACCCCCGCTCGAACGCCTCGTCCGGCGCACCCTCCGTGAGACGGACACCCAGCCACGCCCGCCCGACCAGAGGGTGGGAGACGGTCTCGGGTATGAGCTCCAGCCAGGCGCGGGCCCGCTGGATGTCGCCGCGCATCCAGTGGATCTCGCCCGCCAGTGCCCGAGCGAGTTGCGCGACACCGGAGAAATCCTGGGTTCGGCCCCGCAATTCGATCCTGCGGACCCCGGCGAGCGCCTCGTCCCAGCGGCCGGCGAGGTAGTCGCGGACCACCGCGTGATATCGCACCGCGGTGCTGTCGCCGACCTTGGCGTACCGGTCCCCCAGCACCGCTTCCAGAGCACCGGCCAGGTCGCCGCAGGCGGCGGCGGAGCGCAGCCGGTCCCAGGCCACGCCCTCCACCGCCCCCGGAAGATCGCGCCGGGCCCGTTCGCTCTCGGGCCGCCCGCCCACCACAGCCGCCAGCAGCCGGGTCTCCGCCGGCGTGGGCAGCGGACCGCGAGGGGGCCCGTCCGCCTCGGGCACGGCGCCCGGTACTACCGGCGTCAGCGGACCGATCCCGTACCACCCGCCCAGCGCCACCAGCCCGGCCGCCGCCGGTATACGCCGGAGCGCGGCCCGGCGCGGGCCCCCCGCCGCGTCGGCGTGTTCGTGCAGCGCCGCCACAGACCAGGCGCGGGCGCTGAAGTCCAGGTCCGTTCCGGCGTCCGCGGGCGCGGCGTCCAGGCAGGTGAACAACGGCGCGGCCAGCGCCAGTGACCCGGCGTGGTCAGCGTGGCGCAGGCCCAGTTCCAGCGCCTGGCGCAGCACGCCGGACGCCGCAGGCCCCGGCCGCATGCGCTCCAGCGCCGCGCCGTAGACGCCGACCGCCCGGGGCGCGGCGAACCGCGCGTATCGCTGGGCCGCCGCCAACAGCAGCGGCACCGTGATCTCGTCGTCCAGCTCCGGCCCCACGGCGATCGCGTGACCGGCCAGCCGCGGGCGGCCGGTGCCGGCGACGACCGGGCCCAGCCGGTCGAGGACCGAACGCACGATGCGCGCGTGCAGCTCCCGCACCTCGCAGGTGGCCGGCAGCGTCCGCAACGCCGCCGCCAGCGCCGGCACGGCGAACGTCAGCCGCCCCTCGTGGTCGGCGCTCAACACACCTTGGACGAGTAACTGGTCCACGGCCCCTGCGATGTCGCTTCCGGCCGGCCCGCCCGGCGCCGTCATGCGGCACAGGTCCTCCAGGCGCACCTCGGCTGCGGCGACCATACGGGCCAGTACGGCCGCGATCCGGGTGCGCCCGTGGTCCACGGGGAGGTACGGCCACCCAAGAGCGGAAAGTGTCTCCCCCTCCGCTGCGAAGCGCAGGCCGCCCGTTGGTTCGCTGAGGGCGACCCGGCCGTCCATCTCCACGAGCGCGCCGTCCCGCTCGATGCCGGTGAGCACCGAAAGCAGGGCGCCGGGGTTGCCCCCCAGCGGGCCGAGGGAACGGGTCACCGCCGTCACCAGGTCCGGCTCGACGGGGTGGCCGAGCCGGCGCGAGAGGAGTTCCCGCACGTCGTCCCGCGCCAGCGGCCCCAGCGCGAGCACGCTGTCGGCGGCCAGCGCCAGGTCCCCGCCGCCGTCCGCCAGGGCGGTGGGCCGGGACGTCAGCACCACCGGCAGGCCCGCCGGCCTGAAGACACGCAGCATCAGCCCCAGGGCGGAGACGGTTGCCGGCTTCGCGGCGTCGACGCCGTCCACCACCAGGGCGAACGGCATGTGGTTCGCCGCGTCGGCGATCACCTCGCCGATGGTGGACAGCAGGGTAAGCCCCCCGTCGCGCCCGGCGGTCCGCAGCTCCGCGCGCCGGATCTCGGTGACTCGCACGGGAAGTCGGCCGTCGTGGATCCTGCTCAGCAGCCGGCAGACCGCGTCGACCAGCGCCGCGGTACCCGGCTCCCCCTCGGCCGTCGACAGGCCGAGCGAGAGTACCTTCGTGCCGCCTCGCACCGCCGCCAGACGACCGGCCTCCACGACGGTGGTCTTACCCACCCCGGCCGGTCCTGTGACCAGCACGGTCCGTGCCGTGCCTGTGGCGCTCAGAGTACGGGCGACCGCGCGCACGTCATCTTCCCTGCCCGGCAGGGACGGACCACGCTGCTGCATCGACGACTCCTCACTCAGGACCCGGCAGGCGGGAACCATCCGGTGGGGACCGGGTCGCGGTGCGAAAGTCCTGCGCCGGCCCGGTCGGCGGCCGAGTCCATGATGCCAAATCCGACTTTCGGTAAAATCACCGCGCACCGGATCGGCCCTGGTGCCAGGTTTCCCTGTCGTTTGGTGACCAGCGGTCCACACCCGGCGGTGATCAGAACCGTACGTGACACGATCGGCCTCCCAACGGAGTGATCTACGGTTCTGTTGTCCGAGAAAGGTTCCATGCCTCAGCAAACACCCACGCAGAAAGTGGGAGTGGCGATCCACGCCTCGGATGCGCTCACGCGCGCCGGCCTGGCCAGCCTCATACAACAGGATCGGCGCTTCTCCGAGACGCCGACCGACCAGGCCGACGTGACCGTGGTCGCTGTGGACACCGCGGACGCTTCCATCCTCAGCCTGCTGCTCACGCTCTCGGAATCCTCCAGCACGCGGTTCGTGCTGCTGGTCGGACGGCAGTGGCAGGCCGACATCTTCGCCGCGGTCGACCGCGGGGTCCGCGCCGTGCTGTGGCGCGACAGCTTCACCCCGGCGGCCTTCTCCCAGGCACTGCTGGCCGTCGCCGGCGGCGGCGGCAGCTACCCCCCCAACCTCCAGGGCACCCTCATGCGGCAGGTGCGGTGGACCCACCGCGAGGTCCTCACCCCGCGCGGCCTGACCGCCTCAGGAGTCAGCCCCCGCGAGGTGGAGGTCCTGCGCCTCATCGCGGAGGGCCTGGAGCTGTCGGAGGTCGCCGAGAAGCTCGCCTACTCCGAGCGGACCGTCAAGTACGTGCTCTACGGCCTGATGAAACGCCTGAACCTGCGCAACCGCGCGCACGCGGTCTCCTACGCCCTACGCACCGGCCTGATCTGAGCACGGCGACGCCGAAGCGCCGTGCCAGGGTCGGGGTCGGGGTCGGGGTCGGCACCAGGGCATCGGGCCGACTCTCGTACCGCGCGGTGTGCGCACCCCCCGAGCCACAGCCCTTTCGTGTTGTCGCCGATTGTCACCGGTCGCTCGACGGGGCTTCGCCCGACGCGGCGGACGGTTTGGGGGCCAACATCTTCCGGGCCGGGGGAGTTCTGGCGGAGCGTGAGGCCGGGGGTGGGGTCGGGGTTGGGGGTGAGGTGTGCAAGGGGGCCGGGGCGAGGGGAGGTTGCGGCCGGGTCGGGGCGGGGGATGCGGCGCCGTTGTGCAAGGGCAGGGCGATCACCAGCGCGGCGCTGTGGCGAGCGCGGCGCCGCCGGCTGTACGGAGGAGTCGGCGCCGCCCGGCACGCCGACGCACGGCGGAGTACTGACCTGGCGGAACCGGGAGATAGCTGATCTCAGGGGACCGCAGCAGAGAGACCAGGAGGTCGTCGGCCCTCCCCCGCTCGTCGTCCTCGTCGTCAAACCGCGTGGTCAACGCCCCTCCTCAGGTGTGCGACGCGGTGGGCGAAGACGATGAGGTTGGAGTCGTATCCGCCTGCGGTTCTGTTGCCACCGCAGGTGACGAGGCGGAGCTGGGTATCGGGCACGTCGCCGTAGAGGCGGTCCACGGTGAAGTGGGCGGAAGAGCCGTTCTCGGCCCAGCCGGACGGCTTGCGCCGCCGTGCCCCGGTCGCCAGCTGTCGCAGCCGGGCCAGGCCGTCCGTGCCCATAACCCCAGCAACCCTGAACCACCCCAAACCTGACAGCGGTGCCTTGACGAAGGACATAGAGGCACCCCCCAGGGCATTCGGATCGTTCGCAGAGTTGACGCGGCGGGGCCGGCCACTTCGGCGGCGCATGGTCCCGGCCACGTGGCGGCGCCCGGCGAGAACGACCCCGGCGGAGACCCGCCCGGCGCTCATGCCTCCGCCCTCACAGTCCGTTCTGGTCGAGGAGCTTCATCAGGTTGCGCTTGCGCTTCTGCTCGGCGCGCAGGGCGGTCACGTAGTCGGCGAACTCCTGTGCCGTCCCCAGTTTCTGGTGGCACTCCCGGGCACCGAGCAGCAGGCGGGCGATCTGCTGGTAGTTGGCGTCGCCGGTGATCTTCTTGAGGGGATCGATCAGGCGCAGGTACACCGGCAGCGCGTCAGCGGGTCGGTCTTTGCGTACCAGGTCGGCGAGAGTCAGCCACTGGTGTGGGGTGGCCTGGCCTTCAGTGGCTGTCTGCCAGGCGGTCGCCAGGTCACCGTCGTCGATCAGGGCGTCGATCAGCACGGGGCCGCCGTACCAGGAGGGGCGGGAACGGTCGGCGTCCTCGCGGAGCAGTCCCAGGGCCACCGGGCCCTCGCGTTCCCAGCTGCCCTCGGCCCGCGCGCACTCGCGCAGCAACCGGTACGTGGCGAGCGAGCGGCGGGCGCGGAAGCCGTTCCGACGCACCTCGGCCGCTCGGGCCGGCTGACCCGCCACGGCGTAGCGCTCGCAGAGGAAGTCCTCCAGGTCGCTGCCGCCGCGATGCGGCTCGGCCAGTTCTCGCAGTCCGCGTTCCGCCCACTCCAGCGCCTCGTCGGGGCGGCCCGCCGCTTCGAGCTCATGGGCGATCGTCAGGTGGGTCTCGCCCGTGGGGGAAAGGTCCGCCGCGTAGACGGCGATCAGCTCGTCCACGGTGCCGGCCGCCTTCACCAGCCGCTCCATCAGGTACTTCTCGGCCCAGCCGGACGGCTTGCGCCGCCAAGCCTCGGTCGCCAGCTGTCGCAGCCGGGCCAGGCCGTCCGTGCCGAGAACCTCGCGGTAGTCGAAAGGGTCGGGACCGAAGACGTCGCAGTCGCCGCCCAGCAGGTGGCGGGCCAGCCATTCGGCCGTCTCCAGCGGGTCGGGGCACGCCGCCCGGCACGCTTCCAAGTGGGCTTCGGCGAGCTCCTCGGCGACGGAACCCACACTTCCGGAGGAGTCGTCGATGTCCTCGTACGCTCGGCAGAGCGCTGCCATCGCCTCCCGGGCCAGGGTGACGGCCAGCGCGGCCCGACCGTCGGCGGTCAGGGTGCGCAGTGCGGCGACGGCTTCGGACGCCTGTCGGCCGTAGGCGTGTGCGTCGGCGTACTCGACGCATCCGTAACGGGCGAAGGGCACCGGATCGAGGAGGGCGAGAACTCGCTCCCGCACGGTCGGATCGTCGCGTCGCGCGCTCGCCGCACGCAGTTCCAGTCGACGGCGCAACTCGTGGTCCCGCTCGACCTGTTCGCGCACCAGCGCCAGCAGCTCCTCGCGGGGCAAGGACACCAGCCACCGCTCCAGGCCCTCGGTGCGGGAAGAGGCAGCCGAGCGTTGGTGCGGCACGTCCTGTGCGCGCGAGAGGATCGCCAGTCCGACGGCGACGCAGTGCTTGCAGAGATTCCCCGCCGAGCCGCCGTGGTTCTGGCCGACGCAGGACTGCACGGGCACAAGTACGTCATCGACGCCACGCTCGGCGCCACCGCCCTTGCGGCCCCAGGCACCGTCACCGTTCTCACTGTCGCTCCCGAGGACCTCACCGCGCTGTGCGGCAAGCGCATCACTGCCAGCAAAGTGTGTGTGAGCATCCGGGTCCGTGGTGGCTACCACGTCAGCCGCTGGACCGCACCGATGACCGACGTATCGCCGTTGAAGGGGGATTCCCGGCCGTTCCCGGGCTGCGGACACCGCCCCGGGGGCACTTCCGGAACAAGGCTCTGACCAGCATAAATACTAGTCAGAGCCTTGTTGCGTACCACCTGCTCACGAGGTGCCCCACCGGGTACCGCTTCCGGCCACTCACTGGCCCGGCGGCACGAACTCCGGCTGGTCGAGGATGCGTTGCCAGCTTCCGTCCGGTTGCCGGCGGACGACCTGCGCGCGGGCGCCCGTCCCGTCCTTCGGCGGGGTCGAGGTGAGCGCGATGTCGCCGTTGACCAGGGTCGGCAGCGGCTGCTCCGGCTCGAAGCGGGGGCGGTTGGCGAGAACCTTCTCCCACAGTGCGCGGATCGCCTCGCGGCCCACCGTCCGCTCGCCCGGCGGGTAGGCCAGCACCGCGTTCTCCTCGTAGAGCTCGGCGACTCCGGCCGCGTCGCCGGCATTGGACCGTTCGACGAACAGGCGGGTGATGTCCTCTGGACGCATGGCCTTCTCGTACTCCGGCATGGCTCGCTTCCTCCTGCGGATAGGTTCTGCTTCTTCTGCCGCGGCTCACGCTTCCGTGCCTCCCAGCCTGGTTCTCTCCGTACGAGAAGTCCAACAGCTGGTTCTGCTGGTCACTAGAATTACTGTTCATGGACCTGAGGCAGCTCGCCTACTTCGTCGCAGTGGCCGAGGAGCGGAACTTCACCCGGGCCGCGGAGCGCGTGCACATCAGTCAGTCCGGCGTCAGCGCGCAGATCCGGCAGCTGGAGCGTGAACTCGGCGCGGAGCTGTTCGACCGGTCGGCGCGAACCATCACCCTGACCGCCGAGGGAAGGGCCGCGCTCGGCCACGCGCGGGCGGCGCTCGCCGCCGCCGGGGCGGTCGGCCGGTCGGTGAGTGACGTAACAGGGCTGGTGCGCGGCCGGCTCGCCGTGGGGATGGTCATCGGGTGCACCGTCACTCCGCTCTTCGATGCTCTCGCCGCGTTCCACCGGGCGCATCCCGGGGTGGAGATCTCGCTGGAGGAGGGCAATTCGGGGCGGCTCGCCGAAGGTGTGCGGGCCGGCGCCGTCGACCTCGCTCTGATCGGAACAGCCGCCGCCCCTGACGGTCTTGAGACGCTGACCCTCATCAGTGAGCGGCTCGTCGCGGCGGTCCCGGCCGGGCACGCCCTGGCGAAGCGGCGGCGGGTCACCCTGCGCGACCTGGACCGGCAGCCCGTGGCGTGCATGCCGGTCGGTACCGGCCTGCGGACGGTGTTCGACCGGGCCTGCGCGGAGCAGCAGGTCGAGCCGGTCATCGCGCTGCAGGCCAGCGCCGCGGACGCCATCGCCGGCCTGGCCGCCCGCGGCCTCGGCGTCGCCGTCCTCAGTGAGTCGATGGCCGAGCGGTACCGCGACCGGCTCGTCCCGCTCCCGCTGGCGGATGTGACCGCGCCCGCCCTGCTCGCGCTGGCCTGGAAGGAGACGCCGAGCCCCGCGGTGCGTGAGCTGCTCGTCCACAGCAGACACGCGTTCTTCGGGTCGCAGGCCCAGCCCTGACCGTCTCCCCCAGGCCGCTGTTCGCCGTCGGCTCCCGGCTATCCGCGCGGCGTACCGCCCTGTCCCGCCGAAGTCGCCCCGCGCCCCGGGCCCGCCGGGTGGGCGCCCTCTCCGTCCGGGACGACCGGCTCGCTCAGGCCCAGGCCCGCGCCTCCGGAGACCCCGGCCAGCTCGGAGCCCAGCGACTCCGACGGCAGCACCCGGTGCTTACGGCCCACCCTGCCGGTCAGCAGCGAGGAGAGCGCGGCCACCAGGCAGGCCGCCACCGCGAACCAGAAGGCGATGACGAGGCCCTGGTGGAAGGGGCCGGAGATCAGATGCGGGAAGAACTCCTTGCTGGTGAGGTGCTTTCCGCCGTCCGGCAGCTTGGCCAGATGGCCCCCGAGGAGCTGCTGGAGGGGGTTGTAGCCGAGGAATGCCGCGAAGAGCACGGCGATCGGGGGGAGTTGGGACACCTGCGTGGCCTCGGCGCCGGGGACGCCCTGCGCCACCAGACCGTCGTGCATCACGCTCGGCAGGGTGTGCGAGAGGCCCGCGATCATCAGGCTGAAGAAGATGCCGATCGACAGGACCATCGCGGAGTTCTGGAACGTCGCGGTCATCCCGGATCCGGCGCCGCGCGACTCCGCGGGGACGGCGTTCATGATCTCGGCCCGGTTCGGTGAGGCGAAGAGACCGGATCCGATGCCGTTGACCAGCAGCAGCAGCGCGAAGATCCAGTAGTGGAAGTCGGTGGGCAGCGTCATCAGCACCAGGAAGCTCACCGCGGTGAGCAGCGCGCCGCCGACCGTGAACGGCCGCGACCCCAGCCGGTCCGAGAGCCACCCGGAGAGCGGGGCCGACAGCAGGAAGCCGACGGTCAGCGGGATCATGTAAATGCCCGCCCAGAGCGGGGTCTTCTCGAAGCTGTAGCCGTGCAGGGGCAGCCAGATGCCCTGGAGCCAGATGATCAGCATGAACTGGAGGCCGCCGCGTCCCAGAGCGGTCAGCAGGCTGGCGATGTTGCCCGCGGTGAAGGCCCGCAGCCGGAAGAGCGAGAGCCGGAAGAGCGGCTCGGCCACCTTCAGCTCGATCCAGACGAACGCCCCCAGCACGGCCACCCCGCCGATCAGCGCGGTCAGCACCCACGGGTTGAGCCACCCCATGGTGCTGCCGCCGTAGGGCTGGATGCCGTACGTGATGCCGACCAGCACCGAGATCAGCCCGACGGCGAAGGTGACATTGCCCCACCAGTCCATGCGCGCCTTGGCCCGTACCCCCGTGTCGTGCAGCTTCACATAGGCCCAGATGGTGCCGAAGACACCGAACGGCACCGATACCAGGAAGATCATCTTCCAGTTCACCGGGGCCAGCACACCGCCCAGGATCAGCCCGAGGAACGAACCGGCGATGGCCGCGATGGAGTTGATGCCCAGCGCCGTACCGCGCTGATTGGCCGGGAACGCGTCGGTCAGGATCGCCGTGGAGTTGGCGAAGAGCAGCGCACCACCGACCCCCTGCGCGATGCGCCAGCCGATGAGCCAGAGCGCACCCGCGCTGCCGTCCATCCAGGTGACCGAGAGCATGACCGAGCAGAGCGTGAAGGCGGCGAAGCCGAGGTTGTACATCCGGACCCGGCCGAACATGTCGCCGAGCCTGCCGAAGGTGACCACCAGTACCGCGGTGACCACCATGAAGCCCATGAGCATCCAGAGCAGATAGCTGGTGTTCGCGGAGTCCAGCGGGTCAAGATGAATGCCGCGGAAGATGTCCGGGAGCGCGATCAGCACGATCGACTGGTTGATCATCACCATCAGCACGCCGAGCGTGGTGTTCGACAGCGCGATCCACTTGTAGTGCTCCCCCGGTCCGGCCGGGGGCGACGACTCTGCGGGTATTCGACCGGTCATGCCCACGATGCACGTTCCCCTCTGCACGCGCCCCTGCCCGCCGACACCGGGGGACACGGGTCGTTAGTTGACGCAAGCAATCTAACTCTTGTACGGGGCATCCACATTTCGTGGCGATGGGAAGATCGGCTCGCGGGCCGGGCGGTACGCCCCGTTCGCCCCTCGCACCACAGGGGCCACGGACAGCGGCGCGCGGGCGCGAAGCCTGGAGCGTCCGGCAAAGCAGCACGTCAGGTGGTACGCGACCCGGCGCTCCCCGGATTCGGCGGGGGCGCGGACGCAGGGCGCACGATTCAGTCAGAATCAGACACACATCTTATTTGTGACTCAGATCACAGCATACGTATGGGCGTTGGCGGCGGCGTTGGCGGCGGCGTTGCCGGCGTCGGCAGCGGTCCTCCGGGTGCCGGTGCCGGGCCCTCGGGTGCCGGTGTCGGTGCCGGTGTCGGTGTCGGTGTCGGTCCTGAGGTTGGCGTAGCGGGCGGCCATGGTGACGCCGGCCTGGGTGCCGGTGGCCGTGGCGCCGACCGGAACAGGGCCGGCCGGGGTGCGGGCGGTCGTGGTTCCGGCCGGGGTGCGGGCGGCCGGGGCGGCGGCCGGGGCGGCGGTCTCCGGCGTACAGGCTGCCGCTTCCGCCGCCACCAGCCTCTGCAGCGGCGCCGCCGCGAGTGCCCCGCCGACCAGCATGGGCAGGATCACGAAGCAGCCCATGATCACGTTGCCGAACCAGACCATCGTGTCGACCGGCAGGGAGTACACGGCGACCACCCGGACCACGCACTCGGCGAGCAGGGCGGCCCCCCAGATCAAGGAGAACAGCGACTCCAGGCGGCGGAAGGGCCGGGATCCCGCCGAAAGCCGTTCCCAGGCCGCGGCCCTCGCCCGGCTGCTCTTGACGATCCAGGGCTTCAGCCCGGCGGACATCAGCGGCCTACCGAGCAGTACGGAGATCAGCACCCCGATACCGACCGTGCTGCTCACCGCACTGTCCTTGACGAGCATCAGCCGGGGGTCACCGGAGAGCGTGGAGAGCGCCAGGCCCACGACGTTGACGAAGAGGATCAGGGCGGCCAGACCGTTGACCCGGCGCTCCCTGACGATGCCCCACACCGTCCGCACGGCGGGCAGTGCGCTGCTCCAGGCGAGAGCGGCGACCGTGCTCATGCCGTCGTGCTTGAGGAGGTAGTAGGCGCCCATCGGGACGACGACGTCCACGACCAGCGGGCTCCTGCTCTTCTTCGGGTTCTCCGTCGCGTTGTCCATGCCTACAGCTTCGCGAGAAGGACGGGGTCCCCGGCAGAGGCAGCTGTCCTGTACCCGGCAGGACATTTGTCAGTGCCCGGAGCAGGACACCGTACGTCCAACTGGCCCCCGTACAGGCCTGGACGGGCCCGGAGACCCTCGTCCGGTTCACGCCGACGCGCGCTTCTTTCCCCGCGTCGCCGAGGACCCGGCGCCCGCCGCCGTCTTCTTGGACGTACCGCTCCTGGACGACGTCCCGCCCGTGGAACTCTTCTTCGCCGAGGCACTCTTCGCCGTGGACCCCTTGGCCGCGGAGGTCCCACCGCCGCCGGAGGCCGTCTTGCGCGGGGCGGTCTTCCTGGCGGCGCTCTTCTTCGGGGCCGCCCGGCCGGACGCGGCTTTCTTCGGGGCCGACTCGGCCGACCCCGCCTTGGCGTGCGTGCCGCCGCCCCCGCTCTTCGCGTCCGCCTTGCGTTTCCCCTCCGGCCGCAGCTCCCGGACCTCGGCGTCCTCCCCGCCCCCGGCCTCTTCCGCGTCCCCGGTCTCGTCGCCGCGCGTGGACTTCGCCGCCCGCACGCTCTTCTCCAGCGCCGACATCAGGTCGATGACCTTGCCCGCACCGGCGTCCGCCGCGGGCTGGGCGGGCGTCTCCTCGCCGGACGTCTTCGCGGCGATCAACTCCTCGACCGCCTCCCGGTAGTCGTCGTGCAGCGACTCCATCTCGACCTCGCCCAGGGTGTCCATCAGGGTGTCGGCCAGGTCGAGTTCGGCGTCGCGCACCGTGACGGGGGTCTCCGGGGCGGCCCCTTCGTACGACCTGATCTCGTCCGGCCAGAGCAGGCCGTGCATCGCGATGGCATCGCCGACGACCCGCAGCATCCCCAGCCGTTCCCGGCCGCGCAGCGCGAACTTGGCGATGGCGACCCGGCGGCTGCGCTTGAGCGCCTCGCGCAGCAGGGTGTACGGCTTCGCGGCCGTGGGCCCTCCGGCGACGAGGTAGTAGGCCGAACCCATCTGCAACGGGTCGATCGAGTCGAGCGGCACGAACGCCACGATGTCGATCGTCTTCGCGGTCGGCAGCGGCAGTGCGGCCAGGTCTTCATCGGTGATCGGGATCATGGCGCCGTCGTCGGCCTCGTACGCCTTGCCGATCTCGTCGGCGGTCAGCTCCTCGCCGTCCAGCTCGCAGACCTTCCGGTAGCGGATGCGGCCGCCGTCGGCCGTGTGGATCTGCCGGAAGGAGATCGAGTGGTTCTCGGTGGCGTTCACCAGCTTGATCGGAATGCTGACCAGGCCGAAGGAGATGGCCCCGTTCCATATGGATCGCACGATGGCTCCCGTCCGTCAGTACCGCACCGCTCTGTTCCGGTCAGCCCTGTTCTGCTCTGTTCTGCTCAGCCCAGCCCTGTACGTGCTGTCTGCAGCACGGGCCGTTCACGCCGGTAGCCCTTGCTGGCAGCTCTTGCTGCTATTTATCGCTTTCTTCGCATTCTTCGCATTTCGTGGGACTCTCATCGTATGTCGCCGATCACCGAGGTGGAGGGGCGGCGGGTGCCGCTCACCCACCTCGACAAGGTCCTCTATCCGGCCACGGGCACCACGAAGGGCGAGGTCCTGCACTACTGCGCCAGCACGGCGGGGGCCCTGCTGGCCCATCTGCACGGCCGCCCGGTCTCCTTCCTGCGGTACCCGGACGGCCCCGGGGGCCAGCTGTTCTTCACCAAGAACGTGCCGCCCGGCACCCCCTCCTGGGTGCATACGGCGGAGGTGCCGCGCTCCAGGAGCCGGGACGCCCGGCAGGTGCTGGTGCAGGACCTGTCGAGCCTGATGTGGGCGGCCAATCTGGTGGTCGAGTTCCACACCCCGCAGTGGCAGGCGGACGCACCGGCCCGCGCCGACCGTCTGGTCCTCGATCTGGACCCCGGGGCCCCGGCCACGGCGGTCGAGTGCTGCACGGTGGCGCTGTGGCTCCGCGAGCGGCTGGCGGCCGACGGGCTGACCGCGTACGCGAAGACCTCGGGCTCCAAGGGGCTCCACCTGCTGGCGCCACTGGAGCCGACGCCTTCGGACGAGGTGTCGGCCTACGCCAAGGGGCTCGCGGTCGAGGCCGAGGCCGCCCTCCCCGACCTGGCCCTGCACCGGATGAAGCGGGCGCTGCGGCCGGGCAAGGTCTTCGTGGACCACAGCCAGAACGCGGCGGCGAAGACCACGGCCGCGCCCTACACGCTGCGCGCACGGGACGAGCCGACCGTCTCCACGCCGGTGACCTGGGAGGAGATCGAGGACTGCACGGCCGCCGCCGACCTGGTCTTCAGGATCGACGACATCGGCCCCCGGCTCCAGCGGTACGGCGATCTGCTCGGCCCGCTGATCAACCTCAACCGGGCCAGGCCGCTGCCCCGCGCCTGACCCGGCTGCCGACCGCTCGTACCGGGCCGCGACCGCCCGCACCTGGTCATCCCCGGCCGTACCTGGTCCCGCCCGGTCGCACCTGGTCACCCCCGGTCGTACCGGGTCACGCCCGTAGCCAGGTCCTCCGGTCGCGGGCGGTCGCGTACAGGGACTCGATGTCGGCAGGTTTCAGCACACCGCCGAGTCCGGCCAGCGCGCCCACCTCGCCGTCCCGCAGCACTCGTACGCCCACCTGCCCGTCGCCCCGCAGCAGCCACGCCTCATCAGGCCGCTCACCGGGGCCACCCGGTCCCCCGCGCCCCCCGGTGTCGGGCGTCGCCGACTCCACCCGTGCCGCCCCGACGATCCCGAGCACCGGACGTACCGCCGCGGCCAGGGCGAGCGACGCCCGCTCCGCCTCGTGGCGGGCCCGGCGCAGCTGCGGTTCCGGCTGTCCGCGCCCGGCCGTGACCAGCGGATCCGCGATCCGGACCGTCCGCTTCCTGGCGTACAGGGTCCGTACGGACAGCACCCCGGCCGGACCGATCAGGAGATGGCCGATGTGCCCGCCGCCGGTCAGCGGCACCGAGTGCAGCACCCGCCACCCCGCCCCCTCCAGCGTGTCCAGCTCGGCCCCCAGCGCCTCCTGCGCGGTGAGGGCGGCGAGCGCGGCACGCCGGGGAGCCGGC
Organism: Streptomyces sp. NBC_01471; assembly: GCF_041438865.1. Classification (NCBI taxonomy): domain Bacteria; kingdom Bacillati; phylum Actinomycetota; class Actinomycetes; order Kitasatosporales; family Streptomycetaceae; genus Streptomyces; species Streptomyces sp. NBC_01471. Next base: position 2,266,723 of record NZ_CP109450.1, read on the forward strand.
CGGAAGCGGGAGACGGCGATCCCCGCCAGGGCGGTGTGCAGCGCCTCGCCGGGCCGGTTGGGTGCGAGGTCGTCGTCGGGATGCAGGCTGAGCAGCGCGAGCTCCGCCGGGGTGGGGACCGGCGGCGGGCCGACCACGGGCTCGCCGGTCAGATACGGCGCGAGGGCGTCGAGCACCTCAGCCCTGTACTCGTCCAGGACGAGGCCGACCTGCCCCGACTCCCGGTCGTACCAGGCAGCGGCCGGGCCCCCCGGCAGCGTGACGTACAGACGCGTCCGACCCCGGTACCGCCCCGGTGTCACCCTGAGTTCCGGCATACCGCATCACCCCACCCCGCTCCATGGGAACAGCCCGGGCACCGCAGGGGCAAGAAGACGGTTACGGTGTACCGCGATTACTGACCAGGAGGGGACTCAACATGATCATTTTTGGCAGCAGAGGCTATATCTACCAGCTGGCCATCCTGACGCTCGTGTGCGGGCGGTGCGGGAATCCGTCCGCGCACACGCTCCGTAAGCGCGTCACGAAGTTCACGCTGTTCTTCGTGCCGCTCTTCCCGTTCTCCACCAAGTTCACGACGCAGTGCACGTTCTGCGGTGTCGAGAACCGGGCGACGAAGGAGCAGGCGGAGCAGCTTCTCGCGCAGAGCGCCGGCCAGCCGCAGGGCCCGCAGCAGGGGTACGGGCAGCCCGCGCCGCAGCAGCAGGGGATGGGGCAGAACCCCTACCAGCAGTGAGCCGCACCGCCGGCCGGCGCACCCGGCCCGCGCGGCCTGACGCCGTGTCACAGCGGCCCTGACGCGGTGTCACAGCGGCCCTGACGTGATGTGCCCCAGGGCCGCCCCGCGACGGCGCGACGACCACCCTCACCCGCGCCCGGCACCGGCTCCGTTTCGGCGCACAGTGACATTAACGGACATAGCGTCACCGTCTTGCTACGTTGCGAGGCATGACCGCAACGACGGCGGACGCTCCCCCGCCCGAACTACGTCTGCCGAAGCGTCGGGGCGTCGAGCTGGTGCTGCTGGTCGGCGCCGTACTGATCTCCGTCTACGGCTACATCGACGTCGGGCTCGCCAAGAACGACGCCGTACCGGCCGACACCCTGAACTACGGTGCGGGTCTTGGCCTGCTGGCGCTCCTCGCCCATCTCGCCGTCCGGTTCCGGGCCCCGTACGCGGACCCGCTCCTCCTGCCGATCGCCATACTCCTCAACGGCATCGGGCTCGTACTGATCTACCGACTGGACCTGGAGACCCCGGGTGACAGCGCGGCCCCCACCCAGCTGATCTGGTCCACGCTCGCGGTGGCGCTCTTCATCTGCTGCGTGCTCTTCCTGCGCGACCACCGGATCCTCCAGCAGTACACCTATCTCTCGGTCGCCGCCGCCCTGGTCCTGATGATCACCCCGATCTTCTTCCCCGCGGTGAACGGCGCGAAGATCTGGATCAGGGTCGGCGGTTTCTCCATCCAGCCCGGCGAGTTCGCCAAGATCCTGCTCGCGGTCTTCTTCGCCTCGTACCTCTCGGCCAACCGCAACGCGCTCTCGTACACCGGCCGCAGGATCTGGCGGCTCCAACTGCCCACCATGCGTGTACTGGCACCGGTGCTGGCGATCTGGCTGATCAGCGTGGGCGTCCTCGTCCTGGAGCGCGACCTCGGGACTTCGCTGCTCTTCTTCGGCCTGTTCGTGATCATGCTGTACGTGGCGACGGGCCGTCTCAGCTGGATCGCCATCGGCATGGTGATGGCCGCGTTCGGCGCGTTCGTCGTGGGCAGCCTCGAACCGCACATCCGCGGCCGCGTCGAGAACTGGCTGCACCCCTTCGCCTCCATCGACGCGGGTCAGGGCGCCAACCAGCTCGCCCAGTCGCTCTTCTCCTTCGCGGCGGGCGGCGTCCTGGGCACCGGGCTCGGGCTCGGCCACTCGATCCTCATCGGCTTCGCCGTGAAGTCCGACTTCATCCTCGCGACGGCGGGCGAGGAGCTGGGCCTCGCCGGGCTCGCCGCCGTGTTCCTCCTGTACGCCCTGGTGGTGGCCCGCGGCTACCGGGCCGGGCTCGCGCTCCGCGACTCCTTCGGGCGGCTGCTGGCGATCGGCCTCTCCTCGATCCTGGCGATCCAGGTGTTCGTGATCGCGGGCGGGGTGATGGGGCTGATCCCGCTGACCGGTATGGCGATGCCCTTCCTCGCCCAGGGCGGCTCCTCGCTGGTCACCAACTGGGTGATCGTGGCGCTGCTCATCCGGATCAGCGACTCCGCGCGCAGACCGGACCCCGGCTTCGCGGAGACCGGAATCATCGCGCCGATCGTGGAGGACGAGTCGTGATCCGCTACATCCGGCGGGCCGCCGCCTGCTGTCTGCTGCTCCTGGTCGCGCTGCTGGCCAACGCCGCCCGGGTCCAGGTCTTCCAGGCGGACTCCCTGGACAAGAATCCGGCCAACCGCCGTCTGACCATTGCCCGTTACCACGAACCGCGCGGCAACATCCTGGTCGGCGGGCGCAGCGTCACCGGGTCGAAGGACACGGATCAGCAGCTGCGGTACGAACGCACGTACCGCAGCGGTCCGCTGTACGCGCCGGTCACCGGATACGCCTCGCAGACCTACGGCACCACCCTGATCGAGAACGCCGAGGACGGCATCCTCTCCGGCACCGACTCGATGCTCGCCCCCTTCCCGCTCTGGAACGAACTGACCCGCGCCCAGCAGCCGGGCGGCAACGTGGCCACCACCATCAAGGCGTCGACGCAGGAGGCCGCGTACAACGGGCTGGGCCGCAGGCGCGGCGCGGTCGCCGCGATCGAGCCCTCGACCGGGAAGATCCTCGCGCTGGTGAGCAGCCCTTCGTACGACCCGGGGGTGCTCTCCGGCACCGGCCCTTCCGTCACCGACGCCTGGTCGCGGCTGAACGCCTCGGCGAGCCAGCCGATGCTCAACCGGGCCATCCGGCAGACCTATCCGCCCGGTTCGACCTTCAAGATCGTGACGGCGGCGGCCGCCCTCGACTCGGGTGCGGTCACCGACATGAACGCGGACACCGACACCCCCGATCCGTACACCCTGCCCGACACCACGACGGTCCTGCCGAACGAGGCGAGCGGCTGCGAGAACGCCTCCCTCGAATACGCCATCGAGGTCTCCTGCAACACCGTGATGGCCAACCTCGGTGTCAAGGTCGGGCTGAGCGGGATGGACGAGGCGGTCGGGAAGTTCGGCTTCAACGACAGCGGTCTGAAGATCCCCTCCGGGGTGGCCAGGAGCAACTTCGACACCGACATGAGCAAGGACCAGCTGGCCCTCTCGTCGATCGGGCAGTTCAACACCTCGGCGACACCGCTTCAGATGGCGATGGTCTCCGCCGCCGTCGCGAACGGCGGCGAGCTGATGTACCCGCATCTGATCGACGAGACCCGGGCCAAGGGAGGCAGGGTCGTCCGCCGCAACGACCCGAAGTCCTACCGCCGGGCGATGGACGCCTCCACGGCGGTCCAGCTCCAGCAGATGATGGTCGACGTCGTGACGCAGGGCACCGGGTCCAACGCGGCGATCCCGGGCGCGACGGTGGGCGGCAAGACCGGCACCGCCCAGAACGGGGTCAACAACGCCGGTACGCCGTACGCCTGGTTCATCTCCTGGGCGAAGGCCGACTGCGCGAGCCAGCCGGCGGTCGCGGTGGCCGTGGTCGTCGAGGACGCGTCCGCCCACCGCGCGGACATCACCGGCGGCGGCTTCGCGGCCCCGATCGCACGGGCGGTCATGCGAGCGGCTCTGGAACACTGACGCCCGGGAACCGGCGGCTGGGACCGGGAGGTTGAAGGCGGTGGCCATGACGGTGACGGTGGCGGAAGCGCTCGGACGGATCGCACGGCTGGACCCCGCGCTGAGCGCCTTCACCGAGGTCTGGCCGGACGCGGCACAGCAGGGCGGGACGCCGCCGGACCGCACCGCGGACGGCGGGCCACCACTCCCCGGGGTGCCGCTCTCCGGGTCGACCGGGCCCCCGTTCTCCGAGATGCCCCTGTCCGGGGTGCCGTTCGCGGTGAAGGGCCCGGCCGGGATCCGCGGGTACGCGGCCCGGCGGCTGCGGGCCGCGGGCGCCGTCCCGGTCGGCTCGACTGCGGTGCCGGGGCCCGGGACGCACTGGCAGACCTGGGGCCTCGGTGCCCACGGCCCCACCCGCAACCCGTGGCGCCCGGACCGTACCCCGGGCGGTTCGTCGGCCGGATCGGCGGTGGCGGTGGCCACCGGCATGGTCCCGCTGGCCACCGGGAGCGACGGCGCGGGCTCGGTACGGATACCGGCCGCGTGGTGCGGCGTGCTGGGTCTGCGGACGACGGCGGGGCTGCTGCCGTCACCCGACCGGACCGGACTGGCGTCGGCCGGAGTCCTGGCGGCGGACGCCGCCGGGGCGCAGGCGTATCTGCGCTCGGTGACGGGCCGCTACGAACCGTCCCTGCCGGAGTTCCCGGTGCCCGCCGTCTGGTCGTCCGACCTGGGCTTCGCCGAGGTGGACGACGAGGTGGAACGGGTCGCGAGGCGGGCGGTGGAGCGGATGGCGGCAGCCGGTCTCGTACGCCTCGACGCCACCTCGTACGCCCTGCTCGACCCGTGCGACGCCTGGCTGGCGGTGCGCGGCGGGCAGCCGGACCTGGCCACCGCGGTCCGTGCGGAGAACGACCACCGCCTGGCCTCGCTCTTCGCCCGCACGCCGTTGCTGCTCACGCCGGTGACGCCGAACCGGCCGCATGGTCACGAAGGGCCGGGCGAACGGTACTCGACCTCGCTGACCTGGGCCTTCAACCTCAGCGGTCATCCGGCGGCGAGCATCCCCGCGGGATTCGACCCTGACGGGTGCCCGGTGGGGCTGCAGATCGTGGCGGCGCACGGGCAGGACGCCTCACTGGTGGAGCTGGCGCGGGCCGCCGAGTTGATCATGAAAAGGCGTGCTTGGTCCGCTTCGCCCCGGTAAGGGATCAATGCTATGAAGCGAGAGTGACCGCACACCGCCGGAGCCCCGTGCCGCACCCGTCCCGCTGGGGGCTGCGCCGGAGTGTCGCCATGCAGGTGTTCGGCATGCAGGTCGTTCTGATCGTCCTGCTGGTGGCCGCCGCAGCGGTGGTGCTGGTGCTGCAGTCCAGGTCCGACAGCGTGCACGCGGCGCGGAGCCGGTCGCTGGCCGCCGCCGAGGCGTTCGCGTACGGCCCCGGGCTGCCGCGAGCGCTGCGCTCACGCGACCCGACGGCCGTCCTGGAGCCGCTGGCGCAGGCCGCGCGCAAGGGGGCCGGAGTCGACTTCATCGCCGTGATGAACACCCGGGGGATCCGCTACACGGACGCCAGGCCCTCGCTGATCGGCAAGCGGGCCACGGGTGATCTGAGCAGGGCCGTCGCGGGCCACTCCTTCACCGAGATCTTCAACGGGGAACCGTCCGACGCCGTGCGCGCCGTCGTCCCCGTGACCGACGGCCACGGCCAGGTGATCGGCCTGGTCTCGGCCGGAATCGAAATCAGCAATGTGTCGGACCTGGTCAGCAGGAGACTCCCGCTCCTGCTCGGCACCGCAGCGGCCGCGCTCGCCGTGGCCACCGCCGGGGCGGCACTGGTCAGCCGCCGGCTCAGCCGCCAGACACATGGGCTGGGCCCTGCCGAGATGACCCGGATGTACGAGCACAACGACGCCGTTCTGCACGCGGTGCGCGAGGGGGTGCTCATCGTCGGCAGCGACGAGCAGGTCATGCTGGCGAACGACGAGGCACGACGGCTGCTCTCGCTGCCGCCGGATGCCGAACTCGGCCGGGTCTCGGACCTCGGACTCGCTCCGTCCACGGAGCAGCTGCTGACCCGGGGCGAGGCCGTGACCGACGCCGTGCACCTCACCGGGGACCGGCTGCTGGCGGTCAACCTGCGGCTCACCCGGGCCCGGGCCGGACTCGGCACCAGAGTGGTGACCCTGCGGGACACCACCGAGCTGCGCGCCCTGACCGGCCGCGCGGAAGTGGCCCGGGAGCGGCTGCAGTTGCTGTACGACGCGAGCGGGCGGGTGGGCACCTCGCTGGACGCCGTACGGACCGCCGAGGAGCTGGCGGAAGTGGCCGTGCCGCGGTTCGCCGACTTCGTCACGGTGGACCTGACCGAGCCCGTGATGTCCGGCGGGGAGCCGGGCGGCTCCTTCACCTCGATGCGGCGGGCCGCCGTGCGGGGTGTCCGGGACAGCGCGGCACTGGACCCGGCGGGCACCCGGATCGAGGTCGAGCCCGGGACCCCGCTGGCGCAGTACCTGGCGGCCGGTGAGGCCACCCTGGAGACGGATCTCCCCGGGGCGTACGACTGGCGGGCCCAGGACCCGCTTGGCGGCCTGCGCGCCGTCGACGAGGGGTTCGGCTCGCTGATCCGGATGCCGCTCACGGCGCGCGGGGTCGTACTGGGTCTGGTGAGCTTCTGGCGCGCCCTGGAGCGTGACCCGTACGAGGAGGAGGATCTCTCCTTCGCCGAGGAGCTGGCCCTGCGGGCCGCGCTGAGCGTCGACAACGCCCGCCGGTTCACCCGCGAGCACACCACGGCGGTCACCCTCCAGCAGAGCCTGCTCCCCCACGACCTGCCGGAGAACCGGGCCCTGGACGTGGCCCACCGCTACGTCCCCGCCCGGGCCGGGGTGGGCGGCGACTGGTTCGACGTCATCCCGCTGCCCGGTGCCCGGGTCGCGCTGGTCATCGGCGACGTCGTCGGGCACGGCCTGCACGCGGCGGTGACCATGGGCCGGCTCCGTACCGCTGTCCACAACTTCTCCTCCCTCGACCTGTCCCCTGACGAGATCCTCGGCCATCTCAACGACCTGGTCCTCACCATGGACGAGGGGAACAGCTCGCTGGGCGACGGCACCAGTGTCACGGGCGCCACCTGCATGTACGCGGTCTACGAGTCCGCGTCGGGCCGCTGCACGGTGGCCAGCGCCGGCCACCTGGGCCCCGCGCTCGTGGACCCGGACGGGGCGGTGCTGTTCCCCGACGTACCCGCCGGGCCGCCGCTGGGCACCGCCAATCTGCCCTTCGAGACCGCGGTGCTCGATCTCGCCGCGGGCACCAGCCTGGTGCTGTACACCGACGGCCTGGTGGAGGAGCGCGGCCGGGACATCGACGCGGGGCTCGATCTGCTGCGCACCACGCTGGAGGAACAGGCCCGGCTGGACACGGAGCCGCAGGAGATGTGCCGGAGCGTGTTCGACGCCCTGTCACCGTCGCACCGGGAGGACGACGCCGCCCTCCTCGTGGCCAGGACCCGGCTGCTCGACCCGTCGTCCGTCGCGGACTGGGAGATGGACGCCGACCCGGCGGCCGTCGCCACGGTACGGTCCCAGGCCGCCCGCAGGCTCGGCGAATGGGGCCTGGACGAGATCGCGTTCAACACCGAACTCATCCTGAGCGAACTGCTCACCAACGCGGTCCGCTACGGCACCGCCCCGATCCGGGTGCGGCTGCTCCACAGTGCGACCCTGACCTGCGAGGTCGCGGACAGCAGCAGTACCTCACCGCATCTGAAACGGGCTGCGGCGATGGACGAGGGCGGGCGCGGGCTCTATCTGGTCGCGCAGTTCGCCGAGCGGTGGGGCACCAGGTATCCGCCGCGCGGAAAGATCATCTGGGCCGAGCAGCTCCTCACCGGGCCGCAGCCGCAGCCCCAGCAGTGGTCCGTGGATCTGGACGACCTGGACGATCTGGAGGAACTGGGAGGGGCGGAGGGGCCGGGAGGTCCCGATCCGTGACGCCTCCCCCGCTCACGGTCCGTCAACAGGCCGCGGGCTGTCCACCACCCTGCGGCAGCCCGGGGAGTGCGGCAGCGCCTCAGGCTCCGTCCGCGATGGCCGACTCCACCTCGGCGACCCGCTCCTGCTCCTCCTGCGCGAACCGCTCCCGGTCGAGCTGCTCGGCAATCTCCTCGTCCTGCGACATCAGCAGGTCCAGGTTCGAGTTGCCCATCTCGAACACGCCCATGTCGACATACGCCTTCTGCAGCCGCTTGCCCCAGAGGCCGATGTCCTTGACGCACGGAACGATCCGGCTGAAGAGCAACTGCCGGAAGAGCGTGAGGAATTCGGACTGCTCCGAGAGCTCCTCGGCCTCCTTCTTCGCGATGCCGAAGTTCTCCAGGACCTCCACCCCGCGCAGCCGGTCGCGCATCAGGTAGCAGCCCTCGATGACGAACTCCTCGCGTTCCCGCAGTTCGGCGTCGGTGAGCTGCTTGTAGTAGTCGCGCAGCGCCATCCGCCCGAAGGCCACGTGGCGGGCCTCGTCCTGCATGACGTACGCCAGGATCTGCTTGGGCAGCGGCTTGTCGGTCGTGTCGCGGATCATGCCGAAGGCGGCGAGCGCCAGGCCCTCGATGAGGACCTGCATGCCCAGATACGGCATGTCCCAGCGGGAGTCGCGCAGGGTGTCGCCGAGCAGGGCCTGGAGGTTGTCGTTGATCGGGTAGAGCATCCCGATCTTCTCGTGCAGGAAGCGGCCGTAGATCTCGGCGTGCCGGGCCTCGTCCATGGTCTGGGTGGCCGAGTAGAACTTGGCGTCCATGTCCGGCGCGGACTCCACGATCCTGGCCGCACACACCATCGCGCCCTGCTCGCCGTGGAGGAACTGGCTGAACTGCCAGGACGTGTAGTGCTTGCGCAGCTCGCCCCGGTCGCGGTCGGTCATCTTCGCCCAGTGGGGCGTTCCGTACAGGGTCATCGCCTCGTCGGGCGTACCGAGCGGATCGTACGGGTCGACTTCGAGCGACCAGTCGATGCGCTTCGCGCCGTCCCACTGCTTGTCCTTGCCCTTTTGGTACAGGGCGAGGAGACGGTCGCGCCCTTCGTCGTACTCCCAGCTGAACCGGGCCGAACCAGACGCCGGTATCTGCCAGTTGGGCTCGACCGGTCCCTTGGTGTAGAGCTCATGCGTCGACATACCTGGCAGGCTCACACGTTGGTAGACGCCGGGTCAACAAGTCGCGCACAAGGGATTGACGCAGCTTACTGACAAGTAGTCTCATAAAGGGTGACCGCCGGTAACCCCAAGCGCGAGGTACCTCAGAGATGACGACAGCGACCGAACGCGAAGTGCTCCGTGACGCCCTCGGCCTGCTCAGGGACCGCGAACAAGTGGCCGAACGCCTCCTCGAATCCTCGGCCAGGCACTCCTTCGACCCGGACAAGGAACTGGACTGGGTGGCCCCCGTCGAGGACGGCAAGTGGTTCTGGCCGCCGGAGCTCGTATCCCTCTACGACACCCCGCTCTGGCGGAAGATGTCCGAGGACCAGCGGATGGAGCTCGCCCGGCACGAGGCGGCGTCGCTCGCCTCGCTCGGCATCTGGTTCGAGATCATTCTGATGCAGCTGCTCGTCCGGCACATCTACGACAAGTCGCTGACCAGCAATCACGTGCGGTACGCGCTGACCGAGATAGCCGATGAGTGCCGGCACTCGATGATGTTCGCCAGGATGATCAAGAAGGGCGGAGCGCCGGCGTACCCGGTCCCGCGGATGTACCACAACCTGGCGCGGGTACTGAAGACCTTCTCCACGACCCCGGGCTCCTTCTCGGCGACCCTGCTGGGCGAGGAGATCCTGGACTACATGCAGCGGCTGACCTTCCCCGACGAGCGCGTACAGACCCTGGTCCGCGGGGTGACCCGGATCCATGTGGTCGAGGAGGCGCGCCATGTCCGCTACGCACGCGAGGAGTTGCGCCGCCAGATGGTCACCGCGCCGCGCTGGGAGCAGCACTTCACCCGCATCAGCTGCGGTGAGGCGGCGCGGGTCTTCTCCACCTGCTTCATCAATCCCCAGGTGTACACGAACGCCGGCCTGGACCGCCGCGAGGCAGTCGCCCAGGTCAGGGCGAGCGGCCACCGCGCCGAGGTCATGCAGAGCGGCGCCAAGCGGCTGACGGACTTCCTGGACGACATCGGCGTGCTGCGCGGCGCGGGCCGCAGGCTGTGGGTGAGCTCGGGGCTGCTCGCCAAGTAGGACACCGCCGTCCGGCAGGTGGGTGCAGGGGGGGCGAGACTCCGGGGATGCGGGGAGCGAATATGAATACCCATCAGAATGACCTGTACCCGGACGTGACCGCTTCGGGTGGCCTTGCACCGGCCATGAAGGAGGCAGCGAAGCTGCGCGGGTGCGACATCGGGATATCGCCCTGGGAGTCCGGCTCCATCAGCATCGAGACGACCAGGGGGATCGTGTCGGTCCATCCGGCGGCCGAGGAGCGTCTGTTCCGGATGCGCGTCCTCACCCCCGGATCCACCTGGGAGGTTCCCGGGTTCTCCTGGGAGATCGGCTCTACGGACGATCTTGGATTGCTCGTGGAGGCGGTCGCCGCATGGCGGGAAGGCATGCCGCTCGACGGGTTGAAGGCGAGATTCGAGTTCCTCGAACTCGGTGAATTCGCCAGGGCAATCGAAATCGGTGAGCCCACCTCTTTGCAGTGGCCCGGCCTCCTGTCGTCCGATTTCCACCGGCGACAAGGGAACCTTCTGCGTCGCCTTCATGCGGATGGGGTACTGCGAAATATGTTTCCGTCGATCACGCACGGTGCTGTCCGCCTGCATACGGATCCGTTGGACGGAACAAGCCGCCAGGTCCTGGTCCATGAGCTGGACGGGGACCTCTACGAGGTCATTCTCGCCGGAATTCCCGGGGCTGCCTGGGTCGAGGTGGCGACCGGCGATCTGATCGCCTACCTGCGAGCCGCCTTGAACAAACAGTAATCAGGAATCTCGGCAGATCGATAGAAGCGGGACCACGCCAGGAAAATCGGTTTCCAGTGGTCGTCGCAACGCCCAGTTCAGGGAGTGTGCCGGACTTCGAGATCCGGAAGGCGGGCGCACCAGTCACCCGTCCCTCCCTTACTGTCCGGGCATCGAGAGGGCGGAGAAGCGACTGCCGGCTACCTGCATCAAGGTGGCCGGTCGGGGGCGTTCGGAACGCTCCCCGGCCGGCCGACAACAGGAGGAGAGGTAAAGGACGCTTGACCGAGCACGGATTCGATCTGCCGCCGAGAGCCCCGCCGGATGTCCTCGCCCAGCGCAACGCACTGGCTGAAGAAGCCGCCCACCCGGAGTCAGGAGGAATCCCGATGGAGCAGGGCATGGAGCAGGGCGAAGGAGCGACGCAGAGCAGCTCGAAGAGTTCGAGGAGTTCATCCTGGATATCGGACTGAGCTGGATGGCGTCGAAGTCCGATTACCCGTCGTGGCTTTCCGGAGAGGACTTCCATCGGTTCGTTCCCAAGACTGGGCCGGTGGACGTACAACTCAGCATCGTGGACGGTTCCCTTACCGAGCTCGAACGCACGACTGGCATGCGGATCGGCGAAGACGCGCGGAGGCTGCTGGACTCGCCGTTGTCGGGTGAGGTTATCCGCACGGTGTGGCTCGGCGCCACCGGCCGGGACAGAGAGACGGTACCGGCCTCGCCACACCGTACCGGACCACGTCCTCGGCGACGGCCGCGTGCCCGGATGCGCGGGGGTGAGTGCCGGGGGCAAGGTGGGAGAATGACGACGACGCTCGGTGCCTTTGTCCTCGGTACTCCCGATCCGCCCGCGCTGGCGGACTTCTACCGGGCCCTGCTGGGCTGGCAGGAAGTCGAACGCCGGCCGGAGTGGGTCCGGCTGCGGGCTCCCGAGCAGGAACGCCCCGGCCTCAGCTTCCAGCTGGAAAACGGCCACGAGATCCCGGTATGGCCTCCCCGCCCTGGCACTCAGCAGATGCAAGCGCACCTGGACGTGCTGGTCGACGACCTGGAGGCGGAGACGGAGCGGGCCTGCGGCCTGGGCGCGACGCTGGAGGCTCACCAGCCTCAGGAGGACGTGCGGGTACTCCGCGACCCTCATGGCCACCCGTTCTGCCTCTTCCTCCCCGGCGCCTGAACGGTACGGATCCGCGCGGGCGGCCGCCCGCGCCCCCGAGTTCAGCTCACGGTCGCGTACGCCACGAAATCCGCCCACACGCGCGGGGCGAAACCGAGGTCAGGACCCGGCACGTTCTTGGAATCCCGGACGTGGACCGTGCCGGGGGCTGACGCGACCTCGATGCAGTTGTTTCCGCTGCTGCTGTCGCTGTAGCTGCTCTTGAACCACGCCAGCTCGGAAACATCCCCGGCAGAGGGCTTGCAGATCATGTCTCTCCCAGCACTTGCTCGATGAAGGCCAGCGACTCCCCTGGCGTAAGAGCCTGGGCCCGGATCATGCCATAACGAAGCTCAAGGATCCGCAGGTGTTTCGGATCGGAGACCGGGCGACCGTTGAGCACGCCGAGCGATCGGCCCACGGCCGTGCCGTCTCCGAACTTCAGTACCTCGATCCCGCCGTCCAGCCCTGGGTGAGTCTCGCATTTGAGAGGCATGACCTGGAGTGAAACGTTTCGCAACCGGCCCACCTTCAGGAGTCGTTCGAGCTGACGGCGCCACTCCATTCTGCCTCCGATGGGCCGCCGCAGCGCAGCCTCTTCCTGGACGAAGCTGAGTGCGGGCGCCGGTGAGCGCTCGAAGATCGAACGCCGGGCCATCCGGCCCGCCACGCCACGCTCCACTTCATCCCGGGAGTACGAAGGCTGTCGCGTCTCCAGCAGCACCCGCGCATGGCCCTCCGTCTGCAACAGACCGTGGATGCCATGGTCCGCGTACACCCCGACCTCGACCGCCCGTGCCTCCAACCGCGCCAGATCCCGAATCTTCTTCGGATACCGGACCTCTACGACGTCCTTCTTCATCGCGGCGATCTTCCCGCCCGCGCCCAGCACCCCGTCCACCCGGTCCAGGAATTCCGGGCGCGGGATACGCCGCCCGCCCTCCACCTTGTAGATCAGATTCTCCCCGTACCCGATCGCCGACCCCAGCTCACTCGCCCGCAGCCCCGCCGACTCCCGCCACGCCTTGAGCTGGCGGCCCACCGCAGCGACCACCGCCGCACCTGACTCGTCATCAGGGTCGACGTCCCAGCCGGGGTCGTCCGCTCCGCCGTCCCCGTGCTCCGTGCCCGCCTCGTCCACGCTCATCCGTGCCCCGCTTCCGACGTCCATGCCGTTCTGGCTCAACCCTGTTCGTCCCCAGCACGTCACCCGGGACAGCCGGGACAGCGCTGGACAAGTCCGGGACAATCACCGTACGCAGGCGCCATGTCACTGGTCACGGTAGGCGGGTGCGGCCACGCTGAGTGACGTGACCCAAGAACTCACCCGACCCGAACCCTCCACTCCCACCCGGCAGTTCACGGTGCTGCTCTCCCCCACCCGCCGGGGCGCCAGACTCGCCCGGCTGCTCGCCGCCGCGCACCTGGGCGCCTGGGGGCTGCCGTCGGAGGCGGCCGCGCACATCGTCGCCGAGCTGGCCGCCAACGCCGTCGTCCACGGACGGGTACGGGGCAGGGACTTCCAGTTGAGCCTTGCCGTGCACGGCGACACGCTGCTGCGGATCGAGCTGACCGACACCCGGGGCGACCGGCTTCCGGCCACCCGGCCCGGCAATCTCGCCCGGCCCGCCACCGACGCCGAGTCCGGGCGCGGTCTGCTGATCGTCGAAGCGCTCGCCGACCGCTGGGGTGTGGCCCCGGGGCCCGTCCCCCGCAAGGTGGTGTGGGCGGAGATCGACCTCGTACGGTGATGACCGCCGCCCGGCCCGGCGAGGTCGCAGCGGCGGAGCAGACAGCCGCAGCGTCAGCGGCCGCCCTCCTCCCCCATGTAGAGCCCGGCGAACGCCCGGGCGTCGAGACCGGATTCCAGGATCCGCCGCAGCCGGGCCCGCGCGGTGCCCGCCCGGAAGCGGTCACCGGACGACGCCCCGTGCAGCACGTCCGAGAGCCACTGCGAGAACTCCTGGTACTCCCAGACGCGCCGGAGGGCCGCCTGCGAATACCCGGCGAGGCCCGCGCCCCCGTCCCCGCCGTCCCCGTCCCCGTCGCCACCGGTGCCCGGGGCGGCGGCGATCAGGGCGTCCGCGAGCAGCAGCGCGTCATGGATCGCGAGATTCATTCCCTTCGCGGCGATCGGCGCGACCAGGTGCGCGGAGTCGCCGGCGAGGTGCAGGCGGCCGTAGGACATCGGCTCCGCCACGTAGTTGTGCATGTCCAGGACCACCTTCTCGACGAGCGGGCCCTCCGTGAGCGGGCGCGCGCCGTCGGCGGCGAGCCGGGTGCGCAGTTCGTGCCAGACGCGCTCGTGCGGCCAGTTCTCCGGGGTGTCACCGGGCGGGACCTGAAGGTAGTAGCGGGTGACCTCGGGGTTGCGGGCCATGTGGGCGCCGAACCCGCGCTCGTGGAGGCCGAAGACCACGCCGTCCGCCGAGGGCGGCGCCTGGGCGAGCAGCGCCAGCCAGGCGACCCCGTCGTCGCGGCGGCTGACCGTGACCTCCCCGTCGGGTATCGCCGCCCGCGCGACCCCCCGCGCCCCGTCGCAGCCCGCGACGTAGTCGCACACGAGGCGGTGCCGGGAGCCGGTCAGCGGGTCGGTGTACGAGACCACCGGCCGGCCGGTGCCGATGCCGTCCAGCCGCATGTCACGGACGCCGAAGCGGGCGTCTCCCGCGCCCTTGTCCGCGTACGAGGCGAGCAGATCGGTCACCAGCCGCGGCTGCGGGTACACGAAGTGCCGCCGCCCGGACAGCTCCGCCGTCGGCACCGTGTGCCGCTCGCCGTCGAACCGGAACTCGAACTCGCCCTGGGTTTCGGCCTGCACGAGTATCCGCTCCGCGAGACCGTGCTCGGCGAGCGCCCGTACCGCCCACTCCTCCATGAACCCCGCACGCGGCCGCCGCTCGATGAAATCCCTGCTCTCCGCTTCCAGGAGCACGCAGCCGACGCCGCTCTCGTGCAGCCGGTTCGCCACGACGAGCCCGGCCGGGCCGGCACCTATGACGACGACGGGGGTGTGCGTGAGGACGGGAAGAGCCGAAGACACGTCGGGGGCTCCATTCAGGTTCGGGGCGGGACAGATCCCAGGAGGACACAGGCCGGAACTGCTGAAACGATCAACCGCAGTATGGCGGTGACGCTGTGGCGGTCGGCTCCGGGGCACTCCCCGGAACGTACCCGGCCGTGAACACCGGGGATTACGCTGCGGTCATGACCCCCGCAGCGATCCCCGCGTACCGACGTCTCAGCGTCGAGGAGCGCCGTGTCCAGCTCCTCGACGCGGCCCTGACGCTCTTCGCGCACCGGGCGCCCGACGAGGTCTCGCTCGACGACGTCGCCGAGGCGGCCGGGGTCTCCCGGCCGCTCGTCTACCGCTACTTCCCGGGCGGCAAGCAGCAGTTGTACGAGAAGGCGCTGCGCTCGTCGGCCGACGAACTCGAACTCTGCTTCGCCGAGCCGCACACCGGCCCCCTCACCGTACGGCTGGGGCGGGTGCTCGACCGCTATCTCGCCTTCGTGGACGAGCACGACGCCGGGTTCTCCGCGCTGCTCCAGGGCGGCAGTGTCGCCGAGACGTCCCGCACCGGTGCGATCGTGGACGAGGTGCGCCGGGCCGCCGCCGAGCAGATCCTCATCCACCTCGGGGTCGGCGCACCGGGCCCGCGGCTGCGCATGATGGTCCGGACCTGGATCGCCGCCGTCGAGGCCGCCTCGCTGATCTGGCTGGACGAGGAGAAGCAGCCGCCCGTCGGCGAGCTGCGCGACTGGCTGATCGACCACCTCATCGCGCTGCTCGCGGCGACGGCCGCGACGGACCGTCAGACCGCGGCGGCGGTCAGGGCCGCGCTGTCCGGTGAACGGCCCGACGGAGCGGTCGGAGCACTGGCCCGCCGGCTGCTGCCCGTGGTGGACGAGGCCACGCGGCTGCCCGGCGGCGTCTGACGCGAGGCCCCCGTACGCCGGCGGTGTCCGGGACGCTCCGGCGCCCCTGCGTCAGACTGGCCCGGTGAAGAGCGAAGAGACCCTGTTCGAGGGCGGTCCGCTGGACGGTCGGATCCTGC
The DNA here is from genome assembly GCF_041438865.1 of Streptomyces sp. NBC_01471. NCBI lineage: Bacteria > Bacillati > Actinomycetota > Actinomycetes > Kitasatosporales > Streptomycetaceae > Streptomyces > Streptomyces sp. NBC_01471. Next base: position 2,282,666 of record NZ_CP109450.1, read on the forward strand.
CCGTCCTGCTCGGCCCGACCAGCCAGCCGCCCAAGGTGTACGAGGTTCCCGTGCCGGACGCGGCGGGCGGGCCGCCGACCGTACTGGTCTACGTCCGCACCCCGGCCGGCCACAGCAGGCGGCTGGGCACCGTGCGCGGCTGGAAGTACGTGTACGCGCCGGACGGCCGGCCCCGCACGCTGAAGTGGCCCTGGTCGAAACCGGACACGACTCCGGACACCCAGCCGGACCCGAACCCGGGCGGGACCCCGGACGTCCGGCCCGGTTCCGGGGCGGACGGCGCTCCCGAGTAGGGCAGCGCGGGCCGCGCGCACCCGCTCCGCCCTGTACGGGTGACCGGATTGGGCCGATCCGCCCACACCGGAGGTGACATCGGCTGCTTCGCCGCATGCTCGGCCCGGGGCGGACGGCCCGCCCCGGAAGCAGAGGTGATGTGGTGTCAGGCAGACTGCTGCGGTTCATCTGTACGACGGCGCTGGCCACGGTGGTCGTCGGTGCGACCCCCGCACTGGCCGTTCCGGTCGGCCTCGGCAGCCCCGTCCCGGAACCGGGCCCGGCCGCCTCGCCCGCCCCCACCGGACCGGCCGCTCCGTCCGGTTCCGCCACTCCCGCGGCCCCCGGGGCGACCGGCCCGGTGCAGGGCGAACCGGCCCCGAAGGACCCTGCGCTCAGCGACCCCGGAGCCGCGCCCGCCGCGGCGCCCGCCGCGCCCAGTACCCCGGCCGAGGCCACCCTCACCCGGCTCCGTACCCTCTACCAGCAGTCCGAGCAGGCCGGGCAGACCTACCGCGCCACCACGGAGGCGCTCAAGCGCCAGCAGACCAAGGCGAAGAGCGTCGGGGCCGGTCTGGTGAAGGCGCGGATGGAGCTGGCCCAGAGCCGGAACGCAGCCGGCCGGCTGGCGCGCGAGCAGTACCAGGAGCAGTCCGGGCTCTCCCCCTATCTGGACCTGATGCTGGGCGGCGACCCCCAGCAGGCCCTCGACGCGGGCCACCAGATCCAGCGGGCGTCGGCCGATCTGCTGGCCAGGGCCGAACGGCTCAGGAAGGCCGAGCAGCACGCCGGGACACTCGACACCGCGTCACGCGCCGCACTCCAGAAGAAGCAGGCGCTCGTCGCGCGGCAGAAGAAGCAGTACCGGACCGCCCAGGCCCGCCTGCGCGAGGCGGAGGCGCTGCTCGCCGGGCTCTCCCCCGACGAGGCCTCCGACGTGAAGGCCCAGGACGACGCCGACACCAGCGCGGCCCAGAACGCACTGGACGCCTCCGGGGCACTGAGCGGACCGCAGGCATCGGCGTCGTCACAGGGCACCCGCGCGGTGGCGTACGCACTCGCCCAGGTCGGCAAGCCGTACCTCTGGGGCGCCGAGGGCCCCCGCTCCTTCGACTGCTCGGGGCTGACCTGGCGTGCCTGGGCGCACGCCGGGCGCACGATTCCCCGGACCAGCCAGGAGCAGTGGCGCCGGCTGCCCCGGGTCCCGCTGCGGTCGCTGCGCCCCGGCGACCTGATCGTCTACTTCCCGGGGGCCACCCATGTCGCCCTGTACATCGGCGGCGGCAAGGTCGTCCAGGCACCCCGCCCCGGCGCCACCGTGCGGGTCTCGCCCATCGCGGCGAACCCGATCCTCGGCGCGGTCCGCCCGGACGCCTGAACGCGGGACGTCCGAACGCGGGACGGCTGAACGGTGCGCCGGGGCCGGGCCCTGCGGGCGGTCTCAGGCCCCGGCGACCGAGGCCAGGTACGCGTCGGTCTTCGCCGGGTCGGAGAAGTAAGCAATCCAGGCAGCAAGCCCCCCACCTGCGAACTCTCCGCAGATAGGGGGCTTCTGACATTGCGTGGGCCGCCTGTGGGCCGTCAGCCCTCAATCGGGGCCCGGTGGTAGGCCGTCGCGATGGCCTTCCGTGTGCGCTCCTGGCTGCTCGGCATCAGGTGGGCGTACACCCTCAGCGTCATGGCCGGGTCACTGTGTCCGAGGTACTCGCTCACCGCCTTGATGTTCTCCCCGCCGTCGAGAAGAGCGGAGGCGTAGAAGTGGCGGAGAGCGTGCATCCCGTGCTCCCGTGCCGCGTCGTAACCGTCCTCGGGAGTCTCGGGCTCTGGGATGACTCCCGCGGCGACGAGTGCGGGTTTCCACGCGCCTTCGTTGAGCGAGGTGCGCCAGACGTGGTTGCCCATCAACGCGCTGAAGACCAGGTTCTTGGTCACCTTCGGGGCGTCAGCACGCCTCCACGGCAGCATGATCTCAACCGGCCTGTACTGCTTCATGTGTGCCTTGATGGCGTCGGCCACGGGGCCCGGAAGTGGCACGTCCCGGGGCTTCCCGCCCTTGGGCGGTGCGAAAACAGGCTTGTTCCGGCTGAGCTTGAGTTGCTGCACCACATGAAGGGTGTTGGTCTCGAAGTCGAAGGCGTCCACGGTCACACCCAAGATCTCGCTCTGCCGCATCCCGCAACCCGCCCCCAGGTCGACCATCGCCTGATACCGGTCCGGCATACCGGCCTGGACGGCGAACACCCGCTCGGCGCTCCAGGGTTCGACCCGCTTCCGCTCAACAATCGGCTGTTTGACTGAACGAACGGAGCACGGATTGCGATTCAGGTACGCGTCGTCAACGGCGGCGCTAAGCACCGCTCGGACATTGGAGTAGATCGTTCGCGCATAGGTACCAGGAATCCCGCGCTGTTCGAGCGTGGCCACCCATTCGCGAACATGTTCCGGCTGGAATGAACCGAGCGGGCGCGACCCGATGTGCGGGAAGGCGTGCAGCGTGAGCTGAGATTCCATCGAAGCCACCCAGCTCGGCTCGGATCCCTGCGCCTTGAGCCACTTCTCCGCGTACTGCCGGAAGGTGATTCGGCCGGCGCGCGGGTCGACGTACTGGCCTCGGGTCATGTCGGCTTCGATCTGTGCGAGCCAGGATTCAGCGAGTCGTTTCTGACCGTCGCGGAAGGACTTGGACTTCTCGGTGCCGTCGGGGCCGACGTAGCGGGCGCGGTAGCGCAAGCCGGTGCCGTGGCGGTCGGTCTTGATCCGGGTGGTCTTGCCATCGGTGGTGGTGGTCTTGTACCAGCGGTCTTGGATGTGGCCTGCCACGTGGAGCCTCTTCCTGGATTGCTGAGCTTGTCGTGTGGTTGTCGCTTGTCGCTTGTCTTGTCGCTTGTCGCGCTCCAGGTCAGGTGCCGTTTTCAGGCTGCTGGGGCCGCCTGGCTGGCTGTTGGCGGACAGGCGACAAGACAAGCGACAAGGCGGGGTGCGTACGGTCAGGCGGCTTCAAGTGCGGTCTGCTGGCGGATCCAGTCGCGAACTGCGGCCGGGTCGTAGCGGACGTGTCGGCCGACCCGGAAGCCGATGGGGCCGGTCCGCTTCTTGCGCCAGCCGTAGACGGTCTCGATCGGGACCTTGAACATCACGGCGAGGTCTTCGGGCGTGAGGTAGCGATCCGGCAGACCCGAACGCAGCGTGGTGCGGGGGTCATTGGGCGGTTCCGTGGCCATGGTTGCGGTGACTCCTCGTGTCCGTGGTGCGGTGTCGGGGGTCGTACCGGGGTGCCGTCCTAGAGAGTTGGTGTAAGCCAGCGTCCAGAGCGACCTAGCGTCCGCACTCTCGGGTTTGTGCAGTTCAGTTGGGGTGAGATGGGTGGACGCTGGTGTGGACGCTGCGGACGCTGGACGGTTTCAGCGTCCGCAGCGGGTGACACGTCCGGGCCGCTGTTTGGCGGCCCGGCCCGGAAGGATTCCGGTCGTGTCAGTGCAGGTCGGGCGGGAAGTTGTCCGGGTCTGGCGGGGGTTCTTCCGGCCAGAAGGAACCTTGGTCGGGCTCGGAGGGTGTGGACGCTGACGTGTCCTCCGGCTCGGTCCGGGTGAGGATCAGCAGGCGGCGCCGGTCGGGGTCCTGACTACGCTGCGTGTCGTCCACGGTGATCCCGATGGACCGCAGGAGCGGGGCCAGCCGCTTGACCCGCCCTGAGGCCCGGGTCGGGTCCTTGGGCCAGTCAGGAGGGCGGACTCCGCTGGCGGGTTGGAGCTGTTCGAGGAGTTGTGCGGCGGTGCCCGTCCACGTCCCGGCCCGTGTCACCAGCGCGGCGAGAGCGGTGCCGAAGGTGTCGCCTTCCAGGGCGTCGCTGGCGACGTTCGAGGATGCGGCCAGGTAGTCGGGAAGGGTCTGCCAGCCGGTGACCTGGTCGACGGCCGCCAGGACCCGAGCGAAGTCCGCCATGCGCGGCATGGAGTCCAGCCGCACCGACGGCAGAACCTCCAGCACCCCGGCCAGCAGATCCAGTAGCGCACCGAGAATCGCGGGCCGCGCCGCCTCGAACGCCGCGTCAAGTTCCTCCTCGGAGCGACGCCGGGCACCGTCGATGAGTTGCAGCTCCACCATCAGGACCCGTTCGGCCAGGTCCCCCGCGAGCGCTCCCGCGTCGATGGTCGTCATGGCCAGCACCCGCCGGAAGGAGAGCACCACCACGTCGTCATCGGTGAACAGCGCCCGGTCCACCACCCCGTCCCCGGTGACGGCCTTGCACAGGGTGTCCGACAGCCACCGGGGGATCGTGCTGATGTTGTCCAGGCACAGCGCCCACGACGTGAACGCCTGCCGGGACCACGCCTTCTCATCGCGGGGCTGGCTGCGCCTGGCGGCCGGGGAGGGGTCGACAAGGTTGATAGCCATCTGCGCTGTCATGGACTTGCCGGTCCCCTGCTCCCCCTTGCACGTCAGGATCGGGTGCGGGATGTCGGGCAGCCAGGCTGCAGCCATCCAGGCCACCATCTGACGGAACGCGCTTTCGTCCATGTTCAGCATGGAGTGGAAGCGGGCCAGGCCGTCCGGCGCCCGCGTGGGCTCGGGCATGGGTGCCATGGCTCCGGAGCGCCGGAAGAGAACCGGGGAGCGGTCCACGACTTCCCAGCGGCCAGCAGAAACGGTCACCGCCCGGCCGTCGGTGGTGCCGAGGTCGACCACGACCCTTCCGTCGGGGGTGGAGCCGACCCTCAGGTGCACCAGGACGGGGTCGTTGTCCTCCGCGATTCCTTCCAGGACCGTCATCGCGTCCGCCAGGGCCGACTGAGAGGCAACGTCCCCCTCGAAGGTGTCCGCGTACAGCCGGGCAAGCCGCTGCCGTACGCCGGTCTTGCCCCGCAGCGGGAGCGCGAGGTTCGGACCGTCGATGGCGACCGCGTAGGGGCGGGCGTCGGTCGAGATGACGAACGTGTACCGCTCCCGCGCCAGGGCGACCAAGCGCGTAGCCGCCGACGGCTTCTTGCCCCCGTCCTCACCCGACTTGCCGCCCGACCGGCGGGCGTTCACGGTCGGCCGACCCGTGTTCACGCCGGGCCGATCGGTGTTCACGCCGGGCCGATCGGTGTTCACGGGCGGCGGTTCGGCCGGGTTGGCGGGGTCGATCGGTCGGCGGTGGCCGTTCACGTGGTTCAGGTCGGTGTTCATGCGCTCACCCCTCGATCGGTCGGCTGTTCACAGGTGTTCAGTCGGGCGGTCCGCCGGGGGTGCGCGAGCCGACCGGCCCTCACCGCACGGCGATCCGGGTTGCGGTGTTTCGTCTGGCCAGGGGTCGATCGTTCACGGGTCTGCCGGGCGTGAACGAGTCGGGCCAGCATCAGCCAGTTCACCTCTCCCGGACCGAGCCGGACCGGGGCCCGCCGGGTCGACGGGTCGGTGTCGGTGACCACCGGCCGGTCGACCGTGAACACCGCCTCAGCCAGGTGAACAGGTGACGGGTCGGGTGCCCGATCGAGGCCACTCCCAGGCAGGTCACACCGAGGGACACCCTGCGAAATGGTTTCCGCCGGGGTGGCCCCCTCACCGGTCGGGTCGGTGTGACGGGGGGTGTGACGCGTCTCGTCACGCAGGTCAGGCCCGTACGTCCAGACGATCAGCAGCGCCATCGACAGCGGGAGCCGATCGGCCTTGGCCTGGTTGCACGGTCGGCAGGCGAGCACAAGCGCACCCACCGACCACGTCCGCAGCAGCGACACCGGCACGACATGATCGAGGGTCGCTTCCCGCAGCGAGGCGAACGGGCGACGGCAGTACGTGCACCGCTGGCCGTCACGGCGGGCGAGCTGGTACTTGCGGGTGCGGCGGCGCGAGGCGCTGAGGTGCTGGACTCCCACGCCTACCACTCCGCCCGCATCGAGCGCAGCCGCATCCCGTCAGGGCCCGCCGGCGGGGTGAGACCGATGACGTGCCCACCCGTATCAGGGCGGACGATCAGCGGCATGGGCTGCGCCTTCGGGCCGATGGCGCGCAACAGGTCGAAGCAGAAGCGGCGCCGGTGGTAGTCCGGCAGCGCCTGCTTGTACAGCCACTCCGCATCCCGCTGCCGGTCGCCCGCCGGGCCGCCCAGCTCGGCGGACATGAACGCCCCGAGCCGGATCAGAGTCTCGGTCGGAACGGCGGTCATGCCCTCGTGGAGAGAGCGGGAGATCAGCAGGGCCCGGTGCGGGAGCTCCCGGAAGGCAGCCTGCCGGTAGCGGTGCAGGGACGACAGGTACAGGGCCACCCCGGCTTCCCCGATGCTCATGGAGCGGGAGCGGGCTCCGGCGTACCAGAACGACAGGGCCAGCCGGTAGGCGAAGCGGCGGCACTCACGAACCTCGGGAAACTCGTCCTCGGGCAAGCCCGCGAAGACCCCAGAGGCTTCCGCGATCCCCACCGGGCCGAGAGCCGCGACGGCGGTCCGCAGAGTGGCGTACAGGCCGTCCGTGGAGGGGACGGGGTAGGCGAAGCTGTCGGCCACGACCTCGAAGAGCGCGGCGGCCACCTCGTTCACGTCCAGCTCCAGGCCGTCCACAGGGACGGTGGGGAAGTCGTGTCCCGTCTGCCTACGGTCCGCCTCTGCCAAGCAGAACACCGGACCCGCCGGGGGCGTGACGTGCGCGTACAGGGCATCCAACGTCGTCGTCATGCCGACACCCCCCGCACGGCTCCCGCGCCCGCCAGGCTCTCGACCAGACGCTCCAGGTCATTGATGCGTTCCCGCAGGCTCTTGACGGTCGAGGACTGCACCGGCCGGTCGAACCCCAGGCCCTCGGGCGTGGCCCGGTAGATCGAGCACAGCAGGGCCCGGTACGTCTCGTTCGGCCGTGACCGGCCGTGCTCCCAGCGCGAGAGCTGCACCTTCAGCGATGCTTCCGCCGCGACCTGCCACCCCCAGGACCGGGCCAGCAGGAGCAGAGCGCGAACCGCCTTGTCCTGCGACCACCCACGGGCGACCCGCGCCTGTCCCAGCGGAGTGTTCGCAGAACGCAGGAGGTAGGGCTGCTCCGGACGCACAACGGGAGCGGCAGCCGTGTCAAGGGCGGTCGTCATGCCGACACCCCGAACGTCCGGGTGACCGCGATGGCGACACTGCGGGCGAAGGAGACCAGGCTGGTGTCGCCCATGTCCTCCAACTCCGGCGTACCCCGGTAGGCGGCCAGGGCCCGGCGGCCGTAAGACTCAACCGTGACCAGGTCCGTCTGGAGCACCGCGTACTGAAGCGTCTCCCGGATGACCGACTCGTCGTTCAGTTCGTCCCAGGTCAGCGCACCCTCGAACGTCAGCAGACCCAGAAGGTCCGCGAACGAAAGGTGCACCGGCACCAGCACCGCGACCCGCACCGTCGGGTCAAGCGGCTCAGGCCCCCCAAACACGTCGATGTTGCTCGCCAGACGGTCAGCGGTGACCCGCTCCGAAACGATTCCAGGCATCATGGAAGTACCCCTCTGTGGGTAGAGGAGCGGCGGGCTTCTTGGTCGGAGACGCCGCTCCTTGCTGGCTTGAGCCAGTTACTGGCTTGAGCCAGTTGAGCACGCCCAAGGAGCGGTCGTCAAGCTACTGGCTTGAGCCAGTTGTATCCTGAGGTCATGACTTCGCCTCAGAGCCGCGAGACCCAGCCCGCCAGCAGGCGCATCGCACAGGCATTGCGCTCCGCGATCGAGTCCGGAGAACTGCGCGCCGGCGCCAAGTTGCCGTCTGAACGGACTCTGGCCGAGCAGTACGGCACAGCACGGAACACCGCCCGTGAAGCGGTCCGCCTGCTTTCCGAGCAGGGTCTGGTCAGGGCGGAACACGGCCGCGGCGTCTTCGTTCGCGAACCACAGCGGCTCTTCCGGTTCGGCAGTGATCGCTATGCCCTCAAGAACAGGGAGAGCGGGCTGACGCCGTTCCGCCTGGAAGCCAAGAAGCAGGGCAAGACGGCACGCATCGACGTGGTGTCGATCGCAAATGAGGAGCCGCCCAGCGATGTGGCCGAGCGGCTCGGCGTCCCTGGAGACACCGCCAGCGTCGTCCACCGGGAGAACCACTACTACGCCGACGAGGAGCCGGTACAGATCGTCTCCACATACCTCAGGTGGAGCGAGGCGGAGGGGACACTCCTGACACAGCCAAAATCCGGCCCGAACGGCATCTACGGCCGCCTGGAAGACCTCGGGCACGTCATGACTACCATCAGGGACGAGATCACCGCCCGGATGCCCAACCCGCACGAGGCAGCCGTGTTGCACCTGTCCCCCGGCGTGCCTGTTCTGGAGGTGCTGCACACGAGCTTCGACCAAGCGGGAGAAGCGTTCGAGGTCTCCCGCTACGTCCATAGGGGAGACGTGACCGGACTCAAGTACGACCTTCCCGTCGAATGAGCCAGAGAACCGGAGGGCCCTTCCGTGAACGGCAGTACGTCAGGCAATGAATTGCTCATTCGCCCTCGAACCACCGGGGACCTGGCTCAGGCAGCTGCTGCCCTGGTTACGGTGCACGAAGCGGACGGCTATCCCGTGGAAGGCGTAGAGGATCCAGAGGCATGGCTGTCTCCGTCCGAGCTGTTGACTGCCTGGGTGGCGGAACTTTCCGGGCGGGTTGTGGGGCACGCGGCCGTCAGCGGCATGGACGGCTGCCGAACCGGAACTCTTGAGCGGCTCTTCGTGCTCCCTGATGCACGGCGGCATCGAGCGGGCGAACGTCTGATTCGGGCTGCGGAGGAGTACGCGCAGGCCCAGAAGCTTGCCCTGGAACTGGAGGTGCTGACCAAGGATGAGGCCGCTATCCGTCTCTACAAACGCCTGGGGTGGACTGAGACTGGGCAGCGGACGCATCGCCTGGACATCGGAGACTCGTACCCAGCGCTTACCTTCGTGGCGCCGAAGGTGCCGACATCCCAGGCTCGCTCTAGCGGTTGACCTGACAGGGGAAGACCCCGGTTCCACCACGGGCCGGGGCCTTCCCCTGTCGGCCGCTAGACGCTAGATAGCTGATCAGAGGTCATGCAAGGTGCTAGCAGTGCTGCTAGACCTAGCAGGAGGTGATGCTAGGTCTAGCAGTAGTCGACCTGCTGCATCGGCTACGCAAGGTGATAGAGCGAGCGGCAAGCCGCACATCCCCTTGGCAGCTCGCTCCGCGAGCGCGCGCACCGCGTCGGCCGACCCGGCACCGTGACGCGGCGCGGGCCCGGCGGTGCGGGACCTGTCCGAGGGCCGGAGTTCTGCGTCACCGCGTCATCAACGTCACCCGCTTCCTCTGACCAGCACTTTTAGGGTGACGCAGAGGGCTGGGGGTGCGTCATCGGTGACGCAGAGCCGCGTCATCGGGTGACGCAGGTGACGCACGATGACGCAGGATTCAGCCTCTGCGTCACCCCCCTTCCCTGCAGGTCAAACCCTCTTTTGCCGTGCCGGGGTGACGCGGTGACGCAGACCTTCCCTACCTAGGAAAAAGAGGGAGGTTTTGTAGTGCCACAAGAGGGGGTGGCCGTGCCAACAAGAGGAGCACCCTGGGCGCTCGACGGGGTGCTCCTCTTGCTTGTGAGCGGGAAGCGGAATCCGCACGGCCGGAGAGACCGCGCGCCGGAGGAGAGGTCAGCGTCCACACCCCTCCACCTTAAGAACCGTCTTGACCTGCGGTGATGCTCTTAAGAGGAGCGAGGCTTGCGGACGCTGCGGACGCTAGTGGACGCTAAACAGTTTGTTTAGCGTCCACGCGATCTGTGCAGGTCAGGGTTGGTGCGCCACCTTCTGCGGACGCTGTGGACGCTGTCTTCCCTTAAATCTCTAGGATGAGAGGGGATGAGAGCCAAGCGGAATTCACCACCCCCCACTGAAAAGCCTCTGTAAGCCGTCGGGGAGGGCGGGGCCGGATGCCCCTTCAGGCCTCACAGCCCTCTGCGGCTCAGGCGTGGCTACTGACGGCTTTCAGTGGGGGGCTTGCCCTCGGAGCCTCGGGAGAAGAGACCACGGCCGCCGCAGAGTGGTCTCTTCGTCTTCACTACGTGGCGAAGATGAGCCTGGCCATGGGCCTTCTACTGACGGGACTCGTAGAGCTCCCACGCACGTTCCAGGGTCTCCACAGCGGCCGGAATCGCCCCCCGGTCCTCCAAGTACTCTCGCTGCCCCTTGAGCTGCTTCCCGCTGGGCCAGTCCGGATCTGCGGCAACGTCCCGCGCCAGGTCACCGATGGCGCTCCGATCCTTCGCGTGCGTTTTCAACCATGCGGTGAAGCCGTGAGATTGAGTCATCCCTACATCCTTTCACCGCCGTGCCAGCGGTGTGAGTTCTTTCGGGGAGGGAGGGGAGCCACACCCCTGGCGCATGGTTTCTAGGCCCTTTCTGGTGCCCCGTCGGCCTGCCTCCCCAGCCTCCCCAGACTCCCCAACTGGGGCGCTATTGCAGGTCAGTGCCGGGGAGGCGGGTTGGGGAGGCAGTTGGGGAGTTCTCCCCACGATGCCGGCGCCTCCCCAACTGCCTCCCTCACCCCGAACGGTGGTCCAGCCAGGTATTCCAGGGGCGGGCTGCACCCCCTCTACCCCCACTACCTTGCAGGTCAGACCCCACTACCTACTCCCTCTACCGAGATAGAGGGGCCCCACTACGTGAGCCGCCGGGTAGAGGGGACTTCGGCGGGCTCCCAACGTGGTGGGTCGAGTAGAGAGCCCCCTCTACCCGGGCCGCCTGTGGGCCGTCCGAGAGTGGCCAAGGGTGACCAATGACGACCAACGCCAATCGCTAGAACCCTGGTCAGAGCCGGGGTCAGGCCCCTGCGACCGACGCCAGGTACGCGTTGGTCTTCTCCGGGTCGAAGAAGAAGTTGTCGAAGTCGGCCGGGTCGTTGAACCCGTTGGCGAAGCGGTCCGCCACCGGCTGGAGCTGCCCCGCGGCGCCGATCAGGTTCAGCACGTGCTCCGGGGGTACGCCCAGCATCGCGTTCGTCCACTTGGTGACGTGCTGCGCCGTCTCCCAGTACCGGTCGAACGTCTGCTGCATCCACGCCTCGTCGAAGGGCCGGTCGCCCCGCTCGACGATGGAGCCGAGGTAGGCGGCGGCGCACTTCGACGCCGAGTTGGAGCCCTGGCCGGTGATCGGGTCGTTCGCCACGACCACGTCGGCGACGCCGAGGACCAGGCCGCCGCCGGGCAGCCGGCCCACCGGGTTGCGAACCGTGGGGGCGTAGCGGCCGGAGAGCGTGCCGCCCGCGTCGGTCAGTTCGGCCTTCGTGGCCCGCGCGTACTCCCAGGGCGTGAACTTCTCCATGAGTTCCAGCGTGAGGGCCAGGTGCGCGGAGGGGTCCTTGATGCCCTGGAAGGCGTCCAGCGGGCCGCCGGGTACGCCCTCCCAGAAGAGGATGTCCGCACGGCCGCTGTTGGTGAGGGTGGGCATCACGAACAGCTCGCCGACGCCCGGGACGAGATTGCAGCGCACCGCGTCGAAGTCGGGGTGCTCGGGGCGTACGCCCATGCCGTGCACGTACGACACCGCGAGCGCGCGCTGCGGCACGGAGAACGGCGAGCGCGACGCGTCCCGGCCGAACATCGAGACCAGTTCGCCCTTGCCCGCCGAGACCATCACCAGGTCGTACGTCCGGGCGAAGAAGTCCAGGTCGGAGACTGCCGCACCGTGGATGACCAGCTGGCCGCCGCGCCGCGCGAAGGTCTCCATCCAGCCGGCCATCTTCACGCGCTGGTCGACGGACTGGGCGTAGCCGTCGAGCCTGCCGACCCAGTCGACGGCACGGGAGGAGTCGGGGCCGGCCACCGAGACGCCCAGGCCCTCGATCTTCGGCGCCTGCGACTCCCAGAAGTTGAGCTGGAGGTCGCGCTCGTGCTGGAGCGCCGTGTGGAACATGCACTGCGTGGACATGACTCTGCCGGAGCGGATCTCGTCGGCCGTGCGGTTGGACATGAGCGTGACCTCGTAGCCCTGGGACTGAAGGCCGAGAGCCAGCTGGAGCCCGGACTGACCGGCTCCGACGATGAGTATCTTCCGCATGGCGGGTTGTTCTCCTATTCGGGGGTGGTGTCGAGTGCGTGCCCCACCAGGGCAAGCAGTGACTCGACCACCGTCATTCTGTTACGCGCGTCCATGATCAGTACAGGCACGTGCGGAGGAATCGTCAGGGCCTCCCGCACGTCCTGTGCCTCGAAGTCCGGCGTGCCCTCGAAGTGGTTGACCGAGACGATGTACGGCAGCCCGCAGCTCTCGAAGTAGTCGAGCGCGGGAAAGCAGTCGGCGAGCCTGCGGGTGTCGGCGAGCACTATCGCGCCGATCGCGCCGCGCACCAGGTCGTCCCACATGAACCAGAAGCGCTGCTGCCCCGGCGTGCCGAACACGTAGAGCACGAGGTCGTCGTCGAGCGTCAGCCGGCCGAAGTCCATCGCGACCGTGGTGGTCAGCTTGTCCGGTGTGGCGCTGAGGTCGTCGGTCTCCTCGCTCGCCTGGGTCATCAGGGCCTCGGTCTGGAGCGGGGTGATCTCCGAGACGGAACTGACGAAGGTCGTCTTCCCCACGCCGAAGCCGCCCGCCACCACGATCTTGGTGGCTATGGGGGCCCGGGTGCGGTCGTTCTGCCAGGCCTGGACGGACTCTTCGGCCTCGGCGGGGATCAGCGTCTCAGAGACGGCGGAGTCCACTCAGCACCCTTTCGAGCAAAGCGCGGTCGGGCTGGCCTTCGCCGTGCCCGGTACCGTACACACGGATCTTTCCCTGGTCTGCGAGGTCGCTGAGCAGGACGCGGACGACCCCCAGCGGCATCTTGAGCAGCGCCGAGATCTCCGCGACGGTACGCATCCGGCGGCAGATCTCGACGATGGCACGCATCTCCGGCATGAGGCGCGCGGGGCCGTTGGCCAGCTCCGGGCGCTCCGGTGACGCTTCGATCGCGGCCACGAAGGTCTCGACGAAGAGGATGTGGCCGAATTTGGTGCGGCCGCCGGTGAGCGAGTACGGGCGTACTCGCGCGGGGCGGCGATCCGGGTTACGGACCGGAAGGGCCGGGGTCACTGGGCGCTCTCCATCGATTTGCGCAACTCGCTGCGGAGTTCGGGGGTGAGGACATGACCGGCGCGCCCGACGAAGAGCGCCATGTGGTACGCGACGACGCTCATGTCGCAGTCCGGTGTGGCATGGACTCCCAGCAGCGAACCGTCGCTGATCGACATCACGAAGACGCTGCCCTCCTCCATCGCGACCATCGTCTGCTTGACGCCTCCGCCGTCCATCAGCTTCGCGGCGCCGATGGTGAGGCTGCCGATGCCGGAGACGATGGTGGCGAGATCGGCGGCCGACCCCTTGGGGCCGCCCTGCCGGACGGGCCGGACCGCGCCGGCTGCCGAGACCTCGGGGTCCGACGAGAGCAGCATCAGCCCGTCGGACGAGACGACGGCGACCGAACGGAGCCCTGGGACCTCCTCCACGAGGTTCTTCAACAACCAGTGCAGGTTGCGGGCTTCACTGCTGAGTCCGAATGTGCTGGGCGCAGTCAACTGCGTGCCTCCTCGACACTGTCCCCCGTGTCATCGGTAGGTACAACATCCGATCTCTGCTCCGAGATCTCCGTTTCGACGTCCTTGCGGCCGTCCTTCGCTCCCTGGTGGAAGCCGCCGAGCCTGCTGCGCAGGGCCGCGGCGTCCACGCCGCCGGTGCGCTGCTTCGGGGCCGTCCCGGTGGGCTTGGTGACCTTGGGGACGCGCTTGGGCAGCCCCTTGTCGGTGATGCGTCCGGCCCCCTGCTCCGGGACACCGCCGGTGGCGGGGTCCGGGCCGGGTTCCGCGGCGGCCGGGCCGGGCTGCCGCACGGGCTCGGGTGCGGGCTCCGGCTCCGCTACGGGGCTGGGGCGCCGCATCATGAAGGTGGGCTCGTCCACCTCGTCGGGGGTGCGCTCGTGGGCGTCGGCCCCGATCTCGTAACGCGACCTGGTCGGGATCGTGTTGGAGTTGGCCTCGGCCGCCGAGCCCGGCAGGCTGATGCCGGGTGCCGACCCTGCGTCCGGGACGAAGTGCGCCGGGGTGACCGGGGGTTCGTCCGGCAGCAGCGCGCTGGGCAGCACGACGACGGCGGCCACCCCGCCCTGCTTCTGTTCGCGCAGCTCGATCCGTACGCCGTGCCGCTTGGCGAGCAGCGAGGCCACGTGGAGGCCGAGCCCGGACTGCTCGTCGCCGGGTGCCCCCGGGCGGGACGCCTCGGGGTCGGCGAGCAGCGCGTTGAGTTCGGTGCGCCGGCCGGGCGACATACCGATGCCCTCGTCCTGTACGGAGAGCATCACCTCGCCGTTCTCCAGGAGCCAGCCGGAGAGCTGGACGTGGGCCTCCGGCGGCGAGAACGCCGTGGCGTTCTCCAGCAGCTCGGCGACGAGGTGGCTGATGTCGTCGGCGGCGAAGCCCACGACGAGGGAGTGCGGCGGCAGGGACTGGATGGCGACCCGCTCGTACCGCTCGATCTCGCTGACCGAGGCACGCAGCACGTCCACCAGAGGTACCGGACCGCCGCTCTGGCCGGGGCCGTGCTCGGTGCCCGCGAGGACCAGCAGGTTCTCGCCGTGGCGGCGCAGCACGGTCGCCAGGTGGTCGAGCTTGAAGAGGGTGGCGAGCGCTTCCGGGTCCTGCTCGCGCTCCTCCAGGCCCTCGATGATGGTGAGCTGACGCTCGATCAGGCCGAGGGAGCGCAGCGAGAGGTTGACGAAGGTCGCCTGAACGGTGTGGCGCAGCCGGTCGAGACGGGCGGTGACCTCTGCGGTGTCCGCCTCCAGCATGGCGCGTTCGGCGTCGAACCGGTCCCGGCCGCCCCGCAGCTCGCGCTCGTCGCCCGCGAGGGCGTCGGCGCGGGCACCCGCGGCCAGCACCCTGCTGTGCAGGGCGTTGATGGACCGGACGACCTGGGCGAACTCGTCGTTGCGGCCGGTGAAGGCGATCGGCTCCTCCGACTCGGGGGCGCCGGCCAGGCGCGCGGCGCCGATCCGGAGCACGGCGAGCGGGCGGGTGAGCGTACGGGCGACGGCGGCGCCGACCCCGATGGTGAGGAGCAGCAGCACCCCGGCGAGGGCGATCCGCAGTTCGAGCGCGGTCACGGCGTCGTCGCGGAGCGCGGCGAGCCGTTTGGCCTGCCGGGTGGCGAGCGACGCCTCGACACCGCGCATCTGGTCCGTGCGTGCGCCGAGCGCGGCGCCGAGCTTGGCCGGGTCGGTCTTGAGGTCCGCCGCGGAGAGCGTGGGCCGGTCGGCGAGGTGTGCGAGATAGGCCTCGGCGGTGCTGACCTCCGGGCCCGACACCGTGGAGGCGAGCGACTCCTGGTCGGCGGGGTCCGCGGCCTGGTCGAAGTCGGCGAGGGCCGCGAGTTCGCGGACCCTGGCCTGCTGGGCCGCCGCGCTCAGCCCGTCCCGGGTGCGGCCGCCCTCGCCGCCGGTGTCACCCGGCTGCTGGACGTAGGTGCCGGTCACCGGGTCGTACACGGGGGCCGATGCGGGGCGCGGGACGGCAAGCGCGCCGAGCAGCAGCCCGCGGGTCTGTGAGGCCTGCCCGACCGCGTGGCCGAGGTCGACCCCGGCACGGGTGGCCGCCGCGGCCTCGGGCGGTGTCCGGTCGGCGAGTTGGTCCGAGGTCTCCTGGACCTTCTCGATCAGGTCGGAGTACGCCTTGTTGGCTTCGAGCGCGGTGCTCTTGCCGGTCAGGGCCGTCCGGCGGACGGAGGGGAGGGTGGCGAGATCGTGCCGGAGGGCGGCGGGTGCGGCCGCGCCGATCTCCGCGATGTCGCTGTCGACGCGGGTGGCCCGGTCGGCTGCCAGTTTGTCCTTCTTGGCGCGCCCGCCCGCGATGTAGACCGTGACGTCGTCCCGCTCGTCCGCGAGGTCGTGCGCCAGGGAGACGGTCTGCTGGTCCAGGTCACCGAGGGTGACCAGCCGCTGGGCGTCGGTCAGTTCGGCCGAAGCGCTGTAGACCGCGGGGGCACTCGCCGCGAGGACGGCGAGACCGACGACGGCCACACCGGCGACCAGGCGCCTGCGTACCCGGACGGTGCGCTCGGGCGGCGCGCCTCTGTTGCCCCGAAGCCGCTTGTTCTGCACCGGTGCTCACAATCTTGACTCGTCCACGCATGACGCCGAGGTGATGACTGATCACAAGGATGCGCTCCCACCTCTGGTACGGCTTCTGACCATTCCAGTGGTTTTGGGAGGGGAGTGCGCATCACCAGGTCAGCCACCTGAACGAGTGAACATCAACAGCAAGTTGGCGAACAACTCTGCGCCCCGCGCACGCGGTGCGTGCACGGGGCGCCGGTTGGAACTTCCGGACCGGCTTTGGCAGGATGCGCGCCCGCAGCGCGTCGGCGCCGTCACGGAGTCGTACATTCCGTGCCAAGTTCCACGGCCGGCGTGGCGGTCCGTACCATTCGCCCGCGACTGTGCGCCCTCCGTGAAGGCCTCAGGCAGACTGAACGGTATGCGGATCGAACTCGCCTCCACCCCCGGCACCCCCGAACGCCCCAACGAGGACTGGACCGGTGCGGTCCTGCCTGCCGCGGGGCGGGGCGGGCTGCTCGTGCTGCTCGACGGCGTGACACCGCCCGCGGGGGCGGACGGATGTGTGCACGGTGTGCCGTGGTTCACCGCCCGGCTCGGCGGCTCCCTGGTCGAACTGTCCGGTTCGCGACGGGATATGAGCCTGCGTGAGGTACTCGCGGAGGCGATTCGCCTTACCGCCGAAGCGCACGGCTCAATCTGTGACCTTTCTCACGTGCGGACCCCGCAGGCAACCGTCGTCATGGCGCGCTGGTCCGGCGAGACGGTCGAGCACCTGGTGCTGTCCGACTCGGTCCTGCTGATCGAGGACGCCTCGGGGGACGTACGCGCGGTGCTGGACGACCGCCTCGACCGGCTGCCGCGCGAGGTACTGGCGACCGACGCGACGGCCGACGCCGTACGGAACCAGGAGGGCGGGTTCTTCACCGCGGCCGCCGATCCGGCGGTGGCGGCGCGCGCGGTGACCGGACGCACGCCCCTGGCGGAGGTGCGGGCGCTGGCCGCGCTCAGCGACGGCGCGAGCCGCTGGGTGGAGGTGTTCCGGGAGGGGGACTGGGCCGAGTGCCTCGCGGTGCTGCGCAAGGAGGGTCCGCAGGCCCTGATCGGGCGGGTGCGGGCGCTGGAGGACGCGGACACGGACCGCGTGTTCCTGCGGAACGGCAAGACGCACGACGACGCGTCGGCCGTGCTGCTGGAGCCGTAGGACTCCCCGGCCGGGCGGAGAGCCCGCGGCCCCGGCCCAGCGGCCCGCCCGCACTCCGCGCCCGGCCCCGGGCTCAGTCCTCGGCCCGGGCGTTCAAGTGGTGCAGCAGGCGGGCGAGTTCCGCGACCTCGGCCCGGTCCCAGCCGTCCAGCTTGCGCACGTATTCGGCCCGGCGCGCGTCCCGTACTCGCCGCATCCGTTCGCGCCCCTCGACGGTGAGCTGTACCAGGAAGGCGCGCCCGTCCCCGGGATCCTGCTCACGGGTGACCAGCCCGAGGTCCTCCAGGGACCGCAGTTGACGGCTCATGGTCGCCCGGCCGACTCCGATGTAGGCGGCCAGGTCGGTGGCCCGCTGTCCGCCGAACTCGTCGAGGCAGACCAGCAGTCCGTAGGCGGCGGCCTCCAGATCGGGATGGACGGCGCGCGACATCTCACCGGACGAGGCCCGCGCACGACGCAGGAAAACAGCCAACTCCCGTTCCAGCGCCAGGAATTCATGGTCCACACCACTCTTGGGCGCGACGGGGAGTTCACTTCCAGTACCGCTGTCGTGCACGTCAGCACCCCTTACGAGCTTTCCCGATCCTGAAAGTTTCTTTCAGCCTCTGCCATCGCCGCAGCTTGGCCAGTATTTCGCAGGAGTAGACCAACGGCAGCACCCGGGCCCCCTTCCGCCGTACGGGTCTACGTGCGTAGCGTCGTCACCGCCGACATGTTCACATGTTCACAACACGACATGCCGGGAGACTTCCCCCAGCTCCCCCACCGAGCCTTTCGGAGGCACGCACATGCCCGTGCTCAGATCCGGAACGGCCCGACGCGGACGCATTGCCGCAGTCGGGATTCTTCTCGCCTTCCTCACCTCCCTGCTGGCCCTGCCCGGCCAGGCGTCCGCAGCCGACAGTCCCGTCGCCCCCGCGCGCGGCACGGCGACCATGGGGATGGGCGTCATCGCCCACGACGGCCAGGGAGGCACCCCCCACGACACCCGCGCCGCCCAGACCGAGGGCGTCGACGTCTCCGGCTACCAGGGCAACGTCAACTGGGCGACGCTGTGGGGCAGCGGTGTGCGGTGGGCCTACACCAAGGCCACCGAGGGCAACTACTACACGAACCCCTCCTTCACGCAGCAGTACAACGGCTCGTACAACGTCGGGATGATCCGCGGCGCGTACCACTTCGCGACGCCCAACGACTCCAGCGGTGCGAACCAGGCGAACTACTTCGTCAGTCACGGCGGCGGCTGGTCCCGCGACGGCAAGACCCTGCCGGGTGTGCTGGACATCGAGTGGAATCCGTACGGCGACGCCTGCTACGGCCTGAGCGCGGCATCGATGGTCGCCTGGATCCACGACTTCGCCACCACCTACAAGTCGCTCACCGGGCGCGACGCGGTCATCTACACCGCGACCAGCTGGTGGACGCAGTGCACGGGGAACAACAGCAGCTTCGGGGCCACCAACCCGCTCTGGATCGCCCGCTACGACTCGGCGCCGGGCGCGCTGCCCGCGGGCTGGGGCTTCCAGACGATGTGGCAGTACACCTCGACCGGACCGACGGTCGGTGACCACGACAAGTTCAACGGCGCGCTGGACCGGGTGCAGGCACTCGCCAACGGCTGACCCCGCGATCCGCACAGGGGCCCCCGGCAAGCTGCCGGGGGCCCCTTGGTGAGGCGCAGCCGTTCAGGCGGCCGCCGGGACCCGTACCTCCGCCGGGGACAGGGCGATGTCCAGGACCTGGCGTACGTCCGTCACCGGGTGCACCTCCAGGGTGTCGAGCACCTCGGCGGGGACGTCGTCCAGATCGGCCTCGTTCCGCTTGGGGATCACCACGGTCGTGATGCCCGCCCGGTGAGCGGCCAGCAGCTTCTGCTTCAGCCCGCCGATCGGCAGCACCCGCCCGGTCAGCGACACCTCACCGGTCATGGCCACATCCGTACGGACCTGCCGGCCGGAGAGCAGCGACGCCAGCGCCGTGGTCATCGTGATGCCCGCGCTCGGGCCGTCCTTGGGCACCGCGCCCGCCGGGAAGTGGATGTGCACCCCGCGTTCCTTCAGATCCGCGACAGGCAGCTCCAGTTCGGCGCCGTGCGAGCGCAGGAAGGAGAGCGCGATCTGCGCCGACTCCTTCATGACGTCGCCGAGCTGTCCGGTGAGGGTCAGCCCCGCCGCGCCGGTCTCGGGGTCGGCCAGCGACGCCTCGACGAACAGGACATCGCCGCCAGCGCCGGTGACCGCGAGTCCGGTCGCCACGCCGGGCACCGCCGTACGGCGCTCCGCCGGGTCCTGGGCGGACTCCGGCACGTGGTGCGGGCGCCCGATCAGCGGCCGCAGCTGTGCGTCGGTGACGGTGAGCGGCAGCTCCTGGTCGCCCAGTTCGTGCTGGGCGGCGACCTTGCGCAGCAGCCTGGCGACGGCCCGCTCCAGATTCCTCACGCCCGCCTCGCGGGTGTACTCCCCCGCCAGCTTGCGCAGCGCGGAGTCGTCGAGCGTCACCTCGCCGGGCTCCAGACCCGCGCGCTCCAGCTGCCTGGGCAGCAGGTGGTCGCGGGCGATGACGACCTTCTCGTCCTCGGTGTAGCCGTCGAGCCTGACCAGCTCCATCCGGTCGAGCAGCGCCTCCGGAATGGCTTCGAGCACGTTCGCGGTGGCCAGGAACACCACATCGGACAGGTCGAGCTCTACCTCCAGGTAGTGGTCCCGGAAGGTGTGGTTCTGGGCCGGGTCGAGCACTTCGAGCAGGGCGGCCGCCGGGTCGCCCCGGAAGTCCGAGCCGACCTTGTCGATCTCGTCGAGCAGGACGACCGGGTTCATCGAGCCGGCCTCCTTGATCGCCCGCACGATCCGGCCGGGCAGCGCGCCGACGTAGGTGCGGCGGTGTCCGCGGATCTCCGCCTCGTCCCGTACGCCGCCGAGCGCGACGCGGACGAACTTGCGGCCCATGGCGTGCGCCACTCCCTCGCCGAGTGAGGTCTTGCCTACTCCGGGCGGCCCGACGAGCGCCAGTACGGCGCCGCCGCGGCGCCCGCCGACGATGCCCATGCCCCGGTCGGCACGGCGCTTGCGCACCGCCAGGTACTCGGTGATGCGCTCCTTCACGTCGTCCAGGCCGGAGTGCTCGGCGTCCAGGACGGCCTTGGCGCCCCGGATGTCGTACTCGTCCTCGGTGCGTTCGTTCCAGGGCAGTTCGAGGACGGTGTCGAGCCAGGTCCTGATCCAGGAGCCCTCGGGGCTCTGGTCGGACGAGCGTTCCAGCTTCTCGACCTCCTTGAGCGCGGCCTCCCTGACGTAGCCGGGCAGGGCGGCGGCCTCGACCCGCGACCGGTAGTCGTCGGATTCGTCGTCCGCCTCGCCGTTCAGCTCGGAGAGCTCCTTGCGTACGGCGTCCAGCTGGCGCCGGAGCAGGAACTCGCGCTGCTGCTTGTCCACGCCCTCCTGGACGTCCTTGGCGATGGACTCGGCGACGTCCTGCTCGGCGAGGTGCTCGCCCAGCCACTGGACGGCGAGCTTCAGCCGGGCCACCGGGTCGGCGGTCTCCAGCAGCTCGGTCTTCTGGGCGAGGGTGAGGAACGGCGAGTAGCCGGAGTTGTCGGCGAGGGCCGAGACGCCCTCGATCTGCTGGACGCGGTCGACGACCTGCCAGGCCCCGCGCTTCTTCAGCCAGTCGGTGGCGAGGGCCTTGTACTCCTTGACCAGCGCGGTGACGGCGCCGGGCAGCGGCTCGGGGTCGGCCTCGTCGATCCGGATCCCCTCGACCCAGAGCGCGGTGCCGGGGCCAGTGGTGCCCGCGCCGATCTGCACCCGGCCGCGGCCGCGAACGAGGGCGCCGGGGTCTCCGTCGGAGAGTCTGCCGACCTGTTCGACGGTGCCGAGGACGCCGGTGCTCGCGTAGCTGCCGTCGAGCCGCGGAACGAGAAGGACCAGCGGCTTGTTGCCGCTGGAGCGGGTGGAGGACGCCTGGGCGGCCTCCACGGCGGCACGTACGCCGTCGTCGGAAAGGTCCAGCGGCACCACCATTCCGGGCAGCACGACCTCGTCGTCGAGTGGCAGCACGGGCAGGGTGAGCGGTGTGGACGTGTCAGCCATGATCTCCCCTTAGGCAGTGAAGTTGAGCTATCCAGACTCAATGCCGAGAAGGGTGCTGGTGTTCCCGGGCGGCCGTTCGCTCTCAGCGATCGGGCCCGCGGACCCCACCGGGGAGGCATCGGCGGCTGCCGCGCCGACCGGTCCGGACGGGGCGGCGGGCGGGGCGGACGTGGCAGGTGCGGACGCCTCGGGCGCCCTGCCTGTCCTGGCGGCCGCCCAGCGGCGCACCAGCGGCCAGCAGGCCACCCCGATGGCCAGGGAGAGCGGATGCCCCCAGTCGGTGAGCGGGTCGCCGAGCACCAGCAGCGCCTGGACGAGCGTCGTGGCGACGGCCGCCAGGAGCGGCCAGCGCAGCAGCGGCGGGAGCAGTCCGGACAGCGCCCCGACGCCGGCCATCAGACCGAAGCTGATGCCGTAGTCCATTCGGTGGAGCGAGGAGTCGGGGAGATGGCCCGCGGCGACCGCGACACCGACCGGGATCTCGGTGGCCAGCGTCGCCAGGACATGCCCCGCCAGGAACACCGCGCCGGTGCGCAGCGCGCCGATGCGCCGCTCCAGGGCGGTGAGGACGAGCAGGAAGCCGACGGCGGACGTCGAGAGGAGCCCGCCGGCTATCCACAGGGCGCTGCCCACCAGGACGAGCAGCGGGGTGCGGGCCAGATGGGCCATGTCGGTACTGGAGTCCCGCAGCAGGGCGGTGACGGTGTGCGGGTCGGCGTGCTCGGCGAAGAGCGAGGTGGCGACCAGCACCAGGACGTAGACGAAGGTGAAGGGTGTCCCGGCGGGGGTGGGCAGCAGGCGCAGCAAGGGCGACAGGGCCCGGCCCGTGCCACCGGCCGGGCGCCGTATCCGCTGTATGTGGTGCACTCTGTCTGTCCCGTCGGCCGTCGGTCTGTCCGTTCGACTCCGCTTTCCCCACCGTTCACTCTCCGGGATAGCCTCCGACCGCGCCTATGACGCGCACCACACGAAGCAACCCCCGCACCCCCCGTGGCGTCCGGGGCCGACCCGGGAGGAGACATCCCCATCGACATCACCGGCATCGAGGACGTACGCACACTCGACCGGCGCGAGGGCCCGTACGGCGAGGTCGTGCTGCGCGAGCGCGGGGAGCACTTCGAGATCATCGCCAACGGGTGTTTTCTGATGGACACGTCGGACGGCCGTTCGGAGCGGCTGCTGATCGACGTGGCCCTGGCCGCGCTGCCGGCCGGCCGCGACCGTCCCTCCGTGCTCATCGGCGGACTCGGCGTCGGGTTCTCACTCGCACACGCCGCGGCGAACCCGCGCTGGGGCCGGATCACGGTCGTCGAGCGCGAGCAGGCCGTCATCGACTGGCACCTGGAGGGCCCGCTCGCCCGGATCTCCGGCGCGGCGCTCGCGGATCCCCGGACTGTGATCCTGCCCACCGATCTGGTCGCCCACGTACGCGGATCCGCCTCGGCCTATGACGCTTTGTGCCTGGACATCGACAACGGACCGGGGTGGACGGTCACCGACGACAACGGCGGCCTGTACACCGCACGGGGGCTCGCAGCGTGTATGGAACGGCTCAAACCGGGCGGAATCCTGGCCGTCTGGTCGGCTCAGCCATCGGAGACTTTTGAGGAAGCCTTGCGGAATGCCGGGTTCACCGGGGTACGGACCGAAGAGGTGCCAGTTGCCCGGGGCGTGCCTGACGTGGTCCATCTCGGTGTTCGCCCTGCGTAGCCGGGACGGCGTCCGTGCATCTAGTCTGCTGACCGGCAGATGAGATCTGGACGCCTTGTCCAAGAACGCGGCTGGGAGTCCAGCCGCGTACGCAGCAGATCGCAGACCAAGAGCGCACTTCCAGGGGCGGGCGATGGAGCAGACACACACCACCCACAACGGCGTCGCGGCCACCCCGGGCGCCCAGCGCCGGGTGCTGGTCGTCGAGGACGACCCGACAATCGTCGACGCCATCGCCGCACGGCTGCGGGCCGAGGGTTTCCAGGTGCAGACAGCCACCGACGGCCCGGCCGCGGTGGACGCGGCCCAGGGCTGGCAGCCGGACCTGATGGTTCTCGACGTGATGCTGCCCGGCTTCGACGGCCTTGAGGTCTGCCGCCGGGTCCAGGCGCAGCGGCCGGTGCCGGTCCTGATGCTGACGGCCCGCGACGACGAGACCGACATGCTGGTCGGGCTCGGTGTCGGCGCCGACGACTACATGACCAAGCCGTTCTCGATGCGCGAGCTGGCGGCGCGCGTCCATGTCCTGCTGCGGCGGGTGGAGCGGGCGACCATCGCCGCCTCGACGCCGCGCAGCGGCATCCTGCGCCTCGGCGAGCTGGAGATCGACCACGCGCAGCGGCGGGTGCGGGTGCGCAACGACGACGTGCATCTGACGCCCACCGAGTTCGATCTGCTGGTCTGCCTGGCGAACACCCCGCGCGCCGTCCTCTCGCGCGAGCAGCTGCTCGCCGAGGTCTGGGACTGGGCCGACGCCTCCGGCACCCGGACGGTGGACAGCCACATCAAGGCGCTCCGCAGGAAGATCGGTGCGGAGCGCATCCGTACGGTGCACGGTGTCGGGTACGCGCTGGAGACCCCGGCACCATGAACCGTCCGCGGTTCCAGCGGACCTGGAGCGGTGTCCGGCCCCGGGACCTGGGCCGCAGCCTGAGCGGGGTGCTGACCCGGCCCCGGCCGTGGAACCGGCAGCGCCCCCTCCCGGTGTCGATCAAGGCCAAGCTCGGCACGCTCGTGGTGGTGTCGGTCTTCATCACCACGGGGCTGCTGCTCGTGGCGCTGCGGACCAAGACGGAGCTGCGGTTCATCACGGTGTTCTCGGTGATCGCCTCGATGCTGATCACCCAGTTCGTGGCGCACAGCCTGACCTCGCCGCTGGACGAGATGAACACCGTCGCGCGGTCGATCTCACACGGTGACTACACCCGGCGGGTCAGTGGCGCCGACCGCAGGGACGAACTGGGCGACCTGGCCACGACCATCAACCGGATGGCCGAGGACCTGGAGGCGGTGGACCGGCACCGCAAGGAGCTGGTCGCGAACGTCTCCCATGAGCTGCGGACCCCGATCGCGGCCCTGCGGGCGGTGCTGGAGAACGTCGTGGACGGGGTGTCGGCCGCCGACCCCGAGACGATGCGCACCGCGCTCAAGCAGACCGAGCGGCTGGGCCGGCTGGTCGAGACGCTGCTCGACCTCTCCCGGCTGGACAACGGAGTGGTGCCGCTCAAGGCGGGCCGTTTCGAGGTGTGGCCGTATCTCTCCGGCGTCCTGAAGGAGGCCAGTCTCGCAGCCGCGCAGCGCGCGGGCGCCTCGGGCTCCGGAGGCCAGCACACCCGGACGGACGTCCACCTCCATCTGGACGTCTCGCCGCCGGAGCTGACGGCGCACGCGGACGCCGAGCGGCTCCACCAGGTGGTCGCCAATCTGATCGACAACGCGGTCAAGCACTCCCCGCCGCACGGCCGGGTCACGGTCCGCGCCCGGCGCGGCCAGCAGCCGGAGTCGCTGGACCTGGAGGTCGTGGACGAGGGCCCGGGCATCCCGGAGTCCGAGCGGCACCGGGTCTTCGAGCGCTTCAACCGGGGCCGTGCGCCCTCTCCGCACGGTCCGGGCAGCGACGGCGGCACCGGGCTCGGGCTGGCCATCGCCCGCTGGGCCGTCGATCTGCACGGCGGGCGGATCGGGGTGGCCGAATCGTCCCGTGGCTGCCGGATACGGGTCACTCTTCCGGGCGTATCGAAATCACCAAGTTGACGTAAAGTCTCCAGCGGAAGCGTGGGTTCCGTACGGAACCCGCGGGTAAGCGCGTCAGAGGGTGCCGGCCAAGGGGCGGTAGCTGTGACGCGTCATACCCGCATGAGGGGGAACCACGCTTGTTTCCCGCCATTTCAAGCCCCGAAACCAGCTTTCGAGTGTGACTTACACGACGTTGGACCGCCCGGCCTGCGCCTCCAGGCCAGGGAGGCGTAGCCTTTATTTCCGCTGTCCATCACCTTGTGAAGCGGAAGAGGGCGGTTAACGCCGTGTCGTCTCAGTCCCCCAGTAATTCGAGCATCTCGACCGACCAGGAGGGGCAGGACAAGAGTCCTGCCGAAGCTTTTGGTCCCAATGAGTGGCTCGTCGACGAGATCTACCAGCAGTACCTCCAGGACCCGAATTCGGTTGACCGTGCCTGGTGGGACTTCTTCGCCGACTACAAGCCAGGTTCTGCCGGTGCTCCCACCGCGGGTGCGGACCCGGTGAGCGCGAGCCCTCCACACCAGTCGGGCGAGAGCGGCCGGGCGGCCGCCACGCAGGGGGGCGCAGCCGCGGGGGCTGCTCCCACCACGTCAGCGGCTCCGGCCGCGCCCGCCACTCCCCCGGCTGCCGCGCCCGCAGCGCCGCAGGCCCCGGCTCCGGCCGCGCCTGCCGCCGCGAAGCCCGCGGCCGCCGCACAGCCCGCTCCGGCCGCCAAGGCCGCTGCCAAGGCCGAGCCCGCCGCCGAGCCCGAGGCTCCGGCCGGTCCCGAACTGGTGACCCTGCGCGGCCCGTCCGCCGCCGTCGCGAAGAACATGAACGCCTCGCTGGAGCTGCCGACGGCCACGTCCGTCCGCGCGGTCCCGGTGAAGCTGCTCTTCGACAACCGCATCGTCATCAACAACCACCTGAAGCGCGCCAGGGGCGGGAAGGTCTCCTTCACCCACCTCATCGGCTTCGCGATGGTGCAGGCCCTCAAGGCCATGCCGTCGATGAACCACTCCTTCGCGGTGAAGGACGGCAAGCCGACGCTGGTCAAGCCGGCCCACGTCAACCTCGGCCTCGCCATCGACCTGGTGAAGCCGAACGGCGACCGCCAGCTCGTCGTCGCGGCCATCAAGAAGGCCGAGACGCTCAACTTCTTCGAGTTCTGGCAGGCGTACGAGGACATCGTCCGCCGCGCCCGCGCGAACAAGCTGACGATGGACGACTTCACCGGGGTCACCGCGTCGCTCACCAACCCCGGCGGTATCGGCACCGTCCACTCCGTGCCCCGCCTGATGCCCGGTCAGGGCCTCATCATGGGCGTCGGCGCGATGGACTACCCGGCCGAGTTCCAGGGCACGTCGCAGGACACCCTGAACAAGCTGGGCATCTCGAAGGTCATGACCCTGACCTCGACCTACGACCACCGGGTCATCCAGGGCGCCGCGTCCGGCGAGTTCCTGCGGATCCTCGCCAACCTGCTGCTCGGCGAGAACGGCTTCTACGACGACCTGTTCGAGGCGCTGCGCATCCCGTACGAGCCGGTCCGCTGGCTCAAGGACATCGACGTCTCCCACGACAACGACGTCACCAAGGCCGCCCGCGTCTTCGAGCTGATCCACTCCTACCGGGTCCGCGGCCACGTCATGGCCGACACCGACCCGCTGGAGTACAAGCAGCGCAAGCACCCCGACCTGGACATCATCGAGCACGGGCTCACCCTCTGGGACCTGGAGCGCGAGTTCGCCGTCGGCGGTTTCGCCGGCAAGTCGATGATGAAGCTGCGCGACATCCTGGGCGTGCTGCGCGACTCGTACTGCCGCACCACGGGCGTCGAGTTCATGCACATCCAGGACCCCAAGCAGCGCAAGTGGATCCAGGACCGCATCGAGCGCGGCGCGCACGCCAAGCCCGAGCGCGAGGAGCAGCTGCGCATCCTGCGCCGGCTGAACTCGGCGGAGGCGTTCGAGACCTTCCTGCAGACCAAGTACGTCGGCCAGAAGCGCTTCTCGCTCGAAGGCGGCGAGTCCGTCATCCCGCTGCTCGACGCGGTCATCGACTCGGCCGCCGAGTCGCGCCTCGACGAGGTCGTCATCGGGATGGCCCACCGCGGCCGTCTCAACGTGCTGGCCAACATCGTCGGCAAGTCGTACGCCCAGATCTTCCGCGAGTTCGAGGGCAACCTCGACCCGAAGTCGATGCACGGCTCCGGCGACGTGAAGTACCACCTCGGTTCCCAGGGCACGTTCACCGGTCTGGACGGCGAGCAGATCACGGTCTCGCTGGCCGCCAACCCCTCGCACCTGGAGACGGTCGACCCGATCGTCGAGGGCATCGTCCGCGCCAAGCAGGACATCATCAACAAGGGCGGCACGGACTTCACCGTGCTGCCGGTGGCGCTGCACGGCGACGCGGCCTTCGCGGGCCAGGGCGTCGTCGCCGAGACGCTCAACATGTCGCAGCTGCGCGGCTACCGCACCGGCGGCACCGTGCACATCGTGATCAACAACCAGGTCGGCTTCACCGCCGCCCCGGAGTCGTCGCGCTCCTCGATGTACGCCACCGACGTGGCCCGCATGATCGAGGCGCCGATCTTCCATGTGAACGGCGACGACCCGGAGGCCGTGGTGCGCGTCGCGCGCCTCGCGTTCGAGTTCCGTCAGGCGTTCAACAAGGACGTCGTCATCGACCTGATCTGCTACCGCCGCCGCGGTCACAACGAGGCCGACAACCCCTCGTTCACGCAGCCGCTGATGTACGACCTGATCGACAAGAAGCGCTCGGTGCGCAAGCTCTACACCGAGTCCCTCATCGGTCGCGGCGACATCACGCTGGAAGAGGCCGAGCAGGCGCTCCAGGACTTCCAGGGCCAGCTGGAGAAGGTCTTCGCGGAGGTCCGCGAGGCCACCGCGGAGCCCGCCGAGGCCTCGGTGCCGGTCCCGCAGGCGGAGTTCCCGGTCGCCGTGGACACCTCGATCTCCCAGGAGGTCGTGAAGCGCATCGCCGAGTCCCAGGTCAACATCCCGGACCGGATCACCGTGCACCCGCGGCTGCTGCCGCAGGTGCAGCGCCGGGCCGCGATGATCGACGAGGGCACGATCGACTGGGCGATGGGCGAGACCCTCGCCATCGGCTCGCTGCTCCTGGAGGGCACCCCGGTCCGCCTCTCCGGCCAGGACTCGCGCCGCGGGACCTTCGGCCAGCGGCACGCGGTGCTCATCGACCGCAAGACCGGCGAGGACTTCACCCCGCTGCTCTACCTCTCCGACGACCAGGCGCGGTACAACGTCTACGACTCGCTGCTCAGCGAGTACGCGGTGATGGGCTTCGAGTACGGCTACTCGCTGGCCCGCCCCGAGTCGCTGGTCATGTGGGAAGCGCAGTTCGGTGACTTCGTCAACGGCGCGCAGACCGTGGTGGACGAGTACATCTCGGCCGCCGAGCAGAAGTGGGGCCAGACGTCCGGCGTCACCCTGCTCCTCCCGCACGGTTACGAGGGCCAGGGCCCGGACCACTCGTCCGCCCGCCCGGAGCGCTTCCTCCAGCTGTGCGCGCAGAACAACATGACGGTCGCCATGCCGACGCTCCCGTCGAACTACTTCCACCTCCTGCGGTGGCAGGTGCACAACCCGCACCACAAGCCGCTGGTCGTCTTCACCCCGAAGTCGATGCTCCGCCTCAAGGCGGCCGCGTCGAAGGCGGAGGAGTTCACCACGGGCGGCTTCCGCCCGGTCATCGGGGACGACAGCGTCGACCCCAGCGCCGTGCGCAAGGTGGTGTTCACCGCGGGCAAGGTCTACTACGACCTGGACGCGGAGCGCACCAAGCGCGGCGTCACGGACACCGCGATCATCCGCCTGGAGCGCCTGTACCCGCTGCCGGGTGCCGAACTGCAGGCGGAGATCGCCAAGTTCCCGAACGCCGAGAAGTACCTCTGGGCGCAGGAGGAGCCGGCGAACCAGGGTGCGTGGCCGTTCATCGCGCTGAACCTGATCGACCACCTGGATCTGGCCGTCGGCGCCGACGTCCCGCACGGTGAGCGCCTGCGCCGCATCTCGCGGCCGCACGGCTCGTCGCCCGCGGTCGGCTCCGCCAAGCGCCACCAGGCCGAGCAGGCCCAGCTGGTCGCCGAGGTCTTCGAGGCCTAGGCGGTACGAGCAGGTACATCCGTGGGGCCCGGACGCATCACACGATGCGTCCGGGCCCCACGGCGTACCGCGCACGGAGCGGGGCCGCCCGGCCTCACACGAACTGCGGCTCGAAGTCCCAGTACCGCACCGCGCCGTCCCGGATACTGCGGGTGTGCCGGTGCCCGTCCCCGAGCAGTTCGGTGATCCGGGCCAGCGCGTCCGCGTGCAGCCGCTCGGCGAGCGCCGTCTCACCGGCCGCCCGCAGGTCGCGGGCGAGCGCGGACTGCGCGGTCGTGGTGAGCGGATGCCCCGGTCCGAGCGTCCGTACGGCCCGGTCCACCAGGTCGTGACCCAGCCGTACGGCGCCCTCCACGTCCCCCAGCCGCTGCCGGGCCGTCGCGGTGTTGAAGGCGCAGCCCAGCGTCCACGGATGGTCCGCGCCCACGGCATCGCTCATCTGCCGCAGGGTCTGTTCGGCGAGTTCCCGTGCGCCGTCGTCGTCGCCCGCGTCGCCCTGCAGCAGCGCCAGGTTGGCCCGGGTGCCCACCGCGTACGGGTGCAGCTCGCCCAGTTGCAGCGCGTACAGCGAGGCCGTCTCGTCCGCGATCTCGTAGGCCTCGCGCAACTCGCCCGCCTCACGCAGCAGCATCGCGAAGTCGGCGCCGGCCCGCAGGGTGTCCGGGTGGCGGCGGCCCCGCCGGGCGACCCGCCGCTTGCGGACACTGGCCAGCAGCGCTCTGGCCTGGTACAGCTTCCCGTCGCGGCGCAGGCACAGGGCGAGGTTGTGATCGGCGTTGAGGGTCTGCCCGTGGTTGCGGTCGAGCTCCTGGCCGTGCAGCCGCGAGTTGTGCTGCTGGATCTCCAGGGCCTCCCGGTAGCGGCCGAGGAGCCGCAGCATGGTCGCGGTGCGCAGCGCCGAGTGCAGGGTGAGCGGGTTGCGCCCGCCGAGCAGGGCGACCCGGGCGGTCAGGATGGACTGGTGGAGCTCCAGCGACGCCTGGTACTGCCCCTGGAGACCCATCGCCTCCGCCAGGTTGTTCCGTATGGACAGGGTGCGCGGCACCTCGGCGTCGCCCAGAGTGGTGACGGCCTCCCGGTCGGCCTGCTCGAAGAGCGTCCGGGCCTCGTCGTAGCGGCCGAGCGCCATCAGGGTGCCGCCGAGCCCGTCCCTGGCCCTGATGACTTCGATCGGTTCGGCTCCGGGGCTGCGCAGCAGCAGGTCGAGCACCCCGCGTCCGACCGACTCCGCCTCGGTGTAACGCCCCAGCCTGCGCTCCATGTTGGCGCGCTGGTGGACGGCGACCAGGACGGACGTACTGGTGCCGCCGGACACCGGCTCCCAGCTCTCGACGGCAGCGCGGCTGAGCCGCCCGCCCTCCTCGTACTCGCCGCGCATCCGCAGGTACTCGATGCAGTTGAGCACCAGCCTGCGGACGTCCTCGTCGGCTGACTCCAGCGCGCCGGCCGTCTCCAGATGCGGGATCAGCTCGGCGTAGCGGGACCAGTTGCGGGACGACGCGGGGTCCCGGGGGTCGGCGGTGACGAGCACTTTGAGGGCGGCTCCGGTCAGCTCCGTACGCTCCGCGGGTGTCTGGGCGTGCCGTACGAAGGAGTGGAAGATGCGGTGCATCCGCAGGGCGGCGACGGTGACGGAGCCGCCCATCCGCGGGACGGGGTCGTACTCCAGCCGCATGGAGGTCACTTCGGAGAGGCGGCGCAGGGCGGAGTTCCAGCTGCTGGGTTCCGGGACGACCCGGTCCAGGGGTGTGGGGAGGTCGGCGGCGCGCGCCGACTGGAGCAGCCTCAGCGGCAGCACGCCCGGTGAGAAGCGGGCGAGGAGGTTGAGCAGCTTCCAGGCGCCCGGGTCCTGTTCGCGCAGGCTGCCGAGGGTCCTGGCCCAGGCGATCTGGAAGGCGACGGGGTAGTCCTGGGAGGCCAGCACTCCGAAGCGGTCGGGGTCGCTCTCGGTCAACTCCCTTATGTACTGGGGGATGTCGACGGTGGGGTTGATGTCGAGCCAGGCCGCCGTCTGGTCGAGCAGCAGCGGCAGGTCCTCGACGGCCTCGGCGAGCAGCCCGGCCTCGTACGGCGAGAGCCGTTCGGAGCGGCGGCCCGCGAAGGCGACGGACTCCTCGCGCTCGAAGTGCCGGACCTCGAAGAGATCGGCCCTGGTGGACCACTCCCGGTGGTTGGTGGTGACCAGGACGTCGCCGGCCCCGTCGGGCAGCAGGGCGGACAGCTTCTCCGGATCGCCCGCGCCGTCGAGGACGATCAGCCAGCTGTCGCCGGTGGCCCGCAGCTGTCCGGCGGCCGCGGCTATGGACTGGTCGAGCTTGCTGCCGACGCCCACCCCGAGGGTGTCGGCGAGGGCGCCGAACTGCTCACGGGCGGTGCCGGTGGTGGTCGCGTCCACCCACCAGACGATGTCGTACTCGCCCTTGAAGCGGTGGACGTACTCCAGGGCGATCTGAGTCTTGCCGATCCCGCCCGGTCCGCACAGCGCGAGCACCGCGCCCTCGCCGACGGCCGCCGCGAAAGCGTCATGGATCCGGTCGAGCAGTCGGCTGCGGCCGGTGAACCTCCGGTTGCGGCGGGGCACGTTCTGGATGTCCGGCGGGTCGTCGGGGAACCTCGGGGCGCGGTCCAGGGTGACCGGGCGGGCCGTGCTCTGTGCCGTGCCGGTGACTTCGAGCACCCGCCTGCGGGCCGCGTCGGCGCTCAGGCCGCGCAGCGCGACCGGGCCGAGGGCGATGATCGCCTCCGGGAGGGGGCGGGTCGTCACGCTGACCCCGGCGATCCGTTCGGGGTGCTCGGCGAGCACCTGGCGCAGCGCGTCGGCCCACGCCGTGCGGAGGCCGTCGTCGAACCGCTCGAACCAGTCGTCGATGACGAGCAGGACCCGCCCGGGTGCGGTCAGCATGCCGGTCAGGGCGTCGGTCGTCGGGGTGCTGCGGGCCGGGTTCCAGCGGACCAGGGCGATGGCGGTCCCGACCTCCGTGAGCTGCCGGGCCATCCAGTGGGCCCAGGGCTCGCTCTGCCCGGCGAAGACCACCGTGACGTGGGGCGCCGGGTCCGCCATCGTCGCCCCCTCAACCAGTTGCGTCACTGTCGTGCACCTACCACTCAAGTGTGAACAGAAGTCGCCATGTTGACGGCCAGTCGGCGCCACGATACGTCACGTGACGAAAGAGCTCAGCCGGTGGGCGATATGCCGGATGAGGTACTCCAAATCGGCGCAGTAGACGCTGGGATGCCGGAAGCCCGCTCCGTCCGCGTACCGGTGGACGTAGTTGCCCCCGCCGCACACCCGGAGCACCGGGCAGCTCAGGCAGACTGCGGCGAGCGCCTTCTCACCGGCCTGTCTGGCGGCGATCCCGGGGTGCGCGAGCGCGGTGTCGAACGGGTCGCTGAAGACGTCGAGCCCGGTCGAAGGGGCGCCTTCGTAGGCGGACTTGAGCGCGTCGACCTGTTCGATGGAGCCGTCGGTGTCCACCACGACAGCTGCCAGCGGGGCCAGTCCCACCGCCTCGGCCGCCGCGGGCTCGCCCAGCAGCAGGGCGACCAGGGTGTGGAAGAGCCGGATGCGGGGCTGTCCGGGGCCGCCGTCCCACCAGCGGTCGAAGGCGGCGGCCAGCCACTGGCCGTACGGGGTGGGGCGTGGCCGGTGCCGGCCCGGTACCCCCGGGTCGATCCCGGGCGGCGGCACGGACCAGTTGCCGTGCGGCAGCAGCAGATCGAGCCCCGGCGGACGCAGCGCGCGCAGGCTGTCGTAGACCGCGACGGGGTCGGCCGCGAGGTCGACGGTGCAGAGGATCCCGGCGTACGTGCCGGGGTGGGGGCAGGCGGCGAGCAGTTGGGCGGCCCGGTGGGCGGCGGGCCAGGAGGGGCGGCCCGCGTGGTCCCTGCGGCGGGAGTTGAGCGCCGCGGTGCCACCGTCGAGGGAGAGCCCGACACGGACTCCGCCGGCGGCGAGCGCGTCGAGGGTGCGGGCGGTCAGCAGGGTGCCGTTGGTCTGCACCGTGGCGGTGACCTCGCACCCGGCGGGCACCGCGTCGCGCACGGCGCGGGCGTACTCGATCACCGGCCCGGGCCCGGTCAGCAGCGGCTCGCCGCCGTGCAGTTCGATCCGGATGCGGGGCAGCCCGTGCGTGGTGACGTGCTCGGCGATGCGCGCGGCGGTCCTGCGGACGGTTTCGCCGGAGGCGCGGTGCGGGCGCTCGCGCCAGCTGCTGTCCTGCCCGCGGTAGACGTAGCAGTAGGAGCAGTCGAGGTTGCAGCGGCTGTGCACCTTCAGGACGAACTGCCGGAAGGGCACGGGCCGCCGCGCGACGGGCCGGTCGCGGACCGCACGGGTCATGGCGCGTCCTCGTAGTAGGCGATGAGCGGTTCGTGCGGATCGCGCTGCCGGGCCTCGGCGAGTACGGCGGCCAGCACCGGGTGGGCGGTGTCCCACGGCGGGGCCAGCCGCGGCAGCGGGCCGCCGTGCTGTGGCTCGCCGGGCCCGGCTGCGGTGTGCTGAGCTCCGGTGTCCGGGGTCAACGGCCGGCCACCTGGTCCGTCAGCCGGGCGACGGCGTCCCGCACTCCGGCCGCGGCACCGTCAGCGGCGGGCCCGGCGGACTCCAGCAGCGCGAGGGCGGCCCGGTATTCGCGCAGGGCGTCCAGCGGACCCGCGAGTTCCTCGACGACTGCGGCGCGCGCGGCCCGCGCCGCACCGGCGCGCCCGTCGTCGTCCACGTCGGTGGCGCGCAGGTAGTGTTCGGCGGCCTGCTGGAGCCGGTCGGGGGTGCCGGTGTGCCGGGCGAGCAGGACCGCGATGTCGCCCCGGGCCTGCCAGGCGCGCGAGGCCGCGTACGGATCGGGCGCGCCCCGCGCGGCGGCGCCGTAGGCCCAGTCGGCCTCGTAGAGGTCGGTGAGCCCGCCGGTGGCCCGGTAGCGCGCCAGGTACTGCGCGCCGAGCAACTCCCGGCGCGGGGCCAGTTCGGGGTCCGACTCGGCCGTCTCGTCGACGGCCTCGCGCAGGCGGCGTACGGCGTCGTCGAGATCGGCGGGTGCGCCGTCCCGCTCAGCCCGGTGCCCCAGTGCCCGGCCCAGCCGGGTGAGGAGCCGGGCCGGGCGGTCCGGAATCCCGACGGAGAGGGCCGCGGTCCAGCTCTCGACGGCGCCGTCCAGGTGCGTCCGGGCCCGGACGGACGCGGGGGGCCGGGCATCCGGGCCGCGCTCCCCCACGGAGTCGTCGTCCGGACCTCGGTCACGCGTGGGGCCGCCGTCCGGCCGGTCGCTCCCCTGGCGTTCGCCGCCCGGGGCGTCCTGGGTCCCGGGCGCCCCGGGGTCGATGTGCCCCTGCCAGTGCACGTCCCCCATGCGCCGGAGGCAGTGGTGGCGTACGGCGTCGTCCTCGGCCGCCGCCAGGGCGGCGGCGAGGGCGTCCAGCACCTCCCACCGCCAGGCCGGGTCACCGCCCTCCAGCTGGGACAGCTCCAGCGCGCCGGCGACCTTCAGCCAGATGTCGGCCCGTTCGGCGCCCCCGGCGGCCCCGGCGGTCGCGGGCAGCAGCGCCCGGAGCGCGCGGAGCGCGTAGTGCCGGACGACGTCCTCGCTCACCACGTGGCGGGCCAGGTCCAGCTCCAGGGTGCCGTGCCGCACCCGGTCCCCGGCCCGGCCCGTCGTCTCCGCCAGCCGCTCCGCGAGGGCCGCCGCCGCGTACAGCGGCGTGGTGTCCACCGCCGGCCCGTTCGCCCTGGACAGCCGTCGCAGCACCTCGATGTGGAGTGCGGCGGCCGCCGGCCACGCCGCCGAGGGCCGCACGGTCTCCGTCAGCCCGCGGAGCC
This sequence comes from Streptomyces sp. NBC_01471, assembly GCF_041438865.1. NCBI lineage: Bacteria > Bacillati > Actinomycetota > Actinomycetes > Kitasatosporales > Streptomycetaceae > Streptomyces > Streptomyces sp. NBC_01471. The sequence goes on from NZ_CP109450.1 coordinate 2,317,901, forward strand.
GGTCGGACGCCGCCGTCAGCAGGTCGGCCACGGTGTCCGCGTCATCCAGGTACGGCCCGGTGGCCTCCCGCAGTACGCTCCTCGCCAGCTCCTGGCCGAGGTCCCCGGCCTCGGCGGCCACCGCCATGGCGAACAGCACCTCGGCGGCCGCGAACCCGTCCGAGGACTTCACGGTCTCCCAGGCCTCCGCCAGATCGTCGTCCAGCGCCCGCTGCTGCCAGCGCAGCAGCAGCGCCCGGGACAGCTCCGCCCGGCGCGCCGGCAGAAGCTCACCGCGCCGCTCCCCGTCCACGGCCAGGCGCAGCAGCCCGATCGCACTGTCGAGGTCCCGCGCGCCGCCGTACTGCTCGTACCGCTGGACGAACTCGGCTGCCCGCGAGGCCAGTTCGCCGGGTGTGCCGGGCTCGGGCACCGCGACGGGCGGGCCGCCGCGGCGCCGGATCGTGTCCGCGGCGACCTCGGCGAAGACGCGCAGCCCGGCGGGCATCGCGCCGCCGCCCGCCGGGACGGGCAGCCGCTCGCCGAGTGCGACGGCGGCCATGGCGGGGAAGTTGCGCGCGCTGCGGCCGAAGCGCCGCTGCACGTAGCGCGAACTGTGCCGCAGTACGAGCTGCTCCTCCGCCCGGTCCAGCCGGGCGGCGAGCAACACCCGCACCCCGTCCAGGAATTCGTAGTACGGGCCGTCCGAAGGGCCGATGTCGGGCCGTTCGGCCCGCCGTACGATGCCGCCGAGCAGCACCTCGGCCAGCGCCTCGGGCCCGGTACCCGCCAGCATCGTGTGCTGGACGAGGCGCATCACCGGCAGCACCAGCGGCACCGCCGTCAGGTACTCGGCCAGCCGCTGCGCGGTGGGGGACGCCGTCCGCCGGAACGCGCCGACCCGCTCCTGTCCGGTGAGCGCCGCCGCGGCCCGCACCGGCGCGCCGGAGGGCCGCTGGTCCCGGCGCACCCAGGCGGCCGCTGTGGACACCGACTGGCCCGTGGCGCCCGACACCAGCCGGGACCAGCCCTCGACGGAGGTGCGCCGCAGGGCGAGCACCGGGACCGGTCTCGCGTTCCGCGGATCGGATCCGTGCGGCGCGGCGCCGAAATCCAGCCGTCCCAGGGGCCCTTCGTGCCGCCGCAGCACTCCCCCGTGCGCGGGCAGATGGGTCCGCCGCCACAGCCGCTGCGGCAGCGGCTGGACGACCGCGACCGGGGTGCCGGCCGACCAGTGGTACAGCAGCCGTTGCAGGACGCCGGAGCGCCACATGGGTCCTGAGCAGTCCGAGAGCAGCAGGATGATCCGGCGGCCGGTGGGGTCGCCGAGCTGGGCGGCACGGCGCAGCGGGCCCGCCGGGACGCGCCCCGCCGCGTATCCGGCGGCCCCGTCGCCGTCCGGGTGCAGATAGCGGAGCTGGACGTCCTGGAAGACTCCGGCGCTCGCGCAGACGCCGGCCAGCTCCTCCAGAGCGCTCTCCCAGGCGACCGTCGACGAGGAGACATCCATCAGGAGCAGCAGCCGCGGCTTCTGCCGCCGTGCGGCGCGCAGGACGGGAATGACGAGGCCGGTGTCGGCCGCCCGCCCCGCGGTGGCCTCCTCGTCGAGCCTGCGGCCGGGCGGCAGAGCCGGTGACCGGTAGCGGCGCAGTGGCCGTAACGCGCGCCGGAGTGCGTGCGGATCGGCGAGTGCGGGCGCGGCGGGCGCCAGGACGGGCGACGCCTCCACGGCCGCGGGCGCGCCGTCCGGGTCCGGCGCGGTCAGCAGGGTGGAGGGCGCGGCGGGATCGGCCGCGGGGCGCTCGCCGGGTGCGGCGACGGGCGCCGGAGGGGGAGCGGGGGTCTTCTGCGGAAGGCTCTGCGGCAGGGCCGCCGCGGCGGAGTCGGGCGATCCGGTACGGCCGGCCAGCCACAGCGCGTCCGCCAGCTCCCTCGCGTCGATGTCGCGGCCGGACTCCCGCAGCCGCGCGACCAGGGTGGTCAGCGCCACGGCCCGGCCGCTCTCGTCCCGCCCGGCACCCATCGGGTCACCTCGGCCCGTTGTCGAGAGGCCGCATCAGCAGGTCGGCGACGCCCTCCTGGCCCGCGGCGTCGCGGCCCGCGGTGTGCTGGACGAGGTAGATCGCGTTCAGCAACTGGTCGGTCGGGCGCACTCCGCCGTCCGCCTCGGAACGGACGAACCGGTCGACGAGGCCGATGTACTCGTCGTAGGAGCCGGCGCCGAAGTGTGCCTGCACCATGGCGGCGAGCCGCTCGTCCCGGGGAGCGGCCAGGTCGAGGTGGATGCACCGGCGCAGCAGCGGAGCGGGGAAGTCGCGCTCGCGGTTGCTGGTCATGACGACCACCGGGAAGGCCCGGCAGCGCACCCGTCCGCCGGTGACCGGCGCGCGCAGTCCGTCGTCGGTGAGGACCTGGACGGTCTGCTGCCCCGGCCGGTCGGCGACCCGCTCCAGCTCGGGCAGGGTGAACTCGCCCTCCTCCAGCACGTTGAGGAGGTCGTTGGGGAGGTCGATGTCGCTCTTGTCCAGCTCGTCGATGAGCAGCACCCGGGGGCGGTCGGCGGCGAGCAGCGCGGTACCGAGCGGGCCGAGCCGCAGATAGCGCCCGATGTCCCCGGCCGGATGCGGGCCGCCGGCCGGGCCGTCCTCCAGACGGGCCAGCTGTGCGTCCTGGAGGCGGCCGATGGCGTCGTAGGAGTAGAGGCCGTCGCGGAGTTCGCTGCGGCTGACGACGGGCCACTGCAGGACGCGGCCGAGGCCGAGTTCGAAGGCGATGTCGTGGGCGAGGGTGCTCTTGCCCGAGCCCGGCTCACCCGTGATCAGCAGGGGCCGGCGCAGATACAGCGCGGCGTTGATGAGTTGCAGCGCCTCGCTGCCGGGTACCGCGAGGGGGACGGTCCGGTTGCCCAGCCGCCGCCGGGTCGCGGAGTCGGCCTCCGGCGCCCGGTAGCCGATGGGCGGAGCGTCGAAGGCACGCCAGGCCGGCGGCGCGGGCCGCCGGTCGATCCGCTCCGGATCGGGGTCTCCGGTGCCGCGGTAGATGAACCATTCGGTCATCGCTGGTTCGCTCCTCATCGGCGCCGGGCGTTCCGGGATACGTACCCGTCCGGCGCATCGTCAAAGTCGTTTTCGAGCCATCAGGCATGGACCGGGGCGCCGCCGTGGAGTGCCGTGGAGCGGGCCGCCGGACGGCGCCCCGGAGGTCAAGGCGAGTCCAGGGTGTGTTCGTCGTCGGTGGGCAGGGGTCGCCCGGGATCGTCGTAGAGCAGCATCAGTGGTTCCGGCCACTGGGTCCCGGGGTGCCGCTGGTCGATGTCCTCCCGCAGATGGCGCAGCCGGTCCGGGAGTTCCGCGGTCCTGCCGACCCCGTCGAACAACGTCTGCACCCGCGTGCGCAGTTCGTCGCAGTACGGCCCGCAGCTGTGCCCGGCACGGCCCGCGATGTCCCAGAGCGCGATGCCGTGGCCCGCCCGCAGCGTCAGCTCCATGGCGGCGGACCCGGCGCCCCTGCCCGCGGGCCGGCACAGGACGGGGACGGCACCGGGCGGGAGCGTCTCGTAGTACGCGGGACGCTGGGCGGTACCCGGCTCCGGGATCCGTGCGACGGTCAGCTGCTGGGCCTCGGCGGTGGACTGCCAGCGGCTCTCCCATCCGGCCTCCCCGCGCCACTGGCCGCGCCGCCCGAGATCACGCACCACCAGCCGGCGCTGCGCCCCCAGCTGGGTGAGCCCGCCCAGCGGGGCGGCGTCCTGGAGCTGCCAGCGGTGGACGGGGGTGTCGAACCTGCTGAGCGGCAGCGCGATCTCGACCGGCAGCGGGTGGGCCGCGTCGGGATCCTCCGCGTGCAGCACCTCGTGGAGCCTGCGCCGCAGCGTCTGGTGGTTGTGCCAGGCCGCGTCGGTCCGCGGGGCGGGCCCCTCGTACGCGCCGACCTGCTCGCTGCCCCCCTCGCCGTTGAAGAGGTGGATCGTCCACTCGACCAGGGCGGGGTCGTCGTGCAGCGGTTCCATCACGACCGTGACCACCGGCCCCTCCTTGGGCCCCGGGTACGGCAGGACGATGCGCTCGGGACGTACGGGGTCGGGCAGCAGCGCGGCGGGCAGCCTGACCCCGGTGACCAGTTCGTGGTGGAGCGGTTCCGCCACCTGCTCCAGCCTGCGGTCGATCCAGTCGGAGAGCGGGGCCGTCCCACCACCGCGCGCCCCGGCGTACTGGGCGGCCAGCCGGAGGTAGCGGAGGTGGACGAGCGGGTCGAGCGGCTGCTCGCCGTCGTACAGCAGACCGTGCCCGTCCCGCCAGCTCCGCAGGACGGTCCTGGCCGGGGGCAGCAGGTCGCCACCGGCCGCCTGCCGGGCGACGGCGGCGACGGGCCCGCCGGTGGCGGGGCCGGGCAGCGCGGCGAGCAGCCCCAGCGCCTCGCGCCGGTCGCGCGGTGTCCAGCCGCCGGTCCCTGCGGGGCCCGGCGACGGCTGCCGGGCGGTCCAGGTGTGGTGTCCGGTCCGTGCGGCGTGCCAGCGGTCGTGCGCGGCCATCACCTCCCGGTAGCGGTCGCCGAATCCGCGCAGCGCCCCGGCCGCGATGGCGAGGCCGCCCTCCTTGTCCTTCCTGCGGGACTTGATGAGGCCGACCACCTCACCGGTGAACGGGTCGAGGAGCGGGCCGCCGGACACGCCCTTGGGGTATTCGGCGCCGGGTTCGATGACCAGTCCGTGGTCCCCGCTGAGTACGTTGATACCGGCCTTGGCGACGAAGGACACCGGGCCGCCGCCGGGCGCCGCCTGCGGATCCGGCCGGTAGCCGTGCACCACGACCGTGTGCATCGGCCGTACGTCGCGGTCGGTGAACCACACGCATTCGTGGTCCGTCTCCCGGTCCAGCAGCCGGACCAGGGCGAGATCGCGCTCCGGCGGGATCGACGCCCCCTCCTTCTCGGCCAGCTGCCAGGCCACCACCTCGGCAGGGGCCGGGATCCCGTCGTTGAAGCCGTCCCCGCGGACCGCGAGGCATCCGCCCGGCCCGGCCGGCAGATGCGGGCGCAGCACGTGGGCACAGGTCAGCACCCAGCCGGGGGCGATGAAGAAGCCGCTGCCCCAGAAGTCCCGGCCGGTCCCGTCGGCGGGCAGCAGCTGGACGGTCGCCGCCGCCGCGAGGGTGTTGACGACGTGGTCGGGCTCATTCATCGGCAGGCTGCTGGGCGGCGGTACCGGCGGTCGCGGTGTTCGTGTCCCCGGTGTTCCCGTTCCCGTTGTTCTCGGCGAGTTTCCAGGTCAGGGACACCTGGAGGGCCGTCTTCGCCTCCGCCCCGGCGAGGACCGAGATGACCTTCCCCTCCTTGACGCTGAACTCCAGGCCGAAGGTGACGGTGGCCTCGTCGGGGCACGCGGCCCGCGCGGCGTCCAGCACCGAACCGCCGACACCGGCGATCACCCGCCGGAGATCGTCCACCCGGTTCTGCAGCACCTCCGCGACGCCGACGTCCTCGTACCCGTCGCCGTGCGCGCCGGACGTGGTCAGCCGGGCGTGCACGACCGCACCTCCCGGCAGGACGATTTCCTGTACCTCGGCCGCCATGGCTCCCCCGTATCGATCAAGTCACCTTACGGAAAGGTTACTTGGACCATGACGAGGTTACTGGTCCGCCCGGTTGCGGAGGAGTGCGGAACCCGCCACGAACCGGACGGGCCGCTGCCGCGCATAATCTGAAAGGGAACATCCGGAACGCATCAGGAGCGATACGTGTACTTCACCGACCGCGGCATCGAGGAACTGGAGAAGCGGCGGGGCGAGGAGGAGGTCACCTTCGAGTGGCTCGCCGAGCAGCTGCGTACCTTCGTGGACCTGAACCCGGACTTCGAAGTTCCGGTCGAGCGCCTGGCGACCTGGCTGGCCCGGCTGGACGACGACGAGGACGACGAGGACGCGTAGGCCCGGTCCAGCGCCGCCCGGACCGCACCGTCCGGCCGGCGCCGCCCGGCCACCGGGATCAGGCTCCCGCCCGCATCCGGTCGTACGTGAGGCCCAGGACCCCGTGCGCCACCAGCAGCGCGGCCGCCGCCGTCCACCCCGCCCGGCGGCGGCTGAAGCCCCAGAGCGCGAGCGGGACGCCGGCCGCCAGCTGGGCCGCGCCGAGCGCGCGGGCCCGCGGGCCGCGCAGCCAGGGACCGAGCGCGCCGTCCTCGAAGGCGGCGAGCTCCGCCCGTACGGTCTCCCGCAGGCCCGTCGGCTCGATCAGCCGGGTGTCCGGGTGGACCCTGGCCACCTCGCGCAGCCGGTCGGCGGGGTCCCCGGGGGTGAGGCCGGTGGGCAGGGTGAGGCCGGCCCGGGCGAGGACCGCGGTGAGGCCGGTCAGCCGCGAGCGGGAGTCGGCGAGCGGGTCCGGGAGGGTGAGCTCGGTCAGCGCCTGGAGATCCAGTACGGGATCGAGGCGCAGCCGTGCGCCGAACGTGCGCATCGCCCCGTCCTCACCGACCGGCGCACCGTCCGCCCGCCACACGTAACCGACCGGACGCCGGAAGCCGGAGGCCAGGGTGAGGCCCGACCGGTCGCAGTCCCACCAGAGGGCGAGCACCGGCCAGTCCGACGCGACCGCGAGCGTGGTGACCCAGCCGCCGGCCACCCGGTCGACGGGTTCCTCCCCGTGCAGCCAGGGCTTTCCCTCGGGGACGAGCACGCTCCACCGTTCACCCGCCGGGGCGAGAAGCAGCTGCTCCCCCAGCACCTGGGCCGCGGACCGTGCGGCGGCCGGGTCCGCCCGGCAGAGCAGCAGGACACCTGTGGCGTTCTCTGACATGGCACCACGCTAGGGCAGATCCCCGCATTCCACCCCCGCGCTTGACTTCACCCAACCGCGATATATCGTGTTCTTCAGAAGACGCGATATGTTGCGTCGCAGCCGACCCGTGGAGGTAAGTCCCATGTCCGAGAGGTCAGTGGCGGAGCCGCAGAAGCTCTCCTTCGACGAACCCGTGACGGCGCTGAACGTGCGCATCATCAACGGCACGGTCAATGTCGTGGGCACCGACGACGCCGTGCTGAACGAACAGGGCGGCGCCCGGCTGGAGATCTCCGAGATCGAGGGACCGCCCCTGATCGTGACGCTGGAGAACGGCACGCTGACCGTGGCCTACGAGGACCTGCCCTGGAAGGGCTTCCTGAAGTGGCTCGACCGCAAGGGCTGGCACCGCAAGGCCGTCGTCTCGGTCGCGGTGCCCGCGTCGGCGCGGGTCGAGGTCGGCGTGGCGGGCGCGGGCGCGGTCGTCTCCGGGATCCGGGGACGTACGGAGGTCCGCGGGGTCTCCGGCGACACCGCCCTGGTCGGCCTCTCCGGCAGCGTTCTCGCCGGAACCGTGTCGGGGAACGTCGAGGCGCAGGCCGTCAGCGGCGACCTCCGCTTCCACTCGGTCTCCGGGGACCTCACCGTGATCGAGGGCGCCGGCTCCTCCGTACGGGCGGAATCGGTCAGCGGCGACATGGTCGTCGACCTCGACGCGACCGGCAGGCCGACCGACATCGCCCTCAGCACCGTCTCCGGCAAGGTCGCCATCCGGCTGGCCCAGCCGACGGACGCCGAGGTCAGCGCGAACACCACGAGCGGCGCCGTGTCGAACGCCTTCGAGGATCTGCGGGTCAGTGGCCAGTGGGGTGCCAAGAAGATCACCGGCACCCTCGGCGCGGGCACCGGCAGCCTCCGGGCGACCACCGTGAGCGGGGCCATCGCCCTGCTGCGCAGGCCCGCACAGGACGACATCGCCGAGAAGGTGCTCTGACATGGCCCCCGTTTTCGCCCACGGCCGACTGCGGCTCTACCTCCTCAAGCTGCTGGACGAGGCACCGCGCCACGGCTACGAGGTGATCAGGATCCTGGAGGAGCGTTTCCAGGGGCTGTACGCGCCGAGCGCGGGCACCGTGTACCCGCGCCTCGCCAAACTGGAGGCGGAGGGACTCGTCACCCACGCCTCGGAGGGCGGCCGGAAGGTGTACTCGATCACCGAGGCCGGCCGCGCGGAGCTGGCGGACCGCACCGGTGAACTGGCCGACCTGGAAATGGAGATCCGCGAGTCGGTCTCCGAGCTCGCCGCGGAGATCCGGGCCGACGTCAGCGGCTCGGCGAACGACCTGCGGCGCGAGATCCGCCAGGCGGCGAAGGAGGCCCGCGACACCTCGGCAGGCGCGGCGGGCGGCGGCCGGAGGGCGGGTGCGGGCAGCGGTTCGGGTGCGGGGAGGCCGTTCCCCGGATTCCCGGACGCCTCCGAGTTCTTCGACGGGAACCGGACCGACAAGGAGGGCTGGCGCCAGGCCAAGGAGGACTTCAAGCGCGCCAAGCAGGAGTGGAAGGAACAGGCCAGGCGGGCGAAGGACGAGTCGCGCCGCGCCCACGAGGATGCCCAGCAGGCTCGCCGCCAGGCCCGGGAGGCCCAGGAGCACGCCCGCGAGCAGCTGCAGCGGGTCGCCGAGCAGGTTCAGGACCACTTCGCACGCGGCGACTGGCCGGCCGGGGTCCGCGAGGGTCTCGCCGAATTCACCCGGGAGCTGGGCCGCTTCGGGCGGCCGGCGGAGCCGGGGGCGGGCTCGGCGGCGGGGGCGGGAACCCGTACGGGCACGGACACCGGTACGGCCACGGGCACGGACGACACGGCGGGCACGGCCACCGGTACGGGCACAGGCGCCGGCACGGACACCGCCGCCGCCACGGCCCCGGGAGCACCCGTCGGCCTGGACAAGGAGGGCCCGGGCAGCGAGGCGGACCCGGGCGAGGCGGACGGCCGCCCGGCGCCCGAGCCGGAGTGGGCGCACGAGGAGCCGTCCGGCAACCCGGCCCGCGACCTGGACCGGCTGCTCGACCGCTTCCGGGACGACATCCGGGACGCGGCACGCGATCACGGGGTCACGGACAGCCAGCTCCGGGACGCCAGGCGGCATCTGTCGGCGGCGGCAGCCCACATCGGCGCCGCACTGCGCAACTCCGCGGCGTAGGAGACAGGTTGAAGGGCCGCGCCCGCTCCCCCGGCCACCACCGGAGGGGCGGGCGCGGTTCCGTCACACCGCGGCCGGCAGGCCGTCGCCCTGCTGCCCGCCCCCACGCAGCACGCGTTCCACGTCCTCGTACGACACCCCGCACGCCGCCAGGGCGTCCGCGGCCACCCCGCCGCGCTCGATGAGGGCCAGCAGCAGGTGTTCGTCACCGAGATGCCGCTCCCGGTGGGTCACGGCGGTCCGCAGGGCGATCCGCAGCGTCTCCTTCGCGCCGGGCGTGAACGAGCGCCGGAGCGCCCTGACCGGGCCACCGCCCGCCGCCAGCGCGCCATGGCCGTGCTCCTCCTCGATCCGGCCGACGATCGCGTCGACGTCGATACCGAGACCCGCCAGCGCCTCCGTGTCGGCCTGCGACATCCCGCCCCGGCGCCGGGCGTCCGCCAGCGCCCCGGCCACCTGCTCGCGCAGACCGGCGGTACCGAGCGACGCGAACACGGAGGACACCGTCCTGCCGCGCGCGTCGAGCAGCGCCATCAGCAGATGCTCCTCGGTGATCCGGGGCTCGCCCGCACGCGCGGCGTATCCGACCGCACCGCTGACGACGTCCCTGGCTCCCTGGGTGAAGCGTTCGAACATCACTGCCTCCCGTGCTTCTTGTGGACCGCCTGTCTGCTGACCCCGAGCTCCGCGGCGATGTCCTGCCACGACCAGCCCTGGTTGCGGGCGCTGCGCACCTGTACGGATTCGAGCCGTTCGAGCAGCCGCCGCAGCGCGGCCACCGCCCGCAACCCGACTCGCGGGTCACTGTCGCTCGCCCGGGCGGCGAGTTCCGTTGCCTCGGTCATGGTGTCAATTTATGTTGACACCGCATTCACTGTCAACCTTCATTGACAAGTGCGGAGAAGGGCCGCGCGGAAACGCACAGCGCCCAGGGGTGAACGGGGCTGCGGCGCCGCCGTGATCGACCGCCCCGGCGGAGCCCCGGTCCCCGGCAGCCCCGGTGCCGGCCGGCACCGCGGCCGGCCCTCCCCGGAACACGACCTCGCGCCGGACATCCGGATCCACGCCCGTACCGAACACACCCTGCTCCTGCGGCAGAAGAAGTCCGTGCACGTCGAAGCGCCCTCCCGCTTCCCGCTGTTCGGGGAGGAGAGGGCGCTGCTTCTGGACACCGGTGCTTCGGAGGGCGGAACGGGCGGCCCCCAGGGCGAGTTCACCGTGGTCACCGGCCGGCCGGTGTCAGGACCCGGTCAGCACGATCTTGCCGAAGAGTTCGCCCGACGCCATCTTCTCGAAGCCCTCGCGGGCCCGGTCGAGCGGCAGCACCTCGTCGATGACCGGCCGCACCCCGGTGGCCGCGCAGAACGAGAGCAGGTCCTCCAGCTCGTCCTTGGATCCCATCGTCGAGCCGACGACCTTCAGTTCCAGGAAGAAGATCCGGGTCAGCTCGGCCGACACCGGGTCCGGTCCGCTGGTGGCGCCCGAGATCACCAGGGTCCCGCCCGGCTTGAGCGACTTGACGGAGTGCGACCAGGTGGCGGCCCCCACGGTCTCGATGACGGCATCCACCCGCCGGGGCAGCCGCGCACCCGGCTCGAAGGCCTCCTCCGCGCCGAGCCGGACGGCCCGTTCGCGCTTGGCCTCGTCCCGGCTGGTGGCGTACACCCGCAGACCCGCCGCCTTCCCCAGCACGATGGCGGCCGTCGCCACACCGCCGCCGGCACCCTGGACGAGTACGGAGTCGCCGGGCCGCACACCGGCGTTGGTGAAGAGCATGCGGTAGGCCGTCAGCCAGGCGGTGGGCAGACAGGCGGCCTGCTCGAAGCTCAGCTCCTCCGGCTTGCGGAGTACGTTCCACTCGGGGACGGTGACCCGCTCGGCGAACGTGCCCTGATACTTCTCCGTCAGGATGGAACGCCCCTCCTTCGGCCCGACCCCGTACCCGCTCTGCCCGATGACGGAGTGCAGGACGACCTCGTTGCCGTCCTGGTCGACCCCGGCGGCGTCGCAGCCGAGGATCATCGGCAGCTTGTCGGCGGCGAGCCCCACACCGCGCAGCGACCAGAGGTCGTGATGGTTGAGGGAGGCGGCTCTGACGTCGACCGTCGTCCAGCCGGGCCGGGCCTCGGGGGCCGGACGCTCCCCCAGCTCAAGGCCGTTGAGAGGGTGGTCGCGGTCGATGCGGGCTGCGTAGGCGGCGAACATGCCCCGACGATAGGCGGGGCCGGGTCCGTACGGAACCGGCCACGCGTGTGACGCTGCCTGCACTGGGCGGGTGCGGGGCCGGGGCGACGTGCCGGAACGGGCCGTCGGGCCGGGCTGTGGGGACCGGACACCGGGGCGAGGTCGGGGGGCCCGCGCATCGCACGGGCCCCCCGACCTCACTCCCCGGAAGGCCTCAGCGCCGGGCCACACCCTCCGCGCGCGCCGCGGCCGCCACCGCAGCGGTGACCGCCGGGGCGACCCGCTCGTCGAACGGCGACGGAATCACACAGTCCGCGCTCAGTTCACCGGCCACCACGGCCGCCAGCGCCTCCGCGGCGGCGAGCTTCATGCCCTCCGTGATCCGCGAGGCCCGCACCTGGAGCGCCCCGGCGAAGATCCCCGGGAACGCCAGCACGTTGTTGATCTGGTTCGGGAAGTCGCTGCGCCCGGTGGCGACGACGGCCGCGTACTTGGCGGCGATCGTGGGATGGATCTCCGGGTTCGGGTTGGCCATCGCGAAGATGAACGAACCCTCGGCCATCGAGGCGACCGCGGGCTCGGGGACCGTACCGCCGGAAACCCCGATGAAGACGTCCGCACCGGACATCGCGGTCTCCAGCGAGCCGGTCAGACCCGCCTTGTTGGTGAAGCCCGCGAGCTCCCGCTTGATGTCGGTGAGGTCCTCGCGGTCCGCCGAGACGATGCCCTTGCGGTCGCACACCGCGACATCGCCGATTCCGGCCTCGACGAGGATCTTCGCGATGGCGACACCCGCCGCGCCGGCACCCGAGATGACCGCGCGCAGCTGTCCCAGCGAGCGCCCGGTCAGGATGGCCGCGTTCCGCAGGGCGGCCAGGGTCACGACGGCGGTGCCGTGCTGGTCGTCGTGGAAGACCGGGATGTCCAGCTGCTCCTGGAGCCTGCGCTCGATCTCGAAGCAGCGCGGCGCGGAGATGTCCTCCAGGTTCACACCGCCGAAGGACGGAGCGAGCCGCACGACGGTGTCGATGATCTCGTCCGTGTCAGTGGTCGCCAGCGCGATCGGCACGGCGTCGACGCCGCCGAACTGCTTGAAGAGGATGGCTTTGCCCTCCATCACCGGAAGGGACGCCTCCGGACCGATGTCACCCAGCCCCAGCACCGCCGTACCGTCCGTCACGACGGCCACGACCTGCGACTTCCAGGTGTAGTCGTGGACAAGCTCCGGCTTCTCGGCGATGGCGCTGCACACCTTGGCCACACCGGGCGTGTACGCGAGGGACAGGTCGTCCCGGTCGCGCACCGGCACCGTGGCCTGGACGGCCATCTTGCCGCCGCGATGCAGGGCGAACACCGGGTCGAAGGTGTCCTGGTCCTGCGAGGAAGTGCTCAAACTTTCGCTGCGAGGATTGACGATCTCCGCTGCCATTGGTTGTTACCCCTTAAGTCTTCATCAGTTGAGGGTGGCCACTCCTGGTTGAGGAGGGGTGGGCGGGCACCGCGTATGTGCCCCGTCGGCGGGTTGGCCCGCCGGCGGGGGGAGGTACGTACGCGCGGGCGCGCCGCACACGCGCCCTGAGCCCCGGATGAGGGGTGTAACCGTCTGTTCTACCGGATGGACCGCACATCGGACGAGTCCATATCGAGTCCGTACCGACGCGGTGAGATGACTCATAGCGGGATATCCGGGCAGGTCGGCCCGGCTTCGCGGATCAAGTCCATCCTTCGAGACGCGCCCCGGAACGGTGCGGGGCGGACCGGAGATCCTCCGGCGGAACGCGCGTTTACCAGCAGATGGTCCGGTCGTGCCGTACCGGCCAAGTGGAGAACGGGGGTGACCCGTTACCCGATTTTGACATGACCAGCGACCTGATTGGACCAGTACGGCTGGCAAGATGCCGTCATCCACACATGGTCGTGGCACCGGAACACCGTGTGCCGCGGCTCCAGCATTCAGCTGTCTCTGATCCGCCGGAGGACCACCACCATGACCGCACGCTCCACTCGCCGCACGGCCGCAATGACGTCCCGGACAGCCGCGGTCGGCGCGATCGCGGTCGCCGGCGCACTGCTGCTGACCGCCTGCGGCGACCAGACCAAGAACGACGGACCCAAGGGCGACGGCGCGGGTACCGCCGCGCCGCTCGCACACCTGCTGCCGCAGGCGATCCGGGCCCAGGGCACCGTCAAGGTCGGCTCCGACATCGCGTACGCGCCCGTCGAGTTCAAGGACAGCTCCGGCAAGGTGGCCGGGATCGACCCCGACCTGGGCGCGGCGCTCGGCAAGCAGCTCGGTGTGACGTTCCAGTTCGAGAACGGCACGTTCGACACCCTGGTCACCGGTCTGCGCGCCAAGCGCTACGACATCGCGATGTCCGCGATGACCGACACCAAGGACCGGCAGAACGGTGTGGAGAACGGCAAGAAGGTCGGTGAGGGCGTCGACTTCGTCGACTACTACTCGGCCGGTGTCTCGATCTACACGCGGAAGGGCAAGGACGAGGGCATCAAGACCTGGTCGGACCTCTGCGGCAAGACGATCGTCATGGAGCGCGGCACGGTCTCCCACGACCTCGCCAAGGCGCAGGCGAAGAAGTGTCCGGCCGGCAAGAAGCTGACCATCCAGCCCTTCGACGACGACCAGCAGGCCCAGACCCGGCTGCGCTCGGGCGGCGCCGACGCCGGTTCCGCCGACTCCCCCATCGCCGCGTACGCGGTGAAGACCTCGGGCGGCGGCAAGGACTTCCAGATCGTCGGCCCGACGGTCCAGGCGGCCCCGTACGGCATCGCGGTCGCCAAGGGCAACGACCAGCTCACCAAGGCCATCCAGCAGGCGATGGACGCCATCATCAAGAACGGCACGTACGACAAGATCCTGGCCAAGTGGGGCGCCGAACAGGGCGCTGTCCACACGGCCAAGCTCAACGGCGGATCCTGACCGGACGCCGGCGCTGAGAGGTATCACCTATGACTGCTGACATGGAAAAGGTGGGCGCGGTCGACGCGCCGCCCACCGGACCGCAGACCATCAGGGCCATTCCGGTCCGGCACTACGGGCGGTATGTCGCCGCGGTCGTGGCCGTGGCACTGCTGGCCTCGATCGTCTACGCGTTCTCCCAGGGCAAGATCAACTGGGGCGCGATCCCGGACTACTTCTTCGACCACCGGATCATCCACGGTGTGGGCCAGACGCTGCTGCTCACCGTGCTCTCCATGGTGATCGGCATCGTCGGGGGCATCGTCCTCGCGGTGATGCGGCTGTCCAAGAACCCGGTGACCGCGTCGATCTCGTGGTTCTACATCTGGTTCTTCCGGGGCACCCCGGTCCTCGTCCAGCTGATGGTCTGGTTCAACCTGGGCCTGGTCTTCCAGTACATCAACCTCGGTCCGATCTACAAGGACTACTGGTCCAGCTTCATGACGCCGCTGCTGACGGCGCTGCTCGGGCTCGGCCTGAACGAGGCCGCGTACATGGCGGAGATCTGCCGGGCAGGCCTGCTCGCGGTCGACGAGGGCCAGACCGAGGCGGCGCACGCGCTCGGCATGAGCCACGCGAAGACGCTGCGGCGGATCGTGGTCCCGCAGGCGATGCGGGTCATCGTGCCGCCGACCGGCAACGAGGTCATCAACATGCTGAAGACCACCTCACTGGTGGCCGCGGTGCAGTTCTACGAGCTGCTGCGGACGGCCCAGGACATCGGGCAGACGTCCGGGGCCGCGGTGGAGATGCTGTTCCTGGCCGCCGCCTGGTACCTGGTGCTCACGACCGTCTTCTCCATCGGCCAGTTCTATCTGGAGCGCTACTACGCGCGCGGCTCCAGCCGCAGCCTGCCGCTGACCCCGCTCCAGCGGATCAAGGCGAACCTGGCTTCCTTCAGCAACCGCTCGGGGGTGTCCGCATGACGGCGATGGTGAAGGCCGAGGGCGTCCACAAGTCCTTCGGACCGACTCAGGTGCTCAAGGGGATCGACCTGGAGGTGGCCCCGCGGGAGGTGTTCTGCCTCATCGGCCCGTCGGGCTCCGGCAAGTCGACGTTCCTGCGGTGCATCAACCACCTGGAGAAGGTCAACGCCGGACGGCTGTACGTCGACGGGGAGCTGGTCGGCTACCGCCAGAAGGGCGAGAAGCTCTACGAGCTCAAGGACAGCGAGGTCGCCCTCAAGCGCCGGGACATCGGCATGGTCTTCCAGCGCTTCAACCTCTTCCCGCACATGACGGCCATCGAGAACGTGATGGAGGCGCCGGTCCAGGTGCGCGGCGAGGCCAAGGCCGTCGCGCGGGCCCGCGCCGAACGGCTGCTGGACCGTGTCGGGCTCTCCGACAAGGCGGGCAGCTATCCGACGCAGCTCTCGGGCGGCCAGCAGCAGCGGGTGGCCATCGCCCGCGCGCTGGCGATGGAGCCGAAGCTGATGCTCTTCGACGAGCCGACGTCGGCGCTCGACCCGGAGCTGGTGGGTGACGTCCTGGACGTGATGCGGGGCCTCGCCGACGACGGCATGACCATGATCGTCGTGACCCACGAGATGGGCTTCGCCCGGGAGGTGGGCGACGCGCTGGTCTTCATGGACGACGGCGTGGTGGTCGAGTCGGGCCACCCCCGGGACGTCCTGACCGATCCGCAGCACGAGCGGACGAAGTCGTTCCTGTCGAAGGTGCTGTGAGCGGTCGCACCAGGCGTACGTGAAGGGGGGTACGGACCGAGATGGCCCGTACCCCCCTCACGTGTCCCCGCTGCCGGGACCTACTTCACGGCGAGCACCAGGGTGTCCGACGGCGAGGCCCAGACGCCCCGCGCCTCCGCGAAGCCGGCCGCCCGCAGGGCGTCCGCGTGCCACCGCACGGACGGCATGTCCCCGTCCGCGTGCTCCCCGTAGATCCGGTACCGCTCGGCGGTGGGTCCGGCGAGGACCGGGTCCTTGGCGGCGAGTGCCCACCAGTCCGCCCAGTCGAGGGCGCCCGCGGCCCTGGCCCGGTCCATGGCGGCGTGCCGGTGGGCCCGCTCGGCCGCGTTGATCCGCGGCGTCCCGTCGTCGATCATGTGGTCGGCGTTCATGAACACGCCGCCGTCCACGACGAGGGGGCCGATCTGTCCGTAGAGCGCGGCGAGCGGCTCGGCGTGCAGCCAGTGCAGCGCGGTCGCGGTGAGCACCGCGTCGTACTCCCGGTGCGGCAGCAGCCCGGTCCAGCCCGGGTCCTTGAGATCGGCGGTGACGAAGCCGACCCGCTCGTCACCGGCGAAGTAGCCCTCCGCGATGGCGAGCAGCGCCGGGTCGAGGTCCACGCCCGTGCTGGTGGCTCCGGGGAACCGCTTCAGCAGCCGATCCGTGATACTTCCCGTACCGCATGCGAGATCCAGCACCCGGGGCGCGGGGCCCACCAGCGCCTCGACCATGTCCAGCATGACCCGGAACCGCTCCTCGCGGTCGGGCATGTACCACTCCTGCTGGCGGTCCCAGCTCTCCTGCCAGGCCTGCCAGTCCGTACCCTCCACACCCTGCACCGAATCCGTCACCGCTTCCTCCGTCTCCGCCGCCGTCCGTGCGCCGGGAACCCCCACAGCGCCGCACTAGTAATACCCTCGAAGCGTAGACAGCCATTACGGCCGCCTGCGCCCGTCGACACTAGACCGCCTCCGTAAGGACTACAAGTGGAACTGGCCTATTACTCGGATTACGCCGTGCGCCTGGTGAACACCGAGGAGCCGGCCCGCAACAAGGACTCCCTCACCTCGGTCGACGCGGTGCGCGAGCTCTTCGGCGCGAACGCGGCCGCCGCACGCCGCGCCACGGACGCCGACGTCACCCGATTCCGTTCGGTACGGGGGAGGCTGCGCGCCGTGTTCCAGGCGGCGGACGGAGGGGACGAGACGCTCGCGGTGGACCTGCTGAACTCACTGCTGCTGGAGTTCCCGGTCTCGCCGCAGATCTCGGGCCACGACCACCGGGACGACGACGGCCGGCCGCTGTGGCACATGCACCTGGCCGATCACCCGTCCAACGTGACGTCCGGCTACGCGGCCATCGCCTCGATGGGGCTGGCGTTCCATCTCACCGAGTACGGGGTGGACCGGCTCGGCCTGTGCGAGGCAGCGCCGTGCCGCAACGCCTATCTCGACACATCGACAAACCGATCCCGCCGCTACTGCTCGGACCGCTGCGCGACCCGCGCCAACGTGGCCGCCTACCGCGCGCGCAAGCGCCTGGAGACGTCACGGTCCGCCAGCACCGGCCGCACCGCCGACGCCAGCCAGGAGAGCACTACGGCAGCCGACCGCTGACGCCCCCGCGTGATGGGCCGGTACCTGGCCCGCACCCTCCCGAGCAGCAGCTCCTCGGGAACGGTGCCGAACGCCCGGCTGTCCACGCCTTCGGCGTGCGCGTTGTCCCCCAGCACCCACCAGCCGCCCGTACGCCGCTCGATCAGCCGCTTCACGATCAGCAGATCCTGTTGCAGCGGATGGCGCAGCACGGCCACGTCACCGGGCCTGAACCCGGCGCCGTAGTGCACCAGCAGCTGGTCCCCGTGGAGCAGGGTGGGCACCATGGAGGGCCCCGTCACCTCCGCCACACCCAACGGAGCCCGCGTCTCCCGCCCCTGATCCGTCATCCGGTACCTCCCGGTCCGATCGTCCACCAGTCCCATACTGACCCTGGACTTTTGTCCTAAGCCCCAGGGGGCACTCGCGAAAACGGGCTTCTCACCGAGTAATGTCGCACCCGAGAAGACGATCACGAGGAAGGACAGCTCCATGCTTTCCCGCCTGTTTGCCCCCAAGGTGAAGGTCAGCGCACACTGCGACCTCCCCTGCGGCGTGTACGACCCGGCCCAGGCCCGTATCGAGGCCGAGTCGGTCAAGGCCGTCCAGGAGAAGTACCAGGCCAACGAGGACCCGCACTTCCGGGCCCGCGTCACGGTCATCAAGGAAGAGCGCGCGGAGCTCGCCAAGCACCACGTCTCGGTGCTGTGGAGCGACTACTTCAAGCCGCCGCACTTCGAGAAGTACCCCGAGCTCCACCAGCTCGTCAACGACACCCTCAAGGCGCTGTCGGCAGCCAAGGGCTCGACGGACCCGGCCACGGGCCAGAAGGCGCTGGACTACATCGCCCAGATCGACAAGATCTTCTGGGAGACCAAGAAGGCTTGATCTACGGCTAGGCGGTCTGACCTGCGGTTTCGCTGGTCATGTCGCCTTCCGGTCCGCACCCGGTCCGCTGGCCGCCGAGTACGGCGTCCATCACGGACCGGGTGCGGTCCTCTTCGCCCGGCCACAGGTGCGCGTAGATCCGCAGCGTGATGACGGCGGACGCGTGGCCAAGAACCAACTGAACCTGCTTGACGCTCGCGCCGCCCGCGATGAGCGCGGAGGCGTAGAAGTGCCGCAGGTCGTGGGTCACCATGTGCGGCAGCTCGACGGGCTTGCGGCCCTCTTGCTCGGCCGCCTCGTTCTCCGCTGCCTGGAGCGCACGGCGAGCGCAATTCCATTCGGTCTTCCAGCGGCGGTAGTTGAGGGGTTCACCCTCCTCAATCGTGAACAGCCATTCTTTCGAGGGCCGCGCGGCGAGATGCGCGAGGAGCGCATCGGTGACGACCTCTCCGACGGGGACCGTTCGCCGGGACTTGCCGGTCTTCGGTGGCCCGATGAGACCGGACTGCAGACGCTGCCGCTCGATACGGATGGTGCCGTTCTTGAAGTCGACGTCCGAGACCTTGAGGCCGAGCAACTCCCCTATGCGCAGACCGGATCCGGCCAGAACAACCATTGCTGAGCGGATGTACGGCGGCATTGCTCCGAGCATCGCCTCGACCTGCGCAACCGTGGGCGGCGTGATTTCCTCGTCGGGCACGGAGGGGAGCATGATCCGCTTGCAGGGACTCGCAGGTATGACCTTGTCCTCCACGGCAGCCGTCATGACGCGGACGAGGACGTCGTGCACGTTGCGCACACTGCCAGGCCCCAGCTGCTCGGACAGCTTCTTGTAAGAGGGCCTGGATGTAGGTCCGCCTCAGTGACGCCATCGCGTAGGAGCCAAGCGCGGGTATCAAGTGCACTCGCAGGCGGCAGCAACAGCAAGCAGCACAATCGCTGCCAGGGCAAGCATGCCAGCGCCCATACCTATTGGCCCCAAAGTTCCTCCCTCTCGTCGGCGTGGGCGATGATGCCTCGACCAGGCGGACGAATTCTCGTCAAAGTGACATGCTGGATACTTCACTGAAGCAAGGGAGTTGGGCTCATGCAGTGGACCGTCCATGGCGAGCGGCAGATCTACAGCAACCCGTGGGTCAACCTGTGGCTCGTGGACGTCCAGCAGCCCGATGGGCGTCGGTGGGAACACCATGTGGTCCGGATGCGGCACCTGGCTGTGGCGGCCGTCGTCGACGATCAGAAGCGCGTGCTGATGATGTGGCGACACCGGTTCATCACCGACACCTGGGGCTGGGAACTCCCGATGGGCCTCATCGAGGCCGACGAGACCCCCGAGCAGGCTGCGGCCCGCGAGGTCGAGGAGGAGACCGGCTGGCGGGTGGAGGGCGTCAAACCGCTGGTGTACGCGCAGCCCGCGAACGGCATCACCGACTCCGAGCACTTCGTCTTCCGCGCGGAGGCCGTCTCGTATGCGGGCCCGCCGACCGAGGTGAACGAGTCCGACCGGATCGAGTGGATCCCGGTCTCGGAGATCCGGGGCATGATCGACCGCCGCGAGGTCGTCAGCAGTGGCAGCCTGGTCGGCCTGCTGTATCTGCTGCTGGACGAGGCGACCGGCAGCTCGTAGGGGTCAGTCGAGGGTGTCGCGCATGCGTTGCTCGAAGGCGAGGACGGGGGCCTCGCGTGCGTAAGGCAGCATTCGGCGGTGAAGTTCCTGGACGTGGCCGCTCACTCGTGGCGAGTCGATGGCTGCAGTGAGGTCGAGAGCGAGGCCGGCGCTGGTGCACGCCTCGTCTAGTTTGCCCAGCTGGAGCTGGGTGCCGGCCAGCCAGTAGGCGTGGAAGGCGCGGCCTCGCTGCTGGTCGGCGTTTTCCCGGCGCAGGCCCTCCGTGATGAGGGGCTCGGCACGGGCTGGTTCACCAAGGCGCGCGTAGGCGATGCCGGTGTCGACGAGGAGCTTGGTCTCGTCGAAGTAATGGACCCAGGAGGGCGCTTCGACTTCGTTTCCGCGCGAGCGTTCGTACTCGTCACGGGAGCGGCCAACCGATTGGTGGCAAGCCTGGGCGTCGCGGAGGGTGGCGTGGGCGAATGCTTCGCGCAGATGCAGCATCGACATGACGAGCGGCTGTTCGCCTGTGGCGCGGGCCGCGTCCTGGGCACGGCAAGCAAGGGTGACGGCGTCGTTCGGGTTGCCGTCGTAGGTGGCCAGCAGGCTCATACAGGACAGTACGTTGGCCATGAAGAGGCGGTCACCGTGCGCGTGGGCGAGCTTGAGCGCCTGGGTGAAGTAAGTGCGAGCGGTGCTGTACTGGCGGGCGTCGAAGTAGGCCCAGCCGGAGAGCCGTGCCAGCTCGGCCGCGACCCCTTGAAGGTCGCGCCGTAAGCCACCCTCGGCAGAGTCGAGGAGGCGGCCGACATAGCGCAGGTGCCCCACGACGGCCGGCCGCAGGGTCGCGCCGCCGTGTGCGTTGTCTCGGCGCCAGTAGTCCTGGACCGAGGAACGCAGGGCAGTGAGGGTGGAGCGGGTGGCACGTCCGTCGACCAAGGCGAGCAGGTCGTCCAATTCCTCTGCCGGTTCTGTGCACTGAGGATCGTCCTGTACAGCAGCAAGCGACTCGGGCTGCCTCTCGTCGGTGCGGGCCGGGGCAGGGATCTCCCAGGGTCGGTGGGCCAGGCCGAGCAATGCACCGGGGATGCGCAGGCCGTCGGCGACGCGTTCGATCACGTCGATGTGTGCCAAGCCGCGCCGTCCCGCCATGATCTCGCCGACTCGGCTCGGCGTCATGCCGCACAGTGCGGCGATCCGCGACGGGTAGATCCCGGCCTTGACTTTGACCAGCCTGAAGATACGGGCGAAGTTCCGACCGCGACAGGCTTCCTGCCATTCCGCACTGGCCAGCAGTTCGGTCGGCAGAGCCCGATGAGCCTGTGAGCGTGCCACTCATCCCCCTCACTCGCCCGTCTGGGCGGACTGGCGTGGGACCGACTGCCCATGAGGTTACCCACGTTGGGTAATCACCGTGGCCTGCTTCTGTGATCGCCACTGCGGTGCACTCGTATCCCACAGCCCGCCCGCGACGAGGGGACGCGATGCACGCGATGACGACGCACGACCGACAGGCCACCCCGTTGCGGTGGCAGATGCAGTTCAGCCCGGTACGCAAGTGCGTTCCCTTGGCCCGCGGCCTCGCCTCCAAGACACTCGCGAGCTGGGGATATGGCGAGGAGGACATCGACCGGGTGGTCCTCGTCTGCGGAGAGCTCGCCGCCAATGCCGTCGAGCACGGCGGCAGACGAGGGCACCTCTTCGAAGTTCGGCTGACTGTTGACGGCCCGCGCTGCCTGGTGGAGGTCTCCGATGCCAGCCGCACCCCGCCCCGCCCAATCAAAGCCGGAGAGGACGACGAAGGCGGCCGGGGCCTGCTTCTCGTCTATTCGCTCTCCGAGGAGACCGGCCACCACGATCGCCACCCGGTCGGCAAGACCGTCTGGGCCCGCCTGAACCTCGGCAGCCCGAGTGAGGAGTCCGTATGCACGAGCTGATCGCCGCCCCGTACCTCGACCACCACCTCCTCGTACGGCCCGGCAGTCCGAAGGCGGCACGCCTTCCTGCCCACCGGTACGAGGAACTGCACACCGCGCCCACCTCAGCAGCGCCCACGTGGCTGGTCGACGTGGCCCGCCGCGCCTGGAAGACCGATCTAAGCGGCCGACGCCTTGGTGAGACTGTCCTGGCTCGCACCCGCTCCCCCTACGGCTACGGGCGCGCCTCCTATGAACTGAACCTCGGCTGCAACTACGACTGCGAGCACTGCTACCTCGGCCTGAAGCAATTCGCCGGCCTGGGCTGGCCGGAACGTGAACGCCTGCTTCACGCCATTCGGGACTCCGGGGTGCTCTGGCTCCAGCTCACGGGCGGCGAGCCGATGATCGACAAGCTGTTCGCCGAGACGTACCGACTGGCGTACGAGCTGGGGATGATGGTCGAGATCCTCACCAATGGCTCGCGCCTTGCCGCGCCGAAGAACCTCGCTCTGCTGACACGCCTGCGGCCGAACCGGATCACACTCAGCCTGTACGGGGCCACTGCGGAGTCCTACGACGGACTGACCCGGCATCGGGGCGCGTACCGCATGTTCGTCAGAGGACTGGACGCAGCCCACGAGGCCGGACTGCCCCTCGACCTGGCCTTGATCATCACGCGGCACAACGTCCACGAGGCCGACCTCATGCGCGCCTTCGCCGACCGCTACCGGCTGCCGTACCGCGAGTACACCCATATGTCGCCGACCATCTACGGCGGTGCGGAAACCCTCGCAACCCAGGCCCCAGACCACCTCGCCGACCGCGAGCCCTTCCAGGGCTGCAACGCAGGTCACACATTCTTTCACGTCGATCCACACGGAATGGCTTCCATCTGCAAGGTCGGCCGCGATGATGCGATCCCCCTCATGACCACGGGAGTCGAAGGACTGAGCCGCCTCGGCGGCGTCGCCGACTCCCTGATGCTTCGTACCGGTGGCTGCACCGGCTGTCAGCTCTCCGGCACCTGCCGGGTATGCCGACCGCTGGCCAAGGTCTACCAGGAGGCGAAGGCACCACTGGACAGGTACTGCCAGCACGCGACAACAAGGAGCTGAACCATGACCGCCGTAGCAGTCGAAATCGCCCCCATCCGCCCGCCGTCAGAGCCCGATGAGGAGGTCATCCTCATCGAAGACGTGGACGCCTTCGCCACAGCCACCGCGTCCGGCTGCGGGGACGACAACCCGTACAACTGACCAACTAGCCAAGGGCTTCCGGCAGCACTTCGTGCCGGAAGCCCTTGTTGGCACGCAAGTCTGGAAACCTGACGACCATGCCCGCACCCCCCGTCGCCTTCGACGAACTCCCTTCCGGCGCCCGCACCGCCATCGAGGCCGAGACCGGACCGATCCTCAAGATCGAGAACATCACCACCGGCCTCAACAGCTCCCTCTCCGCACGTGCACACACCATCGGCGGAGCCGTCTTCCTCAAGGGCCTGCGCACCGACCATCGCTGGGTTTGGACCCAGCAGCGCGAGGCCGACATCAACCCGTACGTCACCCCCCTCGCCCCTGCCCTGCTCTTCCACGTCATCGCCGACGGCTGGGACGTCCTCGGCTTTGAGACCATCGACGGCCACCACGCCGATTACTCCCCAGGCTCCCCCGACTTGCCCAAAGTCTCGGACGCACTCCGGGAACTGGCCTCCCTCCCCTGCCCGGACATCGAACTCCGTCACGCCGAACAACGCCTGGCCAGTTACGTCCCGCACCCCGCCGACGCAGACGTCTTCAAGGGCAACGCGCTACTCCACACGGACTGGAACAGCCACAACGTCCTCATCGCTGGCCACCGCGCCCACCTCGTCGACTGGGGCTGGGCCACCCGCGGAGCCGCCTGGCTCGATCCGGCCCACTGGATTATCTGGCTGATCGCGGCAGGTCACACACCAGTCAGCGCGGAAAAGTCGGTCGCGCTCCTGCCCGCCTGGACATTGGCACCACCCCGGGCAGTGGACGTCTTCACCCACGCCAGCGCGAACCTCTGGGAAGAGATCGCGGGTTCCGCCCCAGATGATTGGACAACGAACTTGCTTGACGCCACGCGACTCTGGCAACAGCACCGAAACGATCGCTCCTGACGAAACCCACGGTTCGGCCCCAAGCAGCTTGCGGATAGGCCCGCCATGGCGCCACTCCCCCGCGTTGATCTTGTGCTCCCGATCACAGAAGGGTCGGCGAACCTCTCCGAACTGCTCTCTTCCGCGGAACTGTTGTGGCGGCGGCGCGCGTGCCACTCCAACGGCACCGCCGCCGGCACTGCGGCTCGCCACGCCGCCCGCGCCCTGAACGGCCTCTCCAACCACATCGGCACCGAACAGCAGCACCGCGGCGCCCTCGCCCGCTGGGCCCGAAGAAGTACAAGCGAGTCCACGCCCTCATCCACGGCGGTCTCGGAGACAACCTCGCCGCCCAGGCCCGCGCCGACGAAGCCGTTGCAGCCTGGATGACCCTCACGGAAGGCGTGACCTCCGACCACACCCCCAAGGCGAGCACCTCAAATCCGCTCCACCCTCGCGGTCTACCAGCGGCGCAAGGTACCCGGCGCCGCCGATCTCGCCCGCCGCGCACGCGAAGCCCTCGCCTAACATGCCCAACAGCCAGTCCGACGAAGGGACCGCCCATGACCCAGCAGACCGACGACCAGCCGAAGGCCCTCAAGCCGGCGCTCGAATCGATGACCCTGCTGGTCGCCGCGGTCATCGTCCACGACCGGGCCACCAACCGCGTCGTACTCCTCCAGCGCAGCGAGAACGCCAAGTTGGCCCAGGGCATGTGGGACCTGCCGGTCGGCAAGAACGAACCCGGCGATCCCATCACCGAGACCGCAGTCCGTGAGCTCTACGAAGAGACCGGCCTGACAGTAAAGCCGGAAGCCTTGAAGGTTGCCCACATCATTCACGGAGCCTGGGGCGTGGAGGCCCCCAATGGCTTCCTCACGGTCGTCTTTGCCGCGCACGAATGGACCGGCGAACCGGAAACCCGTGAACCCCGCAAGCACGCCCAGGTCCGCTGGGTGAACGCCGATGCCATCCCCGGGGACTTCGTGGAGACCACCGCCAGCGCCCTGCACCGCTATCTCGGAGGCGGACCGCAGGTCTCCCTGGACGGCTGGAAGCAAGCGAATGCCCCGCCTGCTACAAGCGGTTGCGGATCTACAGGGCGAGAAGGGTAGGTTCGAGAAGGCGGGAGGCCATCTCGATATAGATACCGCGGATGGTGAGGTTCTGTCCGGACGAACGGAAGACCACCGAGTTCACAGCGACACGGGTGGCCTTCCCCGCGCGTGCCCAGGTCATGCGCTGGGGCCATCTTCCATGCAGGGCGGGATCGGGTGCGCTGGTGGCGAGGATGATCTTGTGGCCGTGGAGGGTGCCTGGGGTGGCGGGATCGGGGTCGTGGTTGGTCAGGCCAAAGCCCATCAGGAGCAGCACGGTGACGGTGATGGCGGCGAGCAGCACGCCGGTGGCGCGGAAGGCGCGCAGGCCGTAGCCGGAGAGTAGCCAGTACGCCCACAGGAGGAGCCGTTCGCTCTTCGGAGTGTCGCCGTCCAAGTTCCTTCAGCTGCGCATCAACACCGCCGCAACTCTGACGGCCATCGCGTACGTCGCCTTCGAGGAATGCTGAATCGAACTCACCGCGCTACCAATAAAGCCTTCACGAATTCAGCATCGACGCCAGCGGGGGGGAACTATCCTGGGAGATTCATATCTCGGCCTACCGCACAGGCTTATCGGTAATCAAGCTGCTCCGACTTCGAAGAACGAGTGCGCCGAGCGTGCCACCAACTCCATATTGTGTGGGCCACTAGAGCGAACGCAACAGCGACCGCGCCGAACCGCACCGATTTCCAGGTATCTATGACAACCAAACCTGGTCCACGCGACTCGTTAGTCAAACGCATAGAGGTCTCATAAAAGGCCACGACGGGAATGAGCAGCCGAAAGAAGAGGCCACCAATGCCTGGCACTCGCGCGACGTTTCCCAAGAGCCCAAGAGGCGCACCGAATACAAACGCCAGCAGTCCCCATGCCGCAATTTTAGAGGCCGATCCATCGCCTGAGGCTTGCAATCCGTCCGAGACGGTGGCAGCAAGAATCGAATCCTTAAATAGGTAGTAAGTGACTACCCCGATAGCCAGCCCAAAAGGTGCAAGAATAACTGATTCAATTTTTGACCAACGGGAATAACCCACCAGAAATGCGTAACAGGCCCACGGCCACCCGCCGGAAAAAATGACATCCACGACTACCCCGGCGGGATTGCCCCATTTTCCACCAAGAGGGCCCAGCAGGCCAAGCAGCAAGCCAACCCCGAGTGGCGCTGCCAGCGATATAGCGCGGACGCCCGGAAAGTTTCCGATTTCTCTTCCCCATTCATTCTTAGACCTAAGCCGAGAGCACTGGGGCCAAACGGTTGCCCGTGTGGCCCCAGACTCGTACACCAGTCCACTCCTCCTGCCAGGAATTCACCCGGCAATACGGGGGTCGCATTTAGGCATTATCATAGTAGGCGTAGCAAGTATAGGCCCCGCCAATGGTTACGCCAGCATAGGATGTGTCGCCCTTCGCCGCCCAGCCACTTCCGTAGTCGACGTTTTGGACCCTCACCGTGGTCTTGTGCTTCACATCCGCGCTGTAATTCGAATAGCAGTGCTTCTTGCCCACCGGAGTCGTCGGGTCCCACCCGTAGCACCACGTGCCATGCGTGACATTCTTGCAGGTATTTCCTGCCAACGTCTGAACGGAGCCCGCCGCAGGGATTTCGATCTTTACCACACCCCACTCAGAGGGGTTGCCCAGCTCGGCGGGCGGCTGGGTGCCGTCCCCGCGGTGGTGGATGGTGACGGTGGCACTCGGGGTGACACCCGCCTGAGCACTGTCTGCGGCGGCCGGCGCAGCAAGGCCGATAGCGGCCAGGGCGGCGCCTGCGATGGTGAGAACGATGGATCTACCGGTGAACCTCATGAAATCCCCTCCCATGATTCCCCCTGTTGGGAACGGGAGAAATCTTTCACAGGTCGGCACCAGCCTGTTAAGAGATTCCGAACCGAGTGGCTGGAAACCGACTTGCCGGGTCTGGTAGTCCCCATCCGGAAATTTCTCCACTTCACGACGCTCTCTTTAGGGTGATTGCGTCCCATATTTCGTTGAAGATCTCCCCCCCTCAAACTGCGACTGCTGGCTGAAATCTGATCTTCGGAATTTAGAATTCCGCCTTCGGCAGGCTAACGCTTTTCCAATCCACTGTCACCAGTAGGACGGTGAGGCATGGCCAGACTGGGACGCGGGCAGTCCGCAGCCGCGTACATCACCACGAGCCCCGCGCCGGCAGCAGACGACTGCGCAGCTCAGCCCGGCCGGTCTCGGCAATCACCTCATCCACCAGACCCGGCGGAAACTCCTGCGTCAGCAACCCCGATCGCAATCCGGTCTGACAACCGCTCACCCGCAGGCGCCCTGACCTGCCCCACCCTCGCCACACAGAAGACAACGAGGCACAGCCACCTAAAGTCACCGGCATTGGCTCTAGTACGGCTGAGCTCAGCGGTGCTGGTGGTAGCCAGTCCACGGACAGTCCCTGCATGATGTCGTGGGTGTGCAGCAGGGTTTCGGCGACGCCCACGTCCAGTCCTCGGCGGTGTGGCGGCTGAGCTGCTTCTGCCCGCAGGCATGAGCCTGGCGTTCGCGCAGGGTATGAGCGACCCCCTGACTGAGTAAGGCGTCGAACGGTCTTGGCGGCTCGAGCGGACTTCAGTGGGCGCGTGTCGCGGCTGGCTTTCTGGGGCTTGCCCACCCGGCTGACAGCGAGCCAGTCCGCACACAGTCCGCAGGACACCCGATCATGACCGTCGGAAGCCATTGCCAACAATCACCAAAAGACCAGGTCAGCGACCTGCGGCAGTCATCGCTGCAGGTCGCCGACCCGGCCCATTACTAGGAGACCAAGAAGGCTTGATGTCCTGACCGTTCGGCCTCCGGCCGGACCCAGGACAGAGTGGCGACGAGAGAGGCCCGACCGCTTCGAGCGGTCGGGTCTCTCTGTCGTGAAGCCCGGCGCGCTACGGCTGGGGCCCGGTGGCGGGAGCCGCTTCCAGCAGGTTCCGCCGCAGCGCCGCGACCACGTCGTCCTCGATGTCCAGCCGGTCGGCGATGTAGCCGCGCACGGACCCGTACCGCTCGGTCAGGGCAGCCAGGAACAGGCGCATCACGTCCTCGGGCGCACGGCCGTAGCCGGGCCAGATCGGCCCCGCGCCCGGGTGTTCGGCCCGCCAGTCGGCGAGGAGGCGTTCGCTGGCCAGCCCGGTGAGGGCGAAGTCCGCGATGATGTCGGCCTCGGACACCCCCAGGAGCGTCAGCACGAGCGCCGCCAGCAGGCCCGTGCGGTCCTTGCCCGAGGTGCAGTGGAAGACAGCGGGGCGCTCCCCGGCGGCCGCGATCACTTCGACGGCCCGGCTCAGTTCCCCGACGCCGTCGTGGGCGACCTCCAGATACCGCTCGGCGAGGTACGGGCCGGCCGCGACGTCCGGGCCGAGACTGGGCTGGTCGTAGGGGCGGTGCTCGACGCTGAGGTGGTGGTAGGTGAACGACGGGTGCACGGGGACGCGGCCCTTGGCGTCGATCTCCCAGGAGTGGCGCAGGTCGATGACGGTACCGATGTCCAGGGCGAGGAACCGCTCCCAGTCCGCGCCGCCGAGCTTGGCCAGCGAGTCGGCTCGGAACAGCCGCCCCGTGCGCACCGTGCGGCCGTCATCGGCCGGACGGCCGCCCAGATCACGGAAGTTGTGCAGCCGCTGGAAAGGTATGCGTCCGTTCATGACGCGGAAGCCTATGCCGCGGACCGGGGGCGCGCCCGAAGACCGCGGTACGGATCACTGGTCATGGCCGAGGCACCCGTCCCGCAGGCACGCGGGCGCGGACAGCGGTCGGCCGCCGCCGTCAGCCGTGCAGCTGCCGGTCGGCGGGGCCGACCGTGAACCGGGTGAAGCGGACCCGCAGTCCCGCACGCTGCGGTGAGCAGCAGAACGGTCCGGCCGACGCGGTCGCCTCCGGGTCCAGCGGCGTCAGCCGGATCATCCGCCACGGCTCGCCGTCGGCGCGCGCCCGTACCGTCACCGCGTCCCCCGAGCGGCTGGCCCGGACGGTGACCGGCCGGCCCGCCCACTCCGGGACCGGCGCCATGGACCAGTCCGAGACGCCGCGGGTCGCCACCGCGCCCACGTGCGGTGCGCCGTCCGTCATCTCGACACCCGCCTTGATCCAGTTCTGCTCGTCGGTGCGGACCAGGACGCCCGCCTGGTCGTAGAGCGTGTCGAAGTCGGCCAGGAACGTCACTTCGACCGCCGATCCCGCACTCAGCCCGGTCAGCAGCGCGTGCCCGTCGTCGCGGACGAAGCCGTAACCGGTCGTACGCCAGAAGTCGGTCCTGTCGCGGGTGGTCACCACCAGCTCGGCGCCGTCCGTCCCCGCGTGCGCGGGCGGGTTGAGCCAGGTCCCGTCCGACCAGTCGAGCGCGTATCCGTCCTGCCAGGGAACCACTTTGGTGACCGCGTCCACCGGGAGCGGCCCGTAGATGTGCGGGAACGCGTCGGCGCCGGGCGCGGGGACCTCGTAGCGCAGCGGTACGGAGAGCCGGTCGCTGTCGATGACGAGTACGACCAGCTCGCCGTGGCCGTCCGCGCTCTCCGTCCCGCTCCCGTAGAGGAAGCCGGCGACCGCGACGAGCTGGCCGCGCGTCGAACAGTGGATGAAGCCCTCCTCATGGAGGGTGCGGCCGCGGGTCGACATCTCGTACGTGCCGGCCGCGCGGGCCGCCTCCCACAGGGAGCGCTCGGTGATGTGCAGCAGTTCGGTCATGGGCCCACGCTATGCGCTACCCGGGACCGGCCTGCCCCTGACGGGCCCGGCCCTGACCGGCCTGCTCCTGACCCGCCTGGGCCGCAGCGCCGTCCCCGCGGCGGCCCTGTTCCGGAACGCCGTGCGCGGAGCCGCCGGGCTTCTCCGGCTCGCTGAGCAAGCCGTGTTCGGCGAAGACCTTCTTCGCCACGGCGGTGGCGTTGAGCGCCTTGGGCATGCCGCAGTAGACCGCCGAGTGCAGCAGCGCCTCGACGATCTCCTCCGCGCTGAGGCCGAGGTTGAGCGCGGCGTTGATGTGGACGTCGAGCTGCGGTTCGCAGCCGCCGAGGGCGGTGAGCATGCCCAGGGTGACCAACTGCCGGTCGCGCAGGGCCAGCTGGGGACGGCTGTAGATGTCGCCGAAGGCCCAGGCGACGATGTGATGCCCCAGCTCGGGCGAGATGTCGGCCAGTGAGTCGATGACCCGTCGGCCGCCCTCACCGACGACGCGGTCGAGCATCCCCATTCCCCGCTGTAAACGGTCCTGCCGGGTCTCGGCGACGGTGTCGGACGAGAGTGCCGTGGCGGCCTCCGGGGTGACCGGATCGCTCGGGGTGCTCATGGCTGCTCCGTTCCCGGCCGCCCGTCGGGTATCGGGCAGCCGCGCAAAGTGACCGTACGAGGTGGATGTGCCGGGTGGCGGTACGGGGTGGCCCTACGGGTGGGCTGTACAAGGTGGTTGAACATTCGCCGTTCTCAGAGAGACGGTAAGTGCTGGGCCTCGTACGGGACCCGGCCGGGTCCGGGCAGACTGTGCGGGATGAGCAGACGGATGCGCGCGTGCGGCGCGGCGGTGGTGGCGGTCGCCGCCGGTCCGCGCCCGGTGCTCGGCACCACGTTCAACGCGCCGGATCTGTTCTGGTACGCCGTGGGGGCGGCGCTCTGCCGGGCCACGGCCGCCCACAGGACCGGGTAGCGGCCGCGCCACCGGGTGGCCGGTTCCCTCCCGGTGATGCCGTACGGGTCAGCCGGCCCGGTGGTGACCGGCGAACATCTCCAGCAGCCCCTTGGGGGCGTCGTCGCTGAAGCAGACAAGGAGATTGGCGGCGGATTCGGCGGCGGCCGACTCGGCGCGGGGGAACATGCCCTGCTCGTACGCGGCCAGCGCGGCCTCGGTGTCGCCGTGGTGCGAGGCCAGGGCCAGTCCCAGGTCGGCCGCGTCGATCATGGCCAGGTTGGCGCCCTCTCCGGCCAGCGGGGACATCACATGGGCGGCGTCGCCCAGCAGCGTCACTCCCGGCACGCGGTCCCAGCGGTGACCCACCGGCAGGGCGTGCACGAGCCGCGGGACCAAGGGTCCGTCGGCGTCGGCCACCAGCGCGCGCAGACTGTCGTCCCAGCCGTCGAACTGCTCCAGCACCACTGCCCTGGCGCCCTCGGCGTCGGTGAAGTCGACGGTGGAGGTCCACTCCCGGGGGACGGTGAGGGTGGCGTAGACGTGCAGGCTGCCGTCGGACTCGCGGTGGGCCAGGAAACCCTTGCGGTCGCCGAGGGCGAAGAGCATGCCCCCTCCGACCACCACGGCGGAGGCCGGGTGGCGGGTGTCCGCGTCCTGCAGGTCGGCCTCCACGATGCTCACCCCGGTGTACGCGGGCACCTCGGCGGACAGCAGCGGTCGCACCCGGGACCAGGCCCCGTCGGCCCCGACCAGCAGGTCGGTGGTGAAGGCGGTGCCGTCGGCGAGGGTGACCTCGTGGCGGCCGTCGGCCAGGGCGCGGGCCCCGGTGGCCTTGGCGCCCCAGCGCACGGTGCCGGTGGGCAACGAGTCGAGCAGCAGGTCACGCAGATGGCCGCGGTCGACCTCGGGACGGGTGTTGCCCGAGCGCTCGTCCTCCTCGTCCAGGTGGACCACGGCGTGCTTGTCGAGGACGCGCAGGGCCTCGCCGCCGGGCATCACGAGAGCGCGGAAGTCCTCCAGCAGGCCCGCGGCGCGCAGCGCCACCTGGCCGGAATCCTCGTGGATGTCGAGCATGCCGCCCTGGCCGCGGACCTCGCGGGAGGCTTCCTGATCGTAGACGGCAGCCGACAGGCCGTTCACGTGCAGGACGCGGGCCAGAGTCAGGCCGCCGAGGCCGCCGCCGACGATCGCGACGGCGTGGTGGGGGGTGGGGGTCATGGCGCTTCTCCTTGTGTCGGAACGGGGGCGGGAGCGGGCCGAGAAGTAGGGGTGGGCGCACGTGTGCCTGTGGGGTCAGGTGCGTGTGGGCTCAGGAGGGCGTGGGTGTGTGGACGACGCCGTTGATCAGGGCCTGGAAGCCCCAGGACAGGCGTTCGTCCGGCGCACCGGACACCAGCCGGGGGGCCAGGGCCGCGATCCGCGGATGGGTTCGCTCGTCGGCGGTGTGCACGGCGTGGGTCAGCGCGTCCCACTCGTCCTGAGCGTCGACGGCGTGCTCACGGGTCGAATGCTCGGCGGCGGTCGCGGTGGCGTACTGCATCAGCACGTCCACCCCCCAGGCGGCGCGGCCGTCGGGCACGTCTCCCTCGTCCAGGAAACGCAGGAGCGACTCGATCAGGGTCAGGTAGTGGGGTCCGCTGGGCCGGGCCACGAGCGCGGAGCGCGCCAGGCCGGGGTGGGCGAAGAGGACCAGTGTGTACGCGGTGAGCAGCTCTTCCAGGCGCTCGCGCCACGGGCCGTCCGCCGGCTCCGGCAGGGTGCCCAGGAGTTCGTCGAGGATCGCCGCGTGCAGCTCGGCGGTGTTGCTGACGTAGACGTACAGCGAGGCCGGACCGGTGTCCAGGTCCTGTGCCAGGCGGCGCATGGTGACCTTTTCCAGGCCGTCGGCCCGCATGATGCCCAGCGCGGCGGCCACGATCCCGTCCCTGGTCAGAGCCGGTTTGGCGGGCCGCTCACGGCGACTGCGAGGTTCGGAGCGAGGATGCATGACTCCACCGTAACGAACGCATTCGTTCAGAACAAGTCCGTCACGAACATGTTCGTGACGGCGGGGCCGCAGGTCGGCCCCTCCGGATACGGCGGGGCGCGCATCACGGCCGTGACGTTCCTCCACCCGGGGTCACGCGGTACGCCCGGGGCAGCCAGAGGGCGCCACGGGGGCCAAGGGGCGCCACGGGATCAGGGCGAAGAATCCGCCCCATCGGGCCGCCCAACGCGTCGCGCAAGCGCGCGCGCAGCAGCCGCCATCACGCCTGTCCCGAGCTGTGCGGGGACAGCCGCAGCGTGATCCGGTCGAAGAGCTCCGTCAGCGGCTCGCCGACGTCCCGGCCGAACCCGGTCAGCCCGTAGGTGACCTGGGGCGGCGTCGTCGGCTCGACCTCCCGCCAGATCAGGCCGTCCTGAACCAGCGCGCGCAGGGTCTGGGCGAGCATCTTCTCGCTGATGCCCTGGATGCTCTCGCGCAGCTCGTAGAACCGGAGGTCGTTGCTCCGCAAGGAGATCAGCACCCAGATGCCCCATCTGCTGGTCACATGGTCGACCACATCACGCGCGGGGCAGTCGGTGTGAAACACGTCATACCGCTCCCCCGCCTCGACCTGCCTGCGCTGCACGCCTTCCACCATGTCAGGAGCTTACGTCGAGGTATGTCCTTACCAAAAGTTAGCCCGCGCTCCTAGCGTGACGGCCACAGCCCACCGAGGGCATCCGACAAGGAGCTGATCATGATCGTAGTGACCGGGGCCACTGGGAACATCGGCCGACCGCTGACGCAGGCACTGGCCGAGACGGGCCGGGAGGTGACGGCGGTGTCACGGCACACGGCGGCGGTGCCGGAGGGGGTCCGCCACGTGACGGCAGACCTGGCCGAGCCGGGCAGCCTCAAGCCCGCACTGGCCGGGGCGAAGGCGCTGTTCCTGCTGCTGTCCGGCGATTTGCACGCCACTGGGGCCAACCCTGCCGACATCATCGGCGAGGCCGCGGACAGCGGGGTCCGCCGGGTCGTCCTGCTCTCCACTCTCGGCGTGGTGACCAGGCCCTCCGGCCGAACGCGAATCGCGATGCGCGCACTGGAGGACACGCTGCGGGAGTCCGGCCTGGAGTGGGCCGTCCTGCGGCCGGGCGGCTTCGCCTCCAACGCCCTGTGGTGGGCCGATTCCATCCGCGCGCAACAAGTCGTCGCCGCGCCCTTCGGCGACATCGGGGTGCCGGTCATCGATCCGGCGGACATCGCCGCGGTCGCGGCAGCCTGCCTGCTGGACGACCGGTACACCGGCGGCGCCTACGAGCTGACCGGCCCGGAGGTGATCACTCCACGCCAGCAGACGGAGGCCATCGCCGCCGCGCTGGGCTCGCCGCTGAGGTTTCACGAACTCACCCGCGACGAGGCCAGGGCCGCCATGGCCCAGAGCATGCCGGCGGAACTCGCCGACGACACTCTGGACATCCTCGGCTCCCCGAGCCCGGCCGAGCTGCGCGTCAGCCCGGACGTCCAGCGGGTCCTCGGCCGCGCCCCGCGCCCCTTCGCCGACTGGGCCACCCGCAACGTCGCCGCTTTCCGCTGAGATTCCCGAGGGCCGGCGGACCGGGCTCAGGCCGCCATGAAGCGGCCCAGCTCACGTGACTTCGGCTGAAGGGCGGCGGCCCGAGCGTCCTCGGAGGCATCCAGGCCCCCGGGACCTGAACATCCTTGAGACCGCCGCCCTCTGCCGGGCCTGCGGGCTGCCGGTACGCCTCGGTACGTGCCCTCTCCGCCAGGACCAGCACCTCATGAACAACCGGGAGGCCCCGTTCGACGGGTTCCACAGAGTCTGACCACTTATGTCACAGTACTGGCCCAACGCGGCCTCAGAGCGCCTCGCGTACGAGCGCCAGCACGGCCTCGTCCGTGAGGCCCAGCTCCCGTGCCTCCGCCGTGAATTCCCGCACCCGTACGAGCAGTCGCGCCCGCGCCCGCGAGGGGCCCCCGACGACCATCGCCCCCCTCCCCCGGCGCAGTTCGATCAGGCCCTCCTCGCGCAGCCGCTGGTAACCCCGCAGCACCGTATGGACATTGACCCCCAGCGAGTCCGCGAGGACACGGGCGGCGGGCAGCCGCTCACCCGCTTCCACCCGGCCGTCCGCGACGGCGCCCCGGACACAGGCGGCGATCTGGTCCCCGAGCGGGATCGCGGACGACGGGTCGATCCGGAAGAGCATCAGCCGTTCGCCCGCCGCTCGGCCAGGGTGTTGAGCAGGGCGGCGGCATCGGCCGAGCCGTCGATGGTGACGGCGAAGTCGCGGCCGTTCCTGCGCCGGACCACGATGGCCTCGCCCGAGCGGAGGATGAGCCCGGAGCGGCCCGCGCGGAAGCGGTAGCCCCACCCGCCGAAGTCCTTGAGGGCGTTGATGTCGCGGCTGGTCGCCTGCTCGACCTCGTCCAGCGGCACCCGGATACGCGGCCAGGGCAGCCGGCCGGTGGAGACGGTCAGGCCCCTGCGGTCCACGGTGACGTACGGCCTGGCGAAGACCATCAGCACCAGGCCGATCACGACAGGCGCCACGGCGTCCTGCCAGCCGGACAAGGTCAGCACGACGACGCCGGTGACGACGACGCCCGCCGCGAGCACCAGCAGCGGGCGTGCGCCCGCATGGCGTGCCCAGCCGGCCGTCTCACCGGCCGCGAGGTCGATCCGCTCGACGGGCCCCTCGGCGGGCAGCGGCAGCACGGACGGCACGAAGCGGGCCAGCCACCACCCGGCCCCGCCCGCCAGTGCCGCCACCCCGACAGCGACGGCGACCCTCCAGAACGGGAACTCGACCGGGGTGCGGAGATTGGCGTACAGGACCGCGGCCATCACCGCACCGACGAAGCCGGCGAGCGCCCAGCCCGTGGCGATCAGACCGCGCACGCCGCGGGCGATCAGCATCCAGATCAGCCCCATGCCGATCAGGAGCCCGGTGGTGACCAGCACGTACTCCGTCTGCCCCGCCGTGTCGTCCGGCCGGCCGCCGCTCCCGAAATGGCTGGCCAGGCGGTGCGGCAGCCGGTCCCGCAGCTGGAAGAAGACCACCAGATCGACGGCGTGGGCAAGCAGGAAGGGCAGGCCGGCAACTGTCGCGCGCCGGATGCGTCCGTGCCTCATCGGAACCCCCGTGGTGTCCCTCATCGTTCCCCCTATTGTTTGCATTCAAATAGAACAACGAATGGCTGGGGCCGTCAAGAGAACGGGGGCGGCCGGGGGCGCGGGGGGGCAGGCAAAGAGCAGCGGCCCCTCACCGGCATTCGTGCGCGCGTGCTCACGTGCCGTCGAGGGGCCGCCCGGTGGAGCCGGCGAACCTTGCTTTCGTGCCGCCGTCGCGCGACGGCGGGCTACACGGCCGCGGAGAAGGGGGACTGGAGGGTGGAGCCGGAGGGCAGTTGTTCCTGGATCAGGGCGACCGCGGCGCCGAAGTCGCCCTGGTCGTTGCCCGATACGTAACTCGTGCCGCCGTAGTGCAGGGTGACGCCGAGATCGGTGGCCGGACGGCGCAGGGCCAACAGGCAGCTCAGCGTGGCCTGCTGGGCCGTGCTGTCACCGGCGACGACGGGGAGCGGCATGTCCCACTCCAGGACACAGTCGCTCAATGGCTCGGCCCCCTCCGGTACGTCTCCGACCGGCGCGAACGAGTCGAACGAAGCTCCGGCATAGTCGACTCCCCTGATCCGGGTGCGGAGTTGACGCTCTACTGCGCTGATCACTAGGGCATCTGATCCATGGCTGTCCCGGTACCAGCCGGCCCATGACTGTGGTGTCATGAGCGCGACTGTAGCGCTGCCACCAGCTCGGCGTCACCAAGAGTGATCAAGTCCGGAATTACTGGTTCCTGGGCCACTTCGCTCCACGCATCCCATTCCTGATGGCCCGAAAGGTCTCGGACGCACTCCGCGCACACCACCCGACGAGCGCACGTACGGGTGACCGGCCGGGCCACCGAACGGGTGAGTTGCCCGCGTCCGGGTCCCGCCCGCCTCACGGATCAGCCGCGCGGCTCCCGCCACATCGGCCACATCTGCGGACCGCCGGGCAGTTGGACCGCGGTGCCCATGAACACGAACCCGAGCCGCTCGTACAGCTCGCGGCTGCGCGCACTGCTCGCCTCCAGATACGCCGGAACCCCTTCCCGGTCGCAGCGCTCCAGCACGGGGGCCATCAACGCGGTGCCCAGGCCCTCGCCCTGCCGCTCCGGTGTCACACCGATCATCAGCAGGTAGGCGTGCGCCCGGTCGTGCGGATGGACCTTCCCCGTCAACCGGCCCACCAGCTCGGCCCGTTCGTTCTCCGGGTCGGCGGTCTCCCGCATCCTGGCCGGAGTGTCGTCCTCCTCCGGCACACCGGCGGGGATGTCGAGCCAGAGAGCCATCGCCGTATGGTCCTCGGCGAGATCGACCCGGCCCTCGGCCAGGGCCACGTCGATGAAGACCCCGAGGAACCTGCCGTGCACGTTCCTGCGGTGCGCCACGTCGGGGAACACCCACGTACTCACCGGGTCCTGCATGAAGGACTCGTCAAGAAGCCGTACGAGCACCTCGCGGTCGGCCTTGCCCGCCTGTCGTATCGCCACGCCCATGGTCCGGTCCCTCTTCTCTCGGCGTTCACGTCGTTCAGTCGCTCGATGAGCGCACCATCGGCAACTCGCAGACGCGATACTAGAGTTGAGCGGCCCGACCATGGGCGGTACGGCTCAGCGGCTGCGCCGCGTCACATACTCCGCGAGGGAGAGCAGACCTCCCGCCGCCGCGAGGTCGGGGACGGCGCGGGAGAGATGGCCCACCGCTCTGGCCATCCGGTCGGCCGCCTCGGCCTGTGCCCAGTCACGGCCACCGGCCCGGTCGACCGCGTCGGCGGCCCGCCTGATGCCGTCCCCTTCGAGAGGTCCGCGGTACAGCTCCGCCAGCTCGGCCGCCGCCCGGGTGCCCGAGCCCAGCGCCGCCACCACCGGCAGCGACTTCTTGTGGGCGGCCAGATCCGCACCGGCCGGCTTGCCGGTGTGGGACGGCTCGCCCCAGATGCCGATCAGGTCGTCGATCAGCTGAAAGGCGAGCCCGGCCTCCCGGCCGAACGCGTCCATCGCCGCCGCCTCTTCGGGTCCGGCGCCCGAGTAGAGGGCGCCCATCGCGCAGGCGCAGCCGAGCAGTGCCCCGGTCTTGGCCTCGGCCATGGTCAGGCATTCGTCCAGCGAGACATCCGCACGGGCCTCGAAGGCGCAGTCGGCCTGCTGTCCGGCGCAGAGCTCGATGACGCACGCCGCGAGCCGCCCGGCGGCCGCCTTCGCCGCGGGGTGCGGGTCCTCCGCGAGCAGCCGCAGGGCCAGGGCCTGCATCGCGTCCCCGGCTATGACCGCGTCGGGTATACCGAAGACGGCCCAGGCGGTCGCCCGGTGCCTCCGGGTGGCGTCCCGGTCGATGACGTCGTCGTGCAGCAGCGTGAAGTTGTGCACCAGCTCCACCGCCGCGGCAGCCCGTACCGCCTGCCGCATGTCTCCGTTCAGTGCCTGGACCGCGGCGAGGACGAGCGCGGGTCTGATCGCCTTGCCCGCCTGTCCCGCGGCCGGCGAGCCGTCCGACTGCTCCCAGCCGAAGTGGTACATCCCGATGTTCCGCATCGGCCCTGGCAGGGACTCCAGCGCGGAGCGGAGCTCCGGGTCGACGACGGTGCGGGTGCGTTCCAGGAGCGCTGCGGCCTCGTGCCCCTCGGTCGCGGCGTCCGTTCTGGTCATGGTCATGGTCGCTTCCTCTGTGGCGTGCGTACGGCGTGATCGCCACGGGCCCCCCGGACGCGCCGGTCCCCGCGGCGGCCTGACCGCCGTCCGGGCCGGCCCCGTCCGGGGCGGCACCTCACCCCCAGCGGCTGACTTCGACGTTCTCCAGCACGCCGAGTGCGTCCGGGACCAGCACGGCCGCGGAGTAGTAGGCCGTCACCAGGTACGAGATGATCGCCTTCTCGTCGATTCCCATGAAACGGACCGACAGGCTCGGCTCGATCTCGTCGGGGATGCCGCTCTGCTGGAGCCCGATGACGCCCTGTTCGGCCTCGCCGGTCCTCATGCAGATGATCGACGTGGTGCGGGCGTCACTGACCGGGATCTTGTTGCACGGGTAGATCGGCACCCCGCGCCAGGCGGGCACGTGGTGGCCGCCGACGTCGACGCTCTCCGGGACGAGCCCGCGCCTGTTGCACTCGCGGCCGAACGCGGCGATGGCCTTCGGATGTGCGAGGAAGAGCTTCGATCCGCGCCGGCGCGAGAGGAGTTCGTCCATGTCGTCCGGGCTGGGCACCCCGTCGTGCGGCTGGAGCCGCTGGCCGTAGTCACAGTTGTGGAGCAGGCCGAACTCGCGGTTGTTGACCAGCTCGTGTTCCTGGCGCTCCCGCAGCGCCTCGACCGTGAGCCGCAACTGGTGCTCGGTCTGGTTCATCGGCTGGTTGTAGAGGTCGGCGACCCTGCTGTGGACCTTCAGCACGGTCTGGGCGACGCTCAGTTCGTACTCGCGGGGCGCACCCTCGTAGTCGACGTACGTGTGCGGGACGAGGGCTTCACCGACGTGACCCGCGGAGAGGTCGATCGCCGCTTCGCCGTAGCTGTTGGTGCGCTGTGCGGGCAGCGAGGCCACCCCCGCCAGATGCTCACGCAGCGAGTCGGCGCGCTCCGCGAGGTTCAGCACGTCCGACCTGGTCAGCTCAAGTGCGACGCACGCGGTGTCGGCACGGGCCGTGTACTCCCAGGTGGCCCCCTCCTCCAGCAGCGCCTGGTCGCCGAAGTACGCCCCGTCGGCCAGCGAACCGAGCACGGTCTCGTCCCCGTAGGGCCCCGTGCCGATCTTCTGGACCCGGCCGTGCGCCAGCAGGAACACCCGGTCCGCCGTATCGCCCTCGGCTGCCAGCACATCGCCCTCGGCGAACTCCCGCTGGGTGCAGCGCTGGGCCAGCTCGGCCAGAGCCGCCTCGTCCGCGTAGTCCCGGAGGGCGGGCAGCTCACCGAGCTCGGCCGGGATGACCTCCACACGGCCGCCGGTCTGCACAAACGTCACGCGGCCGTCGCCGACCGAGTAGCTCAGCCGCCGGTTCACCCGGTACGTACCACCCTGCACCTGAACCCACGGCAGCGTCTTCAGCAGCCACCGTGAAGTGATCTCCTGCATCTGCGGTGCGGACTTGGTGGTCGTTGCGAGGTTCCGCGCAGCTGCCGTGCCCAGACTCTGCTGCGGCGGTGCCTGCGTGTCGCGAACCTCTTCACCAACGGACATCTGACGTCCTCTCGATCATCGACTGACGTGCCTGAAGAGCCTTTCAGCGGAGACCGGCGGCGCGCCATTACACAAAAGAGTGTGACTAATAGGGCGTTGGAGTGGGCACGCTGTCGTTCGTTGTCCGGGACGGTCATAACTTGGATCTTTATGCACGTTATCCAGCGTGCCGCTCTGCGGAGTCGAGGCCGGCGACCGTATGCCCGCCGACCACGCCCAGCGCGCGGGCCGCTCGACCGGGGCGGACGACCGGGGCGGACAATGAGCCCATGTCCCCTGGAGTCCCCGATCCCGGTCCCGGCGCCGGTCACCACCGGCTGCGGCCGCTGCTGCCGTCGCCGCTGGAGCCGCTCGACGACGAGCGCTTCACCCGGAACGGCGTACGGCTGCTGCTCAAACGTGACGACCTGATCCATCCGGATCTGCCGGGCAACAAATGGCGCAAACTCGTGCCCAATCTGACGGCAGCCGCCGGGCGGACCGTGCTGACGTTCGGCGGCGCGTACTCCAACCATCTGCGGGCCACCGCAGCGGCGGGCCGGCTGCTCGGCTTCCCGACGGTCGGTGTCGTACGCGGCGACGAGCTGGCCCACCGCCCGCTCAACCCCTCCCTCGCGCAGTGCGCCGCCGACGGTATGCGGCTGTACTTCGTGGACCGCGGGGCCTACCGCGCCAAGGCGGTCCCGGCCGGTCTCGACACCGCCGGGATGTACGTCGTCCCCGAGGGCGGCAGCAACGCCGCGGCCGTGCGCGGCTGCCGCGCGCTCGGCCGGGAACTGCACGGGCTCGCCGACACCGTGGCGGTGGCCGTCGGCACCGGCGGCACGCTCGCGGGCCTGGCGGCCGGCCTCACGGCGGACCAGCGCGCCATCGGGTTCCCCGTCCTGAAGGGCGGCTTCCTCGCCACCGAGGTCGCGGCGCTCCAGCAGGCCGCCTTCGGAGCCCGCACCGGTGACTGGCGCCTCGACGACCGGTTCCACTGCGGCGGGTACGCCCGCACGACCCCTGAGCTCGAATCCTTCGCCGCCGGATTCGAGGAGCGGCACGGAGTCCCCGTCGAGCGGGTCTATGTCGCCAAAATGCTGTACGGGCTGACGGAGCTGGCCGCCGATGGCGCGTTCCCGGCGGGCACCCGGATCGCCGCCGTCATCACCGGTCAGCCCGACTCCTCCTCGCGGTAGGCCGCCGCCTCCTCCAGATCGAGCCTGCGCAGCAGCGTCCGGAGGAGCTCGTCGTCGATGCGCCGCCGGTCGCGCAGCTCGACGAAGACCGCGCGCTCGGCGCCGATCATCGCCCGTGCGAGCCGCCGGTAGGTCTCGTCGGCGCTCTCCCCGGTGTGCTCGTTCACCGTGCCGAGCCGCTCCCAGACCGCGTTCCTGCGCCGCGCCATCACGGTGCGCAACCGGTCGGCGAGTGGTTCCGGGAGTCCGTTGTCCTCGTCGGCCAGCATCGAGTTCAGCAGGTCCTCCGCCGCCTGGGACGCCTCGTTCTGCGCCTGGGCCTCGGCGAGCGTCTCGGCGTGCGTGTCACGGCCCGGGATCCTGAGCAGCCGGATCAGCGGCGGCAGGGAGAGCCCCTGGACGACCAGCGTGGCGATCACCGTCGTAAAGGTCAGGAACAGCACCAGATTCCGGGCCGGGAACGGTGCGCCGTGCGCGGTCAGCGGGATCGAGAAGGCGATGGCGAGCGAGACCACGCCGCGCATTCCGGCCCAGCCGACGACGACCGGCGCGGTCCAGTCCGTATCGGGTTCGCGTTCCCGGATCCTGCTGGAGATCACCCGCGGCAGGAAAGTGGCGGGAAACACCCAGACGAAGCGCACCACCACGACCACCACGAAAACGGCCGCCGCATACCAGGCGGCCTCTGCTCCGCCGTAAGCCCCAAGCCCCCGGAGCACAAAGGGCAATTGCAGTCCGATCAGCGCGAAGACCGTCGATTCGAGAATGAAGGAGACCATTTTCCAGACGGCCTCCTCCTGAAGCCGGGTGGCGAAGTCGACCTGCCAGGAACGGTGTCCCAGATAGAGCGCGACAACCACCACGGCGAGCACCCCCGAAGCGTGCACCCGCTCCGCCGCCGCATAGGCGACGAAGGGAATCAGCAGCGAGAGGGTGTTCTGCAGCAGCGCCTCCTTGAGATGCGTACGCAGCCAGTGCAGCGGAACCATCAGGACCAGACCGACGCCGATTCCGCCGACCGACGCCAGTGCGAATTCCCGGAGCCCCTCCGCCCAGGAGACCCCGGCGCCCACCGCGGCCGCCAGTGCCACCTTGTAGGCGGTGATCGCGGTCGCGTCGTTGACGAGCGATTCACCCTGCAGGACCGTCGTGAGCCGGGAGGGCAGCCCGAGGCGCCGGGCGATGGCCGTGGCCGCCACCGCGTCGGGCGGTGCGATCACCGCGCCGAGCACCAGGGCAGGGATGAGCGGGAGATCCGGCACGATCAGATGGGCGAGCCAGCCCACCGCGAGGGTCGCGAAGAGCACATAGCCGACCGAGAGCAGCGCGACGGGCCGCAGATTGGCACGGAGGTCCAGGTACGAGGAGTCGACGGCCGCCGTGTAGAGCAGCGGCGGCAGCACCAGCGGCAGGACGACGCCCGGATCCAGGGTGTACTCGGGCACCCCCGGCAGATACGCGGCGCCCAGCCCGACGGCGACCAGCAGCAGCGGGGCGGCCACCGGTGTCCGGCGTGCCGCGCCCGCCACCGCCGCGCTGCCCGCCACCAGTGCCACCAGCGGCAATGCGTCCATGGGTCTCCCCGCCCTCGGTCCCGGTCCGTCGTAACCTGGCAATCATGAGCGAGTGCCAGCATGTTGCAGAACTGCCGCGCCCCGAGCCGGCCCCGTTGAGCGACACCTGTCCCGAGTGCCTGGCCATCGGGAGCCATCCCGTACAGCTGCGCCTGTGCCTGGTGTGCGGGCATGTGGGCTGCTGCGACTCGTCCCCGCACCAGCACGCCACCGGGCACTTCAAGGAGACCGGGCACGCGGTGATGCGGAGTTTCGAGCCGGGAGAGAGCTGGCGGTGGTGCTTTGTCGACGGTTCGATCGTCTGAGCTCTGGGTACGTCAACCGTTCGCTGCGTCTTTCCAGTTGGCCGAAGCACCCGGGGGGAACCCCACGGAGCCGCCGGACATTCCGGAGAATCACAGCGCCACAATCGGATGTGCACACCCCTGGCGACCGTATGTACTCATGGGCTTACCATGAGTGACAGTCGTGGGGTGGGGGTCCTGGCGACAGGGAACCTTGGATCGCGATAGCGTCACGGCGTCAGGAAGCGACCATGTCACGCACGGTTGCGGGAGCAGTATTTCCCCGACCATGAACGAGCTTGTGCCACCTTGGAGGTGAGGGTGTCCCAGATCGCAGGCGAGCCCGGGACCCAGGACTTCGTGGAAGTCCGGCTGCCCGCTGCGGGTGCCTACCTGTCTGTGCTGCGCACGGCCACGGCCGGCCTCGCAGCACGCTTGGACTTCACCCTCGACGAGATCGAGGACCTGCGCATCGCGGTCGATGAGGCCTGCGCGATCCTGCTTCAGCAGGCCGTGCCGGGCTCCGTGCTGAGCTGCGTGTTCCGCCTCGTCGAGGACTCCCTCGAAGTGACGGTGTCCGCGCCCACCACGGACGGCCGCGCACCGGAGCGCGACACCTTCGCCTGGACGGTGCTCTCGGCACTGGCGGGCAAGGTCGAGTCGACGGTGGCCGACGACCGTACGGTCAGCATCAGTCTGTACAAACAGCGCGGCGCTGGACCTGGACCGGCGTGAACGGGGACGGACCGGTGCGGGACGACGAGCGCGGCGGGCGGGCGC
This sequence comes from Streptomyces sp. NBC_01471, assembly GCF_041438865.1. Taxonomy (NCBI): domain Bacteria; kingdom Bacillati; phylum Actinomycetota; class Actinomycetes; order Kitasatosporales; family Streptomycetaceae; genus Streptomyces; species Streptomyces sp. NBC_01471. The sequence continues at coordinate 2,361,641 of NZ_CP109450.1, forward strand.
TGGGCACGGGGGACATCCCGGAGCAACAGGCCCGGCCGCATCCGGTGGACGGCCTTTTGGAGTCGGCGGATCAGGCGGGCCTCATGAGCGAGCAACACGAGCACCACGAGCAGCACAACCCGCGGGACCGCAGCGGGGCGCGGGCGCTCTTCATCGAGCTGCGCGAGCTCCCGGACGGTTCCCCCGAGAAGGCCGAACTGCGCAACAGGCTGGTGCGGATGCATCTGCCGCTGGTCGAGCATCTGGCCCGCCGTTTCCGCAACCGCGGGGAGCCGCTGGACGACCTGACCCAGGTCGCCACAATCGGTCTGATCAAGTCGGTGGACCGGTTCGACCCGGACCGCGGGGTGGAGTTCTCCACGTACGCGACACCGACGGTGGTCGGCGAGATCAAGCGGCACTTCCGGGACAAGGGCTGGGCGGTCCGCGTGCCGCGCCGCCTCCAGGAGCTGCGGCTGTCGCTGACCACGGCCACCGCGGAGCTCTCCCAGCAGCACGGCCGGGCGCCCACGGTCCATGAGCTGGCGGAGCGTCTTGGCATCTCGGAGGAAGAGGTCCTGGAGGGCCTGGAATCCGCGAACGCGTACTCGACCCTCTCGCTGGACGTGCCCGACACGGACGACGAGTCGCCGGCGGTGGCGGACACCCTGGGCTCGGAGGACGAGGCGCTCGAAGGTGTCGAGTACCGCGAGTCCCTCAAGCCGCTGCTGGAGGATCTGCCCCCGCGAGAGAAGCGGATTCTGCTGCTCCGGTTCTTCGGGAACATGACGCAGTCGCAGATCGCCCAGGAAGTGGGGATCTCGCAGATGCATGTCTCGCGGCTGCTGGCCAGGACACTGGCCCAGCTGCGGGAGCGTTTGCTGGTCGAGGAGTAACCGGCAGCCGGGGGGCACGGGCGGTACGGCTCAGGCCCCCCGTGCGCCCCTGATCCCCAGCGCCCTGGCCGTCGTCGGGTTCACCAGCAGGACGAGCGCCGCCAGGGCCACCACCGCGAGCACCGCCCCCGCGGGAATCAGCACGCCCTGCGCCGAGAGCAGCGTCCACGCCACGGGCAGCGCGATGATCTGCGTGACGATCGCCGGGCCCCGGCTCCAGCTGCGGCGGAGCAGCAGTCCGCGGGCCGCGAGCAGCGGGATGAGGGCGAGCACGATCAGCGTCAGACCGGCCAGTACGGACTGCTCGGGGCTGTCGCCGTCGGCGAACACGCCCTTCCCGATCACGTACAGCCCCCCGGCGGCCATCGCCGCCCCTTCCAGCGCGGCCAGCGCCGCGGCGGCGGTCAGACGGGTGGGGCGGGGTCCGCTGGGCTGCTCTGCGGTCTGGTCGGTACTCACCCCTGCAGGGTAGCGGGCACCGCGGGGGCCCGATCGAGGCCGGGGCTGGGCCCGGTACCAAGCGGTAGGTAATCTTCTGGTCATGCGCGCACTCCTCGTGGTCAATCCGGCAGCAACCACCACCAGTGCCCGCACTCGTGACGTACTGCTCCACGCACTGGCCAGCGAGATGAAGCTGGAGGCCGTCACGACCGAGTACCGGGGGCACGCCCGCGACCTGGGCCGACGGGCCGCGGAGAGCGACGACATCGACCTCGTCGTCGCTCTCGGCGGTGACGGCACGGTCAACGAGGTGGTCAACGGGCTCCTGCACCACGGACCCGACCTCGACGGGCTGCCGGGCCTGGCGGTCGTCCCCGGCGGCTCCACCAACGTCTTCGCCCGCGCGCTCGGCCTGCCCAACGACGCGGTGGAGGCGACCGGCGCACTCCTGGACGCGCTGCGTGAGCGCCGCGAGCGGACGGTCGGCCTGGGCCTGGCGGCCGGCACCCCGGGCACGGCGGACGAGGGGGTTCCCTCGCGCTGGTTCACGTTCTGTGCCGGACTCGGGTTCGACGCGGGCGTCGTCGGCCGGGTCGAACAGCAACGGGAACGCGGAAAGCGGTCCACCCACGCCCTCTATGTGCGTCAGGTGGTCCGCCAGTTCCTCGACGAGCCGAGCCGCAGGCACGGCGCGATCACCCTGGAACGCCCCGGCGAGGACCCGGTCACGGACCTCGTGATGTCCATAATCTGCAACACGTCTCCCTATACCTACCTGGGCAATCGCCCGATGTACGCCTCCCCCGAAGCGTCCTTCGACACCGCGCTCGATGTGCTGGGGCTGTCGAAAATGTCACCCGCTCATGTGGCACGTTTCGCTACTCAATTGCTCACCTCGACGCCCGAACGAGGTCCCCACGGAAAGCACGCAGTTTCGCTGCATGACCTGACCGACTTCTCCTTGCATTCCAAGGTTCGACTCCCCTTCCAGATGGACGGCGACCACCTGGGGCTCCGCACGAGCGTGACGTTCACAGGCGTACGCCGTGCACTGCGTGTGATTGTGTGAGTGGAAGAGCCCAAAGTCCTTTAACTCGAACGTTTGGGCTGGGATCCACCCCATGGAAGTACGGCTGTGACCTAGCCGACACCGAGGAATCAAAAAAAACTTTCCAGAAGGGGTTGTATCCGCAGCCGAGGTTTGCGAATCTCTACATGGCGCTCGGGACGGCCCGCAACACCGGCCTCCCTGAAAGCCAGAACCCCTCCTCAACACACAGGACCACAACCAGGTCATCTGGAAGTCGGCCCTTCACTTGTCGGGGGATTCGTGAAAGCGTTCACATTCACAAGCAACCTGCACGTAACACCCTAAGAGAGGTAGCAGCCATGGACTGGCGTCACAACGCCGTTTGTCGTGAGGAAGACCCGGAGCTGTTCTTCCCCATCGGCAACACCGGTCCCGCGCTGCTGCAGATCGAGGAAGCCAAGGCCGTCTGCCGCCGCTGCCCCGTCATGGAGCAGTGCCTGCAGTGGGCGCTTGAGTCCGGCCAGGACTCCGGCGTCTGGGGTGGCCTCAGTGAGGACGAGCGCCGCGCAATGAAGCGCCGTGCCGCTCGCAACCGGGCGCGTAACGCGACCGCCTGACCACCCTGTTCACGAGCTTGAGCCAGGCGGCGCGCGTACAGCGAGTACGCACCACCGTCGCCCCCGAAACGCAGCGCGCAGTACCCCCGATGCGCACGCAGTAGGACAACGCCGGGAGAGTTCCTCTCCCCCAGCACACAGTGAGCAGCACAGTGAGCCCCGGACCACTTCGGTCCGGGGCTCATTGCTGCGCCCGGGGGCCGCGCCCGCCCGTGGACCGCAGTCCGCCGGGCGGACCGGCTACGCGTCGCCCGGGACCGGTATGTCGAGCACCACCTGGGTGCCACGCTCCGGAGCCCGGACCATGTCGAAGGAGCCGCCCAGCTCCCCCTCCACCAGCGTCCTCACGATCTGCAGCCCCAGGTTCCCCGCTGTCTTCGCGTCAAAGCCGTCGGGCAGTCCGCGCCCGTCGTCCTGCACCGTGATGAGCAGCCTGGCGTCCTCGCGCATCCCGCCCCGGACGGCGGAGACCTCGACGGTGCCCAGCTCGCCCGGCCCGAAGGCGTGCTCCAGCGCGTTCTGCAGGACTTCGGTCAGCACCATGGAGAGCGGGGTGGCGACCTCGGCGTCCAGGATGCCGAAGCGGCCCGTGCGGCGGCACTCGATCTTGCCCGGCGAGATCTCGGCCACCATCGCGATGACACGGTCGGCGATCTCGTCGAACTCGACGCGTTCGTCCAGATTCTGCGAGAGCGTCTCGTGGACGATCGCGATGGAACCGACGCGCCGCACCGCCTCGTTGAGCGCTTCCCTGCCGCGGTCCGAGTCCATCCGCCTGGCCTGGAGGCGCAGAAGTGCCGCCACCGTCTGGAGGTTGTTCTTCACCCGGTGGTGGATCTCCCGGATGGTGGCGTCCTTGGTGATCAACTCACGCTCGCGGCGACGCAGTTCCGTGACGTCCCGCAGCAGCACCAGCGAGCCGATCCGGGTGCCCTTCGGGGAGAGCGGGATGGCACGGAGCTGGATCACCCCGTCGTTCCCCTCGACCTCCGTCTCCCTCGGCGCGTAGCCGCTGGCCAGTTTGACCATGGCCTCGTCCACCGGGCCGCGGGCCGGTGCGAGGTCGGTGGTCAGCTGGCCGAGGTGCTGGCCGACCAGGTCGGACGCGAGCCCGAGGCGGTGGTAGGCGGAGAGTCCGTTGGGGCTCGCGTACAGGACCACCCCGTCCGCGTCGAGACGGATCATCCCGTCCCCCACCCGCGGGGACGCGTCCATGTCGACCTGCTGGCCGGGGAAGGGGAACGACCCCGCGGCGATCATCTGGGCCAGGTCCGACGCCGACTGGAGATAGGTGAGTTCGAGGCGCGACGGCGTACGGACGGTGAGCAGATTGGTGTTGCGGGCGATCACCCCGAGCACCCGGCCCTCCCGGCGCACCGGAATGGACTCGACCCGCACCGGCACCTCCTCGCGCCACTCCGGGTCGCCCTCGCGCACGATCCGCCCCTCGTCGAGGGCGGCGTCGAGCAGCGGACGCCGGCCGCGTGGAACGAGATGGCCGACCATGTCGTCCTGGTAGGAGGTGGGGCCGGTGTTCGGCCGCATCTGCGCCACGGAGACATAGCGGGTGCCGTCGCGGGTGGGCACCCACAGCACGAGGTCGGCGAAGGACAGGTCGGAGAGCAGCTGCCACTCCGAGACCAGCAGGTGCAGCCACTCGAGGTCGGTGTCACTCAGAGCGGTGTGCTGGCGTACGAGATCGTTCATGGAGGGCACGTGGGTGAGCGTACCCGCCGGATTCTTTCTGTCGTACGCATGGACAGAGGCGAATGGTCTAGTCCACAATGTGCGTGCAAAGACTTCCGCTCTCCCCGCACAGGAGAGTGGAGACGAGGTACGCGGCGCTCTCTGCCCTGACTGCGCCAAGACCTCCCACGGCCGCCGGGCACCGCACACCTGACGGCCGAAGCAGCTGAGGGCTGCGGTGCCGTACGGCCGGGCCGAGGGTCCCGACCGCACCGGCGCCGCGGCCCGCAGTCGTTTCCGGGGCGATGCCGCGGACTCACTCCTCCCCGGCGCCCGCGCGTCCGCGCCGGCCGGCAGCTCGCCGGTCTTCACATCGGCCCTGATCCGGCGCTCGAACTCCGCGATGTTCGCGTTCCGCCGGTCACGGAGGTCCTGTTCCACCTCTGCCGTCGAGCAGTTGGCAGCGGCGCTGATCACGAGGCAGCCGCGCGGATGGGCCGGCTCCGTGAGCGCGGCGGCGGACTCGTGGAGCAGCCGCGCGATCCCGGCGGCCCCCCGTCGACCGGTGACTCCGGGCCCGCATGCGATCCCCGCGTCACCGGTCGAACATGAGATGAGGGGGAACTCCTGGCGGGAGAGGGGCACTCTGCTAGATTGGTCTATACCACATGTTTGCACTCTCCAGATCGGCAGGCCCAGCGTGGAAGTTGTCATCGTCCCGGACGCCAAGGCAGGCGGCGAGGTCATCGCGGAGGCCATGGCCGAACTGCTGCGCCGCAAGCCCGACGCCCTGCTCGGTGTCGCCACCGGGTCGACCCCGCTGCCCGTCTACGAGGCGCTGGCCGCCAAGGTGGGCGCACGGGCCGTCGACGCCGCGCGGGCCCGGATCTGCCAGCTCGACGAGTACGTGGGGCTGCCGGCCGGGCATCCCGAGTCGTACCGCTCGGTGGTGCTGCGCGAGGTCGTGGAACCGCTCGGGCTGACCGAGACCTCCTTCATGGGACCCGACGGATCGGCCGAGGACATCCCGGCGGCCTGCACGGCGTACGACAGGGCGCTCGCCGAGGCCGGCGGGGTCGACCTCCAGCTCCTGGGCATCGGCACCGACGGGCACATAGGTTTCAACGAGCCCTGCTCCTCGCTCGCCTCCCGCACCCGGATCAAGACGCTCACCGAGCAGACCCGGGTCGACAACGCCCGGTTCTTCGACGGTGACATCGACCAGGTGCCGCACCACGTCATCACCCAGGGCATCGGGACGATCCTGGAGGCCCGCCATGTGGTGCTGCTGGCCACCGGGGAGGGCAAGGCCGAGGCCGTGGCGCAGACCGTGGAGGGTCCCGTGGCAGCCGTCGTGCCCGCCTCCGCGCTCCAGCTGCACCCGCACGCGACGGTCGTCGTGGACGAGGCGGCCGCGTCCAGGCTGAAGCTGGCCGACTACTTCCGCGCGACGTTCGCCTCGAAGCCGGAGTGGCAGGGCCTGTAGCGCAGCGGCACAGCGAAGAACGGCGAAGGGCCGGGCACCCGCGGGGTGCCCGGCCCACTCGTTCCGCTCCGCCTCGGTGCTACCGACCGGTGGCGCCCGTGATGAACTCGGCCGCCGCCCGGCCGCAGACCCGGGCGGCGCCGTGCGTCGCCAGATACAGAGCGCCGCGCGGCTCCGCCCGCGGGACCCCCATCTCGACCACGACCGTGCCGGGGCGGGCCGCGAGCAGCGCGTCCAGCGCGGCCGTCATCCACGGGTGGCGGTGGGCGTCACGGACGACCGCGACGATCGTGCGCTCCCCCGCGGCCGAGAGCACGTCGGCCGGTGCGCTGTCCGCCCCGTATGTGCCGGTCCCGGTGCCGGGCAGCAGTGCGGCCAGCTCGGCTGCGATGCCCCACGGGGTCTCGTCGCCGACGGCGATGTTCGCCCCCGGGGCGAAGACGGCTACGTACGGGGCGGTGGTCAGCGGCCGGTGGTCCGACGGGGTGGCCCGCAGCGCCCTGCGGGCAGCGACGAGCCCGATATCGGTACCGGGCGCGGTCCCCTCCTGCGACGCCGCGCCCGGCTCCGATGCCCCCCTGGCCCGGCGGGTCCACCCCGCGAGCGCGTGTACGCGCCCGGCGGCGTCCGCCAGCCGTTCCTCGGGCAGTTCGCCCGCCCGTACCGCCGCCACCAGCGCGTCGCGCAGCCGCAGTACGGTGCCCTCGTCCGAGAGGCCGCCGCCCACACAGATGGCGTCGGCGCCCGCCGCGATGGCGAGGACGGTGCCGCGTTCGATGCCGTACGCCGATGCGATGGCGCGCATCTCGATACCGTCGGTGACGATCAGCCCCTCGTAACCGAGTTCGCGGCGCAGCAGCCCGGTGAGGATCTGCGGGCTCAGCGTCGCCGGGCGCTCGCGATCGAGTGCGGGAAGCAGGATATGCGCACTCATGACCGACTTGGAACCCGCCGCGATGGCGGCTCTGAAGGGGACGAGTTCGCGGGCGTGCAGCGTCGCCAGGTCCACGTCGATCCGGGGCATCGCGTGGTGCGAGTCGACGGCGGTGTCGCCGTGGCCGGGGAAGTGTTTGGTGCAGACCGCGACTCCGGCGGCCTGCATTCCCTCGACGTACGCGGCGGTGTGCCGGGCGACCAGTGCGGTGTCGGCGCCGAAGGACCGTACGCCGATGACCGGGTTGTCCGGATTGGAGTTGACGTCGGCGGACGGGGCCCAGTTGTGGTTGACCCCGCACTCGGCGAGGCGCCGGCCCAGCTCGCGGGCGACGGCCCGGGTCAGCTCCGGGTCGTCGACCGCCCCGAGCGCGAGATTGCCGGGGAAGGAGGACCCGGTGCGCACTTCGAGGCGGGTGACGTCGCCGCCCTCCTCGTCGATCGCGACGAGGACGTCGTCCCGCTCGGCCCGCAGCCGGGCGGTGAGCGCGGCGACCTGGGAGGCGCTGGTGACGTTGCGGCCGAACAGGGCGACGGACGCGAGCCCTTCGCCGATCCTGCGCAGCAGCCAGTCGGGGGCCGTGGTGCCGGCGAAGCCGGGCTGGAGGACGGCGAGGGCATCGCGGGTGAGCTTGTCCGTGCCCGTGGTGATGGTGGTCATGGAGCGCCGTTATCCCTTCACTGCACCGGAGGTGAGACCGCTGACCGCCTTGCGCTGCAAGTAGACGAAGAGGATCAGGATCGGGATGGCGAAGAGCGAGGAGGCCGCCATGGTCGCGCCCCAGTCGTCGCCGAACGCCGTCTGGAACTGGGAGAGCCACAGCGGGAGCGTCTGCGACCCGATGTCCTTGTTGAGGATGAGCACCAGCGGGAACTCGTTCCACGCGGTGATGAAGCCGAAGAGCGAGGTGGCCATCAGCCCGGGGCCGAGCAGCGGGAGGATCACCTTCACGAACGCCTGGGGCCGGGTACAGCCGTCGACCATGGCGGATTCCTCCAGCTCCTTGGGCACCGCGGCCACATAGCCCCGCAGCGTCAGGATCGTGAAGGGCAGCACCATCATCATGTAGAAAACCGTCAGCGGGACCAGGCTGTCCAGCATGTCGGCGTCGCGGACCAGCATGTAGACCGCGATGACCATGACCTCCCAGGGGGCCATCTGCGCGATCATGAACGTCAGGAGCACCCCGCGCTTGCCCTTGAAGCGCATCCGCGCCATGGCGAACGACGCGAGAAGCGCGATCACCAGTGACGAGAGCACCGAAATGACGGTGACCAGCACGGAGTTGCGCACCAGCGTCCAGAAGTGGTCCGCGCTGACGACCTTGCTGAAGTGCGAGAAGGTGAAGTCCGTCGGGAACCACACGGGGGTGTCGGTGATGATGTCGCCGGTCGGCTTGAAGGCCGTGCTGAACATCCAGTAGACGGGGAAGGCGAAGCCCAGGAAGAGGATGATCGCCGTTGCGTTGGGCCAGAACCGGCCGAACAGTGAGCGCCTCACAGCTCGTCCTCCTCTTGCTTCAGTACGGTGCGAAGGTAGTAGCCGGTCAGCACGAGCAGCACGATGATCGTCAGGAACGAGATCGCCGCGCCCATGCCGAAGTGCTGGTTGCCGACGCCCTCGACGAAGGCGTACACGGGCAGGGTCTCGGTGAGCCGGTCCGGGCCGCCGCCGTTGATCGCGAAGAGCTGGGCGAAGGACTTGAAGACCCAGATGACTTCGAGGAACGTCGTGGCCAGCAGGAACGGCTTGAGGAAGGGGAACGTCACCGAGGTGAAGCTCTTCCAGCTCCCGGCGCCGTCGAGCGACGCGGCCTCGTACAGCTCCTTGGGGATGGTCGTCGAGGCGGCATAGAGGTTGATCGCCACGAAGGGGACCGACTGCCAGACGATCAGCAGTGTCACCACCGAGAAGGTGGAGAACTGGCTGCCGGTCCAGTTGTAGTCGGCCATCGAGTGCCAGCCGAGGCTGTCGAGTACGTAGTTCACGACACCGAAGCGCTGGGCGAACAGCCACTGGTAGACGGTGGTGGCGGCGATGACCGGCATGGCCCAGGCGAGCACCAGGCCGAGCATGAGGAGCAGCCGCATCTTCTTGCCGAGGCGGGCGAGCAGCAGGCCGGTGAGCGTGCCGAGGAGCATGATCAGCACGACGTTAGCCGCGGTGAAGAAGACCGACCGCTCGACGACCTTCCAGAAGTCCGAGCCGCCCAGGACGTCCTGGTAGTTGGAGAAGCCGTTCCACTCGGTCAGGTGGAGGATCAGCTGGCGCGGGTTGAGGTTCTGGAACGACAGCATGCCGTTCTTGACCAGCGGGTACCCCAGCAGCACCACGGTGGCGAGCAGTGCGGGCAGCAGGAGCAGATAGGGCCCCGCGCTCCCGGCTCTCCTCCGGGTCGCCGCCGCCGGGCCGCCGGGGGGCACGTCTTCCTTGCGGGGGCCGGCCTTGGGGACCGAGTCCGCTTGTTCGGTCTGCACTGACATGCTCGCCATCTCTTCTTGAGCCGTACGGTCGAGATCCATGCGGGGACGCCGGGGGGCGGTGGCCCGCCCCCCGGCGCCTGCGGTCAGCTCTTCTGCGCCAGGCGCTTGTTGATCTCACCCTCGACGGCGGCCGCGGCGGCGGCCGGCGACTTCCCGGAGAGGACCGAGGTCATGTAGCTCTTGATCGGGTTGGGCTCGTTCTCGACGGAGGCCCACTCGGGGATGAGCGGGGTCGTGCCGCCCGACACAGCCGCGGCGGGTGCGGCGGCCTCGCCAGCGGCGTTGCCCTTGAGGTTGGAGTCGAGCGACGCCTTGTTCGGGACGACGCCGCTCTCCTTGGCGAGCGCGCCCTCGAACTTGTCGCCGAGCGCCATCTTCAGGAACTCCTTGGCCAGGTCCTGCTTCTTGCTGGCCGCGGCCACCGCGAAGTTCGAACCGCCGAGGAAGACGCCCTCGGGCTTGGCGGCCGTCTCACCGGGGATGGTGAAGTAGCCGATGTCCTTCGCGATCTTCTTGTTGGCCGCGACGGCGGTGGCGGCCTCCCAGCCCATGCCGACGAAGGCGCCGACGTTGCCCTTGGCGAAGACCTCGGCCTGCTGCGGGGTGGCCTCGTCCTTGTCCTTGGGCGCCTTGGAGTACGACTGGTACTTCTTGTAGAGCTCCATGGCGGCGGTGACCTTGGGGTCGCCGAGGTTGGAGACGTACTTGTCGCCGTCCTTCTTGACGAGGTCCGCGCCCTGGCCGATGGTGAGGCCGTCGAAGAAGTACCAGTTCTGGCCGGGCAGGTAGATCGGCTCGGCCTGGCCCTTCTTCTTGATCGCGTCGAGGTCCTTGAAGAACTCGGCGCGGGTCTTCGGGGTGCCGGTGATGCCGGCGTCCGCCCAGACCTTCTTGTTGTAGATGACGACGCGGTCGGCGAAGTACCAGGGCGCGGCGTACGACTTGCCCTGGTAGACCGAGGACTTGCTGAGCGACGGCGTCCAGTCGGCGCCGATCTCGCTCTTCAGGTCGCTGAGGTCGGCGAGGCCGCCGGTCGCCGCGTACGCCGGGGTCTGCGTGTTGCCGACCTCGATGACGTCCGGCGGGGTCGACTCGGAGAGAGCGGTGGTGATCTTCTGCTGGATCCCGTCCCACTTCTGCGTCTCGAACTTGACCGTGGCGCCGGTCTTCTTCTTGAAGGCGGCCTTGAGGTCCTTCGTCCAGCCGGGAGGCGTGGACCCGTCCATCGCCCAGACGGTCAGGGTCTGCCCCTTGTAGCCGTCGGCCCCCGCCTTCTTGCTGTCCTTGCTGTCGTCCGAGCCACAGGCCGCGACGCTTGCCAGCATTGCCGCCACACCGATCGCCGCGATGAGTCCGCGCTTCACGACACCCTCCTCAGGGATGCAAAATCTTCCCCCCACCACCCGAGAACGCCGTTTCTGCCACAACAAGTGCGACCGGTACTGCCCGTGGGGCTGGGACCTGGTCTTTAATGGTTTAGACCAGTACCGGGAGCTTGGCCTAGACCTATTGGGGTGTCAAGGGTGTATAAGAAAGGCTGTCGTGTCCGTTATCGGACCGACACCTGAGGGAGGGCGACGACCCGTGACCGGACCGTGCCACCATGTGAGCCGCGACAGACGGAGGAGCCGGTGACGGCAGCAGCGCAGCACTCGGGAAGGCAGGCCATGAGCACCAGCGGGGGGACCACCGGGCCGGAAAGCGCGGCACCCGGACGCACCGCGCGGGTGCCCAAGTACTACCGGCTCAAGCGTCACTTGCTCGACATGACGGAGACGCTGCCGCCGGGCACCCCGGTGCCGCCGGAGCGGACCCTGGCAGCCGAGTTCGACACCTCACGCACCACCGTGCGCCAGGCGCTCCAGGAACTGGTCGTGGAGGGCCGGCTGGAACGCATCCAGGGCAAGGGCACCTTCGTGGCCAAGCCCAAGGTCTCGCAGGCCCTGCAGCTCACCTCGTACACCGAGGACATGCGGGCGCAGGGCCTCGAACCCACCTCCCAGCTGCTGGACATCGGCTACGTCACCGCGGACGACACCCTCGCGGGGCTGCTCGACATCACGGCCGGCGGGCGCGTGCTGCGTATCGAGCGGCTGCGGCTGGCGAGCGGTGAGCCGATGGCCATCGAGACGACGCACCTGTCGGCCAAGCGCTTCCCCGCGCTGCGCCGCTCACTCGTGAAGTACACCTCGCTGTACACCGCACTGTCCGAGGTGTACGACGTCCGGCTGGCCGAGGCCGAGGAGACGATCGAGACCTCACTGGCCACCCCGCGGGAGGCCGGGCTGCTCGGTACGGACGTGGGGCTGCCGATGCTGATGCTCTCGCGCCACTCGATCGACGAGCGGGGCGAGCCGGTGGAGTGGGTGCGCTCGGTCTACCGCGGCGACCGCTACAAGTTCGTGGCACGGCTGCGGCGGCCGACGGACTGAGGCCGGGGGTCCGGGGGTCGCCCCCCGGGCAAGCACAGCGTGGCACGGCTGCGGCGGCCGACGGACTGAGGCCGGGGGTCCGGGGGTCGCCCCCCGGGCAAGCACAGCGTGGCACGGCTGCGGCGGCCGACGGACTGAGGCCGGGGTCCGGGCGGCGGACCGCCGCCCGCCGGGACGACCTGCGTCAACACCCCGCAGAAGGGGCACTCTTCACCGAAATCCCCCAGGATGACCGGCGTTGCCGTTCCGGTATGCGGATAGGGGTTCCGCCGAATGAGCATCCTCGCCTAGATTTCTGGCGCGTTGTACCAGGTGCTCAGTGAGGGGACGGACCGCACCATGCCCGAGAAAAGACCGGTGATCACGCCGGTGCGCGTGATCATCGCGGTATGCCTGATCGCACCCTTTGTCGCCATGCTCTGGGTGAGTTCGTACGCGAAGGTGGACCCGGCCTTCATCGGTATCCCGTTCTTCTACTGGTACCAGATGCTCTGGGTGCTCATCTCGACGGCGCTCACGATGACCGCGTACAAGCTGTGGCAGCGTGACCAGCGCGCCCGCAAGGGGGGTGCGTCCGCATGAAGGACGGAGTGAACGGAGTCGCTCTCGGCGTCTTCATCTTCTTCTTCGTGGCCGTCACGGTCGTCGGCTTCATGGCCGCCCGCTGGCGCCGCGCCGACAACGCGGCCACCCTCGACGAATGGGGCCTGGGCGGGCGCTCGTTCGGCACCTGGGTCACCTGGTTCCTGCTCGGCGGCGACCTCTACACGGCGTACACCTTCGTCGCCGTCCCCGCGGCCATCTACGCGGCGGGCGCGGCCGGGTTCTTCGCCGTGCCGTACACGATCCTGGTCTACCCGCTGATCTTCACCTTCCTGCCGCGGCTCTGGTCGGTCTCGCACAAGCACGGGTACGTCACCACGTCGGACTTCGTCCGGGGGCGGTTCGGCTCGAAGGGACTCTCGCTGGCCGTCGCGGTCACCGGCATCCTCGCCACGATGCCGTACATCGCCCTCCAGCTGGTCGGCATCCAGGCGGTGCTCGACGTCATGGGCGTCGGCGGCGAGGGCAGCAACTGGTTCGTCAAGGACCTCCCGCTGCTGATCGCCTTCGCGGTGCTCGCCGCGTACACGTACTCCTCGGGGCTGCGGGCCCCCGCGCTGATCGCCTTCGTCAAGGACGGGCTGATCTACATCGTCATCCTGGTGGCGATCATCTACATCCCGGTCAAGCTCGGCGGCTTCGACGACATCTTCGCCAAGGCCGGCCACGCGTTCTCGCAGACCAGCCCGGCGACGGGCAAGCCGCGCGGAGCGCTCGCGCCGGGCGCCGCCGGCCAGTGGGGCTACGCGACGCTGGCGCTCGGATCGGCGCTCGCGCTGTTCATGTACCCGCACTCGATCACGGCGACGCTCTCCTCGCGCAGCCGCAACGTGATCCGCCGCAACACCGCGATCCTGCCGCTCTACTCGCTGATGCTGGGGCTGCTCGCGCTGCTCGGCTTCATGGCGATCGCCGCGGGCATCAAGGTGAAGAACGGCCAGCTGGCGATCCCGCAGCTGTTCGAGAACATGTTCCCCGACTGGTTCGCGGGCGTGGCCTTCGCCGCCATCGGCATCGGCGCGCTGGTACCGGCCGCGATCATGTCCATCGCGGCGGCGAACCTGTTCACCCGCAACATCTACAAGGACTTCATCAAACCGGGCGCGACACCCGCCCAGGAGGCCAAGGTCTCCAAGCTGGTCTCGCTCGTGGTGAAGGTCGGCGCACTCCTCTTCGTGCTCGCCATGGACCCGACGGTGGCGATCAACTTCCAGCTCCTCGGCGGCATCTGGATCCTCCAGACGATGCCGGCGCTGGTCGGCGGGCTCTTCACCCGGTGGTTCCACCGCTGGGCACTGCTCGCGGGCTGGGCGGTCGGCATGGTGTACGGCACACTCGCCGCGTACGGCGTGGCGAGCCCGACGCAGGCGCACTTCGGCGGCTCCTCCAAGGAGATCCCGGGCATCGGCCAGATCGGCTACATCGGTCTGACCGCGTTCGTGCTGAACGTCGTCGTGACGCTGGTGCTCACCGTCGTGCTCAACGCGGTGAAGGCGCCCGCCGGAATCGACGAGACCTCCCCGGAGGACTACACGGCCGACGCCGGTGACGAGGGCGTCGAGGTGGAGCTCCCGTCGGCCACGGCAGGCGCCCCCGCCGGCCACTGAGCCCACCCGCTCCACCAGGGCCGCCGCGTCTCCGTTCCCGGGAGACGCGGCGGCCCTCGCCGTGCGCGCGGTCCTGTGACGTCGTCTCGCGGCCCGCCCCGGCCACCCCGCCCGCACGGGCCGGGGCCCGCGCGATCTGCTCCCGGCCGGGCTTCGCAGGGACGCCTGAGAGGGCCTGGGAGCCACTCCCGGGGCGGCGTACGCCGACGTACGGGCTGCCCCTCCGGCGATCCATTTCGCCCGCACGACACAACATATGGGGGGTGCTTTCCGACGGGCACCCCACATGTATGCTCATGCTCGCTGTCGCCGCAGGGGAATCCGGTGCGAATCCGGAACTGTCCCGCAACGGTGTGATCAGTGCGCTTTCGCGCACCGTGGAGTCCGAGGACCTGCCGACGGCGCATCCGGCTCGACCGAACCGGATGGGAAACGTCCGGGCCTCGCGGTTGGGCCTGCGGATGCTGTGCGGTGTGCTGCTCTGCTGTGCCCGTACGCACCCGTGCCCCCGCCGGCCCCAGCCGAGCGAGGGAGAGCGCACCGTGACCATCGCGCCCACCGCACCTGTCTCCGAGCAGGTGGCGGATGCCCCGGGAACCGTACTGCTGCGGACCCTGACCGACCTCACCGCCGATCTCACCGACACCGACCCGGGCCGGGTCGCCGCTGCCGCCCTGCGCGGACGCAACGCCGCGTCGGACGAGGCCGAGCTGCGGGAGCTGGCCACCGAGGCGGCCGCGGGTCTCATCTCCGAGGACCCCGCGTACTCGCGGCTGGCCGCCAGGCTGCTCACCCGCACCATCGCGGACGAGGCGGCGGGACAGGGCGCGGTGTCGTTCTCCTCGTCGGTCGCCGTCGGACACCGCGAGGGCCTGATCGCCGACCGCACGGCCGCGTTCGTGAAGCTCCACTCGGCCCGGCTCGACGCGACCATCGACACCGAAGCCGACGACCGCTTCGGAT
The DNA here is from genome assembly GCF_041438865.1 of Streptomyces sp. NBC_01471. Taxonomy (NCBI): domain Bacteria; kingdom Bacillati; phylum Actinomycetota; class Actinomycetes; order Kitasatosporales; family Streptomycetaceae; genus Streptomyces; species Streptomyces sp. NBC_01471. The sequence continues at coordinate 2,376,798 of NZ_CP109450.1, forward strand.
ACTTCGGGCTGCGCACCCTCTACAGCCGCTACCTGCTGCGCCACCCGATCACCCGCCAGGTGATCGAGACCCCCCAGCACTTCATGCTCCGGGTCGCCTGCGGCCTGGCCGCCGACGAATCGGCCGGCGCCCTGGCGGAGGTCGGCTCGCTGTACGGGCTGATGAGCCGCCTCGACTATCTGCCCTCGTCCCCCACTCTCTTCAACTCGGGCACCCGGCACCCGCAGATGTCCTCCTGCTATCTGCTGGACTCGCCGCTCGACCAGCTGGACTCGATCTACGGGCGCTACCACGAGGTGGCGCGCCTGTCGAAGCACGCGGGCGGCATCGGTCTCTCGTACTCCCGCATCCGCTCCCGCGGTTCGCTGATCCGCGGCACCAACGGGCACTCCAACGGCATCGTCCCCTTCCTCAAGACCCTCGACGCCTCGGTCGCGGCGGTGAACCAGGGCGGCCGGCGCAAGGGCGCCGCAGCCGTCTACCTGGAGACCTGGCACTCGGACATCGAGGAGTTCCTGGAGCTGCGCGACAACACCGGTGAGGACGCCCGGCGTACGCACAACCTCAACCTGGCCCACTGGGTGCCCGACGAGTTCATGCGCCGGGTCGACACGGACGGCACCTGGTCGCTGTTCTCGCCCGCCGATGTACCGGAGCTGACCGATCTGTGGGGCGACGCCTTCGACGCCGCGTACCGCAAGGCGGAGGCCGACGGGCTGGCCAGGAAGACCATCCCGGCGCGGGAGCTGTACGGGCGGATGATGCGCACCCTCGCACAGACCGGCCAGGGCTGGATGACCTTCAAGGACGCGTCGAACCGTACGGCCAACCAGACCGCCGAGCCCGGCTCCGTCGTCCACTCGTCGAACCTGTGCACCGAGATCCTGGAGGTGACGGACGACGGCGAGACCGCCGTCTGCAACCTGGGCTCGGTCAACGTCGGCGCGTTCGTCTCCGGCGGCTCGCTCGACTGGGAGCGCCTCGACGCGACCGTCCGCACCGCGGTCACCTTCCTCGACCGGGTCGTGGACATCAACTTCTACCCGACCGAGCAGGCGGGCCGCTCCAACGCCAAGTGGCGCCCGGTGGGCCTGGGCCTGATGGGGCTCCAGGACGTCTTCTTCCAGCTGCGGCTGCCCTTCGACTCCCCGCAGGCGAAGGCGCTCTCCACGCGGATCTCCGAGCGGATCATGCTCGCCGCGTACGAGGCGTCCTGCGACCTCGCCGAGAGGAGCGGACCGCTCCCCGCCTGGGAGAAGACCCGTGCGGCGCGTGGTGTGCTGCACCCCGACCACTACGCGACCGAGCTCACCTGGCCGGAGCGCTGGGACGCGCTGCGCGCCCGGATCGCGAAGACCGGGATGCGCAACTCGCTGCTCCTCGCCATCGCTCCGACCGCCACCATCGCCTCGATCGCCGGGGTGTACGAGTGCATCGAGCCGCAGGTCTCCAACCTCTTCAAGCGCGAGACGCTCTCCGGTGAATTCCTCCAGGTCAACGCGTACTTGGTGAACGAGCTGAAGGAACTGGGCGTCTGGGACGCGCAGTCCCGCGAGGCGCTGCGCGAGGCCAGCGGGTCGGTGCAGGGCTTCAGCTGGATCCCCGAGGAGGTCCGGGCGCTGTACCGCACGGCGTGGGAGATCCCGCAGCGCGGTCTGATCGACATGGCCGCGGCCCGTACCCCGTACATCGACCAGAGCCAGTCGCTGAACCTCTTCCTGGAGACGCCCACCATCGGGAAGCTCTCCTCGATGTACGCGTACGCGTGGAAGCAGGGCATCAAGACCACGTACTACCTGCGCTCGCGTCCGGCGACGCGCATCGCGCGGGCGGCGCGCTCCGCCACCGTCCCCGCCCAGCAGGCACCGGCCGCCGCCGACGCGGACGCCATCGCCTGCTCCCTTGAGAACCCCGAGTCCTGCGAGGCCTGCCAGTAATGAGTGACGAACCCCAGAAGACCGCGAAGAACCTGCTCGACCCGGGCTTCGAACTGACCCTGCGTCCGATGCGCTACCCGGACTTCTACGAGCGCTACCGCGACGCGATCAAGAACACCTGGACGGTCGAGGAGGTCGACCTCCACTCGGACGTGACCGACCTGGGCAAGCTCTCGCCGGGTGAGCAGCACATGATCGGCCGGCTGGTCGCGTTCTTCGCGACGGGCGACTCGATCGTTTCCAACAACCTGGTGCTGACGCTCTACAAGCACATCAACTCCCCCGAGGCGCGGCTGTACCTCTCGCGCCAGCTGTTCGAGGAGGCCGTGCACGTCCAGTTCTATCTGACGCTGCTCGACACCTATCTCCCCGACCCGGAGGACCGTGCGGCGGCCTTCGACGCGGTCGAGGAGATCCCCTCCATCCGTGAGAAGGCGCAGTTCTGCTTCCGGTGGATGGACTCGGTCGAGAAGATCGACCAGCTGGAGACGCAGGCGGACCGCCGCCGCTTCCTGCTGAACCTGATCTGCTTCGCCGCGTGCATCGAGGGGCTGTTCTTCTACGGGGCCTTCGCGTACGTGTACTGGTTCCGCTCGCGGGGGCTGTTGCACGGTCTCGCGACCGGCACCAACTGGGTGTTCCGCGACGAGACCATGCACATGAACTTCGCGTTCGAGGTGGTCGACACGGTCCGCAAGGAGGAGCCCGAGCTCTTCGACGACGCGCTGCGCCAGCAGGTCACCGACATGATGCGCGAAGCGGTCGAGGCTGAGCTGCAGTTCGGCCGGGACCTGTGCGGCGACGGGCTGCCGGGGATGAACACCGAGTCGATGCGCGAGTACCTCCAGTGCGTGGCCGACCAGCGGCTGACCCGGCTGGGCTTCGCCCCGGTGTACGGCTCGGAGAACCCGTTCTCCTTCATGGAGCTGCAGGGTGTGCAGGAGCTGACGAACTTCTTCGAACGGCGCCCTTCGGCGTACCAGGTCGCGGTCGAGGGTTCGGTCTCCTTCGACGACGACTTCTGATCCGTTCGGGGACGGCAGGAGTCAGGGAAAGCAGGGGAACGACCACGGCTGCGGGGCTGTCCCGGGATACGTCCCGGGACAGCCCCGCGGTCTTCGGTCGGCGATCGGCGAACTCCGCACCCGAACGCCCTGGGTGAGCAAGGGGGCCGTCCACCATCACTTCCCCGACAAGCGGTCGATCTTCGACGAGGTCTTCCGCGAGAGTCAGCGGGCCGTGATGGCGCAGGTCGCGGAGGCCGCATCGGCCGAAGGGGCGTCTCCGTGGGCGCTCGCGGAGTCCTCGGCCCGGGCCTTCCTGCGCAGCTTCGAGACCGACGCGGACAAGAGGCCCCTGCTGCGGCAGTCGGCCGGGGTCCTCGGCGCCGAACGCTGCCGCAGGATCGACGAAGAGCTGGCGCTGCCGCAGATGCGCTTCCTGCTGGAACTGCTGGACGAGCGCGGTGAACCGCAGCCCGCCGACCTGGACGCCGCGGCAACCGTGATCTTCCGCATGCTCTGCGAGGCAGCGACATCGGTGGCCTTCGCCCGTGCCCCCGGGAAGGCGGCTCGCGAGGCCGGGCAGGTCGTCATCCACCTGCTCTCGGGGCTGCGCAGGCCTGCGGGGTCATGAAAACGGTCCTGTGACCGCGGCCGTCGGCGGCCGGGGTCACAGGACCGGATGACTCTTCAGCTGTTGCCGGCAGCGGAACTAGCGCAGTTTCACCGCGTCACCGGCGGAAGTGATCGCCATGGTCGTGTGCGTACCGGAGAAGTTCCAGCGCCAGGTGCCCGACGCGGTCGCCGTGACCGTGGTGCTCAGGGTGCCCGTGGAGCTGGTCTGCACCGTCTTGACCGTCGAGTAGCCCGCCGCACCCGTCTTCTTGAACTGAAGCCTCACGTTCTGCTTCGAGTAACCGTGGTACTTGAGGTCGTTCCAGTTGGCCCGTGCGAGCTTGCCCCTGACGGTGAGCTTGGCCCCCTTGGCGACGGGCTCGGGGGTGGCGTCGGTGGTGAGCGTCGACGCGCGCTTGAAGTCGAAGTGCGCGAGGCTGTCGTGGATCCAGTAGTCACCGTCCTTCGCCTGGACGGTGGCGTTGACCTGCCAGGTGCCGGCGAGTTCGTTGGGGTCGATGTCCACGGACGACTTGAACGAGCCAGGACGCACCTGGAAGGTCTCGGTGCAGACCGATGTCGTGCTGTTCGACTTGTGACAGCTGTTCCCGGTCCAGTCCCCGACGCCGTAGCCGTTCTTCGAGTTGAAGATGCTGACCCGGCTGAGGCCCTTCACCCCTGAGTTGTCCTTGACCGTGAAGGTGACCGGAAACGTCTTGACGTCATGCACCCCCACAATGACGTTGCCCCCGTTGTTCACCACGGTCTTCGTGACCCTGATGTCCCCCTTGCCCTCGGCGTGAGCCGCCGGAGCCCCCAGTACCACCAGAGCCGCGACACCGGATGCCGCGGCCAACAGCGCAGTTCTGCGCATGTCCCCTCCTTGATACTTCAACTGACGAAGCACAGAGTAAGGCCGGCCGGTCAGCCGCGCGGGCCGAGGCGGCGGCCGGTGCACCGCCCGTGCGCGGCCCGCCGCCCTCCCGGACGCGGGCTGACACCTCTCCGTACGGACGGCCAGCCGTCCGACGTCACACGTCAGCTTTGTCCAAGAGCACGCACCTCTCGTCCATGGACATGTCATCCGGTCCCCGTGAAGGTCGGGGCACCAGCCCTACGGAAGGACGTGGACGATCATGCGGATGGCAAGCCGACATTCCGCGGCCGTGGCCCTGGCGGCAGTTGCCGCGCTGTGTGCGGCGGTGCTGCCGGTGCGGAGCGCGGCGGCCGGGGAGACAGCCGGCGGCGCACCGCCCGAGGTGCTGCCCGCGCTGAGTGAATGGCACGGTGAGGCGGGCCGGTTCACGCTGACCGGGCGCGCCCGCATCGTGCTGCGGGGCACGGACCACCGTACGGACACCGACGCCGGACGCTTCGCCGGCGAGCTGACAGGACACCACCGGGTCACCCACGGCGCGGCCCGGGACGGCGATGTCGTACTGGCCCGACAGCCTTCCCTCCAGGACCGGCTGGGCAAGGAGGGCTACCGCATCTCGGTGGGCGACCGGGTGACCGTGACCGCGGCCACCTCCACCGGTGTCTTCTACGGCACTCGCACCGTGCTCCAGCTCCTGAACGACGACAGCCGGGCGGCCCGCGGCTCCGCCACCGACATCCCCGCGTACCGCGAGCGCGGTGTCGGCGTGTGCGCCTGCTACATCCACGTCTCCGTCCCGTGGTTCGAGCGGCTCATGAAGGACATGGCGTCCCAGAAGCTCAACCAGCTCTGGATCGAGGCCAAGGTCAGGAGCGACGTCGACCCGGAGACCGCCTTCTGGGGCTACTACACCAAGACGGAGGTCCGGCAGCTGGCCGCGCTGGCGGCGAAGTACCACATCGAGCTGGTCCCCGAGATCAACTCCCCAGGCCACATGGACCCGTATCTGAAGAACCACCCCGAGCTCCAGCTCAAGGACAAGAACGGGGTGCCGTCACCGACCCGGCTGGACATCTCCGGGCCGGCGGCGCTGACCTACTACACCTCGCTGGTCGACGAGGCGCTGAAGGCCTGGGGCGCCAAGCAGTGGCACATGGGCGCGGACGAGTACATGATCGGCTCCGCGTACCCCGACTACCCGCAGCTGCGGGCCGAGGCGGTGAAGCGGTTCGGCGCCGGAGCGACCCCGGACGATCTCTTCACCGACTTCATCAACCGGGTCAACTCCCATGTGAAGGCCGCCGGACACCCGCTGCGCATCTGGAACGACGGGCTGACCGGCAAGAACTCGGCCGTCCCGCTCGACCGTGACGTCACCGTCGAGCACTGGACCAGCGGCGGCACCATGGAGACGCCGTCCCAGCTCATCGCCGAGGGCCGTCCCGTGATGAACTCCGCGTACTCGCTCTATCTCGTACGCGGCGGCTACACGACGCAGACCCAGCGGCTGTACGACAGCGACTGGTCCCCGCTGGAGTTCGAAGGCCAGACCCTGGCGTCGAAGCCCGCCAATCTGACGGGCGCGAAGATCTCCCTCTGGCCGGACAGCGCGGCGGCCGAGACCGAGAACGAGGTCGAGGCCAAGACCTTCATGCCGCTGCGGTTCATCGCGCAGGCGACCTGGGGCGGGCCGAAGCCGAGCCCGACGTACGCCGGTTTCGAGGCGCTCGCGAAGAAGATCGGGCACGCCCCGGGCTGGTCGGACACCGACCGTACGCCGGTCGCCGACGGCACCTACAAGCTGACGGCCGAGGACCACAAGACCCTTGCCCCGGCGGCCGGTTCTGACGTGGTGTTCGGAACGGACCCGTCCGCGGCCTGGACGCTGAAGGCCACCGACGACGGCTACTACACCCTGACGTCGGCCACCGGCCAGTGCCTGGAGGACAACCGGGGCGAGCTGCACACCGGGGCTCCGCTCGATGTGGGCTCGGAGCTCTCGGTGAACACCTGCTCGGCGGACTCACGCACCCAGCGCTGGCAGCTGGAGCGCTCGGCCGGCGGCCTGCTGATCCGCAACGCCGTCTCCCAGCTCGCCGTCGGCGAACGGGCTCCGGACGGCGCCGCGGTCCAGTCGCTGCGCGGTCAGACGTTCGGAACGGTCTCGTAGCGCGGCGTGCCCTCTTCCATCTGCCGGAGCGCGTCCTTGCGGTCGCGCTTCGACAGGCGGTCGATGTACAGGTAGCCGTGCAGGTGGTCCGTCTCGTGCTGGAGGCAGCGGGCGAAGTAGCCGGTGCCGCGCAGCTTCACCGGGTTGCCCTCGGCGTCCTGGCCGGTGACCTCGGCGTAGTCGGGGCGGGCCAGCTCGGCGTACGCGGTCGGGACGGAGAGGCAGCCCTCGTTGGACTCGTCGAGGTGGCGGCGCTCGGCCGGGGTCTCGGTGAGTACCGGGTTGCAGACGGCTCCGACGTGGCGCTGCCCGTCGTCGTCGAGGCAGTCGTAGACGAAGACCTTGAGGTCGACACCGATCTGGTTCGCGGCCAGGCCCACGCCCTCGGCGGCCTTCTGGCTGGCGAACATGTCGTCGATCAGCTGGGCGAGCTCGGCGTCGAACGACGTGACGTCCTTGCACTCCCGGTGGAGGACGGGGTTGCCCACGACGGTGATGGGACGGGCGGTGCCACGGGCGCGGTGGGCCTCCTCGCGCTCCTCGCAGTCCTCGGTGTCCACGACGAAACCGTCATTGACCTGCTGGTCCGTCTGCTGCTGCGACATGTCCGCCGTACGCCTTCCTCAAAAACCCGGATCGATCCCGTACAGCCTAACGGGCCGTCCAGCAATAGGGAGCGGGCTCAGCAGACCTCTTCGAGGTCCCGCCACTCGCGGCTGTCCGGACTGTCCGCGACCCAGCCGTCGAGCAGTCCGCGCACCAGTCCCGCCGGGGCGGCTATGCCGCACTCGCGCTCGGCGACCCAGAGGCCGCCGGCCGTGCGGTGGCCGAGCGGGCCGGGGTGGCCGGGCTCACTGTGGTCGTGCGGGTCGGGGCGCTGCTCCCCGTCGCCCTCGTCGCTCTCCATCTCCGACTCGGAGCAGGCGCGGCAGAGCAGCCGGACGGAGGACGACCAGTCCTCGGCGGCGAAGCCCGCGTCGGCGGCCAGCTGTTCCAGGGCGTCCCGGTCCTCCTCGGTCGCCGCTTCGAGCAGCACCACCCAGGTCGGCACCGGCGAGGGCGCCCACAGCTCGATCTCGTCGAACACGGGGTAGGAGGGGCCCGCTGCGGTGACGCGCTCGCCGTGCGGGACGCCGTCGTGCAGGACGACCTCGCCCCAGCGCCTGCCGGAGGACGGCAGCGGGATGGAGAGCACCTCGATCCGGGCGGGGTCGAGCCTGCGGCCCCAGACCACCTCGGCCTCCCCTTCCGGGGAGAGCCGCACGGCGGCCGAGCCGAGGTCCATACCGAGCGGCTCGCCGCTGGCCGCGGGCTCGCCCGGGACCCGCAGCCCGTACGCCTGCCAGGCCCGGCGGGCCAGCGGCCAGTCCTGCAGCGCGGTGGCCGCGATCCCGACGTTCCACCAGTCCGGGGCGCCCGCCTCGCGGTCCAGCAGCGCCACGGCGCGCAGCCCCGCGGTCCGTGCCCGGTCCCAGTCGTGCCGGAACTTGTGCAGCAGGGCCAGATTGAACCAGGACTCGGAGAGCCACGGTTCCAGATCGGCCGCGCGGGTGAGGAGCGCTCCCGCGTCCTCGTACCGACCGTCGCCGATCAGCGTGAACGCGCGGTCCGTGGCCTGCCGCCAGGATGCGGAGGGCCGATGCCGTACCTTCCCGAAGATCCTCACGATTCCCGCCTGCCGGTCGCTGAAAGGACTCTGCTTCCGGGCTCCGATTCCCCCGGACACCCTCTCTTCGCATCCAACCATGCCCAGTCGGAGCGGCGCTCATTACCCATCGGTTACCCGCTCCGGGGCCCGGATTCCGCTCCCGGGACACCGTCAGGCGACACCGCCCCGGGAGAGCACACGGGCGAGGGATTCCACGACTTCCGGCTGGTAGTCGTGGCCGGTGCCCAGGCGCAGCCGCTCCAGCACACCCAGCGGACCGCCCGCACCTCTCACTTCTTCATTTTCCCCGGCCAGGTCCTCGTACGCATTGACGGCCCGCACAATCCGGGCGGTGAGCGGCTGCTCGCGGTACGGATCCGCCTGCCGCTCCACGATCACGGCGACCCGGGAGTCGACCCCGGTCTGGCGGACCACGGCGCCGCCGAGCAGCGCGATCCTGCGCTGTTCGCCCGGTGGCAGCGGTGCGGTGGCGCCGCCCGGGACCGGGTCGACGAGGGAGAGCTGGCCGATGTCGTGCATCAGGGCCGCGTACTCCAGGACGGTCAGCGCCGGTTCGGAGAGCCCCAGCTCCCGGCCGACGGCGCGGCTGAGCTCGGCGACCCTGCGGGCGTGGCCGTGCGGGGTGTATCCGGCGATCTCGGTGGCGCGGGCGAGCGAGGTGATGGTCTGGCGGTAGGTCGTGCGGACCAGGGCTTGGCGGCGGAGCGAGAGCTGGGTGAGCAGGAGCGGCACGGAGACGACGGGCAGCGCCCACAGCCCCGCCACCGCGACGCCCAGCGCCATCACCACACCGGTGGCGCAGACGGCCGAGCCGATGCCCGCGAGTGCGCGCAGTTCACCGCCGAGCAGCGGCCCGATGGGGACTCCCCTGTCCGGGCGGGGCCGAGGGCCCGGGGAGGGGCAGCGGGTGCGGGCGTGTGCCAGCGCGGCGGCCAGGACGGCGTCGCAGAGGGCGGTGAGGCCGAGCAGAAGGATCAGCACGACGGCGTACGAGGGGCCGCGGACCACCCAGGCCGCTGTCCGCCCCGCGCCGCACAGGGGCTGGAAGCAGGTGGCGGCGAAGGCGACCGTGAGCACCCGGCGGGCCATGTGGTCCGCGGTGGGGCCGCGGCCGCGCGCGACGTGCGGTGCGGTGCCCGCGAGCGCGCCGGCCACGACGACGGCGACGACCTGGGGCACACCGTGCACGGTGGGGTGGCCGGCGTTCTGGCCGAGCAGGGCGTAGGCGAGGGCACCGGCCGCGCCGAGCGGGGCGGGTTCGCGCTCGCTGCCGGGGCCGGTACGGCGGGTGAGCTCGCCCGCCGCGACGAGTATCCCGAAGGCGAGCGCGGTGGCCGCGTCGCCGACGCCGTGCCAGAGGGTCCAGCCGAGACCGGCCGCGGCGACCAGGGCGGCGGCGCCGTGGACGAGGCGCACGGCGCAGGGCGTGCGGGCGCTCACGCGGGGTGCTCCAGGTCGGCGGGCGGGCCGGGCGCCGCGGCCCGGGCGCGGGCGGGCGGGACGGCGCCGTGCGGGTGGGCGTCCGGTTCGTCGGCGGTGACGGCGGGGTGCCAGCCGTGCCGGGCGAGCGCCCGTACGAACGCCTCGACCATCAGCGGGTCGAACTGCGTCCCCGCACAGCGCAGCAGCTCCCGCAGGGCCGCGTCGACGGGTCTGGCCCGGCGGTAGGAGCGGGTGGACGTCATGGCGTCGAAGGCGTCGGCGATGGCGACGACCCGGGCGAACTCGGGGATCTGCTGCCCGGAGAGCCCGTACGGGTAGCCGGAGCCGTCGAGCCGCTCGTGGTGGTGGAGGATGGCGGCCCTGGCCTCGCCGAGGAAGCCGATGCCACGGACCATCTCGTGCCCGTACTCGGGGTGCAGCTCGATGACGCGGCGCTCGTCGGGCGTCAGCGGCCCGTCCTTCCTGAGCAGTCTGGTGGGCACCCCGAGCTTCCCCACGTCGTGCAGGATCCCGGCGAAGCGGAGCGCCTCCAGGCGGTCACCGGCCATCCCCAGCTCCCCGGCGATCATCGCCGACGCCCGGCCGACGCGTTCGCTGTGGCCGCGGGTGTACTGGTCCTTGATGTCGACGGCCTGGACCAGCGCCCGGATCGTGGCCCGGTGGGCGGCGCGCTCGCGGTGGTACTGCGCGAAGACCCAGCTGGAGATGTACATGGGCAGCAGCACGACGAGGGCGGCGGGCGGTCCGAAGGGGCTGCGCCACAGGACCGCCATCATGAGCCCGGCAAGACCGTGCACGGTGTGCGGGGCGAGTGAGCGCACCAGCGCGTCGCGCACGGTGCGGGCGGGCAGGCGCTCGGCGGCGGCCCGGACGGCGCCGTCCAGTGCGGTCAGCGCCAGGCAGAGGCCCAGGGCGGCCGCGAGGGCCGGCAGCAGGGCGTACGGGAAGTCCGGGGGCCTGCGCACCCCGCCGAAGAGCGCCGGGACCTCGGCGGCGGCCCGCACGGCGAGCACGAGCTGCGCGGCGTGCCAGACCCGCCGGACGCCGTACGGAGGGTGCTCGGCGGCGCCGAGCAGCGCCCCGGGCACGGCGGTCAGCGCGGCGGCCGCGGGTGGCAGGAGCAGGGCGGCGGCGAGGAGCACCGCGAAGAACGACCCCGTCCCCGGCGATCTGCGGGCGAGCAGCTCGCACCCGGCGTACACCGCGGCGAGCAGGGCCACGGCCGCCCAGGGCGTCGCGGGGTCGGTGAGGGCGGGCAGCACACAGCCGACGGCGCACAGGACCGCGCACAGGACGCAGGCACGCGCCGTCGGCGGCAGTGCCCGCATGGCGGCCTCCTCGTCCGGGCCCGCACGGCTCCGGCGTCCGTACAGGGTGGGGACAATAGGCGCGGGCGGGGTTCCGGGGGGCCGCATCGGCGGATCAGCAGCCCATCGGGTGACGGTCCGGGGCGAAAACCGGGACATGGCACACAGCGGGACCACGGCGTGCGCGCCGTGGTCCCGCTGTGACGTGGTCCCGCTGTGTTCCGTGCTGGGGGCCGGGTGCCCGGCCCCCAGGGGGCGGTTACTCCTGAGCGGCCGCCGACCGGTCGGTGACGGTGATGTCCTGGTCGGGCACCGCCTGTCCCGAGCGGATCAGGTCGATGCGTCCCATGACCTTGGACCGGAGGTCCGCCGGTACGTCGTCACTGCCGCAGCAGCGCTTCACCAGCTTCTTCACGGCCTGCTCCAGGCCGTACTTCTCCAGGCACGGGGAGCACTCCTCGAAGTGCACCTCGAACTTGGTGCAGTCGTTGTCCGGCATCTCGTGGTCGAGGAACTCGTAGAGATGGTCCAGGACCTCGGAGCAGTCCGTTTCGTGCGGCTCTCCGCAGCTCATGAGCCCGAACCTTTCGCTTCGTTCGACTCTCCGGCGCCCGCCGGGACCAGCCCGCGGTCGCGTGCGTAGTCCTCCAGCATGCCGCGCAGCTGACGGCGGCCCCGGTGCAGCCGGGACATGACCGTCCCGATGGGTGTCCCCATGATGTCTGCGATCTCCTTGTACGCAAAGCCCTCGACATCGGCGAGATACACCGCGATGCGGAACTCTTCGGGGATCGCCTGCAGTGCGGACTTCACGTCCGAGTCGGGCAGGTGGTCGAGCGCCTGCGACTCGGCGGAGCGCAGACCGGTGGACATGTGCGACTCGGCGCGGGCGAGCTGCCAGTCCTCGATCTCCTCGGCGGCACTGCGCTGAGGCTCACGCTGCTTCTTGCGGTACGAGTTGATGAACGTGTTCGTGAGGATGCGGTACATCCACGCCTTGAGGTTGGTCCCCTCGCGGAACTGGTGGAACGAGCCGTACGCCTTCGCGTAGGTCTCCTGCACCAGGTCCTCGGCATCGGCCGGATTGCGCGTCATGCGCAGCGCGGCCGAGTACATCTGGTCGAGGTAGCCGAGGGCATCCCGCTCGAAGCGCGCATTGCGCTCCGCGGCCGTCTCTTCCGCATGGCCGTCTTCGGTCCCTGTGTCGGTCCCAGTGACCGGACCCACCTCCTCCAACGCCGTGGCGGATCCGAATGCGGACCCACTCGAATCGGAGGATAGACGACGATCCGGTCCGCCCGCCGCCCGGGAAGAAGCGCTCCGGTCCGCCGAAAGCACCGTCCACTCCAGGTCAGCGGCGTGCGGGCGGCGCGGGCAGATGGTCGAACCCATGCGACGGACTCCCTCTCCACGAACAAGCTTCTGTGTGCCGGTGTCGAGCACCGACGTTCCCCACAACAGCGCTCCGCGACTCGGCATTCCCGGACTCAGCATTCCCGCAGCCGCACGGCCCACCCGCCCACGGCGTCCGTGATGATCTTCAGTGCCTGCTCCTGGCCGGTCGGCGCCCGCTTCGGCACGGCGAAGCCGTGGTCGGCGTCCGCCACCTCCACCAGCTCGAAGTCCCCCGCAGTGAACGCGGCTGCGTCCGGGAATTCGGCCGGCCTGCCGAACGGGTCCTTCACGCCCTGTACGACCAGAGTGCTGACCCCGGCAGCGGTCAGCTCCCTCTGCCGGGACTTCTCCGGCTTCCCCGGCGGGTGCAGCGGAAAGCTCAGCGCCAGGACCCCGCGGGCACCCAGCTCCCCGGCGGTCCGGCAGGCCACCCGCGCCCCGGCGCTCCGCCCGCCCGCGACCACCGGCAGTCCGGGGCGGCGCAGTGCGGGCCAGACCGCGCGCCACCCGGTGTCCAGGGTCTTCGGCGCGGGCGCGACCTTCCGGCCGGCCACCCGCCAGGGCTGTTCCACGAGCGCGACACCCACCCCGAGCGGCGGCAGCGCGGCGGCCAGCGCCTGGAGGTCGCGCGCCTCGATGCCGCCGCCGGCGCCATGGCCCAGCGCGATCACGAGATGCGGGCGGGCAGCGGGATGCCAGGTGATGCGGGCTTCACCGGCGGGGGTGTCGACACTCTCCACGATCATGCTCTGAGTCACATCAGAAGAGTGTGCCCTCCTCGGGGCCCTCCAGTGCGGTCAGCAGCTCCGGGCCGTTGTTGCGAACATTGCTGACCGCCGTGGACACCGGGTACGCCCGTACGAGTCCGGCGGGCGGCGGATCGAGCAGCGGGGCCAGCCGCGCCGGGTCCGTGTGGGCCGGGTCCAGCCAGTCGTCCCAGCGGTCCGGGGTCAGCACCAGCGGCATCCGGGGATGTATCGCGGCCAGCGACCGCGGGCCGTCCTCCTCCCCCTCGTCCTGTCCGGCTCCCGCTCCCGCTCCCGCTCCCAAAGCCTGTCCGGCGAGCGGGGTGGTCTCCGCCTCGGTCGTGACGATCGTGCAGGTCGCCCACCACGCGTGCGGGTGGTCGGCGGGCAGCGTCGGGTCCCGCCAGAACTCGTACAGACCGGCGAAGGCCATCACCGACCCGTCGGCGGGCGTCACGAAGTAGGGCTGCTTGCGTGCCCGCTTCTTCTTGCCCTCCACTTCGAGCCGCCGCTCGTCCGGCTCGGTCATCCACTCGTAGTAGCCGTCGGCGGGGACGATGCAGCGGCGCGCGGCGAAGGCCCGCCGGAACGACGGCTTCTCCTGGACCGTCTCGGCCCGTGCGTTGATCATCCGGGCGGCGCCCTCGGGCGACTTCGACCAGGAGGGCACGAGTCCCCACCTCAGATTCCGCAGCTGCCGAACCGGACGGCGTGATGCCGCGTCTTTCAGTGGACGCTCCAGTACGACCTGGACCGTCTTCGTCGGTGCCACATTCCAGTCGGGGACCACCGTCTCCGACCGGGACGGGGCATCCCCCTTCTCCACCCCGAAGATCCCTGCGAGATCCTCGGGTCCACGACTCGCCGCAAACCGTCCGCACATATTTGCCAGACTGCCACGACCGCCATCTGCTGAGGAGCCCCTTCCCACCATGGACCGCGTCTTCGCCACCCAGTCCGACCCCGACCAGTGGCTGGTGATCGTCACCGGCGTCGTCGCACTGCTCGCGGTCTTCCCGCACCGCATATGGCGGCTCACCCGCAACGCCGTCACCATCGCCCACGAGGGCGGCCACGGTCTGATCGCGCTGCTCACCGGTCGCCGTCTGGACGGCATCCGGCTGCACTCCGACACCAGCGGCCTCACCGTCAGCCGCGGCAAACCGTCCGGCCTCGGCATGATCCTCACGGCGGGCGCCGGATACACCGCGCCGCCGCTGCTGGGGCTCGGCGGTGCCTGGCTGCTCGCCGCCGACCACATCACTCTCTTCCTCTGGGCCGCCTGCGTCCTGCTCCTCGCGATGCTCGTGATGATCCGCAACGCGTACGGGGCGCTCACCGTGATCGTCACGGGCGCCGCGTTCGTCCTGATCTCCTGGCTGACCAGCGCCGAGGTGCAGGCGGCGTTCGCGTACACGGCTGTCTGGTTCCTGCTCATCGGCGGTGTGCGCCCGGCCTTCGAGCTCCAGCGCAAGCGGGTGCGCGGCCATGCGGGCGATTCGGACGCCGACCAGCTCGGCCGGCTCACCCATCTCCCTCCGACGGTGTGGCTGCTGGTCTTCCACCTCGTCTCGCTCTGCGCGCTCATCGGCGGCGGGCGCTGGCTGCTGGGCCTGTGAGACGGGCGGCGCCCCGGCCCCCCGGCCATCAGTAAAGTGAGGGCCATGACCGAAAGTTCCGCGCACACTCCTCACTGGCCCGCCCCGTACGCGTCAGGAGCCGTCGACGCGACGGTGACCGTGCCCGGATCGAAGTCGGTCACCAACCGCGGACTCGTGCTGGCCGCCCTGGCCGCCGAGCCGGGCTGGCTCCGCCGCCCGCTGCGCTCCCGCGACACCCTGCTGATGGCCGACGCCCTGCGGGCGCTGGGCGTCCGCATCGAGGAGACCGTCTCGTCCAGCTCCGCGGCCGTGGGGGCGACGGGCGGCACGGGTGAGGCCTGGCGGGTGATTCCGGCGGGGCTGCACGGGCCGGCCACCATCGACGTCGGCAACGCCGGCACGGTCATGCGCTTCCTGCCCCCGGTCGCCGCACTCGCCGACGGGCCCGTCCGCTTCGACGGCGACCCCCGGTCGTACGAGCGTCCGCTGCACGGCGTCGTGGACGCGCTGCGCGCGCTCGGCACCCGGATCGACGACGACGGGCGGGGGGCGCTGCCGCTGACGGTGCACGGCGGCGGGGCGCTCGACGGCGGCCGCGTCGAGATCGACGCGTCGTCCTCGTCCCAGTTCATCTCGGCGCTGCTGCTCTCCGCGCCGCGTTTCAACCAGGGCGTCGAGGTACGGCACACCGGGGCCACACTGCCCTCGCTGCCGCACATCCGGATGACCGTGGACATGCTGCGCGCGGTCGGCGCCCAGGTCGACGAGCCGGAGACGGGCGGCGAGCCGAATGTCTGGCGGGTCTCCCCCAGCGCCGTGCTCGGCCGGGACCTGACCGTCGAGCCCGACCTGTCGAACGCCCAGCCGTTCCTGGCGGCCGCCCTGGTCACCGGCGGCCGGGTCACCGTCCCCGACTGGCCCGCGCGGACCACCCAGCCGGGGGACGCGCTGCGGGAGATCTTCACCGCGATGGGAGGCGGCTGCGAGCTGACCGAGCGCGGCCTGGAGTTCACCGGATCAGGCCGGATCCACGGCATCGACGTGGATCTGAGCGAGGTCGGCGAGCTGACCCCGGGCATCGCCGCCGTCGCGGCACTCGCCGACGGACCGTCCACGCTGCGCGGTGTCGCCCACCTGCGGCTGCACGAGACCGACCGGCTGGCGGCGCTGACCGCGGAGATCAACGGACTCGGGGGCGATGTCAGCGAGACCGCCGACGGGCTCCGGATCCGCCCGCGCCCGCTGCACGGCGGCGTCTTCCACACGTACGACGACCACCGCATGGCCACGGCCGGTGCGGTGATCGGGCTCGCCGTCGACGGCGTACAGATCGAGAATGTGGCGACAACCGCCAAAACACTCCCCGACTTCACTGAGATGTGGACCGAAATGCTCAAGGCCTGACGCGATGCGCCGATACGGCAAGAACCCCGACGAGGACGACATCCGCGTCCGCCCCAACCCCAAGGGCAACCGCCCCCGTACGAACATCCGCCCCAAGCACGAGGAAGCCGCCGAGGGCATGGTCCTCACGGTCGACCGGGGCCGGCTCACCTGTCTGGTCGACGGGCGCGCGGTGACCGCCATGAAGGCCCGTGAGCTGGGCCGCAAGGCCGCCGTGGTCGGCGACCAGGTCATGATCGTCGGGGACCTCTCCGGCGCCAAGGACACCCTGGCCCGCATCGTGCGCATCCAGCCCCGGAAGTCGGTGCTGCGCCGCACGGCCGACGACGACGACCCGTTCGAGCGAGTCGTGGTCGCCAACGCCGACCAGCTGGCGATCGTCACCGCCCTGGCCGACCCCGAGCCGCGCCCGCGCATGATCGACCGCTGCCTGGTGGCCGCGTACGACGGCGGCCTCACCCCGCTGCTGGTGCTCACCAAGTCCGACCTGGCCCCGCCCGACGAACTGCTCGCCTCCTACGGGGCGCTCGACATCCCGTACGTGGTGACCAGCCGCGACGAGCTGGCGAAGGGCGAGGCGGCCGACCGGGTCAGGGACTTCCTGAACGACAAGGTCACCGCGTTCGTCGGCCACTCGGGCGTCGGGAAGACGACCCTGGTCAACGCACTGGTGCCGGAAGACCGACGGCGCAGCACCGGCCACGTCAACGCGGTCACCGGCCGCGGCCGGCACACCACGACCTCGGCCCTGGCGCTCCCCCTGCCGGACGACCGCGGCTGGGTCGTCGACACCCCGGGCGTGCGGTCCTTCGGGCTCCACCATGTGGACCCCTCACGCGTCATCCTCGCCTTCCCCGATCTGGTGCCGGGTACGGAGGAGTGCCCGCGCGGCTGCAGCCACGACGAGCCGGAGTGCGCCCTGGACGCCTGGGTGGCCGGGGGGCACGCCGACCCGGCGCGGCTGGATTCACTGCGCAGGCTGCTGGCCACCCGGGAGCGGCGCGAGGGCGACTGATCCACCGGTTTGCCGCCCGGCCGAGCTGGCTGAATGCATAATCGCTCCCAGTAACGACAGGCCCCAAGGGGAGGCACTGAATGGCGTGGCTGCTGGTCGTGGTCGCGGGACTCCTGGAGACCGGCTTCGCCGTGTGTCTCAAGCTCTCGCACGGATTCACCCGGCTCTGGCCGACGATCGCCTTCGCCTCGTTCGCGCTGGGCAGCTTCGGGCTGCTGACGCTCTCGCTGCGGAAGCTGGATGTCGGGCCCGCCTACGCCGTGTGGACCGGCATCGGCGCGGCGGGCACCGCGATCTACGGGATGGTCTTCCTCGGTGACATCGTCTCCACCCTCAAACTCGTCTCGATCGGGCTCGTGATCGTGGGCGTGATCGGGCTCCAGATCTCCGGTTCGGCGCACTGACGCGGCCGCGGGCCGGGCGGTCGCGGGCCGGGGATCGTCACACCACCTCGCGCACCGCGGGGAAGTGACAGGCCGCCACATGGTCGGCCGCGTGCCGCTGGTCCACCGGCACCTCGCTCTCGCAGCGCTTCCGCTCGTCCGCGCCGAGCCGCGCGAAGACGGGGCAGCGGGCCCGGAAGCGGCAGCCCTCGTACCGGTGGGTGGGGCTGGGCGGGTCACCGGGCAGCAGGATCCTGGTGCGCTGCCGCTCGCGTTCGCGCACCGGGTCCGGCAGCGGGACGGCGGAGAGCAGCGCCTGCGTGTACGGGTGCCTGGGCCGCTCGAAGACCTCACCGACCGCCCCCGACTCGACGGTGCGCCCGAGGTAGACGACGCTCACCCGGTCCGCGATGTGCCGCACCACGGACAGGTCGTGCGAGACGAACAGATAGGCCAGACCCAGCTCGGACTTGAGCCGCCGCAGCAGGTTGAGGACGCCCGCCTGCACGGACACGTCGAGCGCGGAGACCGGTTCGTCGAGGACCAGCAGTTTCGGGCCGACGGACAGGGCGCGGGCGATGCCGATGCGCTGGCGCTGGCCGCCGGAGAACTCGTGCGGGAAGCGGGTGGCGTGCGCCGGGTCGAGGCCGACCTGTCCGAGCAGTCCGGGGACGCGTCCCGCCGCGGTCCTGCGGTCCGTGCCCTGGGCACGCAGCGGCTCGGCGACGATGTCACCGACCGTCATCCGCGGGTCGAGGCTGGCCATCGGGTCCTGGAAGACGATCTGCACCTGTCCGCGCAGCGCCCGGCGGGCAGCCGCGCCGAGACCGTCGAGCGACTGTCCGAAGAGCTCGATCTCGCCGCCCTCGGGGCGCACCAGGTTGAGCAGCTCGAAGAGCGTGGTGGACTTGCCGGAACCGGATTCCCCGACGAGTGCGAGGGTCTCGCCGCGGCGGATCCGCAGATCGACCCCGTCCACGGCGTGCACGGTGCCGACCCGCCGCTTGAAGGCGCTGCCCTTCAGAACGGGGAACGTCCTGACGAGTCCGCGCACGTCCAGCACGGCGCCGGCGCCGGTCCCTCCGGCGGGGGCACCAGGTGCGGCTCCGGTGGCAGGTGCGGCTTCGGCAGCGGGCGGGATGTCCGGTACCGGGAACACATCGAGCGGGCCGAGCCGCTTCTCCGCGATCTCGTCGGCGCGTACGCACGCGACCGCGTGCCCGTCCACGGTCCGCAGGGCGGGCTCAGCCGTCAGGCAGGGCTCCCCGGCGAGCGGGCAGCGCGGTGCGAACGGGCAGCCGGGCCCGGTGCTCCCGGCCGTGGGCGGTGACCCGGGGATCGGCACCAGCACCTCACCGGCGGTGTCCAGCCGGGGCACCGCGCCGATCAGGCCCAGTGTGTACGGCATCCGGGGCCGCTCGAAGAGCTCTTCGGCGGGGGCGCTCTCCACGATCCGTCCCGCGTACATCACCGCCACCCGGTCCGCCGCGCCCGCTATCACCCCGAGGTCGTGGCTGACGAGGACCAGCGCGGCGCCGGTCTCGCGCTGCGCGGTGCGCAGCACATCGAGCACCTGCGCCTGGATGGTGACGTCCAGGGCGGTCGTCGGCTCGTCGGCGAGGATGACGTCCGGGTTGTTCGCCATGGCCATCGCGATCATGGCGCGCTGGCGCATCCCGCCGGAGAACTCGTGCGGATAGGACTGCGCCCTGAGTCCGGGCTCCGGGATCCCGACGAGGTCGAGGAGTTCGACGGCGCGCGCACGGGCCGCCGCACGCGGGATGTCCTGGTGGGCCCGGACCGCCTCGGCGATCTGGTCGCCGATCCGGTAGACGGGGGTGAAGGCGGAGAGCGGGTCCTGGAAGACCATGCCGATCCGGCTGCCGCGCACCGCGGACAGCTCGCGGTCGGAGGCGCCGACGAGTTCCGTACCGTCGAGCCTGACCGATCCGCGTACGGCCGCGTTCCCGGGCAGCAGCCCGAGGACGGCGAGCGCGGTCGCGGACTTGCCGGACCCCGACTCCCCCACCAGGCCGAGCACTTCGCCGCGCCGCAGCGAGAAGCTCACGCCGCGGACCGCGGGTGCGCCGTCGAAGTCGACCTCCAGACCACTCACTTCGAGTACCGCGGTCATCGCTTTGCCCCCTTGCGGCTGCGGCGCCGGCGGGAGGTCGGGTCCAGCGCGTCGCGCAGCCCGTCTCCCACCAGATTCACCGCGAGTACGAAAATGATCAGAAGCCCCGCTGCGAAGAAGAACATCCAGGGATACGTGACGGCAGCCCCCGTCGAGGAGGCGATGAGCGTGCCCAGCGAGACGTCGGGCGACTGGACGCCGAACCCGAAGTACGAGAGCGCTGTCTCGCTCATCACCGCGCCGCCGACCGCGATGGTGGCGTCGATGATGAGGAACGAGGCGATGTTGGGCACCACATGACGCCAGATGATCCGGAAGGGTCCGACGCCCATGTACCGGGCCGCACGCACGAACTCGCGTTCCTTCAGCGACAGCGTCATCGACCTGACCACGCGTGCGGTGATCATCCAGCCGAAGACGGCGAGCAGCCCGACGAAGGCGAACCAGCCGCCGTTCTGCAGCCGCGGCGAGATGATCGCGATGATCAGGAAGGACGGGAAGACCAGCAGCAGGTCGACGAAGAACATCAGGATCCGGTCGGTCCAGCCGCCGAAGTACCCGGCGCAGGCGCCGGTCAGCGAGGCCAGGACCGTGGAGAACAGCGCCACGAGCAGACCGATCAGCAGGGACTTCTGGAGTCCCCGGATGGTCTGGGCGAAGACGTCCTGGCCGATGCGGTTGGTGCCCCACCAGTGCTGGGCGCTCGGGGCTTCCCGCAGTGCGGTGTAGTCGATGTGGCTGTAGTCCCAGCGGCTGATCAGCGGGCCGGCGAAGGCCAGCAGGAAGAGCAGCAGCAGCAGGACGGCTCCGGTGAGCGCGCCCCGGTTGTGTACGAAACGGCGCAGCACCACCGAGGCGCGCCCCGCGGGGCGTATCGGCTCCGCACCCTGGCCGGCCGCGTCGGCGGCGGCGGTCTCTATGACAGCGGTCATGGTGTCCGTACTCCTCAGGCGTTCCGGATGCGCGGGTCGAGCGCGGCGTGCAGGACGTCCGCGAGGAAGCCGGAGAGCAGCACCAGCACGGCGGCGAACACGTTGACGGCGACGACCGAGTTGACGTCGTTCTTGCCGATGGAGGAGACGAACCACTCGCCCATCCCGTGCCAGCCGAAGATCGTCTCGGTGAAGGTGGCGCCGGTGAAGAGCGCCAGGAACCCGTAGCTGAAGTACGTCGACATGGGGATCAGCGCGGTCCGCAGCCCGTGTCTGATCAGCGCGGTGCGCCGCGTGAGGCCCTTGGCCTGTGCGGTGCGCAGATAGTCCGAGCCGAGGACGTCGAGCATGGTGGAGCGCTGGTAACGGCTGTAGCTGGCGATGGTGCCCAGCGCGATGGAGACGGTCGGCAGCAGCAGGTGCACCGAACGGTCCTTCAGCACGGCGAAGAAGCCGGAGTCCACTCCGGGGGTCTTCTCACCGGTGAACTCGATGAAGTCGGTGCCGGTCTTCTGGTTGAACCAGATCGCACCGATCTTCAGCAGCACCGCGAGCAGGAACACCGGCGTGGAGAGCAGCACGAAGGAGATCAGGGTCACCGTGCGGTCGGAGAGCCGGTACTGGCGTACGGCGGTCCAGGCCCCGGCGAGGACGCCGATGACCGTGCCGAGGATGCTGCCCAGGAGCAGCAGCCGCAGGCTGACCCCGATCCGGCGGCCGAACTCCGCGCCCACCGAGGTCCCGTCGATGGTCTGCCCGAGGTCACCGCGCAGGGCGTGTCCGGCCCAGTGGGCGAAGCGGGTGAGCAGCGGCGTGTGGTCGTTGACGCCGAGCGCGGTGAGGTGGTGGTCGACGGAGCTGGGCGAGAGGGGTGGCTGGCGCCCCTCGTAGTACGCGCGCGGATCGAGCGCGAGTGACGCCAGCAGGTACGACAGACAGATGGCGACAAGCAACAGGACGGCGTAGTAGCCGAGTCGCTTGGCCAGGAAGGCGGCCACGGGTGTTGGTCCTCCGCTGGGGTTCGGGCGCTGGGGATCGTGGTGGGATCACGGCCGCGGCAGGCCCCATCGGTGCCTTTGTCCGGTGCTGATCGAGTATCGATCGTCCGGCGTCATTCATCGGGTGCTTTTCGTCGGCTTGTTGATCCAGTTTGACCAGTGTTTGTTGCGCGCATGCAAAGAATGGATAACAGCATCACCGGAGCCCTCCCGTTGTGCAAGGAGATCGACTTACCTTCTCGGGGACTGTGACCTCGATCAGGTCACCTTGAACCGGAGGAAGAACACCGATGCGCAGAACCACCGTTGTCGCCATCGCCGCAGCACTGTCGGCCACCCTGGCGGTGGCGGGCTGCAGCTCCTCCGACGGTGACGGCGACTCGGCCAAGAAGCAGGCGGCTCCGCAGGCGGACGGCCAGAGCATCAACGCGCATCCGGTGAGCGACCTGAAGCAGGGCGGCTCGCTGCGGTTCGGGATCGATCAGTGGATCACGCAGTACAACATCAACCAGGTGGACGGCCAGCAGGGGGACGGCGCGGACCTCGCCGGAGCGGTCCTGCCCGATCTCTTCGACGCCGACGCCAAGGGGATCGGCCACCCCAACCCCAACTTCGTGGTCTCGGCCAAGGTCACGTCCACCAGCCCGCAGGTGGTGACGTACGAGCTGAACCCGAAGGCGAAGTGGTCCGACGGGAAGCCGCTGAGCTGGAAGGACTTCCACGCCCAGTGGACGGCGCTGAACGGTAAGGACAAGGCGTACGAAGCGGCCGACACCACGGGCTACGACCAGATATCCAAGGTCGAGCAGGGCGCCGACACACATGCGGTGAAGATCACCTTCGGCACGCCGTACGCCGACTGGCAGCGCCTCTTCGACCCGCTGTACCCGGCCGCCTACATCGGCACCCCGCAGAAGTTCAACACGGGCTGGACACAGAAGGCGCCGGTCACCGGAGCCGCGTTCAAGGTCGGCACGTATGACAAGACGGGCCAGACCGTCACCCTGGTCCCCGACCCCAAGTGGTGGGGGAACAAGCCCAGGCTGGCCTCCATCGTCTACCGCGTCCTCGACATCAGCGCCAACACCGAGGCGTACCTCAACAAGGAAGTCGACGACGCGCCCGCCATCCAGCCCGAGGACTACAAGCGGCTGGTCAAGGCCCCGGACACCGACATCCGCCGCGGGGCGCGCTGGGACGAGGTGCACATCACGCTCAACGGCGGCCGGGGCCCGCTGAAGGACGTCAGGGTGCGGAACGCCCTCCAGGCGGCCACCGACCGCAAGGGAATCAACGCCAGCTTCGCCAAGGACCTGTCCTTCGAACTGAAGCCGCTGGACAACCACTTCTTCATGCCCAACCAGCAGGGCTACCAGGACAACACCAGCGAGTTCGACAAGTTCGACCCCGAGAAGGCCAAGAAGCTGCTGGACGAGGCGGGCTGGAAGAGCGCGGGTGAGGGCAAGCCGCGCACCAAGGACGGTAAGAAGCTCACCCTCGACTACGTCCTGAGCGCGGGCGGCAATTCCTCCTCCACCGACCAGGCCGAACTGGTGCAGCAGATGTACGGAGCGGTGGGCGTCCGGGTCGAGATCAAGAAGGTCCCGGCCAACGACTACTTCAACAAGTTCGTGAACCTCGGCAACTTCGACCTCGCCAGCTTCCGCAACGTCGACGAAAGCTACACGAGCAAGATCTACCCCGTCTTCCAGCAGCCGCGGGGCAAGAACCTCTTCCAGAACTTCGGCTCGGTCGGCTCCCCGAAGATCGACGCGCTGATGAAGAAGGCCGGCGAGGCCACCGACCACGCCCAGGCCATCAAGCTCTACAACGAGGCCGACGCGGAGATCTGGAAGCTCGGCCACTCGATCGAGCTGTACCAGCGCCCGCAGATCATCGCGGTCCGCAAGGGCCTCGCCAACTACGGAGCGACCGGCCTCGCCGACACCGACTACACCAAGGTCGGCTGGCTCAAGAAGTAGGACGCGCCGCTCACGCCGCCCGCACCACCGCGTCGCGCACCAGGCGATCGAGCGTCAGATCGCCCGGTGCGAGGAGGTGCGAGAGCGCGAGGCGTACGGCCACCTCGCACCGGTACACGAGGTCGGCCGCCTCCTCCTCCACATGTCCGGCGGTCAGCGCCAGGGCCGCCCGGTGGCGTACCGCCGCGATCAGCTCGCCCGGCGCGGGCGGCCCCGTGTCCGCACGGCGCTGGGCGGGGACGTACGACCTGCCGGGCCGGGGCGCTGGGCCGGGCGCGGGCAGCCGACCGGCCCAGCAGCCGGTCAGCAGCGCCCGAACCAGCGGGCGCGAACGGGCGGCCGCGACCGTCCACTCGGCGACGGCCACCATCCGCTCGCGTTCCGTGGCCGGTCCGGCCAGCGCACGCTCCACGCCCCGGAGGTACCGGTCGGCCTCGCGCCGTACCAGGGCGCGGGCCAGGCCCTCCTTGGAACCGAACTCGTTGTAGAGGGTCTGCCGGGAGACCCCCGCAGCGGACGCCACATCCACCATGCGCACGGCGGACCAGTCGCGTTCGGTGAGGGCTGTGAGGGCGGAGTCGAGCAGGGATTCTCGCGCTGCGGGCATCGTCGCCTCCGGGGGCGGTACGGCTCTGCGCTCAGAGTTGACGGAGGCCGCAGGGGTGTCAATACCCGGCCCCCTGTCGACCTCCCGTGCGACAGCCCGCCCGGCAGGGCCCTGTGGCTCGATCGAGCACCCGGTGGATACTGTGACGACCATGCCCGACTACCACGATGATCTGCGCTTCGCCCATGTCCTCGCGGACGCCGCCGACGCGGCGACCATGGACCGGTTCAAGGCCCTCGACCTGAAGGTCGAGACCAAGCCGGACATGACCCCCGTGACGGAGGCCGACAAGGGCGCCGAGGAGCTGATCCGCGGACAGCTCCAGCGCGCCAGGCCCCGCGACGCGATCCTCGGTGAGGAGTACGGCCTGTCGGGCACGGGCCCGCGCCGCTGGATCATCGACCCGATCGACGGCACCAAGAACTACGTACGCGGGGTCCCGGTCTGGGCCACGCTGATCTCGCTCGCGGTGGCGGGCGAGGACGGCCACGAACCGGTGGTCGGCGTGGTGTCCGCACCGGCGCTGGGCCGCCGCTGGTGGGCGGCGAAGGGCGGCGGCGCGTACACCGGGCGCAGTCTGACCTCGGCCACCCGGCTGCACGTCTCCAAGGTCGCCAAGGTCTCGGACTCGTCGTTCGCGTACTCCTCGCTGACCGGCTGGGACGAACAGGGCCGGCTCGACGGCTTCCTGGACCTGACCCGGGACTGCTGGCGCACCCGGGGGTACGGGGACTTCTGGCCGTACATGATGGTCGCCGAGGGTTCGGTGGACATGTGCGCGGAGCCCGAGCTGTCGCTCTGGGACATGGCGGCCACCGCCATCGTCGTCCAGGAGGCCGGCGGCGAGTTCACCAGCCTGGACGGGGTGCGGGGAGTCGAGGGCGGCAACGCGGCCGCCTCCAACGGGCTGCTCCACGGGGAACTGCTGAGCTATCTGCGCGGATGAACACCCCCGGCAGGTACTGACCGGGGCGCGTTTCACGGAAGCGGAGGCGGCGGCGCTTCCGCACCACCCTCTTCACCCCTGCTGACTCCTTCCGCACCCTTGCTCACCTCGCACCCGGGTGGGACTCTGAGAGCTCCCCCACTTGTGAACTTGTGAATTCACGCGCATGCTGGATTCCCCAGGAGGTGGCACCCGCCATGTTCGTCCGCGACGCCATGAGCACGGTGGTCCTCACCATCGGCCCGGCCCACACCCTCCGACAGTCCGCCACTCTGATGTCCGCACGCCGTATCGGCGCGGCTGTCGTCCTCGATCCCGACACCTGCGGGGTCGGCATTCTCACCGAACGCGACATCCTGAACGCCGTCGGCGGCGGCCTGGATCCCGACCAGGAGACCGCGGGCGCCCACACCACCACCGATGTCGTCTTCGCCGCACCCTCCTGGACCCTGGAGGAAGCCGCGGGCGCGATGGCGAACGGCGGCTTCCGGCATCTCATCGTGCTCGACGACATCGGCCCCGTCGGGGTCGTGTCGGTGCGCGACATCATCCGCTGCTGGGCGCCGGACAGAAGCGCACCGGCGGCGCTGGTCTCCTGACCCGGACAACCCGGTGTACGGGCAACCCGGTGTACGGGCACAGCGGTTCCCGTACGCGGACAGCACGGGAGGGCCGGACCCCCGCACGGGGATCCGGCCCTCCTCAGTCCTGCTCAGCCGGTGCTCCGGCCGGTGCGGTTCAGGCGCGCAGGGCCTGGACCGCCGCTTCCAGCCGCTTGCCGAGGTCACCGTCGGCCTGGCGGAAGTTGTTCACCGCGCGCTCGGCGATGTCGTCGCGCGAGACCTTCGAGATGAAGCCGGCCAGGTTCTCGACGAGCCTGCCCTTCTCGTCCTCGGTCATCTGGCGGTACAGGTTGCCGGGCTGGACGAAGTCGTCGTCCTCCGCGTGGCTGGGCGCGGGGTGGTTGCCCGTGGCGCCGCTGACCTGGGTGGAGTTCCAGAGCCGCCGGTCCGTCTGGAAGGGGCCGCCGAAGCTGTTCGGCTCGTAGTTCTTGCTGCCCTTGTGACGGCCGTCGTACAGCACGCCGTCCCGGTAGTTGGTGTTCACCTCGGCGGCGTGCGGACGGTTCACCGGCAGGTGGTCGGCGTTGATGCCGACGCGGTAGCGGTGCGCGTCGCCGTACGCGAAGAGACGGCCCTGGAGCATCTTGTCCGGCGAAGGACCGATGCCCGGCACGAAGTTGGCCGGCGAGAAGGTGGACTGCTCGACCTCGGCGAAGATGTTCTCCGGGTTGCGGTTGAGCTCCAGCTTCCCGATCTCGATCGGCGGGTAGTCCTCGTGCGGCCAGACCTTGGTCAGGTCGAACGGGTTGAAGCGGTAGTTGGCCGCGTCGGCCACCGGCATGACCTGGATCTGCACGGTCCAGGACGGGAAGTCACCGCGCTCGATGGACTCACGCAGGTCGCGCTGGTGGCTGTCCGGGTCCACGCCCGAGAGGCGGTTGGCCTCGTCGGTGGTGAGGTTCTTGATGCCCTGGTCGGTCTTGAAGTGGTACTTGACCCAGAAGGCTTCGCCCTCCGCGTTGTTCCACTGGTACGTGTGCGAGCCGTACCCGTTCATGTGGCGGAAGGTCGCCGGGATGCCGCGGTCACCGAAGAGCCAGGTCACCTGGTGGGTCGACTCGGGGCTGAGACCCCAGAAGTCCCAGACGTTGTCGGCCTCCTGCGAACCGGTGTACGGGTCGCGCTTCTGGGTGTGGATGAAGTCGGGGAACTTGATGGCGTCCTTGATGAAGAAGACGGGCGTGTTGTTCCCGACGAGGTCGTAGTTCCCCTCCTCCGTGTAGAACTTCAGCGCGAAGCCGCGGGGGTCACGCACCGCGTCCGCCGAACCGAGGTTGCCCGCCACGGTCGAGAAGCGCAGGAAGGTCTCGGTCTGCTTGCCGACCTCGGAGAGGAACTTCGCGCGCGTCCACTGCGAGACGTCGCGGGTCAGCGTGAAGGTGCCGTACGCGCCTGCGCCGCGGGCGTGCACGATGCGCTCCGGAATGCGCTCACGGTTGAAGTGCGCGAGCTTCTCGAGGAGCAGCTGGTCCTGCACCAGAACCGGACCACCGGCGCCTGCGGTCTCGCTGTTCTGGTTGTCGGCAACCGGAGCTCCGGTCTCCGTGGTGAGTGGTCCCTGCGTCACGTGCGCCTCCTGCGTCATTCCTGCTGTGTCCTGTCCCTTGGCGTGTGCCGCTCCCGATCCTACGATGGACTTTGTCTAAGTCAAGTGATAGTCCAAAGTCACATCCATTCGGGACTCGACCCTTCTCCTGTTAGGCTGGACCTTATGAGTGACCTGTTGGAACGCCTGCGCGAGCGGGGCTGGCGCATGACCGCCCAGCGTCGCGTCGTGGCCGAGGTCCTCGACGGGGACCACGTTCATCTGACCGCCGACGAGGTACATGCCCGCGCCGTCTCGCGGCTGCCGGAGATCTCCCGGGCAACGGTTTACAACACCCTGGGCGAGATGGTCGTCCTCGGCGAGGTGATCGAGGTCTCCACGGACCGCCGCGCCAAGCGGTACGACCCGAACGCGCACCGGCCGCACCAGCACCTGGTCTGCGCCCAGTGCGGCTCCATCCGCGACGTGCACCCCGCGGGCAACCCCCTGCGGGACCTCCCGGACACGGAGCGCTTCGGCTTCACGATCTCCGACGTCGAGGTGACGTACCGGGGCATCTGCCCGGCCTGTGCGGGAGCCTGAACCCTCTCCAGCACTCCCACCGGAGCCCCGGGGCAAGCGCCCCGGGGCTCCGTCGTGCGCGCCCCCGGGCCCCGGCGCGTGCATGCCTCTTCCAGTATCTGACGACCCGTCATATCCTCTGCGGCGATCACCCGTCCACCACCTCCGCAAGGAGACACCGTGGGAGACCCGCACCCGCCCCCACTCACCCCAGAACCGGCGCCCGGCCGATCCGCCAAACTCCACGCCCGGTCCCTCACCCGCACCTTCGGCCGCGGCCGCACCGCCCTGGACGCCCTCGGACCACTGGATCTGGACATCGCCCCCGGCGAGTTCACCTGCATCGTCGGCCCGTCGGGCTGCGGCAAGTCGACCCTGCTGCGGATCGCGGCCGGGCTGCTGCGCCCCAGCACGGGTGAGCTGTCCATCCGTACCGCGTCCGCCCGTCCCGCCGCGATGATCTTCCAGGACTACGGCATCTACGACTGGAAGAACGTCCTGGCCAACGTCCGGTTCGGCCTCGACATCCAGCGGGTCCCGCGCAGGGAGGCCGACCGCCGCGCCCGCGACTGGCTGGCACGCATCGGACTGGCCGACTTCGCCGACGCCTACCCCGGGGCCCTCTCCGGCGGCATGCGCCAGCGGGTCGCCATCGCCCGCGCCCTCGCCGTGGAGCCCGAGATCCTGCTGATGGACGAGCCGTTCGCGGCCCTCGACGCACAGCTGCGGACCATCCTCCAGGACGAGCTGCTCGAACTCACCCAGACCACCCGCACCACGGCCCTCTTCATCACCCACAGCCTCGAAGAGGCGATCGTCCTGGGCGACCGGGTCCTGGTGATGTCGGCGCGCCCCGGCCGGATCATCGCCGAGCGCCGGCCGCCGTTCCCCCGGCCCCGGACCGGCGACATGCGGTCGGCCCCCGAGTTCACCGCGCTCAAGTCCGAGCTGTGGGAGCTGCTGCGCGGCGAGGTACGCGGAGAGGCGGTCCCGGCATGAGCACGGCGGTCAAGGCCCCGAAGGACGGAGTGCTGGTCAGACGGCCCGGCCCGCAGGAGCTGCACCCCGTACGCACCCACCGCAGGCGCCGCACCCTGGAACTGGCACTCGCCGTCGCGGTACCCGTCGTCCTCATCCTGCTCTGGCAGCTGGCGGCGGACCGGTCCTGGATCGACGACCGGGTCTACCCCGCGCCCTCCACCATCCTCTCCGACGGCTGGGACCGCGCCGCCCGCGGCGTGCTCTGGCCCGATGTGTGGGCCACGCTCAAGCGGGTGCTCGGCGGCTATGCGATCGGCACGGTGTCGGGATACGTCCTCGGTCTGCTGATGGGGTCGCTGGCCCTCGTACGGGCCGCCCTCGAACCGCTGCTCGACGCGCTGTACGTGGTCCCGAAGCTGGCTCTGCTGCCGGTCTTCCTCAACATGTTCGGGCTCGGCGAGGGGCCGCAGATCGCGCTGGTCGCCGCCACGGTCTTCTTCTTCGTCTGGATCTCCACGATGGCGGCGGTGCTCGCCGTCCCCGCCGGGCACCGCGACGCGGGGCAGGTCTTCGGCGCGTCACCCTGGCAGATGTTCCGGCACGTCCTGCTGCCCGCGTCCCTGCCGGCGGTGCTCGTCGGGGCCCGGATCGCGGCGGGGGTGGCCGTGCTCGTCATCGTCGCATCGGAGCAGATCGCCGCGCCGAACGGCCTCGGGCATCTGATCTTCGACTCCCGCGCGCTCTTCCAGAACGACGTGATGTTCGTCGGGATCGTCTGTGTGGCCGTCCTCGGGGTGCTCTTCTCCGAGCTGGTGCGGATCGCCGGACGGCTGCTCACTCCCTGGGCCCCGCGCGACCGCGGCCGCAGCCAGTCCTGAACCGGTCCGTCCACCGACGGGTCCCCCCGCAGCCCCGATGTCCGCACGTACGGAGGCTCCATGCGTATCAGCACGCTCTGCACCACCCTGCTCGCCGCCGGTTCCCTGCTCGTCTCCGCCGGGTGTGCGAAACACGACAGCGGCGGCCCGGCACCTGCCGCGAAACCCCGCCCGGTGAGAGCCGTCGCGGGCTGCGCCAAGGGCTGGACCGACCCGGCCGACCTCGCCCCGGGCCGGGCGCCGGCCCGCTGCGCGAAGGGTGCGCCCGCCCCCCGGCCGCCGGCCAGGAAGCGCAAGCTCGTCCTCGCGACCGGCACCCTGGCGGCGGAGTACGTCGCACCGCTCGAAGTAGCCGTGGAGAAGGGAGAGTTCAAGAAGGAGGGGCTGGACGTCCAGCTGAAGGTACTGCCGACGCCGGACGCGCTCCCGCTGCTCGCCAAGGGCGATATCGACGCCCAGTGGGCGGCGCCCGAGGCAGCCGTGATGAACGGCATCAGAGGCGGCTTCGACATCAAGTGGGTCGCCGGGAACTTCTCCCCCGACCCGGCGTCCAGGAGCGGCCTGTGGGCCCGGCTCAAGAACGGTGAGACCCCTGCCTCGGTGACGATGAAGGGCCGGAAGATGGGCACGATGATCGGCAAGGGATCGGTCGTCACCTACGCGATGGAGAAGGCGCTCCAGAACCACGGCGGCGGGCTGGACTCGATCGGCTTCCAGCAACTCGGCTCCGCGGACGTACTGACAGCGCTGCAGAACGGCGGAGTCGACTCCGCCTGGCTGCTCGACCCGGTCTGGCGCAAGGTCGACGGGAACGCGAAGTACACCTTCCTGGGCGGCCAGCCGCTGGGCGAACCGCTCGGCGGGCTGCTCTTCGGCCCGAATCTGCTGACCAAGGACCCGGACGCGGGCGTCGCCTTCCTGCGCGCGTACATCCGGACCGTGAACACCTACTTCTCCGGCGACTACAAGGCCGACAAGGGGTTCACGGCCTCGCTGGCCAAGCTGCTGAAGACCGACGAGTCGGTGCTGACCTCGACGCCGTCGCTCCGGATGGACTGGGAGATCCGCAAGGGCACGACGGACCGGCTGCAGAAGGCGTACCGGGACGCCGGGGTCGCACAGGGCGACCCGCTGCCGGAGGACAAGGTGGTGGACCGCTCGCTGTACGCGGAGGCGGTGGGCCACACATCCTGAGGGGCGGGCGCTGACGCCCGGACATGCCGCCGCGTACATGCCGAAAGCTCGGAGAACATGCCGAAGGCCCGGACTCTTCCGAGTCCGGGCCTTCGGTCTTCAGTAGCGGGGACAGGATTTGAACCTGCGACCTCTGGGTTATGAGCCCAGCGAGCTACCGAGCTGCTCCACCCCGCGCCGTTGTGTTCGTAACTGTACGTGGGGCCGCCGACCAGTGCAAATCCCGTTCCCGTGAGCCGGGCGGGACCGGGACATGCACCGGCCGGCCTGCCGGGACGCGGGCGGCTGCCGACCGGTGCGCGCGGCCGGCCGCCTTACTGGCCGGCCGGTCGCACCGTCACGCGGTGAGCTCCTGGCGCAGTGCCTCACTGAGGCGCGCCGCGCGCTCGGCGACCTCGGCGGGACCGAGCTCCACGGCCCGGTTGCACCACTTCTGCCCTTCACCCAGCTCACCGCGGCGGATGGCGAGCAGCGCGAGACGCAGGGCGGCCCTGCCGTGCCCGGCGTTGGCGGCCCTGGCCCACCAGAGACCCGCCTCGCGCTCGTTGCCCTCGCGGGCCAGCAGCAGCCCGAGGTTGAAGGCGCCGTTGCGGCTGCCCGCCTCGGCGGCCTCGCGGTACCAGCCCGCGGCCGCCTCGACGTCGTTGCGGGAGGCGGCCAGCATGCCGACCCGGACCTGGGCGCGGCGGTGCCCCTGCTCGGCGGCGCGCTCGTACCACTCCTCGCACTCACTCTTCTCGGTGACGGGCTCACCCAGCACGGGCGGTCCCGGCGGGGGCATCCTGGCGTCGAGCAGCGCGCCGAGCCGGAAGGCCGCCTCGATGCTTCCGCCGCCCGCCGCGCAGCGCAGGTGGCGCTCCGCCATGTGCTCCTCGCCGTCCCTGAGCAGCGCTATGCCGACCTGGAGCGCGGCCTCGGTGTGCCCGGCCGCCGCCGCCCGCTCGTACCAGACGAAGGCACCACGGTCGTCGTCGCGGCCCGCGTGCAGGATGCCCAGGTTGAAGGCGGCGTCCACGCTGCCCGCCTCGGCCGCCTTGGAGAACCACGGCTCGGCGCCTGCCGGGTCGCCGTTCTGCAGGAGGAGCACGGCGAGCGCGTTGGCCGCCTCGCGGTGCCCGGCGTAGGCGGCGCGGCGGTACCACTGCTCGGCCTGCGCCGTGCGCTCCTGGGCGGCGCAGAGCAGGGCCAGGTTGTACGCGCCGTTGACGTCACCCGCGTCCATGGCCGCCCGGTACCAGCGCTCGGCGGTCTGCTGCTCGCCCCGGGCCGCGTGCAGCGCCCCCAGCGCGTTGGCGGCGTTGCCGTCGCCGTCCTGGGCGGCACGCAGCCACCAGACGGCGGCGCTCTCCTCGTCGCCCGCGTCGCGCAGCAGGAAGCCGAGCGCGCAGGCCGCGCGGGCCTCGCCGTCCTTGGCCGACGTCAGGTACCAGCGGCCGGCCTCCTTGAGGTCGCCGCGCTTCTCCAGGATCACGCCGAGGTGCAGCGCGGCGCGCCGGTGGCCGCGCGCGGCGGCCTGCCGGTACCACTGCTCGGCCTCGGCAGCCGGGGCCTTCCCGGTCGCGGCGCGGTCCAGCGCGCGCGCCAGCCGGTAGGCGGCCTCCCGGTGGCCCTGCTCGGCGGCGGCGCGCAGCCAGCGCTCCGCGCCGATGTCACCGCGGTGCTCCAGCAGGTCCGCGAGGGCGTACGCCCCGAGCGCGTGGCCCGACTCGGCGGACTGGCGCAGCCAGTACTCGGCGGCGGGCTCGTCCCCGCGTTCCCGGTGGTGTCTGCCCAGCGCGTGGGCCGCGGCCGCGGAGCCCGCGACGGCGGCGATGCGCCACCAGCCGGCCGCCTCGTCCGCGTAGCCCCGCTGGTGCAGCAGCACGCCCAGGTTGTTGGCCGCGGCCCGGTCCCCCTCGCCGGTGGCGGCACGCAGCCAGCGCTCCGCGCCGTCGAGGTCCCCGCGGCGCAGCAGCAGCGCACCCAGCACACTCATCGACGCGGCTTCACCGCTCTCGGCACCGCTCCGGTGGCGTGCCTCGGCCTCGGCGTCAGCCGTTTCCTCCGCGTCGACGGCGTCGTGGCCGTCATCGGCGTGCTTCTGCACAAACCGCCCTGTCTCCAACAGAGTTGCCCTGTCCCCCATAAACACCATCGTCCCACTACGTGCAACTCGCGCACACCCGGTATATCGCAGCCGACTAGGTCACTACAGCGTTTTGTCGACTTCCCGCAGCGCGGTAAGTGAAACATGAACCAGTCCCAACTTCCCGTAGGCGGCGCCTTCTTCACAGGAGTCGCACGGACGGGCAAGCGGGCAGACGCTTCGGACCGGCACATGACGAAGGCCCGGATCTCTTTCGAGATCCGGGCCTTCGACTTCAGTAGCGGGGACAGGATTTGAACCTGCGACCTCTGGGTTATGAGCCCAGCGAGCTACCGAGCTGCTCCACCCCGCGCCGTTGTGTTGCAACCGTACCACGGCGCGGAGGGCCGCTTTACCGGCCCGCGGTCGGGCCTGATCAGGGCTTTTACCCTGACCAGGCCCGGACCCGGCAGACGGTCAGCCGCTCTTGCCGCTCGGCTTGACCTTGGCTCCGGCGTCGGAGGCCCGCTGGAGGGCGTCCTGCAGGTCCTTCTGCGCCTTGCCGTAGGCGGCCCAGTCCTGCGGCTTCTTCGCCAGCGCGGCCTGACCGTCCTCGTACGCCTGCTGGGCGTCGGCGATGGCCTTCTTCACCGTGCCGTTCGCCGGCGGCCTGGTGGTGTTCCCGGTCGACGGCGGGTTGGTCTCCTGACCGTCCACCCCGAAGACCTTGTCCAGCGCCTGGCCCAGGGTGTTCTCGAACGCGGTGGTGTCGCCGTCCGGTGAGTCGGCGTCCGCGTACGAGACGGCCACCTTCTTCAGCAGCGGATAGTGCGCGTTGCGGCCCTGGGCGTACACCGGCTCGACGTAGAGGAACCCGCCGTCCAGTGGCACCGTGAGCAGGTTCCCGTACTCGATGTCCGAGTCGGCGCCCTTCATGTCCCGGACGAAGTTACCCACGCTCGCCAGGCCGTTGAGCTTGTTCTGCACCTGCTCCGGGCCCGGCACTTCGGAGGTGACTCTGAGGAGTCTGATCGTGCCGTAGTCCGGACTCGCGGCGTCCGCGTCCACCGCCATGAAGCCGCCCAGGTTGGGGCGCCCGCTGGGGGTGAACGTGGTGGTGAGCGAGAACTGCCGTGTGTCGCCCTTCTGGCCCGGCATCTTCAGCGACAGGTAGTAGGGCGGTACGGCCCTGTTGTCCCTGGTGGTCGGGTCGTTGGGCACCTGCCAGGCGTCACTGCCGCTGTAGAACTGCTTGGGGTTCGTGACGTGGTAGCGCGCCAGCAGCTCGCGCTGGACCTTGAACATGTCCTGCGGATAGCGCAGATGCGCCTTCAGGTCCGCCGGGATGTCCGCCTTCGGCTCGACCGTGTGGGGGAACGCCTTCATCCAGGTCTTGAGGACCGGGTCCTTGGCGTCCCACTGGTACAGCTTCACCTGGCCGGTGTAGGCGTCGACCGTCGCCTTCACCGAGTTGCGGATGTAGTTGACCCGGTTCTGCTGGGCGACCACCGCGCGCTGGTTGTCGGTCAGCGAGTCGGCCGTGCTGTCACCGAGCGTCGTACGCGAGGCGTACGGATATCCATTGGTTGTGGTGTACGCGTCGACGACCCACTGGATCTTCCCGTCCACCACCGCCGGATAGGAGTCGCCGTCGATGGTCAGCCAGGGGGCGACCGCCTCGACGCGCTGCTTCGGCGTGCGGTTGTAGAGGATCTTCGAACCCTTGCCGATCGCTCCCGAGTAGAGGATCTGCGGTTCGTTGAACGCCACCGCGTACGCGGCGCGGTTCAGCGGGTTGGAGATGTCCACCCCGCTCTTGCCCTGGTAACTGGTGGTCTTCTCACCGTTGTTCTCGTAGTCGAGTTCCTTCTGCGGGCCCCCGACGATCGAGTACTGGGTGGTCTTCTCGCCGTAGTAGATCCGCTGCTGGTAGCCGGGAAGATCGCCCTTGGCCGGCAGACCGGACTCGGTGAAGACCGGGGCTCCGTTGCCGTCCGTGGTCGTGCCCTTGGCCGCGATGGCGCCGTAGCCGTGGGTGTAGGTGAAGTGGTCGTTGATCCAGTTGTGCTTCGGGATGCCCGCGATGTTCAGCTCGCGCAGGCCGATCACTGTGTCCTGGCCCTTGTAGCGGTCCACGTCCAGCGTCGCCGGGAAGCCGTAGTACTTCCGCTTCTGCTCCAGCTGCTGGAAGGTCGGCGAGACGACGTTCGGGTCGATCAGCCGGTAGCTGGCCGCCGAGTTCGCGTCGTTGCGCTGCTTGGTCGTGTCCTTGGTGCTGCTCTTGCCCGAGTAGTTGTCGACATCCGTGTCGGCGATGTTGTACGCCTTGCGCGTGGCGTTGATGTTCTTCTGGATGTACGGCGCTTCCTTGGCCTGCTCGTTCGGCTCGACCGTGAACTTCTGCACGATCGCCGGGTAGAGCCCGCCGATCAGGATCGCGGAGAGCACCATCAGACCGAAACCGATCACCGGCAGCTGCCAGGTGCGGCGCCAGAGCGTCGCGAAGAACAGCAGGGCGCAGATGACCGCGATGCAGAACAGGATCGTCTTGGCCGGGAGATAGGCGTTGGCGTCCACGTACCGCAGGCCCGTCCAGTTGCCGGTGGCCTTGAAGTCACTGGACTTCACCGCGAGTCCGTACCGGTCGAGCCAGTACGCCACGGCCTTGAACGCCACGAAGATGCCGAGCAGCACCGACAGATGGCCGGTGGCAGCCGAGGTGGCGCGCGCTCCGGGGCTCGTGACACGCAGCCCGCCGTACAGGTAGTGCACCAGGGCGGCGGCGATCAGCGAGAGCACCGCGGCGGCGAAGCCGAAGCCCAGCAGGAAGCGGTACCAGGGCAGATCGAAGGTGTAGAACGACACGTCCAGTTTGAACTGGGGGTCCTTCTGACCGAACGGCACACCGTTGACGAACATCAGCCAGGTGCGCCACTGCCCGGATGCGGAGGCACCCGCGATCAGCCCGATGACCGCCGTCACCCCGAGCAGCAGCCACTTCTTGTACGGCGCGATGCCCATCCGGTAGCGGTCGAGATTCTGCTGCTCCAGCGACATCGCGCTCAGCGGCGGCCGGAGCCGGTGCGCCAGCCAGATGTTCAGGCCGACGGCGGCCCCCATCAGCACGCCGAAGACGAGGAAGAGCCCGATCTTCGTCCACAGGGTGGTGGTGAAGACGGATGAGTAGTGGACGGAGCGGTACCAGAGCCAGTCGGTCCAGAACCCGGAGAACATGATGAACGCCATGGCCAGGACGATCAGCACGCCCAGGGTCAACAGCATGTTCCGGGCGCGGCGGGACGGCCGTCCCACTCTGGTCCGTGGCCCGGTCGGGCCTCCGCCGCGGTCCGGCATCTGGAAAGCCAACGTGCGCACCTCGAAGTTTGCGGTCGTGTGGAACAGGCCCCGCGATCGTAGAGCCCACTCATGCAACTTACTGAGGCTTTACCCAGTTCCCGTTCCCGGGGTGGAAGAGGGCAGGATATTGCCCATGCCCAACCTTTCTTCGCCCTCAGGCCCTCCGATGGCCGCCAGTCCGCTCACCGTGGCGGTGCTCGAAATCGACGAGTACGCGTCCGGTCTCGGCTGGGACCAGCCCGCCAGACTCTTCGCACTCGTGGACACCGCGAAGCTCCGTACCCAGGAGCCGGGCCTGGCCGCCCAGCTCGGTCTCGACGACGGCGAGCCCGCCGCGTCACTGACCCCCGTCGAGCAGGACGAGATCCCGGACACCACCCCACTCGACGAGTTCCTCGCCACGATCGCCTGGCCGGACGCGGTGGCAGGGTGCGCGATGACGGTCGAGCGGCTGATGCTGCCGCCGTCGGCGGAAGCAACCGTGCCGGAGGGGATGGACGAGGCGCAGCTGACGGCCTGGGTCGCCGAGCACCCGGACCGTCAGGAGGTGCGGATGACCGTGGCGGTGCTGCGGGACGGCACCCGTGAGTCGGCGCTGCGGCTGCGTGCGAAGGACTCGCCGAACGAGGTGCTCACCGGCTCGGAGCTGGTCCCCGGCCTCGCCGAGGCGCTCTCGGTGACCTTCGAGGCGTAGGCGGAGGGACGGCGCGGCCGGGCCGCGCCCGGCTGCTCCGCCGGGCGGTCACGCGCCCAGGACCGGTGGCTACTTGGCAGAGCAGCTGGGCAGCCCGGCGGTGTCCCCGGCGCGGATCTTGTCCATCGCCTGCTTCGCGTCCTTCATCGCCTTCACCTTCACCAGGGTGAGGCCCGACGGGGTGTCCGCGGCCGCCGCCGCACAGTTGTCGCTGGGCGTCAGGAAGTACTGGGCGCCCGCCTGGCGTGCGGCGACGAGCTTCATCTCGATGCCGCCGATCGGCCCGACCACGCCCTTGTCGTCGATGGTGCCGGTACCGGCGACGAACTTGCCGCCGGTCAGATCGCCCGGCGTCAGCTTGTCGACGAGGCCGAGGGAGAACATCAGACCGGCGCTGGGACCGCCCACATCCGCGAGCTTGATGTCGATGTGGAACGGGAAGGTGTGGTCGGTGCCCGCCTGGATGCCGACGATGGCCCGGCCCGGGTCCGGAGCGGGGGCCTTCGCGGTGACAATGGACACGTTCTTGGTGCCCTTCGGCTCGGTGCTCGTCTTCTCCGCGGCCGCCGCGGTCGCCGCCGGTACGACCGTGAAGACGACCGACTGGCCCGGCTTGTGCTGGGTGACGAGCTTCGCCACGTCACCGGGCTCGGTGACGGCCTTGCCGTCCACGGCCTTGATGACGTCGCCCGCGTGGAGCCTGCCCTGCGCGGGGCTGCCCTTGACCACCGTGGAGACCACGGTCCGCGACTTCACCGGGATCCCCAGCTCGTCCAGGGCCGCGACCTTGGCGCTCTCCTGGGACTCGCTGAACTCCTCGGCGTTCTGCTGGGTCGACTGCTGCTCGGTGGTGCCGTCCGGGTACAGGGTGTCGTGCGGAACGACCACGCTGTCGTGTGCGAGCCAGCCGTAGACCGCCTCGACCAGGTTCATCTGGTAGTCGGACCGTGTGACCCTGACCGTCACCATGTTGAGGTGACCGCTCGTCGGGTACGTCTTGTGGCCGGAAACCTGGAGAACCGGCTGGCCACCCGCCTTGCCGAGCGTGTTCACGGTCGGCCCCGGGCTCATCTCGGCGTACGGGACGGTGAGGAACACTCCGCCGCACAGCAGCGCGATCAGCACGAGGGTGGACGTGAGCAGCGTCAGGGTGCGGCGTGGCATGGAACGACAGTACGGGACCAGTCTGTGACGCACCGCTCGGGGCCGGGGCCCCAGGCCCTGATCAGGCGGGACACCGGGAGTCAGAGGGCGTCGGAGCCGGCGTCCGCCTTCTCCATCGCCTCTCGGAACCTGGCGTAGCCGGCGAGTTCGGCGCCGTCACCGGCCGTGCGCTGCCGCGCGGCCCACCTGCCCCACAGGGCGGCTCCGACCGCGGCGAAGAGCGGAATCAGCAACCAGGCAAGTGCACCCATACCGACCTCCGGACCCCCGTGAACAGTCGCGAACCGACTGATCAACAGATTAGTCATCTGCTGCTCCAACGCTCACGGCCGGGGTGGGGTTACGCAAATCGGGCACATGGCGGACAGCGCCGCCGCTGCGGGCCGGACCGGCCGCGCCGAACGGAGTCAGATGCCGACCCACTCATCCGTGCCGTTCGAGAACGTCTGGTGCTTCCAGATCGGCACTTCGTGCTTCAGATCATCGATGAGCATCCGGCAGGCCTCGAACGCCTCGTTGCGGTGCGCGCACGAGACGGCGGCCACCACGGCGAGGTCGCCCACCGCGAGATCGCCCACGCGGTGGACCGCTGCCAGGGCTCTCACCGGGAACTTCTCGGTCACCCGCTCGGCGATCCGGCGCATCTCGGCCTCGGCGGAGGGATGGCAGGAGTAGCCGAGGGCATCGACGTCGGTCCCGCCGTCGTGGTTGCGCACCGTGCCGACGAAGAGCGCCGTGCCGCCGGCCGCCTCGTCGCCCACGACCTTGAACACCTCGTCGATGCTGAGCGGGGTGTCGCGGATCTCCAGCAGCCGGATGGGGTCATGCGCGGCCTGTTCGCCGGGGTGGTCGTTGGTGAGTGCCATGACATCAATGGTGCCGTACGGGGCCCACCGCACGGAATGGCGCTTTCGACCGGTACCTGCGCGTGCCCCTTGGAGCGTCCTACAGGACGACCCGCCGCCGGGCCGGGGGCGGGGGCGCGGAACCCTCAGATACGGCCCCGCCGGGCCCGGCGCGCCCGGCGCACCAGCGCCGCCGTACCGAGCAGCGCGACCGTCGCACCCGCCGCCCCCGCGGCCGTGGCGTCCTTGCGGCCGAGCCTGCGGCCCGCGACCGTGTGCCGTCCCGCCACCTCTTCGAGAAGTTCCGCGAGGACGTCCTCGTTGGTCCATTGGGGTCGCCAGCCCGCGTCGTGCAGCCTGCCGACGCTGACCACCCAGGGATGCATCGTGTACGCGAGGTCACCGGCGGGCGACGGGGTGAGGCCGATCCGGTGCAGCCGGGCGGCGGCGCCCAGGGCGACAGCGGACGGCAGCTCCATCCGGCGGATACCGCTGAGCTCCTCGACCTCGCCCTGCTCCAGCCAGCCGTCGCAGCCCACCGCGAACTCGCCGTCGACCTTTTCGAGCGCGGCGTACTCCAGTGCGCTGACCAGGTCGTCCACATGGCAGAACTGCCAGGTGGGGCGGGTGCCCGCGACCACGAGCAGCCGGGGTGACTCGAAGTAGCGGGTCAGCGCGGTGTCCGTACCGCCCACCAGGACCGCGGGCCTGACCACGGTGACGTTCAGACCCGGGTGGGCACGCGGCGCGCGGCGGCCGAGGCGTTCGATCTCCAGCAGGTCACCGACGCCGGTGGCCTCCGCGGTCGCCCGCAGCTCGGCGTCCTCGGAGAGCGGGATGTCGTTGTCCGGCAGCGCGCCGTAGACCATCGCCGACGTGCAGAGCACGACGCGGTGGACACCGGCGGCCGCGGCGGCCGTGAGGACCGTCTGGGTACCGCGGACGTTGTAGGCCGAGCGGGCGGTCGCGTCGGTCTCCAGATCGAGGTCGAGCGCGAGGTGCACCACGACGTCTGCGCCGCGCAGCTTCTCGGCGATCGCCGGATCGCGCACGTCGAGGATGTGCCACTGGGCCTCGGCCACGTCGCCTCGCCGCTCGTCCATGGCCACGACCTGCTTGACCTCGTCGGACGCGGCCAGCCGACCGGTCAGCAGGGCGCCGATGCCGGAGGCGGCTCCGGTGACCGCGACGACGGGTCCTCGGGAGGGCTTGGTTGAGAGGTTTCGCGCTGCGCGAACCTGCGGATCTGGGGAACTCACCGGGCGTCTCCAGAGGTTGTCTTCAGTACGTACGCGAACTGACACGTACGGACCAGGTGGCGTCCATCCTGCCGCAGCCCATGCGTCAGCCAAGCACTGAGCCCTCATCGGGCACCGGTGTCTGTGGAGAGCCGCCCGGTCGGACCCGGCCTGACCGGGCGGTCACCCCCTACCCTGGGTGGTGTTGTCGGGCAATCGCTGTCGGCCAGTCGGCCGACGGCCCTACGAGCCGAGGAAACCCGTGAGTGACACTCCATTCGGATTCGGCCTTCCGCCGGAGGAGCCGGAGGACGGCGACGCGGGCAAGAGCAAGGGCGGTCAGGGCGGCGGAGGCTCCCCGCAGAATCCGCTCGGGTTCGGTCCCGGCAGCGGCGGTGACAATCCGTTCGCGGCGATGTTCGGTTCGATGAACCCGAACGACCTCGGTGCGGCCTTCCAGCAGCTCGGCCAGATGCTGAGCTACGAGGGCGGCCCGGTGAACTGGGACATGGCCAAGGACATCGCACGGCAGACGGTCGCCCAGGGCACGTCCGACGGCACCAAGGACACCAGTGTGGGCCCGGCCGAGCGGTCGGCGGTCGAGGAGGCCGTGCGCCTGGCGGACCTGTGGCTGGACGGCGCGACCTCGCTGCCCTCCGGGGCCGGTACGGCCGTCGCGTGGAGCCGCGCCGAGTGGGTCGAGGCGACCCTGCCGGTGTGGAAGGAGCTCGTCGACCCGGTCGCGGAGCGCGTCGGCGCGGCCATGGGCGGTGTGCTGCCCGAGGAGATGCAGGCCATGGCCGGCCCGCTGCTCGGCATGATGCGGTCCATGGGCGGAGCCATGTTCGGCCAGCAGATCGGGCAGGCGGTCGGCGTCCTCGCGGGCGAGGTGGTCGGCTCCACCGACATCGGTCTGCCGCTCGGCCCGGCCGGCAAGGCGGCGCTGCTCCCGTTGAACATCGAGGCCTTCGGCAAGGACCTGGGCATCGACAAGAACGAGGTGCGGCTCTACCTGGCGCTTCGTGAGGCCGCCCACCAGCGGCTCTTCGCCCACGTGCCGTGGCTGCGCTCGCATCTGTTCGGCGCGGTGGAGGGATACGCCCGCGGCATCAAGGTCGACACCTCGAAGCTGGAGGACGTGGTCGGCCAACTCGACCCCTCGCACCCCGAGCAGTTGCAGGAAGCCCTTCAGCAGGGCATGTTCCAGCCGGAGGACACCCCGGAGCAGAAGGCCGCACTGGCCCGTCTGGAGACGGCTCTCGCGCTGGTCGAGGGCTGGGTGGACGCCGTGGTCCACGAGGCCGCGAAGACCCGCCTGACCTCGGCGGACGCGCTGCGCGAGACGCTGCGCAGGCGCCGGGCCTCCGGCGGTCCGGCCGAGCAGACCTTCGCCACGCTGATCGGTCTGGAGCTGCGGCCGCGCCGGCTGCGGGACGCCTCGCGGCTGTGGGCCTCGCTCACGGACGCGCGGGGTGTCGACGGCCGCGACGGCCTGTGGGAGCACCCGGACATGCTGCCGACCGCTTCCGACCTGGACGACCCGGACGGTTTCGTCCACCACGAGCACCTGGACTTCTCCGAGCTGGACAAGATGCTCGGTGAGGCCGCCGGCGGCGGCAAGACCGGCCAGGGCAAGCCCGACCTGACCAAGGGCGAGAAGCCCGGCACGAAGGACTCGCAGGAGACACAGGACACACAGAACGGAAACGACGGGACCGACGGGACCGGCGAGAAGAAGGACGACTCCGGCCAGTGACGCACCAGGGCACCCTGCAGGACGACGCGGTCCGCGTACTGAAGGACCAGCAGGGCCAGGACGAGCTGCGTCAGAGCTATCTGGACCATCTGTCGGCCCACCCCGACGGGATGTGGAAGTCCTGCGGGTCGGGACATCTCACCGCGAGCGCTCTGGTCCTGGCCCCGGAGCGCGGGCAGGTGCTGCTCACCCTGCACAGGAAGCTGCGGATGTGGCTCCAGATGGGCGGGCACTGCGAGCCGGGCGACACGACGGTGGCGGGAGCCGCCCTGCGCGAGGCGACCGAGGAGTCGGGCATCGAGGGGCTGACGCTGCTGCCCGGCGGCCCCCTGAGGCTGGACCGTCACTCGATTCCGGCGCCCTGCACCCAGCATTTCGATGTGCAGTACGCGGCCCTGGTCCCGCCAGGAGCGGTGGAACTGATCAGCGACGAGTCGCTTGACCTGCGATGGTTCGCCTACGACGAGGTGGCGGCCGTCGCCGACCTGTCGGTCCGGCGGCTGGTGGAAGCTGCCCGCGCGGCGCTCTGAAACGCAGCAGCGACGGCAGACAGCGACGCCGGACAGCGACGAAGACAACCCGGCCTCGGGTGAGGGCTTCTCCGAGGAGATCCCGTCACCCGAGGCCGCGCGTTCAGTTCCAGACGTTGCCCTGGTTCTGGCCGTGCGCCCCCTGCTGCCCCATACCGAACTGCGCCAGCACCCCGTCCCCGATGTTCGCGTGCTGCGGCGGCATCACCTCGCTGGGCTGGACGAGCGCGAAGCCCTGGCCCAGGAAACTGAGCTCCCAGCCCTCGCCGGTGCTGCCGCGCCGCCGCCGTACCCCCGAGGCGTGCGTCTGCGCCTGCATCTGCACCCGCAGACCGGACGACCAGGCGACCACCGCGTCCGCGTCGGCGTTGATGTACTTGTCCGGCGTGACCTGCATCATCAGCGGCTGCCCCGAGGTCATCAGTGCGACCCTGCCCCGGCCGGTGATGTTGAGCTGGTACTTGCCCGATCCCGAGATGCCGTACTGGCTGTCGACCGCGACGACCGTGTGGTTCAGGCTGGAGTCCATCGCCAGGACGTAGGCGCTGTCCACCGTCAGCCCGTCCTGGTCGACGTCGACCAGATGCACATGCTGCGCCAGGTTGGCGAAGTAGACCGTGCCCTGCCCGTGGCAGCGCATCAGGTCGAGCCCCTCCCCCGTGTACGCCCGGGCGCGCTGCTGCTGGTTCGACTGGTACTCACCGTCGAATTCGATCAGCCCCTGGTACGCGACCATGGCGCCCTTGCGGGCGAGCACGTCGTCGTGCCCGGTCAGCGCGACCCGCAGCAACTGCGGGTTCTGCACCGTGTACCGGTCCTGGGTCTGCTGTTCCGTGTAGCTGAAAAGCGGGCTCTGCATGGTGTTCTGGCTCCCCTCAGGTCCGGATCCGCAGACGGTCGGTGCTGTCCTCGCTCGGCTGTACGACGACGATGCCCTCCCCGGAGAAGGCCATCTGGTACGCCTCCCCGCTGCCCCGCCCGATCAGCGAACCGGCCTTGAAACTCCGCTTGCCCTTCACCTTGAGATTCGGCGACCAGGCGACCAGGGCATCCGGGTCGACGTACGTCTCGTCCTCACCTCTGCCGCAGTCGACGACGATCGGCGTACCGCGCGAGGTGATGGCGACCCAGCCGCTGCCGGACACCTGGATGTTCCACAAGCCCTGTCCGGCGAACTTCGCCATGCCCTTGACCCGCTCCACCCCCCAGGTGAGGCTTGCGTCGAAGGCGAGCAGATTGCTGCCGTTGACCGACAGCGCGTCGTTGTTGAGGTTGATGACGACGACGTCCGCACCGTAGTCGGCGAGGTAGAGCAGGCCGTCGCCCGAGCACTTCATGAGCGGAGCGCCCTCGCCGGTGATCCAGTCACGGGCGATCTGGCGAACGGCCGGCGGATTCGGCTCGTACTGCACGAAGCCCTCGTACGCGACCATGGATCCGGTCCGGGCGAGGAGGTCCTGGCCTGTCTGCATGGCGACCTTCAGCATTTTGCTGCCGTGGTTCTCCATGCGGGCCGTGACGGGGGTCGGGGCGTAGCCCGCGAGCTGCTGGTTCATGACGGGCTCCCTCAGACCTCGTACGGCTGGACGATGATGAAGTTCCCGGGGGCGCCCCGGAACTGGAGGTTCACGCTCTCGCCGCTGTCGCCCGCGTAGGCGTTCTGCCGCAGCCGCACCTGGCTGGAGACGATCACCTGCGAGGCGGACGACCAGGCGACGACCGCGTTGCAGTCGGCGAAGGTGGTCGGGGTGACCGGCAGGACCACCGGCACACCGTGCGTCTTGACGATCACCGTGCCCGTGCCCTGGAACTGCATGGTGAACAGCGCCCCGCCGGGAATGCCGTGACCCTCGATCCTGCGGACCTCGTACTGGAGGGTCTCGTCGAAGGCGAGCACGTTCTCCGCCGAGACGCAGATGCCGTCGCCCTGGAGCTCGATGGGGTGCAGATGGGCGCTGTTCTCGGCGAAGAAGACCTGGCCGCGGCCGGTGCAGCGCATCAGCTG
The DNA here is from genome assembly GCF_041438865.1 of Streptomyces sp. NBC_01471. Lineage (NCBI taxonomy): Bacteria > Bacillati > Actinomycetota > Actinomycetes > Kitasatosporales > Streptomycetaceae > Streptomyces > Streptomyces sp. NBC_01471. Next base: position 2,421,397 of record NZ_CP109450.1, read on the forward strand.
CATCTCCTGGCCGGTCGCACGGCCCACGATCCGCCCCGCGAAACCGGCTCCCTTGTAGCTGAAGTCGACCTTGCCCTGGTACATCACCATGCTGCCCTGGCGGGCGAGGACGGGGGTGTCACTGACGGTCAGATCGGCCCGCATCAGGTACTTGTTCTGCGGCGTCCAGCGCTGGCCGGTGTCCGTTTCACGGTACTTCTGGAAGGCGGCCTGCAGCCCGGGGCCCGCGACGGTCGGCTGATGTCCGTAGGGGGCAGGCTGTCCGTACGGAGCGGGCTGTCCGGGGGGCGGCTGCTGGCCGTAGGGCCCCGGCTGGCCTGGAGGGCCGCCGTGTGGGGCCGGGGCGCCCGGCGGCGGGGCCTGGCCCGGGAACTGGCCGAACTGAGGCGGCTGTTGCTGCTGCGGAAGCTGCGGCGGCTGTGCGTACGGAGCGGGGGCGGGCGGCGGGGTGGCGCCCCCGTCCAGGTGCATCGGCGCGGCGATGGTGGGCGCCGAGTGAATCGGCGGCGGGGCGGGCGCAGGCAGCGGAGGCGGGGTCGCCACTCCGCCGGACGAGGGGAGGGGCGGCGGTGTCCGAGCAGGCGGCCCCTGGGGCGGAGCGGCCGGTGCGCCGAAGGAGGGGGCTGGATCGGGGGCCGCGGCGGGCGGGGCGAAAGCCGGGGCACCGAAGGCCGGCGGAGCGGCGGCCTGCTGCGGTGGTGCGGGCTCGTCCTCGGCCACCTCACCGCCGAAGTTCCTGAGCAGCGCGTCGAGTCCGCCGTCGAAACCCTGGCCGACGGCGGCGAACCGCCAGACGTCCTTCAGATAGAAGTCGCCCAGCATGACGGCGCGCTCCGTGGTGAATTCGGAGCCGGTGAAGGCGTACCTGACGACCTCGTCGCCACCGGCGACGATACGGATGTACCCGGGCCCGATCTGCGACATCTGGCCGGCGCCGTCGAGCGTCGCGGTGAACGAGAGCTTCTGGATACCGGCGGGGATACGGTCGAGCGTGACACGGAAGGACTCGGTGTCACCGGCCTGTGCGCCGAGGAGCTGGATCGACTCCTCCGGCGACTTCGGCTGGTTGAAGAAGATGAAATACCGGTCGTCCGAGAGCTGCTCGTCGGCGTCGAGTCCGAAGCAGCTGATGTCGAAGGTCAGTCCGGCGCCCGCGATCTGCACACCCACGTACAGGTCCGTGCCCGCTGTCAGGTCACTGATCCTGGCCTTGTGGCCGCGTTGGAATTGCCTGGCCATACGTAACGACCGTCCCCCATCCCGAATGTGTTTCCGTCGCGCCAGGCTAGCGGCTGGGACCGACATCCGGCCAAGCCGGGACGGACCCGGTACTCAGCCGGTACAGAGTCACCCGGGAACACCGGAGCTGTCACTCACCGCGGGCGGCGGGCAGCTGCGGGAGCCGCTCGGCGGCCACCACCCCTTCGAGATAGCCCCGGGCCCGCTCGGTGCGCGGATACGCCGTGAGGAGCTGCCAGAAGCGCGGGCCGTGCCCGGGGACCAGCAGGTGGGCGAGCTCGTGGAGCAACACGTAGTCGACGACGTACTCCGGCATGCCCTGGAGCCGGTGCGAGAGCCGGATACTGCCCTCGGCCGGCGTGCAGGAACCCCACCGGGTGTTCTGGTTGGTCACCCAGCGCACCGAATCGGGGCGGGCCCGGCCCGCGAAGTACTGCTCGGACAGGCGCGCCGCCCGGTCGGCGAGCTCGGTGTCGCCGAGGACGCGCTTGCTCTCCTGGGCCGCGAGCTTGTCGAGCATCACGGTCACCCAGCGCCGTTCCTCGGCGTCCGACATCCGGGCGGGGATGAGCACGATGGTTCGGTCGCCCTCCCGGTACGCGGAGACCGTTCTGTTGCGCCGGGCGCTTCTGCGGACCTCGACCGGGCTCGTCGCCGGGGCGCGGGGCGGCTGGCTCTTCGCGCTGCGCGGTGGACTTCCGGCGGTGTGCAGAGGGTCGACGGGCACGCCTCGACGTTACCCGCTGTCAGTGGGGGAAGTCCCGCGCCCATCGCGGTTGAACCTTGATCCATTCCACAGGGTGCAGCATTCGAAGTATCAGCACACCGGGCCTGTGGATAACTTTCCGCACCCGCCGTGACCTGAGGGCATTCTGGCAACAGAGCCGCCGGGACAGCCCGGCGGACTGTGGACGGGGGCGTGCGATGCATCCGATGGTGAAGCCCGCGCTGCGGCGCGCATGGCGGGACCGGCAGGCGGTGCAGTTCGGGGTGACTCCCGCACAGGCGGTGGTGCTCGGCCCGGTGGACCCGGCGACCGGCTGCCTCCTCGGGCTGCTGGACGGCACCCGCGGGATGGAGCTGCTGCGGGAGGAGGCGCGGGCCATGCGGTTGCCGGACGGCCAGGTGGACAAGCTGGTCGCCCGGCTCTCGAAGGCGGGACTGATCGACGATGCGACAGCCGGAGGCGCGGCGGCCGACGCGTTACGGAAACGGCCCGGCACCCTGGACCGGCTCCGCCCCGATCTGGCATCCCTCTCGCTGGTCCATCCGGAGCCGGGCGGCGGCACGGTCCGCCTCGCGGCCCGGCGGGCCATACGGGTTCAGGTACGTGGTGCGGGCCGGGTCGGTGCCACCGTGGCCGCACTCCTGTCGGCCTCCGGGGTGGGCCGGGTCGACGTGCTGGACGGTGGCTCCGTCACCCCCGCTGACGTGGCACCGGGGGGCCTTCCGGCCGAGGCGGTCGGGGCGCGTCGGGACGCAGCGGCGCGTCAGCTGATCAGGCGCGTCGCACCCGGCCCGCCACCCCGCGCCTGCGCTGCCGCGCCGGGCACCGACGGTGAACCGGGGCTGTCACTGATCGTCGTCGCACCGCGTGACGGATTCGATGCCTATGTGCCCGATCCGGCACTCTCCACGGAGTGGATCACGTCGGGCACGCCTCATCTCTATACGGGCGTGCTCGAAGGGACAGGAGTGGTCGGGCCACTCGTCCTGCCGGGAGGAACGGCGTGCTCGGGCTGCCTGGCGCTGCGGCGGACCGAGCACGATCCCGGCTGGCCCCGGATGGTCGCGCAGTGGCGCTCGGGCAGACGTGGCTCCGTGCCCGCCTGCGATCTCGGCCTGGCCACGGCGGTGGCCGGGCTGGCGGCGGCACACACGCTGGCGTTCCTCGACGGCGAGCTGCCGGCATCGACGGGGGCACGGTGGGAGGCGTCCCTGCCGCTGCTCGACTGGCGATCGGCCCGTATCACACCCCACCCCGACTGCCGCTGCGGTGCGGGTGGGCACACTGGAGGGGAGCGCGCCTCGGAGGCCGGGGCTCCGCACGACACAATGGCCGGGTAACCGCCGTACGCTCCACGGCAGTCTGGGATTTGGAGGGGCGCATGTCTGATCTTCCCCGGAAAGCGGTCACACGTACCGCCAAGCTGGCGGCACTCCCACTCGGTTTCGCCGGCCGCGCCACCTGGGGCCTGGGCAAGCGGATCGGCGGCAGATCCGCGGAGATCGTGGCACGCGAGGTGCAGCAGCGCACGGCCGACCAGCTCTTCAAGGTCCTGGGCGAGCTGAAGGGCGGGGCCATGAAAATGGGGCAGGCCCTCTCGGTCTTCGAGTCCGCCCTGCCCGAGGAGATCGCGGGGCCCTACCGGGCGGCGCTGACCAAGCTCCAGGAATCCGCCCCTCCCATGCCCGTGCAGACAGTTCACGCCGTGCTGGAAGCGCAGCTGGGGACGGAGTGGCGCGAACTGTTCGTCGAGTTCGACGACAAGCCGTCCGCCGCCGCGTCCATCGGCCAGGTGCACCGGGCGGTATGGCACGACGGGCGCCGGGTGGCGGTCAAGGTGCAGTACCCGGGGGCCGGTGAGGCCCTGTTGTCGGACCTGACCCAGCTGAGCCGCTTCGCCCGGCTGCTCGGTCCGCTGATTCCCGGTATGGACATCAAGCCGCTCATCACCGAACTGCGCGACAGGGTGTCGGAGGAGCTGGACTACGAGCTGGAGGCGGAGGCCCAGCGGGAACACGCGGAGGAGTTCGCCGGGGATCCGGACGTGGTGGTGCCCGATGTGGTGCACCAGAGCGACCAGGTACTGGTGACCGAGTGGATCGACGGAATCCCGCTGGCCGATGTGATCGCGGACGGCACGGACGAACAGCGGGACCGGGCAGGGCAGTTGCTCGCGCGGTTCCTCTTCTCGGGCCCGGCCCGTACGGGACTGCTGCACGCCGACCCGCACCCCGGCAACTTCCGGCTGCTGCCGGCCGAGGCGGACGACGGGATCGCTGAGGACGACGGCGCTGAGGACGACGCCACCTCAGAGGGAGCCACCTCAGAGGAGGCCACCGCACAGTGGCGACTGGGGGTGCTCGACTTCGGGACGGTGGACCGGCTGCCGGGCGGACTTCCCGCCACGATCGGCCACGCCCTGCGGATGACCATCGAGGGTGAGGCATCCGGCGTCTACGAGATGCTCTGCGAGGAGGGTTTCGTCAAGGAGTCCATCGATCTCGATCCGGAGGCGGTGCTGGAGTATCTGGTACCGATCATCGAACCGGTGCAGGCCGACGAGTTCACGTTCAGCCGGGGGTGGATGCGGGCGCAGGCCGCCAGGATCGCCGATCCCCGCTCCCCCGCCCACCAGTTGGGCAAGCAGCTCAATCTGCCGCCGTCCTACCTGCTGATCCACCGGGTGACACTGAGCACCATCGGAGTGCTCTGCCAGCTGGGTGCGACCGTACGGCTCCGGGACGAACTCGAAGCCTGGATGCCGGGGTTCCTGTCGGAGCCCGGGGAGACCGGGGAGACCGAACTCCGGGATCAGGTCACCGAACAACTCCCGGAACAAGGCACGGAAGCAGTCTCGGAAGCAGTCCGGGAAACGGTTCCGGAGGAGGAACTGCCTCCTGCCCAGGCGCGTGCCTGACCGGACCGGTTCCGCGCATCCGGGACATGCCAGGGGGCCGGTCACGCCGACCGGCCCCCGATGTCCTCCGCGCCTTCTGCGCGTCTTCTTCTCTACTACCGCTTCTCTACTGCTACTTCTGTACTACTGCGCTGCTGTATTGCTGCGCTTCTGCGCTATTGCTCTGTTCCTTCTTCGCCGCTGCGCGGCGGCCGGTGTGCACGACCGCCTTACTGCATGACCGCCATGGCGATCGCACGGCGGGCGCGCAACGAGACGCGCTCGGCGCGGCGTTGCATGCGGCGGGCGGACACCAGGCGCAGGGCCTGACGTTCGGCGTCGGCCTCCCTGCGGCGCTCGTGCATATGAGCACGAGCCATGGCTTCTGGGATGAGTTGCATCTCACGGGTCCTGTTCTGGCGCGACGCGGTCGCGCCGATGGTGGTGACGACTGGTGTTGCGGAGCCGGACGGCTCGCTGGTGGAAGAGGTCATCGGGTCCTGCTTCTGGGGATCGTGCTTGTGGGGGCGGTCAATCGTTCCGGGGCCGGTGAGTTTCATGCTGCGACCGGGTTCTTGCGCGGACGCCCACGCGGCCTCTTGCGGGCGACGACGACGCCCTGGACGAACAGCTCGCCACCCCAGACGCCCCACGGCTCGCGACGCTCCTTGGCCCCGGCGAGGCAGGCCTCGACGAGCGGGCAGGTACGGCAGAGCGACTTGGCGTACTCGACGTCGGCCGGGGTCTCGGCGAAGAAGACCTCCGGGTCGTAGGCACGGCAGGGGACGGGCACATCGAGGTTCTCGATGGCGTCGTCGAGAACGGTCAGCGCGGTAAGCGGGAACACGGTGGGATCCTCCGGGGCAACAGGCGGCGAGAGTGTCTGTGAGGGCGGTACGGACGGGGCGTGCGCTTCGATTTGCACGGTGGTTTCATTCCTCGTCTGGTCGTTCCGGTCTGTTTGACCGGATGTCGTCTGGTGGCCCAGTACAAACAAAAGGGCCGCGGATCCCGGGTGGGGTTCCGCGGCCCTGAAGGCGCCTGCCTGATGGTGAATCAGACTGGATCACTCCAGGGTTCGAGCCCACGGAAGGCCCACATCGTGTGATGCTGCGTTGCCTGCGTCCCGAACTCGGCACCGGCTGCCGCAAACGCATAGGACGGCATCCCCGCGATTGCTACTGCTGCTTCCGGTGCCTTGGTCGGTCGCTCATTACGGTCCCGAATGGGAAGACCCGCCAGGGAAACGGGGCTGACGGCAGAGATGCCGGACAGACCGGTTCCACGGAGAGAGGAGCCGAGCAGGCAGGTGACGACGACCGAGCGATCGGTCATTTTGGTCTTCGTGATGGTTGCCACTGGTCTCGCCTCCTCTCGGCGTCTCGGGGAGCGGGGGCCCGGAGGCCTCGTCCCATTCGAATGTAGGTCAGGTACAGCTGTGGTGAAGTACAGCACAGAACCAGGGCTTCAGAGAAGTCGCTGTTCCCGTGGTTAAGAACCTAAGGGGGTTCCCGGGGCGTGCGCAAACTATTTTTTCAACGAGTTTCGGTCAGTCTTCTCCGTCACCGTCCACAAGCTCCTGGCCTGCACAGATCTTCAGCACATCGCCTCCGAACCGTGTGATCTTCCGGGCCGGGACGCCGGCGATCCGTGTGAGCTCGGTCTCGCTGGACGGCACCGCCTCCGCGATGGCCATCAGGGTCTTGTCGGTGAACACGCAGAACGCGGGCTGTCCCGTCTCCTTCGCCTGGACCGCGCGCCACTCGTGCAGCCGCTCGTACAGCGCCTCGTCCATGTCCGACGGGCAGTCCTCGCAGCGCATCAGCTTCATCTCGCCGCCGTCGGTCAGGGTCTTGCCGCAGACCCGGCACCGCACGGGCCCGCGGTGCTTGCGGCGGGCCGCCGCACCCCGCTCGATCCCGCCCGCGCCACCGGCGGCGCCGCGCAGCCCGGCGGCAGGGCCTCCCGCCGAACCCGGCCGCAGTCCGCTGAGGAAGCGGCTGGCCCGCCGGGAGGCCCTGCCGCCGGGCGACCTGGACAGCGCCCAGGAGAGCGTGAGGTGCAGCCGGGCCCTGGTGACGCCCACATAGAGCAGTCGGCGTTCCTCCTCGACCTGCTCATCGGTCTTGGCGTAGGTGATCGGCATCATGCCCTCGGTCAGCCCGACCAGGAACACCGCGTCCCACTCCAGGCCCTTCGCCGAGTGCAGTGACGCCAGGGTGACGCCCTGGATGGTCGGGGCGTGCTGCGCGGCCGCCCGCTCGTCCAGCTCGGCGACGAGGTCCGAGAGGGTCGCCCCCTCCCTGGCCCTGGCGAAGTCCTCGGCCAGGCGCACCAGCGCGGCCAGCGACTCCCAGCGGTCCCGGACCGCCCCGGACCCCGCGGGGGCTTCCGCCCGCCACCCCTTGGTGCCGAGCACCGCCCGCACCTGGGACGGCAGATCCACCGCGTCGTCGAGCAGCGGGTCGTTCCCGCCGGCCCGGGCGGCTCCGCGCAGCGCGACGCCGGCCTCCCGCACCTCGGGCCGTTCGAAGAACCGCTCGGCTCCGCGCAGCTGGTAGGGCACCCCCGCGTCGGCCAGCGCCTGTTCGTAGATCTCGGACTGGGCGTTGATCCGGTACAGCACGGCGATCTCGGACGCGGGGACGCCCGCGGCGATCAGGTCCCGGATCCGGCGCGCGGTGCCCTCGGCCTCGGTGGGTTCGTCCCCGTACTCCTTGTAGACGGGCTCGGGTCCCGGGGAGCGCTGCGAGATCAGCTCCAGTCGGTGGTCGGCGGCGCGGCCGCGGGCCTGGGCCAGCAGCCCGTTGGCCAGGTGGACGACCTGTGGTGTCGAGCGGTAGTCCCGGACCAGCTTCACCACCGTCGCCTGCGGATGGCGGACCCGGAAGGTCAGCAGGTGGTCGGGGGTGGCGCCGGTGAAGGAGTAGATCGTCTGGCTGGCGTCACCGACGACGCAGAGATCCTCCCGGTCCCCCACCCACAGTTCGAGAAGGCGCTGCTGCAGCGGGCTGACGTCCTGGTACTCGTCGACCACGAAGTGCTGGTACTGGCTGCGGATCCGGTCGGCGATGTCGTGCCGGTCCTGGAGGATGCCGACGGTCAGCAGCAGCACGTCCTCGAAGTCGATCACTCCGCGGTCGCGCTTGAGCTGCTCGTACATCGCGTAGATCTGGGAGATCTCGGCCGGGCTCCGGGGCGCCTCGCGGGCCGACTTCGCGACGGCGGCCGGATAGTCGGCGGGCACGGTCTGGGTGACCTTGGACCACTCGATCTCGCCCGTGACGTCCCGCAGCTCGTTGCGGTCGAGCCGGACGCCGCAGCGCGCCGCCGCCTCGGCGACCAGCTGTACCTTGCGCTCGACCAGCCGGGGCACCTCGCCGCCGACCGCCTTGGGCCAGAAGAACTGGAGCTGGCGCAGCGCCGCCGAGTGGAACGTCCGTGCCTGGACACCGCCCGCGCCGAGCTGGCGCAGCCGTCCTCGCATCTCGCCGGCCGCGCGGTTGGTGAAGGTGACGGCGAGCACCGTGGAAGGCTGCAGGATCCCGGCACGCACCCCGTAGGCGATGCGGTGCGTGATCGCGCGGGTCTTGCCCGTACCGGCTCCGGCCAGGACGCACACCGGCCCGTGCAGGGCCGTCGCGACCTCGCGCTGCTCGGGGTCGAGCCCGTCGAGCACCGCGTCGGCGGAGTCCGGTACCTGGGGGAAGAGAGAGGCGTGCGTTGCTGCTGTCACCCCGCCATGCTGCCAGGTCCCGCGAGACTGACGAGTCGGTTGTCCACAGGTACCGGGCCGCAGTCGTACTAAGTCCCCGTCGCGCTCAGTCGCAGTCGTACTGAGTTCCCGTCGCACTCATACGGGAATGGTGGCCGGATCACGTACGTTCTACGGCATGTGACTTCCCGAGGCCGCCCCCCGGGAATCCCCATGTATCGGACGAAGCAGCACAGAAGGCTGCGGGCGACGCAGCAGCAGAGGAGCGCGAGAGACATGCCGGGCACTGTGACGATGTACAGCACCACGTGGTGCGGCTACTGCCGTCGGCTGAAGGGCCAGATGGACCGCGAGGGCATCGCGTACACCGAGGTGAACATCGAGCACGACGCCGACTCCGCGGCCTTCGTGGAGAAGGCGAACGGTGGCAACCAGACCGTTCCCACCGTCCTCTTCCCGGACGGTTCGACACTGACCAACCCCTCGCTGGCCCAGGTCAAGCAGAAGATCGCCTGACCGGGCAGCCTCTGCGGCCCGAGCGGTCAGCCCCTACGGTGCGGGGCTCCCGCACACGCCGGGCAGCAGGTCCGCGCCCGCCAGTCTGCGGCGTTCCTGTTCCAGCTGTGCCAGCAGCCTGTTCTGTGTGGCGCTGTCGGGTGTGCTGAGGAACTTCAGCACGGCGTGCTGGAAGGCGTCGCGCAGGGTGGGCGGCATGGTGTCCGAGGCGTCGAAGCACAACTGGTGCGTCGGCGCCTCGCTCGTTCCGCCGGTGAGGAGAGTCGCCGCCTTGCGGCCGAGCGGGTCGGTGGGCTGTGGGTCCGACGCACTGGGGAAGTGCGGTTTCAGCTGCGGTGCGGCCTGGGCCAGCCAGATCCTGCGCCCCTCGGGTCCGGCCAGTCTGCTCAGCAGTTTCATCGCCGCCGGACTGTCGCGGAACACCGCGGCCATGTCGGCCGACACCTCGTACGCGTCCTTGTGGCCGCCCAGTCCGGGGATCGTGTCGGCCGACGGCCTGAACGTGATGTCCGGGCCGTACAGATAACGGATGAACGTCCCCGCGTGCTCCTCCGTGCAGGTACCGGAGTTGAGCAGCCCCTTGCCGCCCTCGCCCGTGTACGGGATGTCGAGCGCGCTCCTGGTGTTCTGCCCGGCCATCAGCGAGGCCCAGGTGCTCCACGCGTCCCGTACCTCGGGGCTGGTCCACGGCAGGATCCCGGTGGCCCACTTCTCGTACGCCTCCGGACCGGACCTGTGCAGCAGGATGTCCTCGATCCAGTCGGTGCCCGGCCAGCCCGTGGTGGCCTGGGCGCTCATGCCGAGGCACCAGCTGTGCGGCCTGACCGGCTGGGACGTCCTGGTCCACACCAGACTCTTGATGTCGACCTTGAGCGGGACCCAGTAGGTGTGTCTGGCGCCGCTGACGACCAGCTCGGGGGCCCAGGGCGGGTACGCCCGGGTCGCCAGGGAGCCGGTCAGCGGTGTGAGCGCGCCCTCGCGTGCGTATTCGAGCAGCTCACCCTGACTGTTGAGGATCGCCACGTCCGGCGGCGCGTCCGCCTCCAACTGCGCGACCAGCGTCTCGCGCAGCGAACTGGTGCCCTGGTAGCTGTAGGTGTACGGGGTGCCGTTGTCCAGCAGGTCCAGCGTCCTGGTGAACGCGGCCGCTTCGTTCCCCGTCCACGGTCCGAGGACCACGACCGTCTGCTTGCCGCCGCCGGAGCAGCCGCCGAGCGCGGCGGCGAGCACGATCAGCGTGCCGGACAGCAGCAGGCGCAGGCCTGTGCCGCGATTCGCCCGCATCACCGGTAGTCCTCCCGCGTCGGGACCCGTACGTAGTCGCGCCGGTAGGCAAGGAGCGCCCAGCCGGTGACCGCCGCGCCCAGCAGTCCGACCGGCAGGATGAACCCCGTCACCGACGCCCAGCCCCCGCTGTGCGCCCGGCGCATGGCGGCGTCGATCCGCTGCTGCAGCCCGTCGACGGAGCCCGGTGCGGCTGTCGTGCCGGTGGTCCGTGACAGCTGGACCGCCGGGGCCGCGGCGGAGACCCGGGCCAGCTCCCCGTCGGCGATGTGCCGCACGGCGGCCTGTCCGTGCTGCACCTGAACCGTGCCCAACGCCAGCACCGGCACGACGAGCAGCGGCAGTACGGCCGCCGCCAGCGGCAGGCTCAGCAGCCGGAGCCGCACCTTCAGGAAAGCGAGCGTCCGGAACAGGCCGATCGCCAGCAGCGCGAACGCGGCGCAGGCGACGGCGGCAAGGACGACGGGAGCGGTACCCCAGCCCGCCTCGTGGTCGAGATCCGCGCGCAGGCTCCGCTGCAGCGAGCCGATGCGGTCCTGGATGGTGGTCGCCTCGTAGCCGTGTACGGCGCGGTCGGCGCAGCGCGCCGGGGAGCCCGCGCCGTCCGTGCCGCCCGCCGTCTCGCAGAGCATGCTGAGCGCGTACGAGAGATACGCCTTCTTGAGCGTGGGGTCGTCCCGGTTGCGGTCGGCGGTGCCGATGTAGCCGTTGTAGTCGACCACCAGCCCCGACACCACCTGGAGGCCCTGCCGCTGGGAGGCGCTGAGCGCGGGCGACTGGGCGGCCTCGTTGAGGTTCTGGGTGGCCCTGGTGATCAGGGTCGGATAGGTCTGGCCGAGTCCGATCAGTTCTGGCCCTTGCAGGACCGAATCGGCTTCCTTCTGTGCCTGGTCCAGGGCGATTTCGGCGCGGGTCAGCTCCACCAGGGCCGGGCCGGTGCGCTCGGCGATCCGGGACGAGTCGCCGTGCACCTCTCCGTACGCCGGCGACAGCGATCCGAACGCGATCACCGTGAGCAGGGGCAGCGCGATCAGCCGGTCACGGAGGAAGGCCGGGCTCTGCCCGGCCGGTACGGGCGCCAGGCAGAGCAGACGGCGCAGCGCCCCGAACACCGCGGTCACCCGGCCCGCGGCGTACCCCGGTGGCTCCCCCGCGCTGTGCACCTGTCGCTCCCCCGCGCCGCTCACCGGCGGCTCTTCGTGTAACTCGTACGGATCCGGGCGGTCTCGATGTCGAACCGTCTGATGCGGGCGTGCAGTTCCACCTCGCCGTCCGCACCGGGCTCGACCAGTTTCTCCAGGTGCTCCCGCATGGCGTCGTCGCCGACCTGCACCGCGAGCTGCCAGGCCCGGCCGAGGGCCCCGCGGGCGGTCTCGGGATCACCGGCACGCAGTGCGGCGCAGCCCTCCTCGAAGCACCGGACCAGGTCCTCCTGGTGCAGGAAGTGGCCGACATCGGGGTGCACCCGGCTGTACAGCCCGTGGTCTCCCGACCAGCGGACCACGACAGGCTGTGACGGCGGCAGTTCCACCGGCGGCCGGGCGGCGCCGTCGCGCACCAGCTCCACCTCGGTGAGCATCAGCTCCGGGCCCCCGGCCTCGGCGGTGTGCCGGGCACTGAGCGAGAGCAGGTACGAGCGGGTCTCGTCGCCCCAGGGTTCGGTGGCGAACTCCCGCAGGAATTCGGTCTCCTCCACCGGCCGCAGCGTCCGCCGTGTCGGGTGGACCTGTCCGAAGGACCGGAGTTCGGCGTTGTCGCTGCGGTAGAGCCGCAGCCGCAGTCCGGTGAGGTCGCGTCCTGCCGCCTGTCGGGTGAGGTCGTGCAGCCTGGCGGGGAGCGGACCGGTCGGCCCGGTCTCCTCGAAGGCGTGCGCCGTGCCGTTCAGCCCGGTGGTGATCAGGAGCAGCTCCCCGGTGTCCCAGCCGTCACCGATGCCGATCGCGTCGCAGGTGAACTGCCCCGCGCACTCCGCGATACGGGCGGTCAGCTCCTCGCGGGACTCGTAGCCCGGTTCGTTCCTGCCGTCGGTGAGCAGCAGGGCGTGCCGTACGAAGTCGGCGCCGCAGCCGGGGAGTCCGGCGAAGAGCTCCTGGGCGCGCCCCAGCCAGCTGCCGATCGCGGTGCCGCCGCCCGGGTGGCAGGCGCGCAGGGCGTCCTCCGCCGCCCGCCGGGTCAGGTCGTCGGCGACAGCCAGGGTGCGGCGCCCGCCGGGCGGCTGCTCCGGGTACACGGTGCCGGGCCGGTCCCGCCCTGCGACGACCGCGAAGTACGCGCCGTCCGGCACGGCCCGTACGGCGGCGGCCGCCGCGTTCCTGGCGGCCGCCATCCGCGTGGGCGGGTTCACCATCGACGACGAGTGGTCGATGAGGAACACCACGGCATGGCGCGGCCCCTGGTCCTGCGCTGCGGCCCGCCGGGTGTCCGCGGCGACCGGGCGCCGGACGGTCACGGTGACGACGGCGTACATCCGGGCCTCGTGTCCCGGGTCGGGCACCGGCAGTTCGGGGACCTGGCTCACTTCGAGGGAGACCGCGGGCTCAGCCGGTCCCGGATGCGCTGCCGGTGTGCCTTCCCCAGCCATGGGTGCCTCCTGTCGTGGCGGAAGCCCAGCGGGCGGACGCTGTTGGCCCGGTCGATGAGCGCTTCCGCGATCTCGTTGCTGTCCGGCAGGTCGGAGCGTCTGGCCTGGTCGGCGAGGCCTCGGTAGAGCAGTGAGAGCATGTCGGCCAGCCCCTGCGGGCTCTGCGGCGCCGTGAGCCGGGCGTCGAGCGCCGCGGTGAAATCGGTCAGGGGCCGGTGCGGAACGCGTTCGAGGACCGTCTCCCAGAGCTCCGTCTCCAGGCGGTGGCGGCCCCGGTGGTCCGTCAGACCGTGCTCGTGGAAGAGCGGCCCGAGCCGGTGCAGGGCGTCCTTGAGCGCATCGTCGTCGGGGGGTGAGTTCCGTGCCCGGGCCGCCTTGATCCGGACGATGGCCGTCCGGGCCGCGGTCAGATGACGGGAGTGCGCAGGGACCAGTTCCAGCGCGGCCAGCGCACCGGCCAGCCCTTCGCCCCGGTCGGCCGCGGGCTCTCCGGACCGGTCGGTGGCCGGCCCGTCAAGGTCACGTGCCACGGCCTCCGATCCGTCGCTCACCGCGGCCAGCAGCACCCGGGCGCAGCCGAAGGCAGCGCCGCCAAGTGAGTGGTTGCGGCGGCGGACCGCGTCGTAGAGCCGCAGCGCCTGCGGCCACTCGCACCGCCGCTCCGCGCAGTAGCCGAGCGCGAGTTTGGGCGCGTACTCGCCGGGGATCGCGTCGTAGATGGCGTCGAACCGCAGGCGCGCGCCGTCGGTGTTCCCGGACGCGAGCGCCAGCAGACCCAGGTGCCAGTCGATCCGCCAGTCGTACGGTGCCCAGCCCGGGGCGATGGAGCGCCGGGCCCGGCTGATCTCCGCGTACGCCCGGCGCAGCGGCCGGGTGTCGTCGGCGGCGACCGCGAGCGCCATGTGCAGCCTGCAGCGCAGCAGATGGAGCTCGGCCGAGGGATCCCAGCCGCTGGTGCGCTGGAGCAGCGCCGTCGCGTCGTCCTCCGCGAGCCGGCCGAGCCGGGGCGCGTTCAGGTCGTGCGGGTCGGGCTTCGGTACGGGCAGGCCGCAGGCCATCTCGCCCGGCTCCGGCGGGACCGGGCCGGGCGGGACCGGGGGCGCGCCGCTCGCCCAGTGGCTGAGCGGTGGCGGTGAGCCGATCGCCCCGTCGAGGGCGTGTGCGGACTGGACGAAGACCGGGGACGGCTCGAAGGACTCCTGGGACGTGCGCAGCGAGCGCAGTTCGCGCAGCACCCCGCGGAGCTGGTGCGCCATCTCGTCGGCGGTGGCGAATCTGGCCCTGCGGTCGGCGTGGGTGGCGCGGTCCAGTGCCCTGCGCAGGGACTCTGGCCCCAGCCCCTGCGCGGGCGGCGCGGCGGCGCTGAGTTCGCGCAGCGTCACGCCGAGGCTGAACAGGTCGTCCTGGAAACGGGTCTCCCCGTTCGGGCCGACGCCGGGGGCGAAGTAGCCTCGGGTGACCGGGCCCTCGGCCCGCTCCTGGCGGACGCTGCCCACGTCGACGATCTTGATCTCGGTACCGCAGTGCATGACGTTGTGCGGCTTGAGATCGCCGTACACCTTGCCCTTCTGCTGGTGGAGATAGCCGAGGGCGTTCAGGATGCGGATGCCGTAACCGAGCACGAACTCGTGGAAGCGCACCCCGCCGAAGGCCCCGGGATCGTTGACCACCCGGACCCTGACGTCCTCCAGGGTCAGCCCGTTCGCGTATTCGAGCACCAGGAACTCGCCCGCGGGATCGTGGCTGCCGTAGTTGAACACCCGGATGAGATCGGGGTGGTTGAGGGCGACGAGCTCCTGGCGTTCGCTGCGCATCGCCTTCTCGTTGAGCCGGATGTGCTCACGGCGCGCGCTGGGCGGGTCCCTGTCGTCACCGTCGTGCTGCTGGTGCAGGAATTTGACCGCCACAGGGCGGTTCTCCAGCCGGGTGTCCTCGGCGAGATGCACTTCGCCCATGCCCCCGTACCCGATGCTCCTGATCAACCGGTACTGCCCCGCGAGCATCCGGTCCGGGCCGAGGCCCAGGCTCCGCAGCCGGCCGGTGTCGTACGGGCCGGCCACCGGCGCCGCGGGCCGCACCTCGGGGAGGACCAGCGGGTCGTGGTCCTTCTCGGGCGGCGGGAGCAGCACGGCGGCGGCCGGAGCCGCGGACTGCTCCCGGCGCGGGCCGGGCGGCCGGGTGGCCCCGGCGTGGCGGCCGGTCGCGGAGTCGACGCGCCTGCCGCTGCGCTGGCAGTAACCGGCGGGGGTGACCCGGCTGCCACAGCCGGGGTGGGGGCACGGGCTCAACGGGTCCCCTCCTCTCCGGCGGTCCTCGCCACCGCCGTGCCCTGTCCGCCGTCCCTCGCCGCCGTGCCCTCTCCGGCGTCCCGCTGCCGGGGGGCCGCTTCCGCGCCGGAACCGCCGTCCAGCCGCGCGTGTACGGTCGCGACGAACGCCGCGACCGCCCGCTCCACGTCATCGAGGCTGCTCGGCCCCTCCGTCAGCAGCTGCTGCGCCCGCCGGTACTGGCCGGCCGCCACGGCGTCCTCGGCCCGCTGGTGGTCGGCGAGCCTGGCCTGTTCGGCGGCGAGCAGGCCGCGCAGGTCCAGCATCCGGTCGAGGGCGGCGAGCAGCCGTTGTTCGACGTCCTCGGCCCGCAACAGCGCGCTCAGGACGGACTGTTCGGCGTACGACAGCATCTGCAGCAGCGCGGCCACCCCCATCTCGCTCCCGGAGGGCGGACATCCCGCCGGCTCCTGTTCCCGTTGCTGCGTCTGCTCCAGTTCGGCCGCGAGCTGCGCGGTCCACAGCTGGGCCCGGTCGCCGTGCCGGGCGGGCGGTCCCGGCAGCCCGGTGACGCGCGGTTCCAGTCGCCGGAACAGGTCCCTGACGGCGCGTTCGGTCTCGGAGAGCCGGTCGGCCCGGTCCGCCAGGCGTTCCAGCCATTGCGCGGCGCGTCCGGCGGGCAGCAGTTCGCCGGTGAGTCCGGGGGCCGGGCCGTGCAGGACGAGCAGGAGTCTGGCTCCGCGGTCCGCCAGGCGCCGCAGCAGCCCGGCCGTCTCGCCGGGGGCCGCGGCCGCCCGGTCCGGCAGCGAGACCACCACGGAGGTCAACTGCCGCGCAGGCTCCGGTTCCAGGTCCCGCGCGAGCTGCTCACGGGAGCGCCCGGCCGCGGCCACCGCGAGGCTGATGCTGCCGCGGTGCGGGACCGCGGGGCCGCCGGGCCGGCTGCTCCCCGTGGTCGAGAGCCCGGGTGAGCGCTCCCGGTCGGCCAGGCCCAGGGTCGTCCGGAGCGCGACATCGGCCTCCTCGTCGTCCTCGCGCAGGAAGACGGTTTCGATGTCCCAGCTGGTGTCGTCACCGTTCAGCCAGCAGGTCAGCGTCTGCTGGAGGCCCAGCGGCCGGCCGGTCCGCTGGTCGCCCGGTGCCACCGACAACTGCGGCGGAATGACCCGGGGCCCTGTCATGTGGTGTTCCGCGACGAGCGGGAGATGACCGGCGATCGTCGCGGCGGGGATCATATAGAAGTGGAAGAACGGACTCCGGCCGGCCGGGGTGTCGTACACCGCGACCATGATCCCGAGCAGCCGGCCGGTCCCGGCCTCGGTGACTCCGGCCCCGCTGAAGCCGCGGGGGTCCGGGTCGTGGAAGTCGACCGGGTTGATCTGCACCCACTCGTCGCCGTGGCCCCCCGGCCCCTTGAGCACGGCGTCCACCCAGAGACCGCCCGACCGGTTCCGGGGGAAGCCGTCCACCGTCACCCGGGTGTCGTACGGGGCGGGGTCGCGGTGCAGTACGGCCGTGGAGGTCACCGGGGCGGGCTCGGTGAGCCGGAGCAGCGCGAGGTCCCCCTCGTCGCGCCCGTACCGCTCCACCCAGTGGCCGTCGACCACCCTCGCCGAGCGCGACACGCCTTTCGGCTCCCCGGCCAGGACCGGGAATTCGACCCGCACCGGCTCGGCGGGGCCCGGCAGCACATGGGCACAGGTCAGCACCAGGTCCCGGCCGAACAGGACCCCGGCGCCGAGCACGTCCCCCGGCTCGCCCCCGGGCAGCTCCGCATGCAGTCGGAGCCGCCAACTCTGTTGATCCATAAGCGTGTTGAGCCATAACGGCTCCCCCTCCATGCTTCCCCAGAGTAGGGGCAGGGCGCGACAATGGGACCCGGGCTGCACAAGGGGGAGCAATGAACGACGGGACGGGAGCCGCACCAGTGGCGGGTCTGGCGGACCTGATCAGCCAGGTGAGGACCGAACTGGCCGAGGCGCAGCGCCGGATCGGGGACAGCGCGCTGCGCCTCAGTGTGGAGCGGGTGACGCTGGAGATCGCGGTGCAGGTGAGCCGGGAGACCGAAGGCGAGGGAAAGCTGCGGATCGGCGTGGTCACCGTGGGCGGCAGCGGGTCGGTGACGCGCGACAACACCCACCACATCAAGGTCGAGCTGCAGCCCCGCAACGAGGACGACACCCCGGGCTGGATCCCGGTGAGCCGCTAGGCAGGCACGGTCGCGCCGCCGGACAGCCGGACAGCCGGACAGCCGGACGGCCGGACGGCCGGACAGGCATGATCCGGACGAGGGGCTCCGGGCCCCTCGTCCGGCCGTGCCATCACCCTGCGGGGCTCCGTACCCCTTGCCCCGTAACCCTGTCGGGTCAAGTCAGGTCCGGTCCCGTCCGGTCCCGTCCGGTCCCGTCCGGTCCGGTCAGTTCAGCGGCTTCGGCAGCGGCTTGCCGTACCAGAGCTCCACCAGCCGGGCCGCGATCGAGATACCGGCCGGGGGCAGCACCTCCCCGGACTCTATGGCCGACCGCAGGTCCTCCCGCGAGAACCAGCGGGCCTCGCTGATCTCCTCGCCGTCCACCGTGATCTCGGAGGACGTGGCCTGCGCCATGAAGCCGAGCATCAGACTGGACGGGAAGGGCCAGGGCTGGCTGGCGACGTACTGGACCGGGCCGACCGTCACACCCGCCTCCTCGAACACCTCACGCGCCACCGCGGCCTCGATGGACTCGCCCGGCTCGACGAAACCGGCGAGCGTGGAGAACCGGCCCTCGGGCCAGTGCACCTGCCGGCCGAGCAGTGCCCGGTCGTGCTCGTCGGTGACGAGCATGATCACGGCCGGGTCGGTACGGGGGTAGTGCTCGGCCCCGCAGGCCTGGCAGCGCCGGATGTGGCCCGCGGCGGCGATGACGGTGCGCTCACCGCAGCGGGAGCAGAACCGGTGCAGGCGCTGCCAGTTCTCCAGCGCCACCGCGTGCACCAGGAGCCCGGCGTCGAGCGGCGAGAGCAGCAGCCCGGCCTCACGCAGCCCGGCCGGCCGGGCCGACTGGTCCATCCGGCCGGGGAGGGTGTCCTTCTGGAGCGCGAAGTACCGCACTCCGTCCGCGTCCGTGCCGAGGAAGTAGCGGTGCTCCTCGGTGAGCGGGGCCTCGAACGACGGCGTCTTGAGCAGCTCGGTGCGGCCGTCGGGCGTCTCGTCGATCAGCGCCTGGCCGCCGGAGACCACGAAGACCCGGGTCGTCGGGTGGCTCCAGGCCGCCGCGAGCCACGCCTCGTCGAGGCGGTGGTGGGCTGCCCGGTCGATGCCGTTCGGGGCCGTCAGGCCGATCGGCCGGTACGGATCCGTGGCGGCGGCCGGGTCGTCGGTGGCCCGGCCGTCAGCGGCCCCGCCTCCGCTCGCGTGGCCTTCGGTGGCATTGCTGAAGTTGCTCACAGGTGCTTCCAACTCCCCCTCATGGACTGGGTGGTTCGGGTTCAGCATTCTCGTCGCAGGGCGTCGGCCATATCGCCCCACAGATGGGCGGTGGTCTCCACGCCCTTGAACAGCAGGCCGAGTTCGACCTTCTCGTTCGGTGCGTGCCAGCCGTCGGACGGCACGGAGATGCCCAGGAAGAGCACCGGGGCACCGAGGACGTCCTGGAGGTCGGCGGCGGGGCCCGAGCCGCCCTCCCGGGTGAAGCGGATCTTCTCGCCGAACGCCCGGCCCATGGCCCGTACGACCGACTGGAGCGCCGGGTGGTCCAGCGGGGTCAGGCACGGCCGGGTGCCGGCGCTGAACGTGATCTCCTGGCGGATCCCGGGCTCCGCCCGGCCCGCCGCCCACTCGGTGACGAGCTGCTCGATCCGGACCGGGTCCTGGCCCGCGACCAGCCGGAACGAGAGCTTGACCATGGCGGACGACGGGACGACCGTCTTGCCGCCCGCGCCCTGGTAGCCGCCGCCGATGCCGTTGACCTCGGCGGTCGGGCGGGCCCAGATCCGCTCCAGTGTGGTGTGGCCCCGCTCCCCGGCCGCCGCACGGGACTTGGCGGTCCGCAGCCACTCGCCCTCGTCGAAGGGCAGCTCGGAGAAGAGCTCGCGCTCGGCGTCCGTCAGTTCGGCGACCCCGTCGTAGAAGCCGGGGACGGCGACGCGCCCGTCGGCGTCGTGCAGCGCGGCGACCAGCCGGGCAGCGGCGGTGGCCGGGTTCGGGACGGCGCCGCCGAACGAGCCCGAGTGGATGTCCTGGTCGGGACCCCCGAAGGTGATCTCGCACTCGGCGAGGCCACGCATACCTGTGCAGACGGTCGGGGTCGTCTCGGACCACATGCCGGTGTCCGAGACGATCACCACGTCGGCGGCGAAGCGCTCGGCGTGCTGCTCGACCAGCTCCCTGAAGTGCGGGGAGCCGGACTCCTCCTCGCCCTCGACGAGGAGCTTGAGATTGACGGCGGGGGCGGTGCGGCCGGTGGCGGCGAGGTGGGCCCGGACACCGAGTGTGTGGAAGAACACCTGGCCCTTGTCGTCGGCGGCACCCCTGCCGTACATCCGGCCGTCCCTGACGACCGGCTCGAACGGGTCGGTGTGCCAGCCGTCCTCGACCGCAGCGGGCTGGACGTCGTGGTGGCCGTAGACGAGCACGGTCGGCGCTTCCGGGTCGCCCGAAGGCCACTCGGCGAACACCGCGGGGGCACCGGGCGTATCGAGGACCTCGGTGACCGGGAAGCCGGTGCCCTTGAGTGTGGCGGCCAGCCAGTCGGCGCTGCGGCGTACATCGGCTGCGTGCTCCGGCTGCGCGGAGACGGAGGGGATGCGCAGCCAGTCGGCCAGGTCGTCGAGGAAGGACCCGCGGTGCTGGTCGATGTACGTGCGGACAGCGCTGTCCGGGGTGTCGCTCATGCCGTCGAGCCTAACCGGCCGGTCGGGGTGGCTCGCCCGGTGGATCTCCGAGCAGGATCCGCTCAAGACCGGCCCGGCCCGGCAGCGGTGTGGGCCGGATCACTTCTCCGGTCCGTACGTAGAGGAACGCGGCCGTCACCGACGTGAGCGGAATGTGGTGCTGCTCGGCCCAGGCCAGGCGGTAGACGGCCAGCTGGAGCGGGTCGGCGGTGTGGGCGCGGTGGGTCTTCCAGTCGACGATCTCGTAGGTGTCGCGGGAGGTGCGGTAGACGGCGTCCATCCGGCCGCGGATCACCCTCCCGGCGAGGGTGAGGGTGAAGGGGGCCTCGACCCGGTGGGGTGTACGCCCGGCGTACGGGGTGCGCTCGAAGGCCGCCTTCAGTCCGGCCAGATCACGCTCGTCGGCGATCTCCGGTTCGTCGTCGTCACCGCCGGGCAGCTCGTCGGGCCCGAGCATGGGCAGGGGCAGGTCCTCGAAACGCGACTCGACCCAGGCGTGGAAGCGGGTGCCGCGCCGGGCGGCGGGCTGCGGTGGGCGCGGCATGGGCCGGGCCAGCTCGTGCGCGAACGCGTCGGGGTCCTCGGCGAGGCGCAGCAGCTGGGTGGCGGTGAGAGTGAGCGGTACGGGGACGTCCCGCACGGTGCTCCTGGCGCGGAGCAGTTCGGCCGTGAGGGCGTCGAGGTCGCGGTCCCAGGAGGTGATGGTGCGGGCGTCCTCGGGGGTGAGCGGGGTCCTGGCGTGGGGCACGAGCGGTGGGGCGGGGGTGTCGTCGTGCGGGGCCGGCGTCCCGGGGCGCCGCTCCGGACCCCGGTCGTCGAACGCCGGACCGGCCTGGGCCGCCGCTTCGTTCAGCTCGTCCATGACCAGGCCGGCCGCTGCCCTGCGGCGGGCCAGGGACGTCTCGTCCAGCGGCAGGGGCCAGGCGTGGTCCGCCGCCGCGTCCCGCAGCGCCGGGTTCTCCTCGTCCTCCTCCGGGGTGTCCGCCCAGACCTCCGTCTCGCCGTACCCCGCGGCGCAGTGTTCCTGGAGCGCGAGCAGGAAGTCCGACGGGCCGCGCGGGCGCTTCTGGGTCGGTCCCCACCAGTGGGCCGAGCCGAGCAGCAGCGAGCGCGGGCGGGTGAAGGTGACGTAGCCGAGGCGGAGTTCCTCCGTGTGCTGGTGGGACTTCATCGCCGCCTTGAAAGCGGCGAGTCCCTTCGCGTCCCACGCCCCGACCCCGGGGAGCGTCGTCGCGTCGCCGCGCAGCGCGTGCGGCAGCACCTTCGGCTGCGCCGTCCAGGACTCACGGGACTGCTCGCTCGGGAACTGCCTGACCACCAGACCGGGAACGGCGACCACATCCCATTCGAGGCCCTTGGACTTGTGGGCGGTGAGGACCTTGACGGTGTTCTCGCCGCCGGGCAGCGCGTTGTCCAGCCCTTTCTCGTACTGGGCGGCCGTCCGCAGGAAGGCCAGGAAGGCCAGGAGGCTCGCCTCTCCGTCCAGCGACGCGAAGCCCGCCGCTATGTCCAGGAAGTGCGAGAGGGTCTCGCGCCGGCGGGCGGCCAGGGCGTGCGGCGAGGCCGAGAGCTCGACCTCCAGGCCCGTCGTGGCGAGCACCCGGTGCAGTACGTCCATCAGCGGGTCGGCCAGCGAGCGCCGCAGATCGCGCAGTTCGGCAGCGAGGCGGGCGAACCTCACCCGGGCGTCCGCGGAGAACGGAAGCCCGTCGTCCGACCCGTCGGGGAAGCCCCCTTCCGCGCTCCCGCCACCGGCCAGGAACGTGTCCAGCGCGTCCGCCAGCGAGACCACCTCGGCCGGGTCGACGCCTTCGACGGCCTCGGCGAGCCGCTGGTCCGGGTCGGCCCCCTCCGCGCCCGCGGCGCCGTCGTGGCGCACAAGCAGCCGCGCCCGGCGGCCCAGCAGCGCCAGGTCGCGCGGGCCGATCCGCCAGCGCGGCCCGGTCAGCAGCCGGACCAGCGAGGCGTTGGCCCCCGGGTCCTGGAGCACCTCGCAGACCGCGACCAGGTCGGCGACCTCGGGGAGGTGCAGGAGCCCCGAGAGGCCGACCACCTCGACCGGCACGTCCCGGGCCACCAGCGCGCCCTGGATCTCCGCGAAGTCACCCGCGGTGCGGCAGAGCACCGCGATCTCGCCCGGGTCCTTGCCCGTACGCACCAGATGCGCGAGCGAGTCCGCCAGCCAGCCGATCTCCTCCTCGTGCGTCCGGAGCAGGGCGCACCGCACCATGCCGTCCCGCTCGGCGCCCGGCGCGGGCCGCAGCGCCTCGACGCCCGCGTGCATCGCGCGCAGCGGCGCCGCGAGGCCGTTGGCCAGGTCGAGGAGGCGGCCGCCGCTGCGCCGGTTCTCGCTCAGCGAGAAGCGGGTGGCGGGGCTCCCGTCGGCGTACGGGAAGTGCTCGGGGAAGTCGTCCAGGTTGGCGACGGACGCGCCGCGCCAGCCGTAGATCGCCTGACAGGGGTCGCCCACGGCGGTCACCGCATGGCCGCTGCCGCCCCCGAACAGGCCGGAGAGCAGCAGCCGCTGGGCGACGGAGGTGTCCTGGTACTCGTCGAGCAGGACCACCCGGAACTCGTCCCGCAGGATGGTGCCCACCTCTGGCCTGGTCAGCGCCAGTTCGGCGGAGAGGGCGATCTGGTCGCCGAAGTCGAGCAGGTCACGGCTGCGTTTGGCCGCGCGGTAGCGGCTCACCAGATCGAGCAGTTCCCGGCGGGCGCCCGCCGCCTCCGGGACCTTGCGCAGTTCGGCGTTGGAGAGCCGGGCGCCCTCCAGCGTGGCCAGCAGATCGGTGTCGTACGCGCGCAGTGTCTCCGGGGTCACCAGATGCTCGGCCAGCTCGCCGTCCAGCGCCAGCAGGTCGCTCACCAGCGAGGAGAAGGACTTCGTCAGCGCCGGATAGGGGCCCGGCGCCTCCTTGAGCACCCTCGCTGCCAGCTGGTAGCGGGTGGCGTCGGCGAGCAGCCGGGAGGACGGCTCCAGGCCGATCCGCAGCCCGTGGTCGGTGAGCAGCTGTCCGGCGAAGGCGTGGTACGTCGAGATGCGCGGCTCGCCCGGCGAGTAGTAGGGGTCCGCACTCGCCGTCGGCACCGAGGGGTGGCGGCCGGATGACGGTGCCGGACGGTGCGGCGGATCGATGACGTCCGGGTCGGTGACCCCGGCGCGGACCAGTGCCTTGCGGACCCGCTCGGCCAGCTCGCCGGCCGCCTTGTTGGTGAAGGTCAGCCCGAGCACCTGCTCGGGCGCGACCTGCCCGGTCCCCACCAGCCACACCACCCGCGCGGCCATCACCGTGGTCTTCCCCGAACCGGCTCCGGCCACGATGACCTGCGGGGCGGGCGGCGCCGTGATGCAGGCCGTCTGCTCCGGGGTGAAGGGGATGCCGAGGAGCTCCTTGAGCTGCTCGGGGTCGGTGATGCGTGGGGTCACCTCAGAAAGGCTAACGGCGCCCTGTGACATTCCCGCCCGGCCCGCTCACGTACTCGCCGGGGCCCGCTCACGTACTGCTGTCGTCGTAGCGCCGTCACTCGACGATGTGGCGCCCCTCGGGCAGGGCGCTGCAGGACGCCCGGAACGCGCAGTGCGTGCAGTGGCTGCCCGTCGTCGGTGTGAAGCGCTCGTCCAGCACCTTCCCGGCGGCGGTGGCCAGCAGGTCGCCGACCCACTCCCCCGCGAGCGGTTCCTGCGACTGGACCTTGGGCAGCGCGTCCCCGCCCTCCTTCCTGGCGGCGGCCTGCCGCAGCTGTACGAGCTCGGCGCCGCCCGCGTCGGGGCGCATGCCGCCGAAGACCTCGTCCACCGCTCCTTCGCGGACCGCGAGCTGGTACACCGCGAGCTGCGGATGGCGGGCCACCTCGTCCTTCGTGGGCGCCTGCTTGCCGGTCTTGAAGTCGACGACGTACGCACGGCCCTCCGCGTCCCGTTCGACCCGGTCCATGGAGCCCCGGATCCGCACCTGGTACTCACCGGCCTCCAGGGTCACGTCGAAGGGGTGCTCGGTGGCGGCCGGGGTGCGGCCCGTGCGGTCCATGACGTGCCAGCGCAGGAAGCGTTCCAGCGCGGCGCGCGCGTTCTCCTTCTCCTGGCCGGACTTCCAGGGGGCGTCGAAGGCGAGCGAGTTCCAGACCGAGTCGAGCCGTTCCATCAGGACGGCCAGGTCGGCCGGGGTCCGCCCGGACGCCACTTCGTCCGCGAGGACGTGCACCACGTTGCCGAAACCCTGGGCGGCGGTGGCGGGCGCGTCCGCCTTCACCTCACGGCCCAGGAACCACTGGAGCGAGCAGGTGTGGGCGAGCTGGTCCAGGGCGCTCCCGGAGAGCGCGACCGGCTGCGCGGGGTCGCGCACCGGGACCGCGGAGTGCGTCGGCTCGTACAGCCCCCACCAGCGGTACGGATGCGCCGCGGGCACCAGCGGCTGGCCCTCCTCGTCCGCGAGCGCGGCCAGCCGGGCGAGCCGGTGGGCGGCGGCCTCGCGCAGCTCCGCGGACGCCTTCGGGTCGACGGTCGTGGCGCGCAGCTCCGCGACGAGCGGGGCCACCGCGAGGGGGCGCCGGGGGCGGCCCGTGACGTCCTTCGGCTCCACCCCCAGCTCAGTGAGGAAGCGCGACGGCTGGTCCCCGTCGTCGGCCGGTGCCTTCACCGCGGTCACGACGAGCCGGTCGCGGGCACGGGTGGCCGCGACGTAGAAGAGCCGGCGCTCCTCGGCGAGCAGCGCACCGGGGCTGAGCGGTTCGGCGATCCCGTCGCGCCCGATCCGGTCCGCCTCCAGCAGGGAGCCGCGCCGCCTGAGGTCGGGCCACAGCCCTTCCTGCACACCGGCGACGACGACCAGGCCCCACTCCAGGCCCTTGGCGCGGTGTGCGGTCATGAGCTGGACCGCCTCGGGGCGCACGGTCCGCTTCGACAGGGTGTCGGCGGCGATGTCCTGGGCGTCGACCTCTTCCAGGAAGTTGAGCGCGCCGCGCCCGCCGGTGCGTTCCTCGGCGCGGGCCGCGGTGTCGAAGAGCGCGCACACGGCGTCCAGGTCGCGGTCGGCGTTGCGCCCGGCGGCCCCGCCCCGCAGGGTGGCGCGCTCCAGGCGCCGGGGCCAGCCGGTGCCGCTCCACAGCTCCCAGAGGGCCTGTTCGGCGGTGCCGCCGTTCTCCAGGAGCGCGCGGGTCCTGCTCAGGAGCTTGCCGAGCTGCTGAGCGCCCCTGGCGTACGCGGGGTCGTGCGCGATCAGCCGTCCGGGCTCGGCCAGTGCGCGGGCGAGCAGTTCGTCGGACGGCGCGGGCAGCCTGTTGCCGCCCGCCCGTTCCTCGTCGCGCAGGGCGCGGCCGAGGCGGCGCAGGTCGGCGGCGTCCATGCCGCCGAGCGGCGAGGTGAGGAGCGCGAGAGCCGTCTCGGTGGACAGCCGGGCGGCGGGGGCCCCGCCTCCGGCCACCTGGTCCCCTTCCGCTTCCGCTTCCTCTTCCCCTGCCCCTGCCCCTGCCCCTGCCCCTGTCAGTGCCGCCTCCGCCACCGCCCGCAGCGCCGTCAGCAGCGGGGTGACCGCGGGCTCGTGGCGCAGCGGTACGTCGTCGCCCGCGATGTCCAGTGGGACCCCGGCCGAGGTCAGTGCACGGCGCACCGCCGGGATGGAGCGGCCGCCCGCACGGACCAGGACCGCCATGTCGTTCCACGGCACGCCCTCCTCCAGGTGGGCCCGGCGCAGGACGTCCGCGATGTTGTCCAGCTCGGTGCCGGCCGTCGGGTAGGTGTACGCCTCGACCCGGCCCCCGGCCCGTACCGCCGACAGGTCCCGGTGCGCGCGCACCTTCGCCGCCGGGAGCCGGGGCAGTGGCATGCGCTGGGTGAGCAGCCGGGTCGCCGTCAGCAGGGCCGTGGCGGAGCGGCGTGAGGTGGTCAGCACCTCGACGGGGGCCGGGCGGCCGTCGGTGCGGGGAAACGTGTCGGGGAAGTCCAGGATGCCGTTCACGTCGGCGCCCCGGAACGCGTAGATCGACTGGTCCGGGTCGCCGAACGCGACCAGGGTCCGGCCGCCGCCCGCCAGTGCGTGCAGCAGCCGGACCTGGGCCGGGTCGGTGTCCTGGTACTCGTCGACGAAGACCGCGTCGTAGCGGAGGTCGGCCCGCTCGGCCAGCGGCACCGCGCGGTGCACCAGCTCCGCGTAGTCGACGACGCCCTGCGCGTCGAGGACGTCCAGGTACTCGGCGAGGAACCCGGCCGCCGCGTGCCAGTCGGGGCGCCCCGTGCGGTCCGCGAACGCGGCCAGGGTCTCCGGGCCGAGCCCCAGCTCCCGGCTGCGGGCGAGCACCGCGCGCACCTCGTCGGCGAAGCCGCGGGTCGTCAGACAGGCCCGCAGCTCGTCGGGCCAGCGGATCCGGTCCAGGTCGACCTGCCCGGCCAGCAGCTCCCGCACCGCGACGTCCTGCTCGGGCCCTGACAGCAGCCGCAGCGGCTCGGCGAAGAGGTCGGCGTCCTGGTGGGCGCGGACCAGGGCGTAGCAGAAGGAGTGGAAGGTGGTCGCCTGCGGGCCGTACGTGCCGATCCGGGATCCGGCGCCGCCCGCGCCGTCGGCGGACCCGCCGGGGAGCGGCCCGGGCCCGCTGCCCTGGATCCGTACGGCCATCCGGTCGCGCAGCTCCACCGCGGCCCGGCGGCTGAAGGTGAGGACGAGGATCCGTTCGGGATCCGTCCCGTCGGCGATGCGCCGGGCCACCGCTTCCACGAGCGTGGTGGATTTGCCGGTGCCCGGCCCGGCCAGGACCAGCAGCGGCCCGGTGCGGTGATCAACCACCGCGCGCTGCCGTGCGTCCAGTACGGGTGGATCCACGGTGCCCGGCGGGGTGCGCACCAGTCGGTACGCGCCCGGGGCCCGTTGCCGTACCCGGTGGGAAGTGGAGGTGCTCACGTGGATCGCCGGTCCTGGAAGGGGTGCGTGGATGTGCGGGCGGAAGGGGCGGGGGCGTGCCCGCGGTGCCCCGCCGACGCTACGCCGTCGGGCGGTGTGACCGGGACGACAGTGGCCCGGGCCGCGCGTACTCCGTACGGGTCTCAGACCACCCGCGGGAGGGCCGAATGGCGGAAGCTGTCAGACATGAGCCCCGTCGCCGCCGTCCCACCGCGCCCGCCGCATGTCGAGGCGCGGCAGATGGCCGTCCGCCTCGCGTGCGGCCCGGGAGGCGTCCCGCAGCGGGGTGGACTCCGCCCGGTAGTGCTCCAGGGCCCGCAGCTCGTGGCCCGCGAGCAGCGCACCGTCCGAGCGCACCACACGCCACCACGGGGCGGCGCTGCCGTAGAGGGTCATCACCCGGCCCACCTGGCGCGGGCCGCCCTCTCCCAGCCATTCGGCGATGTCCCCGTACGTCATGACGCGGCCGGGCGGGATCAGCTCCGCGACGTCCAGCACCCGTTCCGCGTACTCCGGCAGCTCAGCACTCACCCGGCCCATCCTGCACCACAGCGCCGACATCGCGCCGGGCTCGCCGCAGACCGGGCGATTTTCCGCAAAGGGGCCCTGATGCCCGCCGGCGCCGCCCGGACATGCCACCATCGTCCGGGCGGTGGCCGGGCTTCCCGCGAGCAGCGCCCGGCCGCTGGGCCCGCGGGCCCAGCACCCCGAGGTGGAGCGCAGTGATACGAGACCAGAAGGAACCGACGGAGGGGCCAGGCGTGCAGGAGCCACCGGAGGCGGCGGACGCCCCCGACTCCGAAACCCCTCCGGGCGAACCGGAGACGGGTCCGGGCCCGGGCGACGGCCCGGCGTCGGGCGACGGGCCGGGGAAAGGGCCGGACGTGCCGGGGGCGGGCTCCGGTCCGGCCGACGGCACGGAGTCCGGGACCGGATCACACCCGGGGACCGGATCAGGTCCGGAGCCCGGACCGGCCGCCGGCACCGGATCGCACCCGGAACCACAATCACGCCCCGGCACCGGATCGCACCCCGGTCCGGACGCGCACCCCGAGTTCAGCGGGGCCACCGCCATCGACCGGGTCTCCGGGGACGAGCCGCTGCTCGCCGCCCGGGTGCACCGCCCGTCGGACCTGCTGCGCCTGCTCACCGGCATCCTGGCCATCGCGCTGGTCCTCGCCATCGCGGCGTTCGCCCACGGCACGACCTCGGGTCTCGCCGAGGACATCCACAACGGCACCGTCCAGACACCCGACCTGCTCCTCAAGCTCGCCGGGCTCTTCTCGTCCATCGCCATACTGATCCTGCCGGTCGCCTTCGCGATCGAACGGCTGGTCAAACGGGACGGTCTGCGGATCGCGGACGGCGTGCTGGCCGCCGTACTCGCCCACGGCGCGGCGCTCGCCACCGACCTCTGGGTCGCCAAGGCCGCACCCAAGTCGATCACGGAGGCGCTCACCCAGTCCCTCACCAACGGCACGCTCACCGACCCCGTGCACGGCTATCTCGCCCCCGTCATCGCCTATATGACGGCCGTCGGCATGGCCCGCAGGCCGCGCTGGCGGGTGGCGCTCTGGGTGGTGCTGCTCGTCAACTCCTTCGCCGTGCTGGTCGGCCGGCAGACCACGCCCTTCTCGATCATCGTGACGATCCTGCTGGGCTGGACCGTCGCCTACGGCACCCTGTACGCGGTCGGCTCACCCAACGTCCGCCCCACCGGCCGCCAGCTGCTCGCCGGGCTGCGGCACGTCGGCTTCAACCCGGTCAGCGCGATGCGTGCCGAGGACATCCCCGACTCCGCCGAACAGGGCGACCGGGGCCGCCGCTACTTCGTCACGCTGGAGGACGGCGGACCGCTCGACGTCACCGTCGTCGACCGGGAGCAACAGGCGCAGGGCTTCTTCTACCGGGTGTGGCGCCGCCTCACCCTGCGGTCGATCTCCACCGGCCGCTCCATCCAGTCACTGCGGCAGGCCCTGGAGCAGGAGGCACTCCTCGCGTACGCGGCCATCGCCGCCGGGGCGAACGCGCCGAAGCTGATCGCCACGTCCGAGCTGGGCCCCGACGCGGTGATGCTCGTGTACGAGCACACCGGGGGCCGCTCCCTCGACTCGCTGCCCGACGAGGAGATCACCGACGAGCTGATGCGGAACGCCTGGCGGCAGATGCAGGCGCTGCAGTCCCGCCGTATCGCGCACCGCAGACTGGTCGGCGACGCGATCCTGGTGGACCGGTCGGGCCGGGTGATCCTCACCGATCTGCGCGGCGGCGAGATCGCGGCGAGCGACATCGTGCTGCGCATGGACATCGCGCAGCTGCTCACCACGCTGGGGCTGCGGGCCGGGGCGGAGCGCTCGGTCGCCTCCGCCGTGGCGGTCATCGGTCCCGACAAGGTGGCCGACAGCCTGCCGCTGCTCCAGCCGCTGGCGCTGAGCCGGTCGACCCGGGCGACCCTGCGCCAGCTGGCACGGGAGCGGGCGCAGCGCGAGCGCGAAGCCGTGATCGAGGCATCGGAGGCGGCGAAGCGGGCGAAGGCCGGGGCCGACGCGGCACCGGACGACAGCCGCAAGAGCGCCCGTGCCGAGAAGAAGGCCGAGAAGGAGGCCATCGACGACGCGCTGGACGGGGCCCGGGAAGAGGATCTGCTCTCGCAGATCCGCCACCAGGTGCTGCTGATCCGCCCGCAGGCGCACGCCGAACCGGTACGGCTGGAGCGCGTCAAGCTCCGCACCCTGTTCACCGTCATCGCCGGGTCCGTCGCCGCGTACTTCCTGCTCTCGCAGCTGGCGAACATCCCGTACCACCAGCTGATCACCACCACGCGCTGGGGCTGGGTCGCCCTGGCAGTGCTGTTCTCCGCGGTGAGTTATGTGGCGGCGGCGATGAGCCTGCTCGGCTTCGTGCCCGAGAAGGTGCCGTTCCTGCGGGCCGTGTCGGCGCAGGTCGCCGGGTCCTTCGTGAAGCTGGTGGCGCCCGCCGCGGTCGGCGGGGTGGCGCTCAACACCCGTTTCCTGCAACGCGCGGGCGTGCGCCCCGGGCTCGCGGTGGCCAGTGTCGGGGCTTCGCAGCTCTTCGGGCTCGCCAGCCACATCCTGCTGCTGATGGTCTTCGGCTATGTGACGGGTACCGAGCAGACCCCGTCACTGACCCCCTCCCGCACGGTGATCGCCGGCCTGCTGACGGCCGCGGTGCTCGCGCTGGTGGTGACGGCGGTGCCGATCCTGCGGAAGTTCGTCGTCACGCGGGTGCGTTCGCTGTTCGCCGGGGTGGTGCCACGCATGCTCGACGTGCTCCAGCAGCCCCGCAAGCTGCTCACCGGGATCGGCGGGATGCTGCTGCTGACCGGCACGTTCGTGATGTGTCTCGATGCCTCGATCCGGGCCTTCGGCGGCGGCTCGACCATAAGTTACGCGAGCATCGCCGTGGTCTTCCTGACCGCGAACGCGGTGGGGTCCGCCGTACCGACCCCCGGCGGGGTGGGGGCAGTCGAGACGGCGCTGACCGGTGCGCTGATCATCGCCCGCGTCGACCCGGGCACCGCCGCCGCCGCCGTGCTGCTCTTCCGGCTGCTGACGTTCTGGCTTCCGGTGCTGCCCGGCTGGCTGTGCTTCAACTATCTGACGCGCAGGGGAGCCCTCTAGGCCCTGTCCGGTCGGCCGGACAGGGCCGGGTCGGGCGGCCGCCGGGGTCGCTGGGGCGTTGTCCCGCGCCGCCGTTCAGGCGCCCGGCGCTGTCGTTCAGGCGCCCTGCGCCGCCGTTCAGGCGCCCTGCGCCGTCCGGGCCCGGGTCCGCTCCAGAGTCCGCAGGATCAGCCACTGGTCACCCCATGCCATCGCCGTGCCCAGTACGGCCATCACCACACCGATCACCACGCTGCCGACGGCCGCCCCCACGGCGAACCCGGCGAGCCCCAGCGCTCCGCGGACCGCGAACCGCAGCGCGACCAGGCCGACGGCCAGCAGCCGGGTGCGCTTGTTCTTCCAGAGCGCCCGCATGAAGCGCATCCGGGTCCGCAGGACCGTGAGCGAGAGCGTCAGGTTCACCGCGGCGACCACCGGGATCAGCCAGTACGCGGCCGGGTAGGCCCGGGCGATGTCGAAGACGCCCGCGAAGGTGCCGACGATCGGGAAGTACCAGTTGGGCAGCGGCCTGATCTCCACGGGCGCCGGTGCGGTGCCATGTGCGGTCTTGTCCTGCCCGGTGCTCGGTACCGTGCTCCGTGCGGCGATCTGCTCCGTGCTCACTGCGCCCACTGCGGTCATTTCCGGCTCCCCCTGAGGCTTCGTTTCCGACAGGGGAAGCTTCCCGCGCCGGGCACCTCGGGCGGCAGAGTGAACCGTCCGCACTCCGGCAGGACAAAAGTCCCGGCCCGCACCCGTCGCCACGTCCCAACCGCTGCCCGCCCGGAGCCGTTTGCCACTCGCCCACCCCGGCCCGGCTCCGGAGAAGGGCCTGCTCAGCGGGCGGTGACCACCAGGATCGCCGCGTCGTCGTGGAGCCGACCGCCGACGTAATCGTGCAGGTCCTCCTCGATCTCCCGCACCAGGGCGGCCGGTTCAAGACCGGTCCAGTTCTCCAGCCGCCGGGCCAGCGGGTAGAAGACCCCCCGGCTGTCCCGGGCCTCCGTGACCCCGTCCGTGAACAGCAGCAGCCGGGCCCCGTAGGGCAGTCGCGTCTCCACGACGGCGCGTGCCCGTTCCTCCTCGGGGACCAGGAACCCCAGCCCCAGCGGGAGTCCGGCCTCTCCCAGGCCGATCTGCCGCGCACCGGACCCGCGGATGGCGAACGGCTCCAGATGGCCGCAGTTCACCAGCCGCATCCGCTGCCGGTCCGGCCCGAACTCCACCAGGAGCGCGGTGACATGACGCGGCTGCTGGCCGATGGTCTCGGCGTACTCGTTGTAGCGGTCCAGTATGTTCTCCATGCGCCGGGTCAGGTCCGAGAGGCCCGCTTCCTCGTACCCCGCCACCCGGAAGGCGCTGAGTACGGCCGCGCCCGCGTTGATGGCGTCGAGTCCCTTGCCGCGCACGTCGGCGACGAGCACCCGGGTCCCGAAGGGCGACTCGATCAGCTCGTACAGATCGCCGCCCACCCGCGCGTACTCGTCCGCGGCGAGGTAGACCCCGTACGCCTCGAAGTCCCTGGTGCGCAGCGGGAACGGCCGCAGCAGCGCGCGCTGAACCGCCTCCGCGGCGCCGCGGGTCTGCTCCAGGAGGGACTGCCGCTGGGAGCCGAGCCGCGCGATGAGCAGCGCGAGCATGCCGACCGTCCAGGTCGCGCCGAGCACGACCGCCATCTGGCCGGGATCGCGCTCGTGCGGCGCGAAGAGCGGGTACGAGACGGCGATGCAGATACCGGCGAGGGTGGCCAGCGCGGCGGTGGTCAGGACGCTCAGCACGAGGGCGCCGACGAGCGGGACCAGACTCGCGAACAGCACCACCCGCAGGTCTCCGGGGGTGACGGACTCCACGGCCATGATCACGGCCAGCACGACGAGCAGGAACGCGAGGAACACGGTGCGCTGCCTTCGCGTCGTCTTCCGCTCCACGAGCACACGCGAGAGGCTGCGGGCGAGCGGCATGGAGAGATCCCATCTGGCGGATATGCGGCTTTTGTCGTACCTCTCCTCTCACAGTAGCGCCGACCGCACGGCGGCACAGCGACACGGGCGGCACCGCGGCAGACCGTCAGAGCGGCAGAGCGGCAGAGCGGCAGAGCGCCGGACCGGCCACCGCCACGCTCTCGCGGAGCGCACGCGGAAGGGGCGGCCCGCACATCCCGTGCGGGCCGCCCCTTCTGCTCAGTCGTGCTCCGGTCTAGTACACCGGCTTCTCGGGCTCGATCTGGTTGACCCAGCCGATCACGCCGCCGCCCACGTGGACGGCGTCCGCGAAGCCCGCGGACTTCAGCACGGCCAGGACCTCGGCCGAGCGGACACCCGTCTTGCAGTGCAGGACGATCTTCTTGTCCTGCGGGAGGTCCGACAGGGCGGTGCCCATGATGAACTCGTTCTTCGGGATCAGCTTCGCGCCCGGGATCGAGACGATCTCGTACTCGTTCGGCTCGCGGACGTCGATGATCTCGATCTTCTCGTCGGTGTCGATCCACTCCTTGAGCTGCTTGGGAGTGATCGTCGAACCGGCCGCCGCCTCCTGGGCCTCCTCGGACACGACGCCGCAGAAGGCCTCGTAGTCGATGAGCTCGGTGACGGTGGGGTTCTCACCGCAGACCGCGCAGTCGGGGTCCTTGCGGACCTTGACCTGGCGGTACTGCATCTCCAGGGCGTCGTAGATCATCAGGCGGCCGACCAGCGGGTCGCCGATCCCGGCGAGCAGCTTGATCGCCTCGTTGACCTGGATGGAGCCGATCGACGCGCAGAGCACGCCGAGCACGCCGCCCTCGGCGCAGGAGGGGACCATGCCGGGGGGCGGCGGCTCCGGGTAGAGGCAGCGGTAGCAGGGACCGTGCTCGGACCAGAAGACCGACGCCTGGCCGTCGAAGCGGTAGATGGAGCCCCAGACGTACGGCTTGTTGAGCAGCACGCACGCGTCGTTGACCAGGTAGCGGGTGGCGAAGTTGTCCGTGCCGTCCACGATCAGGTCGTACTGGGAGAAGATGTCCATCACGTTCTCGGCCTCAAGCCGCTCCTCGTGAAGGATCACGTTCACCAGGGGGTTGATCCCGAGGACCGTGTCCTTGGCCGACTGGGCCTTGGAACGGCCGATGTCGGCCTGGCTGTGGATGATCTGGCGCTGCAGGTTCGACTCGTCGACCTCGTCGAACTCCACAATGCCCAGCGTGCCCACACCGGCCGCGGCCAGGTACATGAGGGCGGGGGAGCCGAGGCCGCCCGCGCCCACGGCGAGCACCTTGGCGTTCTTCAGCCGCTTCTGCCCGTCCATCCCGACATCGGGGATGATCAGGTGGCGGGAGTACCTGCGGACCTCGTCGACGGTGAGTTCAGCAGCTGGCTCGACCAGGGGTGGCAGCGACACGGGGACTCCGTTGGTCGGTATCTACGTACGATGGTTCTTCCGTAACACTGCCACGCCCCTTCTCATTCCGAGACACCAGGTCCGATCCGCGAGACGATTTCGTCCCAGTAGCCGGGCAGCGCCTCGAACGGCGCGTGCTCCTCCGGCCTGCCCGCGGTGGAGTCGGATGCGGCGCCATGAGTGCCGTCGGTCCGGTCGGTGAAGAAGATCGTGCCCGCCCCCTGCCAGCGGGCGATCCGGACGGCCTCCTCCAGGTGTGTGCGCGGGACGCCGTGTACGAAGTGGGCGAACCGCGACGGGTCGTACCCGGCGGTCCACTCCGCCACCTGCGACCAGCGGTAGTCCGTCCAGGGGCCGCTGAAGGTGACCAACTGGTCGGCGGTCTCGGCGTATCCGGGGTACGGGTGGACGCCGTGTCCGAGCACCAGATGGCCGCCCGGCCCCGTCACCGACCTGAGGGCACCGGCGATCCGCCGGGTCTCGGGCAGGTCGGGGCGCCCGGCCGGGGCCCGGTCGAGGAAGAAGCCGTCGGTGCGGTACCAGTCGGTGAACCGGTGGGCCTCCGCGATCAGCTCGCCGAAGGGGCGGGTGCCGTGGGCCATGTCGAGATGGCCGAGCACCCGCGTCCCCGCGTTCCGCAGCCGGCCCGCCGCCGCCAGGCAGTGCGGGTCGGGCCGGGCGCCGGGGCCGTTGGCGACGTTGAGGACGACCCAGTGCAACGGCGTTCCCGGCCGGGCCAGTTCGGCCCACTCGACCGGTGCGACCAGCGGGTGCGCGTACCCCGGTACGCCGAATCCCAGCTCGGCCGAGAGGGTCGCGCCCGGGGTCAGATGCGGCATGCCGCCTCCATCCAGATGTCGGCGAGCGACTCCTCCAGATTGATGCGCGGGCGCCAGCCGAGGCGGTCGCGGGCGGTGCGCACGTCCGCCTGCTGCCAGCTGCCGCAGCCGTCCGGATACGGGGAGGGCGCGGCCAGATGGTCCATGACCGGCTCCGAGGGGCGCGGCGCGACCAGTCCCGAGTGACGGTGCTGGGGTGCGTCCAGCTCGTGGAGCGTGCCGCCGAATCCGGCGACCCTGGCCAGGACGGCGGCGGCGTCACGGAGCTTCACCGCGTGGCCCGTACCGATGTTGACGATGCCCTGGGCGGCGGAGAGCGACGCCGCGTGGACGGCGCGCGCCACGTCCCGTACATCGACGAAGTCGCGCTGGACACCGAGTCCGGAGAGCTTCAGCTCCTTGTCCCCGGCCTGCATCGCACGGCGCATCGCCTCGGCGAGCCGGCCCAGCGGGGACCCCGCGGGGGTGCCGGGGCCGACCGGCGAGAAGACCCGCAGGACGATCGCGTCGAGGCCCGAGTTGAGCACCAGCTCACTGGCGGCCAGTTTGGAGACCCCGTACGGGCCGCCGGGGCGCGGGACCGCGTCCTCGGCGGTGGATGAGCCGGGCTGGCTCGGTCCGTACTCGGCGGCGCAACCGAGCTGCACCATCCGCGCGTTGCAGGTGCTGCGGCGCAGCGCCTCGCAGACGGAGGCGACGGCGACGGTGTTGTGCCGGGTCAGATCGCGGGCGCCGCCGCGGGTGGCACCGGCGCAGTTGATGACGACCCCGGGGTGGACGGCGTCCAGGAAGCGGGTGAGCGCTCCCGGGCTGCCGCTGGCGAGGTCGAAGCGGACGTCGGCGTCGTCACCGCGTCCGAGGGCCGTGAGGTGCACGGCGGGGTCGGCGAGCAGGCGGTCGGCCACATAGCGGCCGAGATATCCGTTGGCTCCGAGCAGCAGCACCCTCATCGCGCGGCCGCCTCTCGATACCGACGGGACGGTGCTGGAAGTTCGGGGCTCATTTTTCGTTCTCCTTCTGAGGTGTTACCGGGTGGTCGGCCCGCGGCGTCGGCTCCGCGGGAGTTTCGGGGGCGGTCCGGCGGGTGGCCGGCCGCCGCTTCAGGTGTGCGCCGAGGCGCGGGAGAGTGCGGCGGTGGCGTGCACCAGCAGGGCGAGCGCCGCCGCTCCGCAGACGACGGCCGGTACGGCTGCCGCGCCCAGGGCGTCGACGGGAGCGGCGATGACGCGGCAGCCGGGGAGGCGGCCGATGAGGACGGACGCCAGCGCGAGCGCCTCCCCCGCGCAGGCGGTGGCGAGCGCGGCGGCCGCGCCGCCGGGGAGGCCGTGGACGGTGAGCAGCCGGGAGAGCAGGAGCAGGACGGCGAGTGCGGCCGCTCCCGCGCTGAAGCCGGGGACGAACAGCAGGGCGGCGGGCACGGCCGCGTACACCACGGTGACCAGGACCACGAGCGGCCTGGCGTGCGCCGCGAACTCCGCGGTTCCGCGGCTGGTCGCGAGCTTGCGCCCGGCCAGCCGCGCGAAGAGCCGGACACACCAGGCGGCGGGCGCGACGGCCACGGCGAGACCGGCCACCGCGATTCCGGAGAGCGGCCACGGGCCGTCGGGGCCGCCCCGCTGGAACTGGTCGAGGAGGCCGTCGCCGCAGAGCGCGTAGCCGATCAGCCAGCAGACGTACAGGCGCGCGGCGGGCACCGTGCGCCCCCTGGCGCGCAGCGGGCCGCGGCGCAGGGTGACGGCGAGGGCCAGTCCGGTCAGGGCCGCCTCGGCCGCGAGCCTGCCGCCGCCGTGGGTCAGTCCGGCACCGGCGGCCGTCGCGACGGCGCAGGCACCGGGCAGCAGTCCGTCGAAGGGAGCGCGCGGAACGGCGGCCGACGTGCGCGCCGGTTCGGCGTCTTCGGCCTCCGCGCCCCGGGGGACCCGGGCGTACAGCTCGTCGGCGAGCGAGAAGACATCCCGGTGCCGGAAGCGGGCGGCCGTCCGGTCGGTGATTCCGTGCGCTTCGAGACCGGCGGCGATCTCCAGCGGGTCGACGGCCTGCTCGCACAGCTCGCGGTGCCGGTGCATCAGTGCCCGTACGGGGTCGGCGGGACCGCGCACGCCCTTGCGCACGGGGGGTCCCGGCTCCCCGGCCGCTTCGCCGAGTACGGCTTCGGACCGGTCGTCCCAGGCGTCGGCGCCGACGGGCGGCCGCGGCCCGTCGAGCGGCGCGGGCTCGGTGGTACGGGGGGTGCTCATACGGCGACCTCTCGGCGCTGGCAGGTGAGTGGGGGCCGGAGACGGCGAACGGGGACGAGGTCGCGGTGCGGGGGCCGGACCGGGGTGTGCGCCGCGGGCCGGCCCGAGCCGGGGCATGCGCCGGAGCGTCCGGTGGCGCGTGCGGAGCCCCGCTCCGGTGACGGGAGTGGCGCCACCACAACCCCGCGCGCACCGGCGTACGCCCCCTGCTTCCGCGCTCTCGCCCCGCGCTCGCTCGACTCCGGCGGGATCCCCGGCGGGAACTCCCGCGGGCTCCACCGGGACGCGGCTATCGACGCCGCCCGGCCCCCGCTCACCGGCCGCCCTCCCCCATCGCGGCCACCGCACCGGCAGCCCGCGACACCGGCACGGCCACCGCCAGGGCATCCGCAGCCGGCACGCCCACCGGCAGCCCGCCCGCACGCAGTCCGTCCACCCGCACCGCACCCGGCGTGCCACCTCCACCGGCACCGGCGAGCGAGCCGTCACCCGGCCCCGGCCCCGCCCAGGCCCAGCTCGGGGTACGGACCGGGCCGCCGCCACCGGCCGTCCAGTTCCCCGGGACGTGCGACTCCGCCGGATGTGCGAACGGCCGGGGCTCCCCGGTGTCGTGCTCCGGCGCACGCCGTACCGGACAGTGCGAGATCAGATCGAGGTAAATGCCGCGAAATGCCGCGAGATTCTGCTCGACCGTGAACAGTTCGAGCGCCCGCGCACGCGCCGCCGCACCCAGCCGCTCCCGGCGCGCGGGGTCGCGCAGCAGGGCGAGACAGGCGTCGGCCAGGGCACGGGGGTTGCGCGGCGGCACCACGAGCCCCGTACCGCCGATGACTTCGACCACGGCCCCCACATCCGTGGAGACCGTCGCCCGGCCGCAGAACATCGCCTCCACCAGGCTCACCGGGAACCCCTCCACCACGCTGGAGAGCACGACGACCGCGCCTCCCGCGTAGGCGTCGGCGAGTTCCGGGGCCTCCGGGCCGCCGATCTCCTCGAAGGCCACCGGGTTGGTGCCGACGGCGTGCGCGCCGGCCGCCTCGTCGGGGAACAGCTGAGCGGCCAGCGCCCGGCAGTGGGCGAGATGGGCCGCACCCCCGGGGCCTTCGGCAGGGGTTCCGACGATCCGCAGCACCGCGCCCGGCTCCTGCCTGCGCACCTCGGCGAAGGCGTGCAGCAGGGAGATCAGGTCCTTGGCGGGTTCGATGCGCCCGACCCAGACCAGGGTCGCCGGGTCGCCCGGGTCCGCGCCCTCCCCCACGGCGGTGAAGCGCGCCGCCTCCATGCCGGGGTGGACCGTACGCACCTTCGCGGGGTCGGCGCCGCACTTCTCCTGCCAGCGGCGGGCGTGTGTGTTGCCGGGGGTGATCACCGCGGCCTGTGCGTACACCTCGGCGGCGAGCGCGCGGTGGAAGGCGGCGAGCAGCGCCCGTACCGGTGCGCTCCGGTCACCGCCCGCGAGGAAGTGCGAGCGGAGCTGGATCCCGTACTCGGTGACGAGCAACGGCACCCCGAAGAAGCGTTTGGCCAGCAGTCCCGGCAGCGCCGCCGTGCCGCCCGCCGCGGCGTGGCAGAGGTCCACCGACCCCAGGCCGTCCTCGGTGTACCAGTCGAGGGAGAGCGGCCGCAGCGCGCGTTCGAGGAGGCCGGCGAAGGCGAGGTGGTCGGGGATTCCGGCGGCCTGCACGGTGCGTCCCGCGCCGGGCGCACGGCACGCGGACTCCAGGGCGCGTACGGCGGTCTCGGAGCGGAGCGCCGTGTGCAGCCCGCCGCGCTCCCTGGCCAGTTCGGCCAGACCGTAGAGTCCGGCGGCGAAGTCCGGGCCTCCGCCGCAGACGGCGGCCGCCAGTTCGCCGAAGTGTCCGGCGAAGCGGCGCCGGTCGCGGCGCCCGTAAGCACGGCCCGCGGTGGGCGCCGTCCAGAGCGGGGCGGTGCGCACCCGGCGTACCTGGGGCGGTAGTTCCACCCGCCCGGACGCCTCCTGGTGCGCGCTGCGGCTCAGTGCGTAGACATCGAACTCGTGCTGGTCGAGACCGCGCACCAGCCGGTCGCACCAGAGTCGCGACTCACCTGTCGCATACGGATAACCACCATCCGTAAGCAGTCCTGTCCGCATGAGCACACCCCCGGTCTCCCTTCAGGCAGCCGCCGTTGGTGACGGCGACTCGCAGCGGGACGACCGTAAGCGGACAGAGGTGGCGCGATGGACGGTTGTCCATCGCGCCACCAGAAGGGGTGAACCGTCGTAACTTTCTCCCACCAGTAGCGTTCCGTGGCGCTACGGTGCCTCTCGGTCACCCGGGGCCGGGGCCCGTCAGACCCCGGCGAGCTCCGTCCGGGCCGCGCGGCGCGCCGCGGCGAGCACCGGGTCGAGCGTGGGGACGGCGGCCAGCAGTTGCTTGGTGTACGGGTCCTGCGGGGCGCCGTACACGCTGTCCACATCGCCCTCCTCGACGATCCGGCCCTGCCGCATCACGGCGACCCGGTCGCTGACCTGGCGCACCACCGCGAGGTCGTGCGCGACGAAGACCAGGGCGAGCCCCAGCTCCCGCTGCAACTCGGCCAGCAGGGCGGTGACCTGGGCCTGGGTCGTCACATCGAGCGCGGAGACCGCCTCGTCGCAGACGATCAGCTCCGGCTCGGCGGCGAGCGCCCGCGCGATCCCGACCCGCTGGCGCTGACCACCGCTGAACTCGTGCGGATAGCGGTCGTACTGGGCCGCGTCCAGACCGACCCGGCTCAGCAGATCGCGGACCCGGTCCCGGATCAGCGACTCGTCCCGGTCGCCGCGCGCCCGCAGCGGGTCCGCGACCGACTCGCCCACGGACCGGCGGGGGTTGAGCGAAGACACCGGGTCCTGGAAGACCATCTGCACCCGGTCGGCCCGGTGCAGGCGCCCCGACGTGGGTTCCAGGAGCCCGACGAGCATCCGCCCGAGCGTGGTCTTGCCGCTGCCGCTCTCGCCGACGATGCCCAGGGTCTCGCCCCGGTGGACGGCGAGTGACACCCCGTCGACCGCGGCGAGCGCGGACTTCCCCCGGCCGAACACCCGCCGTACGTCGACGGCTTCGACCAGCGGCGGGTCCCCGGCCCCGGGGGCCGCCCGCACCGGAGCACCCTCCGCCGCCTCCACCAGCGGTGGATCCACGCGTGGTGCCTCCACCCGCGGCACCGCGGCGAGCAGCGCCTTGGTGTACGGCTCGCGCGGTGCCCCGAGCACCCCCGCCACCGGGCCGCGCTCCACCGCCCGTCCCTCCTTCATCACCAGCACCTCGTCGACCGACTCCGCCGCGACACCCACGTCGTGGGTGACCAGCAGCAGCCCCATCCCGGTCTCCTGCCGCAGCCCGTGCAGCAGATCGAGGATCTGCGCCTGCACGGTGACGTCCAGCGCGGTCGTCGGCTCGTCCGCGATCAGCAGCCGCGGCTCGCAGGCCAGTGCCATCGCGATCAGCGCCCGCTGGCGCATCCCGCCGCTGAACTCGTGCGGCCGCGACCTGGCGCGCCGCGCGGCGTCCGGGATGCCCACCCGGTCGAGCACCTCGACCGCCCGCGCACGGGCCGCCCGGCGTGAGGTCTTCACATGGACCCGGTACACCTCGGCGATCTGGTCACCGATCGCGTAGTACGGGTCCAGCGAGGAGAGCGGGTCCTGGAAGACCATCGCGGCCTTCCCGCCGCGCAGCCCGCGCAGTTCGGCGTCGGACGCCGTCCCCACGTCCACACCGGCCACCGTCACCGACCCGGTGACCTGTGCGCCGCTCCCCCGGTGCAACCCGAGCAGGGCGTACGCGGACGCGCTCTTGCCGGAGCCGGATTCACCGACGACGCCGAGCGCGCCGCCCGCCTCCAGCGTGAACGACAGCCCGTCGACCGCCCGTACGGACCCGTCGAAGGTGACCGAGAGGTCCCGGACGTCGACCAGACTCATGGCAGGACCACCCGTACTCATGTCAGGACCACCCGTCGGTCGGCCACCGCGTACAGCACGTCCGCCGCGGCATTGGCGAGCACCACGAAGAAGCCGGTGACCAGCACCATGCCGACCACCACCGGCAGGTCCACCACGTTGACCGCGTGGACGAGTTCGCGCCCGATCCCGGGGATGCCGAAGAGCGACTCGGTCAGTACGGCGCCGCCGAACATCGACCCGAAGTCATTGGCGTTGAGCGCGATGATCGGAGCGAGGGCCCCGCGCAGCGCGTGCCGTCCGATGATGCGGCGCTCGCTCACCCCGTACGCGCGGAAGGTCCGCACATGGTCTTCGGCGAGCGTCTCCAGCATCGAGGCCCGGGTCAGCCGGGCGTACTTGGCGGACTCGATCAGGGCGAGCGAGAGCCAGGGCAACAGCAGGTTCCACGCCCACTGCTGGGGGTCGTCCGAGAACGGCACGTACTGCGGATACGGCAGCCAGCCCAGCGTCCCGCACACCACGATCATCAGCACCAGGCCGATGACGAAGACGGGTGTCGCGGTACCGGCCAGGGTGACCCCGGTGAGCAGCCGCTCGGTGGGCCGCCCGCGCCGCCAGGCGGAGAGGACACCGGTGCCGACCCCGAGGACCAGCCACATCACCATCGCGCCGAGCGTGAGCGACGCGGTGACCGGCAGCTTGGTGAGGATCAGCTGGGTGACCTGCTGGTCGGTGCGGTACGAGAGGCCGAGGCAGGGCGCGTGGCAGTGCAGCACCGAGGTGCCGGTGGAGAAGTCCCGGCCGGCGAAGATGCCCTGAAGGAAGTGCCCGTACTGCACGTACAGCGGGTCACCGAGGTGCAGTTGCTCGCTGACCTGGTGCACCTGGAACGGTGAGCAGCGCGGTCCGCAGGTGATCTGCGCGACGTTGCCGGGGGCGACGTAGAAGACCGCGTAGATGATCACGGAGATCGCGAGGAGGGTGACGGCGGCGCCGGCGAGGCGCCGCAGCAGGAAGCCCGTCATGCCGCAGCCTCCTTCTCGCGCTTGCGTCCGGTGCCGATCCGCAGCCGGGAGGCGGCACGCGGGTCGAGTGCGGTCCGTACACCGTCACCGAGCACCGTCAGCGAGACGACGGTGAGGAAGAGCATCCCGGCCGGGAGCAGCAGGTACTGCGGCGCGGCCTGGTACCAGACGTCGGCCGATGTGAGCATCTGTCCCCAGGAGGGGGTGGGCGGTTTGACGCCGACCCCGAGGAAGGACAGCGCGGCCTCGGCCGAGATGTTCGAGGGGAAGAGCAGCGCGGCGTACGTGATCACGGGTGCGGCCAGCGACGGCAGCAGCTCGCGGCGGGCGATCTGCCACTGGTTCCAGCCGCTGAGCCGGGCCGCCGCGACATGGTCGAGCGACTTGAGGCTCAGCGTCGCGGCCCGGACGATCTTCGCCGTACCGCCCCAGGCGACGAGGCCGATGACGAGCGAGACCAGCACCGGCCGCGGGAATGTGTCGGGGACGATCGCCATCAGCGCGAGCGAGAGCACCATCAGCGGCATCGCCACGACGACGTCGGTGATCCGGCTGAGGACGTTGTCGACGAGCTTGTTGCCGAGCCCCGCCGCGACCCCGAGGACGACACCGAGCAGCACCTGTACGAGGGTCGCGGCGAACGCGACGGAGAGCGAGACCCGGGCCCCGTAGACCAGCCGGGCGAAGAGGTCACGGCCGGTCTGCGGTTCGATGCCGAGCCAGTGGTCGGCGCTGATGCCCCCGAGCGGCCCGACGGGGACACCGCCGCGCGCCGAGTCGATGAGAGCCGGGTGGTAGGCGTTGGGGTCCTGGCCCTCCAGGGCGGTGAGCAGCGGCGCGCCGAGCGCGACCAGGATGAGCAGGGCGACGACGATCGCCGCCACGGCGGCGGCGCGCTGTCCGCGCAGCCGCCGCCAGAACTGACGGGCCCCGGAGGCGGGGACCGCGACGGCGGTCCCCGCTCCGTTGGCCAACAGGGCTTCCGACATGGTTACTTGACCGCTACCTGGGAGATGTCGAGCACACCGGTCCAGTCGCTGATCACG
The DNA here is from genome assembly GCF_041438865.1 of Streptomyces sp. NBC_01471. Lineage (NCBI taxonomy): Bacteria > Bacillati > Actinomycetota > Actinomycetes > Kitasatosporales > Streptomycetaceae > Streptomyces > Streptomyces sp. NBC_01471. The sequence goes on from NZ_CP109450.1 coordinate 2,464,436, forward strand.
ACGTTCTTGATGTCCTCGCCGTAGAGCCGCTTGTAGACCGGGTGGAAGAGCGGCACGGTCAGCGCCTGTGCGCCGATCTTCTTGTCCAGCGCGCCCCAGCGGCGGGCGGCGGCGCTCAGGTCGGTCAGCTTGTTGATCGCGTCGATCTCCTTGTTGACCGACGGGTCGTTCAGGAAGCCGGTGTTGAAGTTGGCGCCGTCCTTGACGATCTGGCGCCCGTCGAAGATCGGGGCGAGGAAGGGGCCGCCGGAGGGCCAGTCGGCGCCCCAGTGGGCGAGGAAGAGGCCCGGTTCGGTCTTCGCGTTCTTGGTCTTGTCCTTGTAGTCGTTGTCCTCAAGACCCCGGAGCTTGACGGTGATGCCCGCCTTCTTGAGGGATTCCTGCACGGCGGTGGCGATCTCCGGGCTGGTCTCGAAGTCCTTGGCGTTGGAGTGCGTGAGAGTGACGGTCAGGCCCTTGGGGTAGCCGGCCTGCTTCAGCAGCGTCCTCGCCTTGCCCGGGTTGCCGGTGGCGCCCGCCGGGAAGTGGTCGTACGGCGTGTACCCGAAGGACTTCTGGTTGGGCAGATAGGTGGTGGCGGGCTCGGCGAGTGCGGAACCGCCCGCCGCGTTGATCACCGACGTGCGGTCCACCGCGTACGAGACGGCCTGGCGCACCTTCGGGTTGTCGAACGGCTTCACCTTCGGGTTGAAGGCGAGGTAGTTCGTGTAACCGAAGTGCCCGGTGCCGACGCGCGAGGCGAGCTTCCTGTCACCGGTGACCTTCGCCAGCTCGGCCGGGCCGAGGTTGGTGTCGGTGGTCACGGCGGCGGCGTCCGCGCCCTGCGAGCTGGCGAGCCGCTGGTTGATGACCGAGGAGTCGAGCCCGGAGCGGACGTCGATGGTGTCGGGGTAGGCCTTGCGTTCGCTGTCGGTCTTCGCGGACCACTGCGTGTTGCGCGCGAGGGTGATCCGCTCGCCGTCGTTCTCGTTCTTGACGACCTTGTACGGGCCCGAGGAGAGCGGGTGCTCCTCGTACTTGGTGCCGGTGTCCTTGGCCTTCGGTACGGGAGTGGTCTGGGTCTGCGTCGCCAGATAGGGGAACTCGCCCTCGGGTTTGTTCAGGTGGAAGACGATGGTCCGGTCGTCGGGCGTCACGATGGAGTCGAGGCCCTTGCCCTTCTTGCCGTCGGCTCCCGCCGTGTACGGGCCCTGGTACTGGGCCCCGCCTATGAGCCAGTCCCGCAGATACGGCGCCCCGCCGGACAGCTCGCCGGCGAAGGACCGCTCGATGCCGTACTTGATGTCGCCGGAGGTGATGGGGGTGCCGTCCTCGTACCGCAGCCCCTTCTTGAGGGTGTACGTCCAGACGGTGGCGTCCTTGCTGGGTCTGCCGATGTCGGTGGCGAGGTCGGGGACGACCTTCGCACCGGCGGCGCCGTTGGCACGGTGGCGGGTGGTGAGCGTACGGAAGACCAGCGAGGGGACGTTGCCGCCGCCCGACGTGTAGAGGCGCGCGGGGTCGAAGTCCGTCTGCGGCTGGCTGTTGAGGACGGTGAGCTTGCCGCCCTTCTGGGGCTTGCCCTGGGCTCCGGACGTGGCGTCGCCGCTGTCCTTGGGCCCGGCGCAGGCGGCAGCGCCCAGGGCCAGAACCAGACTCGCGGCCGCCAAGGACGCTGCGCGTGGGGACGGATGACGCATCGGAAAGGCACCTCTCGGTGTGCTGAACGCGGAAAGTGACAGGGATCCGCACAGGCAGCAGCGCCGGAAGTGAGCACCGGGAGAAACAGAAATGCCGCGCCTGCGGGTGGAAGAGGCCCGGGCGCGGCAGGAGGAAAGGCCGACACACGCCGGGGCAGGCGGTGTCAGCGACAGAGAATGTCGGCGACGCAGTGCGCGGTCACGCCGAACAGCACCAGCTCAAGAGCGGTGTGATCGGAGGACTCGGGGCAGCGCGGCATGCCGAGAAATATGAACGACCGCTCGACCGATGTCAACGTGACTGGACGACCCGATGAGACAGCTGTCTCATCCGGTGGGATACACCCAGGGGTTGGCCCGGCACTTGATCCCGTCGATGTCCAGCGACTTGGTCTGCTGCTGCATGACCGGCGCGAGGGCGCCGGGGGTGCGGCAGCTCACATGGTTGTGGCCGAGCCGGTGGCCGACTTCGTGGTTGATCAGCATCTGCCGGTACGGATAGATCTTGCTGTCCCCGTAGGTCGTCGACCCCTGGGCCCAGCGGTAGGCGTTGATCATCACGCGGTCGGTGGCCGCCGAATCGCAGGACACATTCTCTTCGAGCGTCTCGAGACCGGATTTGGCGCACCAGTCGGCGGTGGTGACGGGGCTGGCCAGCGTAATCACGAAATCCGGGTGCCCGGACGAAATGCGCTCGAATGTCTTGGCCCCGTTGTGGGCCCAACTCCGCTTGTCGTTCAGGGTTTTCTGGACCGCGTCGGCGAACAGGGTGCCGTCGAGGCCCATTCCCTTCTCGATATCCACCCGGTAGCGGTATTTCTGCCCCTGGCCCGGCGCCTTGGCCGACCCCGGGACCACGGAGAAGTCGCCGGACGCCTTGAGTTTCGGGGCGAGCGGATACAGCTTGGACATCTTCTGCGTGTACGTGAGGGGCACCGGAGCGGCCTTCGGCGTCACCCGGATGTCGCCGCGCGAGGCAGACCCCTGGCCGGTACCCCGCTTGACCTGGCCCGTGGCGCGGCTGTCGCCGTGGCTGTCCCCTCCGCCGGTGACCTGACCGGCGACCACGACGGCGAGGACAGTGATCACCGCGGCGGCGGCGATCCCGGCGAAGGTACGGCCCTTGCCGCCCTTGCCCCCGGTGCCGTCCGCCCCGTCCGTGCCGTCCTGGCCGGTCCCGGAGCCGCCGGTGCCGTCGCTGCGGGTACCGGAGTCGGCGACGGCAGCGGCGTCCGAGGGGCTTGAGGCGTCCGGGGGGCTTGAGGCGACTGAGGGGTCGGGGGCGACGGCGGTGCCCGATGTGCCCTTGCCCTGACTGCCTGAAGTGCCCTGGCTGCCCGGGGCGCCGGCCGTCGCGGGACGGCCCGCTCCCGCCGCAGGGCTCTTCGTACCGGTCCCGGCCGCGGCCCCCGTCGCAGCTCCCGTCGCGCCGGAGCCGCCGGCGCCCGGGTCCCCGCCGGGGAGGTCCGCGAAGGCATCGACGAACTCCTTGCGGGGGCCGGGTACTTGGGGACGTCGCTGAGCGCCCTGCCAGGCGCCGTACCGCTCGGGGCCCGGCGCGTTCCACTCGGGCTGCTGGGGGTGGCCGCCCCGCACCTGCGGCGGCGCCGTCTCCTCGGCCGCCCTCCTGCGGCGTCCGGTCCCGGTCCCGGCACGTACCTGCGCGCCGGTGTCCGCGCCGTCAACGGCGGTGTCGCCGGAGGTGTCTTCCACGCCCTGAGGCGCATCGTCCCGACGGCTGTGACGTCCCACTCCCCGGATCAGCTCCCACTGCTGTTGTTGTCGTTCAGCAACTCCCGGAAGGCGGTCGCGACCAGTTCCGGGTACTCCATCATCGCCACATGCCCGGCATCGGGCAGCGACAGCAGCCGGGAACCGCGGAACGCGGCAGCCGCCTTACGGGCCATACGGTACGAGACGAGCTGGTCCCGGACTCCGTACACCAGCAGCGTAGGCGCCAGCACCCGCTGCGCCTGACGCCACAGCCCGTGCTGCCCGCCCAGTGTGTACGCATCGACGATGCCGCGCGCCGACCGGGTCATCGCATCCCAGAAGTACGGCAGTTCCAGGCGGCGTTTCATCTCCTCGACCGCGTTGCGCACGCCCTCGTCGCTGACCCGCGACGGGTCGCCGTAACAGAGCCCGAGCATGCCGCGGGTGCGCATCTCGGGTGTCCAGTCCTTGGTGAGCCGCTGGAAGAGACCGGCGACACCGGGCACCGCGAGCAGCGCGGTGGGCGCGGCCGTGCGCTGCACCCGCAGGTCGGGCAGGGCCGGTGAGATCAGGGTCAGGGTGCGCACCAGATCGGGGCGCAGGGCGGCGACGCGTGTGGTGACCGCGCCGCCCAGCGAGTTGCCGATCAGGTGGACCGGGCCCCGGTCGCCCGCGTCGAGCATCCGGATCACCGCACGGGCGTGCCCGGTGACCGAGTAGTTCCCGTCGTCCGGCGGCGGCGAGTCGCCGAAACCGGGCAGGTCGAGCGCCTCGCTGTCCACGATGTCGTCGACGAGGGGCATCAGCGCCGACCAGTTCTGCGAGGACCCGCCGAGCCCGTGCACGAAGAGCGCGGGCGGCAGCCCGGCCCGCGCCGGGGGCCGGGAGCGGACGGTCAGCGTCAGTCCCGGAAGCGTGACGGTCCGCAGCGTCTCTCCCGCCCCGATCCGTACGGTGCTCGCTCCTGTTGCCGGGGCGGCGGCCGCGATTCCCGGCAGCTCGGTCGAAGACATAAGGCGATGTTACGAGACGATCACGCGGGTATCCGTGTGTTCGCCGTCACAGACACATCGCGCTCCGGGGCGCGGGCTCCTACTCTCGGTAGAGAGGGAAGGGGAGCAGCCATGCCGACCGACCAGAACGCCGAGGCCGATCCGGCCGACAGCGAGGAGCAGCGGAAGGACCTCACTCCGCAGGAGGACGACCCGCTGACCGGCATCGATCCCGCGAAGGCCGACGAGGCCGACGCCAGCGAGCAGACCCGGGTGGTTCCCGTGGACGAGGACGACTACCGCTGATACCGCTTCCCGAGCTGTCCGGTCCGTGAAATTCTGCGTCCACACCACACACAGCCGGGTTACCCAAAAGTACGATGGCGGGCAGCGACGCACCAGCGTGTGCTTGTTCAACTGAGCTTGTTCAATCATTGGGAGGCGGCGTGACAGCCATCGAGCAGACCGAGGCAGCACGTCCGCGGGGTACGCGGCTGCCGCGCCGCGCACGACGGAATCAGCTGCTGGGCGCCGCCCAGGAGGTCTTTGTCGCGCAGGGGTACCACTCTGCGGCGATGGACGACATCGCCGAGCGCGCCGGTGTCAGCAAGCCCGTGCTCTACCAGCACTTCCCGGGCAAGCTCGATCTTTACCTGGCCCTGCTGGACCAGCACTGCGAGTCGCTGCTCCAGGCGGTCCGTACGGCCCTGGCGTCGACCACGGACAACAAACTGCGCGTGGCGGCGACGATGGACGCCTACTTCGCGTACGTCCAGGACGAGGGCGGCGCGTTCCGGCTGGTCTTCGAGTCCGACCTGACGAACGAGCCCGCCGTGCGCGAGCGCGTCGACCGGGTGTCGCTCCAGTGCGCCGAGGCGATCTCGGACGTCATCGCGGGCGACACCGGGCTCTCCAAGGACGAGTCGATGCTGCTGGCCGTGGGGCTCGGCGGTGTCTCCCAGGTGGTGGCCCGCTACTGGCTCTCCAGCGAGTCCGGCATCCCGCGCGACACGGCGGTGCAACTGCTCACCTCGCTGGCCTGGCGCGGCATCGCCGGGTTCCCGCTGCACGGCAGCGACCAGAGCTGATCCTGGCCGGTCCGCACGGATATCCGGACCGGGGGCTGTTCGCTGCGGGCGTGCGGTGCTGACGTCCTGCGGGCCGCCGGGCCCGGCTAATGTGTGCTGCGTACGGCGCGGCTGACCGCGCACCGCACGACCGTCGGAGGGACATAACCGTGGAGGTCAAGATCGGGGTTCAGCACGCACCCCGGGAGATCGTTCTGGAGAGCGGGCAGTCCGCCGAGGAGGTCGAGCGCTCGGTTGCCGACGCGCTGGCCGGCAAGGCGCAGCTGCTCAGCCTCACGGACGACAAGGGCCGCAAGGTCCTGGTACCTGCCGACCGCATCGCGTACGTGGAGCTCGGTGAGCCCGCGACCCGCCGGGTCGGGTTCGGCGCTCTGTAGCCAGGGCTCCGCAGGCGGCACAACAGCAGGACGAACGACGGGAACGGCCCGGCGGTCAACACGACCGCCGGGCCGTTCCCGTGCGTGTGGTCCGGCGGCGCCCAGGATTGCGTTCCGCGGTCACCGGGTAAGACCGACATCAGTAAAGGACCAGTCAGCTCACAGCTGGCTCACAGCGGCTCGCGGAAGGGAAAACATGCTCTGGGAAGCCCTCGCATCAGTACTGCTCGGCCTGGCGCTGGCCTGGTACGCGACACGGAAACTGCCCACCCGCCTGCCGTCCCGGCACGTGGTCCTGGCGACCGGCCCGGTCGGCGCCCTGTTCGGCGCCTTCCTCACCCGCTCGGCACTCGGCCCCGGACACGGCACGGTCGTCCTGCTGGGCGCGGTGGTGATCGGAGCGGTGGTGCTCTCCCTGCTGCTGCGTCCCGTCCACCGGATCCGGCGGTCGGCGGCGGTGTAGCCCGCACCACGGCCGCCGCCCGGAGCCGGCCACGCCCCGGAAGCGCGGTGCGCGGGTGCGACGGTGGCCGTTATGCGGCCAGGCCCAGTGCGGCCATCCGCTTGGTGTGCGCCTCGGTGATCCTGCTGAACATCCGGCCGACCTCCGCGAGGTCGAAGCCGTCGGCGACGCCGCCCACCAGCATGGTGGAGAGCGCGTCCCGGTCGGCCACCACCCGCTGGGCCTGGCTCAGTGCCTCGCCCATCAGCCGTCGCGCCCACAGCGCCAGGCGGCCGCCGACCCGGGGCTCCGCCTCGATCGCCGCGCGGACCTTCTCGACGGCGAAGTTGCCGTGGCCGGTGTCGTCGAGCACGCCGAGCACCAGTTCGCGGGTGTCGGAGTCCAGCCGGGCCGCGACCTCACGGTAGAAGTCACTCGCGATCGAGTCGCCGACGTATGCCTTGACCAGGCCCTCCAGCCAGTCCGACGGCGCGGTCTGGCGGTGGAAGTCGTCCAGGGCCTGGGCGAACGGCTCCATGGATGCCGTCGGCTCCACGTCGATCGCGGCCAGCCGCTCGGACAGCCGCTCGAAGTGGGAGAACTCGGCGGACGCCATCTTCGCCAGCGCCGCCTTGTCACCCAGCGTCGGCGCGAGCTTGGCATCCTCGGCGAGGCGCTCGAAGGCCGCCAGTTCGCCGTACGCGAGTGCGCCGAGCAGGTCCACGACCGCGGCGTGGTACCTCGGGTCGGCCGACGCCGTGTCCCAGTTCTGCGCGGCGATACCGGTCTGTTCCTTGGCGGTGTCAGGCGTCTGCATGGACCGCACAATAGCGCTCCGTTCGCCGGGGACGAATTGCCGAGCACGGTCCCGGCGGGCGGAGAGTGCGGCGTGCGTGCACCCCTGGTGAGGAGCGCGTGGAACCCCTGTGACCGGGGGGAATCAGGGCGCCGGGAGAGGCCCCTGCGGGTATGGAAAACCACTGTGGCCTTGGTCTCCTCATGAATTCACCCAACGCACCTGCGCGATTTGGGGGTACAGTGGTAATGCGCCTGCCGAATGTTCAGCATGTTCGGCGGGTCATCCGAATGAGGATGCCCGGTCGGTGGCCCGATCGGCTCCACCTGACCGCCCTCACCAATTAGATGTGAGGGGCCCCCTCAGCGGCACGAGCGCTTGAGCGAAGGCAGTGGTCCCGCGCCAGTCGGCACGGTACGACCCCCTTGTTCGCCTCGGTCCGCGTCTCACAGAAGAGGCAGCACCCTGACTACGTTCCGAGACCTCGGTATTCTCACCGAGACCGCCGAAGCCCTTGAAGCCGTCGGCATCACGTCCCCCTTCCCCATCCAGGAGATGACGCTCCCCGTCGCGCTCTCCGGCTCCGACGTCATCGGCCAGGCCAAGACCGGCACCGGCAAGACGCTCGGCTTCGGGCTGCCGCTCCTGGAGCGCGTCACCGTCCCGGCGGACGTCGAGGCGGGCCGGGCCAGGCCCGACCAGCTGACCGACGCCCCCCAGGCGCTCGTCGTCGTCCCCACCCGCGAGCTGTGCCAGCAGGTCACCAACGACCTCCAGACCGCCGGCAAGGTCCGTAACGTCCGGGTGCTCGCCATCTACGGCGGCCGGGCCTACGAGCCGCAGGTCGAAGCGCTCAAGAAGGGCGTCGACATCATCGTCGGCACCCCGGGCCGGCTGCTCGACCTCGCGGGCCAGAAGAAGCTCAACCTCGGCCACGTCCGCGCGCTCGTTCTGGACGAGGCCGACGAGATGCTGGACCTGGGCTTCCTCCCCGACGTCGAGCGCATCATGAACATGCTGCCGGCGAAGCGCCAGACCATGCTGTTCTCGGCGACCATGCCCGGCGCGGTCATCGGTCTGGCCCGGCGCTACATGTCGCAGCCCACCCACATCCGCGCCACCTCGCCCGACGGCGAGGGCCAGACGGTCGCGAACATCACGCAGCACATCTTCCGCGCCCACTCCATGGACAAGCCCGAGCTCGTCTCGCGCATCCTCCAGGCGGAGGGCCGCGGTCTGGCGATGATCTTCTGCCGTACGAAGCGGACGGCCGCCGACATCGCCGAGCAGCTCGCCACCCGCGGCTTCTCCTCGGGCGCCGTCCACGGCGACCTCGGCCAGGGCGCCCGCGAGCAGGCGCTGCGCGCCTTCCGCAACGGCAAGATCGACGTTCTCGTCTGCACCGACGTCGCCGCCCGCGGTATCGACGTCGACGATGTGACGCACGTCATCAACTACCAGTCCCCCGAGGACGAGAAGACGTATCTGCACCGCATCGGCCGCACCGGCCGCGCGGGGAAGTCGGGTACGGCGATCACCCTGGTCGACTGGGACGACATCCCCCGCTGGAAGCTGATCAACAAGGCGCTGGACCTGCCGTTCGACGAGCCGGAGGAGACCTACTCCACCTCGGCGCACCTCTACGAGCTGCTGTCCATCCCCACCGGCACGAAGGGCGTCCTGCCGCGCGCGGACCGCACGCGCGCCGGGCTCGGCGCCGAGGCGGTCGAGGACCTGGGCGAGACCGGCGGCCGCGGCCGCAAGGCGTCGGTGCCCGCGCCCGCCGTGAAGGAGGAGCGCGCCCCGCGTGCGCCCCGCCAGCGCAGGCGCACCCGCAACGGCGCACCGCTCACCGAGTCCGGCGCCGCCGCACCCGCCGCGGAGGCCGTGACCGAGCAGTCCGCCCCGGCGGACCGGGCCGACGGCACCGACGAGGTACGCGCACCGCGCCGCCGCCGTCGTACGCGGTCGAGCAGCGCGGACACGCAGACCGCGGTGGCCGAGGCAGCGGTGGTCGCTCCGGCCGCACCGCCGGCCGAGGCCCCTGCCGAGGTCAAGCCGAAGCGGACCCGGACCCGGACCGCCAAGGCCACCGGCGCGAAGGCAGCCGAGGCCGAGGTTCCCGCGGCCGTGGCGGCCGAGCCCGAGACGGCGGCCGAGGCCAAGCCGAGGCGCCGCCGCACGCGGGCGCCGAAGGCGGCACAGCCCGAGAGCTGAACCAAGCGCTGAGACCAGCGACACCCGGTGGCCCGGATCCTGCTGACAGGGTCCGGGCCACCGGTGTGTCCGGCCCACGTGCTCCGCTCCTCTCCACCGCCGCCGGAGACGTTAGCCTCAGGGCATGAGCAGGCCCCTCACCTTCACGCCGCCCCCCGGCACGCACTCCGCCCCTCTGCGGACCTCCCGCGGCACCTTCGCGTCCCTGGTGGCTCCTGCCGCCGGTCCCGCAGCCGCAGGCCCCAGGCCCACCGCCCTCCTGCTCCCCGGGTTCACCGGGAGCAAGGAGGACTTCACCGCGATGCTCCAGCCACTCGCCGCCGCGGGCTACCGCGTGGTCGCCGTCGACGGGCGCGGGCAGTACGAGACCCCCGGGCTCGACGACCAAGAGGCCTACGCGCAGGGGGAGTTGGCCCGGGATGTACTGGCCCAGGCGGCGGCGGTCGGCACGCCCGTCCATCTGGTCGGGCACTCGCTCGGCGGCCAGATCGCCCGTGCGGCGGTGCTGCTCGACCCGTCGCCCTTCGCGTCCCTGACGCTGATCTCGTCCGGCCCCGCAGAAGTCACCACCGCCCAGCAGCGGAAGATCAAGCTGCTGACCACCGCGCTCACCAAGCTGGGCATGGAGCAGGTGTGGGAGGCGATGCGGGCGATGGGTCCGCCGCAGGACGCCGACGCCGGGGACGAACCCGCCCTCCGGCGGCGCTGGTTGATGCACAATCCGGCCCAGCTCATAGCAACCGGGCGGCAGTTGGCGACCGAGCCCGACCGGGTGGACGAGCTTGCCGCCCTGCCACTCGCCCGGCATGTCGTGTCGGGCGAGCGGGACGACACCTGGCCGGTACCGCTGCTGGACGAGATGGCCGTACGGCTCGGGGCGGTACGGAGCGTCATCGCGGGCGCCGAGCACTCCCCCAACACCGACCGGCCCCGGCGGACGGCCGAGGCGCTGACCGCGTTCTGGGACGCACAGGAGGACTGAACGCCCCGCACACCGCGGCTCGTTCTTCAGTACTGCGACTGGAGGTGGTTCCAGAAGCCGTCCCGCAGCGCCCGCCGCAGGTCGCCGTGGCCGCGCAGCGAGCGCTGGAGCAGCCGTTCCGCGTCGACCAGCAGATCCTGGTCCACCGGCCCGGGCAGATAGGGGCGCCCGGGCAGCAGCTCGGCCAGGGTCTGGCGGCCGCGCTCGGAGAGCCAGGTCGCCGCGATCTGCGCACCGATGAAGCGGACGTCCTCACGGGACGGCGGGGGCGTCGCGTCCTCGTACACCGTGACCGGGCGGCGGCCCACGTACGGCTTCCAGAACTCCAGGTCGAAGGTCCGCTGGCTGTCGACCTCCCAGAGCAGCGGCTCGGCCTGGTTGCGGCCCTCTCCCGCCTCGATGCCCCACAGGTGGACGCGCGCCCCGTACCCCTGGGCGGCCTCGACGGCGGAGACGAGGTCCTCGTCGCCGCCGACCAGCGCGGCATCGCTGATCGCGCGGTGCCTGGCGAGCGATTCCAGATCCGTGCGGATCAGGGAGTCGACGCCCTTCTGCTGGTTGTTGGCGTTCAGGTTGCCGAGGCGGACCTTGACGTCCGGCAGCTCGGCGATGGACTGCTGCTCGGGGGTGTGGATACGGCGGCGGGCCCCGTCGTACCAGTACACCCGGAGCAGCCTGCTGTCCGCGAAGATGGTCCGCGCCTTGTCGATGAACGCCTCGATCAGGCCCTCCGCGTCCAGGTCGAACGATCTGCGGTCCTCATTGCCGGTGACCAGCAGACCGGCGGCAGCATAGACATATCCGGCGTCGACGAAGATCGCGTGCGTGGAGGGTGTCTTGGACACCTCGGACAGCACGCGCTGGAGGAGCGCGTTGGTGCGCTCCAGCTGGGCGCTGATCTCTGGATCGTTCATACGGGGTTCATTCTCTGTGGCGTCACGGAGTGAGCACAACCTGCGGCCCGACCCATCGGTCGTTAGGCTCGCGAAAAATTTATTTAGCGTAGGGAATGTTTGCCGGAAGCAACTCGTTGTCACCTACGGAACGTGTTGCACGCTAATCACGCAATCACCTCTTAACGGACGGGCAACCGTCCGGACTCAGCGCGGGACGAGACTGATGGAGCCCGCACCAGTAGTTCTCCTAGCAGGAGGATCAGACGAAGGGAGAAGCCTTGCGCTTCGAAATCATGCGACTCGATGATGTGGATGGCTCCGCCATGGACAGCACCGTCGTAGACGCCGCCTCCGTCAACCGGATCGTGCAGCAGGCCGCCGCAATCGGCCAGCGCATCTACATCCGCCCGGCCGAATCGTCGGCCTCGTAACACCGGAAGATTTTCCAGAGGTAGCGCCCCCGTGCAGATGCACGGGGGCGCTGTGCGTTCCGGCCACCAGGCCCTGTCCGACCGGCGGGAGCGCTCAGCCGGCCCTGATGACCTGGGTGACGCCGTTGATGATCTGCTGCACCGCGATCGCGGACAGCATCATTCCGGCGAGCCGGGTCACGAGCACCACACCGCCGTCCTTGATGACCCGGATGATCAGCAGCGAGTACCGCATGGTCACCCAGAGCACCACGTGCATGGCGACGATCGCGGCCCACACCGACACCTGCTGCGTCGCGGTGGACGCGTGCTGCACCGCCAGGATCACCGAGACGATCGCACCGGGCCCCGCCAGCAGCGGCATGCCCAGCGGCACGAGGGCCACGTTGACGTCCTTCGTCTGCGTCGGCTCGTCGGTCTTGCCCGTGAGCAGATCGAGCGCGATGAGCAGCAGGAGCAGCCCGCCGGCGATCATCAGCGCCGGTACGGAGACATGCAGGTAGTCCAGGATCTGCTGGCCCAGCAGGCCGAAGACGGTGATCACCCCGAGGGCCACCGCCACCGCTTGACCGGCCATCCGGCGCTGGACCTTGGCGGGACGGCCCGCGGTGAGGGCGAGGAAGATCGGGGTGATCCCAGGGGGGTCCATGATCACGAAAAGCGTGACAAAGAGGGATCCGAAAACGGCGACGTCGAACACAGTGAGGGCCTTGCTTGCGTGGAGAGATTGAGCGGGGAAGGTGGCACCGGAGCGCGGACACGGGCCGGTACGGAGTGGCACCGGAGGGGGCGCCGCCGGAACGCGGCACACCGGAAGGTGACAGAACGGGAGCGGGCAGGCGGCACCGGGCACCGGACCCGCATACGGTCCGGCGGCGGGCGGCGCGGTGCCGGGTCCTGTCGGCCGGACAGGACCTAGGCGGAGTGTCCGCCGGCGCCCGGCACCGGGAACGCCCCGGTCGCGCGCCGGGTGATCTCGCCGTAGATCTCGGGATGCGTCGTACACGCCCCGAGGTCCACGAATTTCCGGCTCCCGTGATAGTCGCTGGAGCCCGTGACCAGCAGCCCCAGGTCGGCCGCGAGCCCGCGCAGCCTGGCGCGGGTGGGTTCGTCGTGGTCCATGTGGTCGACCTCGATGCCGTCGAGGCCGCAGTCGGCCAGATCCGCTATCGCCGGCTCGGGCACCACCCTGCCCCGCTTGACGGCCTGCGGGTGGGCGAGGACGGTGACACCGCCGGCCTGCTTGACCAGCCGGATCGCGGTGAAGGGGTCGAGTTCGTGCTTCCCGGCGTACGCGCGTCCGCCGTCGGCCAGCCACTCGGCGGTGAAGGCGTCGGAGACGGTCTCCACGACCCCCAGGTCCACCAGGGCGGCGGCGATGTGCGGCCGGCCCAGCGAGGCGTCACCCGCGATGCGCGCCACCTGCTCCCAGGTGATCGGGACGCCCAGCTCCTGGAGTTTGCGGACCATGGTGCGGGCCCGCGGGACACGGTCGTCCCGTACGAGTTCGCGCTCGCGCAGGAACTCCGGCTCGTCGGGGTCGAAGAGGTACGCGAGCATGTGCAGGCCGACGCCGTCGCTCTCCCCGGTGCCGCCGAGACGGCAGGAGAGTTCGGCGCCCGTGACGAGGGTCAGCCCCGCGGGCAGCGCCGCGCGGGCCTCGGCGTGGCCGCGGGTCGAGTCGTGGTCGGTGAGGGCGATGACGTCGAGTCCGGCGGCGGACGCGTTGCGCATCAGCTCGGCCGGGGTGTCCGTACCGTCCGAGGCCGTGGAGTGGGTGTGCAGATCGATGCGCACGACGCGGGACTCCGGGGCTCGGGGACGTAGGGGGGGGACCGTCCATGGGGGGACGTTCAAGGGTAACCGGCGTACGGAGGTCCCCGGCCCGGGTCCTGGTCGGCGGCGCGGTGTCCTCCCCAGCCGGCCGCGGCGCCTCACCTCGTCACCGCATCGCACCGCCGGCCTGCGCGCCGTGAAGGACGGGCTCACCGACGGGGCGCGGCCCAGCAAGCACGTCGGCCCAGCGTGTGCGGCTCGGCCCGGGAAGCGGCTCAGCCCAGGATGCGCGGCGAGAGCGCCCCGCACGGCAGCAGTTCCACTTCCGTGCCCACGTCCCGCAGGTCCGTCAGGACCAGCTCGTCGTACATCAGCAGCCCCGACTGCTCGGGCCAGAGAATGGCCCACAGCCAGAGCCCGCGCGCCTCGCCCGCGAAGACCGCGCGGTCGCCCGGGGACTCGATGCGCCAGAGCGGAGTGGGGCGGCCCGCGGCGAGCACCTTGGCCTGCGGGGGTTTGCCGACGTCGATGTACCGGCCGGGGTCGGGGCCCTCGATGCCCGCGTACCGCGCGCCCAGTCCGACGCCCAGCTCCTCGGCCACCAGCAGCAGCTCCCCCGGGCCTTCGAGCGGGCCGGGCCCCGAGCAGGCGACGGCGGTGGCGCGGCCTCCGCTGCGGTCGTCGCCCGCGCTGACCACCCCGGTGAAGAGCCAGCCGACAGGGAGCGGCCACGGCATCCAGACGGGCACCCGCGCGCGGTGGGCGACCACCTCCAGCGCCTCGACGCTGGGCGGGACCGCAGGCTGCAGCGGATGGATCACGCCGTGCGCGTCACACTGCCACGCGTCGGCGAAGAGGCCGGGTGCCCTGACCCGGCCGCCACACTTCGGGCAACTGGGTTCGCCCCTCATACCTCCCAACGGTCCTCCCCGGCCGTCACCACGTCAAGCGACGATCACCCGTCCGCCGCCCGTCCCGCCGTCCGTCCGCCCAAAACTAGATGCATGTTGCACTTATTAGCCTCACTAACTTATTGTGTGTATAACGCAACGACCTGGTGCGGTGATCGAGCGCCAGGGTCCAACCGAGAGTGAGGGCGTCCCATGCCAGGAAAGGATCCGTTCGACGAAGGGGCCGGCAGCATCCTGCGCCAGCCGATGGCCGTCTGGGCCACGGCGGGTGCTTCGGTCGTGGCCTTCATGGGGATCGGGCTCGTCGACCCGATCCTGCCGTCCATCGCCAAGGGCCTGCAGGCGACACCGAGCCAGGTCTCGCTGCTCTTCACCTCCTACTTCCTGATCACCGCCGTCGCGATGCTGGTCACCGGCTGGGTCTCCAGCCGGATCGGCGGCAAGAAGACCCTGCTGGCCGGACTCGCCCTGGTCGTGGTCTTCGCCGCCCTCTCGGGCACCTCGGGCTCCGTCGGTGAACTGGTCGGATTCCGGGCCGGCTGGGGGCTGGGCAACGCGCTCTTCGTCTCCACCGCGCTCGCTGTCATCGTCGGCGCCGCGGCGGGCGGCAGCGCCGCCGCGATCCTGCTGTACGAGTCCGCGCTCGGCCTCGGGATGGCCTGCGGACCACTGGTCGGCGCGCTGCTCGGCAACGCCAGCTGGCGCTACCCGTTCTTCGGCACCGCGGCCCTCATGGCCATCGGCTTCATCTGTATCTCGTTCCTGCTCAAGGAACAGCCCAAGCCGGCCAGGAAGACCTCGCTGCTCGACCCCATCAGGGCGCTCGGCCACGGCGGGCTGGCCTCGGTGGCGGGATCGGCCTTCTTCTACAACTACGCGTTCTTCACGGTGCTGGCCTTCACGCCGTTCGTGCTGAACATGACCCCGTACAAGTCGGGAGCGGTCTTCTTCGGCTGGGGCCTGCTGCTCGCGGTGTTCTCCGTGCTCGTGGCGCCCCGGCTCCAGAAGCGCTTCGGCACCCTCAAGGTGCTGGGCGCCTCACTGGTGCTGCTCGCCGCCGACCTGGTGGTACTCGGCTACGGCAGCCACACGACGGCCATCGTCTGCACGATCCTGTCCGGTGCCTTCATCGGCCTCAACAACACCGTCTACACGGAGCTGGCGCTCGGCGTCTCGGACGCGCCCCGCCCGGTCGCGAGTGCGGGCTACAACTTCGTCCGCTGGTTCGCCGCGGCCGCGGCGCCCTTCCTCGCCCCGCACATCGAGAGCTGGACCGACATCCACATCCCCTTCGTGGTGGCCGCGGCAGCCGCGGTGGTCGGTGCGCTGGTCGTGTGGGTACGGCGGGCGGCGCTCACCCACGAGGCGGAGGAGCTGGAACCGGCCCACGCGACCGAGGACGGCGTGTCCGCCTTCGTGAACTGAACCGGACGGACTGCCGGACCGGACCGGACGGCATCGAACAGCGGACCGTGGACCGTGGACCGGACGACATCGGACGGACCTACTGGGCCCGATCCGCCGGATCAGTCCAGCGGTACGGACCTGCGCAGCGGATCGCGCAGGTCCGTACCGCGTGCCAGCCAGCGCTCCTGGAGTTCCCCGGCCCCGTGCACCCGCTTCCACGCCGCCTCGTTGTCCGTCATCGGCAGCAGGGGCAGGAAGCGGACCGGGTCCAGCGGCGCGTCCAGCTCCAGGTCCTCGACGAGCCCGCCGGGCTCGGCCACCAGCACCGAGCTGAACGGAGCACCGCCCCACAGCGGTTCACCGAGGTCGAGCGAGGCGCCCGGGGCCACGATGACCCCTTCGACCTGGGGTGACGCGGCCAGTACGGCGAGCGGGCGGAGCACCTTGTCGGTGTCGGCGAGCCCGGCGCGCACCGAGAGGACCAGCTCCGCACGCGGCCCCTGCACCGGGTCGGCGAGGGTGGCCGTGGGGTCGGACATCGGGTACGCGGACATCCCGAGCGTGGCGTAGCGGACGACGGACGGATCCCGGGCATCCACGAAGCGCAGCACCTCGATCCGGTCCGTGCCGAGGAACGTCACGGCCGCGCGGGCGTCCGGCTCACCCAGCGCTGAGCGCAGCCGGGCTTCGACCAGAGCGAGAACATCTGCCATGGGCCCGAGCATAGAGCGCGTATCGAACAGGCAAAGTGGGGGCTTGACGCTTCAGCCGGCTGATAGTCTTGGCCGCTGGTCAGGGCAGCATCATTGTCCCCCACGGGGGACCGGCCGGAGGAGGTGGGACTGCGATGGATCGAGATCCGAGTCGACCGTGCAGTACAAGCCGCTCTTCCGCGCGTTTTACGCGTTCTCTGTGACCCGAGACCCTGCATACCCGGCCGCCACACCGGGAAACCTCCTGAGTCTCATGGCATTTCGCACGCCGGAAGAGCACCTCGCTTCTGTCTGATCCGTGTCTGTAGCGAACGCCGTCACCGCGACGCCGCGGTTCCGCCCGCTTTGCGGACGTATGAGACCAACACCTCGATACGCCCCCATTCCGGGCAGTGCCACGCCCCGCCGACGGCCTCTCCGTGAAGGAGCCCCGCCATGTCGATGATCCGTGACCTGCGCGCAGCGGTCCGTCCCTCCCTGCGCAAGAGCAGCTCCGCGCACAGCAATTACGACCCCACCCGCGACCCTTCGGCCAGCAGCGCGGTCGTGGACTGCGCGGTCTACCGGGACGGCGTACGTGAAGCGGGCAAGAAGTGCCTGACGCCGCGCGAGGCACTGAAGCGCGCCGACGAGTCCGGCGGTTTCACCTGGATCGGGCTCCATGAGCCGACCGAGGAGGAATTCTCCGGTATCGCGGCCGAGTTCGGGCTGCACCCGCTCGCGGTCGAGGACGCGGTGCACGCACACCAGCGGCCGAAGCTGGAACGGTACGACGACACCCTCTTCACCGTCTTCAAGACCATCCACTACGTCGAGCACGCCGAACTCACCTCCACCAGCGAGGTGGTCGAGACCGGCGAGGTGATGTGCTTCACCGGACGGGACTTCGTCATCACCGTCCGGCACGGCGGCCAGGGCTCGCTGCGCGCCCTGCGCCACCGGCTCCAGGAGGACGCGGAGCTGCTCGCCAAGGGCCCGTCCGCCGTCCTGCACGCCATCGCCGACCAGGTGGTCGACGGCTATCTGGCGGTCGCGTCCGCCGTTCAGGACGACATCGACGAGGTCGAGATCGATGTCTTCTCCGAGCCCGCGAAGGGGACGTCGCGCGGCACCGACGCGGGTCGCATCTACCAGCTGAAGCGTGAGGTGCTGGAGTTCAAGCGGGCCGTCTCGCCACTGCTGCGCCCGATGCAGCAGCTCAGCGAGCGGCCGATGCGGCTGGTCGACCCGGACATCCAGAAGTACTTCCGCGATGTGGCCGACCACCTGGCGCGGGTCCAGGAGCAGGTCGTCGGCTTCGACGACCTGCTGAACTCGATCCTCCAGGCGAACCTGGCGCAGGCGACGGTCGCCCAGAACGAGGACATGCGCAAGATCACCGCGTGGGCGGCCATCATCGCCGTACCCACGATGATCACGGGCGTGTACGGCATGAACTTCGAGCACATGCCGGAGCTCCACTGGCGGTACGGCTACCCCATGGTGATGGTGGGGATCCTGGCCCTGTGTGTGGGCATCCACCGCACCCTGAAGCGGAACGGCTGGCTCTGAAGGCCGGCGCCCGGATACCGGCGCGGGGCGGCCCTTACCCTGGGCGCATGACACAGACCTTGCTCGACCGGGCCCTCGTCGAGGAGGCCACGAAGAAGTCCGGCCTCATCTGGGTGCGGGGCACCGGCCCGGTGCGGGCGCTCTGGCACGTCTGGCACGACGGCGCCGCGCTGCTCGTCGGGGACGGCCCCGGGGAGCAGCCGCTGCCGGGGCTGGCCGACGGCGCGGCGGCCGAGGTCACGGTGCGCAGCAAGGACAAGGGCGGCCGGCTGGTCGCCTGGACCGCGGTGACGGCGGAGCTCACGCCCCGCTCGGAGGCGTGGGAGGCGGCCGTCGCCGAGCTCAGGGGCAAGCGGCTGAACGCCCCGGACGGCGAGGCGATGGTGGAGCGCTGGGCGCGGGAGTGCCGGGTGCTGCGGCTCGTGCCGCGCGAGGCGAGCACGGAGCTGCCGGACGGATCACTCGCCGCCGTCCCCCTGCCGACACCGGCGACGACCCGTGAGGAGATCCCGGCGGGCCTCCCGAAGCTGCTGCTCAGGCGCAAGCGCCGCCGGTGAGCGGGGCCCGGGGCTATGACGTGGGCAGCTGGTGCCCGTAGTCCACGGTGTCACCCTTGCCCGGCGGCACCAGCGTGACGTTGCTGTTCCACTCCGTCAGCTGGAGCGTGCCCGCGCCGCCCGCCCGTTCGAACCGCAGCGGATACGGGGTCCCCTTCAGCGACACGTCGAGGCTGCCGCCCTGCCCGTCTCCGCCGGTGACCTGGATCGCCGGGACGCCGCCGACCTTGGTCCGGTCCCCCTTGCCCAGTGAGCCGTGCAGCCCCAGCAGCCCGTCGAGCAGCGCGTGCATGTCGGTGAACCCGCGGAACTGGTCGTATGCCGGGTCGCTCTTGGGCACCTTGACGTACTTGTCGTCGAGCTTGCCGGCGGCACCGGCCCCGTCCTTGCTGTCGGCCTGCTTCCAGAAGCCCGCCCCGGCCTTCACATAGAGCGCGTCGCCGATCCGCAGCAGCGCGAACGTACTGCTCTTCGAGGTGACGGAGCCGGTGCCGCCGTCCGCGTTGAGGCGCATGTCCAGCTGGTACGAGCCGCCCTTGCCGATCAGCGTGCCGGCGAGGGTCACCGCCTTGGCCGCGTCCGCCGCCGCGCGCGCCTTTGTCTCGATCTCCTTCGCGGAGAGCTTGGCGACGCCGTTGGTCCCCGCGTCGGGGTCGCCGCCGCAGGCCGCGAGCGACACCGCCAGAGCGGCGCACAGTGCGCCCGCGAGTCCTGCCCTGCGGGCCCGGGCGGCCAGGGGAAATGCAGCCACGTACGCACTGCCTCTCATACGAGTGTCCTCACCAGGAGACCGCAGCGTACCCGTGTCGCCCGCACGGCAGGCGGAGAGCCATCCGGACCCGCTGCCGGGGCGGCACGGAACGGGACGGGCTAACGTGAAGCCCGAACAAGGCGCCGCAACAGCACGAAACGGGCGCCGTACGGAGCGTACGAAGAGGAGGCGCGGATGGCGGCAGGCGTCCCCCGGATCTTCGTCTCGCACCTCGCCGGAGTCTCCGTGTTCGACCCGAACGGCGACCAGGTGGGCCGGGTCCGCGACCTCGTCGCGATGCTGCGGGTCGGGACCCGCCCGCCCCGGCTGCTCGGGCTGGTCGTCGAGGTGGTCGGCCGCCGCCGGATCTTCCTGCCCATGACCCGGGTCACCGGTATCGAGTCGGGACAGGTCATCACCACCGGAGTGGTCAATGTGCGCCGCTTCGAACAGCGCCCCACCGAGCGGCTGGTCCTCGGCGAGCTGCTCGACCGGCGGGTGCGGCTGACCGGGACGGACGAGCAGGTGACCGTCCTCGACGTGTCCGTCCAGCAGCTGCCGGCCCGCCGTGACTGGGAGATCGACAAGGTCTTCGTACGGAAGGGGAAGGGCGGCGCGCTGCGGCGCAAGGGCGAGACGCTGACGGTCGAGTGGTCGGGGGTCACCGGTTTCTCGCTGGAGGAGGAGGGGCAGGGCGCGGAGAGCCTGGTCGCCACCTTCGAGGAGCTGCGCCCGGCCGACCTCGCCAATGTGATGCACCATCTGTCGCCCAAGCGCCGGGCGGAGGTGGCCGCCGCCCTCGACGACGACCGGCTCGCCGACGTGCTGGAGGAACTGCCCGAGGACGACCAGGTGGAGATCCTCGGCAAGCTCCAGGAGGAGCGCGCGGCCGACGTCCTGGAGGCGATGGACCCGGACGACGCGGCCGACCTGCTGAGCGAGCTGCCCGAGGAGGACAAGGAGCGGCTGCTGACCCTGATGCGGCCGGACGACGCGGCCGATGTGCGGCGGCTGCTCTCCTACGAGGAGCGGACCGCGGGCGGGCTGATGACGACCGAGCCGATCGTGCTGCGCCCGGACGCGACGATCGCCGACGCGCTGGCCCGCGTACGCAAGGAGGACCTCTCCCCCGCGCTGGCCGCGCAGGTGTACGTGTGCAGGCCGCCGGACGAGACGCCGACCGGGAAGTACCTGGGCGCGGTGCACTTCCAGCGGCTGCTGCGCGATCCGCCGTTCACGCTGGTCGGCGCGATCGTGGACAGCGACCTCCCGCCGCTGCCGCCGCAGGCCACGCTGCCGGTGCTGACCAGCTATCTCGCCGCGTACAACCTGCTCGCGGCGCCCGTCGTGGACGCGAGCGGCTCGCTGCTCGGGGTGGTCACCGTCGACGACGTGCTCGACCACCTGCTGCCGAGCGACTGGCGCGAGACCGACTTCCACCAGGAGTCCGGTGTGCCCGACGACCGGCAGGCCGACGACGGCCGGCCCGATGAGGACGAGGGCCGGGCCGGCCCGGACGAGCACCCGGCGGAGGCCGCCGATGACCGCTGAGCCGACGTCCCGGGGCCGTCTCGACCAGCCGCTCGCGCCGAAGCGGCGCTGGCTGCCGGAGTACGACCCGGAGTCCTTCGGGCGGACATCGGAGCGGGTCGCGCGGTTCCTGGGGACCGGGCGGTTCATCGTCTGGATGACGGTCGTCATCGTCATCTGGGTGGTGTGGAACACCTGGGCCCCGCACGCGCTGCGCTTCGACCCGTTCCCCTTCATCTTCCTGACCCTGGTGCTCTCGCTCCAGGCCTCGTACGCGGCCCCGCTGATCCTCCTCGCGCAGAACCGCCAGGACGACCGGGACCGGGTCAATCTCGAACAGGACCGCCACCAGAACGAACGCTCCATCGCCGACACCGAGTACCTCACCCGGGAGATCGCCGCGCTCCGGATGGGCCTCGGCGAGGTCGCCACCCGTGACTGGATCCGGTCCGAACTCCAGGACCTGGTGAAGGACATGGCGGAGCGGCGGCAGGTATTCCCGCGAGAAAGTGACGAAGCCGACCGCTGACCGCTCTTTCCCGGCCCCGCCGTGGGCGCCGTACCATCGACGCATGGCTATGGAAGACGCGGTGCGTGAAGCACTGGCGACAGTGAACGACCCCGAGATCCACCGTCCGATCACCGAACTCGGCATGGTCAAATCGGTCGACATCGGAGCGGACGGGGCGGTCGCTGTCACGGTCTACCTCACCGTCTCCGGCTGCCCGATGCGCGAGACCATCACCACCAACGTCACCGACGCGGTCGCCCGCGTCGAGGGGGTGACAGCGGTCAGCGTCGAGCTGGACGTGATGAGCGACGAGCAGCGCAAGGAGCTCGCGACCTCGCTGCGCGGGGGCAACGCCGAGCGCGAGGTGCCCTTCGCCAAGCCCGGCTCGCTGACCCGGGTGTACGCGGTCGCGTCCGGGAAGGGCGGCGTCGGCAAGTCGTCGGTGACGGTCAACCTGGCCGCCGCGCTGGCCGCCGACGGGCTGAAGGTCGGCGTGGTCGACGCGGACATCTACGGGCACAGCGTGCCGCGGATGCTCGGCGCGTACGGTCACCCCACCCAGGTCGAGAACATGATCATGCCGCCGTCGGCGCACGGCGTGAAGGTCATCTCGATCGGCATGTTCACCCCGGGCAACGCCCCGGTGGTGTGGCGCGGCCCGATGCTGCACCGCGCACTCCAGCAGTTCCTGGCGGACGTCTACTGGGGCGACCTCGACGTGCTCCTGCTGGACCTGCCGCCGGGGACCGGCGACATCGCGATCTCGGTGGCGCAGCTGGTGCCGAACGCCGAGATCCTGGTGGTCACCACCCCGCAGCAGGCCGCGGCCGAGGTGGCCGAGCGGGCCGGCTCCATCGCCGTGCAGACGCACCAGAAGATCGTCGGTGTCGTCGAGAACATGTCGGGCCTGCCCTGCCCGCACTGCGACGAGATGGTCGACGTCTTCGGTACGGGCGGCGGGCAGAAGGTCGCCGAGGGCCTGACGAAGACCACCGGGGCGACCGTGCCGGTGCTCGGCTCCATCCCGATCGACGTACGGCTGCGCGAGGGCGGCGACGAGGGCAAGCCCGTCGTACTGACCGACCCGGGCTCCCCGGCGGGCACCGCGCTGCGCGCCATCGCGGACAAGCTGAGCAGCCGTCAGCGCGGTCTGGCGGGCATGTCGCTCGGGGTCACCCCGCGCAACAAGTTCTAGCGACACACGGCACCCCCAGGGGGCGGTCCGCCGCGGCGGCCGCCTCCCGGGGGTGAGTGCTGCTGTGGTGCACGGCGCGGCTGTCGCCGCGTCGCGTCGTCACACGTACGCGGTGATGTCCTTGGCCACGGCGAAGCCCAGCCCGTACGCACTCATCCCGCGCCCGTACGCCCCGAGGTGCACCCCGGTCTCGGTGGCCCCGGCCAGTACCCAGCCGAACTCCGTCTCGCGGTAGGAGAACGGCGTCGGTACGCCGTCCACCGGCAGCGTCAGCTCCGACCACTCCGGGCCGGACAGGTCGTCCGCGAGCTCGAACGCGGCCTCGGTCTGCTGGTCCAGCCAGTCGTCACGCAGGGTGTGGTCCAGCTGCACGGGCCAGGTGCACGCCAGCAGGCCGGACCCCGCGAGCCAGGCCGCGGAGGAGACCGTGGTGGCCTCCAGCACGCCCGTACCGTCTCCGCTGCGCCGCACGGGGCTGGACGCGATGGTCACCACGGCGGCGAAGTGTTCCTTCTCAGGTTCTGCGTCCGGTCTCACAGCGGGCTCGTCACCGTGTCCCAGCGAGCCGTGCTGGACCGTGCCGTCCGCTGCGACGCCCACCTGCATCAGCCGCCGCGGGCCGGTGAACGCCTCGTCCAGTCCGTACCAGGAAAAGGGCGCCCTCAGATAGTCGTCGACCGTGTGGGTCCCTGTCCGACTCGTCGTCTCCATGTGCCGGCCGCCTCCTCGATCCTCAGCGTCCGAAGCGGCCCACCCCCACGGGCGCCCTCACTGCCGGACAGATGGAGAATACTCAGGTGGCGTCGGCGTCGAACGGCGGACGCTCTTCGGTGTCGACCGTCACACTCTTCTTCTGCAGGTCAGGGCCGGTCTTCTTCAACAGGTCCGGGCCTGTCGATGAGCCATTGGCGCTACCCGGGGCGATCTCGGCCGCGGTCTCCGTGTCGTCATCGGCGGTGCTCGACCTGCCGTTCACGACGTCGGTGATCTCGGAGATCTCCTTCTTCAGATCGAAGCTGCTGCGGATCTCCTTGAGCCCCAGCTCGTCACTGCCGTCCATGAGCTGCTTGCGCACGAACGTCTTGGGGTTCAGGTCCTCGAACTCGAAGTCCTTGAACTCGGGGCCGAGCTCGGTGCGGATGTCCTCCTTGGCGCTCTCGGAGAACTCGCGGATCTTCCGGATCGTGCGGGTGACGTCCTGGATGACCTTCGGCAGCTTGTCCGGGCCGAAAACAATCACGGCGAGCACCACGAGCGTCACGATCTCGAGGGGGCCTACGTCATTGAACACTTTTGCTCCTGGTGTTCTCCGCGGCCCGCAGGTCGGGGGTGTGGTCCGGGCCCCGACCACGGTACCCGGCGAAGGTGCCCGGACGGTACCTTCCACCGGTCTTTCATGTGCCGTCGGCTGATCCAAGAGACAAGGTCACAGGCCGGACGCGGCCGTCCCTGCGGACGGTGAGAGCGAGTCTGTCGCCCGGCCGGTGTGCCCGGATCCTGACGATCAGATCCTGCGCGCTGTGCACCTGTTCACCGTCCACACCTGTGACGATGTCCCCCGGCTCGATGCCCGCGGCGGCCCCCGGGCCCCCCGGTGCCACGGCCGGGCCGCCGTCGTTCGCCCGGGCCGCCACCCGGGCGCCGTCGCCCGCGTACTTCATGTCGAGTGTGACACCGATCACGGGGTGGGCGGCCCTGCCGTTGTTGATCAGTTCCTCGGCGACGCGCTTCGCCTGGTTGATGGGGATGGCGAACCCGAGCCCGATCGAGCCGCCCTGGCCGCCCTGGCCGCCCTCGGTGTCCGAGCTGTCGTCGGCGGCGCGGATGGCGCTGTTGATGCCGATGACCCGGGCCTTGCTGTCGACGAGCGGGCCGCCCGAGTTGCCCGGGTTGATCGGGGCGTCGGTCTGGAGCGCGTCGACATAGCTGACGTCGCTGCCGTCGTTCTTCCCGCCGCCGGACGTGATCGGGCGGTCCTTGGCGCTGATGATGCCGGAGGTCACCGTGTCCGCGAGGTCGAAGGGGGCGCCGATGGCGACGACCGGGTCGCCGACCTGCACGTTGTCGGAGTTGCCCAGCGGCAGCGGGGTGAGTCCGGACACCCCGGTGACCTGGACCACGGCCAGGTCGTAGCCGCTGTCCCTGCCGACGACCCGGGCTTTGGCGCTCTCACCGCCGCTGAACGTGACGGTGATGTCGCCGGCGGAACCAGCGGGTTCGACCACGTGGTTGTTGGTGAGGATGCGCCCCTCGCGGTCGAGGACGAAACCGGTACCGGTGTCCGCCTCGTCGCCTCCCCTGACATGCAGGGTGACCACGCTGGGCAGCGCGCTCGCGGCGATCCCCGCCACGGTGCCCGGCGCGCGGGCGGGGCTCTCCCTGCCTGCCTGCGGGAGCCGTACGTCCGAGAACGAGCCGTTCAGCACGGAGTACGCGCCCAGGCCGCCACCGATGACACCGGTGACCAGCGCGACGACCACCATGACCACGACCGCTCGACGCCGGTGTCCCTTTTCCCCGATCGCCTCCCGGACGGGCGGCGAAGGCGGTGACGGGGGCGTGCCCCACGGGTCGTATCGCAGCCACTGGGGGGACTGCTGGACGGGCGGTGCGGGGGCCCAGGGGCCCGGACCACCGCAGGGCGGGGTGCCGTAGGGGTCGGGGTCGTGCAGGGCCCGTGGACGACCGGCAGGGGCTTCACCTGTCAGGTGCGCTGCCTGGGTGCCGCTCGCCGGGGTCCGCGCAGGTGCCGGGGGTTCGGGGGGCTGGGACGGCGGCCCTGGATTTTCGGGCGCGGGGCTCAACGGCTCGGGGCTCAACGGCGCGGGGCTCAACGGCGCGGGAGGTTCCGGTGTGGGACGGGCCGCCGTACGTGGCGGGGTGGGCCTGCTCCACCCGTTGGCGTCCGGCCCGGTGGGCCTCCCGTCGTCCATGCTCTCCCCGCACCTGCCCCACGCTCCGCGTGCCCTGTGCTCCGCGAGCCCTGTGGCGGGCAGCCTGTCAGGGATTCAGCCAGGTTTCCAGAGAGGGGCGGAGCCCGCTCAGTGCAGGGCGGAAGTCGGCAGGCCCGAGGGGTCCGGAGCGGCGAGCGGGACCGGTGGCGGCGTGGTCGTCGGGCTCGGCTGTGCGGGCTCGGCAGGCGGGTTGGCGGCCAGCGGGGGACGGACGGCGGACAGCGACGAGACAGTGACCAGCGGGGTCGTCAGCGAGTACAGCGACTGCCTGCTCGCACGGGCGTCGGGTGCGGCCGCCGCGTGCCGCCCGCCGAAGGCGGTGGGCAGGACCGGGGGCCGTCCGCCGTGGTTCAGCCGGGCGCCGTCGCCGGTGCGCCGCCGGTGCGGATCCGCGCCGATGCCGACGGGGTCCGTGACGCTCATCGGCGTCACGTTGTTGGGCGGCCCGTCGGTGTGCGCCGGGGATTCGCCCGTGCCGTCGAACGGCAGCGTGCCGCCCAGCGCGATGGCGGCCAGCGAGACCGCGCTGGCGGCCGCGAACGCGAATCGCCGGCCGCGCCAGGCCGACCGCTCCTGATCGCTCCGGCCCACGGGGTGGATCCGAAATCCGCCGGCCGGGCCACCGTCCGGGATCGTGGTGGCGTGCGGTCCCGCGGGCACATAGCCGAAGGTGTCGATCCGGTCGTCGGACGGGCGCCCGTCCGACGACCGGGCGGCCCCGAAGAACTCGTCGGCGAAGCGGCCGCCGAACGGTCCGCGCCGGCCCTCTTCGCCGCTGCCGGGCCCGGCGGGCAGTCCCTGGAGGCGGGCGAGCAGCCCTTCGGAGGGCGGCGGGGGCGCGGTCTCGGCGAAGACGCTTTTCAGCCGGCGCTGCGCGTCGGCCTCGGTCTTGCACTTCGCACAGGTGGCCAGGTGCGCGAGGACCCGCTCGCGGGCGTCGTGCTTCAGCTCACCGTCGACCAGCGCGGCGAGCCGGTCCCCGAGGTGCTGTTCGGCCGGGGTCGGACTGGATCCACTCACGCGGTCCCATCCTCTCCATCCAGGCCGGGTGCCACCCCGGCCAGCGCGCGCTGCTCGGCGCGACGGGCCTCGGGCGAACGGTGCTTGAGTGCCTTGCGCAGGTGGGAGCGGCCACGGTGGATCCTGCTGCGGACGGTGCCGAGCTTGACGCCCAGCGTCGCGGCGATCTCCTCGTACGACAGCCCCTCGATGTCACAGAGGACGACTGCCGCACGGAACTCCGGTGCCAGGGTGTCCAGCGCCTGCTGGACGTCCGCGTCGAAGTGCGTGTCGTGGAAGACCTGCTGCGGTGACGGCTCACGGCTCGGCAGCCGCTCTGCCGCGTCGTCCCCGAGGGCGTCGAAGCGGATCCGCTGCTTGCGGCGGACCATGTCCAGGAAGAGGTTGGTGGTGATGCGGTGCAGCCAGCCCTCGAACGTGCCCGGCGTGTACGTCGACAGCGAGCGGAAGACGCGGACGAAGACTTCCTGGGTGAGGTCCTCGGCGTCATGCTGGTTGCCGGTCAGGCGGTAGGCGAGCCGGTAGACCCGGCCGCTGTGCGTGCTGACGATCTCCTCCCACGAGGGCGGAGTCCATGTCTGCGCGTCCGCGTCTGAGGCGAAAGTCGCGGTCTGTACCGAGTCAGCAGCGCTGGAGCTGTCAGCAATGTCGGTCACGGATTTCGGCTCACCCGCCGACCTGAGAAAGCGCCGCAGCACTCCTCCCCGATCCACAGGCGCAGCCGCACCTCCCCTGTCGGCTCTGGTGGTGTCCAGTAGAGCCCCTACCATAGCCACCTCGCCCGTTAGCTCCGGATAAGACTGATTGCCGGAATCCTCGTACATCCGCATCCCCCCTGCCCTCCTACAACGCCCGGTCCCATCTGCGGGTTCCCGGGCGCAGCGGATACAGTCACGAGTGCGCCAACTACGGGGACAGGAGAGGGCCATTACCGCCAACCGGCAGACGAGCTGGGCCTTCGCCGACGCGTTTGTCGCCGAGGACGAAGCCCTGCGCTGGGCCCGCGACCGGGCCCGCGACTCCGGCCTGCCCTCGGTCTCGCCCGGCACCGGTGCGGCACTGCGGCTGCTCGCCGCCACCACCGACGCCAAAGCGGTGGCCGAAATCGGTACGGGGACCGGCGTATCGGGCATCTACCTGCTCCAGGGCATGCGGCCGGACGGCGTGCTGACCACCGTCGACCCGGAGCCCGAGCGCCAGGGCTTCGCCCGTCAGGCCTTCCGCTCCGCCGGCTTCGCCGCGAACCGGTCGCGCTTCATCCCCGGCCGGGCCCTCGACGTACTGCCGCGCCTCGCGGACGGCGGGTACGACCTCGTGTTCTGCGACGGCGACCGGCTGGAGTCACTGGACGTGCTCGCTGAATCGTTGCGCCTGCTGCGGCCCGGCGGACTGGTGTGTTTCGAGGGGGTCTTCGCGGACGGCCGCACGGTCGACTCCGCCGCACAGCCCGCCGAAGTGCTGCACCTGCGTGACCTGCTGCGCACCGTGCGCGAGAGCCAGGAGCTGCTGCCCTCGCTCCTCCCGGTCGGTGACGGGCTGCTCTGCGCCGTACGTCTGGGCTGAGCGCACAGCCGCCTGCCCCGCGGAACACCTCTGCCGGGCGTCACCGCTGAACACCGCTACCGCTGAACACCGCTGTGAAACACCACTGCCCCGGCCGGAGCCGGGGCAGTGGAGAGAACAATGGGGGGCGTCCGCGTCAGCCGACGACCTTCTTCAGCGCGTCGCCGAGTGCATCGGCCTCGTCCGGAGTCAGCTCGACAACAAGTCGTCCGCCGCCTTCGAGCGGAACGCGCATGACGATGCCCCGCCCCTCCTTGGTCACCTCGAGCGGGCCGTCGCCCGTCCGCGGCTTCATGGCCGCCATGCTCGTTCCCCTTCCTGAAACCAGCTCATCGCAGCCGACAACCCAGGTGTCACCGGCATCGAACATATTGCTTCCCAGCCATTATCCCGCATCCCAGGACCCGATGACCAACATCGGTCTGCATCGCTTCCGCAACGCACTTCCTCAAAACCACTCAATTCGGCGTTCCCCCTGCGATACTGCGCCGCCTCGTCCACCATTCTTGACCAGCATTGTTTGACGCAGGTCACATGTTCGCCGCCGATGATCTCCGGCATGCTGAGCTGCGGACGACGAATCAGCACCCATCAGCAGCCGACACCCAGCAGTGGAGGGCCCCATGGCGGACACCGTGCTCTACGAGGTGACCGACGGACTCGCGACGGTCACCATCAACCGTCCCGACTCGATGAACGCGATGAACACCGAGGCGAAGGCCGCCCTGCGCGACGCGGTCCAGACCGCGGCGGCGGCCTCGGACGTACGGGCCGTCCTGCTCACCGCCACCGGGCGTGCCTTCTGCGTCGGGCAGGACCTCAAGGAGCACGTCTCCTCGCTGACGGCGGACCGCGAGGCGGGCACCGGGCGCACCATGTCCACCGTGCGGGAGCACTACAACCCGATCGTGCGGGCCCTCACGGAGATGCCGAAGCCGGTCGTCGCCGGGGTCAACGGCGTCGCCGCGGGAGCCGGCCTCGGGTTCGCGCTCGCCGCCGACTACCGGGTCGTGGCCGACACCGCGAAATTCACCACGTCGTTCGCGGGTGTCGCGCTCACCGCGGACTCGGGCGTCTCCTGGACGCTGCCCCGGCTGATCGGCCAGAGCCGCGCGGCCGATCTGCTGCTGTTCCCGCGCTCGTTCGGTGCGCAGGAGGCGTACGACCTGGGCATCGCCAACAAGCTCGTACCGGAGGCCGATCTCGCGTCGGAGGCGCTGGCCGTGGCCCGGGCACTGGCCGAGGGCCCGACGGTCGCGTACGCGGCGATCAAGGAGTCCCTCGCCTACGGGGCGGGCCATCCGCTCCGCGACGCGCTGGAGAAGGAGGACGAACTCCAGACGCGCGCCGGCGCGTCGGAGGACCACCTCATCGCGGTGGAGGCCTTCGTCGGCAAGACGAAGCCGCGGTACCTGGGGCGCTGAGACCCGTCCGCGCGGGTCAGCGGCCCGCGGGCGTCCGCCTGGCGAAGCAGTCCGCCAAGTGGTCGTCGACCAGACCGCACGCCTGCATCAGGGCGTAGGCCGTGGTCGGGCCGACAAAGCGCAGGCCGCGCTTCTTGAGCTCCCTGGCCAGCGCCGTGGACTCCGCGGTGACCGCGGGGATGTCGGCGAGGCGGCGGGGCGCCGGGCGGGCGGCCGGATCCGGGGCGTACGACCAGATCAGCGCGGAGAGCGCGCCGGGCGCCCAGCCCGCGAGCTCCCGGGCGTTGGCGAGGGTCGCGTCGATCTTGGCGCGGTTGCGGATGATCCCCGGGTCGGCGAGCAGGCGGTCCCGGTCGGCGTCGGTGAAGGCGGCCACCCCGGCGATGCCGAACCCGGAGTAGGCCTTACGGAATCCCTCGCGGCGGCGCAGGATCGTGATCCAGGAGAGCCCCGACTGGAACGCCTCCAGGCAGAGCCGTTCGTACAGCGCGTCGTCGCCGTGGACCGGACGGCCCCACTCGGTGTCGTGGTACTCGACGTAGTCCTCGGTGGACACCCCCCACGGACAGCGCAGCTTCCCGTCCGCCCCGGGGACGGCGTCCGAGGTCACGGGCGGGGGCCGTCGTCGTTGACGGCCGCGGCCCGCGCCCCGGCGAGCGCCGCTTCCAGCTCGGCGATCCGCGCGTCGCGCTCGGCCAGTTCGGCTCCGAGCCTGCCCAGCACGTCGTCCACGTCGGCCATCCGGTAGCCGCGCACCACCATGGGCAGCCGCAGCGCCTCGATGTCCGCGCGGCCGACCGGGCGGGCGGCGGGCAGCGGATCGACGGGCAGTTCGGGGGATGCCTCGGACAGTACGGCGCCGTCACCGCCGCCGATCACCGCGAGGGTGACCGCGGCGACCACCACGACCATCGCGATCAGCAAGAACCAGAACACGAGTGGGCCTCTCCCCGGATAGCGGAACCGTGCGGGTCCGATCGTGCCATGCCCACCTGGCGGTTAGGGTCGCAGGCGACTCAGCGGGTGAACTCAGCGGGTGGAAGGAGCAGGTTGGATGCTGCGGTTGGGACGGCGCGAGTTCGGCGCGCACGAGCCGGTGATCATGGCGATCGTGAACCGGACCCCGGACTCGTTCTACGACCGGGGGGCGACCTTCCGCGACGAGCCCGCGCTCTCCCGCGTGGAGCAGGCGGTGTCCGAGGGGGCGGCCATCATCGACATCGGCGGGGTCAAGGCGGGCCCCGGCGAGGAGGTGACGGCCGAGGAGGAGGCGCGGCGCACGGTCGGTTTCGTCGCCGAGGTACGGCGGCGCCACCCCGATGTGGTGATCAGCGTCGACACCTGGCGCCAGGACGTCGGTGCGGCGGTGTGCGAGGCGGGCGCGGATGTACTCAATGACGCGTGGGGCGGGTTCGATCCCGAACTGGCGGCTGTCGCCGCCCGGTTCGGCGCGGGTCTGGTCTGTACGCACGCGGGCGGCGCCGAACCCCGCACCCGGCCGCACCGGGTCACGTACGACGACGTCATGGACGACATCCTGCGGGTCACGGTCGGCCTCGCGGAGCGGGCGGTCGCGCTGGGCGTCAGGCCCGACGGGATCATGATCGACCCCGGCCACGACTTCGGGAAGAACACCCGGCACTCGCTGGAGGCGACCCGCAGGCTGGGCGAGATGACCACGACGGGGTGGCCGGTCCTGGTCTCCCTGTCCAACAAGGACTTCGTGGGCGAGACCCTCGACAAGCCGGTCAAGGAGCGGCTGCTCGGGACGCTGGCCACGACGGCGGTGTCGGCATGGCTGGGGGCGCAGGTGTACCGGGTGCACGAGGTGGCCGAGACCCGGCAGGTGCTGGACATGGTCGCGACGATCGCGGGCCACCGGGCGCCCGCGGTGGCCCGGCGGGGTCTGGCGTGACCGGAGGGAGGGGCTTGTCCTTGCCGAGTCCCTCCCTCCTCGCCCGCGGGCCCTACAGCCCCGTCTCCTTGGTCACCAGGGCCACCGCCTCGTCCACGTCGTCCGTGACGTGGAACAGCAGCAGATCGCGCTCCGAGGCCTTGCCCTGCGCCACCACCGTGCCGCGCAGCCAGTCGACCAGGCCGCCCCAGTACTCCGTGCCGAAGAGCACGATCGGGAACCGGGTCACCTTGCGCGTCTGGACCAGGGTCAGCGCTTCGAACAGCTCGTCCAGGGTGCCGAGTCCGCCCGGCAGGACCACGAAGCCCTGCGCGTACTTCACGAACATCGTCTTGCGGACGAAGAAGTAGCGGAAGTTCACCCCGATGTCGACGTGCTGGTTGAGGCCCTGCTCGAAGGGCAGCTCGATCCCGAGGCCGACCGAGACGCCGTTGGCCTCCCTGGCGCCCCTGTTCGCCGCCTCCATGGCGCCGGGGCCGCCGCCGGTGATCACCGCGAAGCCCGCTTCGACCAGCGCGCGTCCGATCCGTACTCCCGCCTCGTACTCCGGCGAACCCGCCCTGGTACGGGCCGACCCGAACACGCTGATCGCGCTGGGCAGTTCGGCCAGTGCGCCGAAGCCCTCCACGAACTCCGACTGGATGCGCATGACCCGCCAGGGGTCGGTGTGCAGCCAGTCCGCTGAGCCCTTCTCCGTGGTGTCGAGCAGCCGCTGGTCGGTGGTGCCGGGCTGAACCTGGTCCCGGCGGCGCACCACCGGGCCGAGCCGCTGTTCCTCCGGCGCCGGTGCTCCTTCAGGGTTGCCCATGTTGTGCTCCCTCCGCTGTACGTGTTCCGACAGCCTAGGTCCGCACATGTGACGTATGAGGAAATTCAGGCCGTCAGCCAGGAGCGGAGTCGTTCCTCGGTCTGCGAGATCCGCGTGATCTCGACCCGCTCGTCGCGCTTGTGCGCGAGCAGCGGGTTGCCCGGTCCGTAGTTCACCGCGGGCACGCCGAGCGCGCTGAAGCGCGACACGTCCGTCCAGCCGAACTTCGGTCGGGCCTCGCCGCCGACCGCCGCCATGAAGGCCGCCGCCGCCGGATGCGAGAGACCGGGCAGCGCACCGCCGGTGTGGTCGTCGACGACGAACTCCTCGATGTCGCAGTCGGCGAAGAACTCCTTGACGTACGCCAGCGCCTGTTCCTCGCTGCGGTCGGGCGCGTAACGGAAGTTGACCACCACCGTGCAGGCGTCCGGGATGACGTTGTTGGCCACGCCGCCCTCGATCCGGACGGCGTTCAGGCCCTCGTGGAACTCCAGGCCGTCGATCACCGGCTTGCGCGGCTCGTACGCGGCCAGCTTCGCCAGGATCGGGGCGGCCGAGTGGATCGCGTTGGACCCCATCCAGGCGCGCGCCGAGTGGGAGCGCTCGCCCTTGGTGCGCAGGATGACCCGGAGCGTGCCCTGACAGCCGCCCTCGACCTCACCGTCGGAGGATTCGAGCAGCACGGCGAAGTCCGCCGTGAGCCAGTCGGGGTGCGCCTCGGACACGTGCTTGAGGCCGTTGAGTTCGGCCGCGACCTCTTCGTTGTCGTAGAAGACGAAGGTGAGGTCCCGGTTGGGCTCGGGCACGGTCGCCGCGATCCGCAGCTGCACGGCGACGCCCGACTTCATGTCACAGCTGCCGCAGCCCCACAGGACGCCGTTCTCGTCGAGCCGCGACGGGACGTTGTCCGCGATCGGCACGGTGTCGAGGTGTCCGGCCAGCACGACCCGCTCGGCGCGGCCGAGGTGCGTCCGGGCGACGACGTTGTTGCCGAACCGGTCGACGGTCAGGTGCGGCAGCGCCCTCAGCGCCTCCTCGACCGCGTCGGCGAGGGGCTTCTCGGTACCGCTCACGGACGGGAAGTCGACCAGCTGTGCGGTCAGGGCCGGGGCGTCGAGTGTGAGGTCAAGCGGGGTCTCTGACATGGCTCCGACCCTAACCCGGGCTCCAGTACGGTGTGCCCTGTGTCCCAGCCCACTGCCGCGCCACGCCGCGGCCGCTTCTTCCGGATCGTGGCCGCCGTCGCCGTGTTGCTGGCGCTGGCGGGCTATGTCCTCGTGCAGTACATCAGCGGTGGCGGAAGCGGACCGCGCTGCACGGCACAGTCCAGCAAGGGGGGCAGGTACCGGCTGAGCCCCGAGCAGGCCGTCAACGCGGCGACCATCTCCGCGGTGGGAACCTCGCGCGGGATGCCGGAGCACGCGGTGACCATCGCGCTGGCGACCGCGCTCCAGGAGTCGGGGCTGCTCAACCTCGATCACGGCGACCGGGACTCGCTCGGCCTCTTCCAGCAGCGTCCTTCGCAGGGCTGGGGTACGGCCCGGCAGGTCATGGACCCGGTGTACGCGGCCGGGAAGTTCTACGAGCATCTCGCGAAGATCCCCGACTACTCGCGGCTGCCGCTGACGGTCGCCGCCCAGGAGGTGCAGCGCAGCGGCTTCCCGCAGGCGTACGCGAAGCACCAGCCGGACGCCGAGCTGCTCTCGGCCGCGCTGACCGGCCGGGATCCCGCTTCGTTCTCCTGCGCGGCGACGAAGAGCAGCCTGGCGGGGGACCCGGCCGCGGTGCGCGCGGCGCTGAAGCGGGCCTTCGGGGCCGGGGTGCTGCCCACCGGGAAGTCGGCGCAGCCGTCGGAGGTCCGGCTGCCGGTCCGTACGACCGCGGCGCGGGCCGTCGGGGCGGCGGCGCCCGGTACCGGATCCGTACAGCAGCGCGGCTGGGAGCTGGCGCACTGGGCGGTGGCGAACTCGGCCGCGCTCCACATCCAGCGGGTCTCCTACGCGGGCCGGGAGTGGACCGCGGGGACGAACCAGGCACCCTGGCACAGGACGGACACCTGGCGAAGCGGTGCGGCGGGCCAGGGCGCCGCGGAAGTCCGCATCACGGTCATGAAATAGCGCCGGAAGCGACCCGTACAGGTACGCGATCCCTCACCCGGAAGCGGTTCACCCAGCCCGCCGGGGAACGCCTTCCGGACCCCCTCCGGGCACGCTCGCCCTCCCTCCGGAGACCCCTTGGGGGCCAAGGGAAGTGACGGTTCAGCAGGCCTCTCCGCACGCCACCGTTTGTCCGTTTTTACCCGAACCCGATAATGCGACACATTGCACAGTCTTTACCTTGGTGCACCGCAACTTCCCCCTCCCCCCGAGCGGTTGTCACAGCGTCCGAACGCCGGACAGTCAACGTCCCCTCCCGCTCAAGGAGCACCATGTCCCTCTCCCTGACCCGTCGGATCGCCCGTACCGCGCTGCTGATCGCGGCGGGCGCGGCCCCCGTGGTCGGTGCGGCCGGCGTCGCAAGCGCCGCGGAACTCCCGCAGACCCCGAACCTGGGCGGCGTGACCGCCCTCGACGGCGCCGGCCTGGGCAACTCCGTCGACAGCGCGGCCCGGACGACCACCGGCATGGCCGGTGACGCCGGCAGCAAGGCCGTCAAGAAGGCCGTGCCGGCCGCGGGCAAGACGGTCGGCGCCGTCGGCAAGACCGCCGCCCCGGCCGCCCAGAAGGCCGCGGGCGACACCGCGGGCAGCGCCGGCACCCTGGTCGGCGGGACCGCGCAGGGCGTCGGCGGCGGCCTGCCGTCCGCGGGCAAGCTGCCGGTCAACGGCCTGCCGCTCGGCCGCTAGACCCGGCGGGCGATCCGGCCGGTCAGGGCACCGTCCGGCACGCGCGCGAGAGCCCCGGGGAGTTCGCTCCCCGGGGCCCTTCCGCGTGCGGACCGCGGCACCGCCGGCGGGCTACTTCTCGCCCAGCCGCTTCACCGCGGCGGCCACCCGCTCGTCCGTGGCCGTCAGCGCGACCCGGACGAAGCGCTCGCCCGCCACCCCGTAGAAGTCACCGGGCGCCACCAGGATGCCCAGCTCGGCGAGGTGGGCGACGGTGTCCCAGCACGGCTCGTCGCGGGTCGCCCACAGGTAGAGGCTGGCCTCGCTGTGCTCGATCCGGAAGCCGCGCGCCTCCAGTGCGGTCCGCAGGGCGGTGCGCCGGGCCAGGTACCGCTCCCGCTGCTCCGTCACGTGGGCGTCGTCGCCGAGCGCGGCGACCACCGCGGCCTGTACGGGCGCGGCCGTCATCATCCCGCCGTGCTTGCGGATCTGCAGCAGCTCGCCGAGCACGGCGGAGTCGCCCGCGATGAACGCGGCGCGGTAGCCCGCCAGGTTGGAGCGCTTGGAGAGCGAGTGGACGGCGATCAGGCCCTCGTACGTACCGCCGCAGACATCCGGGTGCAGCACGGAGACCGGCTCGGCCTCCCAGCCCAGCTCGAAGTAGCACTCGTCGCTCGCGATGAGGACGCCGTGCTCCCGCGCCCAGGCGACGATCCGGACCAGCTCGTCCCGGCCGAGGACCTCGCCGGTCGGGTTCGACGGCGAGTTGAGCCAGAGCAGCCTGAGCCCCTCGGGGTCCAGCTCCGTCGGGTCGTCGTACACGACCGGCTCCGCGCCGCAGAGCCGCGCGCCCACCTCGTACGTCGGGTAGGCGAGCCGCGGGTACGCCACCCGGTCACCGGACCCCAGGCCGAGCTGCGTGGGCAGCCAGGCCACCAGCTCCTTGGAGCCGACGACGGGCAGCACGTTGGTGTGTGCCACCTCGCGCGCGCCGAGCCTGCGCTCGCACCAGCCGCTGATCGCGTCGCGCAGCCCGGGGGTCCCCCACACCGTCGGATACCCCGGCGAGTCGGCAGCCGCGACGAGCGCGTCGCGCACGATCGGGGGGACCGGGTCGACCGGCGTGCCGACCGAGAGGTCCACGATGCCGTCCGGATGGGCGGTGGCCGTCGCCTTGTACGGCTCCAGCTTGTCCCAGGGGAAGGCGGGGAGACGCGATGAGAGTGCGGACACGGGCTTCACTTTCTCGTACGTACGGAGCTTCACAAGAAATGCCGCGGTCCCGTACGGCGAAGAGTGCCGTACGGGACCGGGTCGCTACGGGATCAGCCGTTCTGCGGAGGCAGCGCCGCAATGAAGGGGTGGTCGCGCTCGATCAGGCCGAGCTTGGAGGCGCCACCGGGCGAGCCGAGCTCGTCGAAGTATTCGACGTTCGCCTTGTAGTAGTCCTTCCACTCCTCCGGGGTGTCGTCCTCGTAGAAGATCGCTTCCACCGGACAGACCGGCTCACAGGCACCACAGTCGACGCATTCGTCCGGGTGGATGTACAAGGACCGGGAGCCCTCGTAGATGCAGTCGACGGGGCACTCCTCGATGCACGCCTTGTCCTTGACGTCGACACAAGGCTGCGCGATGACGTAAGTCACGCTGTCGTTCCTCCTCGGTAGGGCTGCTCTGCGCGGGAGCGCGGCGTCGTCGATGCCCGCACCTAGTATCTCCGTTCCTGGGCGCGATCCGAACAGGAGGGGCGGAGAGAGCTGTGGAATTCACTACCGGCGGACGGCTCGAGGTCCGAATTACACCTGTTGACGTGGGCAAACGGGTATCAGTCAGGCAGCTGACCGATGAGGCCCCACCAGGCTCGAAATTCACCGACACGGTGGGTGTTCTCACATCATGGGACGCGGGTGTGCTGTCCATCACACCGCGGTCGGGCGTGTCGGTGCGGATCCCGGAATCGGCGCTCGTCGCGGGGAAGACCGTGCCCCCGGCGCCCGCGCGCAGACGGGGCCCGTCGGCGACCTTCCCCGAACTCGCGCGGACCATGGCACGCGCCTGGCAGCCGGCGGAGAGCGAGCAGCTCGGCGACTGGCAGCTGCGGGCCGCCGCCGGCTTCACCCGCCGCGCCAACTCCGTACTGCCGCTCGGCGATCCGGGCCGCCCGCTGGACGAGGCACTGGACCAGGTGACCGCGTGGTACGCGGAGCGCGGCCTGCCCGCCCGTCTCCAGCTCTCCAGCGGGGCCGAGGCCACCCAGGAGACTCTCGCCGCCGCTCTCGAAGGGCGCGGCTGGACCCGCGAGGTGAGCACGCGGGTCCTGACCGGGGCGCTGGCCCCGCTGGGCGACCCGGCCCGCCCGCTGGAGGAGACGGTCGACCGGGTCACGCTCTCCCGTTCCTGCGACACCTCCTGGCTCAACCGCTACCAGCGTTTCAGTGCCCCGGATCCGGCCATTCTGAAAGTGCTCAGCAGCGGCCCCTCGACCTGGTTCGCCTCGGTCCCCGGGTCTGACGGGGTCCCCGTGGCGATCGGCCGCGGTGTGACCGACGGCCGGTGGGCGGGGTTCATGGCCGTGGAGGTCGACCCTGCGGCCCGCCGCCAAGGGCTGGCGACCGCGGTCATGACCGCGCTGGCCCGCCGGGCGCTCGACGAGGGCGCGTCGGCGGCCTGGCTCCAGGTCGAGGAGAACAACGGCGGGGCCGGTGCGCTCTACGAGGGCATGGGCTTCCGGACCCACCACCGGTACCACTACTACCGGCCGCACATCCCCACGGCATAGGCGGGTACGAGACTCATATGGACGAGCAATCCACCGACTGGCGGCGGCAGTTCGCCGAGGAGGCCCGCGCCGAGCGGCCCGATCTCGCCCTGCTGTGCCTGCTGGTGGGCACGGAGGCCGATCCCTCACTCGGCCAGGACGGCATCGACAGGGCCCAGATCGAACTGGACCGGCTGGCGGGCCTGCTGCCGTACGGCGTGACCGGTACCCGCGCCTGGGCCACCGCACTCGGTGAACTCCTCGGCGTGCAGCACGACTTCAGGGGCGGCGCAGCCGAATACCAGCGGCTGGAGTCCTCACTGCTGCACGAGGTGCTGCGGCGCAGGCGCGGACTGCCGATCCTGCTCTCGGTGGTCTGGACCGAGGTCGCGCGGCGGGCCGGGGCCCCGGTGTACGGGGTGGCGCTGCCGGGCCACTTCGTCGTCGGCTTCGGCGATCCGTCGGGCCCGCCGGACGAGCAGGTGCTCGCCGATCCCTTCGGGGGCGGCCGGCTGCTGAGCGGCGAGGACGCGGGCGCCCTGGTCGCCGGAGCGACCGGTGCGCCCTTCGACCCGTCCATGCTCGCCCCGGCGGATCCGCTGGAGATCATCCTGCGGGTCCTGAACAACATCCGCGCCTGGGCGGCGGCCCGCCCGGAGCGCACGGACGTCCAGCTCTGGGCGGTCGAACTCTCTCTGCTGCTGCCCTCCCACCCGGCACGCCTGCGCTACGAGCACGCCCAGCTGCTGGTCGAGCGGGGCGACTTCGTGCGCGGCGCGGTGGAGATGGAGGAGTACGCGGAGGTGGTCGCCGCGGTCGACCCGGGAACGGCCGAGACGGTACGCGGACGGGCGAGGTCGGCGCGCGCGATGCTCAACTGAGTGCGGCTCGACCCGCGCTCGGCTGAAGGCTGTTGTTCTATCGGCGGTCAGGGGTGTATCGGCGGTCAGGGGTGCGCTCACCGGGCCGGTCCGGTACGGGCGTACCGGCCCGGCGCGATGCCCACGACGCGCTTGAAGTGCCGCGTCAGATGCGACTGGTCGTAGAACCCGGTGGCCACGGCCACCTCGCCGGGCCGCTGCCCTTCGAGCAGCAGCCCACGGGCCCGGTCGACCCGGCGGGACGTCAGGTACTGGTGCGGGGTGATACCGAAGGCGGCGCTGAACGCCCGTACCAGATGGGCGGGATGGGCGTGCACCTGCGCGGCGGCCTCCTGCAGCGTCACCCCCTGGACCAGCCGTTCGTCGAGCAGCGCCCGCAGCCGGTCCGCGACGGACCTGCCGTCCTCGGCCGGGCGTCCGGCCGCGCTGCCGGGGCGCAGATGCCCGCGCAGCCGCTCGCTGATCAGGGCCAGGCGGCTCTCCGCCTCCAGCTCGTCGCCCGGTGAGGCCAGGGCCGTGTGCAGCCGGCCGACGCGGCTGCGCAGCACCGGGTCGACCAGATCGGGACGGTCGACTGCGGCGCCGATGTACCCGGCGTCCAGCTGTGTCATGTCCAGATAGAGCACCCGCTTGCGGAAGCCGCGCGGGGTGGCGGGCGAACCGTTGTGGGGCACCTGCGGAGGCAGCAGCGAGACGGTGTCGTGCGGGGTGCCGTGCTCATGACGGTCGAGGTCGTAGCGCACCGCGCCGTCGTCGACGATCAGCAGGGTCCAGGCGTCATGGACGTGCATCGGGTAGGCGTGCTCGGTGAAGTGGGCATGGAAGACCTCCACGACACCCGCGACGGCCGGTCGCCAGGCGGAGACCTCCTGCTCAGACACCATGCAAACAACGTACAAGACGGTGCGCGGGACCACTCGGCAGTCTCGGAGCATGAGAACCGAGACTGCCCCCACCGCCACCGCGCCCGGCCACAGCGCTCCTGACCACGCCGTTCCCGACCACGCCGACGACAGCCCGGCGGGCAGCGCCCGCGACGGCGCACCGGTCCGCTTCGACACCAAGATCGCCGTGCTGCTGCACGAGGACCTGGCGACCTGGCAGCGGCTGAACGTCACCGCCTTCCTGGTCAGCGGTCTCGGCGCCACGGTGCCCGAGGTGATCGGCGGACCGTACGCCGACGCCGACGGCACCGCCTATCTGCCGATGTTCCGGCAGCCCGTGCTGGTCTTCGAGGGCACCGGCGAGACGCTCACCACCGCGCACTCCCGGGCGCTGTCCCGCGCACTCCCCCGGGCCGTCTTCACCCGCGACCTGTTCAGTACGGGCAACGACCGGGACAACCGGGCCGCGGTCCGGGCGGTCGGGCGCGACCGGCTCGATCTGGTGGGGCTGGCG
This sequence comes from Streptomyces sp. NBC_01471, assembly GCF_041438865.1. NCBI lineage: Bacteria > Bacillati > Actinomycetota > Actinomycetes > Kitasatosporales > Streptomycetaceae > Streptomyces > Streptomyces sp. NBC_01471. The sequence continues at coordinate 2,504,496 of NZ_CP109450.1, forward strand.
GTGTACGGACCGCGCAACGCGGTGGACAAGGTGCTCAAGGGAGCACGGATGCACCCGTAGCAGGGCTTTTCGGACCCTACCGCCGGACAGCGGGCCGGGTCCGGGCTCGGGATCGGGTTGCGATGGGGCGCGGGGATCGGGCCCAGAACCGGGCTCGGGACCGGGTTCGGACCGGGAATCTGGAATTACCTGTGCAGGGGCTGTGCACGGAGATGCCGCGACTGCATACGATTCGGGGCGGTGAGTGGCCTTCGCGCCTCTGACACTCCTTACCCGCGTCACAGTCGCTCCGGAAGCCCTCCTCCATGTCCCTTGCTCACGCCCCGTGTTCGCCGCCCCGTTCGCCGGGGGCCGGAACGACGTCCTCGTCATCCCCGGCCGGCACGGCCCGCCACCGCGTTCTCGTCTGGTTAATACCCATGATGTGGACCTTCTGCCTCGGTCTGTGGGGCCTGTCCCGACAGGACAGTGTGTGGCGGGACGAGGCCGCGACCTGGCAGGTGGCCCAGCGCTCCACGGCTGAGATATGGCACATGCTGGGGAACGTGGACGTCGTGCACGGGTGCTACTACCTGCTGATGCACGCGCTCTTCGAGTGTTTCGGAGCCAGCACCACCACCCTGCGGTTGCCCTCGGTGCTGGCCACCGGGGTGGCGGCGGCGTGCGTGGGAGGTATCGGCCACCGGCTGGCCGGAATGTGGGCGGGCCTGGCCGGTGGGCTGGCCCTCGGGCTGCTTCCGGCCGTGCAGTTCTACCTCCAGGAGGGACGGCCGTACGCGCTGGTCGCGGCCGGGGCCGGGATATCCACGTCGCTGCTCGTGATCCTGCTGCAGGGGCGGGGCAGGACCGCGCACTGGGCGGCCTACGGCGGGACCGTCCTGATGTGCGGGCTCCTGAACTGGCTCTCGCTCATGATCCTCCCGGCGCACCTGGCGACTCTGGTCTGGAGCCGGGCCCGCCACGGAGTGTGGAAACGCTGGATCACCGCCGCCGCCGCTGCCACGGCCGGTGTGCTGCCCCTGGTCCTTTTCAGTCGGCGCCAGTCGGTCCAGGTGTCCTGGATACCGCCGCTGACCTGGCACATGCTGATAGGCCCGGCGGTCCTGCTGGTGATCGGTGCGGCCGGCGCCCTTCTGGACCGGCCCCGGGCGCGCGGACTGTCGGTGACCGCCGTCGGACTGCCGCTGCTGGCGGTGCCGCAGATCGGCCTCGTCGGGCTGTCCCTGATCCAGCCGCTGTTCCTGGACCGGTACATAATGTTCAGCCTGCTGGGGCTCGCGCTGCTGATCGGCAGGGGCATCGGCTCGGCGGTGCAGGCACTGCGTCCCCGGCACCCGCGAGCGTCGCTGTGGGTCCTCCCCGCCGTGATCGCCGTCGCGATGGTGGCGCTGCTGCCGCAGTCGCTGGCCAAGCGGTCCCCGTCGAGCCGGGTGGACGACGTCCTGGCGGTGGCGTCGGACATACGGCGGCTCAAGGAGACCGGGGACGCGGTGCTCTTCGTCCCGTCGGCACGCCGGGACACCAAATCCGTTTCCCCGAGCGCCTTTTCGGGACTGCGGGACATCGCTCTGGCGCAGGGCCCGGAGGAGTCGGGGACCCTGAAGGGCCTGGAGGCGGATCCGGGCCGGATACGTGCCGCGATGCTGGTCCAGCGGTGGATCCTCCTGGTGACCGACACACCCGGGGTGGCGAAACCGGTGACGGCCGAGCGGGACAGGATGAAGATCTCGGTGCTGGAGAAGTACTTCACGGCCGTGGCCGACAAGCAGGTCCGCGGACGGCGGGTGACGGTGTACGAGCGGCGCGGTCCGGCCCGCTGACCCCTCAGAGCCAGCCCTTCTCGCGGGCGATCCGCACCGCCTCGGCCCGGTTGCGGGCGGTCAGTTTCTGGATCGCCGTCGAGAGGTAGTTGCGGACGGTGCCCTGCGACAGGTGCAGCGCCGCCGCCAGTTCCGCGTTGGTCGAGCCGTCCGCCGCCGCGCGCAGCACGTCGCGCTCACGGTCCGTCAGCGGGTTCGCCCCGTCCGAGAGCGCCGCGGCCGCCAGGGTCGGGTCGATGACCCGCTCGCCGCCGAGGACCTTCCGTACCGCGGAGGCCAGCTGGGACGCGGGGGCGTCCTTGACCAGGAAGGCGTGGGCGCCGGACTCCATGGCCCGGCGCAGATAGCCGGGGCGGCCGAAGGTCGTCAGGACGACGACCTTGAGCGCGGGCAGTTCACGCTGGAGCTGGGCCGCCGCCTCGATGCCGGTCATGCCCGGCATCTCGATGTCGAGCAGCGCGACATCCACGGCGTGGGCCCGGGCGGCGGCCAGGACCTCGTCGCCGCGGGCCACCTGGGCCACGACCTCGATGTCCGGCTCCAGGCCGAGCAGCGCGGCCAGGGCCTCCCGGACCATGGCCTGGTCCTCGGCGAGCAAGAGCCTGATCATGCACCGGATCCTAGGGGGACCCGGGCGGTGAGCGTGAAGCCGGGACCGGCCCGCGTATCGAGCGTGCCGCCCGCCGTGGCGAGACGCTCGGCCAGGCCGGTGAGCCCGTTGCCGTGCGGGCCCGCCACGGCGTTTCTGCCGTCGTCACGCACCATGAGTTCGAGGCGGCGGCCGTCCAGGGTCTGCCGGGAGCTGAGCGTGACCGTGCAGTGGCGGGCCGCGCTGTGGCGTACGACGTTGGTGATGCCCTCCCGCAGCGCCCAGGCCAGGGCGGCCTCCTGGTCCTCGTCCAGATCGCCGGTACGGCAGTCCTCGGGCACGTCGGCGGGCACGTCCGCCGTGATGCCCGCGGCGGCGAGGGCGGTGCGGGCCCCCGCCAGCTCGCCGGGCAGGGTGGGGCGGCGGTAGCCGGTGACCGCTTCCCGGACGTCCGTCAGCGCCTCTCTGCTGACCTGCTCGATGTCCGCGACCTGGGCGGCCGCCTGCCCCGGGTGGTCCGGGAGCATCCGGCCTGCCAGCTCGGACTTGAGGGTGATCAGCGACAGCGAGTGGCCGAGGAGGTCGTGCAGGTCGCGGGCCATGCGCAGCCGCTCCTCGTTGGCGGCGAGCTGGGCGACCGTGGCGCGGGCCTCCTTCAGCTCGACCGTCGTACGGATCAGCTGCCGCACCCCGGTCATCGCGAATCCGCCGAGCAGGGCCGGGACGAGCAGCGGCCCGACGAGCCCCGGCGGATCGTCGGCGCGGAGCGAGAGGAGGCACATCAGCGCCGTGGCCCCGAGGATGCCCCAGGTCGCCCTGCGCAGCGACAGGACCGCGCCGCAGTTCACCGCCACGTAGACGAAGAGCACGAGCCAGGGGGAGCCGAGGGCGAGGTTGAGCCCGATGGCGATGACGCCGAGGGCGGCCAGGGTGGTGTGGATCACCGGCGGCGCGAGCGTGCGGCTGGTGTTCCGGAAGACCATGACGAGGTACAGGCCGACGAAGACGATCAGCCCGGTCCAGCCGAGCGCCTGCCCGGCAGCCGAGTAGCGGCCGTCGAGCAGGGCGTTCAGCGGGGTGCTCAGGAAGATCAGCCAGATGCCGATCCAGAGCATCTTCCTGGCGGCATCCCGGGTGTTCTGGGGCGCTCTTCCGATACCGATCGCTCGTTCCTGGTTCACGCCTTCAGTGTGTCCTTCCGGTAGAGCCAGGCGGCGCCGCCCGCGAAGATCAGGAAGTACACGAAGAGGATGGCCACGTCCTTCATGTGCGGGGCGTTGCCCAGCTCGATGGACTGGCCGAGACCGGCGTACGCGTGGGTGGGCAGCCACTCCGCGATGTTCTGCAGCCACTGCGGGAAGGCCGTCGTGGGCAGCCAGAGGCCGCCGAGGATGGAGAGGCCGAAGTAGATGATCATCGTGATCGGGCGGACCGCGTCACCGCTGGTGATGTACCCGATGGCGACTCCGAGCGCGGCGAAGACCAGGCTGCCGGCCCAGATGACTCCGGTCAGGGCGAGCCACTGCCAGGCGTCGAACCGTACGTTCTTGGCGAGCGCCGCCACGATGAAGACGACGACGATGCAGGGCAGCGTCACGACGGCCGCACTGCCGATCTTCGCGATGACATAGCCGCGGCCCGGCAGCGAGGTGAGGCGCAGCTGGCGCACCCAGCCCTTCTCGCGCTCCTTGGCGATGCGCTCGCTGTTGCCCATGAGGACCGCGGTGAGCGCGCCGAAGGAGGCCATGGCGACCACGTAGAAGTTCTGCAGGGTGAGGCCGGTGCCGCCCACCTTGTCCGACGAGGACGCCCCGCTCGAAATGATCAGGTAGAGCATCGAGGGGTAGAGGATCGAGAAGAACATGAACTTCTTGTTCCGCAGCGTCCGGGTGATTTCGAGCTTGATCAGGGTCCTCATGCTGCTTTGGCCTCCTCGGCCTCGGTGATGGCGACGAAGGCCTGCTCCAGGCCGAGGCCCGCGACTTCGAGGTTGCGGGGGTAGAGACCGAGTCCGTACAGCGCGTGGACGGTGGCGTCGGCGTCGGACGACTGGATACGGACCGTGCGGCCGGAGACGTCGAAGGCGGTCAGGAACGGCAGACCGCGCAGCGCGCCCTCGTCGATGGCGCCCTCCAGGTCGAAGGCGATCCGCCGGGCACCGGCCTTGGCCTTGATCTCGGACGCGGTCCCGTCGGCGAGCAGCCGGCCCTTGTGGAGGACCAGGACCCGGTCGGCGATGGCGTCCGCCTCCTCCAGGTAGTGCGTGGCGAAGAGGACCGTACGGCCCTGGTCGGCCTGTTCGCGCATGGTGGCCCAGAAGGCGTGCCGCGCGGAGACGTCCATCCGGGTGGTCGGCTCGTCGAGGACGATCAGGTCGTTGTCCCCGGCCGTCGCCAGCGCGAAGCGGACCCGCTGCTCCTGGCCGCCGGAGAGCTTGTTGACCATGCGGTCGGCGATCTGGGTGATACCCGCGCGGTCGAGCACGTCGGCGACCGGGCGGGGGTGGCGGTGCAGATCGCAGGCCAGCTGGACCAGCTCGCGGACCTTGACGTCCTCCATCAGTCCGCCGCTCTGCAGCATCGCGCCGACGCGGCCGTCCCTGATGGCCTGCTCGGGGGTGGTGCCGAAGACCCGGACGGTGCCCGAGTCGGCGTTGCGCAGCCCGAGCAGGAGGTCGAGCGTCGACGACTTGCCCGCCCCGTTGGGGCCGAGGAGCGCGACGGTCTCGCCGGGGTGCAGATCGAGTGTGAGGCCGGCCACGGCCTGCACCTGGCCGTAGCTCTTGTTCACGTTCTCGAAGCTCGCCACGGTGGTGGGCGGTGCTGTCGTCTTCGTCATGGGAACAGCGTCGCTCAGCAGGGGTGCCCGGCGGCAGAGCCGCCTGTCGTGAATCCTCGATGACAGATGTCATGGCGGATGCATGACGCGGCCCCCGCCGATGGGATCGGCGGGGGCCGGGTGCGGCGTGATTGCGGCCGCGGTCAGCTCGGGTCGAGGTTGATCGTGGCGACGCGCTCCGCCGGCGTCTTGCCGAGCAGTGCGCTCTGCATGGCCTGCGCCACGTCCGTCGCCGAGACCTGGTGCTTCTGCCCGTCGCCCTTGGTGATCATGACGCCGTCGAAGACGCCTTCCAGGAGCTGGGTGATCGCGGTCCGGTTGTAGACCTGTTCGAGGCGGCCGTTGACGGGCTTCATGGAGAGGATCTTGGGGAGCGACCTCTCCGGGCCGAACTGGATCTCCTTGTTGCCCGCCTTGATCGTGATCAGACCGGACATCGCGGGCTGCGCGAAGTCCTTCATGGCCCGGTCGATCTCGGTCTTGGTGATCGTCGGCTCCCTGGAGACGACGGGGAGCCGGACGGTGTGCGGCTGCCCGGTCTGGACCTGCGCGCGGAACGCGTCCCGGACGGCGACCATCGACTTGTTGACGTCCAGTGCCTTGCCCGCCTTGCCCGGTACGGGGACGGCCTTGCCCGGCTCGAACTTGATCGTGCCGTCGGACGCCGAGCCGGAGGTGCCCGCCAGATCGGTGAGCGCGACGCCGAGCTTCTCCTCGTCGGTCGGCAGGATCGGCTCGACCTGGCGCCGGCCGCCGAAGAGCGAACCGATCACCGATACGGGGTTGTAGTCACTGCCCGCGGCGGAGCGCACGGTGGCCTGGGTCTCCAGGGTGAGCCCGGCCGTGGCGGGCCTGAGCTCGGTCTTCCGGCCGTCGACGCTCAGCTGGATCGGGGCGTTGACCCGCTGTCCGAGCGCGCTGTCGAGCTTGTTGACGGCCTCGTCGCGGGTGCCGCCGCCGATGTCGACGCCGAGCACGGTGGTGCCCTTGGGTACGTCGGAGTGGTTCATCAGCAGTCCCGCGCCGTACGCCAGTCCGCCGAGCACGACGATGCCGACACCGATGAGTCCGAGCTTCGAGCGGCCCTTCCTGGCCGGTGCGGCCGGACGGACCGGCGCGGGCGCCGGGGCCGGGACCACGCCGGGGTGTGCGGACGGGCTGTACGGCGAGGGGCCGTCGGAGAGCCGCGGCGGGCCGCCGGGGCCGTCCGGGCCGGGACCCGTAGCGCTGCCGGAGCCGCCGCCGGGGCCCGGCGGGAACGGCGCACGGCGCTCGGACGGGGCCACCGGGACGCCACTGCTGAGCGTAGAGCCGGAGACGTTGCCGCCGGCCGGCGGACCGCCCTGGCCGCCGTTGCCGAACTCCGGCGCGGGCTGCTGCGGTGTCAGTACGGCGGTGTCGTCCGACAGCGGCGTCCCGGAGCCCCCGGGAGCGGAGGGGCCGTCGCCGAGCGGCGGCGTCAGCGGGCTGGTGCCCGTCATGGGCCCCGTGGTCGGCCCGGAGGGGCCGGCGAGCCCGCCGGCCCCGAGCGGCCCGAGCGAGCCGAGTGCCCCGGGAGGACCCGAGGGAGCGGACGTGCCGGTGGTCCGCTGCGGCGGCTCGGAGAAGTAGGGCAGGTCGGAGCGGGGGCCGCTGCCGTCCTGTGCACCGGGCCCGCGCGGGGCGGCGGGTGCGGGCGGCCCTGACGGCGTGCCGGAACGCGGCGCTCCGAGCGCACCGTTGGCCCCGGAGGGCGCTGACGGCGCGGCGGGCTTGCGCGGCGCGAACCAGTCGCTGGTGGGCCGCCCGGCCGGCGGCTCGTCGGCCTCCGGCTCCGGATCGGGCTCGGGCGGCAGCGGCATCGCCGCGGTCCGCTCCTGGTCGGTGCCACCGGCACCGCCGGCACCACCGGCACCGGCGCCGTTGATGGGTTCGCTCTCCCCCATCGGCGTCCGCATGACGACCGGTGGAATCGGCCGCGAGCCGGGGATGTTGATCCGGATACGCGTCGTCAGCGTGGTCTCGGTCCTGGGCTCGTCCGGCTGCGGCTCGGGGGCCGGCGCTGCGGCTTCCTCCGGAGACTGGCGGGTTCCGTACGGCGGCGTGCCCGAGGGGTACGCGGCCCCGCCACGCCCCTGGGGACCGGTGGACGAACTGTCAGTTTCACGACTCAAGGCAGGTTCTCCCGGTTGGCTCCGCCGCCCGTTCTTACTTGTGCGGGAGGTTCGGCGGCGCGCACCACCATACTGGCCACGGCGCGATGACACCCCACACCCAGCGGAATGCGATGTTCCGACAGCCCGGCGGCGGCGTCCGGTTCACCGGGCGAAGCGGCACATCACTTGCCAGGTCGGGCGGAATCCGGCCCCGGCTGCGGCACTTTGCGCACGGTGGCACAGATCACAGCGGCCACCATCCCGCCCAGCAGGAAGACGTACGACCCCGTTCCCGCGCCGAAGACGAAGTCACCCTCCGGGCGGGTGGAGGTCAGCAGCATGACGGCGACCAGCCAGCCGACGGCGGGGGCGCCGACCCCGACCGCCGTACCGGTCGCCACCCGGCCGCCGTAGAAGACGGCCGCGGTGCCCAGCAGCGCGAGCACCAGGCCGCCGGGGAACCAGCCCGCCTGTACGAGCGCGCCCGCGAGGCCGGTCAGCGCGCCGAGGACGAGGAGTCCGAAGTAGGCAGCGATACGGCGGGGGTTCAGCGGCGCCGCGATGCCCGGATGACCCTGGTTCATACTCATTCGGTCACTCCCGTACTGCCCGTTGTGCCGCTCGCCGTGCTGCCGGCTTCGATGCCCGCGAAGAGGTCCGTCTCGCGCTCGCCGTCCGGTGCCCCCGATGCGCCGCGCACCAGTTCGTAGTACTCGCGCGTGAGGAGCGGCTGCCCCAGGTCGTTGGAGAGCGCGAAGAAGGGCCCGTCCACCGCGATCTGGGTGGCGTGCGCGCGCATCGCGGCCGACTTGGCGGCCGCGTACGCCGTGCCGTCGATCTCCGCGGTGACGACGGCGTCGTCCACGACCCCCGGCACATCGCCGACGTCCGCGACCCCCGGGAAAGCGGCACCGGCGGCCCGCAGCCCGGCGAAGCCCTCCTCGGCCACCGACCGCGGCACCCGGTTCCAGTAGATCTTCGCGATCGTGTGCGCCTCGCCGAGCTCCGGCCGGAAGGCGGGCTCGGCCGCGAGTGCGGCTGCGCGCATCGCGACACGGTGCGCCTGGATGTGGTCGGGGTGGCCGTAGCCGCCGTTGGTGTCGTACGTCACCAGGACCTGCGGCCGCACGGAGCGGACCACCTCGACCAGGTACGCCGCCGCGGTGTCGACCGCCGTGTTCCAGAAGGCCCCCTCGCGGTGGTTCTGCGCGACGCCCATCATCCCGGAGTCCCGGAAACGCCCGGGGCCGCCGAGGAAGCGGTGGTCCGTGACGCCCAGTTCCCGCATCGCGGCGGCCAGTTCACCGATGCGATGGGCACCCAGACCGTCCTCGCGGTCGGCCGCGAGATGAGCGAGGCCGGGCGGAATGATCTCGCCCTCCTCGCCGAGCGTGCAGGTCACCAGGGTGACGTGAGCACCCTCGGCGGCGTATGCGGCCATGGTGGCGCCGTTGTTGATCGACTCGTCGTCGGGGTGCGCGTGCACCAGGAGAAGGCGCCGGTCGGGGAGGCCCGTCAGCCGGTCGGGGAGGTCCGTCATGGGAACAGCCTACGAGTCGCCCCCGCTTCCAGGGGCGCCCGTCCGTACGTACGTCGTCTCAGAACTTGATACCGCCGATCATCCCGGCCACGTTGGTCGTGAGCGAGTGAATGGTGGGCGCAACGGACGAGCTGGCCAGGTAGAAGCCCAGAAGCGCGCAGACCAGCGCGTGCCCCGCTTTGAGCCCCGACTTCCTGACCATGAGCACGACGATGATCGTCAGCAGCACCACCGCCGAGATCGAGAGCGCCATGACGGTTCACCTCCATTTGCGTACGGTCCAGGGGCATGCCACAACTGCCGGTAGCGTCATACCCACCTAGCGCTACGGATCATAACTATCCGGCGGCGTGCATGATCGATGCACGGCAGCACGAGGGGCGCATGGACGTACGCCCCCGGCAGAACCGGTCGGCACATGCCCGCTGTCGAGGGCGGTCCGCGGCACTCCTCTAGGTTCAGTCGCATGACATCGAACGAACACTCCTTTCCGCGCCGGTTCGCCAGAACCCAGCGCTTCACGCTCGGTGCCCCGCGCGCCTTCACGGTGTCGCCCGACGGCAGCAGGGTCAGCTACCTGCGCTCCCCCACCGGAACGGACCGCGCGAACCGGCTCTGGGTGCTCGACCTCGCACAGGGCGCACAGGAGCGCGTCGCCGCCGATCCGGACGAGCTGCTCGGCGGTGCGGCCGAACAGCTCTCGGCCGGGGAGCGGGCACGCCGCGAACGGAGCAGGGAGGGCTCGGCCGGCATCGTCGGTTACGCGGTGGACGGCGCGGCCGAACTGGCCGCGTTCGCCCTCTCCGGAAGGCTGTTCACGGCCGGGCTGCGGGCCGGGGGCACCCATGAGATCCGGGTGCCGGGGCCGGTCATCGACCCCAGGCCGTCCCCGGACGGCAGCCGTATCGCCTATGTGACCGGCGGCGCGCTGCGCGTCGTGGGGGCGGACGGGGAGGGTGACGGGGCGCTCGCCGAGCCGGAGGACGCGCACATCACGTACGGGCTGGCCGAGTTCGTCGCGGCCGAGGAGATGCAGCGCTCGCGCGGCTACTGGTGGGCGCCGGACTCGCGGAGCCTGCTCGTGGCGCGGGCCGACGACAGCGCCGTACAGCGCTGGTGGATCGCCGATCCGGCGCACCCCGAGCGGGAGCCCGCGCAGGTCGGATATCCGGCGGCCGGCACCCCCAACGCCGAGGTGCGGCTCTTCCTGTACGCCCTGGACGGCACCCGCACCGAGGTGGTGTGGGACCGCGCCCGCCACCCGTATCTGGCCTCCGTGCACTGGTCGCCCGACGGCGCCCCGCTGCTGCTCGTCCAGGCGCGTGACCAGCGCAGCCAGCGCTATCTGGGGGTCGACACGGAGTCCGGCACCACCCGGACCGTCCATGTCGACGAGGATCCGGTGTGGCTCGACCTCTTCCCCGGGGTGCCCGCCTGGGCACCTGCCGGCGGGCTGGTCCGGATCGCGGACGAGGGCGGCGCCCGGGTGCTCGCGGTCGGCGACCGGCTGCTCACCGGACCGGAGTTGCACGTACGGGCGGTGCTGGACATCTCTGTTGACGACGTACTGGTCTCCGCGTCGGCGGGCGAGACGGCCGCCGACCCCGAGACCGGCGAGATCCACGTCTACCGGGTCAACGAGCTGGGGGTCGAGCGCGTCTCGGAGGGGCCCGGCGTCCACTCGGCGGTGCGCTCCGGCGGTGTCACGGTCCTCCTCTCGGCCCGTCCGGACCGGCCGGGCACGGATGTCCGGGTGCTGCGGGGCGGCAGGGAGGTGGCCGCTGTCGCCTCCTACGCGGAGACGCCGGGCCTCACCCCCCGCGTGAAGTTCACCGAGGGGGGCGCACGAAAAATTCCGTGCGCCGTCCTGCTCCCCAGCGGCCACCGGGAATCCGACGGCGCGCTCCCGGTGCTCCTCGACCCGTACGGCGGCCCGCACGGACAGCGGGTGGTCGCCGCGCACAACGCGCACCTCACGTCCCAGTGGTTCGCGGACCAGGGCTTCGCGGTGGTCGTCGCGGACGGCCGGGGAACCCCGGGCCGCTCCCCCGCGTGGGAGAAGGCCGTCAAGGACGACTTCACGCTCACGCTCGACGACCAGATCGACGCCCTGCACGGTCTGGCCGCCCAGGGCTTCCCGCTGGACCTGGAGCGGGTCGCCATCCGGGGCTGGTCGTACGGCGGTTACCTCGCCGCGCTCGCGGTGCTGCGCCGCCCGGACGTGTTCCACGCGGGTGTCGCGGGCGCCCCGGTCACCGACTGGCGGCTGTACGACACGCACTACACGGAGCGTTATCTCGGCGATCCGGGAGAGCGGCCCGAGGTGTACGCGGCGAGCGCGCTCGTCACCGACGACGGGCTCTCGGCGCCCGAGAATCCGGCCAGGCCGCTGATGGTCATCCACGGCCTGGCGGACGACAACGTGGTCGCGGCCCACACCCTGCGGCTGTCGTCGGCGCTGCTCGCGGCGGGGCGCCCGCACGAGGTGCTGCCGCTCTCCGGTGTCACCCATATGACGCCGCAGGAACAGGTCGCGGAGAATCTGCTGCTGCTCCAGGTGGACTTCATCAGGCGGTCGCTGGACCCGGCGGCGCGCGGGGCGCGCTGAGGGGCCACGACCGCCCGGCCGGTACAGGACGGCCGGGACAACAAAGCCGGTACGGGACGGCCGGTACGGCACAGCCGGGATGCGACCGGCCGGGGTGACACGTCACCCCGGCCGGTCCACGGCACCCGCACGGCCCCGTAGGTCCCAAGTCTGACGGCCCCGCATATCCGCACCACGACAGCCGAGTTGCCGCTTTGTTAAAGAATTCCGACTGCTCAGGCCCTTGACTCACGTCGTCGCACCGGGCCACAGTCCGCTCAGCCGCGCTGATTCCACTCAGCGGGGAAAACGCGGCGGCGAGCCCATCTCACACCGCTGACAAGGGAGTTGATGGATCACGTCACGGCCGGGCCCACCGGCCGGGGCCAGGGCACCACACCTAGGAAGCGATACGACATGGCGCACGAGGCCACCATTCCCGCTCCCCGCGACAAAGCGCCCCGTCAGGGTGAGGTGCTGCTCTCCGCCGAGGGGCTGACCAAGCACTTCCCCATCATGGGCGGCTTTCCGTTCAAGCGCAGGATCGGCGCCGTCCAGGCCGTCGACGGCATCGACCTCTCGCTGCACGTCGGCGAGAGCTTCGGTCTGGTGGGCGAGTCGGGGTGCGGCAAGTCCACCACCGGACGGGTGCTGACGCGGCTGCTGGAGCCGACGTCGGGCCGGCTGACCTACCGGGGCCAGGACATCACCCGTGCGGGACGGCGCCAACTCGCGCCGGTCCGCCCCGAGATCCAGATGATCTTCCAGGACCCGTACTCGTCGCTCAACCCCCGTCAGACCGTCGGCAAGATCGTCGGCGGCCCGATGGAGATCAACGGGATCCGCCCCAAGGGCGGCCGGGAGCACCGGATCCGTGAGCTCCTGGAGATCGTCGGGCTGAACCCGGAGCACTACAACCGCTTCCCGCACGAGTTCTCCGGCGGCCAGCGCCAGCGCATCGGCGTCGCCCGCGCCCTCGCCCTCGAACCCAAGCTCATCGTCGCCGACGAGCCGGTCTCCGCACTCGACGTCTCCATCCAGGCCCAGGTCGTCAACCTCCTCCAGGAACTCCAGCGCGAGCTGGACATCGCGTTCCTGTTCATCGCCCACGACCTGGCGATCGTCCGGCACTTCTCGCACCGCGTCGCCGTCATGTACCTCGGCAAGATCGTCGAGACCGGCGACCGGGACTCCATCTACCAGCAGCCGCGCCACCCGTACACACACGCCCTGCTCTCGGCGGTCCCGGAGGCCGCGCTCGTCAGCGACGAGGAGCGCGCGGCCCATCAGCGCATCCGGCTCGCGGGCGACGTGCCGTCCCCGGTCTCACCGCCGTCGGGCTGCCGCTTCCGTACCCGCTGCTGGAAGGCGCAGGACAAGTGCGCGGCCGAGGAGCCCCCGCTGCAACGGGCCGGCGGCAGCCGGGAGGGGCACCTGACGGCCTGCCACTTCCCCGAGGACCCGACGACGGAACGCGAGGAGGAGATCATCCTCGACCCGGCGCTGCGGGAACTGGAGGCGGACCAGGGCGGCCCCGGCGCGCCCGGGGTGGAGGCCCGGGGCCCCGCGTAGGGACGCCAGGCCCTGTCCGGACAGGATCTAGGCGGGCGTCGCTCCGGTCGAGGGCCCGGGCGGCCCCGCCCTGTCCACCGGGCCTGCGGGCGTCGCGCCGGTGGACGGCCCCGCGGGCGTCGCGCCGGAGGGCCCCGGCGTACCACCGGACGGGCCCGGCGTACCGGAGGGCCCCGCGGGGCCGCCCGGGCCCTCGTCCGGCCCGCCCGCGCTGTCCGGCACGACCTGCTTCTCCTCCGCGAAGTGACAGGCCGAGTCGTGGTGCACCGGGCCCTCCACGGTCCGGAACATCGCGGGCACCGCCAGTGCCGGCACTTCCTGCGCGCACCGCTCCTGAGCCTTCCAGCAGCGGGTACGGAAGCGGCAGCCGGACGGCGGGTCGGCGGGCGACGGCACATCGCCGACCAGGATGATCCGCTCGCGCCGCTCCCGCGCCTCCGGGTCCGGCACCGGGACCGCCGAGAGCAGCGCCTGCGTGTACGGGTGGGTGGGGTGCTCGTAGATCTCGGCGTCCGAGCCGACCTCGACGATCCGCCCCAGGTACATCACACCGACCCGGTTGGAGATGTGCCGGACGATCGACAGGTCGTGCGCGATGAACACGTACGCCAGGTCGAACTCCTTCTGGAGCCGCCCCAGCAGGTTGATGACCTGCGCCTGCACGGACACGTCGAGCGCGGAGACCGGCTCGTCCGCCACGATGATCTCGGGGTTGAGGGCGAGGCCGCGCGCGATGCCGATGCGCTGGCGCTGGCCGCCGGAGAACTGGTGCGGATAGCGGTTGATGTACTCCGGGTTGAGCCCGACGACGTCCAGCAGGTCCTGGACCTTCCGGCGCCGGTCGCCCTTGGGCGCCACCTCGGGGTGGATCTCGTACGGCTCCCCGATGATGTCGCCGACCGTCATCCGGGGGTTGAGCGAGGTGTACGGGTCCTGGAAGACCATCTGGATGTTCCGGCGCACGGCCTTGAGCGCGCGCCCGGACATCTTGGTGATGTCCTCCCCCTTGTACCGGATCGAACCGGCCGTCGGAGCCTCCAGGTTGACCAGCATCCTGGCCACGGTCGACTTGCCGCAGCCGGACTCGCCCACGATGCCGAGCGTCTCGCCCTGGCTGAGCGCGAACGACACCCCGTCGACGGCCTTGACCGCGCCGACCTGCTTCCTGAACAGGATTCCCTGCGTGAGCGGGTAGTGCTTGACCAGGTCGCGGACTTCGAGGATGGGCTCCTTCTCGTGGAAGGCCATCTCCGCGTGCGACTTCTCCATCAGGTCGCGGTCGGCCTCGGCCTCCTCACGTGCTGTGTCACGTGCCGCGTCGCGCCGCGAGTGGTCAGCGTGCATTGAGCGTCTCCTTCCAGAAGTGGCAGGCGCTCCGGCGTTCCGGGGACACTTCGTACAGGGGCGGTACGTCGGTGCGGCACACCTCCTGGGCCAGCGGGCAGCGGGGGTTGAAGGCGCAGCCGGGCGGGATGTGCAGCAGGTTCGGGGGCAGGCCCTTGATCGCGAAGAGCTCCTGGCCCTTCTGGTCGAGGCGCGGGATCGATTCGAGGAGGCCCTTGGTGTACGGGTGGGCCGGGGCCTTGTAGATCGGGTGGACCGGCGACGTCTCGACGATGCGGCCCGCGTACATCACCGCGATCTTGTCCGCGACGTCCGCCACCACGCCCAGGTCGTGGGTGATCAGGATCAGCCCCATGTTGAACTCCCGCTGGAGTTCGGCGAGCAGGTCCATCACCTGGGCCTGCACGGTCACGTCGAGGGCGGTGGTCGGCTCGTCGGCGATGATCAGGTCCGGCTCCAGGGCCAGTGCCATGGCGATCATGATGCGCTGGCGCATCCCGCCGGAGAACTGGTGGGGGTACTGGCCGACCCGCTCCTTGGCAGCCGGGATCCGCACCGTGTCCATCAGCTCGACGGCCCTGGCCTTGGCGTCCTTGCGGGACATGCCCTTGTGGACGGTGAACATCTCGCCGAGCTGCTCCCCCACGCTGAGCACCGGGTTGAGCGAGGAGAGGGCGTCCTGGAAGATCATCGCCATCTTGGCGCCGCGGACCTTCCGCCGTTCCTCCTCCTTGAGCTTCAGCAGGTCCTGCCCCTGGAAGAGGATCTCGCCGCCCGCGATCCGGCCCGGCGGCACGTCGAGGATGCCCATGATGGCCTGGGCGGTCACCGACTTGCCGGAGCCCGATTCACCGAGGACGGCGAGCGTCTCACCGGAGTCCACGGTGTAGTCGACGCCGTTCACCGCCTTCGCGACCCCGTCGCGGGTGTGGAACTCCACGTGCAGATCGCGTACTTCGAGCAGCATGGTCCGGACTCCTCAGCGCAGCTTGGGGTCGAGGGCGTCGCGCACCGCGTCGCCGAGCATGATGAAGGCGAGCACTGTGACCGCCAGCGCGGCGGCGGGCCAGAGCAGCATGTGCGGGGCGTTGCGGATGTACGGGGAGGCGGCGGAGATGTCGATGCCCCAGGAGACGGTGGGCGGTTTCAGGCCGACGCCGAGGAACGAGAGTGTCGCCTCCAGCGAGATGTACGTACCGAGGGCGATGGTCGCCACGACGATCACCGGGGCGACCGCGTTCGGCGCGATGTGGCGCAGCAGCATCCGGGAGTTGGATGCCCCGAGCGCCCGCGCCGCCTGGACGTAGTCGTTCTGCTTGGCGGTGATGACGGAGCCGCGGGCGATGCGCGCGATCTGCGGCCAGCCGAGGAGCACCATGAAGCCGATCACCGGCCAGATGGTGGCGCTGGTGACCACGGACAGCAGCACCAGACCGCCGAGCACCACCGGGATGCCGAAGAAGATGTCGGTGATCCGGGAGAGGATCGCGTCGCCCGCGCCGCCGAAGAAGCCGGCGAGCCCGCCCAGGATGCTGCCGATGAGGGCCACTCCGACCGTCGCGCAGACGCCGACCGTGACGGACTGCCGGGCGCCGTAGACCGTACGGGTGTAGACGTCGCAGCCCTGTCCGGTGAAGCCGAAGGGGTGTCCGGGCTGGGAGCCCTCCTGGGCCTTGTCCAGGTTGCAGGCCAGCGGGTTCTGGTCGGCGATGAGCTGCGGCCAGATCGAGATGACCACGAGGAACAGGATGATCAGCCCCGAGATGATGAAGACCGGGTTGCGGCGCAGGTCGCGCCAGGCGTCGGACCAGAGGCTGCGGGCCTGCTCCTCGGGGCCCGGCCCGCCGGAGTCCGGCTGGTTCTCCAGCGTCACGCCCTCGCCCATGGCGAGGTCGGTGGCCCCGCCGGCGCCGGCGGCGGAGATGGCTTCGTCGGAATTCTGCGGCTCAGGCATACCGGATCCTCGGGTCGAGAACGGCGTAGAGGAGGTCGACGATGAGGTTCGCCACCAGGAAGACGATGACGAGGACGGTGACGAAGCCGACGACGGTCTGGCTGTTCTGGCGGACGATGCCCTGGTAGAGCTGGTAGCCGACGCCGTGGATGTTGAAGATGCGCTCGGTGACGATGGCACCGCCCATCAGGGCCCCGATGTCGGTCCCGATGAAGGTCACGACGGGGATCAGTGAGTTGCGCAGCAGGTGCCGGACGATGATGCGGCGCCGCGGGAGCCCTTTGGCGGTGGCCGTTCTGACGTAGTCGGCGCGCCGGTTCTCCGCGATCGAGGTCCGGGTCAGCCGGGTGACGTACGCGAGTGACACGGACGCGAGCACCAGACCGGGAATGATCAGCTCGTTGAACGGGGCCTCCGGGGAGACGGCGGGCTTGATGAGCCCCCACTTCACACCGAGCAGCAGCTGGGCCAGCAGGCCGGTGACGAAGGTCGGCACGGAGATGACGATCAGGGTGAGCAGCAGGACGGTGGAGTCGACCGGACGGCCGCGCCGCAGCCCCGTGATCACGCCGAAGGCGATACCGATGATCACTTCGAAGATGATGGCGACGATGGTGAGCCGGATGGTGACGGGGAAGGCGCTGCCCATCAGGTCGGTGACCTTCTGCCCGTTGAACGCGGTGCCGAAGTCGCCGGTGAAGAGGTTGCCCATGTAGGTCAGGTACTGCTGCCACACGGGCTTGTCGAGGCCGAACTCGCTGCGCAGCTGGGCGGCGGTCGCCGGGTCGCAGGCACGGTCGCCGCAGAGTCCGGCGACGGGGTCGCCCATCACGTTCACCATCAGGAAGATCAGCAGTGTCGCGCCGATGAAGACCGGGATCATCTGCAGCAGACGCCTGATCACATAACGTCCCATGAGGGGCTC
The DNA here is from genome assembly GCF_041438865.1 of Streptomyces sp. NBC_01471. Lineage (NCBI taxonomy): Bacteria > Bacillati > Actinomycetota > Actinomycetes > Kitasatosporales > Streptomycetaceae > Streptomyces > Streptomyces sp. NBC_01471. The sequence goes on from NZ_CP109450.1 coordinate 2,521,800, forward strand.
CGGGGGTCGTCGTTCCGGGAAGGTCTGCGGCCCGGCGCGCTCGGCGCGCCGGGCCGTGCTTCCTCAGGCGTCAGTGGACCTTGATCTCGTTGTAGACGGGCACGCTGAACGGGTTCAGTGCGACGTTCGAGACGCGGTCCGAGTAGCCGGCGCTGCCGTTCTGGTACCAGAGCGGGATGGCGCCCATGTTGTCCCTGAGCACACCCTCGGCGTCCTGGAACTTCTTGACGGCGGCGGCCTTGTCGGTGTCCGCGTTGGCCTGGTTGACGAGCTTGTCGAACTGCTTGTTGGTCCAGTGGCCGTCGTTGGACGAGGCGTTGGTGTAGTACAGCGGCTGCAGGAAGTTCTGGATCAGCGGGTAGTCCATCTGCCAGCCGGCCCGGAACGGGCCCGTCATCTTCTTCGCGGTGATCTGGTTGCGGAAGTCGGCGAACGTACCGATCGGGTTGCCGACACACGCCTTGTCGTTGCCGAGGGTGTTGTTGATGTTGTTGCAGATGGCGTCGACCCACTCCTTGTGCGAGCCGGTGTCCGCGTTGTACGAGATCTTCAGCTGGCCGCCGGGGATCCCGCCGCCCTCCTTGATCAGCTTCTTCGCCTCGGTGGGGTTGTACGTGCAGGAGGCTCCGCACAGTCCGGCCTTGTATCCGCCGGCGGCGCCGAGGACCGGGGACGTCCAGTCGGTGGCCGGGGTCCTGGTGTTCTGGAAGATCGTCTTGGTGATCTGCGGGCGGTTGATCGCCATCGACAGACCGATCCGCACCTTCTTGGCGCCCGCGGTGTTCCACCCGGGGCGGTAGAAGGGGAACGCGAGCGTCTGGATGATGCCCGCGGGGGTGTTGATGTAGCGCCCGCTCAGGTCGGCCTTGACGTTCTTGAGCTGCGCGGCGGGCACGTCGTCGACCAGGTCGAGGTTGCCCGCGGTCAGGTCGGTGTAGGCGGTGTTGTTGTCCGTGTAGACCTTGAGGTCGACGCCGCCGTTCTGTGCCTTGTCGGGGCCGGGGTACTTCGCCCACTTGCGCAGGCTCATCTTCGAGCCCTTGGTGTACGACTGCACGGTGTACGGGCCGTTTCCGACCGGCTTGGACAGCCAGGCGGAGTGGTTCTTGTAGAACGCCGTGGGCAGCGGGGCGAAGGCCGGGTACCCCAGGGTGTCCGGGAACGTGGAGAACTTCTGGTTCAGCTTCACCGTGAAGGTGGTGTCGTTGACCACCTTCAGCCCGGAGAGCGTGGAGGCCTTGGCGCTGCCGGAGTCCGGGTGGACCTTGTCGTAGCCGTCGATGTAGCCGAAGAAGTAGGCGTCCTTCTGGTTGTGCTTCAGGTCCGCGCCGTAGTTCCAGGCGTCGACGTACGACTTGGCGGTGACCTTCTCGCCGTTGTTGAACGTCCAGCCCTTCTTGATCGTGATCTTGAAGTTGACCGAGTCGGTGGTCTCGATCTTGGTCGCCATCATGTTCTTGGCCTTGCCGGTCTTCGGGTCGTACTTCTTGAGGCCCCGGAAGATCATGTCGAGGACCTTGCCGCCCTGGACCTCATTGGTGTTCGCCGGCTCCAGGGGGTTCTGCGGATCACCCCAGGACGAGCTGAGGACTCCGTTCGCTCCACCACTTCCGCCGCTGCTTCCGCCGCCGCCGCAGGCCGTCGCCGCGAGGGCGACGGCGACCGCGCATGCGGCCCACTTGGCGTGTGTGGCTCCGCGCATGGAGTGCCTCCTCTAGGTCCTAAATCCCACTTAGAGCCCAATATCAACGGATAGCAGCACCAATGCACCTTCTCTGCGGCCGTCTGTGTCCATCCGTCACCAGAAACGCCCGGATGCCCCGCATAACGAAATGGACACACCTTTGACCGGACGCGAGAGTCCGTGATCATGCGATTTGCGGTTTTCGTAAATCAGCCGTCCACCTTGAGGACATCTTTTCTTCGTAAAGACATGGTCAAAAACCTAAAGAACAGGTGTGGAGTTGCTACGCGCATTGACCGTTGTCAACTCGATTGATTGGGTCCGTTCCAACCCCTTAGCTCCTCCTGCCCGGAGGATGCCGCTTTCCGTACGGGGACAGGAGTTCGATGACCACGCCATCCCCGGCCCCCCTCGTTCCGGTGGACACCACATCCATCGGCATCGTTGAGGAGTCCCGGCAGCCCGACAGCCCGAACAAGGGCGCCGACGCCCGGAGCCCGAGCCAACTGGCTTGGCGGCGATTCAAGCGCGACAAGACAGGCATGGTGTCCGCCTGCATCGTCGTGTTCTTCTTCGTGATCGCCCTTGCTGCACCGCTGATCGCGAAGCTGTACGGGAAGAACCCGTACGACACGTACGGCCAGGACATCCCCGGGCTGCTCAACGGCTATGCCTATCCGATCAAGCCCAACGGCGGCATCAGCAGTGACTACTGGTTCGGCCTGGAGCCGTCGCTCGGGCGGGACGTCTTCACGTTCCTGCTCTACGGCATCCGTACCTCGCTGATGATCGCCACGGCGATCACGATCCTCCTCACCGTCGTCGGTGTGGTCGTCGGCGTCACGGCTGGCTATCTGGGCGGCAAGACGGACTACCTCATCGGCCGGCTCATCGACATCCTCCTGTCGTTCCCGTCGACCCTGTTCTTCATCGCCTTCATGCCGGTGATGTACGGGCTCTTCGTGGGCCCTGACGACGACATTCCGACCTCGCTGCGGGCCATCTCGCTGATCATCGTCCTCGCGGGCTTCGGCTGGGCATCGATGGCACGTCTGCTGCGCGGGCAGGTACTGGCCCTGCGTGAACGGGAGTTCGTCGAGGCAGCCAAGGTGACCGGCGCTTCGCCTGTCCGGATCATCTTCAAAGAGCTGCTTCCGAACCTCTGGACGCCGATCCTGATCCAGTCCACCCTTGCGCTGCCCGCCATGGTGACCGCGGAGGCGGGTCTCGCCTTCCTCGGCGTCGGCATGATCGACCCGACCCCGGACTGGGGCGTCATGATCGCGCGTGGTTCGTCCTACTACACGAACGACATCACCTTCATGCTCTTCCCGGGCATCTCCATGGTCATCTTCGTGCTCGCCTTCAATCTGCTCGGCGACTCGGTACGCGACGCGCTCGACCCCAAGTCGAGGCGCTGACCTCCGCTCCAACAGCCCGGCCGCTGTGGTCCGGCCTGTCGCACCTGCCTCGTTCACCGAACCCAAGGACCGATACGCCATGTCTTTCTCCCGTAGAAACTTCCTCATCGCCACCGGAGTGGCAGCCGCCAGCTCCACTGTCCTCAGCGCCTGCAGCAGCGGCGGCGGTGGCGGCGACGGCAGTGGCGGCAAGGACGCCCCGAACGTCAGCAAGGGCAAGGCCGACAAGATCGTCATAGGTACCAAGGCGGACTCCGTCGGTCCCGCCCCCGAGGTTCCGGGCGCGGTCAAGGGCGGCACGATCTGGACGATGGACCAGCTCGACTGCGACCACCTGGACCCGGCGCAGATCTGGTCCAGCTACGAGGGCTGGATCACCCCGCTCTTCATGCGCGGCCTGGTCGGCTACAAGATCGCCAACAACGGCACCGCCACTCTCGTGGGCGACCTCGCCACCGACGCCGGCACGATGAAGGACGGCGGCAAGACCTGGTCCTTCACGCTGAAGGACGGCGCCAAGTGGGAGGACGGCTCCGACGTCACGATCGAGGACGTTCGCCACACCTTCGAGCGGCTCTTCGCCACCTTCATCACGTACGGCCCGCGCTACCCGCAGCAGTGGCTGGTCGGCGGCAAGGGCTACAAGGGCCCCTACGAGGGCAAGCACCTCGACTCCATCGAGATCAGCGGCAAGACCGTCACGTTCCACCTGAACACCGCCCGTACCGACTTCAACCTGACGCTCGGTATGCGCGCCTTCTCCCTGGTGCCGAAGAAGCACGACACCAAGGCGGACTACGACAAGAAGCCGTTCTCCTGCGGTCCGTACAAGATCGACAGCCGTCAGCCCGGCAAGTCGATGTCGATCTCGCGCAACGCGCACTGGGACCCGAAGACGGACCCGATCCGCAACGCGTACCCGGACAAGTGGCAGCTCCAGTTCGGCTTCCAGCTGCTCGCGTCCACGGACCGCTACATCGCTGACCAGGGCAACGACCAGCACACCGTGTCGATGTTCAACGAGGTCGCCCCCGAGCGCATGCAGAAGGTGCTCGGCGACCCGGCGATGAAGAAGCGCGTCCTGACGCACCTCGACACCGCGACGTACTACTACGCCATCAACACGACGCGGATCAAGGACGTCAAGGTCCGCCAGGCGCTCAACTACGCGTGGCCGTCGCAGCAGTGCCAGCTGATCCGCGGTGGCACCGCGTCCTCCGAGATCGCCACCACGATCATCAGCCCGCTGACCCCGGGCCACACCGAGTTCGACCTCTACGGCAAGCGCAAGAAGCCGACCGGTGACCCGGAGAAGGCCAAGGCCATCCTCAAGGAGGCCGGCAAGCTCGGCCAGAAGGTCGTCATCGCCTTCCAGGCGTCCGACTACGCCGTCAAGACGGCCGTGGCCATCAAGAACGCCCTCACCAAGGCGGGCTTCACCCCGGTCACCAAGCAGGTCGACAAGACGACCTTCTACACACAGATCGCCCAGATCGACAACAGCTACGACATGTTCGCGGCCGGCTGGTCCGCCGACTGGCCGGGCGGCTACACCGCGCTCCAGCCCACCTTCGACGGCCGCGTGATCGCCAACGGCGCGTCGAACTGGCCGCAGCTGAACAACGCGAGCGTCAACAAGGCCATCGACGCGGCGGCGCTGATCACGGACCAGAAGAAGGCCGACGAGGCCTGGGGCGCCATCGACCGCCAGATCATGGAACTCGCCGCGGTCGTCCCGGACTACTGGCCGATCCGCAACTGGTTCCACGGCTCCAAGGTCGGCGGCCTGATCTACGACGCCGGCGCGACGGGTATCGCGATCACCAAGCTCTACACCACGGCGTAGCTCGTCATCCGGGGGTGGGCGGCCCGATCGGCCGCCCACCCCCGGCCCCGGCCCTCCCCCGCTCCCTACACCTCGGCGACGGCGCCCCACCCGGAAAGTCACGACCCCATGCTTCGATTTCTTCTCCGCCGCGTGACCGGCGCTATCGTCATCCTGCTGGTCATCAGCGCCATCGTCTTCTACCTCTTCTACGCGATCCCCCGTGACCCGGCGCGCCTGGCCTGCGGCAAGACCTGCACGCCCGAGCTGCTCAAGCAGATCCGGCTGAACCTGGGGATAGCCGACCCGATGCCCGTCCAGTACTGGCACTGGCTGGTCGGCATCTTCGCGGGCCGTGACTACGGCAACTACGGCCACTGCCCGGCCCCCTGCCTCGGTTACTCCTTCACCAACCGCCAGCCCGTCCTCGGCACGATCCTGGACCGCCTGCCGCTGACGATCTCGCTCGCGCTGGGCTCCGCCTTCTTCTTCCTGATCATCGGTGTCGGCGCCGGCATGCTCGCCGCCGTCAAGCAGGGCAAGGCACTCGACAAGATCGCCAGCTCGGTCTCGCTGCTCGGCTCCTCGCTGCAGATCTACTTCGTCGGCTACATCGCGATGTTCATCCTGGTCCAGCAGATGGGGCTGCTCGACCAGCCCTCGTACACGCCGCTGACGGAGAACCCGATCAAGTGGGCGTCCGGGCTGCTGCTGCCGTGGCTGGTGCTCTCCATCATCTTCACGGCGAACTACACCCGTATGACCCGCTCGCAGCTGGTCGAACAGCTCACCGAGGACTACGTCCGCACGGCGCGCGCCAAGGGCCTCTCCCGGAGTTCGGTCTTCTTCCGCTTCGCCTGGCGCGGAGCCATGGGACCCATCGTCACCATCTTCGGCATCGACCTGGGCACGCTGATCGGCGGCGCGATCATCACCGAACAGGTCTTCAGCATCCAGGGGATCGGCCGGCTCGCGGTCCAGTCCGTCGACACGAGCGATCTGCCCATGCTCCTGGGAGTCACCCTCGTGGCGGCCGCGGCGATCGTCTTCTTCAACATCTTCGTGGACGCCATCTACGGCCTCATCGACCCGCGGATCCGACTCGCCTGACCCGCTCCCGCCGTCTCCGCCCCACCCCCGATCCCCGCAACACTTCCTGGAGCGTCCTCGTGACGAGCACCGATCAGCAGCCCTTCCTCTCTGTCAGGGACCTACAGGTCCACTTCTCGACCGAGGACGGCACAGTCAAGGCCGTCGACGGCCTCTCCTTCGACGTGGAGAAGGGCAAGACGCTCGGCATCGTCGGCGAGTCCGGCTCGGGCAAGTCCGTCACCAACCTGACGATCCTGGGCCTGCACGACCGGGAACGCACCGAGATCCACGGCGAGATCACGCTCGACGGCAAGGAGCTGCTCGGCGCGAGTGAGCGGGAGCTGGAGCGGCTGCGCGGCAACAAGATGGCGATGATCTTCCAGGACGCCCTGGCCTCGCTGTCGCCGTTCCACACCGTCGGCCGGCAGATCAGCGAGACGTACCGGAAGCACACCGGTGCCTCCAAGCAGGAGGCCCGGAAGCGGGCGATCGAGATGCTCACCCGGGTCGGCATTCCCCAGCCGGACCTGCGGGTCGACGACTACCCGCACCAGTTCTCCGGAGGTATGCGGCAGCGCGCGATGATCGCGATGGCGCTGGTCTGCGACCCCGAGCTGCTGATCGCCGACGAGCCCACGACCGCGCTGGACGTCACCGTCCAGGCGCAGATCATGGACCTCCTCAAGGACCTCCAGCAGGAGTTCGGCACCGCCATCGTCTTCATCACCCACGACCTCGGTGTGATCGCCGACATCGCCGACGACGTGCTGGTGATGTACGGCGGCCGCTGCGTGGAGCGGGGCACCAAGCGTCAGGTGCTCCGGGCGCCCCAGCACCCGTACACCTGGGGGCTGCTCGGCTCGATGCCGAGCCTGAAGGGTCCGGTCGACATCCCGCTGATGCCGATCCCGGGCTCGCCGCCCAGCCTGCTGAACCCGCCGACGGGCTGCCGCTTCCACCCCCGGTGCACCTTCAAGGACCAGGTCGAGGGCGACAGCTGCTCCACTCAGCGGCCGCCTCTCGAACTCGCCGCCGGGCGCGGTTCCGCCTGCCACCTCACCCCAGTCCAGAAGAAGGACATCTTCGCCGACCAGATCCAGCCCCGGCTGAGCTGACCCAGAGCCAAAGGGAAACGAACGAACATGACCACCGACACCCCCCTGCTCGAAGTCACCGGCCTGACCAAGTACTTCCCGGTGATGGGCGGCTTCCCGTTCAAGCGCAAGGTCGCGGACGTCCAAGCGGTCGACGGCCTCGACTTCACCGTCCACCAGGGCGAATCGCTCGGCCTGGTGGGCGAGTCCGGCTGCGGCAAGTCCACCACCGGGCGGCTGATAACCCGCCTGATGGAGCCCACGGCCGGCAAGATCACGTACCAGGGCAAGGACATCACGCACGCCTCCCGCAAGGAACTGGCGCCGGTCCGCTCCGAGATCCAGATGATCTTCCAGGACCCGTACTCCTCGCTCAACCCCCGTCAGACCGTCGGCAAGATCGTCGGCGGCCCGATGGAGGTCAACAACATCAATCCCAAGGGCGGCCGGGAACACCGGATCCGTGAGCTCCTGGAGATCGTGGGTCTCAACCCGGAGCACTACAACCGCTTCCCGCACGAGTTCTCCGGCGGCCAGCGCCAGCGCATCGGCGTCGCCCGCGCCCTCGCCCTGGAACCCAAGCTCATCGTCGCCGACGAGCCGGTCTCCGCACTCGACGTCTCCATCCAGGCCCAGGTCGTCAACCTCCTTCAGAAGCTCCAGAAGGAGATGGGGATCTCCTTCCTCTTCATCGCCCACGACCTGGCGATCGTCCGGCACTTCTCGCACCGCGTCGCCGTCATGTACCTCGGCAAGATCGTCGAGGTCGCCGACCGCGAGACGCTCTACAGCGCACCGCGGCACCCGTACACCCGGGCGCTGCTCTCTGCCGTCCCGGAGGCCACGGTCGCCGACGAGGGCACGGAGAAGGAGGACAACCGCATCCGGCTGGTCGGCGACGTCCCGTCGCCGCTGAACCCGCCGAGCGGCTGCCGGTTCCGTACGCGCTGCTGGAAGGCCACCGAGAAGTGCGCCACCGACGAGCCGCCGCTCGTCCAGCTGACCGACAGCAAGCCCGGTCACCTCACGGCGTGCCACTTCCCCGAGGAGCCCCCGGCCGCGGCCTGACGGCCCCCCTGGCAGCCTTGGCGGCCTCTCCTGGCCCGCGCGCTCCCGACAGCGCCCCGCACCAGCCCGTGCGGGGCGCTGTGCTGTGCTGTGCTGTGCCGTGCCGGGGCCGCACGGCTGCGGGCACGGCCACGGGCACAGCCCGTTCTTCCCGGGCGTACGGCTGTGGGGCCGGCCGGAGCAGGACTACGTTCCGGAGTCACAATACGGACATCAGGGAGATTACCCGGGCGAGTTGTGACACTCGGTGAAATCAAAAGCCGGTCCATAACAGCGGCCCCCAGCTTTTCCGCGACGGGTACTTGACGCCCGCGCAACCCCCTGCCTACTGTCCTCCTGCCGCCGCTTGATATTTCAGTCAGCCGTGCGGAGATCCCCCAAGTCACTCTCTCTGTTTTTCTGTTCTCGGCAATCGTCGGACGGCCAGCACGGATGGGCTTGAAAGGAGGATCGATGTCGGCGCACGGCAAAAAGCCACTCACTCTGGATTCCCTGTCGGATTCCACTGCACCGCGCTGGGACATCGCTTCCCTCTTCCCTGACCCGCAGTCCGCGGCGGTGGACGAATTACTGGGCGAGCCGCTCCGTGAGGCGCAGAAAATAGCAGCCGACTACACCGGCGTGCTGGCCGGTCTGGACGCGGAGTCCTTACGGGTCGCCATCCAGCGGTACGAGAACTGCGTCGCGCGGATCCAGGAAGCCTCCTGCTACGGCGAGCTCCTCCGGACGGACGTCGCGCTGCGCCCACGGGCGGTCGCCCTGCTGTCCCGCTGCGACCGGGCGTGGGCGGAACTGGCCTCGACCCTGGCCTTCTTCGAAACGGAACTGGGCACCCGGACATCCGAGGCACCGGACGACCTGGGCCCCTACATGAACTTCGTCGGTAAGGTGCGGGCCGGAAGCTCCGGAAACCTTTCTGACGTGCAGGAATCCATTCTTGCCCAGCTGCTGCCGACGGGCGGGGAGGGCTGGGAACGGCTGTCCCAGCAGCTGCTGCGCGCCATCTCGGTCGACCTGGACGGCGCTTCGCACAGCATCGCGGAGACGGTGCCCCGCCTGTACGAGGCGGACCGCGAAGCCCGGCTGGCGACCCACGCGGCCATCGGAGCCGCCCTCGCCGACCAGGCGGAACTGCGTGCCTTCGCCCTGTCGATGACGGTGGCGGACAGCGAGACCCGGGCGGGGATCCGCGGCACGGACTGGCTGCGCGAACGCCGCCTGTTCGACCAGGTGACCCGGGCGGAGCTCGACGCACTGCTGGCGGCGTCGGACGAATGCCTTCCGCTTATCCACTCCTATTACGCCCTGAAGCGAGAAATCCTGGGAGTCGACGACTTTGCCGACTACGACAGGTACGCACCCGTCGGCCCGGCCTCGCCAGAAATAACGTGGGCAGCGGCCGTACACGCGGCGATATCGGTGATGGAATCCATATCACCGGCGGCTGCCGAGCTGTCCCGCACGATGTTCGAGAACGGCAGAATCGACGCGGCACCTCGCCCCGGTAAGGGCAGGAGCGCCTACACCCAGTCCATTCCGGGGCAGCTCCCCTGCATTTCCATGAATTTCCGCGGAAATCCCAGGGACGTGCTGACTCTCGTCCATGAGACCGGGCACGCCGTCTACCTTCAGCTCGCCGCGGGGCAGCCCTACCTGGCGGCCACCCCGGCCCCCGTCATGGCCGAGACCTTCGCGTTGTTCTGCGAGGGGCTGGCCGTGCGGCAGCAACTGGCCGGTACCGCGGACCCGGCGGTGCGATTGCGGTGGCTGGCGCGCTGGCTGGAGGACCAGATGGTCGCGATCGGCCGTCATGCGGCGCTGCACCGTTTCGAGGTCGCCCTGCACGACCGGGTGCGCGACGGTGCGGAGCTCGACGCGGCGCACATCGGCGCGCTGTGGACCGAGGGGCAGCGCCGGCTCTACGGCCCCGCGGTGCGGCTGACCGAGGGGTACGGCCTGTGGTGGAGCTATCTGGATTCCCTCTTCACCGCCCCCGGTTCGAACTACGCCTACGTCTACGGCCAGTTGTCCGCGCTCACCCTGCTGCGCCACTTCGAGGCCGATCCGCACGGCGTCGGCTCCCGGCTGACGGCGATGCTGCGGCTGGGCGACACCCGGAAGCCGGCGGACCTGCTGACCCTGGTCACCGGTGACCCCGGCCGTACCTGGCACGACGCGCTCGCACAGCTCACGCTCTCGCTGGACGAGCTGCGCGCCCTCACAGACTTCCGTTCCCCGCACCCCGCGGGCAGCGGGAAATCCACGCCCCGAGGGGCCCGAAGGAGGTGATCCACATGTCCGTTGCCATGACGACCCGTAAGGCCAGCATCGCCGGCCAGGCGAACGAGGGCTGAGCCCTCACGTGAGGGGCACCTGACCCCTCACTGTCTACGACTCCGCGGGTGGGCGCGCCAATCGCCCACCCGCGGAGGTCCCTTGGACGGTCCGGCCCTCCGGCCCGTCGCACGCATCAGTATCGCGGAAGGAAGACGACGATGCCCCCCGCCGAGACACGCAGGCCCCAGCTCAAGCACACCTCGCCCACCTTCGGCTCGGGTGACACGGTCTTCATCGGCGGCTACGGCGAGGTGACCGAGATCGCCGACCCGACGGGAGCCATCCGCCGGCTCCTTCAGCTGCTGGACGGCACGCGCACCACCGGCGAGGTGCATCAGGCGCTGAGCGCCGATTTCCCCGAGGTCACGCGCCAGGACGTCGACGAGGCGGTGGCCCAGTTCGACGAGGCCCAGTTCCTGCTGGACGCCCAGCTTTCCTCGGACGGTGTCCTCGAAGCGCATGAACTGAAGCGCTGGGAACGCAACATCAACTTCTTCGGTTCGTTCGCGCGGATGGACCAGAACAAGTACGAGCAGCAGCGCAAGCTCCGCGACTGCCGGGTCACCCTGCTCGGGCTGGGCGGCCTGGGCTCCCACATCCTGCTGGACATGGCCGCGATGGGGATCGGGCACGTGCGGGCCGTGGAGTTCGACCGGGTGGAGCTGTCGAACCTCAACCGGCAGATCCTGTACCGGGAATCCGACATCGGGCAGCAGAAGCTGCACCTGGCAGTGGAGCGGGTGAAGCAGTTCAACCCGCACATCGACATCGAGCCGGTCGACCTGAAGATCGGCTCCGTCGAGGACGTCCTGCGCGTACTGGACGGGACGGACGTGGTCATCTCCGTCGCGGACCGGCCCAAGATGGAGATCGCGAACTGGGTGAACGAAGCCTGTGTGCGCGCCGGGGTACCGCTGATCACCGGCGGTCTGGAGACCCAGCGCGCCGTGTACTACACCATGCTGCCGGGCCGGACCGGCTGCATCGAGTGCTGGCGGCGCCAGACCTTCGCCGCCGACGAAGTCGCCGCACAACTCCTCGAGGAGAAGCGGGAGCGGCAGATCGGCGGGGACAACGCGGCGTTCTGCCCGCTGGTCACGATGACCACCGGATTCCTGATCGGCGAACTGACCAGGCTGGTCACGGGCATTGCTCCGCCGGTCGCCGCCGGACGGCTGATGGAACTCCGGTTCGCGGACTACGCCATGGGCGAGAGCGAGCGCTGGGAGCGGCAGAGCGACTGCCCCGTGTGCGGCACCGCGGCCGACTCCAGCCCGCAGGTGGCCGGTCTGGCCGCGTCGCGCTGATCCAGCGGCGGGAGCCCTCCGCCCGGTTGTGGTCCCACCGGGTTGCCCCACTACCCGGTTGCCCTACTACCCAGTTGTCCCTCCTGGTTTCCCCACCACCCGGTTGTCCGGCCCTCCTGTTGTCCCGTCGCCCTGTTGTCCCCTCGCCCTGTTGTCCTACAACTGGGTTGCCCCGTACCCGCCGAACCGTCAGGGCGGCCCGCTGCTCCCGCTGCCGCCGGAGGGCTGCCCGGGGCCGGGATCGGGATCGGGGGATCGGGGCCGGACACCGCCTGTCGGGGCCCGGAAATATATAGAGTGTCGCCCGGCCCTCGCTGTCAGTGACCGCGGACGGGGCCCGGCTTCCCTGCCCAGAACTCGCTCAACTCCTGCGCATCGGCGCCGATTCGTCACGGACTCTCTGGAGAAGCGCCTGTGGGAAGTCGTTACTACACCCTGCTGACTGCCTACATCACGTCCTCGCTGGGCAACTGGCTCTACCGGCTCGCCCTGCCCCTGCTGGTCCTCAAACTCACCGGTTCAGCGCTCAGCACGGGTGCGGTCTACGCGATCGAGTACATCCCCTTCTTACTGCTGTCCCTGCCCGGCGGGGTGTTCGCCGACCGCTTCGACCGGCGCAAGATGCTCATCTTCGGTGACCTCACCGCGGCCGTCATCGCCACCGGGCTCGCCCTGGTGGTCTCGGCAGGAAGCCACGCGCTGTGGCCCATCTACCTCACGGCGTTCCTGCTGGCCTGCGTGGAGCCGGTCTACCACCCGGCGTTCCAGAGCTTCCTGCCGGAGATCGTGCCTGCCGACCGGCTCGGCCCGGCCAACAGCTGGATGCAGTCCGGCGACAACATCATGAGCATGATCGGGCCGGCCGCCGCGGGCGGTCTGGTGATGTTCCTCGGTTACGAGACCACCATCTACGTCAACGCGGCGACGTTCATCATCTCGGCCGGCGCCATCCTGCTGATCCGGCAGACCGCGGGCGGGGGCGAACGGCAGCCGCACCGCAAGGCCACCTTCGTCCAGGACATCCGGGTGGCCCTGCGCTACGTGTTCCGGCGGAACCGGGTGCTGGCCGCCGGCTCGCTGATGTTCACCGGCACCAACTTCGCGATCTGGCTGATCCAGGCCAACTTCGTCTTCTACCTGACCACTTACCGGCACCTGAGCCCGGAGGTGATCGGGGTGGTGCTGGCCGCCCAGGGCGTCGGCGCGGTGCTCGGCGCGGCGGTCGCGGGCCGTCTGGTGCAGAAGTTCGCGCCCGGCCGGATCCTGATCGCCACCACGGCGATGGCGGGTCTGGGCACCCTGCTGCTGATCCCGCTGCGCAGCCCGCTGGCCATCGGAGTCGTCTGGGGGCTGCTGTACGCGCTGGGCTCCATCAACCCGGTGGCCTGGTTCACCCTGCGCCAGAAGATCGTTCCACGGGAACTGCTCGGCCGGGTGGTCGCGACCACCCGCATGCTGGCCTTCGCCTCCATCCCGGTCTCCGCCCTTCTGGCCGGCGCCCTGGAATCGGCCTTCCACGACATGTATCTGATCATCGCTGTCGGCGCACTGCTCCGCCTGGCCATCGCCGGGCTCGCGTACCTCTCCCCGCTGCGCACCCCGGTCGAGGGCGTGATCGAAGCCGACGACGCCGGCCCCCGGTCGGCGGCCGGGGCGGCGGGCGCGGAGCAGGCCTCCTGACGCGCCGCTATGGGCTGTCCCGCAACTGCCGGAAGGCGGTCGGATGCGGGCGGACCGGCAGCAGGTCCCTGATCCGCTCCGCGCACTCCAGCGGGCTCAGCACACTGGTGTCGCATTCGATGTCGTAGAGACCGTGTGCGTGGACCTGGGCGTACTGCATGGCCGCCAGCCCCGGTGTGCGGTCCCCGCGCTCCCGCTCGCGCCGCTCCAGCTCCGGGAGCGGACAGCGGATCCCGACCAGCAGGACGTCGTCCGGGACGAAGACGGAGAGGCAGTCGGCCGGCCGCCAGCTCTGGCTGAGCACATGGTCCACGACGATGTTGTTCCCGCCGGCCGCCATGCCCGTGGCGGCCCGGTGGAATCCGCGGGCGGTGCTGTCGATGACTTCCTGGAACTCGTGCGGCAGGATCTCCCGCTCCGAACGCATCGCGTGGAAGGCGTCCACCGGGAAGTGGAAGTACCGGCCGTCCAGGATGCGCAGCAGCTCGGTGGCGATGCTGGACTTCCCCGAACTGGACGTCCCGTTCAGGAAGATGACCGTGCCGCCGCGGGGCACATGCGTACGGTTGGGGCTGCGCTGACCGTTGCCGCTGCTCATCCGCTCACCCAACAGGGCGGGCTCCGGCCCCGCAATCCGTCTGTGTTTCGATTCTCCGATGACCGCTCACGTACGCCCCCGCCGGGACGCGGATCTGGCCGCCTGCGTCCGCATACTCACCGACGTACACGCCAGGGACAGCTACCCCCTCAACTGGCCCGCCGACCCCGTCGGCTGGCTCACGCCGGACGGCCTGCTCGGCGTCTGGGTGGGCGAACTCGGCGGAGAGGTGGCGGGGCACGCGGTGCTGTCACCGGGCGACGAACCGGGCACCTGCCAGGTGAAGCGGCTGTACGTCTCTCCGGCCGCACGCGGGCACCGCATCGGTGAGCTGCTGATGATCCGGCTCACGGCCACGGCAAGGGAGTCGGGGCTGTGCCCGCTCCTGGACGTGGTCACCACCAACACCACGGCGGTCGCGCTGTACGAACGCCTGGGATGGATCCGCACGGCCACCGTGCACGCGGACTGGACTCCGGATCCCGCGGTGATGATGCACCAGTACCGGGGGCCTGCCTGACGCGGGACCCGGCGGGAAGGGAAGCCGGAGCACAGACGCCCGGCCCCACACCGCGAGCGGTGTGGGGCCGGGCGTCACGGGCCACCAGGACCCGGTCCGGCAGTGCCAGAGGGCGTCAGCGCTTGGCGCGCGAGGCGCTGCGGCCGCGCTCCTTCTGGTCCAGGACGACCTTGCGGATGCGCACGGTCTCCGGGGTCACCTCGATGCACTCGTCGTCGCGGCAGAACTCCAGCGACTGCTCCAGCGACAGCTTCCTGGCGGGCACCACGTTCTCCGTGGTGTCCGCGGAGGCGGCACGCATGTTGGTGAGCTTCTTCTCCTTGGTGATGTTCACGTCCATGTCGTCGGCGCGCGAGTTCTCACCGATGATCATGCCCTCGTAGACCTCCGTGGTGGCCTCCGTGAAGATGACACCGCGCTCCTGGAGGTTGACCATCGCGAACGGCGTCACGACGCCCGCGCGGTCCGCGACGAGCGAACCGTTGTGGCGGGTACGCAGGTCACCGAACCACGGCTCGTGGCCCTCGAAGATCGAGTGCGCGATGCCGGTGCCGCGGGTCTGCGTGAGGAACTCCGTACGGAAGCCGATCAGGCCGCGGGACGGGACGATCCACTCCATGCGGACCCAGCCCGAACCGTGGTTCGTCATGGTCTCCATACGGCCCTTGCGGGTCGCCATCAGCTGGGTGATGGCGCCGAGGTGCTCCTCGGGCGAGTCGATCGTCATGCGCTCGATCGGCTCGTGCGTCTTGCCGTCGATCTGCTTGGTGACGACCTCCGGCTTGCCGACGGTCAGCTCGAAGCCCTCGCGGCGCATCTGCTCGACCAGGATGGCGAGCGCCAGCTCACCACGGCCCTGGACCTCCCAGGCGTCGGGGCGCTCGGTGTCCAGGACGCGGAGCGAGACGTTACCGACCAGCTCACGGTCCAGACGGTCCTTGATCTGCCGGGCGGTGACCTTGTGGCCCTTGCCGCCCTTGCCGACCAGCGGCGAGGTGTTCGCACCGATGGTCATCGAGATGGCCGGCTCGTCCACCGTGATCAGCGGCAGCGCGATCGGGTTCTCCGGGTCGGCCAGCGTCTCGCCGATCATGATGTCCGGGATACCGGCGATCGCGCAGATGTCGCCCGGGCCGGCCTTCTCGGCGGGCTTGCGGGTGAGCGCCTCGGTCATCAGCAGTTCGGTGATGCGGACGTTGGAGATCGTCCCGTCGCGCTTGATCCACGCGACGGTCTGGCCCTTGCGCAGCTCGCCCTGCTCGACGCGGCAGAGCGCGATACGGCCGAGGAAGTTGTCCGCGTCGAGGTTGGTGACGTGGGCCTGGAGCGGGGCGTCCGCGTCGTACTCCGGCGCCGGGACGCTGGAGAGGATCGTGGAGAAGAACGGCTCCAGGTTGTCGCTGTCCTGCGGGACGGTGCCGTCCGCGGGCTTGGTCAGCGAGGCGACGCCGTCACGGGCGCACGCGTAGACGATCGGGAACTCGATCTGGTCCTCGTCGGCGTCCAGGTCCAGGAAGAGGTCGTACGTCTCGTTGACGATCTCGTCGATCCGGGAGTCCGGACGGTCCGTCTTGTTCACGCAGAGGATGACCGGCAGCTTGGCGTCCAGGGCCTTGCGGAGCACGAAGCGGGTCTGGGGCAGCGGTCCCTCGGAGGCGTCGACGAGGAGAACGACCGCGTCCACCATCGAGAGACCGCGCTCGACCTCACCGCCGAAGTCGGCGTGGCCGGGGGTGTCGATGATGTTGATCGTGATGACGTCGCCGCCATCCTTGGGGTGGTACTTCACGGCCGTGTTCTTGGCCAGGATCGTGATGCCCTTCTCACGCTCCAGGTCGTTCGAGTCCATCATGCGGTCGTCGAGGTGCTCGGCGGCGTGCGCGGCGAAGGCGCCGGCCTGCTTGAGCATGGCGTCGACCAGGGTGGTCTTGCCGTGGTCGACGTGGGCGACGATGGCTACGTTACGGATGTCGTGGCGCGTGGGCATGGGTGGCTTGCGCTTCTCTCAGCTCGTGGGATGCGGCGTCTGTCCTGGTACGCCCGCCGGGCGGACGCGCCACGGCCAGTCCCATGGTACGGGGCCTGCGCGCCCGGGGCTTCCCGGGCGAGGGTTACCGGCCCCCGGCCCTTGCGTACCAAGGGTCGTGCGGGGGCTGGACGGGTCTCGCCGGCCGGCCTGCGGCGCGGAAAACCAGCTTGCCCGCCGGCAGGGCCGGCGGGCAAGCGGAGGAGTCAGGTCCGGATTCCGGTCACCACCCCGGATCACCGCGACGACCTGCGGTTCCGCGGAATTACGGCCGGGGTTCGGCGGGGATACGGAGTCTGTTCCGGTAGGCGCTCAGGACCTCTTGGCGGACTTCAGGAAGCCGATGTCCTGGTAGACGGGGGCGGCGAAACCGAAGGCTCCGGCGTTCGCCACACCCCGCTTGGCCGCGACGAGTTCCGGGCGCTGATAGAGCGGAATCGATCCTGCGGTGGCCCAGATATGGGCGTCGGCCTGCTTCACCAGGTCCCGCGCGGACTTCTCGTTCAGCTCGCCGGAGGCCCGGTCGAAGAGCTGGTCGATACGCTCGGTGCCGACCCGGGTGTAGTTCTGGTCGACGAGGAGCGAGCCGTCGGACGCGACACCCGGCTTGGCGTAGATCGGGCGGGCGTCCGTGGCCGGGTAGGCGGTGGCGGGCCAGGAGTAGATGGCCAGGTCGTAGTCGCCGGAAGCGATGTGGTCCTTGAAGTAACCGGCGCTGTCGACCTTGGTGACCACCGTGCGGATGCCGACCGCGTCCAGCTCCTGCGTGATCTTGGTGCCGACGCTGTTGATCACTTCCGAGCCGGGTCCCGAGGGCAGCACGAAGCGCAGGGTCAGCGGCTTGCCGTTCTTGCCGAGCACGGCGGCGGGTGCGGCGGCGGCCGGAGCCGCGGTGCCCTTGGGGGCGTACGCGCCTGCCACCTGGTGCTTCTCGTCGCCGGACGCGGCCCCGGACTTCGAGTCGTCGAGGGAGCCCGCCGAGGACTTCGACGCTTCGGGCCTGGCGGAAGCGTCGGGCTTGGAAGAAGCGTCGGACTGGGTGGACGCTTCGGGCTTCGCGGACTCCTGGGGTTTGCCGGAAGCGTCCGGCCTGCCGGACTCCGCGGGTGTGCCCGATGCGTCCGGCTTGCTTCCCGCCTTGGTGCCCTGGCCCGTCCCGCGCGCACCCCCGGCCGTCCAGCCCGCGTCCGCCAGCAGCGCCTGGGCCTGCCGCGGGTCGTGGCCGCCGACGGCGCCGCTGTTGTCCGCGTAGTCCTCCTGGCCCGCCAGCGCCAGATGGCTGCCGGGCGGCAGGGCGGGCAGCCCGAGCGGCTTCAGCACGTCGGACGCGATCTCCTTGCGGTCCAGCGCCCGGGCGACCGCCCGGCGCACCCGCTCGTCCGCGAGCGGGCCCGAGCTGCCGTTCATGGCCAGCTGGGTGAAGGCGGGCTCCAGGGACTTGCGGACCACATAGCCGTGCAGGGCCGCCTGCTGCCGGGCGTACTCCTGGCGGTCCTTGCGGGTCTGCTCGGCCGCCCGGCTCGCCGCCTCCTCTGCCTCCGGGCCGTCCGCGCCGTGCGCCGCCGCCCAGTTCAGCAGGGCGTCGGCCGGCTGCACCTCGCTGCCCGGGCCGTGGGTCAGCGGCTGCCCGTTGTTCCCGTCCTTGTCCGCCAGGGTGATCCGGCCGGCATCCGGTCCGCCGATGTCCGCCAGGTCGAGGGAGCCCGCGGCGAGGGCCGCGGTGCGCTCCTCGGCCGGTACGGCGGTCAGGACGAGCGAGTCGAGCTTGGCCGGCTGCCCCCACCAGTGCGGGTTGCGGACCAGCGTGACCTGCTTGGCGCCCGTGTCCACACGCTTGACGCCGAACGGCCCGGCCGTCGCCGCGAGCGTCTTGCGCGCCCCGTCGTTGAAGGTGTCCGGGGTGCTCATGACCTCCTTCGGGTACAGCGGGGTGAAGAGCGAACGCCAGTCCGCGTAGGGCTTGTTGAAGGTGACCTCGACCTCCAGGTCGTCCTTGCCCTTCTCGATCTTCTCGATCCGGTCGTACCCGGCGTTGCGCGCGGTCCAGAACCCCGAGTCCCTGCCGCTGAGCGCCCGCCACTGGGCCACGAAGTCGGGCGCCCCGATCTCCCGGCCGTTGCTCCAGACCGCCTTCTGGTTGATCCGGTACCGGACCACCTGCTTCGGCTCCTGCTTGATGACCTTGGCCGACTCCAGGTAGTCGCCGTTGAGCTGCGGCCGCCCCGAGCGGTCGAGCGTGAACAGCGAGGGCAGCACCGCGCCCGCGACCCGCGAGGTGGACGCGTCGGCGTCGGCCTGGAAGGTGTTCAGGGTGGCGGGCATCGCGTCGACCGCCCAGCGCAGGGTGCCGCCGTCGGCGACCCGGGCCCGCGACGCCGTCGCGATGTCGGGGGCCGCCGCCTTCGCACCGCTGCCGTGCTCATCGCTCGAACCGCACCCGGCCAGCACGGGCAGCGCGAGTACACCGGTGGCGAGGAGCGCGACGCTGCGACGCTTCGCTCCCCCGTGTGGGACGCCGACGTGGGACATGGCTGATACCTCCGGGGCCGACCCCGCCCACCCCTGCCGGGAACGACCCCTGCCGGGAAGGAACGTGAATCTTCGGGTTTGGTGGCATTTCATGTTGATCACACCTATGACCCCTTCACTGAAGGGGAGGCCCCGCACCGTCCGTGGGAGACACGGCGCGGCACCGCCCGAACCCCACCCGTGCGGAGCAATGGGGGGCGCTCAACCGGGCGCGCGCCGCCGGGGCGCGCCCCGGGCTCCGGCGGATCCGTCCATATCCCTTCACAAGCGCGATGTGACGCGCGACACTCTCCGACGCGCGATCGTTTGCCGTCCGCATCGGCGGAAGTGAGGCACGTCATGCCCCTGCACGACGATTTGACCGCCGCTCAGCGCTCTCTCGATGAGCTGGTCCGCTCGCTCGGCCTGCTGGAGGAGCGGCTCGGCAGCGGCCTGGAGATCCGCCGGGTCCGTACGGACGCCGGTCATCTGCGCGAGAGCCTCGCCCTGCTGCGTGACGCCGTACCGGCCGCGGGTCCCGCGGCCGGCCCCGATCTGGTCACCATCCCCGACGCCCCGTACGACACGGCCCTCTGGTCGTCCGCCGCGTCCTCCGCTGCCGCCGACTACGTGGACGACGAGGGGATCGGCGCCCGCGACCGGCACGCCCCCTGAACCCAGCTCGGCCGACGAAGTGGAGTCCCCGTTGGCAACAGGCACGGAACCCCGGCCCCGTCCCGGCACGGGCGTGCACGACGCCTCGCGCGCCGCCATCGCCGCCCGCCATCTGCGGACCGACCGCTGGTGGCTCTCACCCGCGGCCACCGCCGCCGGACTGCTCGCCTTCGTCGTCTACTCGACCTGGCGGGCCTTCGCGAACGCCGACTACTACACGGCGCCCTACGTCTCGCCCTTCTACTCACCCTGCCTGGCGCAGAAGTGCGTGCCCATGCGGCACGGACCGAACTGGGACCTCTTCGGCAGCTGGTGGGGCATCTCCCCCGCCATCCTGATCCTGGTCTTCCCGCTGGGCTTCCGGCTGACCTGCTACTACTACCGCAAGGCCTACTACCGGGGCTTCTGGGCGTCCCCGCCCGCCTGCGCGGTCGCCGAGCCGCACAAGAAGTACAGCGGGGAGACCCGCTTCCCGCTGGTCATGCAGAACATCCACCGGTACTTCTTCTACGCGGCCGTGGTCATCGCCGGAATCCTCACGTACGACACGGTGATGACCTTCCGCGACGAGCACTACCACTGGGGCCATATGGGCCTCGGCTCGGTGGTCTTCCTCGTCAACACCGCGCTGATCTGGGCGTACACCGCCTCCTGCCACTCCTGCCGGCACATCGTGGGCGGCCGGCTGAAGCACTTCTCCCGGCACCCCGTGCGCTACCGGCTATGGGGCTGGGTCAGTGCGCTGAATGCCCGTCACATGCAGCTCGCGTGGGCGTCGTTGGTCAGCATCGCGGTCGCCGACTTCTACGTCTGGCTCGTCGCTTCCGGTGTCTTCGACGATCCGAGGTTCTTCTAGATGAGGTTTTTTGGATGACGACTCAGCTCGACCGGCAGCAGTGGGACGTCGTGGTCGTGGGCGCGGGCGGTGCCGGGCTGCGCGCCGCCATCGCCGCCCGCGAACAGGGCGCCAGGACCGCCGTGATCTGCAAGTCGCTGTTCGGCAAGGCCCATACGGTCATGGCCGAGGGCGGGATCGCGGCCTCCATGGGCAATGTGAACTCGGGCGACAACTGGCAGGTGCACTTCCGCGACACCCTGCGCGGCGGGAAGTTCCTCAACCAGTGGCGGATGGCCGAACTGCACGCCCAGGAGGCCCCCGACCGGGTCTGGGAGCTGGAGACCTGGGGCGCGCTCTTCGACCGTACGCCGGAGGGGAAGATCTCCCAGCGCAACTTCGGCGGCCATGAGTACCCGCGCCTCGCGCATGTCGGTGACCGGACAGGACTGGAGCTGATCCGCACCCTCCAGCAGAAGATCGTCTCGCTCCAGCAGGAGGACGCGCGGGAATTCGGCGACCCCGAGGCGCGGTTGAAGGTCTTCCAGGAGTGCACGGTCACCCGGATCCTCACGACCGCGCCGGACGGCGGCTCCACCACGGGCGAGCGGGTCGCGGGCACCTTCTGCTACCAGCGCGAGTCGGGCCGGTTCTTCGTCCTGGAAGCGCCCAGCGTGGTCCTCGCCACCGGTGGCATGGGCAAGTCCTTCAAGGTCACCTCGAACTCCTGGGAGTACACCGGTGACGGGCACGCGCTGGCGCTGCTCGCGGGAGCGCCGCTGCTGAACATGGAGTTCGTGCAGTTCCACCCGACCGGGATGATCTGGCCGCCCTCGGTGAAGGGGCTGCTGGTCACCGAGTCGGTGCGCGGAGACGGCGGGGTGCTGCGCAACAGCGAGGGCAAGCGGTTCATGTTCGACTACGTCCCCGATGTCTTCAAGGAGAAGTACGCGGAGTCCGAGGAGGAGGGCGACCGCTGGTACGAGGACCCGGACAGCAACCGCCGCCCGCCCGAGCTGCTGCCGCGCGACGAGGTGGCCCGCGCCATCAACTCCGAGGTCAAGGCGGGCCGCGGCACACCGCACGGCGGGGTCTACCTCGACGTGTCGACGCGGATGTCCGCCGAGGTCATCAAACGCCGGCTGCCCTCCATGTACCACCAGTTCAGAGAGCTGGCCAACGTCGACATCACCGCCGAGCCGATGGAGGTCGGCCCGACCTGCCACTACGTGATGGGCGGGATCGCGGTCGACTCGGAGACCGCCGCCGCGCTCGGTGTACCGGGGCTCTACGCGGCGGGCGAGGTCGCGGGCGGGATGCACGGGTCCAACCGGCTCGGCGGGAACTCCCTCTCCGACCTGCTGGTCTTCGGCCGCCGCGCCGGGCTCCACGCGGCACGGCACGCGGCGTCGCTCACCGTACGGCCACAGGTCGACGAGGACCGGATCGACGCGGCGGCCGCCGAGGCGCTGCGCCCCTTCAGCGCGGAGAGCCCCGGTACCGGGGACGGACCGGGGGCAGCGGCCGAGAACCCGTACACCCTCCACCAGGAACTCCAGCAGACCATGAACGACCTGGTCGGCATCATCCGCCGCGAGGCCGAGATGGAACAGGCCCTGGAGAAGCTGGCGGCACTGCGGATCCGGGCCCGCCGCGCCGGGGTGGAGGGGCACCGGCAGTTCAACCCCGGCTGGCACCTCGCGCTGGATCTGCGCAACATGCTGCTGGTCAGCGAGTGCGTCGCGCGCGCCGCGCTGGAGCGGACCGAGAGCCGGGGCGGCCACACCCGCGAGGACTGGCCCGCCATGGACCGCGGCTGGCGCGGCGTCAATCTGCTGTGCCGGCTGGCCGGCCCGGCGGCGGCCGACCCGGCCCCGGCCGAGCCCGACACGGGCCAGATCGTGCTCGTCCGGAAGCAGAGCGTGCCGATCCGTCAGGACCTGCTCGCCCTCTTCGAGCGGGAAGAGCTGGTCAAGTACCTCGCCGAAGAGGAGTTGTACGAGTGAGTTCGTACGAAGCACGCTTCAGGGTCTGGCGCGGGGACGCGGCCGGCGGGGAACTGCGGGACTTCGCCGTCGAGGTGAACGACGGGGAGGTGGTCCTCGACATCATCCACCGCATCCAGGCGACCCAGGCGTCCGATCTGGCGGTCCGCTGGAACTGCAAGGCCGGCAAGTGCGGCTCGTGCAGCGCCGAGGTCAACGGGCGGCCGCGGCTCATGTGCATGACGCGGATGTCCGTCTTCGCGCGGACGGACACGATCACCGTGACCCCGCTGCGGGCCTTCCCGGTCGTCCGGGACCTGGTGACGGATGTGTCCTTCAACTACGCGAAGGCCCGGGAGGTGCCCGCCTTCGTACCGCCGGAGGGGGTGAAACCGGGCGAGTACCGGATGCAGCAGGTGGATGTGGAGCGTTCGCAGGAGTTCCGCAAGTGCATCGAGTGCTTCCTCTGCCAGGACACCTGCCATGTGGTGCGCGACCACGAGGAGAACAAGGCGGCCTTCGCCGGTCCGCGGTTCCTGATGCGGGTCGCCGAGCTGGACATGCACCCGCTGGACGCGGCGGCCGACGCGGGGCTCGACCGGAAGCGGACCGCGCAGGAGGAGCACGGACTCGGCTACTGCAACATCACCAAGTGCTGCACGGACGTCTGCCCGGAGGGCATCAAGATCACCGACAACGCCCTGATCCCGCTGAAGGAGCGGGCCGTGGACCGGAAGTACGACCCGCTGGTCTGGCTGGGGAACAAGATCGGCCGCCGCCGCGAGTGAGCACGGATGTGCGCGTGCGACCGGCCCTGCCTTGCTCACGTGCCGGGTCCGCGCCTAGGGTGAATGCGCTTTCATAGGCAGGGGACAGCCCCCGGGGCGCGGAGAGTCCGTCCGTGCGGCGCTCAGGACGCCGCACGGGCCCGGCACCGAACGAGGATCAGGCGGTCGATCGGGTGAGCACAGCCCCCACGGTGTACGACGTCGCCGAGCGGTCCGGCGTCTCCATCGCGACCGTGTCCCGGGTGTACCGGAACCCGGATTCGGTGCGGGCCCAGACCCGTGAGCGGGTGCTCGCGGCGGCCCGCGAGCTGGGGTACGTACCGAGCGGGAACGCCCGGGGACTGGCCAGCCGCTCCACCGGAGTGCTCGGGCTCTGCTTCCCCGACTACGCCGATCCTGACACCGAAACGGGACCGGACGACGAGGCCGACGACAACGCCGCGATGCTCTACTCCGACCAGATCATCCGCGGCATGGAGCGCGCCGCGCGCCGGCACGGGTACGCGCTGCTGATCGCCGCTTCCCTCAAGGGCGGCCCGGAGAGCCTGGTCGCGAAGGTGGCGGGGCGGGTCGACGGGTTCGCCGTCCTGGCCAGGACCGTGCCGACCGAGGACCTGGAGGTCATCTCGCGGCGGCTGCCGGTGGTGATGCTCGCCGGACCGCGCGAGATAGACCACCTCGACCACATCGAGGCCGCGAACTCCGACGGCCAGCGGGAGCTGACGCGCCACCTCATCGAGGACCACGGGCTGCGGCGGCTCTCCTTCATCGCGGGCGAGCGGGACTCACCGGACGCCGAGGCGCGGTTCCGCGGGTATCAGGAGGCGTGCCGGACGGCCGGTCTGCCGGTGGCCGACGAGCCCGACGTGCGGATCGCGATGATGACGCAGGCGGAGGGCGCGCGCGCCGCCGGGATGCTGCTCGACCGCGACGGCGACGGCGACCCCGGCGATGCCGGCCCGCCGCAGGCCATGCTCTTCGCCAACGACCAGATGGCGGCGGGCGCCCTGCACGCCCTGGAGCGGCGCGGGGTGCGGGTGCCCGCGGATGTGGCCGTGACGGGTTTCGACGGCATCCCGCTCAGCAGGCTGGTCCGTCCGGCCCTGACGACGGTGCGCCAGCCGATGCGGCGGATGGGCGAGGAAGCGGTCGAACGGCTGGTGCGCCGGCTCACCGGCGCGGACAGCGACGAACCGATGTCGCTGATGCTGCCGGTGACGCCCGTCTACCGGGCGAGCTGCGGCTGTGACCCGGCGGTCCTCTCCGGCCCCGCCGGCCGGACCGCTGCCGCCGACGTGGACGGTCCGGCCGTCTGAGGGGGCGGGCCGCCCCCTCAGACGTTCTGCCGCGCGAAGAACTCCCGCCTGGCCAGGGCGAGTTCGCGCACCTCCGACTCCGTACCCGGGTGCTCGAAGTGCCCTGCGGACAGCACCCTCAACTCCCTTTCCCCGGCCAGCCCGTTGAAGACCGCGAACTGCCCGGGCGGCGGCACCGCCGGGTCGAAGAGTGCCGCCGCCACCAGCACCGGGACCCGTACCCGCGTGGCCGCGGTCGCCGCGTCGAAGTACCGCAGTACGTCCGTGACGCCGGGGTGCGCACGGTGGTACGCACGGACCGACTCGCCGCTCCCCGCGCACGGCAGCGTCAGGCGCAGCGGGTGGTTGCCGAACGTCGGGACCGTCAGCTGGCCCGCCGCGAACCGCGCGTCCCAGGGCAGCGCGAGCGCCCCGAGCCCGCCGCCGAAGCTCTCCCCGAGATACCCGAGCCCGGGACCGGGAACGGGGCCGGAACCAGGACCGGGACCGGGACCGCCCCTGCGGTCCAGCTCCGGCACCAGCGCGAGCAGCGCGGACGCCGCACACCACAGGTCCGCCACGCACGCGCCGATGACATAGCTCTCCCGCGACCCGATCCCGTGCAGCACATGCGCGTCGGCCGTACCGGGGATCCCCGGCAGCAGGCTCCGGTCGCCCATGCCCCGGACGCAGGGCAGCAGCGCGGCCGAGTGCGGCAGCGGGAGAGGCACGTCGGGACCGGCGGCGTCGCGTCCGCCGTACCCGTGCCCGATGACGAAGCCGTGCTCCACCGGGCCCTCGGCGGGCAGCACCAGACGCCCGCCGATCCGTACGCCGCCGACGGAGGTGTAGCTCACGGCGAAGATCCGCACGCCGTCGCGCTCCTCCTCCAGCGGCCCGGTCTCCGGCGCCGGGTCGACCCGCAGGGCCGACGCGTACCCGGCCCGCCAGAACGCGTCGAAGTCCTCGGGCGCCGCCGGGGCCCCGACGTGCAGCAGGTCGTCCAGGGTTTGGCCGTACGCCGGGTCGAAGGGGAATTCGTGCGTGAAGTGAGCACCCATGCGCGCGACCCTAACGACCGCCGCGCCACCCCCCGGACCGCACCCCGCACCCCGTCCCGGTAAAAGCGAAATCGGTCACTATTCCTTTTAATGTGCAAACTTCCGGCATAACTTACTTAAGCCTTACCTCGCACGGCGCACCGACCGGAACACCCGTTACGCGAGTGTGACCCAGTCCCCCCTTGCCACCTTCCCGGGCCGTGCCACACAGTTATGTATGCGCTTACAGACAGCGCATACATCGGGGAAGCTCAAGGAGGAGCCGTCCATGCACCGCGCCGCCAGAACCGCATCGGCCGCCGTCGCCATCGCGTCGGCCTTCACTCTTGCCGCATGCGGCAGTTCCGGTGGCGGGAGCGTCGCCGCCGACAAGAAGCAGACGCTCACCGTGTGGGCCATGGGCGCCGAGGGCGAGAAGCTCGCGGACGTCGCGAAGGCGTACCAGAAGGCGCACCCGAACATCACCGTGAAGGTCACCCCGGTCGGCTGGGACGTCGCCCACCAGAAGCTGGTCTCGGCGGCCGCCGCCGGCACCATGCCGGACATCGCGCAGATGGGGGGCAGTTACCTGGGCGAGTTCGCCGACCTCGGCGTACTGGAGCCCGTGGACACCAAGACTTTCAAGCAGAGCGACTTCTTCCCCGCCTCCTGGAAGCAGAGCGTCGTCGACGACACGGCGTACGGCGTGCCGTGGTACGTCGACACCCGGGTGCTCTACTACCGCACCGACCTCGCGAAGAAGGCGGGCATCACCAAGGCCCCGGCCAACTGGAAGGAGATGGAGCAGCTCGCCTCCGCCTACCAGAAGAAGGCCGGTACGAAGTGGGGCCTCTACGTCCAGCCGAGCGGCCTGGACACGGTGCAGAGCTTCTACCCGTTCCTGTACTCGGCCGGCGGCGGCATCGTGGACGACAACGGCAAGATCGTCATCGACAGCCCCGCGTCGGTCCGCGCGTTCAAGGAGTACGGCTCGTACTTCAGCAAGGGCATCGTCAAGAAGAGCGTCCAGCCCGGCTACGACGTCATCAAGGACTTCGGCAACAGCTCGGTGCCGATGTTCTTCGGCGGCCCCTGGCAGACCAGCATGATCGACGAGGGTCAGCCGCAGCTCAAGGGCAAGTGGGCCGTGGCGAAGATACCCGGCGACAAGGCCTCCGTCTCGATGGCGGGCGGCTCCAGCCTGACGATCTCCAAGGACAGCGGCCACAAGGCGGCGGCGAAGGCGTTCATCTCGTACCTGACGGGCGCGAAGGGCCAGGCCGACTGGTTCGAGCGGTCGAAGGACCTGCCCGCCAACACCTCGGCGTGGAAGACCGGCGAGCTCGCCACCGACCCGGGTCTGAAGACCTACGGCGAGCAGATGAAGACGGCGCGGTCCTCGCCGGTCCAGCCCAAGTGGACCGAGATCACCTCGAAGGTCGACACGGCCATCGAGTCCGTCACCCAGGGCAAGGCGTCCGCCGAGGACGCCGCCAATAAGGCCCACTCCGACATCGAAGGCCTCGTGAAGTAGGCGACATGAGCACCACGACCGGTCCGGCCGCGGAGACGGCCGGCAAGCAGGCGGGACCGGGGACCGTGACGTCCCCGGCCGCCGGGCCTCCGAGGCGGCGGCCGGGCGGCAGGCGCCGGGCCATGGGTGTCCAGAACGCGGCGGGCTGGCTGTTCTCCACCCCGTTCCTCGTGCTGTTCAGCGTGTTCATGGCCTTCCCGATCGTCGCGACGCTCGTCATGAGCTTCACCGACTTCGGGCTGCGCAACGTCACCGACCCGCTCAGCGCGAAATTCATCGGCTTCGACAACTACACGCATCTCTTCAGCGACGACAAGTTCCTCACGTCGCTCTTCAACACCGCGTACTTCGTGGTCGCCGGGGTCCCGCTGACGATCGTCCTGGGACTCGTCGTCGCCGTCCTGCTCAACAACGGCATCGACCGGGCGCGGACGTTCTTCCGGATCGGCTTCTACGCGCCGGTGGTCACCAGCATCGTGGCCGTCGCCGTCGTGTGGCGCTTCGTGCTCGACCCCTCGGACGGCCTGATCGCGGGCCTGTTCTCCGAAGTGGGCCTGACCGCACCGGACTTCCTGGGGTCCGAGAAGCTGGCGATGCCCTCGCTGATCGCGATGGCCGTCTGGCGCAACGTCGGTACGGTCATGGTGCTCTTCATCGCCGGGCTCCAGGCGATCCCCGCCGACGTGCGGGAGGCCGCGAAGCTGGACGGCGCGGGGATGTGGCAGGAGTTCCGCCGGATCACCGTGCCGCTGCTGCGGCCGACGATGCTCTACGCGACGGTGATCACGACCATCGGCTATCTCAACGTGTTCGAGGAGCCGTTCGTGATGACGCAGGGCGGCCCTTCGGACTCGACCCTGACGGTCTCGCTGGACATGTACCGCGAGGGCTTCAACTTCTTCCACATGGGTTATGCGAGCGCGATGGCGTATGTCCTCTTCGTTGTGATCATGGGCATCACGGTGCTCCAGCTCCGACTGCTGAAGGACAACACCAAGTGAGCGACATCCGTGCCACAGGCGGCGCACGCCTGAAGAAGCCGTTCGTGTACGTGCTGCTCTCGGCCGGTCTGCTGGTCATGTCGGCGCCCTTCCTCTGGATGGCGCTCTCCGCCTTCAAGACCAACAAGGAGCTGGGCGCGAGCCCGCCGGTCTGGATCCCGGCCACCTGGACCCTGACGCACTTCAGCGAGCTGCTCGACAAGCTGGACCTGCCGCTCTACTTCCTCAACTCGGTGATCGTGGCCGTGCTGGTCACCGTCTGCAACCTGGTCTTCTGCTCGATGCTCGGCTACGCGCTCGCGAAGCTGCGGTTCGCCGGCCGCAGCAAGGTCTTCGCGCTGGTGCTCGGCGCCCTCATGGTGCCCGGCAATCTGATGCTGCTGCCGCTCTTCGTCCTGATGAGCAAGCTGCATCTGATCGACTCGTACGCGGGTCTCGTCCTGCCCTTCGCGGCGGGCGCCTTCGGGGTCTTCCTGATGCGCCAGTTCATGCAGTCGATCCCGGACGAACTGCTCGAAGCCGCCCGGATGGACGGCGCCCGCGAGTGGTACATCTTCTGGCGGATCGTGATGCCGCTGGTCAAGCCCGCCCTCGCGACCCTCTCGATCATCACCTTCCTGGGCTCCTGGAACAACTTCGTCTGGCCGCTGATCGCGACCAACGACCCCGGGAAGTACACACTCCCGGTGGCCCTGGCGACGTTCGCCACCGACCCCAACCAGTCGGCGGGCTCCAACGGCATGCTGATGGCCGGGTCCCTCCTGGTGGTGCTGCCCGTGCTGCTCGTCTTCGCCGTACTCCAGCGGCACTTCACCCAGGGCATCGCGACCGCCGGCATGAAGTAGCCGGCTCGCCCACCGGCGCACCGAGCCCCCTTCCCCCTCCCCTCACGTACGTACAAGAGAGACAGAGCGATGACGCACACCCCGACCCCGTTCCCCGAGGGCTTCCTGTGGGGGGCCTCCACCGCCGCCCACCAGATCGAGGGCAACAACACCAACAGCGACTGGTGGGCGAAGGAGCACAGCGGAACCTCGCACGTCGAGCAGCCGAGCCTGGACGCGTGCGACAGCTACCACCGCTGGCCCGAGGACATGGATCTGCTGGCCGGGCTGGGCTTCACCGACTACCGGTTCAGCATCGAGTGGGCCCGCATCGAGCCCGCCGAAGGCCACTTCTCCCGGGCCGAACTCGCGCACTACCGGCGGATGGTCGAGGGCGCGATCGAGCGCGGCCTGCGCCCGATGGTGACCCTGCACCACTTCACCGTGCCGCGCTGGTTCGAGGAGCGCGGCGGCTGGACCGCCGACGGCGCCGTCGGTCTCTTCGCCCGGTACGTGGAGGCCACCGCACCGGTCATCGGTACGGGGGTGCGCCATGTCTGCACCATCAACGAGCCGAACATGATCGCCGTGATGGCGGGGCTCGCGAAGTCCGGCAACGACGGCTTCCCGCCGGCCGGTCTGCCGACGCCAGACGCCGGGACCACGGACGCGGTCATCGCCGCCCACCACGCGGCCGTGAAGGCGGTCAAGGGCATCAACCCGGAGATCCAGGCCGGCTGGACCATCGCCAACCAGGTCTACCAGGCGCTGCCCGGCGCCGAGGACGTCACCGCCGCCTACCGCCACCCGCGCGAGGACGTCTTCATCGAGGCGGCACGCGGCGACGACTGGATCGGTGTGCAGTCCTACACCCGGACCATGATCGGCCAGGACGGCCCGATCCCGGCGCCCGACGACGCCGAGCGGACCCTGACGCAGTGGGAGTACTACCCCGCCGCCGTCGGGCACGCGCTGCGCCACACCGCGGAGATCGTGGGTGACATCCCGCTCGTGGTCACCGAGAACGGCATCGCGACCGCCGACGACGCGCGCAGGATCGACTACTACACCGGAGCGCTCAGCGCGGTGGGCGCGGCCGTCGAGGACGGCGTCAACGTCGCCGGATATCTGGCGTGGAGCGCCCTGGACAACTACGAATGGGGCTCCTACCGGCCCACCTTCGGCCTGATCTCCGTCGACCCGGAGACCTTCGCCCGTACCGCCAAGCCGTCCGCGATCTGGCTGGGCGGGCTCGGCGGCACCCGCGAGCTGCCGCGCGTCGCCTCCTGATCCGGGGGCACACCTGAACCGGGGAGCCGGCGGTCCTGACGCCGCCGGCTCCCTTCTCGGCCCGGCTCCCTCCATGGGCCGGCCGTTCCGGCCGTTCCCGCAGAAGGCCGCTCAGTTCCAGCCCTTTCGGTACGCCGTCCAGTCGGCCTCCGTCGCGGCGAAGTCGACGTACAGCGCGACCCCGAAGTGCTCCCGGTCGCGATCCTGCCGGCCGAGCGCGAGCCGCACCCCGCGCACCGCTGCCGCGGCCGTCTCGGCGGACGCGATGTGGCCGGGCTTCGTCTCGTGGTAGAAGGGCAGCCCCATCAGCAAGTCCGTTGATTCCGGGGTGACTTCGAGGGCCAGCGTGGTCTGCTCGGCGACAGCGCCGCCGTACAGGCTCTGGAGCGGCAGCGCGGTGTCGTACGACATGACGGCGATCTGGTCCACCCGGCGGGCCACCTCCCCGAAGAACTCCTGCGACCAGTACTTGGGGTGTCCGGTGAGCGCGCCCGCGACGGTGTGCAGGGCGGGCAGCGGGTCGATCTGGTGGGAGGCCACGGACAGCAGGACACCCCGGTCCCTGGTGAGGGCGCGCAGGCGGTCGAGGAGCGCCAGATAGTCGCGGTCGCCGGAGTGCAGCGGCTCCAGGTGGAAGTGCGTCCCCTCGAAGCCCGCGTCGATGATCCCGCGCGCGGAGCCGA
Organism: Streptomyces sp. NBC_01471; assembly: GCF_041438865.1. Classification (NCBI taxonomy): domain Bacteria; kingdom Bacillati; phylum Actinomycetota; class Actinomycetes; order Kitasatosporales; family Streptomycetaceae; genus Streptomyces; species Streptomyces sp. NBC_01471. The sequence goes on from NZ_CP109450.1 coordinate 2,552,910, forward strand.
CGATCGCGCTGCGGGACGCGGCCCGGGTGAGGTCGAGGCCGTCCGCGCTCTCGGTGTCCAGCTGGTCGCCGAGCCAGGCCTGCACGCGCACGCCGGGCAGTTCGCGGTGCACGGCGCCGATGAGCCACTTCGCCCTGGTGTAGCGGGCGGGCGGCAGGGTGCCGTCGTGCTCCAGAGGCCCCGCGTGCACATAGAGGTCCCGCAGGCCGGTGCCCCGCAACCGGGCCGCGAGCGCGTCCACGTCGGTGTCCTTCTTCCGCCCGTCGACCCAGGCGTGGCCGAGCCAGAGGGCGTCCCGGCCGCGGGTGCGGGTGCCGTCGCGGTAGTCGCCCGCGTAGTCGGCCCGCAGGGCGATGCCCGCGGTGAGCACCGGGACGAGAACGAGTACGGCGATCCCGAGTGCGAACCGCTTCAGCCAGGTGTGCAGCGGTCTTCGCACCCCTCTGCCGTGCGGTGCGATCCGGATCAGCATGCCGGCCAGCATGCGCCGTATTCGGACGCCGCAGCGTCGTACCTGCACTCCTGCCCCCCACGAGCTCGTACGGTAGGCCCCACAGAGTAGCTGCGGTCGCGGGGCTCCCAGGTCGGTCATACGCTCCCAAATGTGACGCCGCACGAGCCCTCCGCACGGCCGCGCACCGCTGCCACCGCCGCGCCCGCCGCCGTCGCCGCCCTGGCCGCCGCGCTCGCCGCGGTGTGCCTGGTGGCCGCTCCGGTGCCGGTCGCGCACGCGGCCGGCCCTTCGGTCCTCCCGGCGAACGGACGGATCGCCGACCGGGCGATCGCACTCGGCGACCGGACGGAGGAGGCGGCCGCCCCCGCCGTGTCCGATTCCGGCAGCGACAGGACCCCCGACATGGGCAACGGCGCCCTGCTGGTGCCGCTCGGGCTGGTGGTCGTGGTCGGCGGCCTGGCGATCTACGCGTACACCGTCAGAAGGCGGCGCGCCGAGGCCAGGACGACCCCCGGCAGCAGTGCGCAGCAGCAGGGCTGGGGCGGCGCAGGCACAGCGGGGGTACCGCTGTCACAGCTCGATGCCGAGGCCGGGAAGCTGCTGGTCGGGGCGGACGACGCGATCCGTACCAGTACCGAGGAACTGGGCTTCGCGGCGGCCCGGTTCGGGGACGGGGCGGCGGAGCCCTTCACGGCGGCGCTCACGTATGCCCGGAGCGAGCTGACCACGGCGTTCCGGCTGCGCCAGAAGCTCGACGACTCGTACCCCGAGGACGACCCGGCCCGGCGGCAGATGCTGGAGGAGATCATCGCGCGGTGCACGGAGGCCGACCGCCGGCTCGACGAGGAGTCGGAGAGCTTCGACCGGCTGCGTGACCTGGAGCGGAACGCCCCAGAGGCGCTGACAACCGCGGAGACCGCCTTCCGGGCGGTCGCGGGGCGCACCGGAGCAGCCGAGTCCACGTTCGCCGCGCTGCGCCAGCGGTACGCGGACTCGGCGTCGGCGGCGGTCGCCGGGAACATCGAGCAGACCAAGGACCGGCTGCTCTTCGCGACGAACAGCCTGAACCAGGCCCGGCAGGCGGTGGACGGCGGGGACAACGACCGGGCGGCGGTCCACGTGCGGGCGGCGGAGAGCGCTGTGGGCCAGGCGACCACACTCGTCGACGCGGTGGACCGGATGGCACGGGAGGCGGCGGAGGCGGAGGTCCGGCTGAGTGGTGCCCTCACCGGAACGGACGCGGACCTGGCGGCGGCCCGCACCCTGCTCGACGGCACCGCGGCCGGGACATCCACGGCCGACCTCCAGGGCCGGATCAGCCGGGCGGAGACGGTGACGGCGGGTGTGCGGCGGGAACAGCGGGCCGGACGGTACGACCCCGTCGACGCGCTGCGCCGGATCGAGGAGGCCGACGCCTCCCTGAACAAGGCACTGGACGGGACCCGCAGGGCCGCCGAACTCCTCGAACCGGCGACGCTGACGGCGCGTTCCACGGTCGGGGCGGCGGCCGACTACCTCACGACACACCGCGGTGCGGTGGGCTGCCAGGCCCGCACCAGGCTGGCCGAGGCCCATCGCCATCTGGAGCAGTCCGGCGCTCTCGCGGACACCGACGCCCAGCGCGCCTTCTCCGAGGCCCAGCAGGCCGGCGCGATGGCCGGCCAGGCCCAGTACCTCGCCGAGCAGGACGTACGAACGTACGAGAACGGGCACGGCTGGGATCCGGGCGGCGCGGTCGTCGGCGGGATCATTCTCGGCACGGTGGGCGGCCCCGCCCGTTTCGGCGGCAGCGGAACACGCGGCCGGATGAGCTCCGGCCACTGATCAGGCGCGCACGTCTCCGTGCTTCACGGCCGACACGAAGGACTCCCAGCCGGCCGCCGCGAACGCGAGCACCGGCCCGTGCGGGTTCTTGCTGTCGCGGACCGGTACGACTTCGGCGCAGCCGTCAGCCACCTCGACGCACTGGCCGCCGTCCGAGTTGCTGTAACTGCTCTTGCGCCATCTGACGGCGCTCAGGTCGGATCGCACGGTACTTCCTCCAACAGGCGCAAAATGTGATTACGCGACTCGCCCGGGGACAGCGCCAAGTCACGTACCGAATCGTACATTTGCTGGAGTTCCTCAACAGGTGCCGGTGCCTCCAGCAGATCGCCCTTGCTGGCGCTCTCGACGTAGGCGACCGTACGTCCCTCCCTCACCCGCAGAAACATCACGTCCGTGTGGGCCAGGCTGTGGGGGCCTGCGCTGTGGAGCAGTACTTGCAGGACGATTCTGGGGCGCTGGGCCATCTCGGCCAGGTGTGCCAACTGCTCCCGCCAGGCGGCGTTGTCCCGCAACGGAGTTCGGAGCACCGTCTCCGAGAGGATGGAACGGAACTGGGGCGCGTCGTCCCCGTCCAACAGCTCCCGGCGGGTCAGCCGAGCCATCACCTGCTTCTCGATCTCTTCTCCGCGAAGCCGTCCGGCAGCCAGCACTTCGCGCGCGTACGCCTCGGTCTGAAGGAGCCCCGGAAGCAGTCCCACAGCGAAGTGCCACAGGCTGGATGCATCCGACTCAAGCTCCATGTACCGCCGGTACCGCTCACGGAACTGCCGGAGGTCGCCCGAAGCCAGCTCCCACAGGACGAGCAGCATCCCCTGCGTGCCGAAGTAGTGGTCGAGCGCCTGGACCACTTCGGGCCCGCCCAGCGTCTCGCCCTTCTCCATCTTCCCGAACAGCGAATAGTCCCAGCCGAGCCGGTCGCCGAGCTGCCGCAGGCTGTCACCGCGCTGGGCGCGCAGCTTCCGTAGCTCCTCCGCGAACCGCTGACGCGGCTCCTTGCTGCGGCTGGTGACGAGGCGTCGCTGCGGCATGGCGCTCCTTCCAGGGCGCTCCGGCACACCCGGACGGTCTTCCCGTAACGGCCCTGCTACGCACCGTAGTTCACGGGCGGTGAGCCCGGCAGCGAAACCACCCAACTCACCGCGAAACAGCCCTAGTACATGCTCAGCAGTTGCTCCACGCTCAGCTCCGGCGCGGACGCGCCGTCCGGGAGGGCGAGTTCGAACCAGACCGTCTTCCCGCGCGGCGTCCTGCGTGAGCCCCAGGCCGCGCTCAGCAGTCCGACCAGCTGGAGACCACGACCGCCCTCATCCGTGTCGCGGGCGCGGCGGCGGCGGGGCTGGACCAGGCCCGCGTCCCAGACCTCGCAGACCAGGGTGCGGTCGAGCAGCAGCCGGAGCCTTATCTCACCCTCGCCGTACCGCAGGGCGTTGGTGACCAGTTCGCTGACCAGGAGTTCGGTCGTGTCGACCAGATCGTCCAGGCCCCAGGCCACCAGCTGCTCCCGGGCCAGCTCGCGCGCCCGGCCCACCGAGCGCGGTTCGCGGGGCAGCTGCCAGTCGCCGACCGCGTCGGACGGCAGACCCTGGATACGGGCCATCAGCAGGGCGATGTCGTCCTCGCCGTGCTGGGTGTCCAGCGTGTTGAGCACGTGGTCACAGACGTCCTCAAGCGGGCGCTCCGAGTGGGTGAGGGCGTCGCGGAAGGCGCTCAGGCCCTCGTCCAGCGGATGTTCCCGGGACTCGACCAGGCCGTCCGTGTAGAGCGCGAGGAGTGCGCCCTCGGGGATCTCGACCTCGACCTCCTCGAACGGTTCGCCCCCGACACCCAGCGGCATCCCGGGCGGCACGTCGAGCAGCAGCGCCTGCTCACCCGGCTCGACCAGTACGGGCGGCAGATGCCCGGCGTTGGCGAAGGTGCAGCGCCGGGTGACCGGGTCGTACACCGCGTAGACGGCGGTCGCGAGGTAGACCTCGGAGAGGTCGGCCTCGCGTGTCTTGTGCGCGGCGCGCGAGGCCTGCTGGGTCCCGCTCGGGGTGCCGAGACCACGGGCGATCTCGTCCAGCGCTTCGAGGACTTCGGCGGGCTCCAGGTCCAGCAGGGCCAGCGTCCTCACAGCGGTGCGGAGTTCCCCCATCGCGACGGCGGCCCGCAGCCCGTGACCCATGACGTCGCCCACGACCAGCGCCGTCCGGTGTCCGGGCAGTTCGATGACGTCGAACCAGTCGCCGCCGACCTCACTCGCCGTGTTGCCGGGCAGATAGCGGCAGGCGATGTCGAGCCCGGCCGCCTCGGGGTCGCCGGGCGGCAGCAGGGAACGCTGGAGTATCAGGGCCCGTTCGTGTTCGCGCCGGTAGAGCCGGGCGTTGTCGATACAGACCGCGGCGCGCGCGGCCAGCTCCACGGCCAGCGAACGGTCCCGCTCCCCGAACGGCTCGCTCCCCTTCGTACGCGAGAACTGCACCAGGCCGACGACCGTGTCGTGGGCGACCATCGGCACCGCGAGGGTGGACTGCACGTGGCTGCCGGGCGAGCCCGGTACGGAGCGCACCTTGCCGGTGCGCAGGGCACTCGCACACGGCGAGTGGAAGGCGTAGCGGTGGACGGCGCCGAGCGTCGGCCCGTCGTCCGAGTCCTTCAGCAGGACGTCGGACACAGCGCTCGCATAGGCGACGCGGCGCAGCTCCGCACTGCCGTCGGCGCTGCCCTTCGGGGACTCGTCCCCGGCCAGCAGCCCCTGGTACAGGTCGACCGACGCCAGGTCGCAGAAGCCGGGGACGGACACGTCGAGCAGTTCCCGGGCGGTGGTCTCCAGATCGAGCGAGTTCCCTATCCGGGCGCCCGCCTCGTTCAGCAGGGCGAGGTTGCGCCGGGCGTTGGCGGCCTCGCGGGCCGCGACCTGACGGCGCGTGACATCGGTGCCCAGGCCGGCGACACCGATGGGGACACCTGCCCCGCTGTGTACGCGGTAGAGGTTGACCGACCAGTGCCTGCGCTCGGCGCTGCCCGGCGCGGAGCCGATCAGCTGGAGGTCGGTGACGGGGCGCCCTGTCTCCAGGACCCGCTTCAGCGCCACGGTCATCCGGTCGGCCTCGGCGCGGGCGAGATAGTCGTGGACCGTACGGCCGCGGTGCTCCGCCACCTCGTCCCCGAAGAGCTCCGCGAACCGCTTGTTGACCCGGCGCACCGTGAGGTCCGGACCGAACAGCAGGAACCCGAAAGGAGATTGGCCGAATATGGCCTGCGAGGAAGCGAGGTCGGTTTCGATGTGCCGCAGCACTCTGACGTCAACGATGATGCAGACGGCGGCCCGTCCGCCGTCGGCCGTCTCCGTCGGCATCACATAGAGCTCGGCGAGCCCCTGTGTCTCCGGCCGGTCCGGCATCCGGAAGGGGACCAGTCCGGTCCACTCCTTGCCGTCGAGGATTTCGGTGACCCTGCCATGCCCTCTGCCGCGCACTTCCGGAGGCAGGAAGACCTCCACCGGGTCCACGCCCACGGCATCGCGGGCGTCCACTCCGAACAGCTCCTCGGCCCGCTTGCTCCACTGCTCCACCAGCCCGTCGGCCCCGATCGAGAACGACGCAACCCTGATGTAGTCATAGATCGAACCGGGCGGACTGCTCTGCCATACGACATCGCCCGTCGCACCGGATATATCGCTCACGCGACCGTCCCCTCCAGCTCACCACGCACCGAACCGCCCAAGGTGGCACCCGCAGTATTCAGCACTACGGACCCCAGCGGCACGGCGTTCACGATCACAGCACGGTCTCAGTCACTTTCGGACACTCCGACCGCGATCGAGTCCCACCCCTCTCCTAACCAGGCTGAGCCAGCTCGAACCACACCGTCTTGCCCGATCTGCCGCGCGCCGTCCCCCAACGCTGCGCCGAGCAGGCCACGAGCTGCAGCCCACGGCCGCCCTCGTCGTCGGGTCCTGCCGTCCTCTCGCGGGGCGGATCCGGAAGCGGATCGGAAACCTCCACCCGGAGCGTGGCTTGATCCAGTCGCGCGACCTTGACCCCGATCGGTCCGGACGCGTGCCGCATCGAGTTGGTCACCAGCTCACTCACGAGCAGCATGGCGACGTCTTCGAAGGCGCCGTCGAGTTCCCAGCTGCGCAGAGTGTCCCGAACCGCCCGGCGCGCGACGCGTACGGCGTCGGGCTCGGCGGGGAAGGTCCACTCGGCGCATCCGCCTTCGGTGTCGATCAAGCCGATCACTTCCCCTGGCCGACAACGGACATGCGCACTGATGAATAGGTACTAACCAGCACATACCCTGTATCGCACGCAGATATCGGCTACGCCGTCCCCTATGCCGCACAGGGGCACGAACGGCGCACATTCCTGGATGTCCGTCAGGTGTGGGCCGGGGCATCGTCCGGGGCCTCACCGCATCCGGGCGGACCGGGCGCAGGCAGGCCAGCGGGCGGCGCAGGGCAGGGGTCGGACTCGGGTGAAGGGCGGCGCAGGTCACGGGCCGAGGTCACGGGCCGACGCAGGTCAGGGGTGGACCGACGTGCGTGGGTCCGACCCGCCGGGGGCCCGACCCGGATCACCCGTGCAGCCCGGCCCTCAGGCGGCGCGCCGCCTCCGCCACGGCGGGGCGGTCCTGGTCGAGCCAGTCCACGGTGTCGACCTCGTCCGGCCCGAGCCAGCGCAGCGCGTCATGGTCCTCCAGCGGACGCACCTCACCCGAGATCAGCCGTGCGGTCCACACGTGCAGCACGAGGCCGCGGCCGAGCGGCCACTCGCCGGGGATCCGCTCCAGCGGTTCCGTCTCGACGCCCAGTTCCTCACGCAGCTCACGCACCAGCGCCTGGTCCGCGCTCTCCCCCGGCTCCAGCTTCCCGCCGGGCAGTTCCCAGCGCCCCGCGAGTTCGGGCGGCGCGCTGCGGCGCGCGGCGAGCAGCCGCCCCTGGTCGTACAACGCTCCACCCACGACGACACGATCAGCCATGGCACCGAGCCTATCGAGGCCCCGCGGGGCTCTGGTCCACGTCGGCGGGCCCGCGTCACACCCGCGCGGGACCGGTGCCCGCCGCGGGCCCGCTACTGCACGCTCTGACCGACGCGTTCGATCCAGTACATCTGCCGGTGCCCGCGGGCACCGAGGGTGTCGGCGGTCTTCTGCGCCTCGTCCCTCGTCGCGTACCTTCCGACGCGATAGCGATTGCCGTTGTCGTCCTCACGTATCACCTGCCACGGGAGCATGGCGTTCCCGTTGTCCGTCATCGCATGCCCCCGTCGTACGCCGGCGGGCAGGCCATCTCTAATCCCCAGGAAACCGCAGTCCGCATATGCCCGAGCGTACGCCCGACCCTCACTGAGCGAATACGTATTTTCACAAAGAGGTACGCATCAAGCCACTCTGCAATTTCCATTGAGTACACGGCGGAGCGTCGCAGAGCCGCCGGACCCCTCACGGGCACACCACGGGCACTCCACGAACACCCTTCGGATACCCAAGAGGGCAGGCGCCGCAACGGGTTCGGGCACGGCTGTGCCCAACTCCCCGCAAGAAGCGGCCTCAAGCGCCGTCGAACGGGCCGTGCCGGCATCCGGCGTCCCCGCCGTCCCGCACGGCCCGGTGGAGCGGGCCGGACCGGGCATCAACCGGCCCGGCCGCTCACTTCACCGGCAGGTGGTACGCGATGCGGTACCGGTCGGCCGGGACGACGATGTCCGCCGTCTCCACCGCCCGCCCCGAGGCGTAGTACGTACGGGAGATGACGACCACCACATGACCGGGCACCCCGCCGAGAGCGAGCAGCTCCTCGGCCAGACCGGGCCGGGCGCCGACCTCCTCGACGACGTTGTCCACGACGATGTCGATCGCGGCCATCCGCTCGACGACGCCGCAGCCGCCGAGCGGGCCCTCCTCGGGGAGCATCACCGGGGTGCGCCCGGTGATCCCCAGGGGCTCCCAGGAGGTGGACAGCATCATCGTTTCGCCTGCGTCGCGGTAGACGTACCGCGTGCGCATCACCCGCCCGCCCGGGGGGATGTCGAGCCGCAGCGCGATGTCGGCGTCCGCGACGTCCTGCTCGCTGCTGGACTCCCAGGTGCCGTGCACGCTCTCGTCGGCCTGCTCCTGGCGGAACGGCGTCGCCCCCTCGGGCAGCCGGTAGCCGGAGCGGGCGATGCGGCGCGGGGCAAGGCGCTCCCGGACGTACGTACCCGATCCGGAGCGGCCCTCGACCAGTCCCTCGGCCATCAGCACCTTGCGCGCTTCGAGGGCGACCGTGTCGGAGACCCCGTACTCCTCGCGGATGCGGGCCTGTGAGGGCAGTCGCGTGTGCGGTGGCAGCGAGCCGTCGGTGATCTTCTGCCGAAGATCACTCGCGACGCGCAGATAGGCCGGCTGCTCACCAAAAGTCACTGGCCACTCCCCATAAAGGTTGACAGACCGCAACAGCGTGGCAACCGTGGGTTGTTGACCGCAAGCAGAGGCCAAAGTTTCACCCGAAGTGATGAAATGTGCCTGGCGAAACCCTCCACAGGGAGGGCACAGCTGGTCGACTCCGTTCAGCATCTGCTCACGCCGTGCGCCGGCCCCGGCCCCGGCCCCGGATGCGGTCCCTGGGCCGGGGCCGGGCGTCACAGCGGGCCGCGGTATCCGACGGACGGACGGGTGATCAGCCGAGCAGCTTGATGACCGCGTCGGTGGTGTCCGTCTCGCCGAGGCGCGGGAAGATCCGCTCGACGGCGTTGCGGTGGGCCTCCGGGTCCATGTCGGTGACGGCGTCGGTGGCGACGGTCACGTGGTACCCGTGCTCCTGCGCCGAGCGGGCCGTCGACTCGACGCCGATGGCCGTGGCGATCCCGGCCAGCACGACCTGGGTGACGCCCTGGCGGCGGAGCTGCATGTCGAGGTCGGTGCCGTAGAAGGCGCCCCAGGTCTGCTTGGTGACGACGATGTCACTGTCCTGCTGCTTCAGTTCGGGGACCAGGTCGGCCCAGTCCGCCGGGGGCGTGCCCTGCCCGGCGGGCGACTCGTTGCGGCCGGGCGCACCGCCCGTGACCCGTACGAGGACGACCGGCAGGTCGTGCGCGCGGAAGGCGTCGGCCAGCCGCGCGGCACGCTCGACGATCTCGGCGGCGGGGTGCACGGTCGGCAGGCCGACGATGCCCTTCTGGAGGTCGACGAGGATCAGCGCGGTGCGGGTGTCGAGGGTGGTGGCTGTCATGGAATGGCTCACTTTCGGTTACGGGCACGGAGCGCCCGGTCGGAGACGGTCAGGGCGACGAGCACCAGACCGAGGACAACGGAGACGGCTGCCATCAGATGCAGCCCGCCGTCGCTCGCCCGCTGCCCATAGGCGAGGGCGATGAGACTGGAGGCCGTGATGGCGCCGATGTACTGGGCGGTCCGCTGGAGGCCGGCGGCCGAGCCGACGGCGTCGGCGGGAGCGTACTGGTAGACGGCGGCCTGGTTGCTGGTGCCGATCAGCCCCTGCGGGATGCCGAAGCAGGCACCGGTGAGGAGCAGCACGGCGACCGGGGTGGCGCCGGTGGCGAGGATCAGCAGGGCGCTGCCCGCCGTGACCAGGACGGCGGCGGTGGTGAGCGGGGCCCGGATCCCCTTCGTACGGGCTCCGAGCAGCGAACACACCAGCGCGGCCACCGACATGGGAAGCATCAGCAGACCGGTGTGCAGGGAGGAGTAGCCGCGGCCCTCCTCCAGCCACTGGGTGAATCCGTACATCACGCAGTAGATGACGAGATAGCTCAGACCGTGCCGCAGATAGGTGCGGGCGAGTGCGTGGTTGCGGCCGAGCATCCGGAGGTCGATGAAGGGGTCCGGGCACCGCAGCTGCCACCAGGTGAGGACGGCGGCGAGGACGGCGACGGGGCCGAGCAGCCACCACACCGGGTGCGCCAGGTCGAGGAGGAAGAAGACCAGGGCGGTGAGGGTGCCGGTGAAGAGCACGATGCCGAGCGGGTCGAGCCCGGCCGGCCCCCGCTCCGCGCCCGCGACCGCGCCCCGGCCGTCGTCCTTCGGGATCCACCGCATGGCGCAGACGAACGCGACGAACGCGAGCGGCACATTGACCGCGAAGATCGCCCGCCAGCCCCAGGTGGCGACGAGCAGCCCGCCGAGGGTGGGCCCGACCGCCGCGCTGCCGAGCGCGGCGAAGGAGAGACGGCCCAGGACGGTACGCGGGGTGGGGCGGCCGAGCCTGCGCGATTCGGAGCGCAGTACGGCCATGGCGGCCGGATAGGCGGCGGACGTGCCGATTCCGAGGAGCAGCCGGGAGGCGATCAGCCAGCCGAAGCCGGGGGCGACCGCACCGACGAGCCCGGAGGCCGCCACGACGGCGAGCCCGGCGAGGAAGACCCGGCGCGGGCCCATGGAGTCGGCGAGCCTGCCGAGCACGGGCTGGGCGACGGCACTGGCCAGGTAGAGCACGGACACCAGCCAGACGGTGCTGGAGGCGCCGATCCCGAAGTGGTGGCCGATCGACACCAGCGCCGTCGAGATCATGGTGGTGTTGAGCGGATTGAGCAGCGAGCCCAGCAGCAGGGGGGCAGTGAGGCGGGTCCCGAATCCGGGACCGGGTGTGGCCGCGCCGGTGGCCCGGCGGGTACCCGGATCCGTCTCTGCCCTGATGGCCCGACGGGTACCCGGATCCGTCTCCGTACCGGTGGCCGTGGCTATATCCGTTTCGGATTCCGCATCGGTCACCTCTGCACCAGCCGTTCGAGCAGCGCGACGGCGTCGGTGAGCGTGCGCCGCTCCGCCGTGTCGAGTTCGTCGCCGATGGCGAGCGCGAGCCAGCCCTGCTTGTCGGCGCGTACGCCTTCGAGCGTGCGGCGGCCGAGATCGGTGACCGACATGACGGACTGGCGTCCGTCCGTCGGGTCGGGGACACGCTCGACCAGGTCCCGGCCCTCCAGTGCGGCGACGGTCAGCCGCATGGACTGCGGCCTGACCAGTTCGGCGCGGGCCAGCGCGGCCGTGGTCATCGGCCCCTCCCGGTCCAGCAGGGAGAGGGCCGACCGCTGCGAGTGCGTCAGCTCCAGGCCGGGAGACGTCCGCCGCAGCCGCCGCGCCACGCGTCCGAGAACGACCGCGAGTTCGGCGGCGATCTGCTCGGGGCTGGGTTCGTCGTGGGAGCTGGCCATGACGGCCACGGTAAGAGATAGACAGGAAGCCTTGCAAGTTGCCCTGCCCAACTACTCCACCGCCCTGCCACCACCCCCGGGCGGAGCGGGTGCAGCCCAGCGAGGTTCAGCGTGGCGGTCCGGCCGCCGGGTACCCGTACACCCATGGACTTCGACTCGAAAGCGCTGCTGGTGGTCATCGCGCTCGTGCTCCTGGCGACGCTGGCCCTCACGGTCGTCCTCGCCGTACGCCTCTTCCGCGCCCGGCGCTTCCTGCGCGAGGCGGGCATCCCCCTCCAGAACAAGCTCGCCTTCTGGGGCGCGCTGATCTACACCATCAGCCCGGTGGACCTGCTTCCCGACCCGGTCTACCTGGACGACATCGGCGTCCTGCTGTTCGCGCTGCACTCGCTGGAGCGGGCGGCCCGCCGGGGGCTCCCGCAGAAGCCTGGACACCAGGCGGGGAAATTTGGCACGGTGGGCCCACCGACCCCGTAATCGAATGTGTGGTCAGCTTCCACCGCGACCATGTCGTCACCGAACACCGGGACGCACGGCGGGGCTGGCTGCTCGCCGACGCGGAACTCACCGACCCGGCGGTCGCGGCGCGTTACGCGGTGCCGTTCGACCCGATGGACGTTCCGCGCGACCGCTTCCTGGTCGCGGGCGAGGCATGGCGGTCGATCCGCGCGGGCGAGGCCGACCCGAAGACGTTCGGCCTGCTGATCCCCGGGGCCGAACTGACGGGCGCGTGGTTCGTGGCGGGCAACGTACGGCTGGACCTCGCGGCACTCAACCGCACCGAGACGCTGCTGTGGGACATCTGGGGAGTGGGCGCGGAGGACGACGAGGGCATGACGGACGCGATCCGCGACCTGTACGACGAGGTGGCACGGGTGGCGGGCAACGAGGTCCGGTACGAGGAAGCCCGCAAGCTCTTCACCGGACACGACGGACTGCGCACCCCCCGGACCGTACGGTGCCTGGCGGCATTCAACGGCCCGCACGAGGTGGACCTGCGGGGCTGAGCGGACTTCGGGGACGACGGCGGGGACGACGCCGACAGCCGGGACGGCTGGGCCGGCCGCCCCTCCGGGGCACGCGCCTCCTGGCGCTCGCCGCCCCGGCGATACCTGCCCCCCCCTCAGGGCTCGACGGTCATGAACCCCTGGTCCAGGATGCGACAGGTCTCTTCCAGGAGCCGCTGCCGCGCGGCTTCGTCGGGGTCCGAGGGGTTCATGGTGACAGTGAGCGCGGCGACGGCGGTTACGGCGCCGAGCCGCACGGCATGGGCGTCGGCGGGCAGGCCGAGGCGCTCGGCGATGCCCGCCTCGACGGCCCGGACGACCTTGCGCGTGAGCTGGGTGGCCTGCGCGGCCACGTCCGGATGGTTCGCCATGACCTCCCGGACGACGGTGGCCCGACTGCCGGGCTCGGGCGGGAAAGCGGTGATGGTCATGGCGCACAACGCGGCCCGCACGGCACTCTCGGACCGGGGCCGGTCCACGATGAGGCCGGTGAGGTAGGCGTCGTCGGAAGCGTCCCAGGCGAGGAAGACCTCGTCCTTGGTCGCGAAGTGGTTGAAGAACGTGCGCCGGGAGACTCCCGCGTCGGCGCAGATGTCGTCGATGGTGACCCGGTCCGTCCCCCGGCGGCCGGCCAGCTTGGTCGCCGAGTCACGCAGCCGCGCGGCCGTCGCCCGCTTCCGGTTCTCGCGCTGGCTCACTGGCTGTCGCCGGGGTTCAGTCACAGCTTCTGTCCTGTCGACGTATCGGGGTCGCCCAGCCGGGCCTTTGCACTCATTGCACCCTCAGAGTACCCTCACGACCGAGAGTGCAATGAGTGCACCGACGTCGCCTTGAGGAGCGCAGCCGGCGCACCGGAACCGAGGCAGTCCCACGGACCCGCTCCGGAGACCTCCGGGGCCCGGCGACCGAACCGCCACCCGACGCCGCCGCCCCGGCGCCGCCCTCGACGAGAAAGGCACGACATGGCTGAATACGCGTTCAAAGAGACCGGCCGGAAACTGTCCAACTGGGGACGCTGGGGCGACGAGGACGAGAGGGGCACCCTCAACTTCGTGACGCCGGACACGGTGAGGCAGGCCGTCAACGCCGTGCGGACCGGCCGACGGTACGAGCTGAGCATCCCCGTGGGTGCCGGCGGGCCGCAGACCGGCTGGATGCGGCGGATCAACCCCGTACACACCATGACGGTCACGCCGCACGACTTCACCGCACCCGAGGGCGTCGTCATCAGCGACGACTTCATCGCCATGCCGCTCCAGTCCGGCACCCAACTCGACGGCCTCACCCACGTCGGTTACGACGGCGCCTTCTACAACGGCGTGCCGGTCGACGCGGTCACCCCGGCCCGCGGGGCGACCCGCAACTCCATCGACGCGACGCTCCCCGGCTTCACCGGCCGCGGCGTCCTCCTCGACCTCGCCTCCCTCGACGGCGGACCGTGGCTGGAGCCCGGCCGTGCCATCACGGTGGCCGATCTGGAACGCGGCGAGGAAGCCGGCGGATCGCGGCTCGGGAGCGGCGACGCCCTGCTCGTCCGCACCGGCTGGATGCGCAAGGGGCTCACCGAGGGCTGGGACGGCTGGCTGGACGCCGAGCCCGGACTCGCACCGGAGTGCGCGACCTGGATCCACGACCGCGAACTGGCGATGGTGGCATCCGACAACTGGGGAGTCGAGGTCCTGCCGGGCACCGACGGCGACATACCCCTGCACGCCATCCTGATCAGGGACATGGGCATGATGCTCGGCGAGATGTGGAACTTCGAGGAACTCGCGGCAGCCTGCCGCGCCGACAACACGTGGGACTTCTTCCTCACGGCCACGGCCCTCCGCATCACGGGCGGCGTCGGCTCCCCCGTCAGCCCGGTGGCGATCCGCTGAACCACCCACCCGGAAATCCGCCCGCGGTCTTCACTGTGCCGTGCCCCCCTCCGCCGCCGTCTCGCCGCTCCCGATCTCCAGTTGCCGGGCGATGACGTTCACGGAGCCGCCACCTCGTCGACGGCGAGCTTGCTCCCTATCGCCGTCATGATGACGAGGCAGCCGACGTCCGGCGAGTAGATCGCGTACCGGATGAACTCGGCCATCCGGCGCCCGAACAGCCGGCGGCGATTCTTGCGGAAGGTGCCCCGGACCCGGACCGACGGACCGGAGGGCAGTTCGGGGAAGGTGACTTCGGGGGCCGCGACCATGGTCGCGTCCTCCCAGTCGTAGAGCGTCCGGGCCATGTCGGCGGGTTCCGGCCTGCCCCCGTCAGGGTCGAAGCTACGACTTCCTCTTCTCCGCCTCCGTGTGGTGGAGGCCGGTCCCCGACCGCGCCGACCGGTCCGACGGCGCCTTTCCGGCCCTCGCCGCGTCCTCGATCGTCAGCCGGGCACTGAGGTCGTCCGCCGTGAGGAGCCCGGCCGGGCGAGCTTCGCGGGGTACCTCTTGGAGGGGGAGTTGGGCGTCCCGCTCCCGGACCGCAGCGGACGGGTGAAGGCCCTCGCGGCCGGTGTGACGCTGGCCCTCGCCCCCGCCGACCGCGAGCGCCTGCGGAAGTTGCAAGACCTTCGCAAGGACGAGGAGATCTGGGAGTACGAGCGTCAGCATGAGCGCAACAAGCGGAACTACCTGGGTGACGACGTGCTCAAGAGCGCGGGCAGCGCGGTGGTGTGGTGGCTCGCCCGCCACGAGAACGAGATCGAGAAGGCGGTCGACATGATCGGCCCGCTCGCCCAGGTCGCGGCAGCGGCCAACGACGAGGAGGTGCCCGAACTCTTCCGCCACCTGCTCGTCCCGCCCGTGGGCGCGCGGAGCGAGGCGACCGTCGGGGGCCCGCAGTGGGGCGGGGCCGGCCAGGAAGAAGGGATGTTCGACCGTGAGGAGGAAGTAGGGGTCTCGGATCGGCTGCTCCTGTTGCTGGCAGCGCTGGACCTGAAGCCGGACATGGACGAGTACACGGTGTTCGTGCACCGTGTGGTGCGGAGCCTGGAAGCGGCCGGGCTGGACGAGGCCGCCGCGGAGATCAGGCGGACCCTTCTCCCGACCCCCGACGAGGACGCGAGTGAGGGCGAGGGGCCGGAGGATGGGACTTCGGGCGAGGGCGACGCCACGGGGCCCTGGTCGCCGGGCTTCCCAGCCCCCGAGGGCTCGCCATTCACCGACGCGGCCGCAGCCGCGGACCCGGATACCGACGCGGGCCCGGGCACGTTCACGCCGGGGTCGGCGGAGAGCGGCAGGGGCGAGCGGAACCAAGACTGGTGGAAGACGAACGAGGACGACAAGACATCTCCGCGCTTCTGGGACAGGTCGCACAGCCCGCACCGGCCCGCCGCGCCTCGCGCACGGGACGAGAAGGACGAGGAGGACGAGGAGGACGAGAAGGACGAGGAGGACGAGCAAGGGAGCTGATCCGGTAGGCGGTCGGCTCTCCGGGGATCCCCTTCACCGCACACCGCGGCGGGGAGGGTTGGCCGGCATGATCGGGGCCGTACACCTCCCCTCCTCCGCTGCGTACCTGTCGATTCGAAGATCCAAGGCACGACTGCCGGTGAGGTCCGGCATGCTGAAGCAGATCAAGTATCGAGGGGCGGATCGGACGTGGGTGGGGTCGATACAGCACGTGGCATGAGCTCCAGACAGCGTGCGCCATTTTGCAGCTGATTCGTGCGCCAGAGCAGTATCCGGAGGCCCACACTTTCCGGGTGGAAGGGGCCGACGAGGCCATCGACTTCGAGGTGCGCGATGCGCAGGGGCAGCCACTCTTGCTGGCGCAAGCCAAGACCCGTGTCGAGCCGGGTTCGTGGTCCGGCCCCGACCTGATCCGGCTCGCCCGTCGATGGGGAGAGGCCGACCCTTGCGGTACGCGGTACTGCGTTTCCTGTCAGACGCCCCGGTGAACGCATCCGGGCAGGCCGTGAAGGAAGCGGCAGCTCGGGCTCGCGCCGTGCACAACGCGCAGCAGTGGTCGGCCGAATGTGTGGAGCTTCAAAACGCCATCACCTTGTCCGTCGAGGATCACCCGCTCCTACGTCGACTGGAGCTCGAGACCCGGCGCGGCCCGTGGGAACAGATCCTCGACCAGGCTCGGCTGGAGCTGCTTCGCCTGTCTCCCATCGCCATGGCAGCCAGCGAGGTCGACAGCACTGTCGACGCACTGTTCGTGAAGATGTTTCAGTGGTCCGGCGATCGTCGGCTCAACCGACGTACGGTTCGGCTGAACGAGCTCCCAGGGCTGTTACAGGGGCTTCGGGTCGCCCCAGCAGCGCCGGCAAGTGAGCGACCGGGGCCGGGCCGAGCCCTGTTCCGCGATGTTCCTTATGCGGCTGGTGTGCGTGGCCGCGAACGGGAACTGACAGCCCTTCTGGAGCGGTTCTCAGGAGCGACCGGCACGGGGGCTCGCCCGCGCACTCGCCGCCACCTCTGCTTCCCTGATCACCAGCGTCGGTCCCCATGCCGGGTAGCGCTGGGCCCAGTGCAGCACTCAGTAGTGGTAACGAGCCGCCAGGATCACGATCTCTTTGTCCGTGACCAAGTAGACGAGACGATGCTCGTCATCGATCCGCCTCGACCACGCCCCAGGCAAGTGGTACTTGAG
This sequence comes from Streptomyces sp. NBC_01471, assembly GCF_041438865.1. NCBI lineage: Bacteria > Bacillati > Actinomycetota > Actinomycetes > Kitasatosporales > Streptomycetaceae > Streptomyces > Streptomyces sp. NBC_01471. The sequence continues at coordinate 2,569,907 of NZ_CP109450.1, forward strand.
TGGCTCGGGCTTGCCGATCCCCGTGAAGGGATCACGCTTGACGTCCTCGATGAGCTTGTTGATCCGAGTGAGCATCTTGCGGTCGTTCTTGAGCCAGGACGTGTAGTCCTCCCAGCCCTGGTCCTCGAAGACAAGCCTCACGCAGCACCCGCTCCGGGGTCCGCGTCCGGATCGATCAGCTCACGTTCCGACACATTCATGTTGCCCAGAGCGTTCTCGTACGCCTTGAGGAGCCGACGTGCGTTCGCCGGCGAACGGAGCAGATACGAACCTTCGCGCAGCGCCGCATAGTCCTCGGCCGAGACGAGCACGGCATTGCCGTGCTTGGAGACGATCTCGATAGCCTCGTGATCGTCGTTGACCTTCTTGATCAGCGGGAAGAGCCCCTTGCGGGCTTCACTCGCGGTTATCGACATGACCTGCCCCTTTCCCTCAAGTGGTACGTAATAACGTACCACTCTTGACGTCCTCCAGCGGGGTCGAGTGGCTGTTGGAGAGTCAGACCTCCCAGCTCCATCCCAGTACGGGAAAGACAGCAAGGGGCCGACTCCAAGGAGAGTCGACCCCATTTGACCTGCTCGTTCACCAGTCTGCCAACGTGGTGCTATTTCATCCGCTCAGACATTGAACCGGAACTCCACCACGTCCCCGTCCTGCATCACGTACTCCTTGCCCTCCATCCGGGCCTTGCCCTTGGCGCGCGCCTCGGCCACCGAGCCCATGTCGACCAGGTCGGCGAAGGAGATGACCTCGGCCTTGATGAAGCCCTTCTGGAAGTCGGTGTGGATCACACCGGCCGCCTCCGGGGCCGTGGCGCCCTTCTTGATCGTCCAGGCGCGGGACTCCTTCGGGCCGGCCGTCAGGTAGGTCTGGAGGCCCAGCGTGGCGAAGCCGACGCGGCCCAGAGTGGCCAGGCCGGGCTCCTCCTGGCCCATCGACTGGAGGAGTTCCAGCGCCTCCGCGTCGTCCAGCTCGATCAGCTCGGACTCGATCTTGGCGTTGAGGAAGATCGCCTCCGCCGGGGCGACCAGGGCGCGCTGCTCGTTCTTGAAGTCCTCGTCGACCAGCTCGTCCTCGTCGACGTTGAAGACGTACAGGAAGGGCTTGGTGGTGAGCAGGTGCAGCTCGTGGAGGAGGCGGCCCTTCTCGGTGTTGGCCGTGATGCCCGCCGCGAAGAGCGTGGTGCCCGCTTCGAGGATCTTCTGGGCCTCCTCGACGGCCGCCAGCACCGCGACCTTCTCCTTCTGGAGGCGGGACTCCTTCTGGAGGCGCGGGACCGCCTTCTCCACCGACTGGAGGTCGGCGAGGATCAGCTCGGTGTTGATCGTCTCGATGTCGTCCTTGGGCGAGACCTTGCCGTCGACATGGACGACGTTCTCGTCCTTGAAGGCCCGGATGACCTGGCAGATCGCATCGGACTCACGGATGTTGGCCAGGAACTTGTTGCCGAGCCCCTCGCCCTCGCTCGCGCCCCGGACGATGCCCGCGATGTCGACGAAGTCGACGGTCGCCGGGATGACCTTCTGCGAGCTGAAGAGCTCGCCCAGCACCGCGAGACGGCTGTCGGGGACACCGACGACACCGACGTTCGGCTCGATGGTGGCGAACGGGTAGTTGGCCGCCAGCACGTCGTTCTTGGTCAGGGCGTTGAACAGGGTCGACTTGCCGACATTCGGCAGACCGACGATTCCGATCGTGAGCGACACGTTGGCGACTTCCCGTAGCGAGAGCTGATGTACCGGCCCGGGGGTGGGCCGATCCCCCAGTTTACGGGCGTGTCGTACGGGTCCCGGCGCCCCGTCTCGTCGAACTGATCGCCAAGCTCGCCCAAAGCGCGTGTCCAACGCCGGATTCCTCCCACCTTGCGACCTACTTTGGTTACGTGGAGCAGCGACCCAGGATTCGTACGACTCAGGCCGACGGTCCTTCCGAGAGCAGCATCGCGGCGTCCGCGCCGGCGGCCGTCTACCGGGCGGCCCCGGTGCGGGCCGCCCGCCCGGCGCCGTCGGCGGTGATCGCGGTGCGCCGGTTCCCCAACCCCCGGCTGACCGGTCTCGGCGGTGGGATCTTCAGTGCGGCGGTGATGTTCCTGCTCGGCTGCCTGGACTCGCTGCTGTTCGACGGCGGGCCGCTGATGTACGGACTGCTGTTCCTGCCGGTCGCGGCACTGACCGCTCTCTGGGTGCGCCCCGCCGACCTGGTCACCGCGCCGATCAGCGTGCCGATCTCGTTCGCCTTCGGCTCGCTGCCGATCGCCGGTGGCACCGGTGGGGCCGGTGGCCGCATCGTCGCCGTGATCACGACCCTGGCGCTGAACGCCGGCTGGCTGTACGGCGGAACGCTCATCGCCGGGGTGATCGCCACCGTACGGAAGATCCGGATGATCCGGCGCCGCTACCGCTGACCCGGTCTGCCTTCCCCGGCGGACGGACGGTGGGAGTCGGACTGGGGTGGGTTGGGCAGGGCCGGGACGGGACGCTCCTGCCCGGCGGCCAGTCACCTGTTCACCTCGCCGTCCCACCGCCCCGGCCCCGGCCCCGGCGTCACGCTCAGCCGTCACCACCAGAAGAGCCCGCCGCCCCCGCGCTCAGCGGCTGGATGCCGCCATCGCCGCGCCCACGATGCCCGCGTTGTTCTCCAGCTGGGCGGGCACGATCTCGGCCCGGATCCCCTCGATCAGGTGCACGAACTTGTCGGCCTTGCGGCTCACGCCGCCGCCGATGATGAACAGCTCGGGCGAGAACAGCATCTCCACGTGCTCCAGGTACTTCTGCACCCGGTGCGCCCAGTGGTGCCAGCTCAGGTCCTCGTCCTCCTTGGCCTTCGTCGACGCACGCGTCTCCGCATCGTGGCCGTGCAGTTCGAGGTGGCCCAGTTCCGTGTTCGGGACCAGGCCGCCGTTGCGGAAGACCGCCGAACCGATACCCGTGCCGAAGGTGAGCAGGATGACCGTGCCCTTGCGGTCCCGGCCCGCTCCGAAGGTCATCTCCGCGATGCCCGCGGCGTCGGCGTCGTTCAGCACGGTCACCGGGAGACCGAGTCTGCCGCCGATCAGCTTGGCCGCGTCGACGCCGACCCAGCTCTTGTCGACATTGGCCGCGGTACGGACCGTGCCGTCGGTGACCACGCCGGGGAAGGTGATCCCCACCGTCCCCGACCAGTCGAAGTTCCTGACGACGTCGGCGACCCCGTCCGCCACACCGTCGGGTGTGGCCGGATGCGGGGTCAGCACTTTGTGGCGCTCCTGCGCCAGGTCTCCGCGGTCCAGGTCAACGGGAGCGCCCTTGATCCCGGATCCGCCGATGTCCACACCGAAGATCTGCATGACTCCACGTTACGGCGTGGAGCCCTCCGTCACTTGCCGGAGCGGCTTCCGGGGCGCGGGGGGCGTGAAAGCCCCCGGACGTCCCGGCCCCGCCGCGGCTACTTGCCCGACAGGTCCGCGGCCTCGGCGCGCAGGTCGCGGCGGAGCTCCTTGGGGAGCGAGAAGGTGATCGACTCCTCGGCCGCCTTCACGATCTCCACGTCGCCGAAGCCCCGGGCGGCGAGCCACTCCAGTACGCCGTCGACCAGGATCTCCGGGACGGATGCGCCCGAGGTGACGCCGACCGTGGTGACGCCCTCCAGCCAGGCCTCGTCCAGCTCGTCCGCGAAGTCCACCAGGTGGGAGGCGCGGGCACCGGCGCCGAGGGCGACCTCGACCAGCCGTACCGAGTTGGACGAGTTCTTGGAGCCGACGACGATGACCAGGTCGGCGTCCGCGCCCATCTGCTTCACCGCGGTCTGGCGGTTCTGCGTGGCGTAGCAGATGTCGTCGCTGGGCGGCGAGATCAGCTGCGGGAACTTCTCCTTGAGCGCGTCGACCGTCTCCATCGTCTCGTCCACGGAGAGCGTGGTCTGGGAGAGCCAGACGACCTTCGACTCGTCGCGCACGCTGACGTTGGCGACGTCCTCGGGGCCGTCGACCAGCGTGATGTGCTCGGGTGCCTCACCGCTCGTGCCGACGACCTCCTCGTGGCCCTCGTGGCCGATCAGCAGGATGTCGTAGTCGTCGTTCGCGAAGCGGACGGCTTCCTTGTGGACCTTCGTCACCAGGGGGCAGGTGGCGTCGATGGTGGCGAGGCTGCGCTGGGCGGCCTCGTCGTGGACGACGGGGGCGACACCGTGCGCGGAGAAGACGACGATGGAGCCCTCGGGCACTTCCTGCGTCTCGTCGACGAAGACGGCGCCCTTCTTCTCCAGCGTCTGCACGACGTACTTGTTGTGGACGATCTCCTTGCGGACGTAGACCGGCGCGCCGTACTGCTCAAGGGCCTTCTCGACGGCGATCACGGCGCGGTCCACACCCGCGCAGTACCCGCGCGGGGCGGCCAGCAGAACGCGGCGGGCGCCGCTGCCTCGCGCGGCGTCTCCGGTCGGGGTGGCGGCGGGTGACGGGCTGGGCGTAGCAGTCATGCGGTCCATCGTAAGGCCGTGTCAGGAGGACCGGGATCCGCACTTGTGGGAAGACTGATGCCATGACTTCTGACGAGACGGCCCCGGACAGTGGTGTGAAGGCGCCGGAACTGCACCGAAATCTCGGATTCCGGGATCTGGTGGTGTACGGACTGCTCTTCATTGCCCCGATGGCCCCGGTCGGCATCTTCGGCACCCTGGATGCCAAGTCGCACGGCGCGGTCGTGCTCGTCTACATCGCGGCGACGATCGCGATGGCCTTCACCGCGTTCAGTTACGCCCAGATGGTGCGGGTCGTCCCGCAGGCCGGTTCGGTCTTCGCGTACGCGCGCAAGGGGCTCGGCCAGGGGCCCGGGTTCATCGCCGGGTGGATGGCGATGCTCGACTATCTGCTGATCCCGGCCGTCGCGTACCTCTTCTCGGGGATCGCGATGAACTCGCTGGTGCCTTCTGTCTCGCGCTGGGTGTGGACCGCGATCGCCGTGGTGGTGACCACGGCGCTGAACCTGTGGGGCGTACGGGCGGCGGCCCGGGTCGGCTTCGCGGTGCTCACCCTGGAGATCGCGGTCCTGGCGGTGTTCGTGGTGGCCGCGATCGTGGTGCTCGTCCGGGACGGCGCGCAGCGCGGCTGGCTGACGCCGTTCACGGGCGACGGGGGGTTCTCGCTGACGGCGGTGCTCGGGGCGGTGTCCGTCGCGGTGCTGTCGTATCTGGGCTTCGACGCCATCGCCTCGTTCGCCGAGGAGGTCACCGGCGGGTCGGCGAAGGTCGCCCGGGCGGTGCTGTTCTGCCTGGTGCTCGCGGGTGTGCTCTTCATCGTGCAGTCGTATCTGGCGGCGGTCCTGGAGCCCATGTCGTCCGCCCAGCTGGCCGCGAAGCCCGTCGCCCAGGGCTCGGCCTTCTACGACACGGTGGACGCGTCGGTCGGCAGCTGGCTGCACGACCTGGTCGCGGTGAGCAAGGCGATCGGCGCCGCCTTCGCCGCCTTGGCGGGCCAGGCGGCGGCGGGCCGGCTGCTCTTCGCGATGGGCCGCGACCGGCGGCTGCCGCATGTCCTGTCCAAGGTGGACGGCCCGTCCGGCGTGCCGCGGGTCGCGGTGCTGCTCGCGGCGGTGGTGACGCTGATCGCGGCGGTGTGGGCGGCGCGGCGCGACGACGGTCTGGACCGGCTGGTCTCGGTGGTCGACATCGGGGCGCTGACCGCGTTCCTGCTGCTGCACGCGTCGGTGGTGGGCTGGTTCGCGGTACGGAAGGCGGCGGGGCCGCCGGTCTGGTGGCGGCACGTGCTGGTGCCGGTGCTGGGCGCGGCGGTGACGATCGCGGTGATCGTGGAGGCGACGAGCGCCGCCCAGTGGGTCGGGCTGATCTGGCTGGTGGCCGGTCTCGTGGTGTTCGGGGTGCAGCGGGGCCGCCGCGTCGAACGCGAGGTGTGAAGTGGTGCGGGGTGTGCCGCGTGAGGCGTGCCGAGCGTGAAGTGTGACGGTCGACCGTCGGGCAGGGGTACGCGGGTCAGCAGCCGTACGGGGCGGCTCCGTACGGCGCCTCCCCGTACGGAGCCGCGCGGGGCGGGCGGGCTGTCAGTGGCACCGCTTAACCTGCGTACATGGCTCTGAATACGAGTGCGGACGCGCCGCTGCCCGTCGGCGAGGTGTCCCGGCTCATCGGGGGGTGGATCGACCGGCTCGGCGCGGTGTGGGTCGAGGGGCAGATCACCCAGCTCTCGCGCCGGCCGGGGGCCGGGGTGGTGTTCCTGACGCTGCGCGACCCCTCGTACGACATCTCGGTGTCCGTGACGTGCTTCCGCCAGGTCTTCGACGCGGTCGCCGATGTGGTGTCGGAGGGTGCGCGGGTCGTGGTCCACGCGAAGCCGGAGTGGTACGCACCACGGGGCCAGCTGTCGCTGCGGGCGGTGGAGATCAAACCGGTGGGAATCGGTGAACTGCTCGCCCGGCTGGAGCAGTTGAAGCGGACACTGGCCGCCGAGGGGCTCTTCGCCCTGGACCGCAAGAGGCCCGTTCCGTTCCTGCCGCAGCTGATCGGCCTGGTCACCGGCCGCGCGAGCGCGGCGGAGCGGGACGTCCTGGAGAACGCGCGGCGGCGCTGGCCCGCCGTCCGGTTCGAGGTGCGCAATGTGGCGGTGCAGGGGGTGCGCGCGGTGTCCCAGGTGGTCGACGCCGTGCAGGAGCTGGACCGGCTCCCCGAGGTGGACGTGATCATCGTGGCGCGGGGCGGGGGCAGCGTGGAGGACCTGCTCCCCTTCTCGGACGAGCAGCTGATCCGGGCAGTGGCCGCGTGCGGTACGCCGGTGGTGTCGGCGATCGGCCACGAGCCGGACTCACCCCTGCTCGACCTGGTGGCCGATGTCCGGGCGTCCACACCGACGGACGCGGCGAAGAAGGCCGTACCGGACGTCGGGGAGGAGCTGGAGCGCGTACGGCAGCTGCGGGACCGCTCCCTGCGGACCGTGCAGGGGCTGCTCGACCGGGAGCAGCGCGGGCTGGCCGCCGCGCTCGCCAGGCCGTCCATGGAGCGGCCACAGCGGATGGTCGAGGAGCGCGAGGAAGTCGTCGACGCCCTCGTGGAGCGCAGCCGGCGGACGCTGCGGCATCTGCTGGACCGCGCGGACTCGGAGCTCTCCCACACCCGCGCCCGCGTCGTCGCGCTCTCCCCGGCGGCGACGCTGGAACGGGGATACGCGGTGCTCCAGCGGGAGACCGGCGCGGTGGTGCGCGCCCCCGGCGAGGTCGCGGACGGCGAGCCGCTGCGGGCGAGGGTCGCGGGCGGCGAGCTGGGCGTGACGGTGGCCCCGCAGCCCCGCGGGCCCCGGGAGCCCGGAGAACCCGGGGAGCCGGACGGGCCAGAGGAGCCCCACTAGCACCAGGAGCTCCAGCAACTCCGGTAGTTCCCGGAGCTCAGTAGCTCGGCAGCTCAGTAGCTCGGCAGCTCAGTAGCTCAGTAGCTCAGTAGCTCCAGGATTGAAGTTTCACGGTGGATGAGATCAGGGTGGATGAGATGGCAGAGGCGAAGACGGATGGAACGGCCCTCGGGTACGAGCAGGCGCGCGACGAGCTGATCGACGTCGTGCGGCGGCTGGAGACCGGGGGGACGACCCTGGAGGAGTCCCTGGCGCTGTGGGAGCGTGGGGAGGAGCTGGCCAAGGTGTGCCGCGGCTGGCTGGAGGGCGCGCGGGCCCGGCTGGACGCGGCGCTGGCGGAAGGTACGGAACCGGGCGAGGAGTGAGAGCGCCCGGCGCGATCCGTACGAACGACAGGCCCTGTTCGGCCTTGGTCCCGCCCTGACCCCCGAGCCCTGTCACCGAGGCGGTGGCGGTCGCGGCCCCCGTCGGCCCGCACCCTGTGAGGCCGATCACGTCCCTGCGGATTTAGTTGAAACTTAATACATCTTCGCCGTACAGTCGGAGCATCCCTTGATCCACCGCATGTCCGGAAGGTACGAAAGATGTCGCTCGTTCTCGACCCCGCCGCCCAGGACCTCCTCTTCCGCGAGGCCCGCACCGCGAACACCTTCACCGACGAGCCGGTGACCGAGGAGCAGGTTCAGGCGATCTACGACCTGGTCAAGTACGGTCCGACCGCCTTCAACCAGTCGCCGCTGCGCATCACCCTGGTCCGCTCCCCCGAGGCCCGTGAGCGCCTGGTGCAGCACATGGCCGAGGGCAACCGCCCGAAGACCGCCGCCGCCCCGCTGGTCGCGATCCTCTCCGCGGACAACGAGTTCCACGAGGAGCTCCCGCAGCTGTTCCCGCACTTCCCGCAGGCCAAGGACGCGTTCTTCTCCGAGCGCCCGGCCCGCGAGCAGGCCGCCCTCCTCAACGGCACCCTCCAGGCCGGTTACTTCATCGTCGGCGTGCGCGCCGCCGGCCTGGCCGCGGGCCCGATGACGGGCTTCGACTTCGCCGGTGTCCAGAAGGAGTTCCTGGACGACGACCACACCCCGCTGATGATCGTCAACATCGGCAAGCCGGGCGAGGACGCCTGGTTCCCGCGCTCCCCGCGCCTCTCGCTCGACGAGGTCATCACCACCGTCTGAGCCGCGCTCGCTCACGGCACGCACGGCACGCACGGCGCAGGAAGAGGCCGCCGCACCCCTGGGGTGCGGCGGCCTTTTCCTGCCGTCCGGCCGTCCCGCCCCGTGAGCGAGCGGCCGACGGCATCGGATCTACTTCGCGGAACTCGCGGAACTCGCGGAACTCTCCGGCTTCTCGGCCTTCAGTGCTGCCGCCATCTGTGCCAGCTGTCCGTACGGCGCCGTCCCCGTCACCGCCGTCGTCGAGCCGTGTTCACGGCGTACGAGCGCGTTGTACTTGGAGCCCTTCCAGCGCTGCCAGGTCTCGCCGCCCACCTGCTGCGTCTGCGAGGTCTTCGACGCGTCCTTGCTCACCGTCGCGACGAACCTGTCCGAGGGCCCGGTGCCCTGCTCCACCGCGACGTACTGCTCCTCCGGGTCCAGGAACCCCAGGTGCCACGCATGGCCGCTGCCCTGGGCGTACGAGACCGAGGTCGCCTTCCACCCCTTCGGGAGCCCGACCGGCGCCTGCACCGGATACGGCGCCGCGCGCTGCGCCGTGAGCTGTTCCACGCGGTAGTCGACCGTCTTCACCGGCTCCGAAGTGCCACCGTGCGGAACGAACACGTAGATGACGGCGACGGCGGCCAGGATGACCACCATCGACTGGATCATTCCGCGCACTGTCTGCTTGCTTCGCGTACCTGCCACGGACCCATGGTCTCAGGTGGCCGTGCTGCTCATGCGTCGGCCCCGGTGCTCATTTTATCGACCGGACGATAGAATCGAACGAACCCTCTACATACGGCCGTCGTCGTATCAGAAAGGTGCGTGCCGATGACCGAGCATCATCTCCCTTCCCAGCTGGAGGTCTCCCCGGAGGCCCCCGACCGCAACCTCGCCCTGGAGCTCGTCCGGGTCACCGAGGCCGCCGCCATGGCCGCCGGCCGTTGGGTCGGGCGCGGTGACAAGATCGGCGCGGACGGTGCCGCGGTCAACGCGATGCGCACGCTCGTCTCCACCGTCTCGATGAACGGCGTCGTCGTCATCGGCGAGGGCGAGAAGGACGAAGCCCCGATGCTCTTCAACGGGGAGCACATCGGCGACGGCACCGGCCCGGAGGTCGACATCGCCGTCGACCCGATCGACGGCACCACGCTCAACGCCAAGGGCATGCCGAACGCCATCGCCGTGCTGGCCGCCGCCGACCGCGGCTCCATGTTCGACCCGTCCGCGGTCTTCTACATGGACAAACTGGTCACCGGCCCCGAGGCCGCCGACTTCGTCGACATCAACGCCCCCGTCTCGGTCAACATCCGCCGGGTCGCCAAGGCGAAGCACTCCTCGCCCGAGGACGTGACGGTGGTCATCCTCGACCGCCCCCGCCACGAGGGCATCGTCAAGGAGATCCGGGAGACCGGCGCCCGGATCAAGTTCATCTCGGACGGCGACGTCGCCGGCTCGATCATGGCCGTACGGGAAGGGACCGGCGTCGACCTGCTGATGGGCATCGGCGGTACGCCCGAGGGCATCATCAGCGCCTGCGCGATCAAGTGCCTCGGCGGCACGATCCAGGGCAAGCTGTGGCCCAAGGACGACGCCGAGCGGCAGCGCGCCATCGACGCGGGCCACGACCTGGACCGGGTGCTCTCCACGACCGACCTGGTCAGCGGCGACAACGTGTTCTTCGTGGCCACCGGCATCACCGACGGCGAACTGCTGCGCGGGGTGCGCTACCGGGCCGAGACCGCGACGACCCAGTCGCTGGTCATGCGCTCCAAGTCGGGCACGATCCGTCAGATCGACTCGACGCACCGGCTGTCGAAGCTGCGCGCGTACAGCACGGTGGACTTCGACCGGGCCAAGTAGGACCGGCCGGATCCACCACTGGATCCGCGAGAACACCAAGCAGGAAGGGGCGCCCCCCGTGTGCGGCTGGGGGCGCCCCTTCCGTGTGCCTGTGTGTACGCGATGCCCGTGCACGCGATCCCCGCGCGACTGGCGCGTACCCGACCGCGTACGTACGCGGCGCTCCGGGCGGCCCCGGCGCGCCGTCAGCCCGCCTGTGCCATCGGGTCCTGGACCGTGCTCCTGAGTTCCACTTCGCGCCGCCTGCGCCGGGCGAGGACCACCCTGCGCTCGGCCGCCGTCAGCCCGCCCCAGACTCCGTACGGCTCGGGCTGCACCAGCGCGTGCTCACGGCACTCCACGAGCACCGGACAGCGGGCGCAGACCCGCTTCGCCGCCTCTTCGCGGGCCAGCCTGGCGGCGGTCGGTTCCTTGGACGGCGCGAAGAAGAGCCCCGCCTCGTCCCGGCGGCACACCGCCTCCGAATGCCAGGGTCCTGCCTGATCCTCCCGTGCCGGAGCGCGCTGCGGTGGCACGGCAGCGACCTGCAAGGACTGATGCGGCGGATGCAGCACGGTCTACTCCTGACGACGGCTTCGCGAGCGAGAGACGATGCTCCAGTCCCTACCCGCTGTGCGCACGCCTATGCACTGAGTTCCGGCCAGCGCGAGCCCACAGATCGGGCCCCACCCGGAGCCCGCCCGCGCAGAGCCGGCCCGCCAGAGCCGTCCCCGTCCAAGGACCCGCCCCTCCGGTCCTCGCGGGCCCGCCGTCTACCCGAGGTGCTTGCGCAGCTTCTTGTCGACCATGGTGCGCAGGTCCGCCACCAGCTTGCCCCGCTTGGGCTTGGCCTCGATGTTGCCGAAGACCGAGTACCCGTTCACCACCACGACCGGCGCCTCCGGGTTCTCCGATTCGAGCGTGTCCACCTCGAAGTTTCCGAAGATGCCGGTGCCGCTGCCGCGCAGCGTGACGTTCTCCGGGACCCTGACCTCGACGTTGCCGAGGATCGCCGTGGCATTGATGACGGTCAGCCGCTGCTCGAACAGCGCCTCGGTGAGGTCGATCTCGACATTGCCGAAGAGCGAGAAGGCGTTCGTCCTGCGGCCGATGCGCCAACGGCCCTTCCGGGTCGAGCTGGAGAAGACCGCGACCAGGTTCTCCGCGGTGACCGGGGCGTCCGGGTCGTCGGCTACGGCATACGCGGCGGCGCCGGGGCCGGAACGGCCGGCGGTGGCGGCGGGCAGGTCCTGCACCAGCGGCTCCAGCTCGGCGAGGGTCTTCGCGCGGTAGACCGACTCGATGCGCTCGGAGTGCTCCTCGGCGTCGAGGCGCCCCTCGGCCAAGGCGTCCCTGAGGATGTCTGCGATCCGGTCGCGGTCGGCGTCGGACGCGCGGATGCCGACGGGCCGCGGCTGCTGGGGGTGCTTTTCGAGGTCCACCGGCCCAGCGTACCCAAACGCGATAGATCGCGACTAGGCCCTGTCCGGGTGCAACGGCAGCCCGACTCCGCACCGGCCGCACCCCCCAGGCCCGCGCGGCTCTGCGCGAGAGCCGGGTACGGGCCGCTCGCGGGAGGTGAGTCCTACCTCACCACCGCGGGCCCCTCCCGTGGTTCTACGCTGGTGAATGCTGTGCCGATGGAGGCCAGCCCGCGTCTGCCGAGTGAGGAATGGCCGTCATGCCAGAGTTTGCGTACTCCGATCTGCTCCCCGTGGGAGCGGACACCACGCCGTACCGGCTGGTGACCGCCGAGGGCGTCTCCACCTTCGAAGCCGACGGGCGTACCTTCCTCAAGGTCGAGCCCGAGGCACTGCGCACGCTCGCCGCCGCGGCCATGCATGACATCTCGCACTATCTGCGCCCGGCCCACCTCACCCAGCTGCGCAAGATCGTCGACGACCCCGAGGCCTCCTCCAACGACAAGTTCGTCGCGCTGGACCTGCTGAAGAACGCCAACATCGCGGCCGCGGGTGTCCTCCCGATGTGCCAGGACACCGGCACCGCGATCGTCATGGGCAAGCGTGGCCAGAACGTGCTGACGGAGGGCGGCGACGAGGAAGCCCTGTCCCGCGGCATCTTCGACGCGTACACCAAGCTCAACCTGCGGTACTCGCAGATGGCCCCGCTCACCATGTGGGAGGAGAAGAACACCGGCTCGAACCTGCCCGCGCAGATCGAGCTGTACGCGACCGACGGCGGCGCGTACAAGTTCCTCTTCATGGCCAAGGGCGGCGGCTCCGCCAACAAGTCGTTCCTCTACCAGGAGACCAAGGCCGTCCTCAACGAGGCGTCCATGATGAAGTTCCTGGAGGAGAAGATCCGTTCGCTGGGGACGGCCGCGTGCCCGCCGTACCACTTGGCCATCACCGTGGGCGGTACGTCGGCCGAGTTCGCGCTGAAGACCGCCAAGTACGCCTCCGCGCACTACCTCGACGAGCTGCCCACCGAGGGCTCCCCGACCGGGCACGGCTTCCGCGACACGGAGCTGGAGCAGAAGGTCTTCGAGCTGACGCAGAAGATCGGTATCGGTGCGCAGTTCGGCGGGAAGTACTTCTGCCACGACGTCCGCGTCGTCCGGCTGCCCCGGCACGGCGCCTCGCTGCCCGTCGCCATCGCCGTCTCCTGCTCGGCCGACCGGCAGGCCGTCGCGAAGATCACCGCCGAAGGCGTCTTCCTGGAGCAGCTGGAGACCGACCCGGCGCGCTTCCTGCCCGACACCACGGACGAGCACCTGGAGGACGCAGGCGTCGTCGAGGTCGACCTGAACCGGCCGATGGACGACATCCTCGCCGAGCTGACCAGGTTCCCGGTCAAGACCCGGCTCTCGCTGACCGGGCCGCTGGTCGTGGCGCGCGACATCGCGCACGCCAAGATCAAGGAGCGGCTGGACGCGGGCGAGGAGATGCCGCAGTACCTGAAGGACCACCCGGTCTACTACGCGGGACCCGCCAAGACCCCCGAGGGATACGCGTCCGGCTCGTTCGGCCCGACCACGGCCGGCCGGATGGACTCCTACGTGGAGCAGTTCCAGGCCGCGGGCGGCTCGAAGGTGATGCTCGCCAAGGGCAACCGCTCGCAGCAGGTCACCGACGCGTGCGGCAGCCACGGCGGCTTCTACCTCGGCTCGATCGGCGGCCCGGCGGCCCGGCTCGCCCAGGACTGCATCAAGAAGGTCGAGGTCCTGGAGTACGAGGAGCTGGGCATGGAGGCCGTGTGGAAGATCGAGGTCGAGGACTTCCCCGCGTTCATCGTGGTCGACGACAAGGGCAACGACTTCTTCCGGGCGCCCGCCGAGTCCCCCACCATCCTCAGCATCCCGGTCCGCGCCCCCGGCCAGGCGTAGCGGCACCGCTGGTTCCGGATCACCCCCCACCGCCGTCCGGCGGTGGGGGGTGATCTTCTCTCCGGGCCGGGAACACCTCTCCGTCAGGCGTTGCTGTCGGATGTGGAGGTACGACGATGACTGAGCAGTACCGGATCGAGCACGATTCCATGGGCGAGGTACGGGTCCCCGCCGAAGCCAAGTGGCGCGCCCAGACGCAGCGGGCGGTGGAGAACTTCCCGGTCTCCGGGCAGACCCTGGAACGGGCCCACATCGAGGCCCTGGCCCGGATCAAGGCCGCGGCCGCCAAGGTCAACGCCGGGCTCGGGGTCATCGAAGGGGATCTCGCGCAGGCGGTCCAGGAGGCGGCGGCCGAGGTCGCCGACGGGCGGTGGGACGGCGAGTTCCCGGTGGACGTCTTCCAGACCGGGTCCGGCACGTCCTCCAACATGAACATGAACGAGGTGCTGGCCACGCTCGCCACCGAGCGGCTGGGGCGCCCGGTGCACCCCAACGACCATGTGAACGCCTCGCAGTCGTCCAACGACGTCTTCCCGTCGTCCATCCACATCGCGGCGACGGCGGCCGTCACCCGTGATCTGATCCCGGCGCTCGACCACCTCGCCGAGGCGCTGGAGCGCAAGGCCGGCGAGTTCGCGGACGTGGTCAAGTCCGGTCGTACGCACCTGATGGACGCGACACCGGTGACGCTGGGCCAGGAGTTCGGCGGGTACGCGGCGCAGATCCGGTACGGCGTCGAGCGGCTCAACTCCTCGCTGCCCCGCCTCGCCGAGCTTCCCCTGGGCGGTACGGCGGTGGGCACCGGCATCAACACCCCGCCCGGCTTCTCGGCCGCCGTCATCGCCGAGGTGGCCGGGGCGACGGGGCTGCCGCTGACCGAGGCCCGCAACCACTTCGAGGCGCAGAGCGCGCGGGACGGGATCGTCGAGACGTCCGGCCAGCTGCGGACGATCGGGGCCGGGCTGACGAAGATCTCCAACGATCTGCGCTGGATGGCTTCGGGCCCGCGCACCGGTCTCGCCGAGATCTCGCTGCCCGACCTCCAGCCCGGTTCGTCCATCATGCCGGGCAAGGTCAACCCGGTGATCCCGGAGGCGGTGCTGATGGTGGCGGCGCAGGTCACGGGCAACGACGCGACGGTCGCCGCGGCCGGGGCGGCCGGCAACTTCGAGCTGAACGTGATGCTGCCGGTCATCGCCAAGAACGTCCTGGAGTCGGTGCGGCTGCTGGCCAACGTCGCACGGCTGCTCGCGGACCGTACGGTCGACGGGATCACCGCACACCGGGAACGGGCCCGGGAGTACGCGGAGTCCTCGCCGTCGGTCGTCACGCCGCTGAACAAGTACATCGGGTACGAGGAGGCCGCGAAGGTCGCCAAGCGGGCGGTGGCCGAGCGCAGGACGATCCGGGACGTCGTGCTGGACGAGGGGTACGTGGAGCGGGGCGATCTGACGGCGGCGCAGCTGGACGCGGCGCTGGACGTCCTGAGCATGACCCGGCCGTGACGGGGGCGGCCACCCGGCCGTGACCGGGGCGGCCCCCGGGGCCTTCCGTCCGGACCGGGCGGCGGGTTCCGGGGCTGGGTCCCGATATCCGGGTCACCCGGATATCCGGGTGACCCGGATCGCTGCGCCGCGCCCCTCGTACTCCTAAGATCTCCGCATGACAGGTGCAGGAGGAACACAACACTGGACGCCCGGGGACCACATCCTCTGGCGCTACCGCAGCAACGCGTCCGAGCACCTGCACATCTGTCGCCCGGTGACCGTCGTGCAGGACACGGACGAGCTGCTCGCGGTCTGGCTGGCACCCGGCACCGAGTGCATGAAGCCCGCGCTCGCCGACGGGACCCCCGTGCACCGGGAGCCGCTGGCCACCCGGTACACCAAGCCCCGCACCGTCGTGCGCGACCGCTGGTGGGGCATGGGGGTGCTGAAACTGGTCCGGCCCCGCGAGCCCTGGTCCGTGTGGCTGTGGTGGGACCGGGGATGGCGCTTCAAGAGCTGGTACGTGAATCTGGAGGAGCCACACCTCCGGTGGGCCGGCGGCATCGACTCCGAGGACCACTTCCTCGACATCTCGGTGCTGCCCGACCGGAGTTGGCAGTGGCTGGACGAGGACGAGTTCGCCCAGGCCCAGCAGGTCGGCCTGATGGACGCGGGGCAGGTGGCGCGGGTGCGTCAGGCGGGCCGGGAAGCGGTCGGGCTGATCGAGTCCTGGGGTTCGCCCTTCACGGACGGCTGGGAGGACTGGCGGCCCGATCCGGGGTGGACGGTGCCCGTCCTGCCGGACGACTGGGACCGCACGCCCGCGTACGTGCCGTCGTGAGACCCTTGATGCGCCCCCGGGGATCAAACGTAGGATCGTCCTCCGCAAGGCTGCGCCCTACAAACGATCCCATGACAACGAATCTGTGCAGCAGATGAACTGACCGAATGTCACTACAGGGGGGTGCAGCCATGACAGCGGGTATACGACCCCTCGAAGCGGTTGCATCGCACACCTGCCTCGGACGGACGGAATCCCTCGCGTGACGGAGCACACCACCTCCCACGAAGGCCGGCAGCCCACTGCTGCCCGGCCGTACGAACCCACTCGCCCCCGGCAGCAGGACGCCGACATGGCGGCCGCGGGGGCCATCCCCGCGCCCCCGCCCGCGCCGGCGGTCTCCCCCGGACGCAGCGAGGGCGACAGACTCCGGTTCGTGGGAGCTGCCACCCGGCGTATTGCCCGGGGCATAGACCTGGACGAGATCGTCCTCGGCCTGTGCAGAGCGACCGTGCCGACGTTCTCCGACGCGATACTCGTCTTCCTCCGCGATCCGCTGCCGGTGGGCGACGAACGGCCGGTGGTCCCCTTCGTGCTGCGGCTGCGCCGTACCGACCGGCTGCGTTTAGTGGACGAGGAAGACTCCGACGAGCAACCGGAACCGCTCGCGGCCCAGCTGTGCGAGGTGGCATCCGGGGGCGCACTCGCCGAAGTGCTCCGGGGTGTGCGCCCGGTCTTCGGGGACTCCGCCGCGGCCCGCGCCGCGCTGCCCGAGCTGCTCGGCCCCGACCGGACCGTCCCGAACGGGCACCGCACGATCCTCGCCCCGCTGCGGGGCAGGCGCCGGGTGATCGGCGCCGCCGTGTTCGTCCGCCGCCCCGACCGGCCCGCCTTCGAGCCCAACGACCTGCTGGTCGCCGCCCAGCTGGCCACCCACACCGCGCTGGGCATCGACAAGGCCGTGCTGTACGGGCGCGAGGCGTACATCGCCGACGAACTCCAGCGCACCATGCTGCCGGACTCGCTGCCCCAGCCGACGGGCGTCAAGCTGGCGTCCCGCTATCTGCCGGCGGCCGAGACCGCACGGGTGGGCGGCGACTGGTACGACGCGATCCCGCTGCCCGGCAGCCGGGTCGCCCTGGTCGTGGGCGATGTGATGGGGCACTCCATGACCTCGGCAGCGATCATGGGCCAGCTCCGGACGACGGCCCAGACGCTGGCGCAGCTGGACCTGCCCCCGGCCGAGGTGCTGCACCACCTGGACGAGCAGGCCCAGCGGCTCGGCTCGGACCGGATGGCGACCTGCCTGTACGCCGTGTACGACCCGGTGGCGCACCGGATCACCATCGCCAACGCGGGTCACCCGCCGCCCGTCCTGCTGCACCTGGGCGGCCGTGCGGAGGTCCTGCGGGTCCCGCCGGGCGCCCCGATCGGGGTGGGCGGTGTGGACTTCGAGGCCGTCGAACTGGACGCGCCCGCGGGGGCCACCCTGCTGCTCTACACGGACGGCCTGGTCGAGTCGCGGCTGCGGGACGTCTGGACCGGGATCGAGCAGCTGCGGGAGCGGCTGGCCGCCACCGCCGAGCTGACGGGTCCGGACCACTCGCCGCCGCTGGAGGCCCTCTGCGACGACGTACTGGACATGCTGGGGCCGGGTGACCGGGACGACGACATCGCGCTCCTCGCCGCCCGCTTCGACGGGATCGCGCCGAGCGATGTCGCGTACTGGTTCCTCGACCCGGAGGAGCAGGCCCCGCGCCGCGCCCGGCGGCTGGTGCGCAGGGCGCTGGAGCGCTGGGGCCTGGAGGAGATGTCGGACTCGGTGGAGCTGCTGGTCAGTGAGGTCGTGACCAATGCCGTGCGGTACGCGGAGCGGCCGGTGACGCTGCGGCTGCTGCGCACCGACGTACTGCGCTGCGAGGTCGGCGACGACTCCCCGCAGCTGCCGCGCCAGCGCCGGGCCCGGGACACCGACGAGGGCGGCCGTGGCCTGTTCCTGGTGAACCGGCTGACCCGGCGGTGGGGGGCCACCCGGCTCTCCACCGGCAAGGTCGTCTGGTTCGAGATCCAGGTACCGGCCACGCCGTCCGAGTAGACCGGTCCCGGCCCGGCCGGCGAACCGGACCGGCGAACCAGGCCGGCGAACCAGGTGGGCCTCCGGAGGCTGCGGAGGCCCACCTGATCCAGTGCTGTCCCGGCCCGTACCCCCAACGGAAACCAAATGTTGCCGACCAGGTGTCGGGGAGGTTCACTGGGGCACGCGGACGAAGCGACCTCAACCCCCTCATACGATGGGAGGACGCTCGTGAGCGAGGCATCCCAGAAGGCCACCTACACCACCAACAACGCGGGAATTCCGGTGGAGAGCGACGAACACTCGCTCACCGTCAGTTCCGACGGTCCGATCCTGCTGCAGGACGCCTATCTGATCGAGAAGATGGCGCAGTTCAACCGGGAACGGGTCCCCGAGCGGGTGGTGCACGCCAAGGGCTCCGGCGCGTACGGAACCTTCGAAGTGACCAACGACGTCAGCCAGTTCACCAAGGCCGATGTCTTCCAGCCGGGCAGGCGCACCGAGATGCTGGCCCGCTTCTCGACGGTCGCCGGCGAGATGGGTTCCCCCGACACCTGGCGCGACCCGCGCGGTTTCGCGCTCAAGTTCTATACGGAGCACGGCAATTACGACATGGTCGGCAACAACACGCCGGTCTTCTTCGTCCGTGACCCGATCAAATTCCAGGACTTCATCCGCAGCCAGAAGCGCCGCCCGGACAGCGGGCTGCGCGACAACGACATGCAGTGGGACTTCTGGACGCTCTCTCCCGAGTCCGCGCACCAGGTGACGTGGCTGATGGGCGACCGGGGCATCCCCAAGACCTGGCGCCACATGAACGGCTACAGCTCGCACACCTATATGTGGGTGAACGCCGCGGGCGAGAAGTTCTGGGTGAAGTACCACTTCAAGACCGACCAGGGCATCGACTTCCTCAGCCAGGCCGACGCCGACGCGATGGCCGGGTGCGACACGGACTACCACCGCCGGGACCTCTTCGAGTCCATCAAGTCGGGGAACGCCCCTTCGTGGACGCTCAAGGTCCAGGTCATGCCGTTCGAGGACGCCCCGGACTACCGCTTCAACCCGTTCGACCTCACCAAGGTGTGGCCGCACAGCGACTACCCGCTGATCGACGTCGGCCGGATGACGCTGAACAAGAACCCGGACGACCACTTCGTCCACATCGAGCAGGCGTCGTTCGAGCCGTCGAACCTGGTGCCCGGCATCGGTCCGTCGCCGGACAAGATGCTGCTGGGCCGGCTGTTCTCGTATCCGGACACGCACCGCTACCGGATCGGGCCGAACTACATGCAGCTGCCGCCCAACAGGCCGCGCTCGCCCGTCAACTCGTACGCCAAGGACGGGCCCATGCGGTACGAGCCGTCCGCGGCGTCCGCCCCGTACGCCCCCAACTCGTACGGTGGCCCGGCGGCGGACACCGCCCGCTACGGCGAGCCCGCGGGCTGGGAGAGCGCGGGCGAGATGGTCCGTGAGGCGTACAAGCTGCGCCGGGACGACGACGACTGGGGCCAGCCGGGCACCATGGTGCGCCAGGTCCTCAACGACGAGCAGCGCGCACGGCTCGTCGACAACGTCGTCGGCCATCTGGCGCAGGGGGTCTCCGCGCCGGTCCTCGACCGGGCACTGCAGTACTGGCGCAACATCGACAAGGCGACCGGCGACCGGATCGCGGCGAAGGCCAAACCGCAGTAGGCGCCGCCCGCAGGCAGTACCGGAGAGAGCGAAGACCTCCGTGCGATGAGTCAGTTCGTGAGAACGCTCACCGCACGGAGGTCTTCGTGCGGGACCATCGCTTCGTTTCGCTTCGATTCACTTCGCAACGGTTCGCTGCGGTTCGCTTCCGTCAGCGGACGACGCTCTGGACTTCCTTGACGGTGACGTCCTGCGGGGTTCCGTAACTGCCGGCCGGCAACTTGGTGGGGTCGGGATGGCCGGTGCCCACCCAGCTGATGTCCCACGTGATGGTGGCCTTGAACCGGTACGGCCCGGAGTTCGCGGTCGAGCGCAGATACTCCACCCCGCAGGGGGGATCACCTTTCTCGCCCGCGGTCCGTTCCGTGCCGATCCTGCCGTTGTGGATCGGGCAGTCACCACTGGCCGGGTACACCTGGGCGTCCGCGGTACCGGCATCGATGTGCATGCTCACCGGCGTGGCCGTCGTGGTGGCCTGGATGTTCAGTGCGCCGAGGCTGGCCGTCACGGAGACCGGGTGGAAGTCCGCGCTGTTCAACCACACCCAGGTCGGCAGATTCACGACCTGATTGCCGTCGGAGGGGGCCATGCTGGCCTTGCCCTGCGGGATACGGACCTCCGCGTAGGCCAGCTGCGCCAGAATCTCCGGGCTGACAGCGTCGGGCACGTCGGCCGGCGGCTGGTCACCCGAGTCCACCCAGAAGGGAGATTTGGTGCAGTCGGAAATGCCGGCGTCGTCGGAGTGGTCGGACTTGTACGCACCCCACCAGTAGCCCTTGCCCTGTTTCTTGACGTTGAAGTTCCCGTACTTCCCGTCGAGGTACTTCTCCCGGTTCGCCTTCGCCGTCAGCTCGTCGTGATTCGGGCTGAAATCGACACTGCCCCCCAGGCGTGTCCGGGCGGCACTCTCCGCCGTCCACTTCGGCGCGTACCAGCACGCCGGCGGCGTCCAGTCACCGATCGGCGTCAGCGGCCCGGCGCCGCCTTTGCTGGGGTTCTTGCTGCGATCGAAGTGGATGAACTCACCACCGGCGGTCGCGGAGGCCTTCCCGCTCCCGGTGTCCACCTGCCCTGTAACTTTGGACTCATTGCCCATTTTTCCCTTTGCCGCGTACGCGACACCTGGCACGAGAGTCATCACTAAGGCGACCGATACAAGAACCAGCTTCCTCAACGGGCCCCCTACGGCTGGCATTGCGACGCCCCCCTCTTCGAGGTCACGTCCACCGTCCGCCATACGCCCTGTCGCGACTTGACAAGTCGCGTGTTGTACAAGACATATGCGTCACTCGTCGCAGGCGAACGGTCGACCTTCCTGGTCTTGCCGTCCTTGACGTACGCCTTGCTTTCGTCCGAGCAGTAGATGACCACAGCTGCCCCGTCATCACGAAAGCTCACCTTGCGGTTGAAATAGCGAGTGATGCCGACCCAGGTGTCGCCGGGCGTCACCCATCCCTTGATGAACGCCATCGCAGATCCGATGGCCGGACCAGTGCTATAGAAGTCCAGAGTCGGCGTATCCGTCTTCCCACGGAAAATCGCGTCATCGATGGAGTTGACCCGCTGCGCGTTGTCCGCCAACACTGCGTCCTTCTTCGGATCGCCTGTGTGCTGCCCCTCGAAGACATTCTTCGCAGAGTTCGGAAACTTGATCTTCGGCCGCTGCACCCCAGCCGACGCCGAAGCGCTCGGCGACGGGGAGTGCGTAGCGGCGTCCGCACCCTTGATCTTGTCCGAGCTGTCGCCTCCGCCGCCCCCGCCGCAACCCGCCAGCAGAAAAATTCCCGCAGTCGCAAACGCACCGGTACGCATCATGCCTCGCGTCACGTCCGCCCCCGTTCCTCGTTGCTCCGCACCGCCGCATCACTCTGCGGCGATACTGCCGTCACCAACAGCTGCCACCCTAGGGGGGAGTTGGGCGCGTTTCGCCACCGGGTTGGCCGATCGCAACCGGCATGCGTACGGGCGAGAACCGGATCGTGGACATTGCTTCCGGAAATTCCGCTTTGGGATCGCGGTGCAGGAGAGAAACAACGGAGGGCCCCGCAGCCGTGGCCGCGGGGCCCTCCGTCATGCACCCGGCGCTGCCCGCCGGCGCGGGTCAGTCCTGCCAGCCGCTCAGCGGCCCGTTGGTGGTGTTTCCGTTGCCACCGCCGGTGGGATTGCCGCCGCCGGTGCTCGACGCACCCCCTCCGGTGGGTTCGCCGCCGGTGCTGGAGGCATTCCCGCCGTTGGAGTTGGTGCCACCGTTCGAAGACGTCCCCTCCGAGGTTCCCTGGTCTCCGTTGGACCCGGTCGACGTGCTGTTCCCGGCGCTGGTGTCGCCTCCACCCGGTCCGCTGTGGGTCGGATCAGGGCTGTGCGAAGGCGGCGGCGCGGACGACGTCGACGGCGGCGGAGTCGAGGGGGGCGGCGGAGTCGAGGGGGGCGGCGAGGCCGGCGAGGACGGCGGCGCGGTCGGTGTGACCGCGGCGCCCTGATCGGTGTCCAGGCTGAACTTGCTCGGCTTCATGTCGAGACCGAAGGTGTACGCCGCCCAGATCTCGGCGGGGAAGCCACCACCGTTGACCCGGGTGCCGCTGCCGGCGGCGCCGCTGATGGTGACCTGGGCGCCTGCCTGGACCTTCTTGCCGTCCTCCACGTGTGCCTTGGCCGCCTCACCGAACATGCCGACCGAGGTCACCAGATTCGGGGTGTAGCCGGTGAACCAGGCGGACTTGTTGTTGTCCGAGGTACCGGTCTTGCCCGCGACCTGCTGTGCCTTGTTCTTGACGACGGTACCGGTGCCCTGGTCGACCACGCCGGTCAGGACCGAGGTGACCGCGTCCGCCGTCTGCGGGCTGATCACCTGGCTGCCGATCGCCTTCTGCGGCTTGAACGGCTCCCGCGCCGGGTGGGTGGCCGACTTCACGATGGTCGGGGTGACCTTCTTGCCGTGGTTGTCGAAGGTCGCGTAGATCCCGGCCATCTCCATCGGGCTCGCGCCGTAGGAACCGAGGGTCATCGCGGGCACCGCCTGCGCGTTCTTCAGGGAGCTCATACCGAGGTCGACGCCGAGCTGCCTGACCTTGTCGAGGCCCACGTCCACGCCCATCTGGGCGAACACCGAGTTGACCGAGTTGTTCATGGCGGTCTGGACGTTGATCTGGCCGTAGCTCTGGTTGTCCTCGTTGGGCGGTGCGAAGCCGACCTTGTTGCCGTTGCTGTCGACCACCGGACGGCGGCTGTCACCGTCGTAGATGGTGTTGGCCTTGATCGGCTGGCCCTCCTGCGTCTTCGCGCCGGACTCCAGGGCGGCCGCCAGGATCAGCGGCTTGAAGGTGGAGGCGGGCTGGTAGTCGACGCGCTTGGCGTTGCTGTACTCGTGCTTGAGGTAGTCCTCGCCGCCGTAGAGCGCCTCGACGGCGCCGGTGTGCGGGTTGACCGAGACCGCACCCGCCTGGGTGTCCGCGTCGACCGTACTGCTCTTGGGGTGCAGCTTGCTCGTCAGCTGCTCCCTGAGCGTCTTCTGCAGCTGGGCCTGCTTCTTCGGGTCGATGTTGAGCGTGACCGTCCAGCCGCCGGCGTCGATCTCCGCCTCGGAGATGCCCTGCGCCTCAAGCTCCTGGTTGGCGGCCTTGACCAGATAGCCGGTCTGGCCCTTCAGCCCGCTCTCGGGCTTGGGCTTCTGCGGGATCGGGAACTTCTGCTCGGCACGCTTCGACGGGTCGATCCACTTCTTCTCGACCATGTTGTCCAGCGTGTACGCCCAGCGGGCCTTGACCAGCTTCTTGCCCTCGGCGGTCGCGGACGACCAGTCGTACTGACTCGGCGCCTGGAGCAGTGAGGCGAGGTACGCGCCCTGGCTCACATTCAGGTTCTTGGCGTCGATCCCGTAGTACGCCTGGGCCGCGGCCTGGATGCCGAACGCGCCCCGGCCGTAGTAGCTGGTGTTGATGTACCCGGTGAGGATCGTCTCCTTGGAAAACTTCCGGTCGATCTTGAGGGAGACCACCAGCTCCTTGAGCTTGCGGGTGACCGTCTGGTCGGAGCTCAGGTAGTAGTTCTTGACGTACTGCTGGGTGATCGTCGAGCCACCCTGCTTCCGGCCCTGGAGCGTGTTGTAGAGCCCTCGGGCGGTGCCCTTGAAGTCGACTCCGTGGTCCTGGTAGAAGGTCTTGTTCTCGGCGGCGACGAAGGTGTGCTGGACCTCCAGGGGTACCTGGGAGAGGTCGACCTTCTCCCGGTTGACCTTGCCCGTGCGGGCGATCACCTTGCCGTTGCTGAGCTTGTAGACATTGCTCTGGAGGTCCGCGTCGGCGTTCGCCGACGGGACCGGCACGTACAGATAGAACGCGACGAACGCGCCCATCAGCAGCAGGCAGAACACGAAGAAGCTGCCCAGGAGCTTCTTCCAGGTGAAGAGCCGGCGTATCCCGCTCTTCGTGGATTTGCCCCGGCGCGCCCCGCGCTGCCGGGCTCGTCGATCGTCCGCACGGCCCATCGCTCTGTGACTCCGCCTTCTTCTCACCCAGACCAGCTGTCGAAAGCTAACACCGCTTCCTGAGCACCCAGGGACAGGGACCGCCCCAAGGGGCCCTTTCCGCACGTGACAATCAGCACCTGTGTCATAGGGAACCGACGAGCAGGAAGCCCACAAGGTTGCCACTCCCGGACGATCTCCCCCACAAGTCGACCGGATCATCCTGGATTGTCATGGTTCTTGGGCACTATTCACCCCGGGTATACACAGCAGGTATACGTAGTGCGTATAGTCCTCGGCATGCCATCCCAGCCCTCGTTGCTCAGCGCAACAGACCTCCACAAGGCCTACGGTCCGACCCCCGCCCTGGACGGCGCCGACTTCTCCGTCTCGCCTGGCGAGATCGTCGCGGTGATGGGCCCCTCCGGGTCCGGCAAGTCGACGCTGCTGCACTGCCTGGCCGGGATAGTGAGCCCCGACTCCGGCACCGTCCGGTACGCGGACCACGACCTCACCGCGATGAACGACGTGGGCCGCAGCGCACTGCGCCGTACGGACTTCGGCTTCGTCTTCCAGTTCGGCCAGCTCGTCCCCGAACTGTCCTGCGTCCAGAACGTCGCGCTGCCGCTGCGGCTGAACGGGACGAAGCGCAAGGAGGCCGAGCGCACGGCGCTGGAGTGGATGGACCGCCTGGAGGTCGCCGACCTCGGGCACAAGCGCCCCGGCGAGGTCTCCGGCGGACAGGGCCAGCGCGTCGCCATCGCCCGCTCCCTGGTGACCACCCCGCGCGTACTCTTCGCCGACGAACCGACCGGCGCCCTCGACTCCCTCAACGGCGAACGCGTGATGGAACTCTTCACCCGGGCGGCCCGCTCCACCGACACCGCCGTCGTCCTCGTCACCCACGAAGCACGCGTCGCCGCCTACTCGGACCGTGAAGTCGTCGTACGCGACGGCAAATCCCACGACCGCTTCGCGCAGTACACGGCATGAGCCGGCTCGACGACCTCGCCCTGGGCGTCCGGTTCGCGGTGACCGGCGGCCGGGAGACCTGGATGCGCACCACACTCACCACCGTCGGCGTCGCGCTCGGTGTCGCCCTGCTGCTCGCCGCGTCCTCGCTGCCCCACGCGGTGAGCACCCAGTCGGCGCGCGAGGACGCCCGCACCCTCTCCGCACCGGAGAATCCGGTCCCGCGCGGTGACACGACCCTGCTGTACGGACATGCCGAGAGCGAGTACCGCGGCGTCACCCTGAACGGATATCTGCTCCGCCCGGACGGTGCCCACCCGATCACCCCGCCCGGCATCGGCGCGATCCCCTCCCCCGGCACGATGGTGGTCTCACCCGCCCTCAAGGACCTGCTGGGCTCGGCCGGCGGCAAGCTGCTGCGCGAGCGCCTCCCGTACCGCGTCACCGGGACCATCGGCCAGTCCGGGCTGAGCGATCCGGGCGAGCTGTACTACTACGCGGGCAGCTCGACTCTCAGCCCGCGCACCGGCGCCCAGCGGATCGCGCACTTCGGCGGCGGACCGCTGAGCCCGCCGCTCTCCTCCCCGCTCGTCGTCCTCACCATCCTGGGCTGCGTCGTCCTGCTCACCCCGGTGGCCATCTTCATCGCCACCGCGGTCCGCTTCGGCGGCGACCGCCGTGACCGCCGGCTCGCCGCGCTGCGGCTGGTCGGCGCGGACGTCCGGATGACCCGGCGGATCGCGGCGGGCGAGGCGTTCGCGGGGGCTGTCCTGGGGGTGCTGCTCGGGTGGGTGCTGTTCCTGGTGGGCCGGCGGTTCAGCGGCGGCGTCCGGCTCTGGAAGATGTCCGCCTTCCCGTCCGACCTGGCGCCGCTGCCCGCGCTCGGGGTGCTGGTCTCGCTGGCCGTCCCGGTCTCGGCGGTGCTGGTCACGCTGGTCGCGATGCGGTCGGTCACGGTCGAACCGCTCGGCGTCGCCCGGCAGGGAGCCACCGGGCGCCGCCGTTTCTGGTGGCGCCCGGTGATGCCGCTCGCCGGACTCGCCCTGCTGCTGAACACGGACCGGGTCACCGGCATGACCGGTTCGGTCGATCCGTACCCGATCGCGGCCGGTGCGGTCCTGGTGCTGGCCGGGCTGGCCACCCTGCTGCCCTGGGTCGTCGAGGCGGTCGTCGCCCGGCTGAGGGGCGGCCCCGTCCCGTTCCAGCTGGCCACCCGCAGGCTCCAGCTGAGCAGCGGATCCGCGGCCCGCGCGGTCAGCGGCATCACGGTCGCCGTCGCCGGTGCGGTCGCGCTCCAGATGTACTTCGCCGGGCTGCACGACGACTTCACCAAAAAAACGGACCAGGACCCGGCCCGCGCCCAGATGCACATCGACGCGAGCTATCCCAGCGCCGCACGGGCCCGGCAGATGATCCACGCCTTCCAGGACACCAAGGGCGTCCGGGCGGTCATCGGCACCATCGAGTCCTACGCCGACAAGCCCGGCGGCGACCCCGACCCGAACGCGACGGGCCCCTGGCCCACCACCATCATCACCGTCGGCGACTGCCCGACCCTGCGCGAGCTGGCCCGACTTCCGTCCTGCACGGACGGCGACACCTTCGTCGCCCACGTCGAGGGGGAGAAGGAGGCGAACGCCTGGGTGGACAAGACCGTACGGCCGGGCGGCAGGCTCAATGTCGGCCGGGACAGCAAGCCCGTGCTGTGGACGCTCCCGAAGGACTCCCCCACGGTCATGGCCCGCCCCGACCCGATGGGCGAGAAGCGCGACGGCATCCTCGTCACACCGTCCGCGATCCGTACGGAACAGCTCCCGGAGGCCCAGACGCGCGCCCTGGTCAAGGTCGACCACTCGGTGCCGGACGCCTCGGAGTACGTACGGAACACCGCGGCGCGCATCGACCCGGTCATGCGCGTGTGGGACCTGACGGTGGCCGACCGCGACAAGCAGTACGCGAGCATCGAGAACGGGCTGCTCGCGGGCGCGGTCGCGACCATGGTGCTGATCGCCGCCTCCATGCTCGTCTCACAGCTGGAGCAGTTGCGCGAGCGCAGGAAGCTGCTGTCGGTCCTGGTGGCCTTCGGCACCCGCCGTCCCACCCTGGGCTGGTCGGTGCTCTGGCAGACCGCGGTCCCCGTGGTCCTCGGCCTGGCGCTCGCCGTCGCGGGCGGCCTCGCGCTCGGCGTCGCGCTGCTGTGGCTGGTCGGCAAGTCCGTGACGGACTGGTGGGCCTTCGTCCCGCTCGCCGGGGCCGGGGGCGGTCTGATCCTGCTCGTCACCCTGCTGAGTCTGCCTCCGCTGTGGCGCATGATGCGCCCCGACGGACTCCGTACCGAATAGGACCCGCCGTACCGAACAAGACCCGTCCGCCTCCCTACGGCACAAGCACCCAACGGCCTCCGTACCGCACAAGAAAGGGCCTCCCCCATGTCCATCGGCCACACTCTGCTCGGCATCCTGGAGTCGGGGCCGCGCCACGGCTACGACCTCAAGCGCGCCTTCGACGAGAAGTTCGGCCATGACCGGCCGCTGCACTACGGGCAGGTCTACTCAACCATGTCCCGGCTCCTGAAGAACGGTCTCGTCGAGGTCGACGCGATGGAGGCCGGAGGCGGTCCCGAGCGCAAGCGGTACGCGATCACCGACGCCGGTATCAGCGACGTCGAGCAGTGGCTCGCCACACCCGAGAAGCCCGAGCCGTACCTCCAGTCGACGCTGTACACCAAGGTCGTCCTCGCGCTGCTCACCGGCCGTCCCGCGGCGGATCTGCTGGACACCCAGCGCGCGGAGCATCTGCGGCTGATGCGTATCCTCACCGACCGCAAGCGCCGGGGGGACCTCGCCGACCAACTGATCTGCGACCACGCCCTGTTCCACCTCGAAGCCGATCTGCGCTGGCTCGAACTGACCGCGGCGCGCCTCGACCAGCTCGCCAGGGAGGTAAGCCCGTGACCCCCGCCGGTTCACTGCTGTACGCCGACGGCCTGCACAAGGCGTACGGCCCCACCGCCGCGCTCGACGGCGCCGCGTTCTCCGTCCACGCGGGCGAGGTGGTCGCGATCATGGGTCCTTCGGGCTCCGGCAAGTCGACGCTGCTGCACTGCCTCGCCGGTATCGTCCGCCCGGACTCGGGGACCATCACGTACCAGGGGCAGGAACTGTCCGCGATGTCGGACGCCGAGCGCAGCGCCCTGCGCCGCAGCGACTTCGGCTTCGTCTTCCAGTTCGGCCAGCTCGTCCCCGAGCTGACCTGCACGGAGAACGTCGCGCTGCCACTGCGGCTGAACGGGACGAAACGCAAGGCCGCCGAGCGCACGGCGCTGGAGTGGATGGACCGCCTGGAGGTCGCCGACCTCGGGCACAAGCGCCCCGGCGAGGTCTCCGGCGGACAGGGCCAGCGCGTCGCCGTGGCACGGTCGCTGGTGACCGGGCCGCGCGTGCTCTTCGCCGACGAACCGACCGGCGCCCTCGACTCCCTCAACGGCGAACGCGTGATGCAACTCCTGACCCAGGCGGCCCGCTCGACCAACGCCGCCGTCGTCCTCGTCACCCACGAAGCACGCGTCGCCGCCTACTCGGACCGTGAAGTCGTCGTACGTGACGGCAAGTCCCGCGATCTGGAGCACCTGGTATGAGCTGGACCCAAGACCTCACGATGGGCATGAAGTTCGCTGTCGGCGGGGGCCGCGAGGGCTGGACCCGGACCCTGCTGACCGCGGTCGGTGTGGGCCTCGGGGTGGCGCTGCTGCTGTTCACCACGGCCATACCGAGCGCGCTCGCCGCCCGGGACGCGCGGGAGGACAACCGCAACGACTTCGGCGCGATCATGATCGACAAGGCGGCCGGCAACACCATGCTGCTGGGGGTGGCGGACACGGTGTACAAGGGTGCCGACGTCCGCGGCCGCCTGGTGCGCGCCGAGGGCCCCGACGCACCGCTGCCACCCGGCACGGACGCACTGCCCGGCGACGGCGAGATGCTGGTGTCGCCCGCGCTGCACAAACTGCTCACGTCGGACAAGGGCGCACTGCTGCGTGAGCGCCTCCCGTACCGGATCACCGGCACGCTCGGCGACGCCGGTCTGACCGGCCCGAACGAACTGGCCTACTACGCGGGCGACGGCCATCTCACCCTGGATGAGACCGGCGTGGTGCGGCGGATCACCTCCTTCGCGCATCTGCCGCCCCGTGAGGCCATGGACCCGGTGCTGCGCCTGCTCGTCGTGATCATCTTCGTGGTGCTGCTGATGCCGGTGGGCGTCTTCATCGCGGCGGCCGTCCGCTTCGGCAGCGACAGCAGGGACCGCAGGCTCGCCGCACTGCGGCTGGTCGGTACGGACTCCCGGATGACCCGCCGTATCGCGGCCGGCGAGGCACTGGCGGGTTCCCTGCTCGGGGTCCTCTTCGGCGCCGGGTTCTTCCTGATCGGCCGGGCGTTCGTCGGCGACATCGACGTGGCGGGGATCAACCTCTTCCCCGCGGACCTGGATCCGAGTGCGGGGCTGGCCGTACTGGTCGTACTCGCGGTGCCCGCGGCGGCCGTCGCGGTCACCCTGCTCGCACTGCGCGGTGTGGTCATCGAACCGCTCGGTGTCGTCCGCACCTCGGTCCCGCGCCGCCGCCGGGTCTGGTGGCGGGTGCTCCCGCCGGTCGCCGGACTCGCCCTGCTGGTACCGATGCTGGGCAAGGGCCGCGACTCGGGCCGCTTCAACAGCACGCTGGTGATCGGCGGCAGCGTGCTGCTGCTGATCGGCGTGACGGCGTTGCTGCCCTGGCTGATCGAGGCCGTGGTGAACCGCCTGGGCGGCGGCAGCACAGCCTGGCAACTGGCCGTCCGCAGGCTCCAGATGACGAGCGGCACCGCGGCCCGGCTCGTCAATGGCATCGCCGTCGCGGTCGCCGGGGCCATCGCGCTCCAGATGCTGTTCGCTGGGATCGACGGCGACTACAGCAAGGAGACCGGGGCCGACACCTCACGTGCCCAGATGGTCGTCCAGAGCGACTTCACGAAGACCCGGATGGCCGACGCGCTGCGCTCCACGCACGGCGTACGGAAGGTACTCACGGTCGGCCGCTCGTCCGCCGGGGGGGCGAAGGGCGCCGAGGAGACCAGCAATGTGTACACCGGCGACTGCCCGTCGCTGCGGGCCCTGGCCACCCTCCCGTCCTGCAAAAACGGCGACGCGTTCATCACCGTCGGCGGCTGGGACGACAATCTCACGAAGATCGCCAAGCCCGGCAAGCGGCTGTTCATCAGCCCGGCCTTCTCCGGCGGCCATGACCGCACCCTCACCTGGACCATCCCGGCCACGACCCGCACGGTGCACGTCACGACCGACCCGGCCGGCGGCCCCGTCTCGGGAGGCATGCTGCTCACACCGGGGGCACTGCCCGCGCTGCGGCACCTTCCCCTGGTCAACACGGACTACATCACGCTCGACCCGTCGGAGCCGGACGCCATCGACCTGGTCCGTAACAGCGCGGCGAAGGTCAACCCGCTGACCTCGGTCGACGCCCTGCACGAGGTACGCGAGGACAACCGCTTCGCGAGCGTCCGCAAGGGTCTGTACATCGGCGCAACCGCGGTGCTCCTGCTGATCGGCGCGAGCCTGCTGGTCTCGGTCCTGGAGCAGTTGCGTGACCGCCGGAAGCTGCTGGCGGCGCTCACCGCCTTCGGCACCCGGCGCTCCACGATGAGCTGGTCGGTGCTGTGGCAGACGGCCGTCCCGGTCGCCCTGGGCCTGCTGCTCGCCACCGGGGTGGGTCTGGGGCTCGGGTCGGTCCTGCTCGACATGGTCGGCCACTCGGTCTCGGTCGACTGGACCGCGGTCGCGGCGATGGCCGGTATCGGAGGCGGCGTCGTCGTCCTGGTGACACTGCTCAGCCTGCCTTCCCTGTGGCGGCTGATGCGGCCGGAGGGGCTGCGTACGGAGTAGCCGTGAACCGTGGGGACGGTTCCGCCCGCGGAGGCCCGCCGGACGCACTGGTGCGTCCGGCGGACCCCCGCACGTCACGCCAGCCAGACCGGCAACGGCCGCACCCCTTCCCGCAGGGCCGCGGCGAACGCGGTGAACTCCTCCTGGCGCGCCGCCCCGGCCCGCATCGCCAGGGCGATGCGCCGCATCGGCGCGGGCTCGGCGAAGTACGCCGTGGCCAGCTGGTCGTTGCGCCCGGTCTCCACCCGTACCGCCGTACGCGGCAGCAGCGTCACCCCGAGCCCGCCGGCCACCAGCTGGACCAGCGTGGAGAGCCCGGCGGCCGTCGTCGTCACCGGCACACCGTCGGCGCGCCCGGCCTCCCGGCAGATGTCCAGCGTCTGGTCCCGCAGGCAGTGGCCCTCGTCGAGCAGCAGCAGGTCCAGCTCGCGCAGGGCGTCCCGCGGAATGTCCGCGCGCCCCGCCAGCCAGTGCTCGCGCGGCGTGACGAGGACGAACTCCTCGTCGAACAAGGGCAGTTCCACAACCCCCGGCACCCCGAGCGGCACCGCGAGCAGCAGCAGGTCGAGCCGCCCCGCGGTCAGCCCGTCGATCAGCGAGGACGTCTGCTCCTCGTGCACCTGGAAGTCCAGATCCGGGTACTCACGGTGGACGAGCCGCAGCACGGTCGGCAGCAGATACGGGGCGACGGTGGGAATGACCCCGAGCCTGAGCACTCCGGTGAAGGGCGCCCGTACCGCGTCGGCCTCGTCCATCAGCTCACCGACCGCGTCGAGCACCGCCCCGGCCCGCACGGCGAGCCGCTCCCCGGCGGGTGACAGCAACACCTTGCGGGTGGTCCGTTCCAGAAGCTGGACGCCGAGGGCGTCCTCGAGCGCCGAGACGGCACCCGACAGGGCGGGCTGGCTCATGCCGATCGCGGCGGCCGCGTCCCGGAAGTGCAGGTGCTCCGCCACAGCCGCGAAGGCACGCAGCTGCGCCACGGTGGGCTGCTTCCCCTTGTGGGCGGTTCCGCCCGTATATACCTGGATCACTGATAGGTACCTCCGATCACGGCACCCGAGTCTAGCTATTTCTGTGATCAATGGATCCTGTGTCACTCTGTAACCCGTCCAAGCCCCAGGAACCCCCCAAAAAGGGAATTCCGAAGCTGCAAGGAGAGTACGTGCTCACTGTCGGTGACCAGTTCCCCCAGTTCGACCTGACTTCCTGTGTGTCGCTGGAGAGCGGCAAGGAGTTCGCGCAGATCGACCACAAGACCTACGAAGGCAAGTGGAAGATCGTCTTCGCGTGGCCCAAGGACTTCACCTTCGTGTGCCCGACCGAGATCGCCGCCTTCGGCAAGCTCAACGAGGAGTTCGCCGACCGCGACGCGCAGGTCCTCGGCTTCTCCGGTGACTCCGAGTTCGTGCACCACGCCTGGCGCAAGGACCACCCGGACCTCACCGACCTGCCCTTCCCGATGATGGCCGACTCGAAGCACGAGCTCATGCGTGACCTCGGCATCGAGGGCGAGGACGGCTTCGCGCAGCGCGCCGTCTTCATCGTCGACCAGAACAACGAGATCCAGTTCACGATGGTGACCGCCGGTTCCGTGGGCCGTAACCCCAAGGAGGTCCTGCGGGTCCTCGACGCCCTGCAGACCGACGAGCTGTGCCCCTGCAACTGGACCAAGGGCGAGAACACCCTGGACCCGGTCGCGCTCCTCTCGGGCGAGTGAGCTGATTCCACGATGTCACTCGACGAACTGAAGTCCGCCATACCGGACTACGCCAAGGACCTGAAGCTGAACCTCGGTTCGGTGATCGGCAACAGCGACCTGCCGAAGCAGCAGCTGTGGGGCACCGTCCTCGCCTGCGCCATCGCGTCGCGCTCGCCGCTGGTGCTGCGCGAGCTGGAGCCGGAGGCCAAGGCCAACCTCTCCCCCGAGGCGTACACCGCGGCCCGGTCCGCGGCGGCCGTCATGGCGATGAACAACGTCTTCTACCGGACCCGGCACCTGCTGTCGGACCCGGAGTACGGGACGCTCCGCGCCGGTCTGCGGATGAACGTGATCGGCAACCCCGGTGTGGAGAAGGCCGACTTCGAGCTGTGGTCGCTCGCTGTCTCCGCGATCAACGGCTGCGGCCAGTGCCTCGACTCGCACGAGCAGGTGCTCCGCAAGGCGGGCGTGGACCGCGAGACCATCCAGGAGGCCTTCAAGATCGCGGCCGTCCTGCAGGCGGTCGGCGTGACACTCGACGCCGAGGCCGTCATGGCCCAGTAGCACCCGTAGCACCCGTAGCACCCGTAGTAACGGCGTACGCGAAAGCCCCGGTGATGTGCGGAAACGCACCACCGGGGCTTTCTGCGCTGTGCTGCTGCCCGAACCTCACTCGGGGAGCTCGGTCCCGGGCGCCGGGGCCGTGACATCCGCCGCCGGCTCCGGCTCCGCAGCCGGCTCCCGCGGCGCCGGAGCCGTGGCCGCCGGGCTCTCCTCCTGCTGACGGGGTGCCGCCCGCATGGCGCTCTCCGTGCTGTACGCGCGGAGGTAGCCGACCACCGTGTTGGTCACCGCCACCAGCGGAACCGCCACCACCGCTCCGCCGATCCCGGCGATCATGCCGCCCGCCGCCACGGAGAGGACCACCGCCAGCGGGTGGACCCGCACCGCCCGGCCGAGGATGAACGGCTGGAGCACATGGCCCTCGATCTGCTGTACGGCGAGGACCAGGATCAGCACCATCAGCGCGGTGAACGGCCCCTGGGTCACCAGCGCGACGACCACCGCGAGCGCGCCGGACATCACGGCGCCCACCAGCGGGATGAACGCGAACAGGAAGATGAAGACGGCCAGCGGAACGGCCAGCGGAACATCCAGGAAGAAGAGCCCGAGCCCGATGAAGATCGCGTCGATGAGCGCCACTATCACCGTGCCGCGCACATACGCGGTCAGCGTCCGCCAGGCACGCGGCCCGGCGCCCGACACTCCCGGACGGGCCTGCGCCGGGACGAGCTTGAGCGTCCACTGCCAGATGCGCGCCCCGTCGTACAGCAGGAAGAGCGTCGAGAACATCGCCAGCAGCATCCCGGTCAGGAACTCCACCATGACCGTGACGCCCTGGAGGCCTGCCGACGTGATCTCGTTGGTGTTGGTGCCGACGGTGTCGCTCAGGTTCTTGGCGATCTCATTGATCTGCTTGTCCGTCACATGGAAGGGGCTGTGCAGCAGCCAGCGCCGCAGCTCCTGGATGCCCTCCTGGACCCGGCTGGAGACCGTGTCCAGATTCTCCATCACCTGCCAGACCACGAACCAGCCGACCAGTCCCATGATGACGAAGCCGAGGATCGCGGTCAGCGCGGTGGCCAGCCCCCGCGGCAGACCCGCCCGCCGGAGCCTGGCGACCGTCGGCTGGAGGAGCGCGGTGACGAGCAGCGCGCCGACGAACGCGAGGACGACGAGCTGGATGGCGCTGATGGCCCGCATCAGCACCCAGAGGGCCCCCGCCAGGACCAGGAGGCGCCAGCCCGCCTCCGCGGCCACCCGCATGCCCCACGGCACGGCGGCCACCGGGTCGGGGCGGGCCGCGACGGCCGGCGCGTAGTCCGGGGGCGGTGGCACCTGGCCCGGTACGGCGTGGCCGTCGGCCCCGTCGGGGTGCGGCGTTGTTGCGCCGGCGCCGCCGTCCGCTTCCTCCGCTGAACGGCGTTCTTCCAACTTTTCACCCAGGTGAGTGAGTTCGGAGCCCACACGTTCCAGCCAGTCCGGCAGTTTCGACATGCTGTTCCTCTTCCCCCGACCGCGCGCCTCATCCGGAGCCGACCGTACACGCAGGGAGCCCCCCACCGAAGGACGGCGGGGGGCTCCCTGGAGCTGAGCGGACAAGCCGCTCTTAATACCAGCTGTTGGCCTGCCAGAACGACCACGCACCACAGGGGCTCTGGTAGCGGCTGTTCATGTAGTTCAGGCCCCACTTTATCTGCGTGGCCGGATTGGTCTGCCAGTCGGCACCCGCGGACGACATCTTCGAGCCGGGGAGAGCCTGCACGAGACCGTACGCACCGGAACCGGCGTTGACCGCCTTGTAGTTCCAGCCGGACTCATGGCTCACGATGTTGCTGAAGCACTGGAACTGGTCGGACGGCATCATCTGCCGCGCCATGGCCTGGACCTGCGCGGCCGAGTAGGAGCCCTGCGAGGAGAAGCTGCTCGCGTCACGAACAGAAGAGCGGCTGGCGGCCTGCTTCTTCTCCTCGGCACGCTTCTTCGCGGCTTCCTTCGCCTTGGCGACCGCCTCGTCGGCAGCTTCCTTCTTGGTCTTCGCGTCCTTGGCGGCCTGGATGCGGGCCGATTCCTCCGCGGACTTCTTCGCTGCCGCGTCGGCCTGCACCGCCTGGGTGTCTGCCTGCTCCGTCAGCGACGCTACCTGGGCCTGCTGGCCGTCAGGAATGTCCGCGAGGGTAGTCGTGTCCGCTGCGGAGGCTGCATCGATGTTGTCGCCTGCGGGCAGCGTGCTGCCCGATGCGACGCCGACAACTGCTCCTACGGTGGTGACCGCAGTGGCTGACGCCACCGCGAATCCCCGGACCGAAATCCGGCTCACACGGTTTTCCTTCCAGCAGCGACCGCTCGTGACCTCGCGGACGCAATCGTGCCCCTGGCTCGGTCCTCCCTGGCGTACAGGTCACGGGAGGCGCTGACCCGGTGGGCAACTCCCTTACGGAAGTGCCGCGTGGTACTCGGGCGGCATGCGGCGGCAAGTGTTGAGTTGTGTGGTGCTGCACCCCTGAGGGTGTACGTGTGCCGCATGCGGGGCCTGACGGAAGCAAGACTCTGCCCGACGCCCACGCTTCAAGGCAAACGTCGGCCGAGTGTTAAAGCTCACACCCCGTTTGGCGCACGAGTTTTCTGGAGATTGCTGCGCAACAGAGAGCCGCCCGGCTAGGCTCCTGCGCCTTGCCGGGCGGCTTCAACTGGCCCTACCGTACCGGTGGGTGTCTGGCAATACCCCCGGGGTTCTCTTCTAGAGCTGTCCGTCCTCCAGCATTTCGGTCACCAGTGCGGCGATCTGCGAGCGCTCGGACCGGGTGAGGGTGACGTGGGCGAAGAGCGGATGCCCCTTCAGTTTCTCGACGACGGCGACCACTCCGTCGTACCGGCCCACCCGTAGGTTGTCCCGCTGGGCGACGTCGTGGGTCAGCACGACCCGCGAGTTCGAGCCGATCCTGGAGAGCACCGTCAGCAGGACGTTCCGCTCCAGGGACTGGGCCTCGTCCACGATGACGAACGCGTCGTGCAGTGAGCGGCCCCGGATATGAGTGAGCGGCAGGACTTCGAGCATGCCCCGTCCGACCACTTCCTCGATCACGTCCCGGCTCGTCACCGAGGAGAGGGTGT
Source organism: Streptomyces sp. NBC_01471 (assembly GCF_041438865.1). Lineage (NCBI taxonomy): Bacteria > Bacillati > Actinomycetota > Actinomycetes > Kitasatosporales > Streptomycetaceae > Streptomyces > Streptomyces sp. NBC_01471. The sequence continues at coordinate 2,606,367 of NZ_CP109450.1, forward strand.
CGAAGACCGCCTGCGCCCAGGGACCCATCTTCTCGGACTCCGAGCCCGGCAGATAGCCGAGTTCCTGCCCGCCGACCGCGTACAGCGGACGGAAGACCATCACCTTCTGGTGCTGCCTGCGCTCCATGACGGCCTCAAGACCCGCACAGAGCGCGAGCGCGGACTTGCCGGTGCCGGCCCGGCCTCCCATCGAGATGATGCCGATGTCCGGATCGAGGAGCAGATCGAGCGCGATGCGCTGCTCGGCGCTGCGGCCGTGCAGCCCGAAGGCCTCGCGGTCGCCCCGTACGAGCTTCACATTGCCCTCGGCCGTGATCCGGCCCAGCGCCTTGCCGCGCTCGGACTGGAGCACCAGGCCGGTGTGCACGGGCAGATCGGCGGCCTCCGGTACGTAGAGGGTGTCCTCGGCGAACAGCAGGTCCACCTGGTCGGGAGAGAGGGTCAGTTCGCTCATCCCCGTGTGGCCCGAGTCCGTGATCGCCAGTTCGGCGCGGTACTCCTCGGCGAGGAGCCCCACGGACGAGGCCTTGATGCGCAGCGGCAGGTCCTTGGAGACGACGGTGACGTCGAAGCCCTCGGCCTGGAGGTTGCGCGCGACCGCGAGGATGCGGGAGTCGTTGTCCCCGAGCCGGTAGCCGGCCGGGAGCACGCTGGGATCCGAGTGGTTGAGTTCGACACGGAGGGTCCCGCCGAGTTCGCCCATGGGAAGAGGGGCGTCGAGACGTCCGTACCTCACCCGGAAGTCGTCCAGCAGGCGCAGGGCCTGCCGGGCGAAGTAACCGAGCTCAGGATGGTGCCTCTTGGCCTCCAGTTCCGTGACCACGACGATCGGGAGCACGACCTCGTGCTCGTCGAACCGGGTCATGGCGTTGGGATCGGCCAGCAGGACGCTGGTGTCAAGAACGTAAGTGCGCCTGTCGGGCATGCGGCGCTTAGTGCTGGTCACCACGGAAGGACGTACCCCCTTTGGACACAAGCCTGAGATCGGGGAGCGACGGCGTCGCGGGCTGCTGGGACCGGGGCGGGCCTCCACCAGCGCGGAAGCCGGACCCGGCCCTCCACGTCGTCGCCCGTGCTCACCGCACGGTCGTCCTGGTGCAAAGGGCCTCCCGGGCGAGCGGACCGGGCCGCTCACTGAGATACGACATCCGTGGACCGGACGTCGACCTGGAAGGGGTATTCCCGCGAACGCACGCCGCCATGCCACGGCGTACGACCGGTTCCTGCCAGTGGCGGTCCGGACGGGGAGGTTTTCACCTGCCCGTCACCCGTGGCTGACCGGCGCGACGTCCGCGCGTCACCGGGTGTGCACACCGGAAAAGCGAACAGTTCAGGCCATCACCCGAAAGGGTGCACAGCGCCCCCGCGCTGGGGCGTGGCGGGCACGGGGCGGGAAGGCTCAGGCGCCGTAGCGCCGGTGGCGGGCCGCGTAGTCGCGCAGCGCGCGCAGGAAGTCGACCTTGCGGAAGGCGGGCCAGAAGACTTCGCAGAAGTAATACTCGGAGTGTGCGCTCTGCCAGAGCATGAACCCGGAGAGCCGCTGCTCCCCGCTGGTGCGGATCACCAGATCCGGGTCGGGCTGGCCGCGCGTGTAGAGGTGCTCCGAGATGCGCTCGACGTCGACGGTCTCGGCTAGCTCCTCGAAGGACGTGCCCTTCTCGGCGTGCTCCAGCAGCAGCGAGCGGACCGCGTCGGCGATCTCCTGGCGTCCGCCGTAGCCGACCGCGACGTTGACGAGTATCCCGGTGTTGCCCGTGGTCGCCTCTTCCGCTTCCTTGAGGACGGCCTGGGTGTGGCCGGGGAGCAGATCGAGCGCACCGACGTGGTGGACCCTCCAGCGGCCGTCCGCCGCGAGGCCCCTGACCGTGTCCTCGATGATGCCGAAGAGCGCGGTGAGCTCCTCCTGGGGGCGGTCGAAGTTGTCCGTGGAAAGCAGCCAGAGTGTGGCGACCTCGACCTCGGTCTCCGCGCACCAGCCGAGGAACTCGGTGATCTTGTCGGCCCCGGCCTTGTGGCCCTGTGCGGCAGTGCCGCCGGACGCCTTGGCCCAGCGCCGGTTGCCGTCCAGAATGAGTCCGATGTGCTTGGGCACCTGGTCGTGGTCGAGGCGGCCTTCCACCCGACGTGCGTAGAGCCCGTACACCAGGTCGCGCAAGTTCACTGCGATTCACCTCGCGATGTCGTGCCGGACGCCCTGCCCGACGTGCTTTTCCGGCTGGGGGTCCCGGAGGCGTCCCCCGGGATGGCACAGCACTGAGTCCAGACCTCCGTGCGGTGGCAGTCGCCCGAGCCGCCACAGTACTGCGCAGGGGTCATGACAGCCCAACCCGGCCTGTCACAAGTCCGTGATAAGGAAGGGTCTGTGACTGATTCTCTTCGTTATTCCGCCACTGATGACCGATACGACTCCATGGAGTACCGGCGCAGCGGCCGCAGTGGGCTGAAACTCCCCGCTGTCTCGCTCGGCCTGTGGCACAACTTCGGCGACGACCGCGCGCTCGACTCGCAGCGCGCGATCCTCCGCCGCGCCTTCGACACCGGCGTGACCCACTTCGACCTGGCGAACAACTACGGCCCGCCGGCCGGCTCCGCCGAGCTCAACTTCGGCAAGCTCTTCGCCCAGGACTTCGCCCCTTACCGGGATGAACTGGTCATTTCGACCAAGGCCGGCTATCTGATGCACCCCGGCCCGTACGGCGAGTGGGGATCGCGCAAGTACCTGCTGTCCTCGCTGGACGCCTCGCTCGGGCGGATGGGTCTCGACTACGTCGACATCTTCTACTCCCACCGCTTCGACCCGGAGACTCCCCTGGAGGAGACGATGGGCGCGCTGGCCTCCGCCGTGCAGCAGGGCAAGGCGCTGTACGTCGGCGTCTCCTCGTACAACAGCGAGCAGACCGCGGAGGCGGCCCGCATCCTCAAGGAGATGGGCGTTCCCGCCCTGATCCACCAGCCGTCGTACTCCATGATCAACCGCTGGACCGAGGCCGACAAGCTGCTCGACACCCTGGAGACGGCCGGAATGGGCTGCATCTCCTTCGTGCCGCTCGCGCAGGGCCTGCTCACCGGCAAGTACCTCAAGGGCATCCCGGAGGGTTCGCGCGCCACTCAGGGCAAGTCGCTCGACCCGCAGCTGCTCTCCGACGAGGTGGTACGCCGGCTCAACGGGCTCAACGAGATCGCGAAGCGGCGCGGGCAGTCCCTGGCGCAGCTGGCGCTCAACTGGGTGCTGCGCGATCCGCGGATGACGTCCGCGCTCATCGGCGCCTCCAGTGTGAAGCAGCTGGACGAGAACGTGGCGGCGCTGGCGGCGGCCCCGCTCTCCGCCGACGAGCTGACCGAGATCGACTCGTTCGCCGTCGACACCGCGGGCACCAACATCTGGGCCGGCCGGAGCTGACCACCGCGCGCGGCGCGGGGCAGGCGCGGGGCACAAAAAAACGGGCCGGTCCGTGGGGGGGGATACGGACCGGCCCGAGGGGGGGTTTCCACCATAACCCTTCATAAGTCGTGCGGCTGCCACGCCGTGCCCCCGAGTTCTCCGGGATTACGCTCCGAAACCGCCGAGCAGCAGACCGGTGAGCGCGCCCGCCACCATGAAGGGGCCGAACGGCATCGCGCTCTTGCGTCCCGCGCGGCCCCGGAGGATCAGGCCGACGCCGTACAGCGCGCCGTAGACGAACCCGGCGAAGGTGCCGAGCAGCAGGACCCCCCAGCCGTACCAGCCGAGGGCCACCCCGAGACCGGCCGCCAGTTTGACGTCGCCGAAGCCCATGCCGTTCGGGTTGATGAGGAAGAGCACGAAGTAGCCGCCGCCCAGGGCGAGTCCGCCGAGCAGCGCACCCGTCCAGGATCCCCGCGCGCCGGGCAGCAGCGCAGCCGCTCCCAGCAGGGCCGCGGTCGCCGCCGCGATGGGCAGCGTGAGGACGTCGGGCAGCCGCTGCACGGCTCGGTCCACCAGGCCCAGCAGGACGAGGGCGGGCGCGATCAGCACCCAGACGGCCGCCTCGGGGACGGGGCCCGCCGCTGCGGCGAGCGCGGCACAGCACAGGGCGGTGAGCACGGCGGTCACCGGTGTGCTGGGCCCGTACCAGCCGCCGGTCCCGCGCGCCGGGCCGAGCCAGCCCGCGATGGGCTGTCCCGACGGGGTGGTGTCGTGCCAGGGGGTCCCCGGGGCCACCGCGAGCCGGTAGGCGGGGCGCGGCAGCAGGGTCCCCGCGGCGGCGCCGAAGCAGGCGGCGAGTACGACGATCAGCGCGGCAGACACCCGGCCGAGTTTAGACCGGCGGCAATGGGGGGGGCGGGAGAACGGGGGCGTCACCCGGCCTCAGGCCCCGGCAGGGCGATCACTGCGGCTTACGGGCCTCGATCAGGAAGCGTGTCGTGTGCGCGAGGAACGGTCCCTCGGCCTCGATCCGCTCGTGAAGGGCACGGAGCTGCGGCAGATAGGCCTCGGTGGTGAAGCCGGGCACCATCCAGACCACCTTGCGCAGGAAGTAGATGACGGCACCGATGTCGAAGAACTCGGTGCGCAGGCTCTCCAGTCGCAGATCGACCACCTCAAGGCCCGCCGCCCGCGCCGCGGTGCGCGCCGCCTCCGGGTCGCGCCCCTTGCGCGCTTCGGGCTGCGGACCGAGGAAGTACTCGACGAGCTCGAAGACGCTGGCCGGGCCGACCTCCTGGGAGAAGTACGTACCACCGGGTGCCAGCACCCGGGCGATCTCCTGCCAGTGCGCCTTCACCGGGTGGCGGCTGACGACCAGGTCGAAGGCACCGTCGGCGAAGGGCAGCGGCGGCTCGTCCGGGTCGGCCACCACCACCGCGCCCAGCGGGTGCAGCAGGGCGGTGGCCTTGGCCACGTTCGGCGGCCAGGCCTCGGTGGCCACCGTCAGCCGTGGCAGCTTCGCCACCCCGGCCAGCACTTCCCCACCGCCGGTCTGGATGTCGAGGGCGGCCGATGCCCGGCCCATTCGCTCCCCCATCGCGCGGGAGTACCCCCACGACGGGCGCTCCTCCGTGGCGCGGCCTTCGAGCCAGGAGAAGTCCCAGCCGTCGACGGACACGGAGGCGGCCTCGGCCACCAGCTCTTCAAAGTTCCTGGACATGGGTACCGAGTCTGACAGGCCCGCAGGCGGTCCTGCCAGCGCATTTACGCGCAGCCGGGTGTAGCTGTCACGGAGATCCCGGGATTCCTCAGGCCGAGATCTCGGCGACGGTGGAGCTGCTCGGGAAGTAACCGTCCAGACCGGTCACCCGCAGCATCCGCAGGTGCAGGGCGCGGGTGCAGACCAGGTCGATGGAGCCGCCCCGGTCGAGCGCCCGGCGCCTGGCGCGGCAGAGCAGCCCCAGGGCGGCGCAGTCGATGAAGGTCGCGGGGCGGAGATCGACGATCACCCGCGCGCCCTGGGGTGCGGTGGCGGCGTCGGTGCACTCACGGATGTGGCCGGCCGCGAGGAGGTCGATCTCGCCGTACAGCTCGACCACGGTGAAACGTCCGGCGGTGTAACTGCGGACGGCCGGTCCGGGGCCGCACCGGCCCGGCGGCTCAACGTTCTCCGGAGGTTCTGCGCGCTCTGGGTGGTGCCCCGCATGTTCTGCGTGTTCTGCGTGCCCCGCATGTTCTGCGCGCTCTGCGTGCTCTGCCTGATCCGTGTGCTCGTCCTTCGCATCCATGAGAGATCCCCGCTCGGTCGCTGTGACATCGGTCGGTCGGCGGCAACGGGCCGGTCGGCGAGGCCGTGGCGACGTGACACACCTTAGGAAAGGCCGCGGTGCAGAAACGTGCATGCTTGCCGTGATTCACCTGGCCGGGTGAAGCAGCCGGTGATCCGGTGAACCGCAGCCCCCGGGAGGCGAGTTGTTCCAGTGGGGTGGCCTGTGCACCCGTGCGCGGAGGCCGGGCACGGCCTAGGGTGGTCCCTACGGCATCGCGCGTCGGTCACGGGCCGGGTGAGGCGTGGAGGTGGCCCGTGAGGTGCCCGATGGAGGCATTCCACCGTGTCGGAATCAGAAGCAGCAGCAACAGAAGAAGCAGCAACGAAAAAAGCGACGGCAGTGCCCGGACCAGCATCACAGCCCGGGGCCGATTCGGCATCCCGGCCCTTCCCCGTCGAGCTGAACCACACCATCGTCCCGGCCCGGGACAACCGGGAGTCCGCCGAGTTCCTGGCAACCGTGCTCGGTCTGCGGGCCGGGGAGACGTGGGGCCCCTTCGTCCCGGTGGAGCTGAGCAACGGCGTGACCCTGGACTTCGCGTCCGTACCGACCGGGGCGCCGCTCCCCCTGCAGCACTACGCCTTCCTCGTCCCCGAGGAGGCCTTCGACGGGATCTTCGCCAGAATGCGGGCCACCGGTACGGACTACTACGCCGACCCGCACAAGAAGGAGCCCGGCGCGATCAACCACCTGCACGGCGGCCGGGGCGTCTACTTCATGGATCCGTCGGGGCATGCCATGGAAGTGATCACCCAGCCGTACGGCAACGCGGGCTGAGCCGGACCGCCACATCGCGGTCCGGTTCGATCCAGCCCGGTCCGGTCCACGGCGACCGGCGGGGCAAGGCCGGACAGGGCCGGACAGGGCCGGTGACCTGATTCCGCTGCGGGTGCCGGTGCCGGTCAGCTGCCGAACCGCACCCGTACCTCCCTCGGCCCCCGGGTGAACACCCCCTGCTCGAAGGGCAGGACCCCGTCGGCGGGCCGCATGTCCGGCATGGCGTCGAGGAGTTGGCCGACCCCGGTCGACACCTCGGCCCTGGCCAGCAGGGCGCCCACACAGAAGTGCCGGCCCAGCGCGAAGGCCAGATGGTCGGCCGCCGCCGAGAAGGCGGTGGCCGACGTCAGGTCGGTACGGAAGATGTCGAACGTGTCCGGGGCGGCGTACCGCTCCCCGTCGCGGTTGGCCGAGCCGATCAGACAGGTCACCGTCGCGCCGGCCGGGACCGTACCACCGCTGAGCGTGACCTCCTTGGCGGTCTGCCGCATGATCATGTGGACGGGCGGGGTGAAGCGCAGGGTCTCGGCGAAGGCCCGGTCGATCAGGGCGCGGTCGGCCCGTACGGCGGCGAGCTGCTCCGGGTGGGCCAGCAGATTGGCGAAGATGCTCGCGATGGCCTTGTCGGTGGTCTCACCGCCGGCCGCGAGGAGCAGGCTGCAGAAGGCCTTGATGTCCTCGTCGCTCATCCGCACCCCGTCGACCTCGGCCGCACAGAGCGCGGAGAGCAGGTCGTCGCCCGGGTGCTCCCTGCGGTGCCGGATGACCGGGATCATGTACGCGGCGAACTCCTGGCGGGTACGCTCGCCCGCCGCGGCGACCTCCGGGTCGCCGCTCAGGTTCCCGAGGAACGCGATCACCGAGGTGTACCAGCCGTGGAACCTGGCGTGGTCGGCCTTGTCCAGGCCCAGCATGTCGGCGATGACATGGACGGGGAAGCGGGTGGCGAATCCCGCCACGAGGTCCACGGTCCCCGACGTCGTCCCCGGAGCGGCCCCGTCGAGCAGCGTGTCGATCAGCTCGCGGGCGTTGCGCTCGATCACCGGCAGGAACTTCCGCTCCAGGTCGCTGCCCCGGAAGGCCGGGGCGACCAGGGCCCGGCGGACCGCGTGTTCGCGCCCGCTGAGCTGAAGGATCGTCCGGCCGTGCACCGGTTCGATCTGCCAGTCGTAGTTGTCGGTGGTGAAGGCGGCCTCACGGTCCTTGAAGACCCGCTCGACGTCCTCGTAACGCGAGACGACATAGCTCTGCATGGCCTCGTGCCAGAGCAGCGGCACGGACTCGCGCAGGGCGCGGTAGACGGGGTACGGATTCGCCGCGAACTCGGGCGAGAGGATGTCCGGGATGTCCTGGGCGGTGGCCATGGCGCTCCTTGCGTCTGCCGACTCCGGGGCCGTGAAAGCGGTTCACCAGCAGAGTAGTTGTGCGGCAGGTCGCCGATCAGGGCTGTGTCCGGGGAGATTCGGGGCTCTTGCGAAGTCCGCCCGGTACCTGCCCCCGGTGACCCGCGCCGTACATCCGGCGGGGCGCGGGCCGGAGATCACGCCGTTCGCTCGCTTGGCATGATGGTCCCGGGTCGGGCGGCCGTCGGCCGACCGGAGTACCGAGCACGAGGGAGCCCCTGTGGCGCGCCATCTGATCGTCGTGGACCCGGCAGGCGCGGGCGACCACCGCACCATCGGTGAGGCGCTGAACGCGGCGCGCGGCGGCTCGGTGATCAGCGTCAGGGCCGGGCGCTACGAAGAGAACCTGGTCGTCACCAAGCTGGTCACCGTCGTGGCCCACGAGCCGGGCGGCGCCGTCGAGATCGCACCGCGCAGCGGCAGCGCCGTACAGGTGCTCGCGGAGGCCGTGAAGCTCTCCGGCCTGCGGCTGGTCGCGGGCGGGGGCGGCGACGAGGACGAGCCGGTGGTCGATGTGCCGCGAGGTCAGGCGGCCCTGGAGGAGTGCGAGGTGTTCGGCAACTCCTGGACCGCGCTGCTCTCCAGGGACGAGGGCTCGCTCGCCATCCGTGACACCACCGTGAGCAATCCGGCGGGCGCGGGGATCGTCGACCTGTCTCCGCGTACGAGCGTCGTCGAGCACTGTGTGCTGGAACGGCTCGGCAGTTCGGGGATCGTGCTGGGCGAGGACGCGGCCACCGAGGTGCGCGGCTGCACGGTCCGGGACGCCGGGGGCAACGGGGTCCTGGCCAACGGCCGGGCGCGCGGCACCTTCACCGATGTCACCGTGGAGCGGACCGTGAAACCCGGTGTCGCCGTGGAGGAGAACGCCACGACGCGGTTCACCCGGGTACGGGCCGACGACTGCGTGACCGGCTTCCACATATCGACGGCCGCGCAGACCGTACTGACCGACTGCGCGGCCACCGGGGCCACCACGCACGGCGTCACCCTGTCGGGCGCCACCGACCCCGAGATCACCGGGCTGCGGGTCGACCGGCCCGGCGGTCACGGCATCGCGGTCACCGGGCGCTCACGCGGCACGATCACCGACGCCCGGATCAGCGGCGCCCGTTCGGCCGGCGTGCTCGTCCAGGACGGCTCGTCCACCGTGCTGATCCGCACCGGGGTGGCCGGAGGCGCGGCGGACGGCGTCCTGCTCACCGGTGCCTGCACCGCCCGGCTGGACCGGGTCGCGGTGACGGGCGCGGCCGGGCACGGGATCGTCGTAGCGGGCGGCGCGGACCCGGTGCTGCGCCGGGTCGAGGTGTCGGACACCGGCGGGCACGGCATCGACGTACGGGACGGGGCCCGCGGCAGGGCCGAGGCGTGCACGGTGACGTCGGCGGGCGGCTGCGGCATCCGCGCCGGGGAGGCCCGGCCCTCGTTCCAGGGCACGGTCGTACGGTCCGCGGCACGGGCCGGTCTGTCGGTCCTGGCAGGCGGCGCCGTCTCGCTGGTCGACTGCGAGATCGAGGGGCCCGGCACGGACGGGCTCGAAGCGGACGGCGCCGGGGCGGAGCTGACGGCGGTCCGGGTGCGGGTGCGCGGTGCGGGGCGGCACGGGGTGAACGTCGGGGCGGAGGCGACCGCCGAGCTGACGGAGTGCGTCTTCGCCGCGGGCGGCGGGGACGGACTGCGGACGGTGAGCGGGCTGCGGGTGCGCGCCGCCGGGTGCACGGTCACCGGGAACAAGGGCGCGGGCGTACGCCGCGGGTCCACCGCGGGCGAGCTGGTACTGGACCGGCTGACCAGCGAGGAGAACGGCGAGCCCGACATCACGGGCGGAGCCGACGGGCCGGAGGGCGCCCCCGGCGACCCGCGGGGCCCGCTGGCCCGGCTGGACGAACTGGTGGGCCTGCGCGCCGTGAAGGAGCAGGTGGCCACCCTGGTCAATCTCAACCGGCTGGCCGAACGGCGCCGTGAGGCGGGGCTGCCCGTCCCGGCCACCGCACGCCATCTGGTGTTCGCGGGCCCGCCCGGCACCGGCAAGACATCGGTGGCCCGGCTGTACGGGAGCATCCTCGCGGCGCTGGGGGTCCTGCGGTCCGGCCATCTGGTCGAGGTGGCCCGCGCCGACCTGGTGGCGAAGGTCGTCGGCGGCACCGCGATCAAGACCACCGAGGTCTTCGAACAGGCTCTGGGCGGTGTGCTGTTCATCGACGAGGCGTACGCGCTGACCCAGGGCGGCTCCTCGGGCGGCGGGGCGGACTTCGGGCGGGAGGCGGTCGACACGCTGGTGAAACTGATGGAGGACCACCGGGACGACGTGGTGGTCATCGCGGCCGGCTACTCCTCCGAGATGCACACCTTCCTGGCCTCCAACCCGGGGCTGGCGTCGCGCTTCAACCGCACGGTCGAGTTCGAGAACTACACGGTCCCCGAGCTGATCACCATCGTCCGGCTGCTGTGCGAGCAGAACCGCTACTCGCTGGGCGAGGAGACCGAGCGGGCGCTGGCCGTGCGCTTCGAGCGGATGCACAAGGACGCCTCGTTCGGCAACGCGCGCGCGGCCCGCAAGGTCTTCGAGGAGCTGATCGACCGGCAGGCGCTGCGGCTCGCCGCCATGCCGGAGGTCTCCGAGGAGGACCTCACGACGCTGCACCCGTCGGACGTGGGCGACCAGGCAGCGGCGGCGATCGGCGCCGGTGAGAGCGGACCGGGCGACACGGCCAGGCTCGACGCGATCATGGCGGAACTGTCGTCGCTGGTGGGCCTCGACGACGCCAAGTCGCAGGTGCAGGACCTGGTCAATCTGCTGGCGACGGCCCGCAGGCGGCGGGCGGCCGGACTGCCCGCCCCCTCGGTCGGCCACCACCTGGTCTTCACCGGCCCGCCCGGCACCGGCAAGACATCGGTGGCGCGGCTGTACGGGGAACTCCTCGGCGCCCTCGGGGTGCTGCCGCGCGGCCAGCTGGTCGAGGTGGCACGGGCGGACCTGGTGGGCCGCTACGTGGGGCACACCGCCCAGCTCACCCAGGAGGTCTTCGCGCGGGCGCGCGGCGGTGTGCTCTTCGTCGACGAGGCGTACGCACTGACCCCGGCGGGCGGCTCGGGCTCGGACTTCGGCCAGGAGGCGGTCGACACCCTGGTGAAGCTGATGGAGGACCACCGGGACGACACCGCGGTGGTGGTCGCGGGGTACGAGCGCGAAATGGACCGCTTCCTCGGCTCCAACCCCGGCCTGGGCTCCCGTTTCTCACGCCGGGTGACCTTCGGCGCGTACTCGGCGGAACATCTGGTGGAGATCGTGCGGCGCCAGTGCGAACGCGACGGGTACGACTGCGCGCCGGAGACGGTGGTGCGGCTGAGGCAGCTCTTCGAAGAGGTGCCGCGCGACGAGAACTTCGGGAACGCGCGGTTCGCGCGCAAGGTGCTGGAGTCGATGATGACGCGGCAGGCGGGACGGCTGAGCCGGGATCCCGGCGCGGGAGCCGCCGCGCTGCGGATGCTGCTGCCGGAGGACTTGGTGGTGTGAGACCGTGCGCCGCCCGGGGCACCCGCGGGCGGACCGGAGAACGCGGGGCCGGGGGACGCAGGACCGGCCCGCCCCGTCGGCTGGATAGGATCATGCACATGCCGCCCCGTCCCGTACAACTCCCGGCCGCAGCCGCCCTCGTCGCGCTCCTCGCGGGCGCGGCCACCGTCGCGGGAGCGGCAGCTCCCGCCGCCGCCGACGACTCCCCGACGCTGCCCGCCGTGTCCTCCGCCCCGCCCTCGGCGGGCGGCTGTGTCCGGCCGTCGAAGAAGCACTCCGACCTGACTCCGTGGCCGCAGCGGTACATCGCGCCCTCCCGGGCCTGGCCGTCCGCGCGCGGCGCGGGGGTGACCGTCGCCGTGGTCGACACCGGGGTCGACACCGGCGGGGCGCCCGCGCTGGCCGGGCGGGTGAAGGCCGGGCCCGATGTCGTGTCGGGCGGGACCGCGGGGAAGGACTGCATCGGGCACGGCACGTTCGTCGCGGGGATCGTCGCGGCCGGGCAGAAGTCCGGCGTCGGGTTCGCAGGGGTCGCTCCCGACGCGCGGATCCTGGCGGTCCGGGTGACCGGCGCGGACGGGTCGGCGACCGCCGACAAGGTGGCTGCCGGTATCCGGGCGGCGGTAACGGGCGGGGCACGAGTGGTGGATGTGCCGCTCGCGCTGAACCGCGGCAGCGCCTCGCTCACCTCGGCCGTACGGGACGCGGCGCGGCACAACGTGCTGGTCGTGGCCCCGGCGTACGGGAGCAGCAACCTGTCCCAGGACGCGGCCCCGGCCGCCTATCCGGCAGCGCTGCCCGGCGTGCTGGCCGTCGCCGGTCTCGCCCCCGGGGGCGGCCCCGACCAGAAGGCCGCGCCCGCGACGGCTCCCGACATCGCGGCTCCCGGCACCAGCCTCATGAGCATCGGCCCCGGCGGAAGCGGGAACTTCAGCGGCAGCGGCGCCGACCTGGCTACCGGTTTCGTGGCGGGTACGGCCGCTCTGGTGGACAGTTACCGTCCCGGTCTGACCGCCCAGCAGCTCACGGACCGGCTGATCTCGACGGCGTACCCGGCGGCGGGCGACCAGTCGCTGACGGGCGCCGGAACGGTCGATCCGGCGGGCGCGGTGACGGCCGTACTGCCCACGTCCGCGCCCCGCCCCACGCGCCCCGAGCCCGCCCCGCAACTCGCGGCCAGTACCGGGCACAGCGCCCACGCGGGTGCGGTCGCGGTGGCCGGTGGCGCGGCGGGGCTCGTCGCGCTGACGGCATTCCTCGCGGTGGTACTCCCGCGCGCCCGGCGCCGGGGCTGGCGCCCCGGGGTCTGACGCCGGGACTGCCCGACTCCGGTGTCCCTCGGGCCAGGCGATGGCCGGTTGACGCCCCGGGGAGTGCCTCAGGGCCCGGCAGCAGCATGGAGTTGCGGAGAACCACGCATTCCGGTCCTGCGTCTGTCCTTGGTGCGGGGACGAAACGGTCCCGGGCCGATCCGCGCGGCGCAGCTGAGAGGGAGATGAGAGTTCATGGGTCCAGAGCAGGGGTCGATATCCGTCATGGCGTTCGGCCTGCTCTTCGCGGTCGTGGGCGGGGTGAGCCTGTTCAAGGCGCGTTGGCTGCGGCGCCACGGGGCGCGGGCACACGGCACCGTCGTCCGGCTGGCCAGGACTTCCGGTGAGGGCGGGACGTCCTACCACCCGGTGGTGCAGTACCGGACCGGAAACGGCCAGACGATGGAGGTCAGGTCCTCGCAAGGGAGAAGCCGGCGGAGCAGCCTCAGCGCAGGCACGCCCGTCACCGTCCACTACGACCCGGCCAAGCCGCAGCGGATGGCCATCGACGGCTACTCCGGCGGAGGCGGCATGGTCGCCTTCTGCGTCTTCGGGGCCGTGATCTTCGTGATGGGCATGCGGGTGCTGTTGTCGACGGTGGCGTGACGAAGTGTCCGGTGTCCGATAGTTGATCCGGCGCTGGTTCTGCACCGTCGCCTCGCCCGGGTGCACGCGCACGGAGTTCTCGGACTCCATGACGCCGGAGATGAGGGCCGAGGGCCTCAAGGCGACCCGTACGGCCACAGCCGGGACATGATCGGGGCCGCCATCACCACGCTCATGGAAACCGGTACCGCTCCGACATCGGGCCGACCTGGTCGCCGCCCTCGCCGGCATCGCCCTCACTTCGGCGAAACCCGAGCAACGGGACCAGGCCGAACGCCTCCTCGACCTCCTGCTGGACGGGCTGAAACCCGCGCCGCCGCAGCTCCCCGAAAGCTGACGGTGGACGGTTCCGCCCGCTACTCCCCTACTCCCCCGCCTCCTGCTCCGTCCGCTCGTCGCGCAGCGCCGTCTGCACCTGCACCGTGTTGCGGCGCGTGATGTACAGACCGCGTCCGGGCGGGAGCAGGCGGGGCTTCGTACCGGCGACGATCTGCCCCTCGGCGGGCGGGCAGGACAGTTGCAGGACCGGGGTGTTGGCCTCGACGAGCCGCCGCAGCAACTGGTCCGTCATCATCGAGCGGGACGCGCCGTTGGCGCTGCGGGCCACGATGACGTGCAGCCCCACCTCGGTGCCCTGCGCGAGATACGGCAGCAGCGGGGCGAACGGGTCAGGTCCGCCGCTGCCGATCAGCTCGTAGTCGTCGATGACGACGAACAGCCGCGGGCCCTTCCACCAGTCGCGCTTCGCCAGCCGCTCCGGTGTGATGTCCGGGCCCGGCACCCGGTCGGCCATGGCGCGGGCCGAGCCGGCGACCATCTCCTGCAGCTGCGTCGGGCCGACCGCGTACCCGAGGCGGTGCGCCTCCGGTACGGCCCCCGCGAGGCGGCGGCGGTAGTCGGTGACCATGACACGGGCCTCGGTGGGTCCGTAGCGCCGGGTGACGGCGTCGCAGACCATCGCGAGCAGGTTGGTCTTGCCCGATTCGGCGTCCCCGACCACGACCAGGTGGGGGTGCTCCTCGAAGTCGTGGCGGAAGACGTCCAGCTGGACGTCCCGCAGGCCGACCGGGACGCGCAGGTCTCCGTCGGGTTCGGGCAGTTCGGACGCGGGCAGCGTGAGCGGCAGCATCCGTACGGGCGGGGCGGCTGGGCCGTCCCACTCGGCGGCCGTCTCGCGGACCAGTGCGGCGACACCGTCCGAGAGGGTGTCGACGGACGGGTCGCCGTCGATCCGGGGCAGCGCGGCCAGGAAGTGCAGCCGCTCGTCGGTGAGCCCGCGGCCGGGGGTCTTGGGTACGGTCGCCGCGGCCCGCATGTTGATCGCGGAGTCGACGGGGTCGCCGAGCCGCAGCTCGAAGCGGGTGCCGAGCTGGTCGCGCAGGGCGCTGCCGATCTCGCCCCAGCGGGTGGCGGCGATGATCAGGTGGACACCGAAGTTGAGTCCGCGGGACGCGATGAGCGTGAAGGTCGGCACCAGGTCCATGAAGTCCTGGCGGATCGTGCTCCAGCCGTCGACGACGAGGAAGACATCGCCGTACCCGTCGTCGGCGAACTCACCGGCCGCGCGCCTGCGCCGGAAGTCGGCCATGGAGGCCAGACCGTGGTCCGCGAACTGCCGCTCGCGGCGGGCGATCAGCGCGGTGACCTCGGCGACCGTACGGAGCAGCCGGTCCGGGTCGAGACGGCCGGTGACGCCGCCGACGTGCGGGAGCCCGGAGAGCCCGGTGAGTCCGCCACCGCCCAGGTCCAGGCAGTAGAACTGCACCTCGCGCGGGGTGTGGGTGCGGGCGATGGCGGTCATCAGCGTACGGACCAGGGTGCTCTTGCCGCTCTGCGGGCCGCCCGCGATGCCGACGTGGCCGCCCGCCCCCGACAGATCGGCGGTCAGCTCGTCGCGCCGCTGGTCGAAGGGGCGGTCCACGATGCCGACCGGCACGGTGAGCGTGCGGCGCGGGCCGGCCGAGCCGGGCGGGGGCAGCAGCAGGTCGAGCGTGGGAGGTTCGGTGAGCGGGGGCAGCCACACCTGGTGGGCGTGCGGGCCCGACTCCTCAAGCCGTTCGACGGCGATGGTGAGCAGACTGGCGGCAGCCGCCTCCTCGGCCGGGCCGGCATCCGGTACGGCCACTTCTGGCTCGCTGCGGGGCAGTTGCCGTGGCGCGACCCAGCCCGCGTGGAACGGCACGACCTGCCCCGCCACGACCGCCTGGCGTACGGCGGGGCGGACGACCCGGTAGGGGCCCGAGACGAAGGCGGCCTTGAACCGGGTGAGCGTGCCGACGTCGTTCTTCAGCAGACCGCTGCCCGGCTGGGGCGGCAGCTCGTACGCGTCAGGGACACCCAGCACACCCCGGCTCTCCATCGCGGAGAAGGTACGCAGCCCGACCCGGTAGGAGAGGTGCGACTCCAGCTGGTGGATGCGGCCCTCGTCCAGGCGCTGCGAGGCGAGGAGCAGATGGACACCGAGGCTGCGGCCGAGCCGTCCGATCATCACGAACAGGTCGAGGAAGTCCCGGTGCGCGGCGAGGAGTTCACTGAACTCGTCCACGACCACGAAGAGGGTGGGCAGTGGCGCGAGGTCGGTGCCGGTCTCGCGGGCCTTCTCGTACTCCAGCAGGGACGCGTAGTTGCCCGCCTTGCGCAGCAGCTCCTGGCGTCGCATCAGTTCGCCGTGCAGAGCGTCCCGCATGCGCTCCACGAGCGCCGTCTCGTCGGCGAGGTTGGTGATGACCGCCGAGGTGTGCGGCAGCCGGTCGAGGCCGAGGAAGGTCGCGCCGCCCTTGAAGTCGACGAGGACGAAGTTGAGGGTCTCGGACGAGTGGGTGAGCGCCAGGCCGAGCACCAGGGTGCGCAGCAGCTCGGACTTTCCGGAGCCGGTCGCGCCGATGAGCATGCCGTGCGGACCCATGCCGCCCTGCGCCGACTCCTTGATGTCCAGGGTGACGTGGCTGCCGTCGGCGGCCAGGCCGATGGGGACGCGCAGCCGGTCGCCGGGCGCGCGCCGCTCGTGCAGCCGGACGAGGTCGGCGGAGTGCAGATCGTGGATGCCGAGCAGGCCGGTCAGCTCCTGGTCCTCCTGGAGCGGCTGCTCGGAGCGGGCGGTGGCGCCCAGCCGGTAGGGGGCCACGGCGGAGGCCAGCGCGCGGGCGGCGTGCGGGCCGAGGGTCTCGGGGCGCCCGACGGAGGTCTCGGTGGCCTTGCCGTCCGGGCCTGTGGTGACCATCGCGAGGTCGCCGGGGGTGACCCGGAAGCGGAGTGAGCCGCGTGCGGGGGCGCCGTCGAGGGCCCCACGCACATCGATGACCAGTGCGTTGCGGTAGCCGTGCTCGGCGATGCGGGCATCGGCGGGGACCGCGGCGGTGTCCAGGACGATCACGGTGTACGGCTCGTCACGGCTCGGCTCGGCGCCCGGTTCGAAGGGCGGGCGCCCGCCGAACTCCTCGCCCAGCAGCGGCTCCAGCTCGGAGACGGCTTCCGCGACCAGCCGGGCGGTGCCCGCACCGTCGGTGTCGGACTGGTGCTGGGCGTGCGGCAGCCACTTCACCCACTCCCAGCCGGGGAGCGCCCCGCCGTCGGCGACGACCACCACGGCGAGATCCTCCGGGGCGTGCAGGACGGCGAGCTGGCCGACCATGGCGCGGGCCGCGCCGCGTGCCGTCTCCAGATTCCGTTCGGCCGCCGCGGCTCCCTCGGTGCCGCTCTCCCCGTCCGCGCCGCCGGACAGCAGGACCACCCGGGCGAAGGAGCGCAGCCGGACCGCGATCGGCTGTCCCTGCACCGTCGAGTAGGCCCGGATGAAGCGGCGCAGCGCGTGGGCGCAGAGCGGTTCGAGGTCCTCGACGGGCTTGGTGGAGAGCGGGTTGAGGGTCAGGGCGAGCTGGCGGGTGCCGGTGGCGACCCGGACCTCGGCGAAGTCCTCATGGGTGGTGCGGCGCTCCCAGAGCCGGCCGCCGCGCGCCAGTGAGACGAGCGACCCGGGCTCGGGGTGGTGCCAGGCGTCGGCGCGCCGCTGCTCGTCGATGGCCTTGCGGATCCGGCGGCGGCTGGTGGCGAGGTAGCGCAGGTAGTCGCGCCGTTCGCCGCGCAGCCGCCGTTTGCGGTCTCCCGCGGCGCGAATGAACTGGCTGACCAGCATGCCGACTGCGGACAGCAGCATCATCCCGATGGCGACCCACATCAGGATGCCGCTGCTCTCGCCGGGCCTGATGAAGATCAGTACCATGCCGAGCGAGCTGAGCGCCATGGGCAGATACGTGACGACGCCGCCCATGGCGCCCTGGGACTCGGGGAGCGCGGGTGGTTCCTGGAGGGTCAGCTCGCCCTGCGGCAGCTGCGGGCCCGGCCGGCGCGGCGGGCGCCGGAACGTGACGGTGCTCAAGAGGGCTGGGCCTTCCTCGTTCAAGGAGACAGGGTTCAGGGAGACAGGGTTCAAGGGGACAGGGGAATTACCGGCGGGTCAACGGGCGGAAAAGAAACGGTTGTCCGTTGTGCCGCAGAACAATTTCATCAACCACCCAGCATTGCGGGCAGAATGGTTGATCCGATGATCGGTTCGAACTCACGATAGTGTTCGCCCCGTTCCCGGGTCGACCCGCACCCCCGGACGGGAGAGAATCGAAACGCCGTGAGCGACACCACCGTCGGATTGTGCCGAATAACTGTAAGAGCGCCCGAAAATTCCTATGAGTTGGGCATCCCGGTCGACGTACCACTCGCCGATCTCGTCCCCGTTCTCGTCGAGTACGCGGGCGGAGACCTGCACGAGCAGGGCGCTGCCCACGGCGGCTGGACCCTCCAGCGGCTGGGCGCCGCGCCCCTGGACGAGGAGGGGACCCCGCAGTCGCTGGAGCTGCGCGACGGCGAGACGCTGTATCTGCGGTCCCGTCACGAAACCCTTCCCGAGGTCGACTTCGACGATCTGGTCGACGGCATCGGCGAGACGCTGCGGGCCCGGCCCGACACCTGGCGTCCCGCGCTGACCAGACGGCTGCTGATCGGTCTGGCCGTGGCCGGGCTGACCGCGGCTCTGTTCACCGTCGCGCTGCCGGGCCCCGTCGGCTGGCGGGCAGCCGCGTCCGCCGTGCTCGCCGTACTGCTGCTCGCCGGGGCCACGGCCGCGTCGCGTGCCGTCGGGGACGCGGGGGCGGGTGCCGCTCTCGGGCTGATGTCCGTGCCGTATCTGGCTCTGGCCGGCGCGCTGTTGCCCACCGCGGCGCACGGCGAGGACGTGTTCGGGCCCCGGCTGCTCGCGGGTGGCGCGGCGGCGGCGGGCGCCGCGGTCCTCGCGCTGGCCGCGGTCGGCGCGTTCGCTCCGCTGTTCCTCGGTGCCCTCACCGTCGCCCTGTTCGCGGCGGTCGGCGGCATGGTCTGCGCGGCCGGTGTTCCGTTGTCGCACACGGCCGGATATCTGGCGGTGGGCGCGGTCGCCACCGGGAGTTTCGTACCCGGTCTCGCCTTCCGCCTGGCAGGGCTGCGGTTGCCACCGCTGCCGTCCAGCGCCGAGGAACTCCAGGAGGGCATCGAGCCCTTCGAGGCCGAGCGGGTCAAGGTGCGCGCCCGGCTGGCCGACGCGTATGCCACCGGCTGCTCCGCCGCGCTCGGGCTGGTCCTGGCCGGCTGTGTGACGGCGCTGCTCACCGGTCCCGCGTCGGACGGCTGGCCCGCGCCGGTCCTCGGGCTGGCGCTCGGCGTACTGCTGCTCCTGCACACCCGGACCGTCGGCGGTGCCTGGCAGCGGCTGCTCCTGGCGGTGCCAGGGGCGTACGCCCTGACGCTCGCGGCCTGCACGGACGCGGTCGGCACCGGCCTGCCGGGACGGCTGGAGGTCACGGGCGTCCTGACGGCCGCGGCGGCGGTCGCGATGATCGCCGCCTGGACCGTGCCCGGCCGCAGACTGGTGCCGTACTGGGGGCGCGCGGCCGACATCCTGCACAGCCTGGCCGCACTCGTACTGCTGCCGCTCGCGCTGCTGCTGGCCGGGGTGTTCGGCACGCTGCGCGGCATCTGGGGCTGACAGCCCACCGGCAATGAGATCCGTGAAACCCGTAGTGAGCCCAGTGAGGAACGTGCATGCAGTCCAGGCGTGACCAGGTCCAGGCCCATATGTTCGTCATGGGCCGGCTCTCCTCCGGCATGCAGCGCGCCGAGCCGGACGCACCGGACACCCCCACTGCCCGCACCTGGCGCGGCATCATCTGGGGGCTGCTGGCCGCCACTCTCGCCGCGCTGGTCACGACGTTGTACGGGCTGATCTCGCCCGGCGGCGCGACGTCCTGGCGCACCGACGGCGCGCTGGTGGTGGTGAAGGACTCGGGGGCCCGTTACGTCTATGTCGGCGGCACGCTGCATCCCGTACTGAACGAGGCGTCGGCGCGGCTGCTGGCCGGGGACAAGATGACCGTCCAGCAGGTCGCCGCGGCCTCCCTCGGGGACACCCCGCGCGGGACGCCGCTCGGCATCGTGGGCGCGCCCGACGGGCTGCCGAAGGGCTCGCTCGACCGGGGCACCTGGTCGGTGTGCGCGGGCCGCAAGGACACCGGAACCGGCGCCACCGGCACGGTCACATCCGTGGTGATCGGCGCGGAGCCGGCCGGCAGCGGACTGGGCGCGCGCGACGGCGTACTGGTGTCCTCGCCCCACGGCGGAGCCCAGATCCTCTGGCAGGGGCGGAGGTTCGCGGTCGACACCAAGCACGGTGGGGCCGCGGCGCTCGGCTGGGCGGGGACCGCCCCGTACCCGGTCGGTGACGCCTTCCTCGCCTCGCTCGTCGCCGGACCCGACCTGGCGCCTCCTCCCGTGCCGGGCCGGGGCGGAGCGGGCCCGCGACTGGCCGGGGCGGCGAGCCGGACCGGTCAGCTGTTCACCGCCGACGGCGGCCAGCACTACCTGCTGCGCAAGGACGGACTCGTACCGCTGACCGACACCCTGCACCGGCTGCTGCTCGGCGATCCGCGCACCCAGGCGGAGGCGTACGGCGGCGGCGCGGTACGCGAACGGCCGGTGGGAGCGGCCGACCTGGCCGCCCACCAGGTCCCGGCATCCGCCGGTGCGTCGCTCGCCGCCGACCTGCCACCCACCGCACCGCATCCGGTGTCGGCCGCCGCAGGTCAGGACGTGTGCGCGCGGGTCGCTTCCCGTGGCTCCGGGCACACCACGACGGTGGCGCTGGTCGCTGCGGCGCAGGTGCCCGGCGGGGCGCCGGACGCAGAACCCGGCGTGCGGGCCGGGTGTCTGGCGGCCGACAGCGTCTGGGTGCGTCCTGGTGCCGGCGCCCTGGTGACGGCCCACTCCACGGCCGGGACCGGCTCCACCCGCTATCTGGTCACCGACGCGGGTGCGGCCTTCCCGGTGCCCGACGACGACGCCCTCAAGCAGCTCGGCTACCCGGCGAGCGAGGCCGTGAGGCTGCCTGCGCCGCTGCTCGATCTGCTGCCGGCCGGGCCGAGTCTGGACCCGCAGGCGCTGGCGCGGGGCGGAATCGTACGTGCCGACCTATCCGCTGCGGAAGACGCCGGGAGCAAAGGAGTTGCGGACGCTCCGAAACAATCCAATGAACGATGCGGCAACAATTGAATCCGAAGCTCAAGTGAACATCAAATATCGATCTCACAGGGCCAGTTGAGCCCATCTGATGAGTATCGTGGCGACACATGTCCGAATCCTGACGGGAATGAGGCAACGACCATGGGTGACAGCACGTCTGGACTGTTCAATCGGCAGCAAGCGGACGTCGACAAGGCCCGCACGGCCCTGGAGAACCACGTGGCCACTATGGCCCGCGCGGGCGCGACGGTCTCGGCGATCCACGACGACGTACGGATGTCGTACGTCGCCGACTCGTCCAGCATCTTCAGCAGCAAGCTCCAGCAGTGGATGCAGTCGTACAACGACATCAAGGGCAAGGTCGACGCCCTGCACTCCTCGCTGATGGCGGCCGACACCATCCACAACAGCAGCGAGATGGACGCCTCCCAGTACGCGAGCGCGTGGGACGGCGGCGGCAGCGGCTACTACCAGGCACTCTCCGGCTGATCCTCGGCCGGCCCGCCTCCTCGCACTGCCTTTTCACCCCCTCACACACCTCCCGAAAGGACGACCGGACATGGCGGACGTCACACTCGAAGTCCAGCGTGCCAACGCGGCCATCGACGACATGGTCAAGGCCAACACGGACATGGTGAACGCGCTCACCGAGCTGCTCAGCCAGCTCGGCCCCCTCAAGGCGTCCTTCTCCGGTCAGACCGCGACCGTGTACACGGACTTCCAGAACCAGGCCAACAACGCCATTCAGACGATGAACGCCCAGTTCGGCACGGGCGCGCAGTCCCTCAAGGAAATGGTCGACGGCCAGGTCGCGGGTGACAAGCGCGGCTCAGGGATGTTCTGACCATGGCCAAGGACGATGGCGACGACGACGGGGACACCGGCACCTTCAAGGTGACCGAGGGCTGGCTCAAGGGTGAGGCCCGTACCAGGGTCCTCGGGCTCCGGGGCTGGCTCCAGACAGGCGACGACTACACGACGCTGGGCGACTACGGAACCGAGTCGGGTATCCACAAGGGAATACTCGCGGGCTCGGGCACCCTGGGTCCCGACGCGACTCTGCACAAGGTGTTCACTCAGCTCTGCTCAAGTCTGAAGGCTCAGCTGGACACCCTCGGGAACGGTCTCAACACCCTCTCGATCGACATGGCGACCGTGGACACCATCCTCCAGCACAGCGAGGACGACGCCGCCCTGACGGCGGCGGAGATGAACCTGGAGCTGGCGAACGCCCTCAAGGAGTTCGGCGGCAGTCCCACGACCGCCCCTCCCAAACCGTAACTCCGGTACGCCGTAACGGCACCGTGCGACGCCGGCGTCGCACGGTGCCTTCACCACTCAGCCTCCGAACCACTCAGCCTCCGAACCGCTCAGCCGCCTGCATCGCACCCGTAAGGAACCCGCCATGGCCGAAACGACGACGGTCACCTACCCCGACCGGAAGTGGGAGGAGGCACTCGCGTTCGTCGCCCCCAAGGACGGCGACCTGGCCAAGGTGACCAACCGTACGGACGTGACCAAGGACGCCTGGTTCAAGACCGATCACCTGGCCACGCCCGGCCAGGCCGGCTCGGCTGACAACGGCAACCCCTCGGGCTACGACTTCGCCTGGTCGCAGAAGTGGACCAAGAGCAATGGCGGCGGGAACCGCACCTACCAGATCGGGTTCTCGCTGACGCCCGAAGTAGGGGCCAACGGCCCGGACACCGCGCTCTCCAAGTTCATCCACGAACCCTGGGCCGTCATCGGTCCGCCGTTGAACACCCTGCTCGGCAACTCCTCCATCAGCGTGGGCAGTTTCGACGACGGCGCGATGATGCTGCGCAACGTGCTCAACCACATGGAGTTCGTGCAGAACGACATCAAGTCGTGGGTCAAGGACATCAATGTGCCGGACTCCGAGATGCAGGGCACGGCGGCCGGGGCCTTCAAGCGGGTCCTCGTGGCCGTGCAGCAGCAGGTGGCGTACCTCCGCCAGGAGGTGGTGAACTACGGGGACATCCCCACCCTCATCGACAGTGCGCGGGTCAAGCTGCACGACGCGATGCTCGCGCTGGTCAACGCGGCCGACGCCTACCGCAACGCCGCGAGCGGCGTGGCCTGGCCCGCCACCCACGTCCGCAAGACGTTCTTCGATTCCCTCGCCACCACGACACTCCAGTTCGACGCGTCGGGCGATGCCTTTCTCAACGTGCCGGGTCTCGGGGATCCGACGAAGCCGGACTTCTGGGCCGCGCTGGAGCAGAAGTCGAAGGACGCCTGGCTGAAGGGGGTGGCGGACAACCTGGACACCGTCGCCAAGCCGCAGCTGGGTTCCGTGCAGACCGCCTACCAGGCCGCGATCGACGTGATCCCGCCGACCGCGCTCACCATGCCGCCGTACCGCGATCCGGACGCGCCGAAGCCGCCGGGTGACGACACGAACACCGGCGACAAGCCCCCGGGCGACGACACCGACACCCCGCCACCGCCGGGCGGCGACACCGACACGGGCGACAAGCCGCCGGGCAGCGACTCCGACACGCCTCCCGGCGGCCAGGACGACAAGACCCAGGCTCCGCCGCCGCCCTCGACCTCGAAGGTCGACGGGCCGCCGAAGACCGAGTCCAACATCCCGCCCCCGCCGCCGCAGTCGAAGACGGACGGCCCCCCGAACATCGGCGGCGACAAGACCGGCGGGAACACGCTGCTCGACAAGAACAACCAGTCGATCAAGGACTCGAAGGGCAACGAGACCCAGATCCCGCCCGGGTCCCGCATCAACAAGGACGGCACGATCACCGGGCCCGACGGCAAGCTGCTGCTGGGTGCCGACAAGAAGCCCCTCAAGGCTCCGCCGAACTCCCACATCGGCCCCAGCTCGACGATCGGCAACAGCAGCAGCAACAGCAAGCAGCAGCTGAAGGAACAGCAGGAGCTGCAGGAACAGCAGCTCAAGCAGCAGAAGGTCAACCAGCAGAAGCAGCTGAAGGTCCAGCAGGATCTCCAGGAAGAGCAGCTGAAGCAGCGGAAGGCGCAGGAGGCCCAGGAGGTCGCGCAGGAGAAGGCGTACCAGCAGGCCCTCTCCCACGTCCGCGGTCAGGCCCGTACCGAGACCAGTGGCAACGGGTACGGGAACAAGTTCGGAGGCGGCGACAAGAACAGGCTGAACCTGGAGGAGACACCGCCCCGGGTCAATGAGCGGCTGACCAACAGCCGGGCCCTCGGCGACCCCAAGACCTCCGTCTCCGAGCGTGTCCGCCGCACCTCGGCAAACGAGCCCGATCTGGCCGCCGAGACCGCGGCCAGGGAGTCCTCCGCGATGAATCGCACCTCGTCCAACGGCCAGCCGATGATGCCCCCCATGGGTGGCGGAGGCGGCGGTGGGGGCGGCGGCGGGCGGGACCGCGAGCGCCGCACCTGGCTGGCGGAGGACGAAGAGACCTGGGGTACGTCCCAGGAAGCAGCACCGGGAGTGATCGGCTGATGGGCAACGGATTCCAGGAACAGCTCGACGAGATGATGGGAAAGCTCGCGGAGCACCGCGATTCCCTCCTCGCGACCCAGCGGGAGCTGGCCAAGTACACGGTCACCGTGCAGTCGAAGGACCGGATGCTGACGGTCGTCGCGGGCGCCCAGGGCGACGTGCGGGAGGTCAAGTTCCATACGGACGCGTACCGCGACATGGCCCCCGCCGAACTGGGTGCCGCGCTGGTCGAGGTCATCGGGCAGGCCAGGGAACAGGCCGGACAGAAGGTCCGTGAGACCGTCTCGCCGTTCCAGGGGGCGGGCGCCGCCCTGCGCAAGTCGATGACGGGCGGCAACGAGATGGACGATCTGATGGGCCCGTTGCGGGAGATGTGGCCGGGGCCGGAGGGGCCGGGCGGCACACCGGGGGCCGGCCGGAACGGCACGGGCAAGGCGACGGGCGGTACTCCGCGCACCGGCCGGAACGGCACGGGCAAGGGCGGTGCTTCGGATGGCTGAGAAGATCACCACCATCGACCAGCTCAAGCAGCAGTTCGCCCAGTATCCGCAGATCGGGTCGCTGATCAAGCAGATCGGCGACTACCTGGCCCAGATCGACAAGATCAACATCGATGGCGGCGGCAAGGACGACGAGATCGCCAAGCAGTACCACGAGACCATCGACCCCGGCATGAAGCACCTGCACGACCTGCTGACCATGCTCAAGACCCTGGTCGAGCAGGTCGGTTACACGGGATCCGACGTGATGGGCCTGTTCGACCGCGTCGAGGACGAAGCCAAGTCACTCGCGACCAGTTGGTCGAGCGACGCCACATGATGAGAGCCCGCCGATGCTGACCCCCTCCCCTGCGGTCGAGTGGATCATGCATGCCCTCACGGGCATGAAGTGGCCCCAGGCCAACGAGGACGAGCTCAGGAACGCGGCGGAGCTCTACGACTCCGTGGCCGACGACTACAAACAGCTCGACGACCAGCTCGTGCTGTTGCTCCAGAGCATCCAGAAGAACTTCGAGGGCGACGCGGCCAACGCGTTCCTCAATCTGGGGCAGGTCATCGCGGGCGGCGACGACTCGTTCCTCGACGCGGCGGCCGAGCAGTCGAAGACCATGGCGAAGGCCGCCCGGGACACCGCGAACCAGGCCGAATACACGAAGTGGATGATGCTCGCCCAGCTCATCGAGCTGCTGGCCGAGTTCATGTACGCCATGGCGTTCTCGTGGGTGCCCGGCCTCGGCGAGGCCCTGATGTCGGAACTGAGCTGGCGCACGCTCTTCACCCGGCTGTTCCTCAAGGCCCTGATCAAGGAGCTGCTCAAGAGGATCGCCCAGCACGTCGCCCTCGGGGTCGGCATGGGCATAGCGATGGACCGCATCATCCAGATGGTCCAGATCGGCGAGGGTCACCGGGACAGCTTCGACAACAAGCTGCTGCTGGACGCGGTCAAGTTCGGCGCGATCCAGGGCCTGGTCACCGGGCCGCTCAGCCTGCTCGCCCCGGGGCTCGGCAAGTGGCTGGGCAACAAGCTCGGCACCGGTCTGTCGAAGCTCCTCACCAAGGAGCTGAACACGGCCTTCAAGACCCTGGAGAAGGTCGGGGGCAAGGGGGCGGGCGACCTGGCCAAGAACCTGGCCAAGGTACTCAGCGACCACGACCTCAACCTCACCAAGGGCTTCTACAAGGCCAGTGGCAAGGAGAGCGCCAAGGGCGCGGGCGACACCTTCATCAAGAACGTCGGCAAGGAGTTCGCCAAGTCCCCCTTCCACGGGCTGACGAAGGAGGAGGCCCGTCAGATCGGGCAGACCTGGGCCAAGACCGTCACCAAGCACTGGTCGGGCCCGGCCAAGGGCGCGGCGGAAGCACTCAGCAAGGAGCTCACCAAGGAGCTGAGCGGCAAGGTCGACAAGTCCGTGCTGAAGGCGCTCGCCGATGACATGCCCCAGTCCCTGATGCACATGGGGTTCCAGGGCAACAAGCGCTTCCGGCTGGGCGAGGTGGGCAGTGGGCTGCTCGTCGAGTCCATCGGCCAGAACCTCGGCGAGGGCTTCTACAACCTGATCTACCAGGACGGCTTCTCGACGTCGTGGGACACCTTCGTCGCGGGCATGCTGACCGGCGGACTGAGCCACGCCGGACACGTCTATCTCGTCCACCCCGTCGTGCACGCCATGTCCCACCACTTCGACACGTCGGGGCTCGACGGCGGGCTCGGCAAGGGCCTGGACAAGAACCTGGACCTGGACCTGGACAAGGACCTGAACAAGGTCCCGGACGATGACCTCGACTACCTCGATGTGAGCGACACCGACAGCGACACCGAGACGCTGTACGGCGATACGGACCTCACGACGGACACACCGCAGGGCACGGGAAGCGACACCACCACCGACCACACGTCCCACGGCCCCGTGACGCCGTCGACGCCGGTGACGACGGCCTCATCGGACACGACGGTCCCCACGGTCCACCACACGAACGACGTTCAGCAGACGAACGCTTCGGACAGCCGGAACCAGTCCGAGGCCCCGGTGACGCCGCTCGCGCCCGTCTCGCAGGTCGCGCCGAACGCGTCCGGATCCCCGACCCATCAGGCACCGACCACCTCGCCGAACCTGTCCTCCACCCAGTCGTCATCGTCCAGCACGCCCCATGCGGCTCCCCCGCCCCGCCGTCCGAACCAGTCCCCCCTTCTGCCGAACAGTGGCGAAGGCAGCAGCATCGAACTGAAGCCCCTGCGGCGCCCGACGTCGACACAGACCACTTCCACCGACTTCGACTCGTCGCTCGCGCCGAACAACGAACCGGTCACGACCCCGAAGCCGACGGTGGACAACGCCACGGAGACGGTCGATGTCAACGAGACGGCCGACGTCAGCGAGACGGTTTCGGACACGCCCCCTCCCAGGCCGCTGCCCCACGACAACACCGTCTCCACCGAGCACCGGAACAACGCGGCCCTCGACACGGACCAGCTCCAGAACGACCAGTCCCACCAGGAGACCACCCAGCAGACCGACCAGCAGGCCAACCAGCACACCGACCAGCAGAACAACACCCAGGCCACCACCCACGCCGGCGACCAGGTCACCGCACAGACCAACCAGCAGGCCAACCAGCAGGCCAACCAGGAGAACCCGGGCGGCGCCCCCGAGCACGACGCCACCCTGACGCCCCCCACGAACGGCCCGGGAGAGACCGCCGAGGGCTCCCCCCGTCCTCCCCTCTGGCAGCACGACGTGAGCCTGTACGTCAAGCCGGACGCCACGAACCCCCGTCCCCCCGAGCGCCCGCTCCCCACCGGGTCCGCCGCAGGCCACAGCAGCACCCGGCTGCTCCAGCCGCGCCAGGGCAGGAGCATCGGCCGGACGCTCCACGACAAGCTCAACGCCGCGCTCGACCTCAAACGCAGCGGCGACCGGGCCGATGAGTCCGTGATCAAGCAGATCGACGACGAACTGGCCAGGCGACCGGGCTCGTTCCTCGGCGACGGCCGCCGGTTCGTCGTCAAGCACAGCGTCCCCAGCCGCTTCGGGACCAGCCTCACCAAGGCGAAGCGCACCGTGATGACGGTCAAGGCCGTTCCGTACGCCGATCAGTGGACCCACCACCCGGACACGAAGACCGAGGACCCGGGCAATCCGGACCCCAACGCCCGCGACCCGCACAAGCTGGACTCGTCCCAGCAGCTCCAGCAGCAGACCGGTACGAACACCGGCACGTCCCGTGGCACCGGTCTTCAGGCGGGGTTCGCCGCCGGGGCACTGCCCTCCGACGCCCGGATGCTGCTGGACCTCCGCGTGGGTGCCAGTCACAACCAGAAGCATGTCGTCGGCAGCCACGACCAGCGTACGTTCCAGCGTGAGACGCGTACCACGGGCAGCAGCGAGTCCTTTCACCAGGACGTCTACTACCAGGTCGAGTTCCACCCGGACGAGCGGATCCCCTCGTTCGGCGCGGGCATCAAGAACGGGATGACGACCCGGGTGTCCAAGGACTCCGCCGTGCCGAAGGAGACGGAGGTGCGCGTCCCGCGCACCTTCACCCCACCACCCGGCGCGCGCCTCGGCTCGCCGAGCACCGAGGGCTTCGGGCCGGTGAAGTCCGTCTTCGACTGGGCGGTCCAGAAGCTCGACGCCAGGCCGGGCGGGTACAAGCACCAGCAGCTCAGCGACTACTTCAGCTCGGACCACTTCCACAGCAGGTCCGACGAGATGGCCCGTGGACCGCTGGCACCGCTCGACGTGCGCCGGCGCAACGGCAATTCCGCTGGCACCTTCCAGGTGGGCAAGGCGATATCCGGCGAGCACCATCTGATCGAGGTCGCGAGCGACGCCGAGATGCGCATCACGGACGCCATCACCGTGAAGAACGAGGTCCTGGTCCAGGACAACCGGCGGTACGTGGTGGCCTTCTTCGGCGGTTCGCGCTTCGCCATCCCGACCGATCAGGCGCCGAGCATCTTCATGCAGCTCGGGCTGACCCTGCACTACAGCCACGACTCCAGCGAGGTCTCGCTCCAGGGCGGCAATGTGGGCCGCAAGATCACCGGGCGGGTGAAGGGCAGTGACACGGCCCTCTACCTCCAGGAGCTCCAGGTCCCCGTCACCTTCGAGGGCGAGAGGCACGTCCTCGACACCTGGAGTCTCGTACGGCTGCCGGTGCGCGAGGCGCGCGAGCGGGCGGGCTGGGACCCGGACACCCTGACCCGTCCCGAGGGGAGCGAGCCCCCGCTGCCCGCGCACTGGCGCCACGGCGACTACGACCTGACGCACACCAGGGCCACTGACCTCGTCATCGACAACACGCACGCCACGGACCCGCAGTCCCCGAACGTGCTCGTCGACCGGGTACTCGAATGGATCAACCGGACGCACGGCGACTCGGTGCTGGTCGCCCCGCGCCCGGGCGGGAACAGCGCCGACCCGCGCAGCCAACGGACGAAGTTCCTGCAGGCCATCAGCGGCGAGCGGAGCCGGGCCCAGGCCAACACCCGCATCATCATGGCCAAGTTCGACGAACGGAACCTGGCGACGACGCTCAACGAACTCGCCCACGACGGGCTGTCCGTCAAGCTGTTCGGCCGCAACCTCACCAAGGAAAACCTCTTCGCGCTGAATCTGAAGGCCGAGCTCGACCGGCCGGTCTACCAGGGCACCGACAGGGACTGGATGACCCGCCAGAACACCAACGCGGGTGAGCGCGTGGGCAACGCCCACAGCACCACGCACACCTTCGGGGCCCAGGCGGGCGGCACCGTCGAACTGCGCTCGAACGAGACGTTCCGTGCCGGTACGCCGGACCACATCGGTGTGCTGGGGGCCAGGGCGGGCGCGACCCGCCAGCACACCCGCAGCAACGGCACCGTGTTCACCGCCGGCCACGAGGACGTGACGGCCACCCCGGCCGGGATGCACTCCTTCCTGGCGACGGGACGCTTCAAGGCCCAGCTGGTGGGAGTGCACCAGTGGCACGTGCCGTACCGGGCCCTCACGCTCGGCCGGGCGGGGCGCAAGATCCACGAGCCGGCCCCCGTGGGCGGTCCCGACGCCACGCTCGGGGACTTCAGCGTGATGCTCCATCTGTCGGAGCAGTTCATGCCGAAGATCGACCCGCATGCGGAGGGCGCGATCAACCCGTACGCCGCCGGCCGCGAGACCACCACCCGGGAGCTGGAGCCGACCGAGACCGAGGACCTGTGGGCGCCGTCGGCCTGGCAGCGCGAGGACTCGCTCAAGAACATCCCGGTCGTCACCCTCAACGTGCCGACGGACCATCACCTCCAGCAGGCGGGCCCGCTGGTCGCGGGCCGGGCGACCCGCGGTGAGTGGTCGCTGACCAGCGGGGGGACCAGCCAGCACCAGCGGATGAAGGACGCCTTCGGCTCGATGGCGCTCACCGCCGACTCCGACCAGGTGTTCTCCCCGACGGGCAAACAGCTCAACGACGTACGCGCCCCCGGATTCCTGTACGGCGCGACGGGCGACATCCGCCTCGTCGGACGGCGCGGGAACCCGACCGCCGTGGGCGGCCCCGTCGACCTCAAGCCGGAGCTGAACAACAGCCTGGACCTGGCAGTGTCGGGAGGGAACGGCAAGGGCTGGGTGCTCTCGTTCGACCTGAACGCGGGGCACTTCCCCGCGCAGCACACGAGTGTGCC
The DNA here is from genome assembly GCF_041438865.1 of Streptomyces sp. NBC_01471. Classification (NCBI taxonomy): domain Bacteria; kingdom Bacillati; phylum Actinomycetota; class Actinomycetes; order Kitasatosporales; family Streptomycetaceae; genus Streptomyces; species Streptomyces sp. NBC_01471. The sequence continues at coordinate 2,636,856 of NZ_CP109450.1, forward strand.
CACCACGACGCGTTACGGCTTCGGTGTCACCCCGTACTCGCGCTCCAGCATGACGTCGACGGGCGGCGGCAGGACCAACAGCCGGTCCGTCAACATCGTTCCGGAGAACGGCCAGTGGGTCCCGGTCACCACGGACGCCCAGTACCGCTTCGAGATGTCCGGCGACAAGCTCGGCGCCCTCACCCCGTTCCGCTCGAAGCTGCCCGCGTGGACCGGGCAGCTGGTGGACAAGGCGAACGCCTGGCGCGGGCTGGTCTCCGAACAGGCGGCGCACGCGCTGAACCTGTTCAACACCGGCATCACCCAGGTACCCAGCCTCTCCGAGGGGGCCGGAACCTGGTCGCACCCCTCGTGGTTCAAGGAGAGTCCGCTCGGGGTCGTCCCGGTGTCGGCGCCCAGCGATCACCACGCGAACCGTGCGCAGCTGATGCAGGGCCTGCGCAATCTGCGGTTCACCCGCAACAGCCTGGAATCCATCAGGACGCTGCTGTCCGAACGGCACGGGCAGGCCATGGTCGAGTCGGGTATCCCGCAGCAGTACCGGGGCCGTGCGCCCTGGCGCGGCTTCACCGACAGCCTCCCTCTCGGGGGCAGGGAATACCGGGTGACGGTGAAGCAGGTCCCCGGCGCGCGGACGGTCGACGACTTCGGCTTCGGCGATGTGGAGAGCGGTCACTCCGTCACCACCAGCACCACCGATTCGCGGGGCGTCACCCGCTCCCGCGGCCTTTCCGCGAACATCACCGAACGCATCACCGGGCCGAACGGTTCGGCGGGCGGCCCGCTGGGGAACTCCAGCACCTCGAAGGGAACGAGCGGCGGCCACAGCAGCTCGGAGTCGGACACGGTGGCGCAGACGACGGTCATCCCCGGCCCGCTCGCCACCGTCTCCACCTCGTACGACGTCGTGGTCACGGTCCGGGACAACAAGAACAATGTCGTACTGGAACACACCTGGCCCGCGGGCAGCGCGAAGAGCCAGGAGCCGCTGGCGCTGCTCAAGCCGGGCGGCGAGGCCGGGGGCGATGCGTACACACCGCCGCCGTCCGCCGTGGACGTGTGGCAGTCGAACAACGCGACGCCGGCCAGGATCAGTCAGCACCTCTCCCAGCACGTGTCCGGCGACAACCGCCCCGCCGGGCTGGTCCCCGGCAACGGGGTGCACTTCACACGGGTACTCGGCTCGGAGAACGTCGAGGCTCTGGCCCACATCACCCTGGCGAAGGCCCAGACCCCGCACCTCAACGGCGGCCACGCGGGCAAGGGGCCGGAGACCCACGGGGTGCTCACCGGCGACGACCTGGTCCGGGCCCGCGCCAAGGCCGCGACCGTCAAGCTGCTGTCGCCCGGCAAGGGCGGCGGCGACACCCTGACGGCCGGCACCAACGAACTGTCCCTGACCGGTTCACTCATCGACGGTTCGGCGCTCGGCGAGAACGGGTACCAGCCGCTCGGCCTGGTCGACGACACCCTCGTCGGCGGCTCCACCGGCTCCCTCCAGCTCCACCCGGCCTTCGCCCTGTCGGGGGCCGAGCTGCTCGCGACGGCCGATGTACGGATGGAGTTCGGCACCGGCACGGGCGAGAGTGTCGACGTGGGCATGGGACAGGTCCACGGCAAGAACGGCGGGCTGGGCGGTGACGCCATCGGGGCCGACTCGCACAAGACGACCTACCAGGTGACCCCGGTCATCGCGCCGGGCGTCGGCTCGTCCCAGGAGTTCAAGTTCAACGAGGCGACCGCCGCCAAGATCAATATGAAGCCGAGCACCGGGCGGGCTTTCCTCTTCTCCGTACCCACGAAGTGGCTGGCCGTCGCCGAGGTGCACCGCCACGCCAAGGACAGCTCGGTCGGCCAGCTGGTGACCCGCGGTACGACCTGGAACGGCTACGACCCGCCGGGCGTCCAGGCCGGTGAGGCGGACACCAAGGTGCTCGCCTGGATCCGCGAGGACGTGGCCCGTGACCTGGGGCTCATCACCCCGCAGAACCACCCCGCGAAATTGTCCAAGCAGTGGGACGACGTCGCCAAGGGGTGGAACGCGTGGAAGGGCAACCACGACGCGTACTGGAACACGTACCGCCCGCTCACCGACCTGGCGTTCGCGGTACGGGACGCGCGGCACCGGCGGGACATGGCGACCACTCCTGAGGCACGGCGGACGGCGGAACAGGCGCTGGGCGCGGCGCGGGCCGAGCTGACCAAGGCACGGGAGACGGTCGGGCCGGAGCTGGAGTCGCTGGGGCAGAAGCTGAAGGCCGCGGGCGAGCAGTACCACGCGCTGCGGTCGGCCGCCGACGCCCTCAACACCTGGTACCGGCTCCCGGCGAACGAGCGCGGCGCCACGGAGCCCGGAGTGCTGGCCTACGACGAGTCCGTGGAGCACGACCACGGCGTGGAGAAGCCGGAACACCCCGCCGAATACACCGAGTCCACGGACGAGCAGGGCGAAGTCACCGGCCTGGAGGACCCGTCGACCGGGAAGGTCCACCCGGTCGGCCCGGTCTCGCACGACGGCAACGGCTTCTTCCACTCCCTGGCGGAACACCTGGTCCGGATCAACCCGGACCTGCTGGAGGAGCGGGGCATCACCGTCCCGGCCGACCACGACCTCTCCGGTGTGGCGGACGAGCTGCGCTCCCTGTTCGGAGAGACCCTCCGCGAGAGCGGGAACGGCCCGCTGGCGGAGTACACCCACCCGGACCTCACCGACAAGTTCGAGCCCGCCGAGGTCCGCGCGGCCGGACTGGAAAACCTGCTGGACAGGTCGACTCCGCAGGGCCGGGAGTACACGGAGGGCAAGTGGATCCCGCACTCGGCGGGCGCCCCGAGCAGCAACCACCGTGCGGTACTGACCCCGCAGCAGCGGACCTCGCTCGCCGCGTCGCAGACGGTGCGGCCCGCCAACGAGGAGTCCGCTGCCAAGGACAGCGCGGGTGACCTCTATCCGCCGCTGGCCGCCCAGCTGTTCCACGTGCCGGTGACGGTCCTGGTGGACGGCAGGCGCCATACCTTCATGCCCGACGGGAGCGAGGCGACGGGCGGCGAGGGCGCGGACGGCGTCGAGCTGCTGCTGAAGGACGGCCACTACCGGCACGTGGACCAGACCAAGGACCTGAGGCCGCCGCAGGATCTGACGTCCGAGGACGACACCGACTCGGTGTCCGACGAGGGGTCCGACGAGGGGTCCGACCTCGAACCCACGGATACGCACCGCCCGGTACTCAAGGTGCCGGACGACGGCTACTCGCAGCTCACTTCGCTGCTGGTCAGCGCCCCCTCCGCCGTCAGGCCGAAGCTCCCCCACATCGGGCAGAAGCTGCGGGCCCTGGTCGACGACCCGGACCGGCTGCGCGCCACCGCTTCGGCCGCGTCCGACGTGGAGACCCACCAGGAGCTGCACACGCTGGCGCTCGGCATGAAGGAGGCCGTGCACGCCCACGTGCGGGAGCTGGGCCCGCAGGGGCTCGCCGAGCTGCTGCCCGATCTCGTTCCGCCGCACACCCCGGGGAACCCACGCGCCGTGTACCGGGCTCAGAACCTCCTGTTCAAGGAGGTGAGGTCGGCCGTCGCGGAGTGGGAACACAGGGGGGACTCCCCCTGGTCGAAGAGCTTCCTGCCCCTGCTGGCCGGGACGTTCAACGTGGACCTGAAGGTGCACACCCCGTCGTCCGGCGGAAATCCCGGCGGGACGGAACAGTTCCAGCCGCCGCCCGGGGGCGGTGCGCCGCTCTCCGTACACCTCCAGCGGAACGGCTCGCACTTCGACGGGACGACGGAGCCGGCCCCCCGTCCGCGGACCGAGTCGTCCCATGCCCCGGGCGCGTCGCCGAACGCCCCTCTTCAGACACGGCACACCAGCCCGCACGAGTCCCCGGCACCCGTCCCGCCTCACATGCCCGCCCCCACGCCCACGCTCACCGCCGACTACTCCGTCGCCGAAATGCCTCCGGCTCCCCTCCCCAAGGCGGTCACCGACGTCGAATCGCTGGGCAAGGCCGAGATCGGGCCGCCCTCCGACCGGACCAGGGAAGCGGGCGGGGCCACCGCGTCCGTCTGGGAGCGCGCGTTCGCGGTCGAGCGCACCCTGCTCAGCGACGGCAGCGTGCGCTCCGACATCACGGTCCGCATCCATCTGGATCGCCGGCGGAAGGCCACCGAGAACCACGTCGCGAACGCCAAGGCCATGGCGAAGCGCGGCATCGACAGGTACTACAACGACCCGAAGCACCGTCTTCCCAACGGTGATCTGCTGCATGTGAAGCTGGAGTTCGTCCTCGACCCCGCACAGGCGCACCGAAGGGTGAAGCTGTACCCGGACCCGGACGGGAGGGGCCGCGACGACAGCGCCACCTGGTACGTCTCCGAGAGCGGGGAGGGCGCGAAGGACAAGTCGTACGTCATCGCGCACGAGACCGGCCATCTCCTCGGCTTCCAGGACCAGTACCGCGAGGCCACCGAGGGCGACCCGTTCCGTCCGGTGTACGACGACCACTCGCTGATGTCCGGTTACGGCATCGACGAGTCGGGGCTCATCCAGTTCGACATGGACCACATGATCTCCGATCACCACCTCTCGCCGACGCTGCGGATCATGCCGCGGGACCTGCTGCTGCTCTCCACCGCGATCGACGCCGCCTGGTCGCACACCCCCGGCGCAGGCACGGGCCCGCACGACAAAGCCACCGCTCACATCCCGCGCGACGTACGGGAACGAGTCCTGCGCGGCAACCCCCGCACCGGCGCCACCGGTCTGCTCGCCCCGCGCGGCCCCTCCGGCCGGGCCCGCCCCGAAGCCACCGGACCACTCAACCCCAACGGCACCTACCGGGCCGGCCAACGCCCCGACGGCACCGACCAGACAATGTTCCCCGACCACTGGAGCCCCGACGAGGTCCTCCACGCCACCCGCCAGGTCTACCTCGACCACGTCAGGACCGGCAGCCTCAGCACCGACACCGTACGATCCGAACGCCACGCACGCCCCACACGCTCCGGACGCAGGACATTCGACGGCGTCTACCAAGGCGTCCGCATCACAGGCACCGCCGACACCACCGGCACCATCCTCGACTTCGCACCCCACCCCGACCAGTCAGGCCTGCAACCACCCACCCACCTCACACCGCCCCCACCCCGCGAACCCTCCGACGAACCGGCTTTCAGTGACGCCTCGATGCGCTTCCTGCTGCGCGGCGACCCGTCGACGCTGACCGGGGTCCAGTACGCACACGGTGACGAGAAGCGCGAGCTGGCCCAGACGGACCGCGGAATCACCTTCGAGAAGCTGACGGACCCCGACGTCAACGGAGTACGCCGAGCCGAAGTGTGGTTCCGGAACCCGCCGACGGGACCGGGGAGGGCGACCCTGAAGGTCGGCGACGGCGACTCGCCCGACGGAGTCGTCCAGGACGGCGTGGGCACCAATCCGCGGATGCTGTTCCCCGAGGAGTGGACCCCTGATGAACTGCGCGAGGCCGTGCGCGACGCACACCACAACGCGCTGGCCAACGGCACCTTCGAGGTGCTGCCCGAGGGCGGCTATCTGTGGGAGGGCGTGGCGGGCGGCGTCCGGATGCAGGGGGTCGTGAAGGACGGCGCGCACCGCTGGTTCCGGCCGACCCGCTTCCAGCCGCACCCGGAGTGGGACGCGCACGACATCGCGGCGGTCACCTCCGAGACCCCGATGACGTACTCCAGGGCGTCCGGCGGACTCGCCGACTTCCGGGTGTCACACGTCGTGTTCACCAACGGGGACCGCGGCCTGAACCTCACCCGGATCGTCCGCTACCCGGCGAACATGCACCCGTCGGCCCTCGCCGAACTGCACGAGAAGCTGGACGCCGTGCAGGAGCACATCGAGGACACGTACAACTCCGGGGAGGAGAGCAAGGAGAACGGCCGCCTTCCCAAGACCCGGTTCACCGTGGAGCTCCGGCCGGCGAAGGGGACCGGCCCGTCGGGGAACGGCGCGGACCTCGGAGCGCTGTCCCTGCGCAGCACCGAGGAGGCGGCGGCCCAGCTGCTGGGCTTCGACCTGGACCCGGACGCGGGCCGCGAGAATCTCGTACGCCAGGTCCTGGAACACCGGCGCCCGGTCCCGCAGTCCACCGACCTCTGGCACGCCCCGCACGAGCGGCGGGGCACGACCCCGGATCCGCTGCTCGCGGCGGACGTCGAGGCCGCGCTGCGCCGCACCACGCACGCCGGGCTGTTCGACGAGCCGGGTCTGCTGGAACTGCTCGCCGCCCGCCGGTCCCAGGACCACGCCCCGCACGTCACGAAGGAGTCGACGGAGGCGGCGCTGGCCGCCCTCACCGAGGACGAGTTCACGCCCGACTACACCCGGACCCCGGACCACCGGCTGCCGGAGGGCTGGACCGCCGACCGGCTGCGGCTGGCCGCGCTGCGGGCGGCACGCAGCAGCGCGCCGCGCGTCCCCGACCCGTACCAGCCCGGCGCGCTCACCATCGTGACCACGCCGGAGCCGGGCGTCAGGCTCACCACGCACATCGACAGCACCTCGCTGCTCGTCCTCAACGCCGAGATCGTCAGGGTGCCGCAGCCGGCGGCCCCGGCCGGACACACCGGGGCCCCGGCCCCGCGCCCGGACAGCCATGCCCCGGTCGACCTCGACAGCCAGGTCACCCCGGCCAACCCGGTCCATCTGGCCGCTGTTTCACGGGCGTTGAACCTGCCCCCCGGGGATCTGCGCAGCGCCCTGCCCGTACTGCACCAGTCCGCCACGCCGAGTGAAGCGCTCCACACCCTGCGGACGCTGGCGGCGCGGCTCGGCGCGGGCCCGCAGGTGGGCGAGTTCGTCCGGCGGATGTCGGAACTCCAGATCTCCGCGGACGACTGGTGGGACCTGTCGACCTTCCAGCACAGCCAGGGTGCGAGCATGCGGAGCCTGGTCGACCAGGACATCCGGGAGAGCCGCCTGCGGATCGCGGAGTGGCAGGCCACCGACGTGGTGGACACCGACACGGTCACCGACGCCACCGCGCACGAGCTGGGTGTGCATCCGCTCGCCCTCACCCGGCTCGCCGACGCCCTTCGGCTGCAGTCCCCTTCGGATGTCAGCCGGCTGCACGCGGACGCCGACTTCTGGCGGCGCGCCGCCACCCCGGAGGAGCTGGCGCTGGAGTACCTGGCCGGGCACCGCACGGAGATCGAGGACCTCCGTGCCGAGATCGACCGGGAACGGTTCGACGAGATCGCCGACGAACTCCTCGGCGAGGACCGTCACGAGACCGGCGATCCCGACCTCGACTACCACGGCTTCGTGTACTGGACCAGGATGTCCCTCGATGGTCTGCGGCACTTCAGCGCGGCCGAGCTGGACTTCCTGGTCGGCAACTGGTCGGCGATCAGGGACATCGTGCCGCCACCGCCCGGCTTCGACCTCGCCGATCTCCGGAGCCATGTGTACGAGGTGGAACACCTCCGCAACCTCGCCGAGTTCGCGGCCCTCAAGGCGAGCCGGGCTCAGGACCAGGCGGCGTACGACGAGGCGCGGGGCCGCCTGGCCGGGCTGGACGCTGACATCACGGAGCACCGAGCCGAGATGGAACAGCGGCTCGCCCAGCTGTGGTCCGAGAACCCCATGACCCCCGCCACCCCGGGCGTGCAGACCCCTCCCTTCCACCAGGCCACACCGACGCACACGGCCTTCGACGAGGACATCGTGATGGGCGAGGACGCCCCGGCGGACTCGGACGGGGACATCGTGATGACCCCGAGCCCGCACCGGCCCCATCAGTCCCCGCCCACCGTCCCCGCGCAGAACGGTTCGCACGTCGACGGGACGACGGAGCCGCCCTTCGTCCAGCCCCAGAACCAGCACACGGACCAGACCGAGCCCATGGCCCGCACCGCGCCACAGGCCCTCCACGGCACGTCGGCCACCCCTGTCGCTCCCACGCCCGTCACGAACACCGCGGGCCAGACGGCAGTACCCCCCGCGAGCACCGAGATCCCCCGGCCCTCGAACGCGTTCCTGCACAGCGCGGGCTACACGGGGCCGCTCTGGATGCGCCAGTTCGCCACCCGGCGCACCGCGGGTCCGGACGGTTTCACCGAGGCGGAGATCACCGTGCGCATCCACCTGGACGTCAAGGACGGTGTCACGCCCGAGGACGTCACGGCCGTCAAGGCCCTGACGGACCGCAGCCTCGGTACGTACTTCAACGAGCCGCGCCACCGCCTGCCGAACGGCGATCTGCTGACGGTGAGGGCCGAGTTCACCGACGACCCGAAGCAGGCGCACCACACCGTCAACCTGCACCCCGACCCGACGGGCAACGGCCCCACGAACGCCGGCAACTGGTACCTGTCCGCAGCGACCATCGCATCCAAGCCGCACGTGCCCGCCCACGAGATCGGGCACCTGATGGGCCTGTGGGACTACTACCGGCGCCAGACCCCGGGGCTCGCCCACTGGCCCGTCTACGACGACCACGCGCTGATGGGCGGCAACTACGCCGACCCGCTCTTCGGCCGGATCACGTCCGACAGCAACTTCCAGATTCCGTCGCAGCTTTCGCCGTATCTGCGGGTCATGCCCCGCGACCTCCTGGTACTGGGCACCTCGATCGGCGCGGCACTGCGGGACGTCCCGAGGCCCACCGTCAAGATCCCGCTCGACGTACGGGAACGCGTCCTGCGCGGCAACCCCCGCACCGGAGCCATCGGCCTGCTCGCCCCGCACGGCGCCGCCGACCGCCCCCGCCCGGTGCCCACCGGCGACCGCAACCCCAACGGCACCTACCAGGCGGGCACCCACCCCGACGGCAGCCCCCGGACGGTGTTCCCCGACCACTGGACCCTCGAAGAGACCCTCTACGCCGTCCAGCAGGTATACCTGCGCGAACAGGCCACCCACCGCCTCACCCCCACCACCAGCACCCCCGGAATCGAAACCGGGAACTACCACTTCACCGGCGACTACCAGGGCGTACGGATCACCGGCACCGCCGACGGCACCGGCACCATCACCGACTTCGCACCCCACCACGACCAGACCGAGAGCATGCCGCCCGGCCAGTTCGGTCCGCCCACCCCGCTCATGCCGACCGCCCCGCCCGTACCGCCGCCGGTCCTCGCCGGGGACCCCGCGATCGGGGAGGGCACCCTTCGTTTCCTGACCTACGGCTCCACCCACAGCAGGACCGGCGTCCACTACGCGCTGCCCGGGACGGGCGGGGCGGACGCGCAGTACGACCAGGGCGTCTCCCTGCACCCGCTGTGGAGCGAGCACCCGAACGGCACCCGGTGGGCACAGGTCTGGTTCAAGGACCCGAACCTGCGGGGGCGGACGGCACAGGCCGCCGCCAACGGCACCCGGCCCCCTCTCGAATGGCAGCCCGGCGACCGGGAGACCGAGGCCATGATCGGCGCCGACGGCGAGGTGGCCACCGCCCATCTGCTCTTCCCCGAACGCTGGGCGCCGCACCATCTCTGGAACGCGATCGTCGTGGCCCACCGCAACGCACGCAGCAACGGTTCATGGGTGGAAGTCCCCGAGGGCGGCTACCTCTGGGAGGGCGTGTACGACGGCGTACGGATGCACGGACACGTCCGCGACGGCGAACAGCTCTGGGTCCGGCCCTCCTCGCACCAGCCCCCTCCGCCGGAACGCCCCTCCCAGATACTCGCGGCCACCGCCCCCGTACACGTCGTGCGGAACAAACCGGATGGCACGCCGGCGCCGTTCCGTGTCCAGCGGGTGATCCACCAGGACGGCTCCCTGGGGATGCACATCACCCGGGTCCTGGAGCATCCGGCGCTGGACACGAATCAGCGCAACACACTGACCGGGCTGCTGCCGGAGATACGGCTGCAGCTGACCGCCGAGCTCAACCGGCCCGACCCTTACGGACGCCGCGAGCTGAGCCTGGTCACCTTCGACGTGGAGCTGTCGCCGACGGACGACCCGACGATGACGGAGTACAGCGAAGAACTGGCGAACATCGAGCGGGACTTCTGGAATCCGGACACGGTGTGGGGCCTGATGGGGCTCCTCCCCGAACACCATCAGGACGCGGACAGCCTCCTGCTCCAGCTCGCCGACCAGCTGCCGCCGGTACCGGAACTGCCGGCCGGCTGGGAGAGCCCGGCGGGGCATCCGCACACCGAGCAGAGCCCTCTCTGGACGTCGGACGTATCGGCTTCGCTGCACCGCAACACCCCGGCCGGGCTGCTCGAAGAGCCGGGCGTACGAGGGCTGTTGGCACAACACCGAAGGGAGAGCTCCACCGGCCCCGGCACCAGCACGGCCGTGCAGGAGAACACCGGCGGGCTCACTGGCGGAGGCGCCGACCGCACGACCGTGGCGGCCGACGCTCTCGGGCTGGACCCCGCCGACCTGACGAGCATCGAGGTCGTCCTGCGGGGTTCCGCACCCCTCGGTCCGGCCCTCAGCGCGCTCCACGCGCTGGCTCCGCGCCTGGGCGCCGGGCCGCACCCCACGGACGCGCTCGTGCGGCGCATGTCGGAGATCGGTGCTCCGCTCTCCGACTGGTGGCACTTCTCGTCGTTCGTGCACACGGTGCCGGACACGGCGGCCGGCGCGACCGGCACCCGGACGCTCACCATGGCCGACGTGATCGACATGGATCTCGCCGAGGCCAGGGTGCTGTACAACCTCTCGGTCGCCCACCGGCTGCCTCCCGTCTCCCGGGAGACGGCGGACCGTGCCTTCGCCCTCGGCGTGCACCCCCGCTATCTGGAACGGCTGGCGAACGCCCTCGGCCTGCACCCGGACGACATCACGAGTCTGCCCAGGAACAGGTTCATCTCACGGCAGGCCCTGCCGCCCGAGCGCGTGGCGCTGGACTACCGGATCAGTGACCGTCACCGGCTGGTGGAAACCGGCTTCGCCCGCGACCGCAGCCGTTTCAACACCATCGCCGACGAACTGCTGGGCCCCGAGCCCCACCCCGCAGGGCAGCGGTTCCGCTCGTTCATGCACTGGTCCACGGTCGCGGACCACGGACTGCACGCCTTCACGGATCACCGCCTGAGGGAGCTGGTCGAGCACTGGCTGATGGGCCCGGCAGCCACCAACGGCCAGGTGCCCGACAGCTTCGACCCGCGCGCGGAACGGGAAAGGCACACCGCCCTGCTCCACGAGGTGGACCTCGCCGAGCGGTCGGGGCAGATGCCCGACGAACTGGCGCAGAGGCTGCGGCGGTACAAGCACGACGCGGAGCAGCAGATGGAGCTGCTCGACCTGTGGTTCGTGGGGGGCGTGTCCCAGTACGGCGGCCTGCCCGCGACACCCTCCGCCGGTGGTCAACCGCCCTATCTGTTCGCGCCGTCGGATCCGCATCCGCAGTCCCAGCCCGCCGTCCCCGCGCAGAGCCCCGAGAACAACGCTCCGCAGAGCCCCGCGGACGCCGGGCAGTCCCCTGTCCCGACGGATCCCCCGCCGACGACTGTCCCCGTGCCCCGCGGCACCGAGATCCCCCGGCCCTCCGACACCTTGAGGAACGCCGCGGGCCACGCGGGGCCCATCTGGCAACGCCAGTTCCACGTGAACCGCACCGTGCTGCCGAACGGTGGTGCCCAGGCGGAGATCACCGTACGCATCCACCTGGACGTCAAGGACGGAGTCACCGCCGAGCTCCTCCAGGCGACCAAGGACCTGACGGCTCGCGGCCTCGATCAGTACTACAACGACCCGGGCCACCGACTGCCGAACGGCGATCTGCTCCGGGTGAAAGCCGAGTTCACCGACGACGCCAAGCAGGCGCACCACACCATCGCGCTGAACCTCGACCGCGACGGCAACGGCCGGAGCCACAGTGCGGACTGGCAGCTCTCCATGGAGACCCTGGAGGCCAATGCGCACATGCCGCCCCACGAGATCGGGCACCTGATGGGCCTGTGGGACTACTACCGGGATCCCGCGCCGGGGGAGAAGCACTGGCCGGTCTACGACGACCACGCGCTGATGGGCGGCAACTACGCCGACCCGCTCTTCGGCCGGATCTCGGTCGACAACCACTTCGTGCAGCCCGGGACCAGGTCGCCGTATCTGCGGGTCATGCCCCGCGACCTCCTGGTACTGGGCACCTCGATCGGCGCGGCACTGCGGGACGTCCCGAGGCCCACCGTCAAGATCCCGCTCGACGTACGGGAACGCGTCCTGCGCGGCAACCCCCGCACCGGAGCCATCGGCCTGCTCGCCCCGCACGGCGCCGCCGACCGCCCCCGCCCGGTGCCCACCGGCGACCGCAACCCCAACGGCACCTACCAAGCGGGCACCCACCCCGACGGCAGCGTACGCACCGTGTTCCCCGACCACTGGACCCTCGAAGAGACCCTCTACGCCGTCCGGCAGGTATACCTGCGCGAACAGGCCACCCACAGACTCACACCCACCACCAGCACCCCCGGAATCGAAACCGGGAACTACCACTTCACCGGCGACTACCAGGGCGTACGGATCACCGGCACCGCCGACGGCACCGGCACCATCACCGACTTCGCACCCCACCACGACCAGACCGATCTGGAGACGCCCCTCCACCTCGAACCGCCCGTCCTCCCCGAACTGCCCGACTCCTTGCGGCATCTCGCACCGCAGCCCGGAGTCACCGACGCCGCGATCGGTGAGGGCACGCTGCACTTCATCACGTACGGCTCCACCCACAGCATGACCGGCGTCCACTACGCGCTGCCCGGGACGAACGGGGCCGACGTACAGCGCGACCAGGGCGTCCAGATCCACCCGCTGTGGAGCGGGCACCCGAACGGCACCCGGTGGGCACAGGTCTGGTTCAAGGACCCGAACGGGGAGGCACGCCGGGCACAGGCCGTCGCCAACGGCACCACCCCACCCCACACATGGCGGATCGGAGGGCGGGAGAACGGGACCTTGCTGGGCACCGACGGCTCGACGTCCCTCGGCCGGCTGCTCTTCCCCGAACGCTGGTCGACACACGACCTCTGGGACGCGATCGTCGTGGCCCACCGCAACGCACGCAGCAACGGTTCATGGGTGGAAGTCCCCGAGGGCGGCTACCTCTGGGAGGGCGTGTACGACGGCGTACGGATGCACGGACACGTCCGCGACGGCGAACAGCTCTGGGTGCGGCCCTCCTCGAACCAGCCGACGCTCCGGCACAGCTCGCCCGGGGTGGTCGCGGTCACCGCTCCCGTGGAATTCCGTGCGCCCAAACCGGATGGCTCGACGGCACTGTTCCGTATCCGGCGGGTGATCCACCAGGACGGCACCCTGGGGATACGCGTCACCCGGGTCCTGCAGCATCCGGAACTGCCCGCGGACACACTCAGCCGGCTGGTCGACCACCAGCTCCCGGAGATGGAAAAGCAGCTGGCCGCCCAGTTCCACCTGCCTGACCAGCTCCAGCGCCGCGAGTTGAGCGGGGTCACCTTCGACGTGGAACTGTCACCGGCGGCCAACACGAAGATGAAGCTGGAGCGCCGCTCCGAACTGTTCCAGATCATGATGGACAACTCGGACACGGACACCCTGACGGACCTGATGACCGTCGGCCCCGCCGACGCGAGCGGCCTGAAGGACCTCCTGCGCGGCATGGCCGAGCAACTCCCGCCGGCACCGGAGGCAGTGGCCGACTGGCGGGGCCCGCAGGGCCAGCCGCACCACGAGCAGGACCGGGTCTGGGCCTCGGACGTGACGACGTCGGTGCGCCGAGCCCGGACCGCGCTGCTCGACGAGCCGGGCGTACGGGGGTTGCTGGCACAGCACCGGAACCAGGAGCCGCCCGCGCCGGACACGAACACGGAGGGGAACGAGAACGCGGGCATCGATGCCGACCGCGAGGCCGCGGCGGCCGCCGCCCTCGGACTGGACCCCACCGAACTCACCAGTATCCGACTTGTCCTGCAGGGTTCTGCCCCTCTCCGTCCGGCCCTCGACGCACTCGGCCAGCTGGCCGCCCGGCTGGAGGCAGGGGACGCGGGGGCGCTCGTCCGGCGGATGTCGGAACTCGGTTCTCCGATCTCCGAGTGGTGGCACTTCTCGTCGCATCTGCACACCCAGATGGGCCTGATGTCCGACGTGGTCAGCATGGAACTGGCCGGGGCCCAGTACCTGCTCCATGCCTCGCGCACCCATCCACTGCCGGCCGTCCCGCGCGAGACGCTGCTCCAGGCCCACGAGCTGGGTGTGCACCCGCGCTATCTGACGCGGCTGGCCGAGGCCCTCGGCGTGCGCCCGCAGGACATCGCCAACCTGGGCGAGGACAAGTCCTACTGGCAGCAGCCCCTTTCACCCGAGGCCCTGAAGCAGGACTACCGGGACAGAGAACGCGAGAAGCAAGTAGACATCCGCATCGCCCGCGACCACAGCCGGTTCGACACCGCCGCCGACGAACTGCTGGGCAGCGACCCCACCCGCACGGAACAGCGATTCCGCTCGTTCATGCACTGGTCCATGGACGCGCAACACTTCGGCCTGGACATCTTCACGGATCAGCGCCTGCGAGAGCTGGCAGGACACTGGCGCGAGGAGACGCAGGACGGCGCCAGGCCGGTCCCCGCGGACTTCGACCCGCGCGCGAAGGGGAAACGCCAGGCCGAGCTGTTCCTCACGGTGAAACTCGCCGAGTTGTCGGGCCCCCTGCCCCCGAAGCTGGCGGAGGAACTGGCCGAGTGGCAGGCGTTCGTCCAGTTCCAGCTCATGCAGCTGGACGGGCGGTACCCGCCGGTGGCACCCCCCACAGAACCGCACACCGCCCAGCCGTCCTCCAACCAGCCGCACAACAGTCCGCACAGGGCCCCGGTGTCCATCGCCGCCCCCACGCCCACCGCCATCCCCACGCCCGCTGCCACCGCCGACCACGCCGCCGGACCCACCACGGCTCCCGGCCCCGAGCCGGTCACCGACGACAGTTCGCTGGGCAACGCCGAGATCGGGCCGCCCTCCGACCGGACCAGGGAAGCGGGCGGGGCCGCCGCGTCCGTCTGGGAGCGCGCGTTCTCCGTCGAGCGCACCCTGCTCAGCGACGGCAGCGTGCGCTCCGACATCACGGTCCGCGTCTACCTGGACCTCCAGCCCGGCACGACCGACAACCACGTCGCGAACACCAAGGACATGGCGAAGCGCGGCATCGACACGTACTACAACGACCCGAAACACCGTCTCCCCAACGGTGATCTGCTGCACGTGGAGCTGGAGTTCGTCGACGATCCCGCACGGGCACACCACACGGTGCAGCTGCACCCGGACCCGGACGGGACGAGCCGCGACGACAGCGCCACCTGGTACGTCTCCGAGAGCGGGGAGGGCACGGAGGACAAGTCGTACGTCATCGCGCACGAGACCGGCCATCTCCTCGGCTTCCAGGACCAGTACCGCGAGAGCAAGGAGGGCGTACCGCTCCGTCCGGTGTACGACGACCACTCGCTGATGTCCGGTACCGCCATCGACGAGTCGGGGCTCGTCCAGTTCGACATGAACCACGCACTCTCCGGCGACCGGCTCTCGCCGACGCTGCGGATCATGCCGCGGGACCTGCTGCTGCTCTCCACCGCGATCGACGCCGCCTGGTCGCACACCCCCGGCGCAGGCACGGGCCCGCACGACAAAGCCACCGCACACATCCCGCGCGACGTACGGGAACGAGTCCTGCGCGGCAACCCCCACACCGGCACCACCGGCCTGCTCGCCCCGCGCGGCCCCTCCGGCCGGGCCCGCCCCGAAGCCACCGGACCACTCAACCCCAACGGCACCTACCGGGCCGGCCAACGCCCCGACGGCACCGACCAGACAATGTTCCCCGACCACTGGAGCCCCGACGAGGTCCTCCACGCCACCCGCCAGGTCTACCTCGACCACGTCAGGACCGGCAGCCTGACCACCAACACCGAACGCTCCGGACGCAGGACATTCGACGGCGTCTACCAAGGCGTCCGCATCACAGGCACCGCCGACACCACCGGCACCATCCTCGACTTCGCACCCCACCCCGACCAGTCAGACCTGCAACCACCCACCCACCTCACACCGCCCCCACCCCGCGAACCGTCCGACGAACCCGTCATCGGGGACGTCGCACTGCGCTTCCTCACATACGGCTCCACCTCCGGCAGAACCGGCGTCCACCACAGGCTGCCGGATGCGGCCGGGACCTTCGCGCAGCGCGATCACGGCGTCTTCGTCGAACCGCTGTGGCCCGCGCACACCAACGGCACCCAGTGGGCCACGGTCCTGTTCAGGGACCCGAACCTGCGGGGGCGGAAGGCGCAGGCCGTCGCCAACGGCGCCCCGCCGCCTCTCGAATGGCAGCTCGGCGACCGCGAGATCGGGACCGTGTTCAACCCCGACGGCATGACGGCCCCCGGTCAGCTCCTCTTCCCGTACCACTGGTCGCTTTCCGACATCAGGGACGCGATGGCCGGAGCCCACCGCACCGCGCGCAGCTCCGATTCGTGGGTGGAGGTCCCTGAGGGCGGCTATCTCTGGGAGGGAGTGCACGACGGCGTACGGATGCACGGACACGTCCGCGACGGCGAACACCTGTGGGCCCGGCCCTCGACGTACCAACCGCTGCTCTCCCACACGTCCGCCGAGGTGCTCGCGGTCACCGCTCCCACCGATGTCGTACTGACCACATCGGACGGCACGCCGGCGCCGTTCCGCATCCAGCGGGTGATCCACCACGACAGCACCCTGGGGCTCCACATCACCCGGGTCCTGCCGCACCCCCCGCTGGCCGACGATTTCCGCGACCACCTGGTCGACAACCTGCTGCCGGCCGTACGTGAGCAGTTGGCCGACGCATTCGATCGGCTCTCCCCGTACGGACACCGCGAACTGAGCCTGGTCACCTTCGACATGGAACTGACCGAGGACGAGACGGTGGAACTCGGGCCCGACTCGGAGCTTGTCAAGCTCGCTCAGTCCGAGGACGACCTGAGCCTCCTCGTGCCGGACCTGATGACGGTCGGCTCCGGCGACGAAGCGGACATGGACACCTTCCTGCGCGGCATCCAGGACCAGCTGCCGCCGCTGTCGGAGCGACCGGCCGACTGGCAGGGCCCGCAGGGGCAGCCGCACCACGAGCAGGACCCGGTCCTGAGGTCGCTCTGGGAGTCGGACGTGACGACTGCGGTGCACCGCAACACCCCCGCCGGAATACTCGACGAGCCCGGCGTACGGGAGTTGCTGGCGCAGCACCGGGGCCAGGAAACATCCGGCCCGCTCACGAACACCGGCACGGACACGGCCGTGAGCTCCCATCGCATGGCCGCGACGGCCGGGGCCCTCGGGCTACGGCCCTCCGACCTCACCAGCATCGAGACCGTCCTGCGGGGGTCCGCTCCCGTCCGCACGGTCCTCGACTCACTCGACCTGCTGTCCGGCCGGCTGGGTTTCGGGAACTCCACGCGCGTGCTGGTGAAGCAGATGACTGAGATCGGTGCGCCGCTCGCGGACTGGTGGCACTTCGCGTCGTATCTGCACACCAAGGGACACACGATGTCCAAGGTGGCCGTCATGGATCCGGCCAGGGCCAGGAAGCTGTACGAGGACTCGCGCGCCCAACCCGTGCCGCTCGTCCCGGACGATACGCGGTTCTTCGCCTACACCCTGGGTATGCACCCGAGCTATCTGGCACGGTTGGCCGACGCCCTCCACGTGGCTCCGGCAGATGTCCTCGGCCTGGGTGAGTACGAGACCTTCCGGCAGCAACCCCACGCCCCTGAGGCCCTGGCGCGGACCTACTGGATCGACAACTATCAGACGCTGGAGGACTTTCGCTCCGCCCGCAGCCAGGCACGGTTCGAGACGGTCGCCGACGAACTGCTGGGCAGCGACCCCGACCTCACCTACGCGAGGTACCGCTCCTTCATGCACTGGTCCGAGGTCGCGAGCGAGGGGCTGCACATCTTCACCGACCAGCGGCTGCGCGAGCTGGTGGAACACTGGCGGGTGGAGACGCATGACGGTACCGACCAGGTGCCGGAGGACTACGACCCGTTCGTGGAACGGGAGCGGTATGCCGAATTGCTCCATCTGGCCGACAGGTCGGCGCCGCTGCTGGACCCGGCCAGGGAACAGGCCCTGGAGCACCACGAGGAGCGCATCAAGGCCCGTCTGAAGCGTCTGGACGAGCGGTACGTGGGGGGCGTGCCCCAGGAAGCCGGCCCGCCCGCGACATCGCCCACTGACCCGCCCGCGCCCCACCAGCCCGCGGCGCCGCACCCGCAGTCTCCGCACGCCTCCCGCCCCCAGCGGCCCGTGAGCCCCTCGCAGAGCCCTCTCCCGCCTCGGGCACCCGTCACACGAACCCGGTCGCATTCCGCCCCGGCACCGGTCACCGTCGCCCCGCAGCGGCCCACAGCCCCGCTCCCTTCGGATCCCCCGCCACCACCGCCGGCTGCTGCTGCCGTCCCCCGCGGCGTCGAGATCTCCCGGCCCTCCGCCGAGTTCTTGAACAGCGTGGGCCACGCGGGGCCCGGCACGCGACGCCAGTTCAGCGCGCAGCGCACCGTACTGCCGAACGGTGACACCCAGGCGGAGATCACCGTACGCATCCACCTGGACGTCAAGGACGGAGTCACCCCCGAGCTCCTCCAGGCCACCAAGGACATGACGGACCGCGGCCTCAAGAAGTACTACGACGACCCGGACCACCGGCTGCCGAACGGCGATCTGCTGCGGGTGAAAGCCGAGTTCACCGAGGACCCGAAGCAGGCGCACCACACCGTCGCGCTGCACCTCGACCGCGACGGCAACGGCCGGAGCAACAGCGGGAACTGGCACCTCTCCATGGCCACCCTCGAAGCCCAGTCGCACATGCCGCCCCACGAGATCGGTCACCTCATGGGCCTGTGGGACTACTACCGTGATCCCCTGCCGGGCCACAAGCCCTGGCCGGTCTACGACGACCACGCGCTGATGGGCGGCAACTACGCCGACCCGCTCTTCGGCCGGATCACGTCCGACAGCAGCTTCCAGCGTCCAGCGACCAAGTCGCCGTACCTGCGGATCATGCCCCGCGACCTCATGGTGCTGGGCACCTCGATCGGGGCGGCGCACCGGGACACATCGCGGGTCACCGTCGACATCCCGCTCGACGTACGGGAACGCGTCCTGCGCGGCAACCCCCGCACCGGAGCCATCGGCCTGCTCGCCCCGCACGGCGCGGCCGACCGGCCCCGCCCCGTCGCCAGCAGCGAGCGCAACCCGAACGGCACCTACCGGGCGGGCACCCACCCCGACGGCAGCCCCCGGACGGTGTTCCCCGACCACTGGACCATGGAAGAGGCGCTGTACGCCGTGCGCCAGGTGTATCTGCGCGAGCAGGCCGCAGACCGTCTCGTGCCCACCACGGGCGCCCGTGGAATCAAGTCGGGGAACTACCGCTTCACCGGCGACTACCAGGGCGTACGGATCACCGGCACCGCCGACGGCACCGGCACCATCACCGACTTCGCACCCCACCACGACCAGACCGATCTGGAGACGCCCCTCCACCTCGAACCGCCCGTCCTCCCCGAACTGCCCGACGAACTCCAGTACCTCGCCTCTCCGCCCGGACTCACCGACGACGCCGCGATCGGGGAGACCGCACTGCACTTCCTGACGTACGGCTCCACCCACAACAGGACCGGCGTCCACTACGCGCTGCCCGGTCCTGAAGGGGCCTTCGCCCAGCTCAACCAGGGCGTCCATATCCACCCGCTGTGGACCGCGCACCCGAACGGCACCAAGTGGGCCACGGTCTGGTTCCAGGACCCGAACCTGCGGGGGCGGGCGGAGCGGGCCGCCGCCAACGGCGATCAGCCCCCTTCCCCCTGGCAGCTCGGCGACCAGGAGAACGGGGCCATACTCGGCACCGACGGCACGACCAGCATCGGCCAGCTGCTCTTTCCCGACACCTGGTCGACGCACGACCTCTGGGCTGCGATCGTCGTGGCCCACCGCAACGCACGCGGCAACCGTTCGTGGGTGGAGGTCCCGGAGGGCGGCTATCTCTGGGAGGGCGTGTACAACGACGTAAGGATGCACGGACACGTCCGCGACGGCGAGCTCCTGTGGGTCCGTCCCTCGACGTACCAACCGCCGTTCGCGCCTGGCATGTCCGAGGTACTCGCGGTCACCGCTCCTCTGCATTTCACCCTGCCCCAGTCGGATCACACGCCGGCGCTGTTCCACGTCCACCGGGTGATCCACCGGGACGGCACGCTGGGGATGCGTATCACCCGGGTTCTGGAGCATCCGGCGCTGAGCCCGGCGCAGCACAGCCGGCTGGTCGACCAGCGGCTGCCGGAGATACGTGAGCAGCTGGCCGCCGCCTTCAGCCGGCCCGACCCGTTCCGGCGCCGCGAACTGAGCTGGGTCACCTTCGACATGGGTCTGTCACCGATGGCCGACCCCGTGACAACGCTCCAGGACCACCCCGAAGTGTCCGGAGTCCTGACCGGCCTGGACACGAGCGCCCTGACAGACCTGATGACAGTCGACCCCGCCGACCACCGGCGAATGGACCACCTCCTGCTCAGCGTCGCCAACCTACTGCCTCCAGTCCCGCAGACAACGGCCGGCTGGCAGGGCCCGCCGGGGCAGCCGCACCACGAGCAGGACCGGGTCTGGGCATCGGACGTGACGACTTCGCTGCACCGCAGCACCCTGGCAGGCCTGCTCGAAGAGCCGGGCGTACAGAGGTTGTTGGAGCAGCATCGAAGCCGGCAGCCGTCCGGCCCACTCACGAACACGCACACGCACACGGGCGGGAACGGGAACGCGGGCACCGGCGCAGGCACCGGCCGCACAGCCGTGGCCGCCGAAGCTCTCGGGTTGCGCCCCTCCGACCTCACCAGCATCGAGCCCGTCCTGCAGGGCACCACCCCCCTGCGCCCGGGCCTCGACGCACTCGACCTGCTGATCGCCCGGCTGGAGGCCGGTCCCACGGGCCCGTTCGTCCGCCGGATGACGGAAATCGGCGCGCCGCTCTCCGAGTGGTGGCCCTTCTCGTCGTACCTGCACACCAAGCAGCTCCGGTTGTCCGACGTGGTCGGCATGGACCCGGCCGGAGCCAAGAAGCTGTTCAACGACTCGCGCGCCCTGCCGCTCGCCCCGCGCGAGACGGCGGCCCAGGCGTACGCGCTGGGCGTACACCCGGACTATCTGGGACGACTGGCCGACACCCTCCACGTACGCCCGGAAGACGTCACCAACCTGGGCAGGGACAAGTCCTACTGGCAGCGGCCCCTTTCGCCCGAGGCCATGGCGCGCGACTACCTGGTCAGCGAGCGCGAGATCCGGGAGCAGGCCCGCCTCGCCCGCGAGCAGGCACGGTTCAACGCCGTCGCCGACGAACTGCTGGGCAGTGAACCCACCCTCGTGGAGGAGCGGTTCCGCTCCTTCATGAACTGGTCAGGTGTGTCGCACCTGCCCCTGGACATCTTCACGGATCACCGCCTGCGCGAGCTGGTGGGACACTGGCGCGGACATACGAACGACGGCACCGATCAGGTACCTGCGAGCTTCGACCTGCGCGAGGACGGGAAGCGGCATGCCGATCTGCTCCTCGCGGTGGAGCTCGCCAGGCTGTCGGGGCCGCTCCCCCCGAAGCTCGCGGAGGAACTGGCCAGACGCGAGAGGCACATCAAGAGCCAACTGGCAATACTGGACATCGACTACGAGGGGGGAGTGCTCCAGCACGACGGGCCGCCCGCGACACTGTCCGCACAGGTCTTCGCCGCACTGTCCGGCAACGACTGACACCGACGAGCGACACACACCGACGAACACACACGAGCGATGCACCCGAGCAGTACGGGAAGCAGGAAAGGCGAGGCGCCATGGCCAGCACGGAACCCGAGTCGGACAGCGAGGTGTCCGCTGCCGCGGAGACGTCGGAGGAGGGCACGGAGACCGCGCCGGAGCCGGCCGGTGGCACGGAGAAGGACTCGGCGGGCGGCGCGGTGCGGAGCGCGGCGAAGCCCCCGGTCACGGAGTCCGGATCCGGCGCGCCGCGCCGCGTCACGTCCTCCGCCATCGGCGGCGCGATAGGCGCCGAGATACCCGCCGCATCCCAGGCCGGCAGCCCCGCGACCGCCACGGAGAGCGCGGCCCCGGGGGTCACCCCCGCGGGCGGGCCCGAGACGGAGAGCGAGCCGGGGCCCGTCGGGAAGGGCGAGGCGGGTTCCGGCGCTGAGTCCGGGACGAAGCCCGCAGAACAGACCACTGCGGAGCAGCCCGCCGCCGCGGAGCAGGCCACTGCGGAGCAGCCCGCCGGGGAATCCGCGGAAGGGGCAGCCTCCCAGGCGGACTTGTCCGGGCCTGCCACCACCGCACCGCGCAAGCGCCCCGCGCTCGTCGCCGCGCTGGCAGGTCTCACCCGTACCCGTACGTCCTCCGCGACCGCGGCCGCCGTCGGCGACAGCGCGGGCAACGGCCCGGAGGGCAGCGGTGTGGACGGCGGCGGCCCCGGGGCGCCGGGAAAGGTCTCGCGGCCGATGGTCGCCGCGGCCGCCATAGGCGGTGTCGTGCTGTTGTCCCTCCCCTTCGTCGTCGCCTCCGCCACCGGTGACGGAGGCCCGAAGCACAACACCCGCAACACGGCCGCCGGTTACGCCGATCCGGGCCAGGGCGCCGACGGCTACGTTCCGGGCGCGGACGCCACCAAGGGGGCCGCGGCGCCCGGGGGTTCGAAGCACTCGGGATCGAAGAACGGTGCGGGCGCGCCCCCGATCACCGAGGCCGCGTCCGCCGACAGCGCGAGCGGGCCCGGTGAGAAGCCCGTTGACGGCAAGGAGGACGGCAAGAAGGGCGGCGGCAAGGACACCGCGTCGGACGAGAGTCAGGACGGCAAGAAGTCCGGCTCGTCCTCCGGGGACAGCGACGGTGGCGGAAAGGGCAGCGGCTCCACCACCCAGCGCACCGCCGCCAATTCGGCCACGCTCTTCTCCGCGGTCGGCGGCCCGCACTGCTCCAGCAGCTCCGTCACGTACGCCGAACGCGGTGCGTACAGCGACGACCAGGAAGGGTGGACGACCCACGACGGCGCGTACGCGTCAGGCGGCTGCACGGGCCGCTACCGCTCCATGCCGATGTCCGGGAGCAGTTCCAAGGATTCCGGCAACAGCGTGATCTGGGTCTTCCGCACCGGCAAGGTGACGTCGGGCAGCTGCGAGGTCAGCGTCTACATCCCGGACGACAGCGTGGCCCGCCATGTCGGCGGGCAGCCCTCGTACTACACCGTCCACAACGGCACGGACGGGAACGCCACCCAGCTGGGGCGCTTCACGATCACGCAGGTGAGCCACCGCGGGCAGTGGGTCGGCGCCTCCACGTACAAGATCACCGGGGGCCTGCTGACCGTCAAGCTGCACGACCGCGGGGACGACTGGAGCAGCTCGTCCCGGGACAACGCCCACCACGCGGTGTCGGCGGTCCGGGTGGAGTGCAAGGCGTAACGCCCAACCGTGCCGGCCCGCCGTTCACTTCACCCTGGACGGCGAGCTGGTGCTGCCGGAGGCCAGCGGGGACCTGGCCAGCTCGACGCAGCCCAGGGCGACCAGGGCGAGTGCGGCCAGCTCCGGCACCAGCCACCAGCCGACGCGCAGGGTCTCGCCGAACAGGGTCACGCCGTACAGGATGCTGATGAGCGCGTCGCCCAGTGTGAGCATGGGCTGGACCGCGACCAGGGTGCCCGCCTGAAGGGCGTTCTGCAACAGGAAGAGTGCGCCCACGCCGGCTGCGGCCGTGCCGTAGAGCTGCCAGGCCTTGAGCAGTTCTACCCATCCGTCGGCGTCACTGAGCCGCGCCACGGCGTCCTTCATGAGGGCGGCGGTGAGTGCGTAGCCGCAGGCGGCGGCGAGTCCGAGGAGGGCCCCGCGGGAGTTGCCGCGGGTCTTGAGGGCCGCGCCGATCAGGACCACCTCGAAGATCCCGGTGAGGATCAGCGCCGGGATCCACCGCAGTCCGTCCACGGTCTCGCCCCCGCCGCCCGGAGCCGCGGTGGCCATCCCGAGGGCGAGGCCCAGGGTGACGGCGGCCACGCCGTACCAGACCGTGCGGGGCAGCCGTACGTGCAGGAGATGACCCGCGAGCAGCAGCGTCGCGGGCAGTTCGATGACGAAGATGGGCTGCACCACGGCGATCGGCCCGGTGGCCAGCGCGACGGCCTGGCAGACAGCCGCGACGATCACCAGGCCGACCCCGGCCAGCCAGACCCGCTGGCGGATCAGATGCCCGAAGAGGGACACGTGCATCGCCTCGGTGTCGGGCACCTTCGCGGCGGCGCGGCGCTGGAACACGGATGCGGCGCCGTTACTGAGCGCGGTGAGCACGGCGAAGAGGACACTGATCACCGGTCCATGATGAAGGCCGGGGATGACGAAACGGGGATCTCCCTGGCCCGGCCACGCCGCCACCGCCCGGGCGCGGGCACGGATGGCAACCGAATTCGGCCACACGCTCATCCCGTGACGGCCGTGTGGCGGTGCTGGTGCGGCGGTGCTGGTCCGGCTGGTCCGGCTGGTCCGGCGGTGCTATCGCCGTGGCACTAGGAAGTGGCGCCGGCCCCGGGCTTCTCGCCGCGGGGGAAGGAGATCTCGACGCGGCGGTTCTTCGTCCGCCCCTCCTCTGTGGCGTTCGAGGCGATCGGGTAGTCCTCGCTGTATCCGCGGATGTCGAACGTGACGTCGGAGCCGAGCGACTTGGCCAGCTCCTCCTGTACGGAGTCGGCGCGCCGCTTGGACAGAACCTTGCCGTGCTGGTAGGAGCCGAGGTCGTCGGTGAATCCGAAGACCCGGACCTTGGTGGCGTGCTGGGCCATGGCTTCGTCGGCGATGGCCTTGATGCGCGCCCTGGCCTCGGGGTTCAGCTTGGGGCTGTCCTTGGCGAACAGGACTTCGGCCTGGAGCGCGAACGTCACGTCGGCGTTGGTGTCCTCCCGGCGCTCCTCACCGCCGAGGTCCTCGACGACGGACTTGATGTCCAGGACGTGGGAGGCCGCGAGCGTCGCCCCGTCGCCGAGCCGCAGCCCGGGGGCGGCCGGGTCGATCGTGGGCGGCGGCGAGGACGTCGTACTGTCCGGGGGCGCGCTGGGGGTGGGACCTGCGGCCTGCGCGCCGGTGACGGACAGCCCGGCGAGCAGGAGGGTGGCGGCGAGGGTGGCCGCGGAGCGGCGGGGTCGTCTCATCGGCCGGTCACTGCCCGTCGGAGATGTCGATGGTGGCGGGAGGCATGTCGGCGATCTGGAACTCCACCGACTTGGTACTGGCGGGCGGGGCGGGGAACTGGGCGTAGAACGGCTTCTCCTCGTCCGCCTGGATCCCGCCGCTGAACTTCGTGCAGAGGCACCGGCCGTCGGTGTCCCGCAGGATGAGGTATTTCTTCTTGCCTGCCTGGTCGACCAGCGCGGCCCCGGCCATCGACGTGGAGTTGGCGGCCAGCTCCTTCTCGTCCCCGGCCCAACTGGGTTCCAGCCAGTACTTGCCGCTTCCGTTCTTCACCGTTCCGCTGACGGTGAGGAAGCCGCCGGTGTCGCGCACCGCCGATGTGATGGTCAGGGTGATGTCGGCGCCGCCCTTGACCTGCGCGAGGGTGGTGCCGGCCGACGCGGTCGGGGACTTCCGTGCCGTGTCGCCGCTCCCCTTCCCCCCGGCCGCGGGGGAGGACGCGCTCCCCCGGCCCTTGCCTCCGCCGTCGCCTCCACAGCCCGCCACGGTGAGGACCAGGCCCGCTGTGACTGCCACAGTGGCCAGCGCCCTGCGGGCCTTCACGGTGCGCCGCATGCTCATCTACTACTCATCCTCACTCGGCCAGGTGGACATCGAACAGGTCCTTCGGCTGGGGCAGTTCAATGGTGTCGGGCTTCTTGGGGTCGATCTCCCAGTGCCGGCCGTCACAGTCGAATTCGACGAGTTCCGGGTCACCGGACGGCGTGACCGAGCAGCGCGGCTCGATCATCGCGATGGCGTGGGCCTTGGCGTGCCTGCCCTCCGTACCGGGGATGACGGACTTGCCGACGGTGAACCGGGTGGTGATGCTCGCCTCGAAGGCGGGGTACCCCTTGACCGTCGTCGGCGTGAGCCCGTCGAGGGTGGCGTCGTTGTCGCCCGCGAGCCGGGCGGCTGCCGCAGTTCCCGTACCGGCGACGGAGTGGTCGCCGAGAAGCCAGCCCGCCCAGGCGTCCTTCTGGCCGAGCGAGCCGGTCAGCCCGTCCGCCATCTGCTGCCGGACGTCCTGGGCAGCGGCGAGCGCGGCGGCGTCCGCGGCGGACTGGGCGCCGTTGCGGGCCACGGCCGCTTGGGCGAAGGCGAAATAGGCGAACGCCAGGAAGAGAAGCCCGCCCACCACCACGACGTAGATCAGGATGGTCTGACCACGGTCACCCTCTGTACGGGACGGCCTCAGCCGCCGGTGATGGAGTTGACGGCGGTACCGATCGCCTTCGAGATGATGTTCTGCAACCCCAGCCCCCGCACCGCCACCACGATCAGCGCCACGATCACCAGCAGCCCGCCGTACTCCACGATGCTCGCTCCGCTGTCGCCCGCGCGCCTCCGCATCCGGGAGACCACCGTGTCGCGCCAGGTGCCGAGTGCCAGATACACCTTGAGCGTGATGTCCTTCGCCATGCTCTGCCCCTTCGGGAACGTACGACTCCGTCTCTGCGGCAGGGGCGCCGTACGCGGCACCCCGCCTCCCCTCACCGCGTAAGGATCCAGCCATGGCGGCCGGGCTCCCGCGCGGACGTTCCCAGCCATATCGCCTGCGCGGTAGGGCTGTTGGTGCTGGTTCTGATGGGGCGGCGCCCATGCCTGAGGCGGTGCGGTGCATGGTCTCCGCCTCCCTCGGACTCGGCCCGAAGTCATATCCCTGGGGAGAGAGTGGCACAAAGGGTTGCGGCCTCGAAGCAGCTGACAGAAAGTGGCCGGATCCCACCCTCCGTATCAGCGTCTTCGTCACGGGAGCCATCGTCACGGGTGTCATCGCTCAGTTCCCGAACAGCGAGCCGAAGTCGGTGGTCGAGCCGAGGAACATGTTCGTCACGATCAGGATGAGGGTCGCCGGAACCATGGTGATCAGCGTGACCACCGTGGCCTGCGGGATCGCCTTCGCGGCCCGGCGCCGGGAGTTCTGGGCGTCGGTGCGGCGCATGTCGTTGGCGATCTGTATGAGGGTGTCCGCGATCGGCGCACCCAGCTCCTCGCCCTGCTGGAGCGCGCTGACGAACTGCGAGACCTGCTCGGACTCGTTGCGTCTGCGCAGTTCGTCGAACGCCTGGCGGCGGCTCACGCCCATGTCCATCTGGCGCAGCGTGATGCGCAGTTCGTCGGCCCAGGGGCCCTCGTACTTCTCGGCGACCCGCTCCAGCGCCTGCCGGAAACCGAGGCCCGCGCTGACGACCACGGCGAGGACGTCGAGGAAGTCCGGCAGGGTCCGCTCGATGATGTCCTTGCGCTTGCGGATGGCCTGCCAGATCGTCGCGTCGGCGGCGAACGCCCCGTAGGCGAAGGCGAAGACGGCGAAGATCCAGCTGCCGTTGGTGAGCAGCGCGAGGCCCGCGAGGCCGCCGAAGACGCCGTACACCGCGCGGCGGGCCGCGTAGCGGTCGACAGTCAGGCCGCCCGGGTTGCCCGCCGAGTCGATCCTGCGGCGCTTCTTCTCGACCGCCCGCGGGCCCATCGCCCTGAGCACGGCGGGCGCGAAACGCATCCCCGCGCGGTCGACCGCCGCCTCGGCGCCGCCCACCCGGGTCGAGCCCACTTCGAGTGCGACGGCGAGGTCGCTGGGGATCTTCACCTCGGAGCGGTACATCCGGACGCCCTGGAAGATCCCGGCGACGGCCGCGCCGAGCGCGAGGGCGAGCAGCAGTCCCACCATGGCTGTTGTCCCGTCCCCTCAGACTTCGATCTTGCCGAGGCGCCGCATGCCGATGAACCCGACGGCGTACAGGGCGAGTGCGACGAGCACGGCCGCCTGGCCGATCGGGTGGCCGGTCATCCGGGCCAGCGAGCCCGAGTCCATCGAGTTGAGCATGATCATGGCGCCCAGCCCGAGCAGCGGCAGGGTGTACGCGGTCGCGTTGACCTCGGAGAGCATCGTGACGACCTCGCGCCGGGTCTCCTTGCGCTCCTCCAGGGTCTCGGTGAGGTTGCGCAGGCTGCCGACGACGGTGCCGCCCGCGCGGTTGGAGAGGACCAGGGTGGTGACGAGGACGACGAGTTCCCGGGAGGGCAGCCGCTCCGCCAGTTCGCCGAGGGTCTCGTCGATGGACCTGCCGAGCGCCAGCTGTGCGGTGACCGTGGCCAGCTCCTCGCCCGCCGGTGCCTCCAGCTCCTCAGCCGCCATGCCCAGAGCGGTACGGAGGGCGAGCCCGGCGGCGGTGGCGTTGGCCAGGATCCGGGACAGCTCGGGGAGCTGGTTGATGAAGGCCTCGATGCGCTTCTGTCGCTGCCAGTTGAGGAAGGTGTTGCCCGCCCACAGGGCGACGAGTCCGGCGACCGGGCCGAAGAACGGCGCCAGCGCGGCCGAGGCGATCAGCCAGAGCGCGGCGACTCCCCCGAGGACGTACACGGTGAACTCGCCCACCGTCAGATCCAGGCCGGTCGCGGCCAGGCGCAGCTGGAGCCGCTTGCCGAAGGCGGTCCCGCGGAGTCTGCGGTCGACTCCGCCGAAGTGGCGGACGCGCAGCCCCTCGGGGCGCGGGCCGCTGTGCGACAGCCGGTCGACCAGGGCTTCGCGCTGGGCCTTCCCCGTGGCGTACACATGGACACCGGCGACGGCGAGCACACCGCAGAGCAGCGTGCCGCCGATCGCCAGCAGAGCGGTGTTGGTCATGGTGCTGCCCTACCTCGCCTCTCTCGTGTGGAGCGGGTCGACGTCTTCCACCACGCCGAACGCGGGCGGCAGCGCCTCGTTCGCGAGGTACAGCCGCTCCGCGATCCGGCGCGGCAGCGGCAGGTGTTCGAACTGGCCGTGCACGACCCGGTCCGCGTTCATCGGCTGCGCGCGGAACCGGGAGACCGTGGAGAGCTGGAAGCGCTCGCGCCCGTGGCTGACGAGGAGCACCAGCTCGCTGACCTTGCGGGAACCGTCGGCGTGCCGGGTGAGCTGCACGACGACGTCGACCGCGCTGTTGATCTGGTCGCGCAGCGCCTCGAAGGGGATCTCCACCTCGGACATGGACCCCAGGGTCTGGAGCCGCATCAGCGCGTCCTCGGCGCTGTTGCTGTGCACGGTGGCGAGCGAGCCGTCGTGCCCTGTCGACATCGCCTGGAGCATGTCGAGCGTCTCGCCGCCGCGCACCTCGCCGACGATGATCCGGTCGGGGCGCATGCGCAGCGAGTTGCGGACGAGGTCGCGGATGGTGATCCGGCCGTTGCCCTCGACGTTGGCCGGCCGGGTCTCCAGGCGTACGACATGGGCCTGCTGGAGCTGGAGTTCGGCCGCGTCCTCGACGGTGATGATGCGCTCGTGGTCCGGGATGAGGCCGGAGAGCGCGTTGAGGAGCGTGGTCTTCCCGGAGCCGGTGCCGCCGGAGACGATCACATTGAAGCGGGCCCGGACGAACGCGGAGAGCAGCAGCAGCATCTGCTCGTCCAGCGTGCCGAGAGCGATCAGTTCCTGGAGCCGGTACGCGCGGGGGAAGCGGCGGATCGTGAGGGTGGGGCCGGTCAGGGAGAGCGGCGGGATGATGACGTTGACGCGTTCCCCGGACGGCAGGCGTGCGTCGACCATCGGGTTGGACTCGTCGACCCGGCGGTTGACGGTCGACACGATGCGCTCGATGGTCTGCATCAGCTGCTCGGTCGAGGCGAAGCGCATCGGGAGCTGCTCGACGCGTCCGGCCCGCTCCACGAAGATCGCGTCGGGGCCGTTGACCATGATCTCGGTGATGGACGCGTCTTCGAGGAGGGGTTCCAGCACGCCGAGACCGAGCGCTTCGTCCACGACCCGGCGGATCAGCTGGGAGCGCTCGGCGGTGGAGAGCACGGGGCCCTCGCGGCTGATGATGTGGCCGAGTACGCGCTCCAGCCTGGCGCGCCGGTCGGCGGCGGCCAGCGAGGACATCTCCGCGAGGTCGATCTCCTCCAGGAGCTTGGCCCGGTAGACGGCGACCTGGTGGCCGTCCTCCCGGCCGCCGCCGTGTTCCTCGGGGGCGGCGATGCGGGCCCGCAGGCTCATGGTGCCTCCCTCTCGTTCGGGCCTGGGGCGCTCCCGGCTGGGGCGCTCCCGGCTGTGGCGCCCCGGGCCGTGGTGTCGTTCGGCATGGCGACGGTGCGGTGGACCGGGCCGAAGAGATGGATGCCCGGCAGGACGGACGGGACGGTGATGGTGGCGGTCGCGCGTACGGTGTCGCCGCCGCCGACCGAGACGGTGGTGTCGCCCTGGAGCCAGCCGGAGACGGCGTCGTGTCCGGCCGCGGCGCCGGTACCGGCCGCCAGCGCTTCCGTACGGGCGGCGGCGCGGGCGGCTGTGCCTGCCTGGTTGGCGGTGTAGCCGACGATGCCGAGCTGGATGGCGGCCATGCCGATGAAGAGCAGGATCGGGAGCATGCCGGTGAATTCGAGGATGGCGGTGCCACGGTCGTCGCAGCGGCGGGTACGGGCTCCGGGGGCCCGGGGCGGAGCCCCGTGAACGGTACGCCGCGTGGCACTCACCCCCCGTCCCCCTCCAGTGCCGCCCCCGCGGTGCCGTCCACCGTCCAGGGGAAGTTCCCGGCCCCCGGGAAGAGGACCGGGGTGCGCAGGTGGACCGTGGCCTTCATCAGGTCGCCGGACGGAGCACAGTCGACGCTCGCGTCCCCGCGCCAGTTGGCCGGCAGCCGCTTCAGGCCCGCCTCCCGGCAGCCCGCCGTCGAACCGTCCACCGCGTACGAGGCCGTGGCCGCCCGCGCCGCCTCGTCCGCCGCGTTGCCCGCGAGGGTGAACGTGTAGCCCCACAGCACGCACTGCCACATCGCCACCAGGACGAAGGCGATCAGCGGGGCCATCCCGGCGAACTCGACCAGTACCGCGCCCCGGTCGCTGTCGAGGCGGCCGACCCGCCCGCGCAGCCGCCCGCTCCGGCCGCCCCTGCCGTGCGACGCCGGGGCGGGCGCCTTCACCAGGCCGAGTTCCCCGGCCAGGCCCCACATGGCCTGCTTGACGCTGGAGCGGCTGTCCAGGTCCTGCATCCGGCCCGCGTCCACGGCCGCCTGGAGTTCCTTGAACCCGGCCGGGATCGCGGTACGGGCCGCCTTCGTACCGGTGATGCGCTCGACCAGCGGCGGCTGGATCTCGGCCGTGCGGGTGGCCCGGTTGACGACGGTGACCGTCTCCTCCGCCTTGCGGACCTGGAGCCTGTCCCACATCCGCACCATCCGCTTGGCCGCCCGGACGGCCACCACGTCAGGGGTGACCAGGAGCAGTGCGTGGTCGGCCATTTCGACCGCCGCCGCGTTGGCGCCGGTCAGCTGGGTCCCACAGTCCACGACGACGATCTCGTACCGGCCCCGCAGCGCGCCGATCGCCTGCCGGGCGACCCGGTCGGTGACCTCTTCGCCCCGCTCGCCGTCGCCGGGCGCGAGCAGCAGCCCGATCCCGCTCGGGTGCGCGTACACCGCGTCCTGGATGACCCGCGGTGAGATGTCGGCGATGCCCGCCAGGTCGGCGATGGAGCGGCGGAACTGTACGTCGAGGTAGGAGGCGACGTCACCGGACTGGAGGTCGAGGTCGACCAGGGCGACGGACCGGCCGGACGCCTGGGCGGCCAGGGCCAGCTGGACCGCGGTGACGGTGGCGCCGACCCCGCCCTTGGCCCCGGTGACCGTGACGACCGTGCCGCCGGGGCCTGCGGCCGGGTCGGGCCCGCCGCCGAGATGGCGGCGTACCCCGGTGGACCAGGAGGCCGCGTTCTGCACCCGGGCCGCCAGCTCCTCGTATCCGAGGGGCAGTCCGATGAGACCGCGGGCGCCCGCGTCCATCGCCGAGGTGTAGAGGAGCGGGCTGATGTCGGCGGTGATGAGGACGACGCCGACCGCCGGGAAGCGGAGTGCGACTTCCCGGATCAGTTCGAGCGCGGGGACCGGCCCGATCCGTTCGTGGACCAGGACGACCTCGGGCAGCTCGTCGAGCGACTCGGCGGCCAGCCGGGCGAGCAGGTCGAGCAGCGAGGTCGAGTCGGCGACCGGCGGGAAGGGCTCCGCGTCGGGGAGCTGGCTGAGCAGGGTGATCACCGCGCGCGCCGCGTCCGGGTCACCGGCCACGGGGAGGATGCGAGTCGTCATCTGTCCCTCACTTGTCGCCGTCGAGGGTGTAGGTACGGTCGCGCTGCGGGACGGTCGCGCTGCCGCCGGCCGCGACGAGCGCCAGCCGGACATGGGTCGCGAACGACTCCGCGTACGCCACGCGCTGGGCGTCGAGCGTCTTGAGGGCGAAGGTGATCGGGACGGCGTCGGTGGCCTGCCGGGAGCGGTCGGTCTCGTTCTGGTCCGGATCGAGGGCGGTGAGCTTGCCGACGTCCACGACGCGCGCGTTCGAGACGATGACCTTGGAGGTGTCGGGGACGCCCTTGTCGTCGCCCTTGAAGGTCGCGTAGATGTTGACGCTGGAGCCCGGGGTGATCTTGCCCGCCACTCCGGTCGACGCGTCGATCATGATGGCGATCTCCTGCTCGCCCGCGGTGAGTTCGGGCTGCGCCACGATCATGTCGCTCTGCAGCAGCGAACCCTTGCGCAGCTGGGTGACGGCGATCTTGCCGCGCACCTGGGCCAGGTCGGTCACCGCGTTGCCGGAGAGCCACTTCCGCGGCATCCGGGTCTCCTCGAAGTCGCCCGGGGTGAGCTGCTTGTACGGGGCTATGTCGCTTCTGACGCGGTACGCCGTGACCTCGGGGCCGACTTTCGCATTCACGTCGCGGATGACCGAGAGCACGCCGATGATCGCGGCGACGGCACAGACGGCCGACAGGATCAGCAGGACGACGCCGCGGCGCTGGCGGGAGTTCACTGGGCGGGCAACCTCTCGAGCTGGGCGTGCGGATCGAGCCGGGCGTGCGGATCGGCGAACGGTGCGGAGCAGAACCCGCAGCGGTCTCCTATGAGTTCGAGCCCGCACCAGCGGCACAGCTCACGGCGTACGGAGTTGACCAGCTGGTGCAGGACGGAGAGCTCGGGGATGGCCGCGGCGAACTCCACGAGCCGGGGCGTGGCCCACCAGCCGGCCGAGTCGGCGGGCAGGGCGGTCTCCAGATGGCCCTGGACCTGCCAGGCCGGGGCGAGCACCGTGGTCACCCAGTCGGACTGGAGCTGCCCCCTGGCGACGAGCATCCGGGTCCCGAACGACGGGCCGTCGAGCAGGCCGGGTTCGGTGCCGGTCACCTTGGCCAGCTGCGGTGCCGGCGAGGCCAGTACGGCGAACTGGGATCCCGGCATCCAGGACCTGGCGTGCGTGGTCAGGGAGACCGGTACGTGGTCGAGCCGGGTGACCGTCGGGAGCAGCGCGCCCGCGTAGATGTAATGGGCGAGCAGCCGGGCCGCCGAGGCGAGGACACCGGGGCTGAAGTCGCAGACGGAGAGCTGGCGCAGCTGCCGGGCGAGCACGGCGACACCGAGCGGCGGCAGGTCGACGGGCAGCAGCGCGATGCGGTCGCTCTCCAGCACCGAGCGGACGGCGTGCAGCCGCTGGACGTACGGCGCGGGCAGCGCCGCGGCGTACAGCACGATGACGTATCCGTGCTGTTCGAGCAGGGCGTGGAGCTCCGTGATGGAGGCTTCGAACGACTGCGCGGCGGGCGGCTGGAGCACGGCGGCGAGCGGGGTGTGCCGGTCGGACGGCGGCAGCACGAGATCGCCGCTGGTGACAGCTACGGCGGTCGGCACGTCGTGGTCCCCCGTTCACAGCGAGTTGCTCCTGCACCAGCACTGTATCCAGGGGACACGCCGGAAGAACCACAACTGCCCAAGATTCATTGGATCTTGGCGTCAGGGCAACGGGCCCCGGAAGGCGGAGAAACGGTGGAGAAGACGCCGCCGCCCGGACAGATCCCTTGACACGGCAATTGGTCTGGACCAGCTTGGTGGCATTCAGCGGTGGCCACCGTTCCGTATCTCAGCCCCCCCCCACCTGGAGGCCGTACGTGAAATCCGCACGATCCACCCGTACCTGGCTGGGCGCGACCGTGGCCGCCCTCGCGGCCGCGGCCCTCTCCTTCGCCGGGACGACGGCCCAGGCGGCCGAGACCACCGCCCACACGACCCACGTCGGCACGGCAGCCACAGCCGCCCCGCCCGCCCACGCGGTCACGGGCTACTGGCAGAACTTCAACAACGGCGCCACCGTCCAGAAGCTCAGCGCCGTACCGGCGGACTACGACATCATCGCGGTCGCCTTCGCCGACACCGGCAGCTCACCGGGCGCCGTCACCTTCAACCTCGACTCCGCGGGGCTCGGCGGCTACACCGCCGACCAGTTCAAGGCCGACATCAAGGCCAAGCAGGCGGCGGGCAAGTCCGTCGTCATCTCCATCGGCGGCCAGAACGGCACCGTCTCGGTGAGCGACTCGGCGTCGGCCGCCAACTTCGCCAACTCGGTCTACGCGCTGATGCAGGAGTACGGCTTCAACGGCGTCGACATCGACCTGGAGAACGGCCTCAACTCCACTTACATGTCGCAGGCGCTCAAGTCACTCGCCTCGAAGGCCGGCTCGGGCCTGGTGGTGACCATGGCCCCGCAGACCATCGACATGCAGTCGACGTCCAACGAGTACTTCAAGACGGCGCTCGCCATCAAGGACATCCTGACCGTCGTCAACATGCAGTACTACAACAGCGGTTCCATGCTCGGCTGCGACGGCAAGGTCTACTCACAGGGCACGGTGGACTTCCTCACCGCGCTCGCCTGCATCCAGCTGGAGGGCGGCCTCGCCCCCTCGCAGGTCGGGCTCGGTGTCCCCGCGTCGTCGAGCGCGGCGGGCAGCGGCTACGTCTCGCCGGGCGTCGTGAACAACGCACTCGACTGCCTCACCAAGGGCAGCAACTGCGGCTCGTTCAAGCCCTCGAAGACCTACCCCGGACTGCGCGGTGCGATGACCTGGTCCACCAACTGGGACGCCACGGCCGGCAACGCCTGGTCCGGCGCGGTCGGACCGCACGTCCACAGCCTGTAGCGGCCACCGCACCCAGCACGGCAGCGCCGCCGCTCCCCCGGCGGCGCTGCCGCCGTGCGTTGCGGGGCCTTCCGGGGGCCCGCCGGGCGGGGAAGGGGCCGGGCGAACGGGCCGGTGCAGACGGGCCGGGCACGCGATGGCGCCCGCCGGTCCCCCGGCGGGCGCCATCACCGATCGGGCCGGAGCCTTACGGCTTGGGCAGGGTGCAGCCCGAGCGGCTCAGGTCGATCTTGTTGCCGGTGCCGACGCACGGCACGATCCCGTACGTCTCCTCGGCGTAGTTGATGCCCTGGTGGATGGTGACGTTGCCGTTCTCGTCCACCTCGCACGGGTTGTTGTCCGTGCAGCGCTCGCCGTCCTCATTGCCCGTGTTGTTGACGGCGACGACCTTGCCCGTCGCGGTGTCGACCACCGGCGATCCCGAGGTGCCACCGATGGTGTCGCACGAGGAGGTGTAGCGGAGCGAGTCCTTCCAGGTCCAGTCGCCCTCCTTGAGGCGGTAGACGAAACCGTCCACGTTGCAGCTGTAGATCTTCTTCCAGTACCCGGAGACCACACTGATCGCCGTCCCCTGCGCGGGGTGCGCGGCGTTGAGCTCCAGCGCGGAGATGCCGTACTTGCTCTGTATCTGCGCGT
Organism: Streptomyces sp. NBC_01471; assembly: GCF_041438865.1. Classification (NCBI taxonomy): domain Bacteria; kingdom Bacillati; phylum Actinomycetota; class Actinomycetes; order Kitasatosporales; family Streptomycetaceae; genus Streptomyces; species Streptomyces sp. NBC_01471. The sequence continues at coordinate 2,672,596 of NZ_CP109450.1, forward strand.
ACGTGGAGGTGAGCTGGTACAGCGAGATGTCCGTGTCGGTCATCGTGGCGTACGCCACCTTGCTCGCCTTGAGCGTGGCGACCGAACTGCCGGCCGCGTTGAGCAGCGAGAAGGTGCGGCTGGACGGCTGGTCGGTGATGACCTCACCGGCGGCCGGGAAGCCGGTCTCCAGGCAGTGGCCGTTGGAGAGCACCAGCGCGGGATCGCCCGGCTGGGAGTCCGGCACGCGGACGACGGAGCCCGAGCAGTTGCTCAGCGCCACCGTTCCCGCGAAGTCGGCCGCTTTGACCGTGGGACGGCTGGTGGCCGCCACCGCGGGTGTCGCTGCCGCGCCCATGAGGAAAAGGGCGAGCAGTGCGCCGACGAGAGGCTTCTTCATGTGGGGGGTCCCCTCTGTGACCGAAGTTCTTCCGGTTTGACATGCGCATTCTTAACGCACAGGGGGCTCACGGGGAAGGGCCCCTCACTCAGCGGCACCGGAGGCCGCACCACGCCGGCACCACCCCGGTGCTCCGCCCGCACAGCGCGCACGGGACGGCGCGCACGGGGTGACCACCGCGCGGCCTCCCGAGACACAAATCCGGCCACCCCACGAGCACCGTCAGTAAACCTGCACACCGAATGCGCAGCCCGGTCACCGTGTCCCGGAAAGAGGCACAACCCGCATAATCGCCCTTGGTCATAAATCCGGGCGTGTCCATTTTGCTGAAATTCACAGCGCCCCTTCCAATACGGACCTGTGGATCCCGTGAAGGCGCTGTCCCGGCCCGGTGAACGGACCTGCACCCGGCCGCAATTCCCTGCCCGCACAGCCGCTGACCGGGGACCTTCCGGGTGGATGTGCGAGGCGCCATCGTGCTTTGATCCTCCGCACCGCGGGAGTTGCACCACTGATTCCCGTCCGCTCGAATTACCCATAAGAAGGGCCGCTCACATCATGAACACCACTCCCCAGGTTGAGACCCTCGAAATCTCCGACGCCGACCTCGACAACGTCTCCGGCGGTCTCGTCGGCGGCCTCGTCAACACGGTGACCGGCACGGCCGACTCCGTCGCCCCGGTCTCCGGCGTCGTCGCCGGTGTCACCGGCACGGTCGAGGGCCTGACCGGTGTCAACACCGGCGCCGTCACCGGCCTCATCGCCGGCGCCTGAGCCACGGCTCCACTCGGGCCCCGGAACCTTCCCCAGGGTTCCGGGGCCCGACGGCGCTCCGGGCCGTGTCCGCGAAGAGCCGTCCGCGACGTAAGGGAAGAACGCCGTGCAGTTCCGCCAACAGGCCCTGTCCAAGCTGCAGTCGCCCGAGGAACTCGACCTTCCCGTGCGTCTCGCCCGGCCGCAGGGGCTGCTCGCCCTGGTGGTGACGGTCGTCGTGATGGCCGCCGCCGCCGTGTGGACGGTGACCGGGTCCGTGTCGTCGACGCTGCGCGCACCCGGCATCCTCACGTACGCGCAGGGCAGTTACGTCCTCCAGAGCCCCGTCACCGGTCAGGTCACGGGCGTGCTCGCCAAGGAGGGGCAGCGCCTGGCCGCCGGCGCGCCGGTCCTCAAGGTCCGTACGGCGCGGGGCGACCGGCTCGTCCGCGCCATCGACGCGGGCCGGGTCACCACGCTCGTCGCCGGGATCGGCGCGGTCGTCACCACCGGCGCCGACGTCGCCACCGTGGAGAAGACCCGCAGCACCCGGGATCCCCTGCTCGCCCTCGTGTACGTCCCGGCGGACAGCGCGGGGACCGTACCGGTCGGCGCGGACGTCGATCTCACCGTCCAGTCGGCCCCGGCCCAGCAGTACGGACTGCTGCGGGGCCGCGTCAAGGCGGTGGGGCGCGGCGCGCAGACCCGGCAGCAGACAGCCGGCCTCCTCGGCGACAAGGAACTGGCCGCGCAGTTCACGAAGGGCGGCCCGAAGGTCGCGGTGCTCGTGAAGCTGGTCGCGTCGTCCGCCGCGAAGTCGGGCTACGCGTGGTCGTCATCCAACGGACCGCCGTACGCACTCGACTCCATGACCCCGGCCTCCGGCGCCGTGCACCTCGCCGAGCAGCGCCCGATCGATTGGCTGCTCCCGTGAGCCCCTCCCCCGCCGCCCAGCGGCAGCTGCCGCCGGCCGGCCACGGCCGCCGCCGGGCACGCCCCGCGCCCAGGCCGCAGCGCCGCCACCGGACGGTACGGACCCCCACCGTCCTCCAGATGGAGGCCGTCGAGTGCGGCGCCGCCGCCCTGGCCATGGTCCTCGCCCACCACGGCCGCCACGTCCCCCTCGAAGAGCTCCGCATCGCCTGCGGCGTCTCGCGCGACGGCTCGCGGGCCAGCAACCTCCTCAAGGCGGCCCGCAGTTACGGACTGACGGCCAGGGGCATGCAGATGGAACCGGCCGCCCTCGCCGAGGTCCAGGCGCCCGCGATCCTCTTCTGGGAGTTCAACCACTACGTCGTCTACGACGGCACGGGCCGGCGCTTCGGACGGCGCGGCGTGCACATCAACGACCCGGACAAGGGGCGCAGGTTCGTGCCCGCCGAGGACTTCGACACCAGTTTCACCGGCGTCGTCCTCGTCCTCGAACCGGGCGACGGCTTCCGCGGGGGCGGCCGGAGACCGGGCGTCCTGCGGGCGCTGCCCGCGCGCCTCCGCGGCACCACGGGCACGATGCTCGCGGCCCTCCTCGCCAGCCTGCTCCTGGTCGCGGCCGGCGCGGCGCTGCCCGCGCTCAGCCGTACCTACATCGACATGTTCCTGATCGGCGACCGGACCTCGCTGCTGGGCGCGCTGTTCACCTCGATGGCCACGATGGTGGGGCTCACCGCCGTTCTCACCTGGCTCCAGCAGGCGAACCTGCTGCGCGGGCGCATCATCGCGTCGACCCTGAGCAGCGCACGCTTCCTGGGCCATCTGCTGCGGCTCCCCGTGACGTTCTTCGCGCAGCGCAGCCCGGCCGACCTGGTGCAGCGCCTCCAGTCGAACGACGCGGTCGCCGAGACCCTCGCCCGCGATCTGACCGCCGCCGGGGTCGACGGCGTGGTGGTGCTGCTGTACGCGGCGCTGCTGTGGACGTACGACCCGCAGCTGACGCTCGTCGGCGTGGGCGTCGCGCTCGGCAACGTCGTCGCGATGCGGATCGTGATCCGGCTGCGCGCCACGCGGACGCAGAAGCTGCGCGCGGACACGGCCCGGCTCACCAACACCGCGTACACGGGCCTCCAGCTGATCGAGACGATGAAGGCGACCGGCGGCGAGAACGGCTACTTCCGGCGCTGGGCCGGGCAGCACGCCACCACCCTGGAGGAGCAGCAGCGCCTCGGGGTGCCGAGCGCGTGGCTGGGCATCGTGGCGCCGACCCTGGCGACGCTGAACAGCGCGCTGATCCTGTGGATCGGCGGTCTGCGCGCGGTCGAGGGGCATCTGTCGGTGGGGCTCCTCGTGGCGTTCCAGGCGCTCGTGGTGCGCTTCACCGCGCCGATCACCCGCCTCAACGGCGTCGCGGGCCGTATCCAGGACTTCGCCGCCGACGTGACGCGTCTGAAGGACGTCGAGAGCTTTCCCGCGGACTCCCTGTACACCCGCTCCGACCCGGCCGCGGACACCCGCCGCCTGAAGGGGCACGTCACGCTCGACGACGTCACGTTCGGCTACAGCCCGCTCGACAAGCCGCTCCTGACGGGCTTCTCGCTGGCCGTCGGACCGGGGCAGCAGGTCGCCCTCGTGGGCGGCTCGGGCAGCGGCAAGTCGACGGTGTCGCGGCTGATCTCCGGTCTGTACAGCCCGTGGGAGGGCACGATCCGGATCGACGGGCAGCGGCTTGAGGACATCCCTCGGGGCGCCCTGACCGCGTCCGTGTCGTTCGTCGACCAGGACGTGTTCCTCTTCGAGGGCACGGTCCGCGACAACGTCGCCCTGTGGGATCCGTCGATCCCGGACGAGGCGGTCGTCGACGCGCTCAGGGACGCGGCGCTGTACGACGTCGTGGCGCGCAGGCCCGGCGGCATCCGGGGCCGGGTCGAGCAGGACGGGCGGAACTTCTCCGGCGGGCAGCGCCAGCGGCTCGAAATCGCGCGAGCCCTGGTCCGGCGGCCGAGCGTCCTCGTGCTCGACGAGGTGACCAGCGCCCTGGACGCCGGGACCGAGCACGTCATCATCGACAATCTGCGGCGCCGCGGCTGCGCCTGTGTGGTGATCGCGCACCGCCTCAGCACGGTCCGCGACAGCGACGAGATCGTGGTCCTCGACCACGGCGAGGTCGTGGAGCGCGGCCGCCACGAGGAACTGGTCGCCGCCGGAGGGCCGTACGCCGAACTGGTCAGGGAGCACTGAACATGACGTACACGGGCCAGGAGAACGCGGCGGGCGACCAGGTGACCGCCGCCTTCGGCGCGCTGGGCGTGCCGGTGGACTGCACCGGCCTGCGCAGCCTGCCACTTGAGGGGCCCCAGGTCCTGTGGCTCGTCGTCGGGGGCGCGCTCGACCTGTTCGCGGTGGACGCCGCCGCGCAGGGGCACTGGCACTTCCTGGGCCGGCTGGAGGCGGGGACACTGCTCCTCGGGCCGGTCGAGGGCCCGCAGCACACCCTGGTGGGGCGGCCGCTCCGGGGCTGCGTGCTGCGCCGGATCGCGCTGCGGGAACTACAGGTCCCCGACCACGGCGACGGCTCGTGGGCGCACGACCAGCAGTACCTCAGCCAGTACGACACCCAGGACTCGGCCCTGAGCCTGCTGGAGCACGCCTTCGCGCTGGGCGCGGGCCGCAGCCAGCGGGTGCTGTTCGAGGCCCCGCTCGACGGCAGGACCGCGGGCGACGACTCCGTGGGCGACGACGACATCCTGTGGCTGCCGGTCATGCCGGGCAGCGTGCAGTACGGGGCCTCGTACAGCGCGGACGCGGCCGGCGACCTGCTGGTCGACGGGGCGATGTGGCAGCGCATGGTCAATCAGCAGTTCCGGCTGCTCGCCGCCCTCGACCGGTGGATCGAGCGCCTGGAGCGTGCGCACGAGACCCGTACGGCAGCCGGGATCAAGGCGGGCGAGACCGTCCGCGAGAACGCCGACCGGACACTGATCGCGTCCATCGGCCGTCAGGGCAGGGGAAGTTCACGACACGCGTCCTCCCGGGCCGGTGACGACGCGACGTACGGCGCGTGCAAGCTGGTCGCCGACGCGGCCGGGATCGCGCTCACCGAGCCCGCACGGAGCGGGGCCGTGAGCGAGCGGATCGACCCGGTGGAGCAGATCGCGGTCGCCTCGCGGATCCGCAGCCGCGGCGTCCGTCTCGACGGCCGCTGGTGGCGCGAGAACACCGGCCCCCTGGTGGGGTACCGGGCCGCGTCCGGCACCCCGGTCGCGCTCCTGTGGCGGCGCGGCGGGTACGAGGCGGTGCACCCCTCCAGCGGGCGGCCCACCCGGATCGACGACGGCAACGCGGACGGGTTCGAACCGCGGGCCGTGATGCTGTACCGGCCGCTGCCCGACCGGCCGCTCGGCCCGCTGCGGCTGCTGCGGTTCAGTGCGCGCGGCACCCGGGGCGACGTACGGAACCTGCTCGGCGCGGGCCTGGTGACCGTCGCGATCGGCGCCCTGGTGCCGGTCGCGACCGGGCGGGTCCTCGGCGAGTACGTGCCGAACGCCGAGTCGGACCTGATCGTCCAGGTGTCCCTCGCGGTGATGGTGACGAGCATCGTGTCGGCGGCGTTCATGCTGTTGCAGAACCTGACGGTGCTGCGGATGGAGGGCCGGATCGAGGGCGCCCTGCAACCAGCCGTGTGGGACCGGCTGTTGCGGCTGCCGACGCGCTTCTTCGCCTCGCGCTCCACGGGCGAACTGGCCAGTGCGGCGATGGGCGTCAGCGCGATCCGCCGGCTCCTGTCGGGTGTGGGCCCCCTGGTGGTGCAGGCGGGCACGGTCGGCGTGATGAACCTCGTCCTGCTGCTCTGCTACAGCGTGCCCCTCGCGCTGACCGCCCTCGGCATGCTGGCGGTGATCGCGGCCGTCTTCCTCACCCTCGGGCTGTGGGAGCTGCGCTGGCAGCGGCGCCTCGTGGTGCTCGGCAACAAGCTCAACAACCAGGCGTTCCAGACGCTGCGCGGCCTGCCCAAGCTGCGTGTCGCGGGCGCGGAGAGCTTCGCGTACGCCGCGTGGGCCGGGGAGTTCGCGCGCAGCAGGGAGCTCCAGCGCCGCGCGGGACGCGTCAAGAACCTGACCACGGTCCTCAACTCCGTCTATCTGCCGCTGTGTTCACTGGTGATGTTCATGCTGCTCGCCGGCCCGGCCCGGGGCAGCATGTCGGCGGGCGACTTCCTCACGTTCAGCACCGCGGTGACGATGCTGCTCACCTCGGTCACGCAGCTCACGGGCGCGACGCTCTCGGCGGCCGCGGTCCTTCCGATGTTCGAGCAGATCAAGCCGGTCCTCGACGCGGCGCCCGAGGTACCCGCCGCCAGCACCCAGCCGGGTGTCCTGACGGGGGAGATCGAGGCGCGCGGGGTGTCCTTCCGGTACACGGACGACGGCCCGCTCGTCCTCGACGACGTGTCGCTGTCCGTCCGGCCGGGCGAGTTCGTGGCGGTCGTCGGCCCGAGCGGCTGCGGCAAGTCGACGCTCCTGCGGCTCCTCATCGGCTTCGACCGGCCGGTCGCGGGCGGTGTCCTGTACGACGGCCAGGACCTCACGGCGCTCGACCGGGCGGCGGTGCGCCGGCAGTGCGGGGTCGTGCTGCAGAACGCGCAACCGCTGACCGGTTCGATCCTGGACTGCATCTGCGGCGCCGAGGTGTTCACGCAGGAGGAGGCGTGGGAGGCGGCGGCGATGGCGGGTCTCGCCGAGGACATCAAGCGGATGCCGATGGGGCTGCACACGATGATCGTCGGTGGCGGCGCGATCTCGGGCGGACAGCGCCAGCGCCTCATGATCGCGCAGGCGCTGATCCGGCGCCCCCGCATCCTGTTCTTCGACGAGGCCACGAGCGCGCTCGACAACGAGACCCAGCGCACCGTCATCGACAGCACGCGCGCCCTGAACGCGACCCGGATCGTCATCGCGCACCGCCTGTCGACGGTGATGGACGCGGACCGGGTCGTCGTCATGGCGGACGGGCGCATCGTCCAGCAGGGCCCGCCGGATCAACTCCTCGCGGACACGGGCGGCCGCCTGCACGAACTGGTGCGGCGCCAGATGGCGTAGGCCGTGTCCCGTAAATGATCCGGCTGCCCGGCCCGGTCGCCCGTCCGGAGTCCCCTACGAGGCGGGGAACCGGCCGCAGAGCCAGTTGCCAGGCTCCGCCGGGTCGTCGCTGATCCAGAACTGGCGCCACAGCAGGGCGAACTCGTCACGGCTGAGGTGACCGTCGCCGTTCAGGTCGAGCAGTTCGAAGACGCCCGTCATGTCGGCGGACCGTCCGTTCCAGGTCTCGACGAGACTGCGGTGCTCCTCCGGGGAGATCACACCGTCGCCGTTGGCGTCCACGGCGTCGAAGATGGTGTCGGCCGTCGCCTCCACGTCCGCGACCATGGCGGGCAGCAGGTCGACCAGGGCCAGGAGTTCACCCATGTCGATCGCCCCGTCCCCATTGGCGTCACCGGTTTCCAGCAGCGCCGCCCACCACCCCATCAGCAGCGTCTCCATCCGCGCGCCGAGCTCCGTCCCCGGTCCGGCCGCGGGCAGCCGGCTCCAGCGGGCGACGAGCGCCCGGAAATCGTTCTCGCGCAGCAGACCGTCACCGTCCGCGTCGAACGCCGCGAACATCTCCCTGAGCTTGCGCTCCTGAAAGGCACTGGCCACGAGCAGCCTCCCTCGGCGAGGACGCGGCCCACGAACCGGCGGCAACCGCCGTACGGGTCCGCTGTCAGCACATAACTCTAGGCCGGGACACGCCCTCACCAGTACGGGAACATCTGCTCGGGCGTTCACCCCATCCCCTCCCCCGGAGCGTCGGTGGGCCGGTCACGTGTCCGGTGACGGAAGAGCGCCCCGGACGCGGCGTCGCGTCCGGGGCGCCCGGTCCGGTCCGGGCGGAAGGCCCCGGATCAGCAGCCCTGGATCAACGGCCCTGGATCAGCGGCCCTAGATCCAACGCCGTTCAGTTAGGCGTGGAAGTCGTTCGTCAAGGCTGGTGAACGAGGCAGCGGAGCTGCTGTAGAAGAGGGATGTCACTCCAAGACATCCTCACCACAGGAGCTCCGCTGTTGGAACAGGCTGCCATATCAAGGACCGTCGGGGTAGCGGCAGGGGTGTTCGCACCGGGGCATATCGGTGAGCTGACCCGGATCGTTCCGTTCGAGATGGTCGATGAAGTGCTGGAACAGACCGGTGCGGTGCAGCGCAGGGTCCGGCTGGTGCCGGCGCGGGTCACGGTCTACCTGCTGCTGGCCGCGGCACTCTTCAACGGGCTGGGCTATCAGCAGGTTTTCGACCGGTTATGCGCCGGGCTGGCGAGCCTGGCACCAGTCCGGCCCAGTGGCAGCGCTCTTCGCCAGGCCCGCCAACGGCTGGGGCCGGCACCGATGAAAGCCCTGTTCGACCTGGTGAGTGGGCCTGCGGCCACGACCGCTGCCGCCGGGCGATGGCGAGGTCTGAGGGTCGTGGCAGTCGACGGCACCCTTCTGTCGGTCCCGGACTGCCCGGCCAACCTTGCGGTGTTCACCCGGCAGCGGCTCGGCAACGGGATCTCGGGCTACCCGCAACTGCGTCTGGCCGCGCTGGTGGCCTGCGGGACCCGGTCGGTGATCGGGGCCGTGTTCGGTCCGGCCACGACCGGCGAACTGGAGTACGCCCGCCGCCTGGCGGTGGACCTGCGGGCTGGGATGCTGCTGCTGGGCGACCGGAACTTCGCCTCCGCCGCATTGCTGAACCAGCTGGCCGCCACCGGCGCCGATCTGCTCGTGCGCTGCAAGACGAACCGGAAGCTGCCACCGTTGGTCCGCTGCCGTGACGGCTCGACACTGACCCGGATCGGTCCGCTGACCGTGCGTGTCATCGAGGCCGAGATCAGTATCCGCACCGCCCAGGGCACACGCACGGGCCATTACCGGCTGCTGACCACCCTCACCGACCCTGACACCCACCCGGCCGGTGAACTCGTCCGGCTCTACCACGAACGCTGGGAGATCGAGACCGCCTACGCGGAGCTGAAGTCCACGATGCTGGGCGGACGCGTCCTGCGGGCCCGCACCCCGGACGGCATCGAGCAGGAGGTCTGGTCCCTGCTCACCGCCTACCAGGCACTGCGGACCGCGATGACCGACGCCACCGACAGCATCCCGGGCACCGACCCCGACAGGGCCGGCTTCTTCACCGCCCTCGCCACCGCCCGGGACCAGCTCGTCCTGGCCGCCGGCATCATCACCGGCACCGACATCGATCTCGTCGGCACCATAGGCCGTCACGTCCTGGCCCACCTCCTGCCCACCCGGCGGGTCCGCACAAAAGACCGCATCGTCAAACGAGCAATCTCCAAATACAACGCACGCGGACCCGCCATTGACCGGACCACCTACAAAGCCACCATCAGCATCAACATGCTCACGAGCAGCCCTTGACACCCCAGGCCCCGCCCTAACTGAACGGCGTTGGCCCTAGATCACCAGACTGAGCAGCGCGGCGACCACGAAGCCCGCCACCGACAGGACCGATTCGAGGACCGTCCAGGACTTCAGGGTGTCGCGTTCCGAGATGCCGAAGTACTTGGCGACCATCCAGAATCCGCCGTCGTTGACGTGCGAGGCGAAGATCGAGCCGGCCGAGATGGCCATGATGATCAGCGCGAGGTGGGGCTGCGAGAGGTGCTGGCCGTCGACCAGCGGCAGGACGATGCCGGCCGTGGTCACGATCGCCACGGTGGCGCTGCCCTGGGCCACCCGCAGCACCAGCGAGATCAGATAGGCGAGCACGATGACCGGCAGGCCCACGTCGTTGAAGGTCTTGGACAGCGCGCCCGCGATGCCGCTGCCGCTGAGGACCGCACCGAAGATGCCGCCCGCGCCGACCACCAGCAGGATGTTGCCGACCGGCTTGAGCGAGGCGGTCGAGACCGCTTCGAGGGACTTGCGCGACCAGCCGCGGCGGATGCCCAGCAGGTAGTACGAGAGGAACAGCGCGATCGTCAGGGCGACGAAGGGGTGGCCGAAGAACTCCAGGACCGAGCGGAGCGTCGAGGGGTCCAGCGCGATCGAGGAGAACGTCGCCAGCAGGATCAGGATCAGCGGGGTCCCGATGATCGCGAGGACCGTGCCCAGCGGGACCGGCTTCTCCTGCGGCTTGACCCCGAGGGCCCGCTGCTCGGCGACGACCGCCGCCTTGGCCTCCTCGGCGGCCTCGACCATGTCCTGCGGCACTGCGACGAAGAGGCGCTTGCCGATCCACGCCGCGTACACCCAGGCGGCCAGCACGGCGGGGATGCCGCAGGCGGCGCCGATCAGGATGACCCAGCCGAGCGAGACGTGGAAGAGCGCGGCGGCGGCGACCGGACCCGGGTGCGGCGGCAGGAACGCGTGGGTCATCGACAGGCCCGCGAGCAGCGGCATCGCGTACAGGACGATGGACTTGCCGGACCGCTTGGCGGCCGCGTAGACGATCGGCGCGAGGACGAAGATGCCGACGTCGAAGAAGATCGGGATGCCGAAGATGAGGCCGGTGAGACCCATCGCGAGCGGGGCGCGCTTCTCACCGAAGAGGTTGAGCAGCCGGGCGCTCAGCACCTCCGCGCCGCCCGAGACCTCAAGGATCGAGCCGAGCATCGTACCGAGGCCGATGATGATCGCGATGTGCCCGAGGATGCCGCCCATGCCCGACTCGATCATCGAGACGGACGACGACTTCTGGACCGTGCCGAAGAGTTCGGTGACGGAGAGTCCGGCACCGAGGCCGACGGCTATGGAGACGCCGAGCAGCGCGACGAACGGCTGCAGCCTGACCTTGATGATCAGGAAGAGGAGGAGCGCGATGCCGAGGACGGCGACGGTCAGCAGACCGGTGGTGCCCCCGACGATGGCGAGCAGGCCGCCGGTGTGGGGTGGCGCTGCGGGGGTCTCAGCGGCGAAGTACATGGGGGAACTCCGTTGTTACCTCGGGAACTTCAGGGCGGGGGACGTCAGCACCCGGGGGTGCGGCGGGGCAGGGTGAAGCGCGGCACGGCGCCCCGGAAGGGGGGAGGGGCGCCGTGCCGTGGTGCGGTGCGGCGGTGTCAGCCGAGTACGGCCAGCGCGTCGATCTCGATGAGCAGGCCGGGCGGCAGGCCGACGTAGACCGTCGTACGGGCCGAGGCGGGCTGGGTGAGACCCTGCTCCTCGAAGTACGCGTTGTAGATCTCGTTCAGCTCGGCGAAGTGCGCGACGTCCGTCAGGTAGACGCGCATCATCATCACGTCGTCCCAGGTGGCGCCGCCCTCCTCCAGGATCGCCTTGACGTTGGCGAAGGTCTGGAGGGTCTGCTCGCGCAGGGTCGGGCCCGCCGGGGTGGGCGCCTGGCCCTCGACGGCCGGCAGGAAGCCGACCTGGCCGGCGACCTGGAGGATGTTGCCCTTGCGGACGCCGTGCGAGAACTTCGCGGGCGGCGTCGTGTGGGTGGCGGGGGTGAGAGCGGTCTTCTCGGTCATGCCCTTGCTTCCTTCGGGGGGTGGTGCGGGGGGACGGTCTTCGGCTGCGGTGCGGTGCCCGCGTACTCGCCGCTGATGGCGTCGGCCGTGCGGCGCACCAGCGGGAGCAGGGTGAGGAGTTCCTCTGCGGTCACGACCACATTGGGCGCCGACATCGACATGGCGGCGACAACCCGGCCGTCCACGCCCCGGATGGGGGCTCCGACGCAGTTGATGGACTCCTCGTGGCCACCGAGGTCGGTGGCCCAGCCCTGTTCGCGCACCGTGGCCAGCTCCTTGAGGAAGGCGCCGGCGTTCGGTGTCGAACGGGCCGTGTAGGTGGGGTAGTCGAGCCGCTCGGCGACGGTGCGCCGCTCCGGCTCGGGGAGGTCCGCGAGCAGCAGTTTGGCGACGGCCGCCACGGTGATCGCGACGGGCCTGCCGATCCGCGAGTACATCCGGACCGGGTAGCGGCTCTCGACCTTGTCGATGTAGAGGACCTCGTTCTCCTCGTACACCGCGAGGTGCACGGTGTGCCCGCACTCCTCGTTCAGCCTGGCCAGATGGGGGTGCGCGATCTCCCGTACGTCGAGGTTCTCGACGGCTTCCTGGGCGAGCGCGAAGAGGCGGGTGCCGAGGCGGTAGCGCTGGTCCTGCTGACGGTAGACGAGGCCGTGCTCGTGGAGGGTACGGAGCAGCCGCAGCGCGGTCGACTTGTGGACGCCGAGGCTCTCCGAGACCTGGCCGAGGTCGGCGGGCCCCCGGGCGAGCAGCGGCAGGATGGAGAGCGCCCGGTCTACGGTCTGGCTCATGGCGTACGTACCTCCTCGTCGGCGCCGGTCGTGTCGGACACGGTCTCGGTCCAGCCGGGGCCGATCCGAAGTGTGCCCCAGGCGGTGTCGTCGAGAGCCACGAGCCGGTCGGCGAGGGCCCGGGACGGCGGGTCGGCCAGGTCGCCGTGGACGGTGAGGGCGGCGGCGGCCATCAGATGGCCGTGCCGGGCGCGGTCCCGGACCGGGAGGCCGCGCAGGGTGCCGGAGAGGAACCCTGCGGCGAAGGCGTCGCCCGCGCCGACCGGGGCGACGACGTCCACGCGCAGGGCGGGGACGGTGGTGACGGTGTCCTGCGAGGCGGGGTCCGCGGCGAAGACCACGGCGCCCGCGGACCCCCGCTTCACGACCAGGACTCCGGGCTCCGGCAGCGCGGCCCTGATCGCGGCAGCGCCCCGGACGCCCCAGGCCGCCTCCGCCTCGTCCTCGCCGACGAACACCACGTCGGCCCCGCGTGCCAGCTCCAGCAGCACCGCGGGGCCCGCCCCGTCGGCGTCACGCCACAGCCCCGGGCGGAAGTTCACGTCGAAGGAGACCAGCGGACGGCCCGGCGCCGGCGCGGTCAGTTCGCGCATCAGGGCCAGGCAGCCGGGCGAGAGCGCGGCCGTGATCCCGGAGAGGTGGAGCACCTGCCCGGACCACAGCGCGGTGCGGGGCGGCGCACCGGGCGCCATCGCGCTCGCGGCGGACCCGGCGCGGTAGTAGACGACCTCGTGGTGGTCGGCGTCACGGTCGTCGGCGGTGCGGAAGTAGACGCCGGTGGGGCGGTGCGGGTCGCGCTGGACGGCCGAGGTGTCGACCCCGTACGCCGCGACCGCCTCGGTCAGGTGGTCGCCGAAGCCGTCGGCGCCGACCCGGCTGATCCACCGCGCGGAGTGCCCGGCGGCGGCCAGCGCACAGGCCACGTTGGACTCGGCGCCGCCGATGCCCCGGTCGAAGGAGGGGACGTCGGCGAGGCGGCCGGGCCGGGAGGGCAGGAACGTGACCATGGACTCGCCGAGACAGACGACGTCCACTGGGGGCACTGGGGTGTGCTGGGCGGTCACGATGGGTCTCGCTCCTCGGTGGTGGGCGGCCGGGGGCTCCGTTGACCCGGCGATGGCTCGGATGTTAGACAGCGGTGAGCGATATGCGCAATGAGCGTTGCACATGATGCAACGTGAACTCTCTGGGAGGTTCCATGGCGGGCGCGGCAGGCACGACGGGCGCGGAGAACGCGGCGGACGCACGCGAGACCATCGGCGCGGAAGTGGTCGACCACCGCTTCAAGGGGCTGCCGCCCGGCGCCGACGGGCTGACCGTCGCCGCCCTGGCCGCCGAGCGCCGGAACCTCTTCACCGGCGGGTTCACCACCCCCGTGCTCGCGCTCTCGGCCGAGTCGGTCGAGCACAACCTCGCCCTCATGGAGACGTACTCCACACGGCACGGCCTCGCCTTCGCCCCGCACGGCAAGACCTCGATGGCCCCGCAGCTCTTCGACCGGCAGGCCGAGCACGGCGCCTGGGGCATCACCCTCGCCGTACCGCACCAGGTGCGGGTCGCCCGTGCCTTCGGGGTGCAGCGGATCTTCGTGGCCAACGAGATCGTGGACGCGCCCGCGCTGCGGTGGATCGCCGCCGAGCTGGCCGCCGACCCCGGCTTCCGCTTCCTCTGCTACGTCGACTCCGTGCGCGGTGTGGAGCTGATGGACGAGGCGCTGCGCGGCTCCGCCCGCCCGGTCGACGTGGTGGTCGAGCTGGGTGCGGGCGACGGCGCGCGGACCGGCGTGCGGACCCCCGCCGAGTGCGCGGCCGTGGCGGACGCGGTGGCCGCGACGGACACGCTGCGGCTGGTGGGCGTCGCCGGCTACGAGGGCGAAGTGCCCGACGCCGACACCGAGAGGGTGAGCGCCTGGCTGCGCCGACTCGTCGCGCTCGCCGCCGACTTCGACCGGGCGGGCCGCTTCGCGGGCGTCGACGAGATCGTGCTGAGCGCGGGCGGCAGCGCCTGGTTCGACGCGGTGGCCGACGTCTTCGCCGAGGTGCCCGCACTCTCCGTCCCCGTACTGAAGCTGCTGCGCTCGGGCGCCTACGTCTCGCACGACGACGGCCACTACAAGCATCTGACGCCCTTCAACCGGGTGCCGTCCGAGGGCGCGCTCCAGCCGGCCTTCCGGCTCTGGGCGCAGGTCGTCTCGCGGCCCACCGGGGAACAGGCGTTCGTCAACGCGGGCAAGCGGGACGCGGCGTACGACCTGGACCTGCCGCAGGCGCAGGCCGTCCGCGACGGGCGCACCGGCGAGGTCCGCCCGGCCGCCGGCATCACGCTCACCGGCCTCTCCGACCAGCACGGCTGGCTGCGCACCACCGCCGAGGCACGCCTTGAGGTCGGCGACTGGGTGGGGCTCGGGCTCTCGCACCCCTGCACCTCCTTCGACAAGTGGCAGCTGATCCCGCTCGTCGAGGCGGACGGCACGGTGACGGACTACATCCGCACGTACTTCTAGCGGCCGGCGAGCCGGGCAGCAGAGCAACAGGGCAAGGGAGCAGGAGCCATGGATCTCGTCATCCGCGACGTGAGGGTGGTGGACGGAACCGGCGGCGACTCGTACCGCGCCGACGTCGCCGTCGACGGCGGCCGCATCACATCCATCGTCCGCGAGGGGTCCGGCCAACGGCCCGGCGCACCAAGGGTGGTGGAGGCGCACGGGCTCGCCCTGTCGCCCGGCTTCATCGACATGCACGCCCACTCCGACCTGGCGCTGCTGCGCGACCCGGGTCACGAGGCGAAGGCCGCACAGGGCGTGACGCTGGAAGTCCTCGGCCAGGACGGCCTGTCGTACGCGCCGGTCGACGACCGCACCCGCGCCGAGGTCCGCCGGGCCATCACCGGGTGGAACGGCGACGGCGCGGACATCGACTTCGACTGGCACACCGTCGGCGGCTATCTGGACCGGCTCGACCGGGGCATCGCGGTGAACGCGGCGTACCTGATCCCGCAGGGCACCCTGCGGATGTACGCGATGGGCTGGGACGACCGGCCCGCCACCCCGGCCGAGACCGAGCGGATGAAGCAGCTGGTCGCCGAGGGCATGGAGCAGGGCGCCGTCGGCATGTCGTCGGGGCTCACCTACACCCCGGGCATGTACGCGGACGACGCCGAACTCACCGAGCTGTGCCGGGTGGTGGCCTCCTACGGCGGCTACTACTGCCCGCACCACCGCAGTTACGGAGCGGGCGCGCTCCAGGCGTACCGGGAGATGGTCGGCCTCACCCGCGCCGCGGGCTGCGCGCTCCATCTCGCCCACGCCACCATGAACTTCGGCGTGAACAAGGGGAAGGCGCCCGAACTGCTCGCCCTCCTGGACGACGCCCTGGACGGCGGCGCGGACATCTCCCTCGACACCTACCCGTACACCCCGGGCTGCACGACGCTCGTCGCCATGCTCCCCAGCTGGGCGAGCGAGGGCGGGCCGGACGCGATCATGGGGCGGCTCCGGGACGAGGAGACGGCCCGGAAGATCCGCCAGGTCATGGAGGTCGAGGGGGCCGACGGCTGCCACGGGGTGCCCATCGAGTGGGACGCCATCGAGATCTCCGGGGTGTCCGACCCCGCGCTGAGCGGCTATGTCGGCCGGACCGTCGCGGCCAGTGCGCGCGAGCGCGGCGAGGAGCCGTGGGTGACGGCGCGGCGGCTGCTGATCGAGGACCGGCTCGGTTCGACGATCCTCCAGCACGTCGGCCACGAGGAGAACGTCCGGCGGATCATGCGCCACCGCGTGCACACCGGCGGCAGCGACGGGATCCTCCAGGGGACCAAGCCGCACCCCCGCGCGTACGGCACCTTCCCCCAGTACCTGGGCCGGTACGTACGGGAGCTGGGCGTGCTGTCGCTGGAGGAGTGCGTGGCTCATCTCACCTCGCGCCCGGCGGCCCGGCTGCGGCTGCCGGACCGCGGCCTGGTCCGTGAGGGCTACCGCGCCGACCTGGTCCTCTTCGATCCGGAGACCGTCGCGGCGGGCTCCACGTTCGAGGTGCCGCGCACCCTGCCGACCGGCATCCCGCACGTCCTGATCGACGGCCGCTTCGTGATCGAGGACGGCCGGCGCACGGATGTGCTCGCGGGCCGCTCGGTCCGGCGTACACCCGGCGGGGCCTGAGAGGCCGCCCGGCGGCCACCGTCCCCGCCCGCCGACCGCGGCCCGTCCTGCCTCTCCCCCGGCAGGACGGGCCGCTTCCGTCCGGCTCCCCCCTGTGGGCGAAAACACCGGGCCGTCGCGGTCATGTCACCGTAAGGTTGCGGACATGCAGGTGATCCAGTCAACGAAGCTCGCGAACGTCTGTTACGAGATCCGGGGCCCGGTGCTCGAGGAGGCCATGCGGCTGGAGGCGGCAGGTCATCGCGTCCTCAAGCTCAACACCGGCAACCCGGCGGCCTTCGGTTTCGAGTGCCCGCCGGAAATCCTGGAGGACGTGCTCCGCAACCTCGGCGACGCGCACGGCTACGGCGACGCCAAGGGGCTGCTGTCCGCGCGCCGCGCGGTGATGCAGCACTACCAGACCAAGGGCATCGAGCTGGGCGTCGAGGACATCTACCTCGGCAACGGCGTCTCCGAGCTGATCCAGATGTCGATGCAGGCGCTGCTCGACGACGGCGACGAGGTGCTCGTCCCCGCCCCGGACTATCCGCTGTGGACCGCTTCGATCTCGCTGGCGGGCGGCACGGCCGTGCACTACCGCTGCGACGAGCAGTCCGACTGGATGCCTGACCTCGCCGACATCGAGCGGAAGATCACCGACCGCACCAAGGCGATCGTGGTCATCAACCCGAACAACCCGACGGGCGCGGTGTACGACGACGAGATGCTGCGCGGCATCACGGAGATCGCCCGCCGCCACTCCCTGACCATCTGCTCGGACGAGATCTACGACCGGATCCTCTACGACGGCGCCACGCACACACCGACGGCGGCCATCGCCCCCGATCTGATGGTCCTCACCTTCAACGGCCTCTCCAAGAACTACCGGGTGGCCGGGTTCCGCTCCGGCTGGATGGCGGTGTGCGGCCCGAAGGCGCACGCGTCCTCGTACATCGAGGGCCTGACGATCCTGGCGAACATGCGGCTCTGCGCCAACATGCCCTCGCAGCACGCGGTGGCAACGGCACTCGGCGGGCGGCAGTCCATCAATGACCTGGTGCTGCCGGGCGGACGCATCCTGGAGCAGCGCGACACGGCGTACGAGTTGCTGACGCAGATCCCCGGGGTGACGTGCGTCAAGCCCAAGGGGGCGCTGTATCTCTTCCCGCGGCTGGACCCGAAGGTCTACAAGGTGAAGGACGACCGCCAGATGGTCCTCGACCTGCTGCGCGCCGAGAAGATCATGGTGGTGCACGGTACGGGGTTCAACTGGCCGGAGCCGGACCACTTCCGCATCGTGACGCTGCCCGCGGCGAAGGAGCTGGGGGACGCGGTGATCCGGATCGGAAACTTCCTGGACGGCTACTCACAGCGGTGAGCCGCGAGGGCGTGGATCACGGGCAGAAGTGAGTCACGGGCAGCAGCGGTGGGTCACCGGCAGGTGATCCAGGAGCAGCGGCGAGTCACGACCTGGCTCAACTTTAGACAGAATCTAATGTAGGACGCTAGGATGGAGTCCTGTCCGCGAGGAGGAGGCCATCCCATGTACGAACCGATCCGCACCAAGTCGGTCCAGACGATGGCCGAGGAGTCCGCAGCAGCCGGCTACCCCCGCCGCAGCCGCGACGAGGAGCTGGACATCCAGCTCGCGGGCCATCTGGCCGCGCTCCTCGCCGTGACGGACGAGCTGGGCCTGGCGGCCGAGGGCGACCGCATCGCGGAGCAGGTGGCCAGGTTGCGCGGCACCCCGCCGACCCGGCACGCGGGCCTCAGCAACGCCACCCCCGCCGACCTGCACGACCGGGCCCACCACCTCGCGGGCCGCGCCCTTCTGGTGGCGGCCTCCCGCGCGGACACCGCGGCGGCGATCCTCTCGGCGGAGCGGATGGACGCCCACCTGGCAGCACGGCACCTCGCCGGCGCCCACTGATCGGCCCCGGTTCGCGGGCCGCGGAGGCGCGCGGACCGGGTGCCACTCACCTCCCCGCACCGCGCGGACACGAAGAAGCGGACCCG
The DNA here is from genome assembly GCF_041438865.1 of Streptomyces sp. NBC_01471. Classification (NCBI taxonomy): domain Bacteria; kingdom Bacillati; phylum Actinomycetota; class Actinomycetes; order Kitasatosporales; family Streptomycetaceae; genus Streptomyces; species Streptomyces sp. NBC_01471. Next base: position 2,691,107 of record NZ_CP109450.1, read on the forward strand.
AAGAAGCGGACGTGAAAAGACCGGCCCCCGGAACCAGATCTGGTTCCGGGGGCCGGGCCGTACGCGGCGGGCCGGGATGACCCCACAGGTCAGGGCGGATGTCGGGTGGACCCGCCGCGTGGCTTCGGTGCGGCTCCGGACGGGAGCCGCCGGGCGTCAGCCCAGACGCTTCACCAGCGACCGGTACTCGTCCCACAGCTCCTTCGGCGCGTGGTCGCCGTAGGTGTTGAGGTGCTCCGGGATCAGCGCCGCCTCCTCGCGCCAGACCTCCTTGTCCACCGTGAGCAGGAAGTCCATGTCGGCCTCCGAGACGTCCAGGCCCGTGGTGTCGAGCGCGCCCTTGGCCGGCAGGACACCGATGGGAGTCTCGACGCCCTCGCCCTTGCCCTCCAGGCGCTCGACGATCCACTTCAGGACGCGGCTGTTCTCACCGAACCCGGGCCAGACGAACTTGCCCGCGTCGTTCTTGCGGAACCAGTTGACGTAGTAGATCTTCGGGAGCTTCGCCGGGTCCTTGTCGGCACCGACCTTCACCCAGTGGCCCATGTAGTCGCCCATGTTGTACCCGCAGAAGGGCAGCATGGCGAACGGGTCGCGGCGCAGCTCGCCGACCTTGCCCTCGGCTGCGGCCGTCTTCTCGGACGCGACGTTCGCGCCGAGGAAGACGCCGTGGTTCCAGTCGAAGGACTCGGTGACCAGCGGTACGGCCGAGGCGCGGCGGCCTCCGAAGAGGATCGCCGAGATCGGCACGCCCTTCGGGTCCTCCCACTCGGGGGCGATGATCGGGCACTGCCCGGCCGGGGTGGTGAAGCGGGCGTTGGGGTGGGCGGCGGGGGTGCCGGACTCGGGCGTCCAGTCGTTGCCCTTCCAGTCCGTGAGGTGCGCGGGCGTCTCCTCGGTCATCCCCTCCCACCAGACGTCGCCGTCGTCGGTCAGGGCGACGTTGGTGAAGACGGAGTTGCCCCACAGCGTCTTCATGGCGTTGGCGTTGGTCCGCTCACCCGTGCCGGGCGCGACGCCGAAGAATCCGGCCTCCGGGTTGATCGCGTACAGCTGACCGTCCTCACCGAAGCGCATCCAGGCGATGTCATCGCCGATGGTCTCGACGGTCCAGCCGGAGACGGTCGGCTCCAGCATCGCGAGGTTGGTCTTGCCGCAGGCCGAGGGGAACGCCGCCGCCACGTATTTCGACTCACCGCGCGGCGGGGTCAGCTTCAGTACGAGCATGTGCTCGGCCAGCCAGCCCTCGTCCCGCGCCATCACCGAGGCGATGCGCAGCGCGTAGCACTTCTTGCCGAGCAGGGCGTTACCGCCGTACCCGGAGCCGTACGACCAGATCTCCCGGTCCTCGGGGAAGTGCGAGATGTACTTGGTGGAGTTGCAGGGCCACGGGACGTCGGCCTCGCCGTCGGCGAGCGGGGCGCCCAGGGTGTGGACGGCCTTCACGAAGAAGCCGTCGGAGCCGAGCTCGTCCAGGACGTCCTGGCCCATGCGCGTCATCGTGCGCATCGAGACGGCGACGTACGCGGAGTCGGTGATCTCCACACCGATCGCGGACAGCGGCGAGCCGACCGGGCCCATGCAGAACGGGACGACGTACATCGTGCGGCCGCGCATCGAGCCGCGGAAGACACCGCCCCGGCCGCCGGAGCCGGAGAAGATCTCGCGCATCTCCGCCGGGGCCTTCCAGCGGTTCGTCGGACCGGCGTCCTCCTCCTTGGCGGAGCAGATGAACGTACGGTCCTCGACGCGAGCGACGTCCGACGGGTCGGACGCGGCGTAGTAGGAGTTCGGGCGCTTGACCGGGTCGAGTTTCCGGAAGGTCCCCTTGGCCACGAGTTCACCGCACAGGCGCTCGTACTCGGCTTCGGATCCGTCACACCAGACCACACTGTCCGGTTGCGTCAGCTCGGCGATCTCGTTCACCCACGAGATCAGTTCCTGGTGCTCGGTCGGGAGGACAGCGGGAGCCGCGATGTCGCGCGCCACGATTGCTCCAATGCACGTATGTGAGGGCTGAGGGTTGGTTTGCCCCTTGGGGGCCACGGCCCGGATGCTTCGTAGCCGCTCATCCGGTGCCGCTCGCACTCATCTGATGATCCGCGCCTTCCGCCCATCTGTCCAGGGGGTCTCTCATGTGAGCGTCGCCACTCGGACGGAACGGCCGTCGTCCCCGCCGGCACGGGTAAGGCCCACCAGGCACCGCGGAACCTACGGGTACGTAGGTAGCATCGGCATATGACTTCCGCCGTCCCAGAACCGACCGCGCTCGCCCCGCAGAGCGCGCAGCCGGTGAAGCCCCGACTGCGCGGCTGGCTGCACGCAGGGATGTTCCCGGCCGTGATCGTCGCGGGGCTGGCGCTCGTGGCCCTCGCGGACTCCACCCGCGCACGCGTCGCCTGCGCGATCTACATCCTCACGGCCTGCATGCTCTTCGGGGTGAGCGCGGTCTACCACCGCGGCACCTGGGGCCGCACCGGCGAGGCCGTACTGCGCAGGCTCGACCACGCGAACATCTTCCTGATCATCGCGGGCACCTACACACCGCTGACGCTGCTCCTGCTGCCCGGGTCGACAGCGGCCCCGCTGCTCTGGGCGGTCTGGGGAGCGGCACTCGCCGGGATCGCCTTCCGGGTCTTCTGGGTCGGCGCGCCGCGCTGGCTGTACACGCCCTGCTACATCGCGATGGGGTGGGCCGCGGTCTTCTTCCTGCCCGACTTCATGCGGGCGGGCGGGGTGGCCGTCCTCGTCTGCGTCGTCGTCGGCGGACTGCTCTACAGCGCGGGCGGCGTGATCTACGCGCTCAAGCGCCCGAACCCGTCGCCGCGCTGGTTCGGTTTCCACGAGGTGTTCCACTCGCTGACGCTGGCCGCGTTCATCGCGCAGTACGTGGCGATCTCACTGGTCGCCTACTGACGGCCCGGCACCGCGCACAACTGTGGCCGGGACCCACGCCCCTTCGCTCCGAAGGTGACGGGTCCCGGCCACAGCTGCCGCTACGTGCCTGCGCTACGCGTCCTGCTGGCCCCCGCCCAACTGCTCCGCCAGTACGTCCGGATCGGGCGTCGGCGCGCTGCACGTGAAGTTCCGGCAGACGTACGCGGCGGGGCGCCCGTCGACCAGCGGCCGGTCCACGAGCAGCGGGAACTCGTCGCTGCCGCTCTCCCCCACCGCTACCACCGCGCCCGGCGCCGTGGCGAGCAGGGCCGTGCGGTGCAGGGCCGACGTCCCCGGGTCGCCGGCGGGCCCCACGACCGCCACCTCGCGCGGCCCGTCGAGGGCGGCTTCCGCCACCGCGAGCCCCCAGCCGATGAAGCGCGGCGCACGCGGGCCGAGCGCCTTGACCACCCCGAGCGCCCGTTCGGCGGCGGTGCGGTGAGCCTCGGAGCCGGTGTGCGCGGCGTACGAGAGCAGCGCTCCGGCGGCGGCGGTCCAGCCCGAGGGGGTCGCGGTGTCCGTCGGGTCCTGGGGGCGGCGGATCAGCGGCTCCGCGTCGTGTGCCGTGTCGTAGAGCGAGCCGTCCTCGCCCGTGAACTGGTCGAGTACGAGATCGAGCAGGAACCCGGCGAACTCCAGCCAGACCCCCTCCCCGGTCACCCCGGCCAGCGCGAGGAATCCCTCGGCGACATCGGCGTAGTCCTCCAGGACACCGGAGTTGGCGCCGGCCCGGCCGTCCTTGGACGTACGGGAGAGCCGGGCTCCGTCGTCCATGTGCAGACGTACCAGGAGGTCGGCCGCCTCGGTGGCGCGCTCGACCAGATCGGGGCGGTCGAAGCAGGCACCGGCCTCGGCGAGGGCCGCGACAGCCAGCCCGTTCCAGGCCGCGACGACCTTGTCGTCCCGGCCGGGCCGGGTCCGCGAACTCCGCGCGGCGAGCAGCCGCTCGCGCAGCCCGGCGGGGGCGTCGTCGCCCGGCAGCTGGAGGACGGACGAGCCCTCCTCGAACGTGCCCTCCTCGGTGACCCCGTACAGCAGCGCGGCCCGCTCGCCGTCCTGCTCGCCCAGCGCCTCGCGCAGCTGGGCCGGGGTCCATACGTAGTAGGCCCCCTCGACGTGCCGGCCGTCCGCGTCCTCGCTGTCGGCGTCCAGCGCCGAGGCGAACCCGCCCTCAGGGGTGCGCAGTTCGGTGACGATGAAGTCGGCGGTCTCCAGGGCCACCCGGCGCGACAGATCCGATCCGGTGGTCCGCCAGAGGTGCGTGTACACCCGGCAGAGGAGGGCGTTGTCGTAGAGCATCTTCTCGAAGTGCGGCACCCGCCACTCCCGGTCGACGGAGTACCGGGCGAACCCGCCGCCGAGCTGGTCGTACATCCCGCCGCGCGCCATCGCCTCGCAGGTGTCGGCGGCCATCTGGAGCGCCCCGTCGGAGCCGGTACGGGCGTGGTGGCGCAGCAGGAACTCGACGGCCATCGACGGCGGGAACTTGGGCGCGCCGCCGAACCCGGCGTTCTTGGCGTCGTACTCCCGGGTCAGCGCGAGGAGCGCCCGCGCGAGGTCGTCCGCACCGGGCGGCCCGGCCGCGTCATGTGCGAGGGAGCGCCCCGCCAGGTCCTCCACCACCTTGGCGGCGACCTCGTCCACCTCACCGCGCCGGTCGGTCCAGGCGCCCGTGACACCTTCGAGCACCTGCTGGAAGGACGGCATGCCGTGCCGGGGCTCGGGCGGGAAGTACGTACCGAAGTAGAACGGCTGGGCCTCGGCGTTGAGGAACACGGTCATCGGCCAGCCGCCCTGGCCGGTGGCGGCCTGGACGGCCTCCATGTAGACGGCGTCGATGTCCGGGCGCTCCTCCCGGTCGACCTTGACCGGGACGAAGTGCTCATTGAGGTAGGCGGCGGTCGGCCCGTCCTCGAAGGACTCGTGGGCCATGACGTGGCACCAGTGGCACGCGGAGTAGCCGACGGACAGCAGAACGGGCACATCGCGCCGCCCTGCCTCCTCGAATGCTTCGGGCGACCACGGCCACCAGTCGACCGGGTTGTCGGCGTGCTGCAACAGGTACGGGGACATGGCATCGGCCAGGCGGTTCACCATGCGGGCAGTATCGCAGCACCGGCCGTGGGAACCCCGAAACCCAGCGGACCGGCGGGGTCCCGCCGGCCCGTCCGCACACTCCCGCCACCCGCGCTGGGACCGTGGGATCGAACGCGACAGCAAGTCCCGACCCCCTTCTTGTGCAAGTGACAGTAACTGAAGTACCGTGCCACACATGCAACATGACGCGTGGTCACCTCCCCCTGTCTTACTGACGGTCGATCTCGTGATCCTGACGCTGCGGGAGGGCCACCTGCACGTCCTCCTGGTGGAGCGGGGCGAAGACCCCTTCTGCGGTATGTCCGCCCTGCCCGGAGGATTCCTGAACCACGACGGTGAGGAGATCCTGGATGCCGCTCACCGCGAACTGGGCGAGGAAACGGCTCTGGCGTCCCGCTGGGTCCACCTTGAACAGCTGGGCGTGTACGGGGAATCGGGTCGCGACCCCCGGGGCCGAGTCGTCTCCGTGGCACACCTGGCGATCGCGCCGGGACTGCCCGACCCGGTCGCGGGGACGGATGCCACCGATGCCGCGTGGGTTCCCGCGCACGCCGTGCTGTCGGGAAGGGTGGAACTCGCCTTCGACCACCGCCGAATCGCAACGGACGGGATCGAACACGCGCGTACCAAGCTTGAGTTCTCATCGCTGGCCACGGCCTTCTGCGGGGCGGAATTCACCATCGCAGAGCTACAACAGGTGTACGAGGCCGTCTGGGGCACCGCACTCGACACTCGCAATTTCTACCGCAAGGTCCAGGCCGCGAAGGGATTCATCCTCCCCGTCGGTACGGACCGCAAGAGCACGGGCGGACGGCCTGCACAGCTGTACCGGGCCGGTCCGAAGACCGTGCTGTTCCCACCGCTGATCCGCCCCGCGCCGCCCGCAACGGAAGAGAACACGAGAGGGAAAGAGGAATAGATGTCGAAAGGCCCGATGGTGATTCTCACCGCCCTCAATCTCGAGTATCAGGCCGTACGTCAGAAGCTGGCGAGTCCGCAGATGCACCGCCATGAGCGTGGTACCCGGTTCGAAGTGGGAACCGTGCAGGGTACGTCGTGCCGTGTCGCGCTCGGCCTGACGAGCAAGGGGAACCATTCCGCCGCGGTGATCGCCGAACGCGCGATTCAGGAGTTCTCGCCGGTGGCCGTGCTGTTCGTCGGGGTCGCCGGCGCTTTATGGGACGCCACCAGGCTGGGTGACGTCGTCATGGCGTCACACGTGTACGCATACCACGGTGGGACCAGCGAGGACGACGGGCTCAAAGCACGCCCGCGGGTGTGGGAAGCACCGCACGGCATCAGCCAGCTCGCCTCGCACCTGGCCCGCTTGGACGACTGGGCGGATTCCGCCTCCGGTCACGAGGACGCGCCACAGGTTCGCTTCGGGGCGGTCGCCGCCGGCGAGATCGTCCAGAACTCAAGGATCTCGGCCGAAGCGAAGTGGATCCGGCAGCACTACAACGACGCACTCGCCATCGAGATGGAGGCGGCCGGTGTGGCGCAGGCCGGCCATCTCAACGGGGCCCCGGTGGCCATCATTCGGGGAATCAGCGACCGGGCGGACGGCACGAAGAACAGCACGGACGACCGCAACTGGCAGCCGCAGGCCGCAGCGAACGCGGCGGCGTTCGCCATCCGGCTGGCGGTGGAACTGACAGCGGAACAGGAGGAGGCCCCGGTGCCTCGGGACGGCAAGGCCCCTTCGGCCGACCGGCTCGGCCGACACGTCAGCAACACCACTCACAACAGCACCGTCGGCATCATGGCTGGCTCGGTCACGGGCAGCAGCGTTCACATGAACACGGCTCCGCAGGAGTCCGGCCCGGTGAACCTGATCGCGACGCTCAACCGTTTCCGCGGAAGTTTGAGGCGGCACCATGCTGAAGACGCCCTCGATGAGGACACGTACCGGGAGGCCCTGGCCGACCTGGACTCCGCCCTCCGGTCGGCCGGCGAAAACACCCCCGATTCGTCGAAGCGGGCGACCATGACGCTCAGGAGACTGCGCGGACTGGTCGTGGAGTGCCCTGCACTGATGGCCGAGCTGGCCCCCTTGGTCGCGACAGTTGGTGACCGGGCATGAGCGACAGCAACGGTGCCACGTACGGCTCGGCCGCGTACGACTCCACCATCGGGATCCAGGCAGAGACCGTACACAACTCCAACGTCTACTTCGTCCACCCGGATGCTTCGCCGCAGGAGAAGTACAGGGTGGGCGTGCGGCTTCTGGAAGACGGAATTCCCAGTCGTGCCCGAGAAATGATCACGGACGCGATCGCCCACGGCTACCACAACGCGGAGGTTCGCTTCCACTGGGTGCTCGCCATGCTCAGCGCACGCACCTACCACGACCTCAGCGTCGAAGAGGTCCAGCGGCTGCGCCACGCCTCCGGGCTCGTGGGGGCCTACGCCGAGGACCAGTGGAAGGACGCCATGCGTGTCACTTTCGACCTGCTGGCGGCGCTCGGCACCGCGAGCGGAGCGACCGGACCTGTACTGAAGCAGCTGCAGGACCTGCCGTCCCGCCAGCATGATGCGATCCTTCGCCACCTCGACCTCATGCTCACCGGAGGCCTGAAGGACGACCTGTGGGCGGAAACCCTCGAAGGGGCTGGGGCGGAGCGCTTCGGCAACGACCGGGTCGGACGGGTCTGGGCCTATTTCGAGCCCTCCCCCATCGGGGCGCGTGCCGTACTCCCCCGCCTGAGCACTGACGCCGCTGGCACTACCCGGGCGGCCCTCCCGCTCCGGCTGGTCCTGTTCGTGGTCAGCAGTGCCGTCCTCGGGGCCCTGGCATGGATCGCGCACCCGGCCCAGGCGGTCTTCGAGTCACTGGTGGCAGTCGGCGCGGGCCGCACCGCGGCCCGCTACGGCGTCCAGTGGCGGGGCCGGGAACCCCGGCCGGACCACACGACCGGGGGCGGCGCCCCACAGCCGCACGGTCCCGCACCTGCCGAGGACGGGTTCACCAAACGCGTCCACAGCAAGTTCGATCACTACTTCAGCGTCCGCACACCCCACGGATTCACGCCGGAAGCCTGGCTCGCACACACCGCTGAGGTCCGCAGCGGCCTCGCCGCCGAGATCGCGGACCTCTACCGGGAGAGTCGGATCAGTGTGGACCGGGTCACCTGGCTGATCCGGTACCTCGCCGAGGAGAGCAGGAACCGCCAGAGCTACGGCACCCTCTTCGATCGACACCGCCTGGACCGGACGCCGGCCAGGACGAAGGTCCTGACCGTGGCAGCCCTCGTTGTTCTCGGCGCCGTGGCTCTGTCAGCGTTCGGCACGGCGGTGTCGGGTGCTGCCCAGCCGCGGCCACTGTGGGCGTTTCTGGCATTGCTCGGTGCGACCTGGTCGGGGCACGCGGCCGTTCAGCTGTGGCTGGAGCTCCGGCGTGAAAGACACCGAGTGGCCCGGGATGCTCGGGAGTACCAGGAGGAGCTGGCCGCACGGCAGAAGGCTCATCAGCGCTGGAAGGCATTCCTGGACGAGACCCGCCCCAGCGAGCGGGAGATGGAGACCTGGCTCACCTGCGACAAGACTTCGTTCGTGGATGAGGCGCTGCAGCACCACCGGCTCGCCTGGCGGGACCTGATCACGCACACCATCCTGGTGGCCCCGGCGCCCTCCTACAGACGAGCCCGGGTCCGGGGCGGCCCGTGGCGGTACTCGCACTACGTCATCCGCCTGTTTCTGTTCACCCGGGACGGCATCCGCGAGATCAGCTCCGAGTTCAAGTTCGTCGACTCGACGCGCAGGAACGAGCAGCGGAGCAACTACCGGTTCGACGCACTGTCCTCGGTGCAGGTGACGGAGAACGCGGATGTCGGCTACGACCTGGAACTCGTCCTCACCAACGGACCAGCCCGGAAGATCCGTGTCAAGGACGCCGATGCCCATCAACTGGCACCGGACGAGAGCGCCCGGGAGATTTCCGAGATCAGTCTCAGCGCGGCCGGCTTCACCCATACTTTCCGCCTCTTGGAAGGGATCGCGGCGGACGGGAAGGACTGGATCGAACGGCACAACCCCGACAATCTGACGCCCTTCCAGGTCGTCGGCTGATCCTGGAATCGAGCACAGGAATGGCTGTGACCTCCATGGACGATGTCACCGAGAGCAAAGTCCTGCTGGCCGAGTACGACCGCCTCAAGGAGGAACAGAAGACCCGCATAGGGTTCCGCGACAACCTGCTCTACTTCACGCTCGCCGCGGTCACCGCGGTCGTGGCGGTCACCGTCCACAGCGGACAGTCCCGACTGTTGCTCTCCGCCCCCGCGATCTGCCTGATCCTGGGCTGGACCTACCTGGTCAATGACGAGAAGATCTCGGCGATCGGCTACTACGTTCGCGACCAACTGGGGCCGCGTCTGGGGGAACTCTCCTCCGCCCAGGGAACGGTGTTCGGCTGGGAGGTCTACCACCGAAACGTTGCGGGCCGCACCATGCGCAAGCGGCTTCAGACCGCGGTGGACCTGTTCACGTACCTGATCCTGCCGATGGTCTGCACGATCGCGTTCTGGTGCTCTCCCACCGCTCGGCTTCTGCTCGTACTCACTTCTCTCGTGCAGACGCTCGCGTTGGCTGTACTGGGCTGGCTGTTCCTGTGCCGTACGGAGCGGTAGCACCAGGCACGCGTACGACACCCCCGGCCTCAGGGTGCGAGCCGAACTCCGCTGCACAGTCAGCAGGCGTCCGACTCGGGCTCGGGCAGCTTGTCCAGGTCAACGGTCCAGGCCCGTCCGTCGGTCAGTTTGAAGGGCCGTTTGGCCGAGCCGTACTTGTGCGTGTGGGCCGCGATGGAGCCGGAGCGGCGAGCTTGTACCAGCCAATCGGTTCACAGCGATCACCCTCTCATGTCGCTCCCGGCGGCCCGGCAAATCGGGCCCCGGGCAGAGAGAGCGCCCCGCCCCGCAGACCTGGCGGTCAGTGGGCCGGCCCGGAGACCGGGAAGCCGCTCACATGCGAATCGGGCGCCCTGGCGGCACGGGACATTACGCTGAGCCGAGGAGCACCGGGATTGTCGAGCATCCTCGAAGGAGGTACGCCATGACCCCCGAGACGGTGGCGCCCGCATGGATGCACGCGCAGATCAGCGCGGAGCAGTACGACTCCTGGTCCGAGGAGCAGTGCGCCGGCATTGAGATCGTGGACGGGATGGTCGTCGTGAGCCCGAGTGCGTCCAAGCGGCCCAACCGGCCGGCCCGGATCCTGGCCAATGCCCTGGACTCCGCGGCGGGCGAGGACTGGAACGCGGACACGGACTTCGACGTCCGCCTGCAGGATGTGCCGCTCACCAACCGGCGCCCGGATGTCGTCGTGTACCGGGCTGAAACGCTCGACCTCACGCCCACCCGCCCGGAGCATGTGCTGCTGGTGGCCGAGGTCGTGTCACCGGGCTCGGAGACCACCGACCGGGTCGTGAAGGTGGACCAGTACGCGAGGGCCGGCATCCCCTTCTACTGGCGAATCGAACAGGCCGCCACCGGGGTCCCACTCGTCTACACCTACGTTCTCGACCTCGCCAGCAAGACATACCGGGACGGCGAGGTGTTCACCGGTGTGATCAAGGCTGCCGCGCCCTTCTCCGTCACGGTCGATCTGGGAACCGTCTGACCGGGCTGGAAGATTTCCTGACCTCGCAACAAGCCATGCGTCCAGCGCGCCCGGGCGCGCGCCGCTGCGCGACCGCCCCCGCCGCACGCCCGCCACCACGCCGGACCCGCACCACTTCCCGGTCCCCGGCCCGGTTCCCTCGCGTTCCGGCGCCCCGCGCAGGACACTTGCCTTCCGAACGGAGTATCCCGGAGGGGGAATGCATATGCGGGACGGCCATCGGGCTGAAGCAGAGCGGCTGTTGGCGCGCGCCGTGGAGGAAGAGGTGCGGCGGGCGGGTGGCCGGGCCGACGGCGGGACGCTGCTGGCGCGCGGGCGTGGTGCGCTCGACGCGCTGGCCGGGAGCGCCGCCGACGAGTATGCCGCGTACACCCGCGCACTGGACGCGGCGCAGGCCGAGCAGCATCCGCTCTCCGCGCACTTCAACCGCGCGTCCCTCGCAACCCCCGCGCTGGTCACCGTGGTTGCCGCCATCGCCGCGTGCGGTGCGGACCTCGCCCTCGGGACCGGCGGCGGTACCGCGGCCGGCTCGGGCGTGGTCGTCGCCGTCGCCGGGGCCGCCGCCACCGTGGCCAGGGTGACCGCGGCGCACTGGCCCGCGGCCCACCGCAGAGCCGGGGCCCAGGGGCAGCCCGGCGGCGCCGAGCAGCTGCGGCTCCAGTGGCTGACCGCGCTGGAAGTGCGGGGCATCCGCCCGTACCTGGACCAGCAGCGGATGCTCGCCGCGCCCCAGAAGAAGACGAAGAGCACGGTGCCGCCGCAGTTGCGCGGCACCGACAAGAGCGCCGCCGCGCGCAGGCGGTCCACGCTCGACCAGTCGTTCGGCCAGCTGCCCGAGGCGGACGGGCCGTTCGCGGGGCGCCGCACGGAGATGGCGCGGATCGCCCAGTGGGTGCACGCGGCCCGCGCCTCCACCGAGACCCGGCCGACCGTCGTGGTGCTGCACGGCGCCCCGGGCTCGGGGCGCACCACCCTGGCCGTACGCGCGGCGCACCAGCTCAAGGACCAGTTCCGCGGGGCGTGCGTGGTCGATCTGCGCGGCGCGACCCGGGACGAGCCGCCCCTGTCGACCAGGGACGCGCTGCTCCATCTGCTCAACCGGCTCGGCGCGCCGCGCGAGCAGCTGCTCTTCCGGGAACGCTCTTCCCCCGAGCAGCAGTTGAAGCGGCTGAGCGAGCTGTACCACCAGCATCTGACCGGGCTGGCCGTCACCGTCGTGCTGGACGACGCGTCGGATCCGGCGCAGGTGCGTGCCCTGGTGCCGGAGCGCTCGGACAGCCTGATCCTGGTGACGTCGGGCGCCCCGCTCGAACTGCCCGGCGACATCCGGGCCTGGGTGCACCAGCTGCCGGTGGGGGCGCTGGACGCGGCGGGTTCGGAGGAGCTGCTGCGGGAGACGGCGGAGGAGCCGGAGAGCCCGTACGACGCCGAATCGACCGACCTCGTCGCGGAGTTGTGCGGCGGGCTGCCCCTGGCGCTGCGGGTGGCGGGCTCCTCGCTCGGCCGGCGGTCGACGCGCGAACTCGCCGGGCACCTCGGCGCGTACCGGCACCTCGCCCCGGTCGAGCGGGCGCTCGCCCTGCGCTACAGCGACCAGCCCGAGCAGGGGCGGCGGCTGCTGCGCCGGCTGGCGCTGGCCGGGCGCGCCAGTCTGGGCGCGGCCGCCGCCGCGGCGCTGCTGGCCGCCGACGACCAGGAGGCCCGGCGGCTGCTGACCCTGCTGTCGCGGGCCGGCCTGATCGACCACGTGCGCGGCAGCCGTTACCGGCTGCACGACTCGGTACGGACGTTCGCGCAGGCCAGGCTGGAGGAAGAGGAGCAGCCGGAGGAGCGCACGGCCGCGCAGGAGCGGCTGATCCAGAGCTACGCCGAACTGGCAGACGCGGTCATCCGGCTGGTGGACGGCAAACTCTCCACCCGGGCGGGCCAGTTCGGGCCGCACGGCTTCGCCTCACTGGACGCGGCGCTGCGCTGGCTGGACGAGGAGTCGAGCTTCATCACCTCCGCGCTGCGCCAGGCGGAGGGCGTCGGCCAGGACGTGGTGCTGCATCTGCTGGGCGCGCTCTGCGACTACTGCCTGCTGCGCGGCGACCTCTACCGGCTGGGCGAGATCAGCGAGCTGACGCAGTCCGTCGGGCAGGGGCTCCTCGCCAGGTCGGTGCAGTGGCGTACGGGGATCGCGGCCCGTCAGCTCGGCGAGCTGGACACGGCGCGTACGACCCTGACCTCGGTCGTCGACCTCTACCACGAGGCGCAGCAGGGGGCGGGCGAGGCGCTCGCGCTCTGCTCGCTCGGCATCACCCTGCACCACCAGGGGAATCTGACCGAGGCGGCGGCGCGGCTGCGGGAGGCCCTCGCACTCCAGGCGGCGCCGGAGCTGGCGGCGGACCGCGCCTGGTCGCTGCACGCGCTGGCGGCGGTGGAGCGCGATCTGGCGCATCTGCCGGAGGCACTGACGCTGCTCTCGACGGCGCTCACCCTGCACCAGGAGAGCGACTCGCTGCACGGCGAGGCGTGGACGCACTTCCAGCTGGGCCAGCTCTGTCTGCGCCTGGGCGACGTGGTGCGGGCCGACGAGGAACTGCGCACGGCCCTCGACGCGTACGGGCAGACCAGGGACGGGCGCGGCGAGGCCTGGGCGATGACCCAGCTGGCCCGCGCCAGACTGGTCGACGGTGACGCGTCGGTCGCGGTGGACCAGCTGCGCCAGGCGCTCTCCCGCCACCGGGACAACGAGGACGCCCGGGGCGAGGCCTGGACGCTCTACTACCTGGGGCAGGCCCTGGAGGAGCACGGCGACCGCGACCAGGCGGTACGGGAGCTGGAGCGGGCCCGGACGATGTTCTCGCGGATGCGGGACGTGTACGGGCTGGCCTGCGCCCGCCACCACTCGGGGCGGGTCACCCGTGACCAGCGCGCGGCGCAGACGGGCAACCTCCGCAACAGCGGTTTCGCCCGCCAGCTGCTGGTCGACGCGCGGACCGACTTCCACCGGATCGGGGTGGCGCACGGTGAGGCGTGGACCTGTCTGGAGCTGGCCCTGATCGACGCGGGCAACGGCCGCGCGGCCCAGGCGCTCGGGCTCTGCGACGAGGCGGCGGCGCTGTTCGCGACGTACGACGACGGAAGGGGCGGCGACTGGGCCCGTTTCCTGCGCTGCACGCTGCTGCCGTACGCGTCGCCGGGCGGCTCGGAGGTGGGCACCGCGGTGGCCGCTGAGGAGCTCGCCCAGCTGATCCGGGCGGAGCACCCGGCCCGTGACCCCGGTCTCGCCGACTGCGCGGAGGCGTACGCCCTGGTCCTGGAGCGCGGTGTGTCACTGGACGACGGCTGGCAGGCCTGGCTGCTCGGCATGGTGCCGGGCCGGAACGCCCGCGAGATCATGGGCGTACCGCTGTCGGTGGCGCGGCGGTAGCCGGCGGGCCGCCGGAAACAGCGGCCCTTCGCCGGTGGGCAGCGCGGCCACGGCGGCAGCCCGGAAGGGCCGCCGCCGGACCGCGGCGACGGCGGGCGGCGCGGCCCGGAAGCGGCGGCGGCCCGCCGCGTGCTCCGGCGCACCACACCCTCCGGCCGTACGCGCGCTCCATCACCGGGCGGGCACTGTCGCAGCCCGTCCGGTGATGGGGGGCCGGCGGTCGGGGACCGGGGTCCCCGGGGGCCGGCGGGGCGGGGCCCCGGAGGCCTCAGCCCTGCTTGCCCTCGGTCCCGGCCGGCCGCGCCGGCTCGGTCTGCGGCTCCGGGGCCTCCTTGAAGGCCACCCGGCCCATGTGCCGGCTCATGGACTTCATCAGCAGCCACACCCCCACGGCCAGGGCCGCGAAGACGAGGAAGCCGAGAAGCCCGGGAGTCACCTTGTTGTCGTCGACCTCGGCCAGAGGGACGAGGTGCGTCAATGCCTGGCTAGCGCTCATAACTAGGCATTGTCCCGGATGCCCGCAAAGAGGTCGTCCTCGGGGAGGGATGTCGGCACGAGGGACTTCGCGAGCTCGTACTCCTCGGTCGGCCAGATCTCCTGCTGGATCTCCATCGGGACGTGGAACCAGCCACCGTCCGGATCGATCTGCGTGGCGTGCGCGATGAGCGCCTTGTCCCGGATCTCGAAGAAGTCCGCGCAGGGAACGTGCGTGGTCAGGGTGCGTTCGGCGCGCTCGAACTGCTTCCAGCGCTCCAGCCACTCCGCGTACGGCGACTCGAGGCCGCGCGCCAGCAGCGCCTCGTGCAGGGCCACGGTGCGCGGCTTGTTGAAGCCCTGGTTGTAGTAGAGCTTCTGCGGCTGGAAAGCCGGGCCGAATTCGGCCTCGGGGTACTTCCCGGTGTCCGCGGCCGCCTCGAACGCCACCATCGAGACCTGGTGGGTCATGATGTGGTCGGGGTGCGGGTATCCGCCGTTCTCGTCGTACGTCGTGATGACCTGCGGCCGGAATTCCCGGATCAGCCGCACCAGCCGCCCCGCGGCCACGTCGACGTCCTCCAGCGCGAAGCAGCCCTCGGGCAGCGGAGGCAGCGGGTCGCCCTCGGGCAGGCCCGAGTCGACGAAGCCCAGCCAGGCCTGGTCGACCCCGAGGATCTCGCGGGCCTCGTCCATCTCCCGCTTGCGGACTTCGTGAATGTTCTCCTCGATGTAGGCGTCACCCTGGAGTTTGGGATTGAGGATGGAGCCGCGCTCGCCTCCGGTGCAGGTCACGACCAGCACGTCCACCCCCTCGGACACGTACTTGGCCATGGTCGCCGCACCCTTGCTCGACTCGTCGTCGGGGTGGGCGTGGACGGCCATCAGGCGAAGCTGCTCAGTCAAGACAGGATCCTCAGTGATTCGTCGCAATCGGCGGCTTCTATAGTGACCGACTGAGGGGACGGAAAATTCCGGGATCCCCTGCACTGGAGGAACGATCATGACGGCGGTTGGCGAACAGCTTCCCGAGGGCCGGTACGGCCGCTCGGCGGACGAGCGCGCGGACCGCAAGCTGAAGATCATCGGAGCGGTGCTCGGCGCCGTGGTGATCGGGATCGTCGGCTGGTTCGGCTACCAGTCCATCGGCGGCAATTCCATCAGCGGTGAGGTCATCGCCTGGGACATCGCGTCGAACCACGCGGTCGACGTCCATCTGACCGTCCGCAAGGACGCCGGGCTCCACGGCACCTGCACCCTGCGCCTGCGGGCCACCGACGGTGACGAGGTCGGCCGCAAGGACGCCAGGTTCGACCAGGACGAGAAGCGGATCGACCAGGTCGTGACCGTGCGGACCACGTCCAGGGCCACCAGCGTCGAGCTCGTCGGCTGCCAGACCGGCTCCTGACGCTTCGGTCCTCCCCCTTACGCTGCGGTCCTCCCCCTTCGGCTCGTGAATTGTTAGGCTCGTGGTTTCGCCCGCCCCTGGAGGCACATCCTTCTGGGTAGGGCGATGCTTTGTATTTCCGGTACCTACGAGGAGCACCAGTGACCCAGACCAGCGAAAACGTCACCTGGCTGACCCAGGAGGCGTACAACCAGCTGAAGGCTGAGCTGGAGTATCTGTCGGGTCCCGCACGCTCGGAGATCGTCACCAAGATCGCGGCCGCCCGCGAGGAGGGTGACCTGCGCGAGAACGGCGGGTACCACGCGGCCAAGGAGGAGCAGGGCAAGCAGGAGCTGCGCGTACGCCAGCTGACCCAGCTGCTCGAACACGCGAAGGTCGGCGAGGCCCCCGCGGCCACCGGCGAAGCGGCTCCCGGCATGGTCGTGACGATCGCCTTCGACGGTGACGAGGACGACACGATGACGTTCCTGCTCGCCTCCCGCGAGTACGCGAGCTCGGACTTCGAGACGTACTCCCCCCAGTCGCCGCTGGGCACTGGTGTGATCGGCAAGAAGGTCGGCGAGAACGCCGACTACGAACTGCCGAACGGCAAGACGGCCACGGTGAAGATCCTCAAGGCCGAGCCGTTCAAGGGCTGAAACCGGATGTGCGACAGCCGCCGATTCCCCGGCCGCGTCCTGCGGCCGGGGAATCGGCGGCTGTCGGTGACCGGCCGGGTCAGGCCGCGGCCGACCGGTACTTGCGGACCGCCAGGGTGCGGAAGACCGCGAAGATGACCAGCGACCAGATCAGCGAGGCCCACACCGGGTGGTGCATGGGCCAGGCGTCCGACGTCGACACGCCCGGGTTGCCGAAGAGGACCCGGCAGGCCTGAACGGTCGCGCTGAAGGGGTTCCACTCGGCGATCGGCTGGAGCCAGCCGGGCATCATGGCTGTCGACACGAACGCGTTCGAGACAAAGGTCACAGGGAAGAGCCAGACGAGCCCGCCCGAGGTGGCCGCTTCCGGTGTGCGGACCGAGAGGCCGATCAGCGCGCCGATCCACGAGAAGGCGTACCCCAGCAGAAGCAGCAGTCCGAAGCCGCCGAGGACCTTCCCGATGTTCTCGTGGGTGCGCCAGCCGACGAGCAGGGCCACGATCGACAGCACCACCAGGGTGAGCGCCGTCTGGACCAGGTCGGCGATCGTACGTCCGGTGAGCACCGCGCCCCGGGCCATCGGCAGCGAGCGGAACCGGTCGATCAGGCCCTTGTGCATGTCGTCGGCGATGCCCGCTCCGGCACCGGCGGTGGCGAAGGTGACGGTCTGGGCGAAGATGCCCGCCATCAGGAAGTTGCGGTAACCCACGGCGCTGGTCGAGCCGTTGACGACCAGGGACCCGCCGAAGACGTAGCTGAAGAGCACCACGAACATGATCGGCTGGATCAGTCCGAAGATCACGATCTCGGGGATGCGGGTCATCCGGATCAGATTGCGCTTGGCGATGACCAGGGAGTCGTTGACCGACTGGAAGATCCCGCCGCGCGGCCGCGGGGCCAGTGGATTGGGTGCGGCATCCGTGACGGCGCTCATTCGCCGGCCTCCTTGGCGCTCGTGGCTGCGTTGCCCGCGGGGCTGCTGCCGGTGGGGCCGGCGCCCGGGTCGGGCTCGGTCTCGTCCTCCGCCTCGGCCACATGGCCGGTGAGCGAGAGGAACACGTCGTCCAGCGTGGGGCGGCGCAGCCCGATGTCGTCGATCTCGACGCCCCGCCCGTCCAGGTCCCTGATGACCTCGGCGAGCAGCTTGGCGCCGCCCGTCACCGGAACGGTCAGTTTCCGGGTGTGTTCGGCGACGGCGACCTCCCCCTTGCCGAGAGCCGTCAGCACCTCGCGGGCCGGGCCGATCTGGCCGGGCTGGTGGACGACGACCTCGACGCGCTCACCACCAGTGCGGGCCTTGAGCTGGTCCGACGTACCGCGGGCGATGACCTTGCCGTGGTCGATGACGCAGATGTCGTGGGCCAGATGGTCGGCCTCTTCGAGGTACTGGGTGGTGAGCAGCAGCGTCGTGCCTCCTGCCACCAGCTCCTGGATGACCTCCCAGAGCTGCTGCCGGTTCCGGGGGTCGAGCCCGGTGGTCGGCTCGTCCATGAACATCACGGGCGGGGACACCACGAGGGCGGCGGCGAGGTCGAGCCGCCTGCGCATCCCGCCGGAGTACGTCTTGGCGGGGCGGTCGGCCGCGTCGGCGAGGTGGAAGCGGTCGAGCAGCTCGACCGCTCTGCGCTTCGCGTCGCGTGCGGACATCTGGTAGAGCTGTCCGACCATCTGGAGGTTCTCGCGGCCGGTGAGGTACTCGTCGACCGCGGCGAACTGCCCGGACAGGCCGATCGACCTGCGTACCTCCGTGGGGTGCTTGAGCACGTCGATCCCCGCGACGACCGCGCGCCCGCTGTCGGGCTGCAGCAGGGTCGTCAGGACCCGGACGGCCGTCGTCTTGCCGGCGCCGTTGGGCCCGAGCAGGCCGAGGACCGTGCCTTCCGGCACGTCGAGATCCACGCCGTCCAGTGCTCGTACGTCACCGAAGGTCTTCACCAGACCTTCGGCATAAATGGCGCCAGGCATGTGGGCTCCCCCATGATGCATTTGTGGTTCATTTACGGACACATCGTAAATTTGGCACGGCCATACCGCCCTCCGGCGAGTGACGCGCACCACACGCTATCGCGATGTATCGCGTTTCCGCAGAGGTTTCGGGGTTTTCCCGTCACCCGCGGCTGAATCCCCCGGCCGGGCCCCACGGGCCTCACCCGATGACGGTGTACCCCGCGTCCCGCAGCGCGACGCCGACCTCGGCGCAGTGCTCGGGACCCTTCGTCTCCAGATGCAGCTCCACCTCGGCCTCGGTCAGACCGAGCCGCGGATCGGTCCGCACATGGCTCACATCGAGCACGTTGGCGTCGGCCACCGAGAGGACGCCCAGCAGCGTCGCGAGCGCACCGGGACGGTCGGTCAGCCGGAGCCGCAGCGACAGGAAGCGGCCCGCGGCCGCCATCCCGTGCGTGAGGATGCGCTGTATCAGCAGCGGGTCCACATTGCCGCCCGACAGCACCGCCACCACCGGTCCCTCGAACGCCCCGGGATCGCTCAGCAGCGCGGCGACCGGGCTGGCACCGGCCGGCTCCACGACCATCTTGGCCCGCTCCAGGCAGAGCAGCAGCGCGCTGGAGAGCTCGTCCTCGGAGACCGTACGGACCTCGTCGACCAGCTCCCGGATGATCCCGAACGGCACGTCTCCCGGGCGACCCACCTTGATGCCGTCGGCCATCGTCGGGCGCGCCTCGACCGACACCGGGCGCCCCTCGGCGAGCGAGGGCGGGTACGCGGCCGCGCTCGCGGCCTGCACACCGATCACCTTCACATCGGGCCGCAGCGCCTTCACCGCGACCGCGATCCCGGCGGCCAGTCCCCCGCCGCCGATCCCGACGACGATCGTCCGGACCTCGGGGCACTGCTCCAGGATCTCCAGCCCCACCGTGCCCTGACCGGCGATGATGTCGGCGTGGTCGAAGGGGTGGATGAAGACGGCGCCCGTCCGGTGCGCGTACTCCTGGGCGGCGGCGAGCGTCTCGTCGACGACCTGCCCGTGCAGCAGGACCTCGGCTCCGTACTCACGGGTCGCGGCGACCTTCGGCAGCGGGGCGCCCAGCGGCATGAAGACCGTGGAGCGCACCCCGAGGAGGGACGAGGCGAGGGCGACGCCCTGCGCGTGGTTGCCCGCACTGGCCGCGACGACACCGGCGGCGCGCTCCTCGGGGGTCAGCCCGGCGATCCGGACATAGGCGCCGCGCAGCTTGAACGAACCGGTCCGCTGGAGGTTCTCGCACTTGAAGCGGACCGGTGACCCGACGAGACGCGAGAGATGCCTGCTGCCCTCGATCGGTGTCGTCCGTGACACTCCGGAGAGCATCTTCTGCGCTCCGAGGACGTCGTCAAGGATCAGCGGCGGCAGGGGGTGTGACGTACCGAAGCTCATGCGTCAAGTCTCGCAGCTCGGCGCCGGCCGGGCCGCCCGAGTCCAGCGGCCGGGCAACGGCCGGACCGTCATGTTCGCAACGGTTGAAGCAGCGCAGGTACGGGGTCGCGCCGGGCCGCGTACTCTGTCCCCCACTGTCCGCCCACCGCACGAAGAGAGCCCCCGGCCATGCCCCTTTCTCAGGACATGACTTCTGATATCGACCCGCGCTTCCTCGATGCCCTCCAGCACCAGGTGGCCCTCTTCGCCCGCCGCGCCGAGCAGACCCGGCTGGGAGGCGTCGGCCAGGTGCGCAACTCGATGGACCGCGCCGCCTATCTGCTGCTCAACCGGCTGGACCGGGAAGGCCCGATGGGGGTGAAGGCGCTGGCCGCGGGCATGGGCATCGACTCCTCCACAGTGACCCGGCAGGTCGCCCCGCTCGTCGACACCGGTCTGGTCAAGCGCACCTCGCACCCCGAGGACGGCCGTGCGGTCGTCCTTCAGCTCTCCCCGCGCGGCCAGGCCCGCCTGGAAGAGGTGCGCGCCTCGCGGCGCGAGCTGATGGTCCAGGTCACCGACGGCTGGACGCAGGAGGACCGCGAATCCTTCTGTGCCCTGCTGACCCGCTTCAACTCGGCGCTCTCCAGCCGCACGGCAGCCCCGCAGGAGCCGGGTGCGCCGACCTCTTGACCGGGTGCGGCGACCTGCTCTCAGATGAGAGCAGGGAGGCACTGTGCGGGAGCGGGCAGCAGCACGGGAACGCCGCCGCGACGAGGAGTTCGAGTCCTTCGTCGCGGGCGCGGCCGGACGGCTCCTCCATGTGGCCGTCCTGCTGACGGCCGAGCCCGCCGGCGACACCCCGCGGGCGCGGCGGCTGCTGCTGGCGGCGCTCTCCCGTACGTACGCGCACTGGGACAGGCTGCGCGGCGACGATCCGTACGAGCACACCCGTCAGGAACTGGCCGCCCACTTCGCCCACAGCGCCTGGCGCCACCGCCTGCCCCGGCTGCCGGGCCGGTCGGGACGGGCGGGCGGTGGCGTGCTGGACCGGCTGACCCCGCGGGAGCGTCTCGTCGTGGTGCTGCGGCTGTACGAGGGGATCGCCGAGGAACAGGTCGCCGCGGCGGTCGGTCTGCCGGCCGAGCGGGTCCGCGCGCTCTGCGGTCACGCGACGGCGACCCTGCGCAGCGTCCCGCAGGAGGCCGCGCCCCGGAGGCCCGAGGTGGCGACGCCATGAGCCTGCCGGACCGCAAGGAGGAGATGGTCCGCCGGATGCTGGAGGGGCCGCATCCGCCCGTCCCCGCCGGTCTGGCGCTCCGCGCGGCGGAACGCGGCACCCGGATACGGCGCCGCCGCACGGCGGGCCGGAGAGTGGCGTGGCTGCTGCTGGCCGCGGCGCTCACGGGATTCGTGGTGTGGGCGACCCTGACCCAGCCGTGGGAAGCACCCCCGGCCCGGACTGCCCCGCCGGTGGAGGGCTACTGAGCGGGGACCGCCCCGCTGCTGCCTGCCCCGGGGGGCAGCAGCCCGCCCCGGACTCGTCCGAATCCGGGGCGGGTACTGGTCAGCGGGTCAGCGGGTCAGCCCAGTGCCTGCTGCAGATCCGCGAGCAGGTCGTCGGCCGACTCGATGCCCACCGAGAGCCGGACCAGGTCCCCCGGAACCTCCAGCGCCGACCCGGCCACCGACGCGTGCGTCATCCGCCCCGGGTGCTCGATCAGCGACTCCACCCCGCCGAGCGACTCGCCCAGCGTGAACAGCTTCGCCCGGTCGCAGACCGCGACCGCCGCCTCCTCGCCGCCCTGGACCCGGAACGAGACCATCCCGCCGTACGACCGCATCTGCTTGGCCGCGATCTCGTGGCCGGGGTGGTCGGACAGCCCCGGGTAGAGGATGCTCGTGACCTTCGGGTGCCGGGTCAGCATCTCCGCGATCCGCGTGGCGTTCTCGCTGTGCCGGTCCATCCGTACGGCGAGCGTCTTGATCCCGCGCAGCACCAGCCACGCGTCGAACGGCCCGCAGACCGCACCCATCGCGTTCTGGTGGTAGGCCAACTCCTCGCCGATGTCATCGGAGTTGACGACCAGCGCACCGCCGACCACGTCCGAGTGGCCGCCCATGTACTTGGTCATCGAGTGCACGACGACGTCCGCGCCGAGCGCGAGGGGCTGCTGGAGGTAGGGGCTGGCGAAGGTGTTGTCGACGACGAGCTTCGCGCCCGCCGTGCGCGCCACGTCGGCGACCGCCGCGATGTCCGTGATCCCCAGCAGCGGGTTGGAGGGGGTCTCCACCCAGACCACCTTGGTACGCGGGGTCATGGCGGCCCGTACCGAGGCCGGGTCCGTGGTGTCGGCGACCGACCACTCGACGCCCCACCGGGACACGACCTTCGCGAAGAGCCGGAAGGTGCCGCCGTACG
Organism: Streptomyces sp. NBC_01471; assembly: GCF_041438865.1. Taxonomy (NCBI): domain Bacteria; kingdom Bacillati; phylum Actinomycetota; class Actinomycetes; order Kitasatosporales; family Streptomycetaceae; genus Streptomyces; species Streptomyces sp. NBC_01471. The sequence goes on from NZ_CP109450.1 coordinate 2,713,472, forward strand.
CGTCGTTCGGGATGACCACGTGGTCCCCGGGCGTCAGCAGCGTACGGAGCAGGCAGTCCTCGGCGGCGAGGCCGGAGGCGAAGGCGAGCCCGCGCCGGCCGCCCTCCAGGGCCGCCAGGTTCTCTTCGAGCGCGGTTCGGGTCGGGTTGCCGCTGCGGCTGTACTCATAGCCGCCGCGCAGCCCGCCCACGCCGTCCTGCTTGAACGTGGAGACCTGATAGATAGGGGGTACGACCGCGCCCGTCAGGGGGTCAGCGGTGTTGCCGGCGTGAATGGCGAGGGTCTCGAAACTCTGGTGCACGCTGTCCTGGTCGCTCATGAGCACCGAGCGTAGTGGTCAGATGTCGGTCGTGTCTGGTTCGCTTGACGCATGGAGATTCTCTGGTTCCTGCTCGCGATGTGCATGCTCGCGGCAGCGCTCGGCCCGTACCTGCTGCGCAGACGCGGCGGCATCCACCAGGTGCTGCCCGGTTCCCCGGACGCCGCGGACCCCGATGCCTACGGGTTCCTGCGCCAGGAGGAGCTGGACATACGGCTGCCGGGCCCGGACCAGGATCTGCTGGACGTGCTGGAGGTGGTGCAGCACACGCAGAACTGGCGGCCCGCCGCCCAGCTGCTCGCCGGCACGGGCGCGTCGGGCGAGCTGCGCTGGCAGCGGGTGCAGGCCTTCGCCGGGGCGGCCTCGCTTGAGCTGTCGCAGCGGCCGGGCGTGGGCGGGGCCTGGCTGCGCAACTGGCGCTCCGAGTCCCCGAAGGACGCGGGCGCGGCCCAGGTGCACGCCGAGTTCCTGGTGCAGCAGGCGTGGCGCTCGGAGTCGCCGGAGGACGCGCGGACGGACGACTTCCGGATCATTCTGGAGGAGGCGCGCACGGTCTGCGGCGAAGCGGCTCTGCTCGCTCCCGGCGATCCCATTCCGTACATCGTGGAGCTGGCCGTCGGCCGTGGACTCGCCTACCCCGAACCGCAGTTCGAGCAGTTGTGGGCCAAGGTGATCGACCGCGCACCGGAGCACATGGGGGCGCATCTGGCCGCGCTGCACTACTGGTGCGAGAAGTGGCACGGCTCCCGCGACCGGGCCGACGAGTTCGCGCACGCGGCGGCGGCCCGCGCACCCCGCGGCTCGCTGCTGGCCGCGCTGCCCCTCTTCGCGGTGTACGAGCACCTGCCCGAGGTCATGCTGGTGCAGAGCTTCTACCGGAGCGCGGTCGTCACCAGGGCGGTGGAGGGGGCGATGCACGCGGTGCACACGGCCCGCGCCGACGACCCGATGCTGGCGCACGTACGACACCTGCTGGTGCTGTTCCTGGTCAGGTCCGAACGCTGGTGGGAGGCGATGAACCAGCTGGTCCGCATCGACGGCCACGTGGGGGCGCTGCCGTGGACGCTCGACCAGGATCCGGCCGCCGTGTACGCGGTGTACCGGGCGCTGGCGGTCGCGGGGTACGAGGCGAACGGCGGCAGCCCGGCCACGCTCCCCGCCGAGTAGCGCGCTGAGTAGGCTGACGGCACACCGCACGGCCCTCCCGCACACGGGACCCCGACGAGGAACGAGTGAGCCCGATGACACGCCTCATACCGCTGGTCCTGATCGGCTTCGGCGTCTACTTCTGGTTCCGGTCCAGAAGGAGGACGGCGGCATGGCTGGAGCACCGGGCGTCCCCCTCGTCCTCGTCCTCTTCCTCTTCCTCGTCCTCTTCCTCCCCCTCCCCCGAGGACCGGCAGGAATCCTGACGGGAGCCCGGGCGTTGCACGGGGTGCACCCATAACTCCCCGAGGAGCCGCAGCCGATGTTCCTGAACCGCACCCCCCAGCTCCCCACCCCCGACCAGGCCCTGCGGGGCCGGGACACCCCGGAATTCGAGCTGCCCGCCCGCCACACGGTCCTGGGCAACCCGCTGTCCGGCCCGTACCCCGCGCAGCTGGAGACCGCCGACTTCGCCCTCGGCTGCTTCTGGGGCGCCGAGCGCATCTTCTGGCAGACGGAGGGCGTCTGGACGACGCTCGTCGGCTACCAGGGGGGTTCCACGGTCAACCCGGCGTACGAGGAGGTCTGCTCCGGCCTCACCGGCCACACCGAGGCGGTCAGGGTGGTCTTCGACCCGGAGGTCGTCCCGTACACGACCCTGCTCAAGATCTTCTGGGAGTCCCACAACCCGACCCAGGGCTTCCGCCAGGGCAACGACGTGGGCACCCAGTACCGCTCGGCCGTCTACACCCACTCCCCGGCCCAGGCAGCCGCGGCGGCCGCGTCCCGCGAGGCGTACCAGCAGGTCCTGACGGGCTCGGGCTACGGCACGATCAGCACGGAGATCCAGCCGTCCGACGGCCGGCCGTTCTACCCGGCGGAGCCGTACCACCAGCAGTACCTGGACAAGAACCCGGCGGGCTACTGCGGAATCGGCGGCACGGGGGTGAGCTGCCCGATCGGGGTGGCCAAGGCCCCGGCCTCGGACGGGTGAGGACCGGGCCGGTACCGGTACCGGGGCCCCCGGCCTCTCCCTCGCTCACCCCTGGTGCCCCTGACGTTCGACGGCTGCCTTGACCAGGCCCGCGAAGAGCGGGTGCGGGCGGGTGGGCCGGGAGCGCAGCTCCGGGTGGGCCTGGGTGGCGACGAGGTACGGGTGCACCTCGCGGGGGTACTCGACGTACTCGACGAGCTTGTTGTCGGGGGACGTGCCCGAGAAGACCAGGCCGGCCTTCTTCTCCAGGTCCGCGCGGTAGGTGTTGTTGACCTCGTAGCGGTGGCGGTGGCGCTCCTCGACGTACGGCTGGTCCTCGTACGCCTCCCGGATGAGCGAGCCCTCGGCGAGCTTCGCCGGGTAGAGGCCGAGCCGCATGGTGCCGCCCAGATCGCCGGCGCCCTCGACGTAGGCCAGCTGCTCCTCCATCGTGGAGATCACCGGATGGCCGGTGGCCGCGTCGAACTCGGTGGAGTTGGCGTCCGGGATGCCCGCGACGTTCCGCGCCGCCTCGATGACGATGCACTGGAGGCCCAGGCAGAGGCCGAGCAGCGGGATCCGGTTCTCGCGGGCGTACTGGATCGCGCCGACCTTCCCGTCCACTCCGCGCTCGCCGAAGCCGCCCGGGATGCAGATCGCGTCGACGTCCCCGAGCTGCTTCTTCGCGGCGGCCTGCGTCTGACAGTCGTCGGACGTGACCCACTTGACCTTGACCCGGGCGCGGTTGGCGAAGCCGCCGGCCCGGATGGCCTCGGTGACCGAGAGGTAGGCGTCGGGCAGGTCGATGTACTTGCCGACCAGGGCGACGGTGACCTCGTGGTCGGGGTTGTGGACGCGGTCCAGCAGGTCGTCCCAGGTGGACCAGTCGACGTCACGGAACGGCAGGTCGAGCTTGCGCACGACGTAGGCGTCCAGTCCCTCGGTGTGCAGCACCTTCGGGATGTCGTAGATCGACTTGGCGTCGACGCAGGCCACCACGGCGTCCTCGTCGACATCGCACATCAGCGAGATCTTGCGCTTGATGGCGGTCGGCACGTCGCGGTCGGCACGCAGCACGATCGCGTCGGGCTGGATGCCGATGTTGCGCAGGGCCGCGACGGAGTGCTGGGTGGGCTTGGTCTTCAGCTCGCCCGAGGGCCCGATGTAGGGCAGCAGCGAGATGTGGACCACGAAGACGTTGTCCCGGCCGACCTCGTGGCGGACCTGGCGGACGGTCTCCAGGAACGGCAGCGACTCGATGTCACCGACCGTGCCGCCGACCTCGGTGATGACGACATCGACGTCGTCCGTGGCCATCCGCCGGATACGGTGCTTGATCTCGTTGGTGATGTGCGGGATGACCTGCACGGTGTCACCGAGGTACTCGCCGCGCCGCTCCTTGGCGATGACCGTCGAGTAGACCTGACCGGTCGTGACGTTGGCGGAGCCGTCGAGGTCCACGTCGAGGAAACGCTCGTAGTGGCCGATGTCCAGGTCGGTCTCGGCGCCGTCGTTGGTGACGAAGACCTCACCGTGCTGGAACGGGTTCATCGTGCCGGGGTCGACGTTCAGGTACGGGTCGAGCTTCTGCATCGTGACCCGCAGGCCGCGGGCCTTGAGGAGCGCACCGAGACTGGAGGCGGTCAGACCCTTGCCGAGGGAAGAGGCGACACCCCCGGTGACGAAGATGTGCTTGGTCGGCCGTATGGACAGATGCGTGGGCACCAGTGAACTCCCGTCTGATGGCGGTTCAGGGCTGGTTGGGATGTGCGGCGAGGACGCCGTCCTTGAGGACGGAGCCACGTTTGAAGGCGTGGACGACGAGTTCGGTGGCGACCTCGGTGATCTGGGGCAGGGCGCCGAGCCGTTCGCCGAGGAAACGGTAGAGGTGTGCCTCGCTCTCCACGCACACCTGCACCAGCAGGTTGGAGGTTCCGGTGACGGCCGCGCAGTAGCGCACTTCCGGACAGCCGGCGAGTTCGGCACCGACGTGGTCCAGACCGGCGGGGCCGACTTTGAGGTGCAGTTGTGCCTCGAAGGGGTGCCCGAGCAGGGCGGGTTCGATCTCCGTACGCAACTGGATCATCCGGCGTTCCAGCAGCGAGGACACGCGGCGGCCGGCCGTGGCGACGGAGAAGCCGAACCGTCGTGACAGATCGGTGAGGCTGATGCGGGCGTCTTCGGCCAGAGCGTCGGCGACACGTCGGTCGGTGGGGGTCAGTTCGTAGTGATCGGCGAGGTCGGCCAAGGGCTGGACCATGCTGGCCAGCAGCTGTCGCCTCTCGTCGGGAGCCAGGAGCGGAACATGCCAACTGGCCTCGGTGGTGAAGGTCTTGAGGGTGAAGTGGGCCTCCACGAGTGTGATGTCGGGGAGACCGGGGAGACCGGGGATTCCTTCCGCCATCAGGGTGTGCAGTCGGGATCCGTACGGCAGCAGCGTTTCGCACCACAGGGTGCTGGAGCGTCCGCACAGGGCGAGGACCGTGCGCAGTTCGGGATGTTCGGCGAGTGCCTGTGCGGTCTTCTCCAGGGCGCCGGGTGCGGCCTGGAGGCGCAGGCCGACAGAGTTCCCCAGCCCGCAGCGCATGACATCGTACGTCGCTGTGGGGCGGATGGCCCGGGAGTCGGCGAGCCGTTGGACCCTGCGGGCGACGGTGCGCTCGTGCTCGCCGAGGATCCGCGCGATTTCACCGACGCCGGCTCGTGGATTGACCTGCAAGGCAGCCACTACGCGCCGGTTGGCGTACTCCAGGGTGTCTGAATCATTCACCATAGCTAGATCATTACAAGTTCTTGCCCATGATCGGTAGGCGTCTTGTCTGGAGTCGCCATTTAGTGCAGACTTTTAATCTCCGAGAAAGCTCACAGAACAACGTGCAGCTCGGGCTCCGCCGTTCTACGTTCTACCGTGAGGAACGCTCTTGCATGGCGAAAGCGCATCCACCACAGTTCAGGACAATGTCACCGCCGGTTCATTTCGCCTGGCCGTCGGAAGCTTCTGTACAGGTCTCACCGTCATCAGCGCCATGGGTCCTGACGGGCCCGTCGGATTCACCTGCCAGGCATTCTCCTCCCTGTCCCTCGATCCGCCGCGGATTCTGGTCTGTCCCGGCCGTACGTCCACCACCTGGCCGGTCATCAGGGGTGTGGGCAGGTTCTGCGTGAACGTCCTGGCCGCGGATCAGACCGACCTGAGCAGGCGTTTCGCCCGCTCGGGCGGCAACAAGTATGTCGGCTTGCAGTGGAGCTGTCCGCCCGGCGGGTCCCCGAGACTCGACGGCGCGTGTTCCTGGCTGGAGTGCGCGACCGAGACGGAGTTCGATGCGGGCGACCATTTTGTCGTTGCCGCCCGTGTTCTCGCGCTGGACACGGTCGAGGACAGAAAACCCCTGCTCTATCACCGTGGCCGGTACGCATCGTTGGCCGAAAGTGCAGCCGGTCCCACGTAACCGTAAAGGTATAGAACGAGGCAGGGAAAGCGCGCTACACCCCGTACGCACACCATCACTTTCCCGCCAGGCCATCTAAAGTCGGCCACTCTAAAGAGCTTGATCCTTTCCGGCCACCCCTCTGGCATTCCCTGACGGTGGCGCGATTTACTCCTCGCGCCGACTCCAGGCAATGCCTCCCCATGTCAAATAGACATTAAATGTCTGTCAGGAGTTTTCCACATGGCTACCACCCCCAACCGGTCCGGGCTGCTCGCTGGTCTCGACGTCTTCGTCGGCGGCCCGATCCAGCACGCGATCCTGCCAGAGGGCTTCGCGGGCGACCTCCAGAGCGCCATCACCAGGGCCATCGGCACCGTCCGGGACAACGGCGGCAACATCTTCTCCGCCCATGTGGCGGAGAAGTTCGGTGAGGACACCGCACAGTTCACTCCCGATCAGGTCTCGGTCCGTGACTTCCGCTGGATGCGCAAGTGCGACGTGTTCGTCCCCGTGCTGCCGGTGCTGCCCGACCTCACCCTGCGCCGCACCGACGGCACCCACGTCGAACTCGGCTGGGCCACCGCGCTGGGCCGTCCCATCGTGCTGGTCACCAAGCAGCCGTTCGTGGACTCCGCCAGCCACCTGCTGAAGGGGCTGCACCGGGTGGGCTCGGTTCAGGTCATCGACTTCGACGAGTTCAACGAGAAGCCCGGCCTGTTGATCGACGCCGTTCTCGCCGCCACCGAGGTCCAGCGGGAGGCGCTCGGGTCGGCCGCCGGCATCAGCGTCTGACGGTCCTCGCGGCCACCTGCTCCCACGCGCCCGGTGACCCTGGCCCTCGGCCCGTCGACCGCGCATCCCCGAGCCGCTTCACCACGGAGGATTTTCTTGTCCGGCGTACGCATTCTGGGACTTACCCTCAAAAACGCGGTCGTTGTCGGATCTGGTCTGCTCACCGACCAGGAACGCAACATCCGCAAGCTGCTGGCGACCGGTGCAGGCGCTGTCGTCACCAAAACGATCCACCCGAATCCGCCCCGGGATCTCGACGAGCGGATCTTACGACTGCCTTCGGGCATGCTCAACAGCACCACGTACTCCAAGAGGTCCGTCGAGCACTGGCTGGCGGTACTGACCTCCTTCGCGGAGGAGCAGTTACCGGTCATCGCCTCGCTGCACGCCGACAGTCCGTCCGAGCTCGGTGAGCTCGCCGCACGGGTGGAGGCCACCGGCTGCCGGGCGCTGGAACTCGGCATCTCCTGCATCAACGAGGAGCCGGGCGGCGAGGACGACAACCCCGACCGGGTCTACGCCTACACCACAGCCACCCGCTCGCGTACGGCGCTGCCGCTCTCGGTCAAACTCGCCATCGGCGAGGGCCTGGACGACCGGGTCCGCGCCGCCATCGCGGGCGGCGCGGACGCCGTCACCGTCAGCGACACGATCTCCGGTGCCGCCGTCTCGCCCGAAAGCGGTGAACTCGAACTCGGCGGTGTCTTCGGCTACTCGGGCCCCGCCATCAAACCCCTCGTACTCGCAGCCATCTGGCGGCTGCGCCGACGCGGATTCGAACTGCCCGTGCTGGGGTGCGGTGGTGTGAGTTCCGGCCAGGACGTCGCCGACTACCTGAGCGTGGGTGCGAATGTGGCCCAGGTCTACACGGCGCTGCACACCGACATGTACGAGACGCTGGACCGGATCGTCACCCAGACCGATGCCGTTCTGGGGCGCCAGGCCGACCAGCCGGCGGGAGCGGCCCGGTGACCCAGCGGCCGTTCTCCGCCCTGACCAGCTCCGAAGTGAACCGGTCCGTCCAGGGCAGGACCCTGGTCTGGCCCATCGGCGCCACCGAACAGCACGGCCCGCATCTCCCGCTCAGCGTCGACTCCGATCTCGCCGAGGCGTTCGCGGCCGAGATCGCCGCCGGGCTCGACGCATTCACCCTGCCCGTGCACCAGATCGCCGCCCGCTCACTCCCACAGAGCGGCGGCGGGCTCTCCTTCCCCGGGACGCTGTACGTCGGCGGCGACACCCTGATCCGTTACCTGCGGGAAGTACTGGAGTCGCTCGTCGCGCTCCCCTTCGAACGCCTGATCATCGTGAACGGCCACTTCGAGAATGAGCCGTTCCTCTTCGAAGCGCTCGACCAGGTACGGGGCCGGGGGCTCCTGGACGGCCCCGAGGTCTACGCGTTCAGCTGGTGGAGCCTGGTGCGGGAATCCTGGATCGCCGCCGAGGTGCCCGGCTTCCCGGGCTGGCACGCGGAGCACGCGGGCCTGACCGAGACCAGCCTGATGCTGCACCTGCGCCCGGAGCTGGTGACCGAGGAGCGGCCCGAACACGACAGCCCGCCGCGCAGCGGGGTCTACCTGCACCCCATCGACGTGAAGCAGACCACCAACAACGGCATCCTGTCGTCCACTTCGGGCTCCAGCGCGGAGCTCGGCGAGAAGCTCTTCCGGCACGTGACCGACGAGGCCCTGGCCATGATCCGGCAGGGCGAAGGGCTGCTGCTGGCACGCAGCCGCCCGGACCGACGAGGCCGTACGTCCCCCAACGGCCATGAAGAGGGCCTGCGGCGGGCCACACCGCCCGCAGCTGCAACGAAGGGACGAGGCGCATGACCAACAGCAACGCACAGCGCGAATCCGACCAGGCGGCGGGGAAGTTCCATCTCGCCTTCATCTTCAACTTCACTCCGGACGACTGGCAGGGACCGTTCGGGACCGGCGGGTCGCCGTGGGACGGCAAGTTCCACACCGAGGTGGCCCAGGCACTGGAGCGCGCCTGCTTCGACTACGTCATCATCGAGGACAAGCTGATGGTCCCGGAGTCCTACGGCGGATCCTCCGAGGCAGCCCTCAAGCAGGCGATGGTGGTGCCCAAGCACGACCCCGTGCCGCTGGCCGTGGCCATGGGGCTGTCGACCTCACAGCTGGGCATCGTGTCCACCCTGTCCACGCTGGCGTATCCGCCGTTCATGACCGCGCGGCTCTCTTCGACCCTGGACAGCATGCTGGGCGGCCGGTTCGGCTGGAACATCGTCACCAGCGCCGAGAACCTGGCCGCACAGAATTTCGGCCTCGACAAGCTGCCGTCGCGCGATGCCCGCTACGAGATGGCGGACGAGTACGTCGATGTCGTCAGGCAGCTCTTCGCCTCCTGGGACGCCGATGCTGTCGTACTCGACCGCGAGAAGGGCGTGTACGCGGACCACACCAAGGTCCGTCCCATCCACTTCAAGGGCAAGTACTTCCAGGTGCGCGGCCCGCTCAACACCGTGCCCTCGCCGCAGCACCGGCCCGCCTTCGTCCAGGCCGGGGCCTCACCGCGGGGCCGGGCGTTCGCGGCCCGCAACGCGGACTCGATCATCGCCATCGCCAACGGCGTGGAGGGCATGAAGCAGTTCCGCGACGAGGTGCGGACCCACGCCAAGGACCACGGGCGCGACCCGGACGACATCAAGGTCCTGTTCTGTGTCACGCCCGTGCTCGGCGAGACCGAACAGGACGCGTGGGACAAGCACACCCGGATGATCAACTCACCCGAGTTCATCCACGACATCCTCGCCGAGACATCCGCGCTCACGGAGATCGACTTCGCGCAGTTCGATCTGGACGAGCCGCTCCCGTACCGGCTGGAGACCAATGGGGAGCAGGGCTCGCTCGACCAGCTCCAGCAGTGGGGCAGCGGCAAGACGCTGCGCGAGCTGGTCGTCGACGCCGCGGGCGGTCTGGTCTCCTCGATCGAGCTGATCGGGACCCCGGACCAGGTGGCCGAGCGGATGGGCGAGGCGATGGAGGAAGTCGGCGGCGACGGCTTCATGATCACGACCCCGGTGCTGCGGCTGAACCGCCGCTACATCGCGGAGGTCACCGACGGGCTCGTGCCCGCGCTCCAGCGCCGGGGGCTCACCCGCTCCGTGTACACACCGGGAAACACGCTCCGGCAGAACCTGCTGGAGTTCTGAGTCCGGTTCCGCGGCCATGTGCTGCCGTTGTGGCCCACGGGCCGGATCCCGATGGGCCACAACGGCAGCACGGCCGTGGAACCGGAGTGCGCCGGATCAGGGCCGGCCGCGGGCTTGCGCCAGTGCCGGTGTCGGCCCTCCGGCCAAAACCGCGAGGAGGGCATCCGACCTGGCGCGAGGGGACTTGTCCCGGGTGCGGTGCGTCCTCGGGAGAGCCGGACGGCCGCTCCGGGCAGGCCACGGGCCGGCGGGAACCATGAGCCGCATCCGGCCCTCCCCGGCCATCTGACAACTCACGGAGAATCCATGTCCGTCCACATCCTCGCCCTCGTCGGCAGCCTGCGCTCCGGCTCGTACAATCGCCAGCTGGCCGAGGCCGCCGTCAAGCGCGCCCCCGAGGGCGTCGAGGTCACCGTCTACGAGGGCCTGGCCGAGATCCCCTTCTACAACGAGGACATCGACACCGACGAGCAGCGACCCGCCGCCGTCGCCCGCCTGCGCGAGAGTGCCACGCGCGCCGACGCGCTCCTGCTCGTCACCCCGGAGTACAACGGCACCATGCCCGCCGTGCTGAAGAACGCCATCGACTGGCTGTCCCGCCCGTACGGCTCCAGCATCCTGGCGGGTTCGCCGACTGCCGTCATCGGCACCGCCCTCGGCCGGTACGGCGGTGCATGGGCCCAGGACGACGCCCGCAAGTCGGCCCGTATCGCCGGCGCCACGGTCCTGGAGGGCCCCACACTCGCGATACCCGGCTCAGTGGCCCGCTTCGCCGAGACGCACCCGGCCGACGACACCGAAGCAGTCGCACAGCTGCGTCAGGTGCTCGGCGCCCTCGCCGCCACCATCGGGGTCTCCGCGCCCTGAGCGCCTTGCCCAGCCCGCCACGGCAGGCCGGGCAAGGCGCCGGGACCCCTCCGCCTGCGCTTCCGCACGCGCTCCGCCTCCGCCGTGGCCGCCGTCCTGCACCCGTCCTGCACCCGTCCTGCACCCGCCAGGGATGACGGGACGGCCCTCAGGCGCGAACGGCGGTCAGGTCCGTGTCCTCATCTCGCGAATCGGCCACCGGGAATTCCCCGTCGGCGCCGGTCACCGCGGCCCGGCTCGCCCGGTACCAGCGTCCCCAGGTATCGAGCTGGTCGGCGATGCCGTCAAGGCTGCGTCCGATCTCGGTGAGTGAATACTCGACCTTCGGCGGCACCTGACGGTAAACGGTCCTCATCACCAGTCCGTCGGTCTCCATTTCGCGCAGCTGACGCGTCAGCATGCGCTGGGTGATGCGAGGCATCGCACGCCTCAGCTCACTGAACCGCCTTGTCCCAGCCAGGAGTTCCTTCAGAATGGCCAGTTTCCATCGCCCGCCCAGAACTTCCATGGCACATTCGATCGCGCAGTATTCCGGCGTCTCTTCCGCACTGTCGCGCACGGCTTCACCTCCACCACGGTATACATCTTGATACTACGTCACATCAAAGACCGTACTTGTGCCTTCCATTCGTATCCCACGATAGTGCGAGCATGACGAATGGCGATGCCCCCGCAAATAATCCGGCCGAGCCGGATGTCATCTCGCAGCGGCGCAAATGGATGGTCCTCGCGGTGGTTTCCACCAGCCTCCTCCTGTGCGGAATCGACCTGACCGTTCTGCACGCGGCGGTGCCGAGCATGGCACTGGACCTGCATCCCAGCGGAGTGCAGCTGCTCTGGATCGTCGACATCTACTCACTGACGCTCGCCTCGCTGCTGGTCACCTGCGGCACCCTCGGGGACCGGATCGGGCGCAAACGCATGGTGCTCAGCGGTTTCGCCGTGTTCGGGCTGGCGTCGGCGGCCGCCGCTTTCTCCAACACGACGCCTCAACTGATCGCCACCCGGGTCGCGTTGGGCATCGGCGCCGCGATGATCATGGCGTCGACCGTGGCCATCATCCGTGTCGTGTTCACCGACGCCCGGGAACGGGCCACCGCGATCGGCATCTGGACCTCGGCCCACAGCGTCGGCGCCACCCTCGGACCGCTGCTCGGCGGCCTGATCACCGAGCGCTGGGGCTGGGGTGCGGTCTTCCTGGTCAACGTGCCCATCGTGCTGGTCATCCTCGTCGTGGGCGCCCGAGTGGTGCCGGAGTCCCGCAACCCCGCCCCGCGCCACTGGGACATGGCCAGCGTCGCCATGTCGATCACCGGGCTCGCGGGGGTCGTGTACGCCCTCAAACAGGCGGGAGAGCACGTGGGCGTCGACCCGCTCATCCTCGCTGCGGCCTTCGGCGGTGCACTGCTGCTCTACCTGTTCGTACGACGGCAGCGCCGGCTGGCCGAACCTCTGCTGGACTTCTCGCTCTTCAGCGACCGCCGCTTCTCCACCGCGACGGTGTGTGTGATCGGCTGCTTCGGCAGCTATGTGGCCCTGCTGTTCTTCCTCACCCAGTGGTTCCAGCAGGTCGGCGGGTTCTCGCCGGTCCGGGCAGGACTCGCCCTGATGCCCATGGCCGCCGCGAATGCCGTGGGTGCCACGACCGCACCCTGGGCCTCGGCGCGTTGGGGCAATCGCTGGGCCCTGACCGGATCGCTCACCCTGTTCGCCGCCGCGGCGGCCGCCCTTGCGCTGACCGGCGACACCGGGCACTACGGCCAGCTCATCCCGCCCCTCATCGCCGCCGGGCTCGGCGCGGGAGTCGTCATGACCCTGGGCGCGGACTCCATCATGGCCGCGGCGCAGCCCGAACGCTCCGGGGAGGCCGCCGCCATCCAGGAAACCTCCTTCGAGCTCGGCGCCGGCCTCGGCGTGGCCATTCTGGGCACCGCACTGACCGCGACCTACCGCACCGGGCTGCCGGACGTGGCCGGCCTGAGCGCACAGCAGCAGAGCACCGCGCAGGAATCCTTCGCCTCGGCGGAGGAAGTCCTGAAACAACTCCCGTCGGCAACGGCGATCCGGCTCACCGCAGCGGCACGCCACGCCTACGACCAGGGCTTCACCACGGTCGCGGGTGCGGCCGCGGCAGTCCTCGTGGCCACCGCGGTACTGGCCGCTGCCATGCTGCGGCCGCGGACGGCGCGGTGCGAGGAGGAGCCGGCGGAGGCGAAGGCGACGCCGTAGGGCTGGAGCTGGGCGTGGCCCCGATCAGCCGGTCGGGGGCCACCGTTCTCCCGTCACCGACGGCCCCCGGCCGGCCCCCGCACCCCCCCGGTAAGCGCAACCAGAAGTGTCACTCCGCATCCGCTGCCGCAGACTGCAGACAGAAAGCCGATCTAAAAGCACACGAAAGCTGACAGAACGCGCCAAGGCCGGGCGATCCACCCGGCCCTTCCTCGTCGCAGTGGAGGCGAGAGCTTTGATACCGATCAGCCGTCCCCGGATCCGATGGGCCGTCCTCCTGGCCCTGCTCACCGTCGGGGCGCTGGCGCTCGCCGCCTGCTCCGCAGGGTCCGGCGGCGGCAGCGGCGGTACGAAGACCCCGGTGCCCACCAGCACGAGTACGCCCCGGGCCCGGCTCACCACCACACCGGGGGACGGGGCCAAGAACGTCGGCATCAACACCGGGGACATCCGGGCCGCCGTGGAGAACGGCACCCTGACCTCGGTCACCCTGACGGACCAGAACACCGGCCGGGCCATTCCCGGTGCGATGGCCACGTCCAAGGTCTCCTGGCGGCCGGGGAAGGGCCTGAAACGCGGCACGCCGTACGTGCTCACCGCGAAGGCCAAGGACCCGGGCGGCAAGACCCTGGCGAAGATCTCCCACTTCACCACCGTCGCCGAAAGCAATTCGGTGATCGCGTTCTTCACCCCCGAACCGAGCACCAAGGTCGGTGTCGGTATGGAGGTCTCCTTCAACCTCGACAAACCGGTGAAGGACGAGAAGGCCGTCGAATCGGCCGTCACCATCACGTCGAGCGGCGGCGAACAGGCCGTGGGCCACTGGTTCAACCCGCAGCGTCTCGACTTCCGGCCGAAGGAGTACTGGACGCCGGGGTCGGTGGTGAAGGTGCGGCTGAAGCTGGCCGGTGTCGAGGTCTCCCCCGGTGTGTACGGCGTGCAGGACAAGACGTTCTCGTTCACCGTCGGGCGGTCCCAGATCTCCACCGTGGACGCGGCGAAGCAGTCGATGACCGTGGTGCGCGACGGCAGCCCGCTCAAGACCATCCCGGTCTCCAGCGGCTCCCCGTCCCACGGCACGTACAACGGCACGATGGTGATCTCGGAGAAGTACCAGCAGACCAAGATGGACAGCACGACGGTCGGGCTCGGCAGCGAGTACAACATCCCGGACGTGCCGCACGCGCAGCGGCTGACCCGGTCGGGGACCTTCATCCACGGCAACTACTGGGCGGCGCCCAGCACGTTCGGCTCGCAGGCCACCAGCCACGGCTGCATCGGGATGCGGGACGCGCAGGGCGGTACGGACACCTCCACCCCGGCCGGCTGGTTCTACACCAACTCGCTGATCGGTGACGTGGTCATCGTGAAGAACTCGGCCGGGGGCGGCAAGGTCACCCCGGACAACGGCATCAACGGATGGAACCTCCCCTGGGCCGACTGGACGGCCGGGAGCGCGCTGAAGTGACCTGGGCAGGATGAGGCACCGACCGGCGCACCGCCTAGGGTTTCCCCGTGGGGATGACTGAGAAGGTTCAGCTGCGCGCCGGGGGAAACATACGGCCCAGCAGCCCGAGTTCCGGGCGGAGTCCGGGCCGGTGGTGGTTCGTGCCGCTGGTGGCCACCGGCTGCGTCCTTCCGCTGTACGCGGTGTGGGCGACGGTGCTGGCCACCGGGGGCGGGGATCTGGCAGCCCAGTTCGCCTGGGCCGGTTTCGCGTCACGGCATCCGGCATCCGCGTACAACCTGTTCTGGTACGGCGGGACCCACACCGCCAACTACAGCCTCCTGACGCCGTATCTGATGGCCTGGTTCGGCACCACGACCGTCTCCGTGCTGGCCGGGACCGGCGGGACCTGGGTGCTCTCCCGCCTCGTCGTGCGCACCGGCGTGCGGTGGCCGCTGGCGCCAGCCGTGCTCGGTGCGCTCGCGCTCTGGTGCAATGTCGCGTCCGGGCGCACCACCTTCGCGGTGGGGGTGGCCATGGCACTGCTCGCCGTGCTGTGGCTGGAGCGCCGGGTCGCGGCGCCGGTGTGCGCCGCGCTCGCGACGATGGCGAGTCCGGTCGCCGGGCTGTTCCTGGTGGTGCTCGCGGGCGCCCTCCTACTCGACCGGCAGTGGCGCAGGGGGCTGGGGCTCGCGCTGCCGCCGTTCGTGGTGGTCGCCGCGACGACGCTGGTCTTCCCGTTCCAGGGCGAGCAGCCGATGGCCGCCGGAAAGCTCTGGATGCCGCTGGCCGCGTGCGCCGCGCTGGCGCTCGCCGCGCGGCACCGGATCGTCCGGTACAGCGCGCTGGTGTACGGGGCGGGCGTCGTTCTGACCTACCTGATCCCCTCTCCCATCGGGACGAACGTGGAGCGGCTCGTCGGTCTGGTGGGGCCGGTCGTGCTGCTGGTCGCGGCCCTCGGTGAGGACACCCGGGCGCGGCGCGCCCTGCTGGTCGCCGCGCTCTGCCTGAACTGCTACTGGCTCGCCGACAAGACCGCCGACGACCTGCGGATCTCGACCACCGTGCCCGCCTGGGCCGCCGACACGAAGGGGGTCGTCACCGCGCTGCGCGGACTGCGCGCCGACCGCACCCGGGTCGAGGTGGTGCCCGCCCGCAACCACCGCGAGGCCACCCTGCTGGCCCCGCACGTGAACATGGCCCGCGGCTGGAACCGCCAGCTCGACGTGGAGCGCGGGCGGCTCTTCTACGACGGGTCGCTGACCGCCACCACGTACCGGGCCTGGCTGGACCGGTTCGCCGTCGGGTACGTCGTGCTGCACGACGGCCGCCCCGACGGCCCGGCCGAGGGCGAGGCCGCTCTCGTACGGTCGGGGCCGCACTGGCTCCAGCCGGTCTGGCACGACGCCCACTGGCGGATCTACCGGGTACGCGGTGCGACCCCGCTGGTGGAGGCACCCGCGAGCGTCGTGAGCGGCGGCGACGCACGGCTGGTGGTGCGTGTGCCGCGGCCCGGGACGGTGACGGTACGGATCGCGTACTCGCCCTGGCTGCGGGCGAGCGGCGGCGGATCGGTGCACCGGCGCGGGAAGTGGACCGGGCTGACGGTGCGGCACGCGGGCGACTACCGGCTCGGCTCGGGGTACCGCGCACTGGTCGGCTGAGCGGGCCGGCCGGCGGTGCCCGGACGGCCCCGCCCGTCCGGCCGGGCGAGGCCTCAGATCGTCGCGGTGTCGATCACGAAGCGGTAGCGCACATCGCTGCTGACCACGCGCTCGTACGCCTCGTTGATCCGGTCGGCGCCGATCACCTCGATCTCCGCGCCGAAGCCGTGCTCGGCGCAGAAGTCCAGCATCTCCTGGGTCTCGCGGATGCCGCCGATGCCGGAGCCCGCGAGGGTCTTCCGGCCGCCGATCACCGAGAACAGGTTGAGCGAGACGGGCTCCTCGGGGGCGCCGACGTTGATCATGGCGCCGTCCGTCTTGAGCAGACTCAGGTACGAGTCGAGCGGGAGCGGCGCGGAGACCGTGGAGACGATCAGGTCCAGGGTGCCCCGGAGCTCCTCGAAGGTCTTCGGGTCGCTGGTGGCGTAGTAGTGGTCGGCGCCCAGCTTCAGCCCGTCCTCCTGCTTTCGCAGCGACTGGCTCAGCACGGTCACCTCGGCGCCCATCGCGTGTGCGATCTTGACACCCATGTGACCGAGGCCGCCCAGGCCGACGATGGCGACCTTCTTGCCGGGCCCGGCCTTCCAGTGGGCGAGCGGCGAGTAGGTGGTGATCCCGGCGCAGAGCAGCGGCGCGGCCACGTCGAGCCCGATGCCCTCGGGGATGCGCAGGGTGTAGTTCTCGTCCACGACGATGTGCGTGGAGTAGCCGCCGTAAGTGGGCTCGCCCTGCTTGTCGCGGGCGTTGTACGTGCCGATGTTGCCCCGGGAGCAGTACTGCTCAAGGCCGGCCCTGCAGTTGTCGCACTCCCGGCAGGAGTCGACCATGCAGCCGACACCGACCCGGTCTCCGACGGCGAACTTGGTGACCCCGGGGCCGACCTCGGCGACGATCCCCGCTATCTCGTGACCGGGGACCATCGGGAAGATGCCCTTGCCCCAGCCCTCCCGGGCCTGGTGGATGTCGGAGTGGCAGATACCGGCGAACTTGATGTCGATCAGTACGTCGTGCTCGCCGACCGGCCGGCGCGGCACGGTGGTGCGCTCCAGCGGGGCCTTGGGAGCGGGGGCGGCGTACGCGGCGACGGTGGTGACAGTCATCCGGAAACGATCTCCTCAGAAATGGGGTGGTCCCTCCAGCCTGCCGGATGGTTCAGCTTTCACACATGGGCTGCCGTCTCCCTGCTGTGCCTACGCCCACTGTGCGTACCACTGGCAGGGTCAGGATGGTCCGCGTACGACCAGGGGGACGGGCGCGGATACTGGAGGTATGGACCAGCGTGCCGAACTCAGTGAATTCCTCCGTTCCCGCCGGGCCCGCCTCCAGCCGCAGGACGTGGGGCTGCCCGATCTGGGCAGGCACCGCAGGGTGCCCGGGCTGCGGCGTGAGGAGCTCGCACAGCTCGCCGGGGTGTCCGTGGCGTACTACACCCGGCTGGAACAGGGCCACGGCAGCAATGTCTCCAGCGACGTCCTGGACTCCGTGGCGCGGGCGCTGCGGCTCTCGGACGCGGAGTGCGCGCACCTGACGCACCTGGCGGGGCCGAAGCCGAAGAAGAAGCGGGCCGCTGCGGCCAGGCCGCAGCGGATGCGGCCCGCGCTCCAGCATCTGATGGACGCGATGGACGGTGTCCCCGCGTACGTCCTGGGACGGCGGATGGACATCCTCGGCTCGAACCGGCTGGCGCGTGCGCTGTTCGGTGACTTCACGGCGCTTCCGGCCGATGGGCGCAACATGGCGCGGATCGTGTTCCTCGACCCCAACTCGCGTGATCTGTACACCGAGTGGGAGTGTGTGGCGGCCGAGATGGTCAGCGCGCTCCGGTTGTTCGCGGGCTGCTTCCCCGACGATCCGCAGCTGTCCGCGCTGGTGGGCGAGCTGTCGGTGAAGAGCGACGAGTTCCGGGTGCTGTGGGCGGCGCACACCGTGCGGGACAAGGGCCACTGCGTCAAGCAGCTGCACCATCCGCTGGTGGGTGCGCTGACGCTGGCGTACGAGACGCTGAATCTGCCGGGCGACCAGGACCAGAGCCTGATCACCTACCACGCCGAGCCGGGCTCGGACGCGGTGGAGACCTTGCGGCTGCTGGCGTCCTGGGGCGTGGACGAGGCCCCGCGGCTCAGCCGGTAGACCGGTGGGAGGACCGGCCCCGGCCGCACCCCGCGACCCGGTACGACCGCCCTCCGTACGGCCGCACCGGGTGGGCCCGGATCCCGGGAGACAGGCCCTGCACCGTCCGGGGAGAAAGCCCTACGCCGCCGCGTTCTCGGTGATGGTGACCTTGCCCTTGCGGATGGTCGCGAGCCGGGGAGCCCGGCGGGCGAGCGCCGTGTCGTGGGTGACCATGACGAAGGTCAGCCCGTGCTCCTTCCAGAGCACTTCGAGCACCTCCATGATCTCGTCGCGCATGCCCTCGTCGAGGTTGCCCGTCGGCTCGTCGGCGAGCAGCACCTTGGGGTTCTTGACCAGCGCGCGGGCGATGGCGACGCGCTGCTGCTGCCCGCCGGACATCTCGGACGGGAGGTGCCCGAAGCGCTCGGCGAGGCCGACGGATTCCAGGGCGTCGGCAGCCCTTCCGCGCCGTTCGGACGGCCTGAGACCGAGCGGGACGAGTGCGGTCTCGACGTTCTCCTGGGCGGTGAGCGTCGGTATCAGGTTGAAGGACTGGAAGACGAAGCCGATGTTCTGGGCGCGCACCGTGGTGAGCTTGGCCTCGCTGAGCTTCCCGAGGTCCACCCCGTCGAGCACGACGCTGCCCCCGGTCGGCCGGTCGAGGCCGCCGAGCATCTGGAGGAGGGTGGACTTGCCGCCACCGGTGGGACCCTGGATGACCAGCCGGCCGCCGTCCTCGATGGTCAGGTCGACCCCGGCGAGCGCGTCGATGGTCTTCTTGCCGCGCTGGTAGCGCTTGCTGACTCCGCTGAGTTCGTACATGGAACGGTCTCAACTCCTGCTGTACGGAAAAGGTGGGGGTACGGACGGGCGGGGCGCTACTCGACGCGGCGCAGGGCGTCCGCGGGCCGCAGCCGCGAGGCGCGCCAGCCGCCGAAGCCGCCCGCGATGAGCCCGCCGGCCACGGCCAGGGCGACCGCGACGCCGATGGTGGAGACCGAGACGGGCGCGGTGAGCGCGATGTCGAGGGCCTTCGACGCGGCCTGCCTGCCGCCGCCGAAGCCGCCCCGCATCCCGCCGCCGAAGCCGCCTCCCCCGAAGCCGCCGCGCGCTCCGCCGCCGGACGAGCCGACCGACGCGGACAGCGTCGGGCTGATGGCGGTCACGATGTACGCGCCCGCCAGTCCGAGCGCGATCCCGATGACACCGCCGAGCAGCCCGTTGACCAGCGCTTCGCCGACGACCTGGCGGGTGACACGGCCGCTCTTCCAGCCGAGCGCCTTCAGTGTGCCGAACTCCCGCACCCGGCGGCTGACGGCCGAGGAGGTGAGCAGCCCGGCCACCAGGAAGGCGGCGATCAGGACCGCGATCGACAGCCACTTGCCGACGTTGGTGGCGAGGTCGGACGCGGTGGAGAGGGAGCCGGAGACGGTGTCCGCCAGGTCGGCGGACGTGGTGACCGTGGTGCCGGGAACGTTCTTCTGGACGGCCGACTTGACGCCGGAGATCCGCTGGGAGTCGGTGGCCTTGACGTACACCGTGGTGACCTTGTCCTTGGCACCGGCGAGCGTCTGGGCCTGCTTCAGCGGCAGATAGAGGTTGGCCGCCGCGTCCCCGCTGTCGGGGGTGGCGACCCCCACGATCTTGTACGCGACCGAGGAGATGGTCACGGTGGAGCCGACCGCGAGCTTCTTCTTCTTGGCGTACGAGGCGTCGACGACGGCGACCCTCGCGTCGGTCTCCGTGCTGGTGAAGGTGCGTCCCGCGGTGATCTTCGACGAGGTCAGCGGGCCGAGGCCGAGGTGGGCCACGTCCGTCCCGTACACGGTGTACGAGTCGACGCCGAAGTTGGCGCCGCCGCCCCGGACCTCACCCTGCGGGGCTCCGGCACCGCCGCCCCTGCGGCCGGTGGCACCGGCGCCGCCCGCCCGCTGCTTGAACTCGCCGCGCTTGAACTGGCCGTCGACCTTCAGCACGTTGAGGCTCAGCCCGCCGACGGCACTGGAGACACCGCTCTGCTCGCCAACCTTGCCGACGGTCGCCGACGACAGGGTCTGGAAACCCTGCACCATCACCCGGTCGCTGCTCTGCTTCGAGTCGTCGCCGCTGCCCTTCGCGCCGAACTGGAACGTGGGTCGTGCGTTGCCCCCGGTGGTCCCGGCGGGCGCCTCGGCCTTCGTGACCGTCATGTCCGTACCGAGGCCGTACAGGGACTGCAGGACCTTGTCCTGCGCCTGGCCCATCCCTGCGGAGACCGAACTGACGACGATGACCAGCGCGATGCCGAGGGCCAGCCCGGAGGCGACGACGAGCGCCGCCTTTCTGCGTCGGCGCAGCTCGCGCCGGAGATAGGTGAAGAACATGCGGTGAAATTAGGACCCGCCCGTGATGGCGGGATAAGGCCGGCGTGAGAGCCGGATGAGAAGGGCGCCGCAGGACGCGGGGCGGGCCGGAACGCCGACGGCGGCCCGTCCACAAGGGACGGGCCGCCGTCGTACGGGGGTGGGGCGGGCTCGCGCCCGGTCCGGTCAGGCTTCCGAACCGGCCTTCCACGCGGACCAGTTCAGGTTCCAGCCGTTGAGGCCGTTGTCCGGCTGGATCGTCTTGTCGTGGGAGTTCTTCACCACGACCACGTCACCGATGAGCGAGTGGTTGTAGAACCACGCGGCCGAGGTGTTCGGGTCGTTGGCGCCCTTGGTGTCGGAGAGCCCGACACAGCCGTGGCTGGTGTTCGAGTTCCCGAAGAGGGACTTGGCACCCCAGTAGTTGCCGTGGATGAAGGTGCCGGAGCTGGACAGCCGCATGGCGTGCGGGACGTCCTTGATGTCGTACTCGCCCTTGCCGTCGGCGTTGGTGAAGCCGACCGTGGAGCCGTCCATCCGGGTCTGCTTGTACTTCTCCGAGATCACCATCTGGCCGTTGTACGTGGTGTGCTCGGGGGAGCCGGCCGAGATCGGGATGGTCTTGACCGTCTTGCCGTCCTGCGTGACCTTCATCGTGTGCGCGGCTGCGTCCACGACGGAGACCTGGTTGCGGCCGATCTTGAAGCTGACGGTCTTGTCCTGGACGCCGGTGACGCCGCTGGCGCCCTCGACCCCGTCCAGGGCCAGCTTCATGGTGACGGTCGACCCTTCCTTCCAGTACTGGTCGGGACGGAGGTCAAGGCGCGTGGAGCTGAACCAGTGGCCGACGACCTGCTGGCCGCTGCTCGACGTCACCTTGACGGCGTCCTCGACGGCCTTCTTGTTGGTGATCGGCTTGTCGAAGTTGATCGAGACCGGCATGCCGACGCCGACGGTCGAACCGTCCTCGGGCGTGAAGTTGCCGATGAAGCTGTGCGCGGGAGAGACCGTCGTGAACGACGAGTTCTCGTGCGCCTGGCGCCCCTTGGCGTCCTTGGCCGTGACAGCGATCTTGTACGTGGTCGAGCGCTCGAGCGGGGCGTCCGGCTTCCAGCTGGCGCCGTCGGCCGAGATGGTGCCCTTGACCGCCGTGCCCGTGGAGCTGGTCATCGCGACCTGGGTCAGCTTGCCCGAGGTGACGGCGACCTTGGCGTCCTTGTTGATGCCCGCGTTGTCGGCACCGCTCTTGGGCGTGATCGCTATTCGGGCGTCGGAGGTGTCCTTCGCCGCGGCCGCGTCGACCGCGGACTGCGAGGACTTGTTCGTACCGTCCGGGCCGCCGGCCTTGCTGTCGCCACCACTGCAGGCCGACAGCACCAGTACGCCGCCGAGCAGAGCGGACGCAGCCATCAGGCCCTTGCGCCGCCTACTTTCCGTCATCACACGCTTCTCCATCGTTGCCGAATACCCCGAAAATCCCCGAGCAGGTCACCTTGAGCGCCGTGACTGTGTGCCCGCACTGCTCTTTAAGAACATCTGTACCGATGTGTCGGTTCCCCATCTGGTGAAGATGTGTGAAACAACACGTCCGGCCGGGGAGGCCCACCGGCCCCCGGAGTGCGGTGTCCGCACTCCGGGATCCCGCGCCGCTCCCCCGTGGATGCCTTGCCGTGCAACGGAGTTACGGAGTCACGTCCGTCCCGTCGCCCGGCCCATCCTCCTCGTCCAGGTCCCATTCAAGCGAATCGGGGTCGTAATCGATCTGTTCGCTCGACCACCCGGCCTGGACGAGCTCGACCCCCGGCACCTCGCCGAGCAGGTCGAGCGGGTCCACCAGGTGGGCGACCGCTTCTGCAGCGTCTTCCCGGACAGCGGCCTCGGCATGCGTGCGGTCCTCTCCGAGCATGCCGGGCTGTGCCCCTTCCGCGTCGTCCGCGATCCGTTCGAGCGCGGCCTCACAGAGCGCGGGGGCGTCGTGCACCTCCAGCACCAATTCGACCTTGAGGCGTACATAGCGGGATGTTTCTTCGTTGGTCATGCGACGGAGCGTAAGGCTCCTGACGTCCGCGGCTTTCCTGCGACCCGCTGCTTTCACTAGCATCGGCGCACAAGAGCGCCAATTCAGGTTTGCAGTAAGGGAGATCGAGTCTGTGTCAGCCCGCCGGCCGCTGTTGACCGCCGCATCGGCGGGGGTCCTGCTCTGCGCCCTGTGGTTCGTCCCGTCCGCACACACCACCGGTGATCAGCGCTCCGCTGCCCCCGCGCACCCGGGGCAGCGGCACGCCGCCGCTCTCCCGGCGGCGACCGGGAGAGCGGACACCACCGGGTACGTGGTCGGCGGATCCCTGTTCCTGGGACTCGGCGCGGCCTCGGTCGTCTACGCGCGCCGGACCCACACCGGCTGACCCGGGCCCGCACGTCAGCGCGGCCGGCCCGGGCCCGCACGTCAGTCCAGCGTCCCCGTCACCGACTCCGCGGCCCTGACCAGGCCACCGTCCCGGACGAAGGCGTCGGCCGCGGCCAGGTCGGGGGCGAGGAACCGGTCCGGGCCCGGACCCTCGACGCCCGCCCGGCGCACGGCCTCGATCACCGCGCTGCTGGCGGGCGCGGGCGTGAGCCCCTCGCGCAGTTCGATGGCGCGGGTGGCCGCGTACAGCTCGATGGCGACGATCCGGGTGAGGTTGTCGACGGCGGTCCGCAGCTTGCGGGCGGCCGACCAGCCCATCGAGACGTGGTCCTCCTGCATCGCGGAGGACGGGATCGAGTCGGTGGACGCCGGGACGGCGAGCCGCTTCATCTCGCTGACCAGGGCGGCCTGGGTGTACTGGGCGATCATCAGGCCCGAGTCGACACCGGCGTCGCCGGCGAGGAAGGGCGGCAGCCCGTGCGAGCGGTTCTTGTCGAGCAGCCGGTCGGTGCGGCGCTCCGCGATGGAGCCCAGGTCGGCGGCGGCGATGGCCAGGAAGTCGAGGACGTACGCGACGGGGGCACCGTGGAAGTTCCCGTTGGACTCCACCCTGCCGTCGGGGAGCACCACCGGGTTGTCGACGGCCGAAGCCAGCTCGCGCCCGGCGACCGTACGGGCGTGCGCGAGGGTGTCCCGGCCCGCGCCCGCGACCTGCGGGGCGCAGCGCACCGAATAGGCGTCCTGGACGCGGGGGGCGTCGTCCTGGTGGTGCCCGGTGAGGCCGGAACCGGCAAGGACCTTCAGCATGTTGGCGGCCGCTGCTCCCTGGCCGGGGTGCGGGCGGATGGCGTGCAGTTCGGCGGCGAGGACCTTGTCCGTGCCGAGCAGCGCCTCCAGCGACAGGGCCGCGGTGATGTCGGCCGACGTGTAGAGCTTCTGGAGGTCGGCGAGGGCCATGACGAGCATGCCGAGCATCCCGTCGGTGCCGTTCAGGAGGGCGAGGCCCTCCTTCTCGCGCAGTTCGACCGGGGTGATCCCGGCGGCCGCGAGCAGCTCGGCGGCGGGGCGCACGGTGCCGTCGGGACCCTCCGCGTCGCCCTCGCCGATCAGGGTGAGCGCACAGTGCGAGAGCGGGGCCAGGTCTCCGGAGCAGCCGAGCGAGCCGTACTCGTGCACGACGGGGGTGATGCCCGCGTTCAGGATGTCCGCCATGGTCTGCGCGACCTCGGGGCGCACCCCGGTGTGCCCGGAGCAGACGGTCTTGAGCCGCAGGAACATCAGCGCCCGTACGACCTCGCGCTCCACCTGCGGGCCCATGCCGGCGGCGTGCGAGCGCACGATGTTGCGCTGGAGCTGGGCGCGCAGCCCGGGGCTGATGTGCCGGGAGGCGAGCGCGCCGAACCCGGTCGAGACGCCGTACACCGGCTCGGGCTTGGCGGCCAGCGCGTCCACGATCTCGCGGGCGGCGGCCAGGGCGGCGAGGGCCTCGGCGGAGAGCTCGATACGGGCGTTGCCGCGGGCCACGGCGAGGACGTCGTCGGCGCTGGTGCCGGACGTTCCCACGACGACTGTGTGCATATCCATATTCAGCAGCGTACGTACTGAATCTCGAACTGTCACTACCGATGAAGGGGTGGGCCCCTTACGGGCCGGCGGCCCGTCCCGGGCAGGGCCCGGCGCCGCGTCCCCGAGGCAGCAGCCCTACGTACCGGAGTCGGGCCGCTTGCCCCGCAGGCGCCGCCGGTCGCCGGTCGGCGAAGGCGTGTCGGCCAGCCGCATCACCGCCCCGTCCCGCCCCGCCACCACCGGCTTCACCGACCGGGCGGCCTTCGCCCGGTACTGCGCGGCGTCCGCGAGACGGAACAGCCGGCGGGCGGACTTCAGCGGCCCGATCGGATCGCCCGTCGACGCGACCCCGCACGCCACCCCGTCCCCCAGCTCCAGCTCACCCGCCCGCACACAGAGGTCGTCCGCGACCGCGATCACCGCGTCCGCCGAAGGACCCACCGAGAGCAGGCAGAACTCGTCACCGCCGAGCCGCGCCGCCAGCGCGCCGGGCAGCATCGCGCCGCAGACCGAGAGGACCGAGCCGAAGCGTTCGAGGAGGCGGTCGCCGACCGCGTGGCCGTGGGTGTCGTTGACCTGTTTCAGGCCGTTGAGGTCGCAGACCATCAGGCTGACGACCGTCCCGTCGGCGAGGAACCGCTCGACCGCCGCGTCGAGCCCGATGTCGACCGCGCGCCGGTTGGCGAGCCCGGTCAGCGGGTCGGTGAAGGCCAGCTTCCTGACCTCCTCCAGGCGTTCGGTCTGCGCGAGCCCGGCCGCCACCACCGCGGCCAGCACCGTCGCGAAGTCCGCGTCGGCCCCGTCAAAGACCGGCGTCCCCACCGGCCTGGCGACATACAGCTCGCCCCAGGCCCGGCCGCGCAGCACTATCGGCGCGACCACACAGCTGCCGCGTCCCCGCCGGCGCAGCGCGGCCACCCGCTGGTGGCAGTAGCCGGCCGGCGCCTCCGACGACTCGGCAGGGCCGTCGGCCGTCTCGACCCAGGCGTTGGGCTCGCCGCCGCTCGCCCACCGCTCGTGCAGGAATTCGGCGATCTCCGGGAAGCGGTTCACCGGGTAGGTCTCGGCGTCGGGGAACTCGGCCTCGTCCTCGACCCGCTCCCCCACATTGGCGAGCACCTTGAGCCGTCCCAGCTCCCGTTCCCAGACCGAGAGCGCGGCGAAACTGCCGCCCAGCGCCTCGCAGGCACCGAGCGTGGCCGCCCGCCAGGACGCACGCGGGGTCTGCGCCGACGCCATGGCCTGCGCCAGCGTCACCACGGCCCGCAGCCGCACATCGTCACCCATTGCATCAGCTTAAGGACGATGTGCGGCTTTTGAGCAGTTATGCGTTACAGACGGTGACAAGCGGGCGTACCGGGGCGCCCCCGCAGGCCCTCACTCGCCGGGCCACTGCGGCTTCCGCTTCTCGTTGAACGCCGCCACGCCCTCCGCCCGGTCCCCGGAGAAGGCCACCGACCGCCAGGCCGCGTCCTCGACTTCGAGACCGGCGCGCAGATCGAGCCCGTGCCCCAGCCGCAGCGCCCGCTTGGCCGCCCGCAGCCCGACCGGCGAGTTCGCCGCGATGCGCCCCGCGAGCTCCAGCGCCCCGGTACGGGCGTCATCGGCCAGGATGTCGACGAGCCCCAGCTCCCGCGCCTCGGCCGCCTCCACCCGCCGGGCGCTGAACACCAGCTCGGCCGCGCGGGCGGCGCCGACCCGGCGCGGCAGCAGCTGCGTACCGCCGCCGCCGGGGATCACGCCGACCGACACCTCGGGCAGCCCGACCACGGCCGTCGCGTCGGCGACGATCAGATCGCAGGCGAGCGCCAGCTCGAACCCGCCGCCCAGCGCGAAGCCGTGCACGGCGGCCACGGTGGGCATCGGCAGCTCCAGTACGCCGGTGTACGCGGCGCGCGCCGTGGGGCGCTGGCGCACCAGTTCGGCGTCCGTGAGGGAGTTGCGCTCCTTGAGGTCGGCGCCCACGCAGAAGGCCCGGTCGTGGGTGGAGGTCAGCACCACGGTCCGCGCCGAGGGGTCCGCAGCCAGGGCGTCGCAGGCCGCCGCGATGGACCGCGCCATCTCCGTCGACACGGCGTTCATCGCCTTGGGCCGGTCCAGGACCAGCTCGGCGACATGGCCGTTCCGCCGCACGACGACGTACTCGCCGAACCGCCGCTCGCTCTCCGTGCCCGTTCCGGTATCTGAGATCTCTGAGGTCATCCGCGCACGATAGGCCAGCGGACACCGCGGGCGTCAGCCCCCGAAAGGGGCCGGCCTCGCACGCCGGAGCGCGTCGTCACGTCGTACGGCGGGAGAGCAGCCACGGTTCGACCACACCGAGCCCGCGCACCGGCCGCTGCCACATCGGCTGGAGGGCGAAGCGGTAGGCGGGCGGCTCCTCGCCGCTCTTCGCGGCGCGCTCGGTCTCCGCCGCCGCCTCCGACTCGGAGACCGGGGCGTCGCCGTGGCGCCCCAGTTCCTCGGCGAGCGCGCCGTCCACCAGGACCGTGTCCTTGGGCGCTATCGAGGTGAGCCGCGAGGCCAGGTTCACCGTCGTGCCGAACACGTCGCCCATCCGGGTCGTCACCGTGCCGAAGGCGATGCCGACCCGCAGTTCCGGCATGGTCTCGTCGTTGCTCATGGTCTCGATGAGCCGCAGGGCGATCTCGGCCGCCGTACCCGCGTCGTCCGCCGCGTACAGCACCTCGTCGCCGAGGGTCTTGATGAGCCGGCCGCCGTGCGCGGCGACCAGGTCGGCGCAGGTCGTCTCGAAGGCCTCGACCAGCTCGCCGAGCTCCTCCTCCTCCAGCCGCCGGGTCAGCCGGGTGAAACCGACGAGGTCGGCGAAGCCCACCGCGAGCCTGCGGTCGACCATCTCCTCGTCGTCCGCGGCCTGCACGACCCGCCCGGTGGCGGCCGCCAGCTGACGCCGCCACACATAGCGCAGGAACTCCTCCAGCTCCGGAAGCAGCAGCTCCACCAGCGGGTACGTGACCTCGGTGCGGGTCATGCCCGGCTCGGGCGGCTCGGTGAGGCCCGCCAGGAAGGAGTCGATCTGCCACTCGGCGAGCCGGGCGGTGGTCTGGCCGGTGGACCGCGCGACCT
The DNA here is from genome assembly GCF_041438865.1 of Streptomyces sp. NBC_01471. Taxonomy (NCBI): domain Bacteria; kingdom Bacillati; phylum Actinomycetota; class Actinomycetes; order Kitasatosporales; family Streptomycetaceae; genus Streptomyces; species Streptomyces sp. NBC_01471. The sequence continues at coordinate 2,741,032 of NZ_CP109450.1, forward strand.
GCACGGCCATCGGCTCGCTCAGCAGCCCCGCCTCGACGAGTCCGGCCAGCCGCCGCAGCGCCAGGACGTCCGCCTCGGTGAGCGCCTTGGCCTGGCCGATGTCGGGGAAGCCCATCGCCCGCCAGAAGCGGGAGGCGAGCTCCATCGAGACACCGGCCGTACGCGCGGCCTGGAAGGGCGTGTAGCGGCGGTCGGCGCCGAGGATCAGCTGTTCGAGACGGATCGCGAGCGGATCGTTGGTCGGCTCCGCGGTGTGATCGACCTCATGGTGGGGGGTGCGGTACGGAGAGAAAGGGGGCTCCTCGTCCGCGCCCGACGAGATGTCGTCGACGGTCACCTGCCGCCTCCTGCCCATTCCCTGCGCACTGCCCTGCCGATCTGGCTGACGCTCCGTGCTGATCTGCCCGCGGATCGCCTCAACCATACGGCAGGTGTGCCGTAGCTCACGTGCCCGGCGCAGTCCGGCCGGTTTCAGACCGGCCGGAGGTGCACGATGTCACCCGCGCCGACCGGCTGCACCCCGTCCTCGGTGGCCAGCACCAGCCGGCCGTCACCGTCGACGGCGACGGCCTCCCCGGTCAGCGAGGTGCCGCCGGGCAGCTCGGCCCGGACCGTGCGGCCCAGGGTCGAGCAGCCCGCCGCGTACGCCTCCTGGAGCCGTGAGGCGGCCGGATCGCCGCCTTCGGCGCGCCACTCCCCGTACCACTGCTCCAGGGAGCGCAGCACGGCGCGCAGCAGCGGATCCCGGTCGGTGGAGACCGCGCCGGCGAGGGCCAGCGAGCCCGCGGTGGGGACGGGCAGCTCATCCGCGCGGAGCGAGACGTTGAGGCCGACACCGACCACGACGGCGCCGTCCGCGGTGCGTTCGGCGAGGATGCCGCCCGCTTTGCGCTCGGCGCCGGAGGGGGCCTCCCCCGGACGGAGCCCGTCTGACTCCTTGGGGTCCTTGAGGTCCTTGAGGTCCTTGGGGTCCCTGGGGCCCTCGGGGACCGTGACGAGCAGGTCGTTCGGCCACTTCAGCGCGGTGTCGACGCCCGCCGCCCGGGAGAGGCCGGCGGCCACGGCGACCCCGGTGAGCAGCGGCAGCCACCCCCAGCGCTCGGCCGGGACCCGCGGGCCCGGCCGCAGGAGTACCGAGAAGAAGAGCCCGGACCGCGCGGGCGCCGACCAGCTGCGGTCCAGCCGCCCGCGGCCCGCGCTCTGCTCCTCGGCGACCAGCACCGCGCCCTCTTCGAGACCCGCGGCCCGCCCCGTGAGGTCCGAGTTGGTGGACCCGGTGGCCGCGACCACGTCGAGCGAGGTCCACAGCGACCCCGGCCGCACCAGCGCGCGGCGCAGGGCCGTCTCGTTCAGCGGCGGGCGCTCCAGATCCGACCAGCGGTTCTCAGGTACATCGGATGACGTCATGCAACCCACAGTAGGTGTGGCAAACGACGCACTGCCGAGGCGCACCAGCGCCGATACGCTACGTGCCAGTAGCCGAAACGCCCTGTCAGACGCCTGAGCACCCAGGGAGCCGCATCCCGATGTCCGAGCCGGATGAGAACAACGTCCACACCACCGCGGGGAAGCTCGCGGATCTTCAGCACCGCATCGAAGAGGCGACACACGCCGGTTCGGCCCGCGCGGTCGAGAAGCAGCATGCCAAAGGGAAGCTGACAGCCCGTGAGCGGGTGGAACTGCTCCTCGACGAGGGGTCGTTCACGGAGCTGGACGAGTTCGCCCGGCACCGGTCCACGAACTTCGGCATCGAGAAGAACCGCCCGTACGGCGACGGCGTGGTGACCGGTTACGGCACGGTCGACGGCCGCCCGGTCTGCGTCTACTCGCAGGACTTCACCATCTTCGGCGGCTCGCTCGGCGAGGTGTACGGCGAGAAGATCGTCAAGGTCATGGACTTCGCCATGAAGACCGGGTGCCCGGTCATCGGGATCAACGACGGCGGCGGCGCCCGTATCCAGGAGGGCGTGGCCGCGCTCGGCCTGTTCGCCGAGATCTTCCGCCGCAACGTCCACGCGTCGGGGGTGATCCCGCAGATCAGCCTGATCGTCGGACCGTGCGCGGGCGGCGCCGTGTACTCGCCCGCGATCACCGACTTCACGGTGATGGTCGACCAGACCTCGCACATGTTCATCACCGGGCCCGACGTCATCAAGACCGTCACCGGTGAGGACGTCGGCTTCGAGGAGCTGGGCGGCGCCCGCACGCACAACACCACATCCGGTGTGGCGCACCACATGGCGGGCGACGAGAAGGACGCGATCGAGTACGTCAAGTCGCTGCTCTCCTACCTCCCTTCGAACAACCTCTCCGAGGCGCCCGCCTTCCCGGAGGAGGCGGACCTGGAGACCTCGGACACCGACCGGGAGCTGGACACGCTCATCCCGGACTCCGCGAACCAGCCGTACGACATGCACACGGCCATCGAGCACGTGCTGGACGACGGTGAGTTCCTGGAGACGCAGGGCCTGTTCGCGCCGAACATCGTGACCGGTTTCGGCCGGGTCGAGGGCCACCCGGTCGGCATCGTCGCCAACCAGCCGATGCAGTTCGCGGGCTGTCTGGACATCAACGCCTCCGAGAAGGCCGCCCGGTTCGTCCGCACCTGCGACGCGTTCAACGTCCCGGTCATCACCTTCGTGGACGTGCCCGGCTTCCTGCCGGGTGTCGACCAGGAGTACGGCGGCATCATCCGGCGCGGCGCCAAGCTGATCTACGCGTACGCGGAGGCCACGGTCCCGCTGATCACGGTGATCACCCGCAAGGCGTTCGGCGGCGCGTACGACGTGATGGGCTCCAAGCATCTGGGCGCCGACCTCAATGTCGCCTGGCCCACCGCGCAGATCGCGGTGATGGGCGCCCAGGGCGCGGTGAACATCCTGCACCGCCGCACCATCGCGGCCGCGGACGACGCCGAAGCGACGCGCGCCCAGCTGATCTCGGAGTACGAGGACGCGCTGCTCAACCCCTACGTCGCGGCCGAGCGCGGCTACGTCGACGCGGTGATCATGCCGTCGGAGACCCGCCGGCACATCGTGCGGGGGCTGCGTCAGCTGCGTACGAAGCGGGAGTCCCTGCCGCCCAAGAAGCACGGCAACATCCCGCTCTAGGCTCCGGACAGCGGACCTCTACCCCTCATCCCCACGAAGGGCTCGACGATGATCAAGGTCGTACGGGGAAACCCGACCCCGGAGGAGCTGGCCGCCGCCGTGGCGGTGGTCCAGGCGCGTGCCGCCGCGGCGGTCTCCGTGCCGTCAGGAGCGCCGCTGCCACCCGAGGAGTGGTCCGATCCGGCACGCATCGCCCGCCACCGGATACAGCAGCCGGGGCCGCGGGCGTGGGCGCGCACCTACTGGCCGGGGTGACGGGGAGACTCATCGGCGGCGCCCGCCGATGAGTCTCCGCCGCGGCGGGAGTCACCACCCGTGTACGCCCTCCGGACACCCCTGCCGTACGGAGGTGTCCCGCCGCGAGAGCCCGCCGCGAAAGGAAGTCCCGTCATGGCCTTCACGCACGTACTGGCGGTCGCCCCGGTGACCGACATCGAGACGTCGGCCGCCTGGTACGAACGACTGCTCGGCAGGCCCGCCGACACGCGGCCGATGGAGACCCTGGCCGACTGGCACATCACCGGCTCGGGCTGGATCCAGGTCTTCGTCTCGCCCGAGCACGCCGGAAAGGCGCTGCTCAACCTGGCGGTCGACGACCTGGACACCGTCCTGGCGGAGCTCGCCGGCCGTGGTCTGACGGCGGGCGGGGTCCAGCCGGGCGGGGAGCGCGCCCGGTTCGCCGCCCTCCACGACCCCGACGGAAACCGGGTCACCCTGATCGAGAACCCGGTCGCCTGACAGGGCTCGGGAACCTGTGTCCTGACAGGGGCCGGGAACCCGGCGTCCCGGCGGGGGTCGCCGCGGGGGTCAGGCGGCGCGTACGTGCGCCGCCGCCCGCTCCGCGGCGCGCACCACCCGCTCGGTGTCCACGTCCACCAGCGCGCCGCCGGACTTGCGCAGGTGTCCGTCGATGAAGACCTCGCTGACGTTCGGGGGCTGGCCGTTCAGCACGATCTGGCTGATCCAGTCGAAGCGCGGGGCGAAGTTGAGGGTCCCGGGGTCCAGGACCAGGACATCGGCGCGCTTGCCCGGCGTCAGCGACCCGATCCGGTCCGCCATCCCGATGCACTCCGCGCCGCCCATCGTCGCCAGCCGCAGCACGGCCGGGATGGTCGGGTGGATCCCGGCGTCCTGGTGCAGCGCCCGCTGCAGCCCGACGGCCGCCTTCATCACGTTGAACATGTCGGAGGTGTCGTTGGTGCCGCCGTCGTGCCCGAGCCCGGCCTGTACGCCGTGCCGGTGCATCGCCGGCAGCGGCATGATGCCCGAGGCCAGCCGCATGTTGCTGAGCGGGCAGTGCGCCACCCGCACATCGTGGTCACCGGCCAGCGCGATCTCCTCGTCGGTGAGGTGGATGGCGTGGTTCATCAGCAGCTCGGGGCCGAACGCGCCGACCTCGCGCAGCGCGCGGATCTGCTCGTCCTTGCGGTCGGTCCTGTTCTCCAGGACATGGGAGTTGATCATCAGGCCGAGATCGCGGGAGACCTCGTGCAGCAGCCGCAGGTCCTTGATCCCGGACATGCCCGCGTGCACCGCCACCTGTGCGGAGGCCAGCGGCAGCGGATCCAGGAAGTCCTTCTTCACCTGCGGGATCAGGTGCCGGTCGGCGCCGCTCTGCGTCATCGCGTAGACGAACCGCAGTCCGGAGTCGTGCAGCGCCCGGACGTAGCGCTCGCTGGTGTCGTACGGAATCGGGTGCACCCAGTCCACGACGGTGGTGACACCGGTCTGAAGGGCGTCGAGGGCCGCGAGGTGGACGAAGCCGTACATGTCCTGGGCGTCGATCTTCGGCAGCGTGGTCCGGTTGCAGGCCGCCAGCCAGCCCGTCACGTCCTGGTCGGAGCAGCCGCCGCGGATGCTCGACTGCCACAGGTGGTTGTGGATGTCCACGAAGCCGGGCAGGACCAGCCTGCCGGTGGCGTCCACCACCCGCGCGCCGTGCGGGACGTCCAGCCCTTTCCCGACAGCGGCGATCTTCCCGTCCCGCAGCAGGACGTCGGTGCCGCCCTCCATCGTGCCGAGCACGCCCTTGCCGACGGCGGGGTCCATGGTGAGGACGAGGTCGGCGCCGCGCAGCACCGTGGTCCGCCGCTCCCCCGGCTGTTCGCCGTGGCCGCCCGGCCGCTCGCGGGCGGTGGCAGGTAATCCGGCGGCTGCCGCCAGGGGAAGACTGCCCAGACCTGCGAGAACGCTGCGGCGGCTCATTTTCGGAAAGTTCATTCCATTTTTATATCGTGTCAATAACACGGCGCGGCAAGGCGGCTTCCGGCCAACTGACGACCTGTCATAAAACGGAGGAGTCCGACTCGCCGGGCAGCCTGAGTACCCGTACTCAGGCGCCGGGCCCTCCCCCGGCCGCACCATCGAATGCATGCTGTGGTCCGACCCGGAGAACAAACCGCCCAAGGAACTGCGAGACGCACAGGCGATGCTGCGCCGCGCCGGTCTCGTCCTCGCCGCGGCGATGGTTCTCGTGATGGCGGTCCTGAGCCTGCGCTGAACGGGGCCGGGAAGCGGCCATACGATGGGCCCCATGACTGCTCAGCGCCGGCTCGTTCTCGGTTCCGCATCGCCCGCCCGTCTCGGACTGCTCCGCAACGCCGGGCTGGACCCCGAGGTGATCGTCAGCGGCGTGGACGAGGACGCGATCAGCGCACCCACCCCCGCCGAACTCGCCCTCGTACTGGCCGAGGCCAAGGCCCGGTCCGTCGCCGCCCGCGACACCGCGGCCGGCGCCCTCGTCATCGGCTGCGACTCCGTACTGGAGCTGGACGGCGAGGCGCTCGGGAAGCCCGCCGACGCCGAGGAGGCCACCGCGCGCTGGATGTCCATGCGCGGCCGGGCGGGCGTCCTGCAGACCGGCCACTGTGTCATCGACACCGCGACCGGCCGCAGCGCGTCGGCCACCGCCTCCACCACAGTCCGCTTCGGCGAGCCGACGGACGCCGAGGTCGCCGCGTACGTGGCGAGCGGCGAACCGCTCCATGTCGCGGGGGCCTTCACCCTCGACGGCCGCTCGGCGCCCTTCATCGACTCCATCGAGGGCGACCACGGCAACGTCATCGGCCTCTCGCTGCCACTGCTGCGCAAGCTGCTGGCCGGGCTGGACGTCTCCCTCACGGACCTCTGGGTCTGAGCGGCGCCGACCGCCGTCAGAGCCCGGGAACCGGACCCGCCGCGCAGTGCAGCGGCCCGGGCGCCGCGCCGGGAACCCCGGTCCGTACGAAGCCGAGCCAGGTGCCGCGCAGTGCGGCGCCGAGCGCCTCGACCTCCTCCCACGACGTGTCGCCCAGCATCGGGGCGCCCTCCCAGGCCGCCCTGTCGCCCAGCAGCAGCGGCAGTTCGAGGCAGTGCGTCGCGCCGAGGGCCGAGCCCGCCGGACGCCAGTCGAGGCGGTAGGCGTGCACCCGGGCTCCGGCCCGTACGAGCCGGCCGCCGAGCTCCGCGAGCGGGGCGGCGTACATCCGCGCGGTGAGCTCGCCCGGATCGCCCTCCTCGCCGGGGAACGCGGTCATGTCGTCGGCGTTCCAGCCGTACAGGACGTCAAGGCCGCGGACGTTCTCCGCGAAGGCCGCGCCGTCCCCGCCGAGCACGCCGTCGACCGGGCTGAACGGCGGCTCCAGGGTGCTGCCCGACCGGAGCACATGAGCCACCGCGCTCTCGCGCTGCGCGTCGAGGAGCGCCGCGTGCCCCGCGGTCCGGGGGGACTCGCCCCGGGCGGCGAGGTGGTCCGCGAAGATCCGGCCGAGCGCCCCTGCGTCGTCGCGGGACCGCTCGGTGAGCGCGAGAGGGGCGCTCTGCAGGATCGCCCGGCGGAAGAGCCCCCGGGCCTCGTCCAGCTCCATCAGCAGCCGGATGGAGATCCCGCCCGCCGACTGGCCGAAGACGGTGACGCCGTCGGGGTCGCCGCCGTACTCCGCGATGTGCGCCCGCACCCAGCGGAGCGCTTCGAGCTGGTCGTACAGGCCGAGGTTCCCCTCGGCGACGCCGTCGAGGCAGAGGTAACCGAGCGCGCCCACCCGGTAGTTGACGCCCACGACCACCACGTCGCCCTGCGCGGCGAGCGCGCCGCCGTCGTACCAGTCCATGAGCCCGGCGCCGCTGCTGAACCCGCCGCCGTGGAACCAGACCATCACCGGGCGCGCCCCGCCGTCCCTGGCCGGGGTGGTGACCGTCAGGTTCAGGCAGTCCTCGCCCTGGGGGCGCTTGTCGCGCGGCGGGCCCATCACCGCGTCGAGCCTGGACGGCGGCTGCGGGCAGATCTCGCCGCTCGACGGGCGGGTGTCCCCCGCCGCCACGGCACGCGGCCGCCCGAAGCGTTCGGCCGTCGCGTAGCGGATGGGCCCCGTCCTGATCAGCTCCGTGCCCGTCGGCCCGGTCCCGGTCGGCCCCGTGCCGGAGCGCGTCATCTCGTACCTCCTGTGTCGGTCACCGGCCGGCCGGTGAGGGAGTCCGCGGCAACAGTGTCCGCCGGTTCCCCAGCGGCCGCGGAGGCGCCCTCCGGGACCAGCCGGAACAGCGCGACGGCTCCGCCCAGGCTGACCGCGCAGATCACCGCGAGGTACCAGGTCACTCCGGTGGAGGTCCCGCCGGCGTTCAGCAGCGCGGTGGCGATCACGGGGGCGAGCCCGCCGCCCAGGATGGCGCCGCTCTGCAGGATCAGCGAGGACCCCGAGTACCGGACCCGGGCCGGGAAGGTGTCCGCGATGATGGAGCCCTGCACACAGTGGGTCACCGGGATGATGAGCCCCATCCCCGCGAGCGCGACCACGGCGAGCACGGAGCTGCCGGTGTTCAGCAGCGGGAAGAAGACCACGCACCAGACCAGGACGGCGGCGGAGCCCGCGATGAACATCGTGCGCCGGCCGTGCCGGTCGGCGTACGCCGACCACACCGGTATCGCCGCGAACCAGAGCACCGCGGCCGCGGTCACGCTCAGGATCAGGAACTGCTTGTCGTAGTGCAGGTGTTCGCTGCCGTACGAGAGCGTGAACACCATGAACACGTACGCGACGGCCGAGTTGGCGACCACGGCGAGCAGGGTCAGCACCAGCCGGGGGAAGCCGACCTTCAGGGACTCCGCCAGCGGGAACCTGACCACCTCGCCCTCGGCGAGCACCCGGTGGAAGGACGGGGACTCGGTCACCCGGAGCCTGATCACCAGGCCCACCGCGACCAGGACGAAGCTCAGCAGGAAGGGCACCCGCCAGCCCCACGAGGTGAACGCGTGGTCACCGAGGAGCGAGTTGGCGGCCAGGAAGACGACGTTCGCGAGGACCAGGCCGGCCGGGGTCCCCATCTGCGGGAAACCCGCGTAGAGGTTCCGCCTGGCCCCCGGCGCGTGCTCCATCGACATCAGGGTGGCACCCGCGCCCTCGCCGCCCAGTCCGATGCCCTGGATGATCCGCAGCGTGACGAGCAGCACCGGCGACCAGAAGCCGATGGAGGCGTAGCCCGGGATGAGGCCGATGAGGGTGGAGCCGATCCCCATCAGGGCCAGGGAGACCACGAGGGTCGCCTTGCGTCCGATCCGGTCGCCGAAGTGGCCGAAGACCAGGCCGCCGAGCGGCCGGGCGACGAAGCCGACGGCGAGCGTGCTGAAGGCGGCGAGGGTGCCGGCCGCGGGGCTGAGCGACGGGAAGAACTGCTTGTTGAAGATCAGTGCCGCGGCCGTGCCGTAGAGGAAGAAGTCGTACCACTCCAGGGTCGTGCCGACGAGCGTCGCCACGGCGGTCCTGGCGGGCGCGGCCGCGCCTTCCGGAGCCTTCACCGGAGGTGGTGGGTTCACGGGGGAATCGTTCACGGGGTGCCCTCTCGCTTGTTCCGTGGATCGTGGCCCCGTGTGCCATGACGCACAAATACTGAATCCGGGCTTCCCCATAGCCATTTCGGTATAGCCCGAGACCGCGAGACTGCCGCACGAGCCGCCGAAGCCACCGTTTCGCAAGCCAGCCGCAAGCCCGCCGCAGCCCCGCCCCGTCCCGCCTCCGCCGGGGACCTGGTATGCCCATTTGGTTATGCCGGAGCACAGGAAGTGCATTTGTCCGGCATGGCTGAGCGGATCACAGTGGGACGCATGACGGCAGATGCAGGGCGGTGGATCCGCAACTTCGTTGACGGACGGTTCGTGGACCCGGACGGCCCCAAGGGCACGGTCCGCGGCTTCGACAAGGCCGACCCGGCGACCGGCCGGGTGTTCGCCCGGGTGCACGAGGCGGACAGACCGCTGGTCGACCGGGCCGTACGAGGGGCCAGGCGGGCCCTCCACGACGGCTGGGCGAGCACGCCCGTCGCGGAGCGGACCGCTCTTCTGCGGCGGGCCGCCGACCGGATCGAGGCACGCTTCGAGGAGTTCGTGGCGGCCGAGGTCGCCGACACCGGCAAGCCGGTGTCCCAGGCGCGGTCGCTCGACGTCGCACGGGCCGTCGCGAACTTCCGCACCTTCGCGGACGTGATCGCGGCGGCGGGCCAGGAGTCGTTCCTCACCGACCTCCCGGGCGGCCGGCAGGCCCTCAACTACGCGGTGCGCAAGCCGCTCGGGGTCGTCGCGGTCATCGTGCCGTGGAACCTGCCGCTCCTGCTGCTCACCTGGAAGGTCGCCCCGGCGCTCGCCTGCGGCAACGCGGTGGTCGTCAAGCCCAGCGAGGAGACGCCTGCCACGGCGACCCTGCTGGCCGAGGTACTGGCCGAAGCCGGTCTGCCGGCCGGTGTGTACAACGTGGTCCACGGCTTCGGCGCCGACTCGGCGGGCGCGTACCTGACGTCCCATCCGGGGATCGACGGAGTGACCTTCACCGGGTCGTCCGCCACCGGCTCGCACGTCATGAAGACCGTCGCACCGCGCGTGCGCCCGGTCTCGTTCGAACTGGGCGGCAAGAACGCGGCCATCGTCTTCGACGACGTCGACACCGAGGAGGCGCTCACCGGCCTGGCGAAATCCGTCTTCACCAACACCGGCCAGGTCTGCCTCTGCACCGAGCGGGTGTACGTGCAGCGCTCGGTGTTCGCGGACATCGCGGACGGACTGGCCGAACGGGCCCGCGCCCTGCGCCTCGGCTCCCCCGGCGACGAACGGACCACCACAGGGCCTCTCATCTCCCAGGCCCACCGCTCCAAGGTGCTGGGCTACTTCGACCTGGCCGAGCAGGCCGGGGCGAAGGTGCTCACCGGTGGCGGTGTGCCGGAGCTGGGCCCGGAACTGGCAGGCGGTTCCTGGATCGAGCCGACGCTCTGGACCGGCCTGACCAACAAGGACCGCCCCGTACGCGAGGAGATCTTCGGCCCGGTGGCAGCGCTGATCCCCTTCGACACCGAGGAGGAGGCCGTCGCGCTCGCCAACGACACCGAGTACGGCCTCGCGGCGTCCGTCTGGACCAACGACCTGCGCCGCGGCCACCGGGTGGCCCAGGCGATGGACGTCGGCATGGCCTGGGTCAACACCTGGTTCCTGCGCGACCTGCGCTCCCCCTTCGGCGGTACCGGACTCTCCGGCATCGGCCGGGAGGGCGGCGCGTCCTCGATGCACTTCTACACCGAGCCGACGAATGTGTGCGTACAGCTGTGAACGATCACCACTCCCCCGCCGCGGCGCCCTCCGACCCGATCAGCTCCGCGGTCGCACGGCTCGCCGGAGCCGCCGCCACCGGAACCCCGTGCGCCCCCGTCAGGGAGCTCATCGGCAGCACCGATCTGGACGCCGCCTATGAGGTGCAGCGGCGGCTCGCCGAGGCCAGGAGCGCGACCGGCGCCCGGGTCGCCGGCGCCAAGATCGGGCTCACCGCCCCCGTCGTGCAGCAGCAGTTCGGCGTCTTCCAGCCGGACTTCGGGGTGCTCTTCGACGACATGGTGTACGCCCACACCCAGCCGCTGCCGCTCGGCCGGTTCCTCCAGCCGCGTGCCGAGGGCGAGATCGCCTTCGTGCTCGGCCGGGACATCGTGCGGCCGGGCGCGGGGGTCGCGGACGTCCTGCGGGCGACCGAGTTCGTGCTGCCCGCCATCGAGATCGTGGACTCCCGGATCGCCGGCTGGGACCTGTCCATCACCGACACCGTGGCGGACAACGCGTCCAGCGGTGCGGTCGTCCTCGGCACCACCCCGTACGCACTGACCGGCCGCGATCTCGCCCGGGTCGGGATGACGCTCCAGCGGGACGGCGAGCCGGTCGCGTTCGGGGCCGGACACGCCTGCCTCGGCTCGCCCGTCGTCGCCGTGGCCTGGCTGGCGCGCGAACTCATCGCCCGGGGGCGGCCGTTGCGTGAGGGCGACGTGGTCATGTCCGGCGCGCTCGGGCCGATGGTCCCGGTCACCGGGCCCGGCCGGTTCCGGCTCGCCCTGGACGGTCTCGGCGAGGTCGAGGCCGTCATCGACGCGGCGGCGGAGACCGCGGGCAAGGAGAAGACCCAGTGACTGGTCCAGCGAACGACCCGGCGAGCGCATCGGCGAACGCATCGGCGAACGCATCGGCATCCGGCTCCGTCCCGGTCGCCGTCATCGGTTCCGGCAACATCGGGACCGACCTCATGATCAAGGTGCTGCGGCTGTCGAAGACGCTGCGCATGGGCGCGATGGCGGGGATCGACCCGGCTTCGGACGGCCTCGCACGCGCCGCACGGCTCAAGGTCGCCACCACCCACCGGGGGGTCGACGGCCTGGTGGAGCTGGCGGAGTTCGCCGACATCAAGGTGATCTTCGACGCGACGTCCGCCGGCGCCCATGTCCGCAACGCCGAACTGGCCCGTGCCCACGGGAAGCTGATGGTCGACCTGACCCCGGCCGCACTCGGCCCCTTCGTGGTGCCCTCGGTCAATCTCGACGAGCACCTGGACGCGCCGGACGTCAACATGGTGACCTGCGGCGGGCAGGCGACCATCCCGGTCGTCGCCGCCGTCTCCCGGATCGTCCCGGTCGCGTACGGCGAGATCGTCGCCTCCATCGCGTCCCGCTCGGCGGGCCCCGGTACCCGCGCCAACATCGACGAGTTCACCGAGACCACCAGCGAGGCCATCCGGGTCGTCGGCGGCGCCGCGGTGGGCAAGGCGATCATCGTGCTCAACCCGGCCGAGCCGCCGCTCGCCATGCGCGACACCGTGCACTGCGTGGTCGAGGGCGCCGCGGCGGCCGGCGTTCGGGAGCGGATCGCCGCCTCCGTACGGGAGATGGCCGACGCGGTACGCGCGTACGTGCCCGGCTACCGGCTCAAGCAGGACGTGCAGTTCGAGGACCTCACCGACGTCCTGGTCCCGGCGCTCGGGCGCCGGGTCACCGGGGTCCGCGTCTCGGTGTTCCTTGAGGTCGTCGGCGCGGGCCACTACCTGCCCGACTACGCGGGGAACCTCGACATCATGACCTCCGCCGCGGTCCGCACGGCCGAGAAGATCGCCGCACTCCGAGGATGGGTTGCCCCATGAAGCTCTACGTACAGGACGTGACCCTCCGCGACGGCATGCACGCGATGGGGCACATGTACACCGTCGACCAGGTGCGCCGGATCGTCGGCGCGCTCGACCGGGCGGGGGTCGCCGCCATCGAGGTCGCGCACGGCGACGGGCTCGGCGGGTCGAGCGCCACCTACGGCTTCGGCGCGCACACCGACGAGGAGTGGATCGAGGCCGCGGCCGACGTCCTGGTCCACGCGAAGCTCACCACCCTGCTGCTGCCCGGCATCGGCACCATCGAGCATCTGCGCCGGGCGCACGCGCTGGGCGTACGGAGCGTGCGCATCGCCACGCACTGCACCGAGGCCGACGTCGCGGCCCAGCACATCGCCTGGGCGCGTGAGAACGGGATGGACGTATCGGGCTTCCTGATGATGAGCCACCTCAACTCCCCCGAGGGCCTGGCCGGGCAGGCCGCGCTCATGGAGTCGTACGGCGCGCACTGCGTGTACGTGACGGACTCCGGCGGCCGGCTGACCATGCGCGACGTCGCCGACCGGGTCGACGCGTACCGCGAGGTGCTCGACGCGTCCACCGAGATCGGCATCCACGCCCACGAGAACCTCTCGCTCTCCGTCGCCAACAGCGTCACGGCGGTGGAGCACGGCGCCCGCCGGGTGGACGTGGCGCTGGCGGGCCAGGGCGCGGGGGCGGGCAACTGCCCCGCGGAGTCGCTCGTCGCGGTCGCGGATCTGATGGGCTGGGAGCACGGCTGCGACCTGTTCGCGCTGCAGGACGCGGCCGACGACATCGTCAGGCCGATGCGCAGCCGCCCGGTGCAGGTGGACCGGGAGACTCTGACCCTCGGGTACGCGGGCGTCTACTCCAGCTTCCTGCTGCACGCCGAACGCGCGGCCGGGCGGTACGGACTCGACACCCGGCAGATTCTCCTGGAGGCCGGCCGCCGCCAGCTGGTCGGCGGCCAGGAGGACCTGATCGTGGACATCGCACTGGACCTGGCCGCACGGCGCGGGTCCCTGACGGACGGGAGCGGCCAGTGACCGCGGACGAGACCACCACCGGCCCGGAGCCCCTCGGCACCGCCACCGTGGACGAGCTGGCGGCGCGGCTCGACGCGGCGCAGACGTCCCGGACCGGCACACCGAGCCTCGCCGACACCCACACCTTCGGCATCGACGACGCGTACGCGGTCCAGGGGGCGCTGCTGGCCCGCAGGCAGGCGCGCGGCGAGCTCATCACCGGGGTGAAGCTGGGCTTCACCAGCAAGGCCAAGATGGCCCAGATGGGCGTGTCGGACGTGATCGTCGGCAGGCTGACCGACGCGATGCGGATCGCCGACGGCGACGACGCGGCGCTGGCCCGCTTCATCCATCCGAAGGCCGAGCCCGAGGTCGCGTACCGGCTCTGCCGTGATGTGGACCTGGCCGACCCGCTGACGGACATCGAGACCTGTGTGGACGCGATGGCGCCCGCGATCGAGATCATCGACTCCCGGTACCAGGACTTCCGGTTCACCTACGGCGATGTGGTCGCGGACAACACATCGGCGGCCGGCTATGTGATCGGGCCCTGGCGCCCGTTCGGCGAAACGGCCAACCGCGCGGTCCTGCTGCGCACCGGCACGGCCGAGGTGACCGGCTCCACGGCCGCCATTCTCGGCGACCCCGTGCACGCGCTGCACGCGCTGCTCGGCATGTGCCGCCGCCGGAGCATCCCGCTGCGGGCCGGCCACGTCGTGCTCGCGGGCGCGGCGACGGCCGCGGTCCCGCTGGCGGCGGGCGTCACCACGTGCGACGTCGCCGGGCTCGGCTCCGTGTCGCTGAGGGGGGTCCGATGAGCGGCGCACAGGTGATCAGGGGGCGGGCCACCCCGCGCGGCCGGTTCCCGCACGTGAAGGTCGTCGGCGACGTCGTCTATGTGTCGGGCACCAGCTCGCGCAGGCCGGACAACACCTTCGTGGGCGCCGAGGCCGACGAGCTGGGCACCACCCGGCTGGACATCAGGGCGCAGACCCGTGCCGTGATCGAGAACATCCGGGCCATCCTCGCCGAGGTCGGCGCTGAGCTCTCGGACATCGCCCAGCTCACCACGTACCTGGTCTCCATGAACGACTTCGGCGGCTACAACGAGGTCTACGGCGAGTACTTCGACGAGCAGGGGCCGACCCGGACCACGGTCGCGGTGCACCAGCTGCCGCACCCGCACCTGCTGATAGAGATCCAGGCGGTGGCCCATCTGCCGCGCGGCACGGAGGCGCCCGGCACAGCGAACACGAACGCACACAGCACGGAGGTGCTCTCATGACCGCCATCCCCCCGGTCATCGATTTCCAGGGCTGGATCACCGAGCACGAGCACCTGCTCAAGCCCCCGGTGAACAACAGGACGATGTCACTCGGCGAGGACTTCATCGTCCAGATCGTCGGCGGCCCGAACGAGCGGACCGACTACCACCTCGATCCGTACGAGGAGTGGTTCTACCAGGTCAAGGGCGATATGCACGTCAACGTCATGAGCGAGGACGGCCCGCGGACCGTGCACATCAAGGAGGGCGAGGCATGGCTGCTGCCCGGCAGCCTCCCGCACTCCCCGCAGCGGCCCGACCCCGGCTCGATCGGTCTGGTCATCGAGCGGGTGCGCGAAGAGGGAACACTGGAACGCTTCCAGTGGTACTGCCCCGACTGCGCGGCCCTCGTCCATGAGACCGAACTCCAGGTCCGGGACATCGTCGCCGATCTGCCGCCGGTGTTCGCGGAGTTCTACGACAACGAGAAGGCCCGGAGCTGCCCGCAGTGCGGGGCCCTCCACCCGGGGAAGGGCTGACCGTGGACCGTACGATCGACATCCACACCCACTACGTGCCGCGCGGCTGGCCGGACCTGACGGCAGACGCCGGGCCGGACGCGCCGTGGCTGCGGATCGAGTCCGAGTCCGAAGCCATGATCATGATGGGGACCCGGGAGTTCCGCCCGGTCCAGCAGGACTGCTGGGACGCGGAAACCCGGCTGCGCGACATGGACGCGGACGGCGTACGGGCCCAGGTGGTCTCCCCCACTCCGGCGTTCTTCCAGTACGGCCGCAGCGGCGCGGAGGCCGCCAGGATCGCGCGGATCTTCAACGATCTGGCCCTGGAGATCGTCGCGCCGGCTCCCGGCCGGCTGATCCCCTTCTGCCAGGTGCCGCTCCAGGACACCGACGCGGCCTGCCGCGAGGTGGAGCGCAGCGTCGCCAACGGCCACCGGGGGGTGGAGATCGGCAATCATGTCGGGGACCTCGACCTGGACAGCGAGGGCGTCGTCACCTTCCTCCAGCACTGCGCCTCGCTGGATGTGCCGGTCTTCGTGCACCCCTGGGACATGGCCAGCTCGCCCCGGCTCGACCGCTGGATGGCACAGTGGCTCACCGCGATGCCCGCGGAGACCCATCTGTCGATCCTCGCGCTGATCCTGGGCGGGGTCTTCGACCGGATCGACGACCGGCTGAAGATCTGCTTCGCGCACGGCGGCGGCTCGTTCGCCTTCTGGCTGGGCCGGATGGAGAACGCGTGGCACGGCCGCCACGACGTCATCGGCACTTCGCGGTTCCCGCCTTCCCACTACCTCGGCCGGTTCTCCGTGGACTCGGTGGTCTTCGACGACCGCGCCCTGCGGCTGCTGGTCGACACGGTCGGCGCGGACCGGGTGATGGTGGGCAGCGACTACCCGTACCCGCTGGGCGAACGCCCGGTCGGTGACGTCGTCCGCAAGAGCGGCTTCCTCAGCGACGCGGACCGCGCGCTGATCACCCACGGCAACGCGGAGCGCTTCCTCGGGACGGCCCGCTGAAAGCGGCGGCGCCCGGGGAGGAGCGAGCGGGCTCCACTCACGGAGAACCGTCGCCGTCGGCGCCCTGCGGGGTCATGCCGGCGGCGACCTCTTCCAGGCCCTGGACCAGCGCCCGTGCCGAGGGACTGGGGGTACGGGCGGCGGGCAGGGTCAGTCCGACGCTGTGCCCGATCGGCTCCAGCGGGACACCGAGACGGACGATGCGGGGGTCGTCGCGGGTGATCAGGCTGGGCAGCGCCGCCACCACGTCGGTCTCCAGGAGCAGTTGGCGCACGGTCAGGAACGAGGTGGTCTCCACCCGGTTCATCGGCAGGGCGATCCCGTGCCGGGCGAAGAACTCCTCGATCTCCCGGCGCAGCGCGGTCTCGGCGCCCGGCAGGATCCACGGGTAGTCCGCCAGCTCCGCGAGATCCACCGCCCGCTGCCCGGCGAGCGTGTGCGAGGCCCTGACGACCAGCTCGACCGACTCGTCGTACAGCTTGCGGCGTACGGTGCGCTCGTCGGACGGTACGGTCAGCCTCCCCACGATGAAGTCGACGCGTCCGGCCTCCAGTTCCAGGAGCAGGGCCTCGGGCGACGCCTCCCGGACGATCACCGTGAGGTAGGGGCGTTCCTTCTTGACCGCGGCGATGGCCCTCGGGAGCAGGACGTTCGACCCGGCGAGGTGAGTGCCGACGATCACCGTGCCGCGGTCGGCGTCGGCCAGCTCGACCACGTGGCGGCCCGCCTGCGTCAACTCGGCCAGCACGGTGCGTGCGTGGGCGGTGAACGCCTCGCCGAACACGGTCGCGGTGACGCCCCGGGGGCCGCGCTCGAAGAGCGGTACGCCGAGGATGTCCTCCAGCTCGTGCAGACTGCGCGTCGCGGCGGGCTGTGTCACGTGCAGTTCGGCGGCGGCGCCGACCACGCTGCCCCGGCGGGAGAGCGCGTCGACGAGGACCAGATGACGGAACTTCAGCCGGCCGTCGAGCAGGCGGGGGATCTTCACCCGGCCGACCTTAGGGCCTTCCGTCCGGATCAGGCGGCCGCAGGTGCGCCGTCGGCGGGCTCCGGTCCCGGCGCCGCTTCCGGCTCCGGGCGGTCCCTCTCGTATGCCACCAGGGTCAGGACGATCAGCCCGAGCACCACGATCATCGCGACGAAGGCGGGCCAGCCGACCAGCCCCAGGGTGAGTGCCCCCAGGACGCCGTGCACCACCGCGCAGGTGATCAGCAGGATCCGGCCGAAGCGGCCGGGCGCGCGGTCCGTGATCCCGGCGCGCAGCGGAAAGAACGCGCAGAGCAGCAGATAGGCGCCGAAGACACCCCCGGCCACCCAGGAGCCGGTGCTTATCGCGCTCGGGTCCAGGCCCGCCAGCGACATGTTCTGGTTGTGGGCGACCTTTCCGAGTATCAGGTTCACGAAGGCGATCCCGAACGCCTCAAGGAAGAGGACAATCGCAGCCACCAAGGCCACCGGCCTGCGTGCCATGAGCCACCCCCAGTCGGAATCTCCGGTCACATACCGCTTGTTACCGCAAGTACGTGCGATACCGCGCAGGCTACTAACGGGTAGTCGCCCGGGACAAGGGGTCGGAACGGGCGGCAAAGAATCACCCGTCCCTTCGTAGGGACTCCACAAAGAAACGCGAGCCGCAGCGGTCCCGACTGACAGAGACCTAACCCATGTGGCGGGGCTACTGTGGGTTCTGGGAACCCTCCGTACCGTGGTGTGACAAGGGACTTCGCGGCGCAGCCGGCGCTCGCGTCACACCGTGTGTGGGGAAGCTCACCCATGGGGACAGCTCGAAACATGGTGTCGGCAGTCCCTAAACTCAGCTTGTTTCAAGCGAACTCTTCGGCACGATGACCTGCCGAGTAACCCGGCTCGGGGTGCGAGCGGGGAAAACACAGCAAGGAGGGAGCCATCGTGCACAAGGTGCTCATCGCCAACCGTGGCGAGATCGCTGTCCGCGTCGCACGGGCCTGCCGGGACGCCGGGATCACGAGCGTAGCCGTCTACGCCGAGCCGGACCGGGACGCACCGCACGTACGCGCGGCCGACGAGGCGTTCGCCCTGGGCGGTGACACCCCGGGCACCAGCTACCTGGACATGGGCAAGGTCCTCCAGGCCGCGAAGGACTCGGGCGCCGACGCCATCCACCCCGGATACGGCTTCCTCTCCGAGAACGCCGAATTCGCCCAGGCCGTCCTCGACGCCGGGCTCACCTGGATCGGCCCCCCGCCGCACGCCATCCGCGACCTCGGTGACAAGGTCGCCGCCCGGCACATCGCACAGCGCGCGGGCGCCCCCCTGGTCGCCGGTACCCCCGACCCGGTCGAGGGCTCCGCCGAAGTCGTGGCGTTCGCCGAGCAGAACGGCCTGCCGATCGCGATCAAGGCGGCCTTCGGCGGCGGCGGGCGCGGCCTGAAGGTCGCCCGCACCCTCGAAGAGATCCCCGAGCTCTACGACTCGGCGGTCCGCGAGGCCGTCGCCGCTTTCGGCCGCGGCGAGTGCTTCGTCGAGCGCTACCTCGACAAGCCCCGGCACGTCGAGACCCAGTGCCTGGCCGACCAGCACGGCAACGTCGTCGTCGTCTCCACCCGCGACTGCTCCCTCCAGCGCCGCCACCAGAAGCTGGTCGAGGAGGCGCCCGCGCCCTTCCTGAGCGAGGAGCAGAACGCCCAGCTCTACGCCGCGTCCAAGGCCATCCTCAAGGAGGCCGGTTACGTCGGCGCGGGCACCGTCGAGTTCCTGGTGGGCGTCGACGGCACGATCTCCTTCCTGGAGGTCAACACCCGCCTCCAGGTGGAGCACCCCGTCACCGAAGAGGTCTCGGGCATCGACCTGGTCCGCGAGATGTTCCGCATCGCCGACGGTGAAGAGCTCGGCTACGACGACCCCCAGCTGCGCGGTCACTCCTTCGAGTTCCGCATCAACGGCGAGGACCCGGGCCGCGGCTTCCTGCCCGCACCCGGCACCGTCACCACCTTCGCCCCGCCGACCGGCCCCGGCGTCCGCCTCGACGCGGGTGTCGAGTCGGGCTCGGTCATCGGCCCCGCCTGGGACTCGCTGCTCGCCAAGCTGATCGTCACCGGCGCCACCCGCGAGCAGGCCCTTCAGCGCGCGGCCCGCGCACTGGACGAGTTCACCGTGGAGGGCATGGCCACCGCCATCCCGTTCCACCGCGCGGTCGTCGCCGACCCGGCCTTCACGGCCGACCCCTTCCGGATTCACACCCGGTGGATCGAGACCGAGTTCGTCAACGAGATCCCGCCGTTCGCCCCGGTCGGCGGCGACGCGGACGAGGACGAGTCCGGCCGCGAGACGATCGTCGTCGAGGTCGGCGGCAAGCGTCTTGAGGTCTCGCTGCCGTCCTCGCTGGGGATGACCCTGGCCCGTACCGGTCTGGCCGGGGGTGCCAAACCCAAGCGCCGGGCGGCCAAGAAGGCCGGCTCCGCCGCATCGGGTGACTCGCTCGCGTCCCCGATGCAGGGCACGATCGTCAAGGTCGCGGTCGAGGAGGGCCAGGAGGTCAAGGAGGGCGACCTGGTCGTCGTCCTGGAGGCGATGAAGATGGAGCAGCCGCTCAACGCGCACCGCTCCGGCACCGTCAAGGGCCTCACCGCCGAGGTCGGCGCCTCCGTCTCGTCCGGCGCCATGATCTGCGAGATCAAGGACTGACGGGACCGCCACCCACCGCTACGCAGTCGAGCCCCCGGCCGGACACACCGGCCGGGGGCTCGCTC
The DNA here is from genome assembly GCF_041438865.1 of Streptomyces sp. NBC_01471. Classification (NCBI taxonomy): domain Bacteria; kingdom Bacillati; phylum Actinomycetota; class Actinomycetes; order Kitasatosporales; family Streptomycetaceae; genus Streptomyces; species Streptomyces sp. NBC_01471. Next base: position 2,761,088 of record NZ_CP109450.1, read on the forward strand.
CGTGAAACGGGGCCGCCGGAAAGAACGGGGCTGCCCGGCAGCACGAGACCTGCCGGACAGGACGAGGCCTGCCCGGACGGAACGGGGCCTGCCGGACGGAACGGGGCCGAAAAGCCCCTAGCGGCGGCGCATGTCGGCGACCCGCGCCTGTTGCTGCTGCTCGGCGAGCGATACCGCGCTGCGCAGCGGCTGCGGCCCCGGCCCGCCCGGGTGCGTACGCCGCTGCCCGGGGAGCGGCATGTCCCTGCGGGGCGGCCGCCCGGCCGGTACGGTCTCACCGCCCGGTCCGGAGCCCGCGCCGCCGCCCTGCCCGGCCACCGCGATCTGCACGCCCTGGTCGGCCAGCGCCTGCAACTCCGTTGCCGCGCGGTCGTCCTGGGCGGACGGCTCATCGGTGACCAGCCGGGTGATCACATCCGTCGGCACGGTCTGGAACATGGTGTCGGTACCCAGCTTGGTGTGGTCGGCGAGGACCACCACCTCAGCGGCGGCCTGCACCAGCGCCCGGTCGACGCTGGCCGACAGCATGTTGGAGGTCGACAGACCGCGCTCGGCGGTCAGTCCGCTGCCGGAGAGGAAGGCGCGGGAGACCCGCAGCCCCTGGAGGGACTGCTCGGCACCGCTGCCCACCAGGGCGTAGTTGGAACCGCGCAGCGTGCCGCCGGTCATCACGACCTCGACCCGGTTGGCATGGGCCAACGCCTGAGCCACCAGGAGGGAGTTGGTGACCACCGTCAGTCCGGGGACGCGGGCGAGCCGGCGGGCCAGCTCCTGCGTGGTCGTCCCCGCGCCCACCACGATGGCTTCGCCTTCTTCGACGAGCCCTGCGGCGAGATCGGCGATGGCCGTCTTCTCGGCGGTCGCGAGATGGGATTTCTGCGGAAAGCCGGACTCTCGCGTAAAACCACCCGGCAGGACCGCACCGCCGTGGCGGCGGTCGAGGAGTCCTTCTGCCTCCAGCGCCCGCACGTCCCGCCGTACGGTCACTTCGGAGGTCTGGACGACACGGGCGAGCTCACGGAGCGACACGGCCCCGTTCGCACGCACCATTTCAAGGATCAATTGGCGACGTTCAGCAGCGAACACGAAACAGACAGTAACCTGACCGGCCGATAGTTCTCAGCACTTTGCGCCGAAAAGCAGAAGTTGCGCACAGATTGGGTCAGCAAGTGGTATAGGGGGCACAGTTGCCGTCAGGTCGTGCGCCGACCAGGCCCGCGGACCGGGTCCGCGGGCCTCTCCGTCAGGCCTCGCCGGCCGTCTTCCGGGTGTGCAACTGCCGCGCCACCTCGGCGATCGAGCCGGAGAGCGACGGATACACGGTGAAGGTGTTCGCGATCTGCTCCACCGTCAGGTTGTTGTCGACGGCGATCGAGATCGGGTGGATCAGCTCGCTGGCCCGGGGAGCCACGACCACTCCCCCGACCACGATGCCGGTACCGGGACGACAGAAGATCTTGACGAAGCCGTCCCTGATGCCCTGCATCTTGGCGCGCGGGTTGCGCAGCAGCGGCAGCTTGACGGCGCGCGCCTCGATCCTGCCCGAGTCCACGTCGGCCTGGCTGTAGCCGACGGTCGCGATCTCCGGGTCGGTGAAGACGTTGGAGGAGACCGTCTTGAGGTCGAGCGGCTGCACCGCGTCACCCAGGAAGTGGTACATCGCGATGCGGCCCTGCATGGCCGCGACCGAGGCGAGGGCGAAGATCCCGGTGACGTCACCGGCCGCGTAGACGCCGGGGGCGCTGGTACGGGAGACCTTGTCGGTCCAGATGTGGCCCGACTCCTTGAGCCGGACCCCGGCCTCGTCCAGGCCCATGCCCGCGCTGTTGGGGATGGCACCGACCGCCATCAGGCAGTGCGTGCCGGAGATGACCCGGCCGTCGGCCAGAGTGACCTCGACCCGGTCGCCCACCCTCTTGGCGGAGGCGGCGCGCGAGCGGGCCATCACGTTCATGCCCCGGCGGCGGAACACGTCCTCCAGGACGGCCGCGGCGTCCGGGTCCTCGCCGGGGAGCACCCGGTCCCGGCTGGAGACCAGCGTGACGCGGGAGCCGAGCGCCTGGTAGGCGCCCGCGAACTCGGCGCCGGTGACACCGGAGCCGACCACGATGAGCTCCTCGGGGAGCTCGTCCAGGTCGTACACCTGCGTCCAGTTCAGGATGCGCTCGCCGTCCGGCTGCGCGTCCGGGATCTCCCGGGGGTGACCGCCGGTCGCGAGCAGCACCGCGTCGGCCGTCAGCGTCTCCTCGGTGCCGTCGGCCGCCGTGACGATCACCTTGCGGGAGCCGTCCGTCGCCTGCTGTCCCGCGAGCCGGCCGCGCCCGCGCATCACCCGGGCACCGGCCCTCGTGACCGACGCGGTGATGTCGTGCGACTGGGCCAGGGCGAGCCGCTTGACCCGCCGGTTCACCTTGCCGAGGTCCACGCCGACCACCCGGGCCGCCTGTTCCAGCGGTGGGGTGTCGTCGGCGACGATGATGCCCAACTCCTCGTACGAAGAGTCGAAGGTCGTCATCACCTCGGCCGTGGCGATCAGAGTCTTGGACGGCACGCAGTCGGTGAGCACGGATGCCCCACCGAGACCGTCGCAGTCGACGACGGTCACCTCCGCGCCGAGCTGGGCGCCCACCAGGGCGGCCTCATATCCGCCAGGTCCGCCGCCGATGATCACGATCCGGGTCACGAAAAATCCGCCTCGCGTTGTCACCCCGGCCGCACTGCCGCCCCGGCCGGGGGTCCGGGGGGAGCCCCCGGGGAATGCAGTACGTGCCTCATTGTCCCGCACTCTTCAAGATGCTTCACCCCCGGGGCACCCCCGGCTTCCGGAGGGCGGCCCGGGACCTCGTTCCGACGGCTGTCGCGGCCGAGTGGCCCGGCCCCGAAATGCCACTGTCGTACCCTCGACACCATGTCGCTCTACGCCGCGTACGCCGGCAACCTCGACGCGCGGCTGATGAGTCGCCGCGCCCCGCACTCCCCGCTGCGCGGCACCGGCTGGCTCAACGGCTGGCGGCTGACCTTCGGCGGGGAGCAGATGGGCTGGGAGGGAGCGCTCGCCACCCTGGTGGAGGCGCCGCGCTCACAGGTCTTCGTCGCCCTGTACGACATCGCCCCGATGGACCAGGACTCGATGGACCGCTGGGAGGGTGTCGGCCTCGACATATACCGGCGGATGCGGGTCCGGGTGGACACCCTGGAGGGCGAGGAGCCCGCCTGGATCTACGTACTGAACGGGTACGAGGGCGGGCTGCCCTCGGCGCGGTACCTGGGTGAGCTGGCCGACGCGGCCGAGTCCGCGGGCGCCCCTCACGACTATGTGATGGAACTCCGCAAGCGCCCCTGCTGAGGGCCGCGGGCCAGTCCTCCGGGGGCCGTTCCGGGCCGTTCGTCGGAAACGACAACACAACGATCCGAAGTCCGTCGGCCACAACATCTACGCGCGTAGGCCCAGAACGGTTACCCTCTTCGGCGTGAACGCTTCAGCTAACCCGGACCTCCAGGGCGCCGCCGACAACCCCACTGTCGCCGCCGACGCCGCCGCCACCCGCCTCCGTGAACTCACCGGTGCGGAGACCCACGACGTAGCCATCGTGATGGGCTCCGGCTGGGCGCCGGCCGTCGACGCACTGGGTACGCCCGTGTCCGATTTCGCCGTGACCGAACTGCCCGGGTTCCCGCCGCCCGCCGTCGAGGGCCACGGCGGCCGTGTCCGCTCGTACGCCGTCGGGGACAAGCGCGCGCTGGTCTTCCTGGGCCGCACCCACTACTACGAGGGCCGCGGTGTCGCCGCCGTCGCGCACGGCGTGCGTACCGCCGTCGCGGCGGGCTGCAAGACCGTCGTCCTGACCAACGGCTGCGGCGGCCTGCGTCCCGGGATGCGGCCCGGCCAGCCGGTCCTCATCAGTGACCACCTCAACCTGACGGCCACCTCGCCGATCATCGGCGCCAACTTCGTGGACCTCACCGACCTGTACTCGCCGCGGCTGCGCGCGCTGTGCAAGGAGGTCGACAACACGCTGGAAGAGGGCGTGTACGTCCAGTTCCCCGGCCCGCACTACGAGACGCCCGCCGAGATCAACATGGTCCGGGTGCTCGGTGGCGACCTGGTGGGCATGTCCACGGTGCTGGAGGCCATCGCCGCGCGCGAGGCCGGCGCCGAGGTGCTCGGCATCTCCCTGGTCACCAACCTGGCGGCCGGACTGACCGGCGAGCCGCTCAACCACGAAGAGGTACTGCAGGCCGGACGCGACTCGGCCACCCGGATGGGTTCGCTGCTCTCGAAGGTCCTGGAGCGGATCTGAGCCCCTGTGTCCCTGACCGCCGGACGGGCTGGGAGAACCAGCCCCGGAATCAGCCCCTCCGGCGTTCGAGGACATCTTTCAGCCCCTCCTGGGGCCCCTCCCAGCGGTAGCCGGGGGAGATCGAGGCGCGGGGGCCCGGGGGCGGCGCCCCCCGCCCCATGAGGACGAAAGGCAGAACCACCGTGCAGCAGGACCTGATCACCCGCGCCAAGACCTGGCAGGCGGAGGACCCCGACACCGACACCCGCGAAGAGCTGGCACGGCTCATCGAGGCGGCGACGGACGGTACCGAGGACGCCGCAGACGCCACGGCCGAGCTGGCCGCCCGCTTCAGCGGCACCCTCCAGTTCGGCACCGCAGGCCTGCGCGGGGAGCTGGGCGCGGGCCCGATGCGGATGAACCGGGCCGTGGTCATACGCGCCGCGGCCGGTCTCGCCGCGTACCTCAAGGCGCAGGGCCGGGCCGGCGGCCTGGTCGTCGTCGGGTACGACGCCCGCTACAAGTCCGCGGACTTCGCCAGGGACACCGCGGCGGTGATGACCGGCGCCGGGCTGCGCGCGGCCGTCCTGCCGCGCCCGCTGCCCACCCCGGTCCTCGCCTTCGCCATCCGCCATCTCGGCGCGGTCGCCGGCGTCGAGGTCACCGCGAGCCACAACCCGCCGCGCGACAACGGGTACAAGGTCTACCTCGGCGACGGCTCGCAGATCGTGCCCCCGGCGGACACCGGGATCGCCGCGCAGATCGACGCGGTGCGGAGCCTGCACGACGTACCGCGCCCCGAGAGCGGCTGGGAGATCCTCGGCGAGGACGTCCTGGAGGCCTATCTGGCCCGTACGGACGCCGTACTGACCTCCGGGTCCCCCCGCACCGCCCGTACCGTCTACACGGCGATGCACGGCGTCGGCACGGAGACCCTGCTCGCCGCGTTCGCCAGGGCGGGCTTCCCGGAGCCGGTGCTCGTCGCCGAACAGGCCGAGCCCGACCCGGCCTTTCCGACGGTCGCCTTCCCCAACCCGGAGGAGCCGGGCGCGATGGACCTCTCCTTCGCGACCGCCCGCCGCGCCACCCCCGACATCGTCATCGCCAACGACCCGGACGCGGACCGCTGCGCGGTGGCCGTCCCGTACGAGGGCGACTGGCGGATGCTGCGCGGCGACGAGCTGGGCGCGCTGCTCGCGGCGCACCTGGTCCGCCGCGGGGTGACCGGCACGTTCGCCGAGTCGATCGTGTCGTCGTCGCTGCTCGGCCGGATCGCGGAGGCGGCGTCACTCCCGTACGAGGAGACGCTGACCGGCTTCAAGTGGATCGCCCGCGTCGAGGGCCTGCGGTACGGGTACGAGGAGGCGCTCGGGTACTGCGTCGACCCCGACGGCGTGCGCGACAAGGACGGCATCACCGCGGCCCTGCTCGTCGCCGAACTGGCCTCGGCCCTGAAGGCCGAGGGCCGCACGCTCCTCGACCTGCTCGACGAGCTGGCCGTCCAGCACGGTCTGCACGCGACGGACCAGCTGTCGGTGCGCGTCGAGGACCTGTCGGTGATCGCGGACGCGATGCGCCGGCTGCGCGAACAGCCGCCGACGGAACTGGCGGGCCTCAAGGTCACGAGCGCCGAGGACCTGTCCGCGGGCACGGAGCAGCTCCCGCCCACGGACGGCCTGCGCTACCACCTGGAGGGCGCCCGGGTGATCGTCCGCCCGAGCGGCACCGAGCCCAAGATCAAGTGCTATCTGGAGGTGGTGCTCCCGGTGGACTCCATCGACGGCGTCCCGGCGGCCAGGACCCGGGCGGACCGGATCCTGACGGCGATCAAGGCGGACCTGTCGCGGGCGGCGGGGCTGTAGGAACGGGGGACCGGGCCAGGGACCTGGCCCGGCGCCCGCCCGCTCACCGGATCTACCAGGGCAGGGTGCCCTCGGCGTCGAAGAAGCCGCCCGTCGGGCCGTCCGGGCCCGCCTGCGCCATGCGCACGATGATCTCGGCGCCCTGCTCGACGGTCTGAATGCCCGTGTTCCCGTTCAGATCGGTCTTGGTGAAGCCCGGCTCCACCGCGTTGATCCGCATCTCCGGAAACGCCTTCGCGTACTGCACGGTGATCATGTTGACCGCGGTCTTCGACGCCGGGTAGGCGACGCCCGGGTAGCCGTACCCCGGGGTGTCCGGGGTGCTGACCCCGGTCAGTGAGGCCAGACCGCTGCTGACGTTGACCACCACCGGGGCGGCGGAGCGCCGCAGCAGCGGAAGGAAGGCGTGCAGGACCCGGACGGTGCCGAAGACGTTCGTCTCGAACGTGCCGCGCATCGTGTCGGCCGTCACCTCCGCGGCGCCGATCACGGTGTTGTTCTCGCCGCGCTCCTCGATACCGGCGTTGTTGATCAGTACGTCGAGCCCTCCCCCGGCCTCGACGACCTCGACCGCCGCCGCGACGGAGGCGTCGTCGGTGGTGTCGATGACGACCAGCCGCGCGCCCAGTTCGTCGGCGGCCCGGCGCCCGCGTCCGGCGTCCCGGCTGCCCAGGTAGACGGTGTGGCCCGCGGCGATGAGACGGCGGGCGGTCTCGTGGCCGAGCCCCTTGTTCGCTCCGGTGATCAGTGTTGTCGTCATGCCTCCACGATGCGGCGGGAGCGCGCGGTCAGCCAGGCGTCCCGTCTTCCTGTGACTGCCAGTACCAGGAACATCCGCGCGGACCGGGGCACAGTGGTGGCATGGCGACCACGGAGTTCGGACGGGCGGTGCGGCGCTGGCGCGACCGGGTCTCCCCGGAGGCGGCCGGGCTCCCCGTCGGCGGCCACCGGCGTGCGGCCGGGCTGCGCCGCGAGGAGCTGGCCCTGCTGGCCGGAATCTCGGTCGACTACGTCACCCGCCTCGAACAGGGCCGGGCCGACAACCCGTCGGTGCAGGTCGTCGAGGCCCTGGGCCGGGCGCTGCGCCTCTCCGGAGCGGAACGGGAGCACCTGTTCGGCGCCGCCGGGCTCGTACCACCGGGCCGGGGCACGGTGCCCGGCTACATCACGCCCGGCGTCCAGCGGATGCTGGACCGGCTGACCGGCACACCGGTCGCGGTCTTCGACGCCGCGTGGACGCTGCTGCTGGCCAACCCGCTGTACTCGGCCCTGATGGGTGAGTGGCACGGCAAGGACCGCAACGCGGTGTGGCGCAACTTCCTCGGCTCGGGCACCCGGGCCCGCCATACAGCGGAGTCCCGGCGCACCCTTGAGGCCTCGCAGGTCGCCGGGTTGCGGGCGACGTCGATCCGGTATCCGGCGGACCAGGGGGTGCGGCGGCTGATCGCGGAACTGCGCGACGGCAGCGACCGGTTCGCGGAGCTGTGGGATTCCGGGTCCGTGGAGCAGCACGAGGTGGCGCACAAGACCATCGATCACCCGCAGGTGGGGGCCGTGGCACTGGACTGCGACGTGCTTGCCGTCGCGGGCAGCGATCTGCGCATCATGATCTACACGACCGAGCCGGACTCCCCGGACGCGGAGAAACTGGCCCTCCTCGCGGTCCTCGGCACCCAGGCACTGACCGGCTGAGGCCGGCCCGGCGAGGGACGGACAGCGAACGGCCCCACCGTGCGGCGGTGCGCGGTGGGGCCGCTGTGAACCGGTACCGGTCGGCTGTCTGATCAGACGGCGCCGAACTCTCCGCCCTTGACACCCGTCACGAAGGAAGCGAACACACCGGCAGTGACGTCCAGAACCGGGCCACTCGGGTTCTTGGAGTCACGGACGGGGACCACGCCGTGCGATGCAATGAGGTTGGCGGCGACCTCGATGCAGTTACCGCCGTTGTTGCTGTACGAGGACTTGAACCAGCGGAGCGAATCGGTTGTCACAGGATGCCCTTTCTCACCTGACTGATCATGGCTACGAATCCGACCTGCATGGCGGGCAGTCAGACGGCTCCGAGCTCTCCGCCCTTGACACCTGCCACGAAGGAAGCGAACACACCGGCGGTGACGTCCAGAACCGGGCCACTCGGGTTCTTGGAGTCACGGACGGGGACCACGCCGCGCGAGGCAACCAGGTTGGTGGCGACCTCGATGCAGTCGCCGCCGTTGTTGCTGTACGAGGACGTGAACCAACGGGGGGATTCGGTCGTCATGGGGTGCCCTTTCGCAACTGGTTGATCATGGCCACGGACGCCTCTTGGGACAGCGATACGGCCTGGAGTTGATGGTAGGCCGTCAACGAGGGCATCACGGAGCTGTTCTCCCGGTCCACATAGCCCTGGGCCTGCGACTCGGCGTAGCTGATCACGGACCGATCCGGCGCCGTCAGGAGGGTCATGGGTAGGTCGAACGTGCGGCGCTCGCCTATCTCGTACGGTGCCACCTGCAGCAGAGTGTTGGGCAACTCGGCGAACTCGGCCAGATGCGCCAACTGGGCTTTCATGACGCCGGATCCGCCAACGGGCCGACGAATGCAGCTCTCATCCAGGGTCACAAACAGCATGGGCGGCCGCGGCCGCACGAGTGCTGCCTGTCGCTCGGCCAGGAACGCGACGCGTTCATCCGCCTGGTCGGGCGTGATGGCGCCCCGACGCACGGCGCTGTCCGCCAATACCCGTGCATACTCGGGCGTCTGAAGCAGACCGGGAACGATCCCAAGGTTGAAGATACGGATCTCCACGGCCCGGCCCTCGTGCCCCACGTACTGCGGGAAGCCCTCCAGCAGCGACCCGTGCCGCATCTCACGCCATTCGCGCTCCAACGAGTCAGCGGTGTCCGCTATCCCGAACGCTGCATCAGCACTGCGTGTGAAGCGCAGAGTTGGCGGCTTGCGACCAGTTTCGATGGCCGAAATATGCCTGCCCGTGTAACCGATCAGCGCGGCCAGTTCGTCCTGAATCCAGCCGCGAGCCTCGCGTAATCTGCGTAACCGCGCCCCGAAAGCCGCCTCGGGGCCTGCTTCAGGATTCAACTCCTTGCGGTTTACCAATGTGCCCTCCGCTAAAGCAACGTTGAAGACTGACTCGACTGTAGGCCACTCTGAGCCGCCTCGGTAGTCGAATGACTACGGAGAGGAGTGGTGATGTCTACAGATAACAACTCCCCCGCCAGGCAAGGGACTTCATACGTCCCGGCTCTCGGCACGCTCATGGTCGATACCGGGCACGGAAACCGCACCGGAGAGTTCCGTGGGCTTTCCGGTCCGTACTGGTCGCTCCGGCCGGTCAGCGGGGGCCCGGAATGGGAAGCCGTCCCCGGACAGGTCCGGCCCCCGACGCCGGCGGAGCGGCTGACCGCCGAGAACGCACGGGTCAACACCCGGAGCCGCAGGGGGCCCGCATGGTGACCCCCGACGGGACGCCTCCGGGCGGGCAGACCGAGCCCGAACCCTGCCTGACGTGCCAGGAGTTCGACCTCGCCGAAGCCGTCGCCAGGGCCGAGCACGACGGGAGCAGGGAAACCGACTGCCGGGTGCTGCGCAAGCGTCACCAACAGGCCGAACACGGAGGGCAATCGTGACGCTCTCGCTGATCCGGCTGGTCTTCGCCGCAGGGGTCGTGCAGGCCCTCCTGCGGCGGTACTTCCCCCGCCTCACGCGCCTGCGCGCGCTGACTCCACAACGGCCCGAGCTGCCAGCCCTGTTCGCCGAACTGCAACGGATCGAGACAGACCTGGCGTACCGCACGCGGTTCTTCGCCGGGCTGAACACCGCGCTCGCCGAGCGGAACGCCGAACGCCTGGCAGAGCTGGAAGCCCTCCGAACGGCAGTCGACCACCTCCGGAACCTGGTCGTTCCCGGTAACGGCGAACGTTCCGCTTGACCGACAGCTCGGGATGAGACCGCCCAGGTCTCCTCGGTCACACGCTCTCTTCCCGACGGACGGAGAAGGCGCCCGCACCAGCCGCCAGGACTGCCGTCTGCGCAGCCCGTTCGGGGAGGTGCGGGTCCTGATCGGCACGCAGGAGCACGAGCTGGTGGTAGAGCGGCGCCGTGGCGGCGATCAACAGGCTCCGCGCGTCCGTGTGCGGTGCGGGGAGTTCACCGCGCCCGACGGCGCGCTCGACGAGGATCTCGCACTGGGCGTACCGGTCCGTCCACATCCGCGTCTGGGCCTGCGCGGCCTGTTCGGAGTGGAACGAGGCGGCCATCAGGGCGACGGCGAACGACGGCCGCACGACCAGGGATTCCTGGATCTCCTGGTTGAGGGCCGTCAGATCGCCGCACAGCGAGCCGGTGTCCGGCGGCTGCCAGTCGATCTCGCCTGCGGCGTCGATGACGTCGACGAGCAGGCCGCCGACATCGCGCCAACGCCGGTAGACCGTGGCGCGGTGCACTCCGGCCCGCGTCGCGACGCCCTCCACCGTGAGTCCTTCGTGACCGCGTTCAGCGAGTTCGGCGCGCACCGCGTCGAGGACCTGGGCGCGGATGCGGGCGGTGCGACCGCCCGGGCGGCGGTCCGACGTGGTGTCCAGTGGGTCTGTCATCGGCAATCAGTATCCGGTTGATCAGGGGGCAAGGCTGTGTCAGCATCTTAACGCGACGGTTGTCGCTCTAGGTTCACCGGAGAGGAACCGCCCCCACGATGCCGCCCGTTCCCGCCGATCCCACCGTGCTCCACCCGATGCCCGAGCACCCGCGCGTGGTTCTGCTCAAACCGCTGGTGAAGTCGCCGCTGATCGAGGTCGGTGACTTCTCCTACTACGACGATCCGGACGATCCGACCGCGTTCGAGACGCGCAACGTCCTGTACCACTACGGTCCCGAGCGGCTTGTCATCGGCAAGTACTGCGCGCTGGGGACGGGCACCCGGTTCATCATGAACGGCGCCAACCACCGCATGGACGGCCCTTCCACCTTCCCGTTCCCCACCATGGGGGGCTCCTGGGCGGAGCACTTCGACCTGATCACCGACCTGCCCGGCCGGGGCGACACGGTCGTCGGCAACGACGTGTGGTTCGGCCACGGCGCCACGGTCATGCCCGGTGTACGCATCGGTCACGGCGCGATCATCGCCGCCGGCGCCGTGGTCACCGGCGACGTCCCCGATTACGGCATCGTCGGCGGCAATCCCGCCCGGCTCATCCGCACCCGCTACGACGCCGCGGACATCGCCCGGCTCCTCGCCGTGGCGTGGTGGGACTGGCCCGTGCAGCACATCACCCGGCACGTACGGACGATCATGTCGGGCGCCGTCGCCGACCTGGAGGAGGCCGCCGCGCAGACCGGCCGGTCCTGACACCGCGTCCTCGCCACACCGCCCGCACCCGTCCCGCGCCAGAAACGAGCGATCGCCCATGTCCCGTCGCCCTGCCCACATCGCGATGGTCGGCGTCCCCATCGTCAGCCATGTCCTGCCCAGCCTCGCGCTCATCCGTGAGCTGGTGGCCCGCGGGCACCGGGTCACCTACGCCAACGACCCGTTCGTGGCCGACCGGATCGAGTCCGCCGGTGCGGAGCTGGTGCCGTGCACCTCCACGTTGCCCGTCGCGGACAACGACTGGCCTGCCGATCCCATCGCCGCGGCGAGCCTCTTCCTCGACGACGCCGTCCGGGCACTCCCGCAACTGCGCGCCGCCTACGACGACGATCCGGCCGATCTGTACCTCTACGACATCGGCGCCTATGCCGCGCGCGCCCTCGCCGAAGCGCAGGGGCGTCCCCTCGTGCAGCTGTCCCCGACGTTCGTCGGCTGGGACGGCTTCCAGGAGGAAGTCGCGGCGCAGCTGCGGAAGCTGCCGGGCGCCGACGCGTACCAGGACAGGTTCGCACGGTGGCTCGCCGACTGCGGTGCGACCACCACGGACGTGGACACGTTCTCCGGTCCGCCCGCCCGCGCGCTCGCCCTGATCCCGAGAGCGATGCAGCCGCACGCCGATCGGGTCGACACCGGCACGGTGACCTTCGTCGGCCCCTGCTTCGCCCCCCGGACGGACACGGACGGCTGGATCCGCCCGGCGGCCGCGGAGAACGTGCTGCTGATCTCGCTCGGCTCGGCGTACACGCACCGGCCAGCGTTCTACCGCCAGTGCATCGCGGCCTTCGGCGACCTGCCCGGCTGGCACGTCGTACTCCAGATCGGCAAGTACACCGACCCCGGGGAACTCGGCGCCGTCCCGCCCAACGTCGAAGTGCACTCCTGGGTCCCGCAGCGGGCGATCCTGGAACAGGCCGACGCCTTCATCACTCACGCCGGGATGGGCGGCTGCGGCGAGGGGCTCCTCGCCGGCGTTCCCATGATCGCCGTGCCGCAGGGAGCCGAGCAGTTCATGAACGCCGACCGGCTCGTGGAACTCGGCGTCGCCCGCCGTGTGGACACCGACGACGCCACCCCCGAAACCCTTCGCACGGCGCTGCACGACCTGGTCACGGACCCTGAACGTGCCGACCGGTCCCAGCAGTTGCAGGCCGCCGCCCGGAGCGAGGGCGGCACCCCGCGCGCCGCCGACCTCATCGAGACCGTGCTGGCCGCGGCCGGGGGCCGCGCGCTCTGAGCACTGCCGCTTCTCCTGCCCGGCCTGCGCCGCCATCAGATGACGCGGGTGGGCAGCCCGGCCGCAAGAAGGGCTCGGATCCGCCCCACTGCGGCGATGCCGGAATCCGCGTAGAAGCGATAGCCGTTGGGCAGTCGTCCGGGCCGCAGCAGTCCCGCCCGCTCGCAGTGGCGCAACAGCCGACTCCTGGGATTCGGCTCCGTACCCCTGGGCCGCCCGGCAGCCGAGACCGCCGCCCGGGTGGCGCGCGAAGTGGCTGGCCGCGGACCGCACGGCATCGGCGAACTCACCCCGCCCCGCACCACCGCAGCGGACATGCGCACTCTGGCCGGCCTGGCGGCCCGCTACCCCAGCGTGCCCCTGGTGATCAGCCAGTTGGCAGGAGACCACTGGATGGAAGCGGTCGAGCTGGCCCGGAGCACGCCCAATGTCTACCTGGAACTGTCGACAGCCCGGCGAGATCCGGGACCGGGTGCTGGGCGGCAATCTCGCGGAGCTTCTGCACCTTCCGTAACAGGTGTGCGTCGAGCCCCGCGGTGCCCGGTCAGAAGGCGGCGGTCATGTGTGAAGTCACCCACGACCGCGCCCTCGTTGTACCGCCGGTTCGAGCAGCGACAGCGTCCGCTGCCGTGCGTCGAGGGCGACGCGGACACCGACCGGCATCGGCAGATTCGGGCCGGCGTGCCCGAACTCGACGTTGCCCAGGACCGGGATGTCACGGTCGCCGAGGGCGTCGAGGACCATCTCGGGCAGGGTCGGGGACGCGTCGGGCGAATCGAGTCCGTCGATCGCGTGCGGGACACCCACGACCATGCCGCCGATCCGGTCGAGGATGCCGCCGTGCCGCATTACCTGCAGATAGCTCCACACATGCGCTGCCTGGCCGCCCGCCTCCTCCCAGAACAGCACCGCCCCGTCGAACCGTTCGAGCGGCAGCGCGTAACGCGTCGCCTGCGCCAGCACGATGCGGTTGATCACCCCGCCGATCAGCCGGCCTTCGGCGCGACCGGCCCGCCAGCACTCCCACGACGGGGTGGCCGGCAGCGCACCGATCGGCTCCGTACCGGTCAGCAGCGCCGAGTAGAGCTTCTGGAGTTCCGCTCTGCGCGCCGCGGGTGCGGCCTGCCAGTACCCGCCGAGTCCGGGGGTGGCCAGGTCGGCGTGGAACCCGACCAGACCCGTGCGCGCGTGGAGCACCAGATGCAGCAGCGAGATGTCGCTGTACCCGAGAATCGGCTTGGGATCGGCCCTGATCGCCTCGACGTCGATCAGATCGAGGTAGCCGAGCACCGCCTGCCCGCCGTCGTGCGCGATGATGGCGCGCACCTCGGGATCACGCAGAAGAGTATTGAATTCCCTGGCGGTCTCGGCCGGCGTGGCCGCGCTCCACCAATGGTGCCGCCCCGCTTCGAGCAGCGGTGCCCGACGCACGCGGAATCCCATCCGCTCAAGCTCGTCCACCGCCTGCTCCAGATCGGGCTCGTACACGGCATGGAGCGGCCCGGACAGCGAGGCGATGACGACGAGATCTCCGGGCCTCAGGGCACGAGGCCGAAGCAGTTGAGGCAGTTCGGTAGGGGCCATCGGGGCAGTATTCAGAGGCCGTCGGCGACACGCCACGTATTTAACGGTCGGCTCGCCCCGCGTGCCGGGCCTGCTTCCGCCTCCGGCCACTCCGGCGCCGCGACCGTGAAGCCGCGGCGCCCGCTGCCGGGGTCGGCCGCATCACCGGGGCGACGTGCGTGGTGGACGATGAGAGCCGTCCACCACGCCGCAGACCGCCCACGGGGCAACCTCAGCTCGACGCGAGCTGGTTGGCGATCTCCTTGTGCCACTTCTCGGCATCGGCGGGGTCGTTCAGGGACCGCGTCCACGCCTCCTCCGTCATCCGCTGGTCTCCGGGGCCTGCCTTCAGCGCGACGAGCAGTTCCCGGGCCGAGGCGCGCAACGCGGGTGAGGTCGCCCGGCCGGCCGGGGTCTCGGGGCCCGCGGCGAGGCCGTAGAGGGTGCGCGCCATGGCATCGCGCTTGCTGTGTTCGGCCTTCTTCCAGAACTTCAGCGCTTCCTTGAGCGCGTCCGGGCGGGAGCTGGGCTCGGAGGCCGACTGGCCACCCTCCTCCGTGGCCGGGGCCCAGCGGTCGGGGTGGCGGACGCCCTCGTAGCGCTTCTTGCCGGCCCGCCCGGCCTTGTACGCGGTGACCGAGAGCAGCAGCCCTGCCGCTGTCGCGGCCAGGCCCCAGCCGGCCGGGTTGCTCGCCAGCGCCCCCGTGGCAGCCGCTGCGATCGTCACCGCACCGCCGGCCGACCTCGCGCCGTCTCCGACCGCGCCGACCCCCTGCTTCCAGAGCTTGTTGCGTTGCTTCTTCAGGGCGTAGTCCCGCGTGGAGTTGAGGACGTTGGTGTCCTCCGCCTTCTTGAGGTCCCCGGCGGCCTTCTCGATGGTCGAGAAGGCGCCACTGGCGCGGTCCAGGGCGGCGCCCAGCCGGTCCGAGAGGCCGTCCCCGTCGCCGTCGTGGGCGCGCTCCAGCGCGACATAGGCCTGCGCGAGCGCCCAGTGGCTCTCCACCTGCGCCTCGCGGAGCCGGTTGAGCTCGGGGTCGTCCACCTTCGCGGGCACGTCGATCTTCTTGACCGCCCGGTACTTGCGCGTCGTCATCCCGAACCGACGCGTCGCACGGACGCTCTTGACGCCCGCGACGGCGCCGATCACCCCGCCACCGGCCTCAGCGACACCCGCTGCCGTCACGACGGCCTCGGCGGCCAGAGAGTTCTTGGTGACGCCGATGACGTCGGAGGTCCACGTAGCCAGGTTCTGGATCGCGTCGAGCGTCTTGCCGCGGAACTTCTTGCGGGGGGCGTGGGAGGAGAGACCCGACGGGTTCTCCTTGGATTCCTTGTACGCCTTGCGTGCGTCGATGACGTTGTTGACCGCCGTGACCCCGTCGGTGACGCCCATCTCGGCGCCGGCCGCGGCCGAGGACGCGCCGACATGCTGCGAAAGGTTCGCGTCGGTGGTCTGGGCCGCGTGCAGGTTCATCTCCGCGTTGGCCGGGACCAGACCGCGCAGGACGAGGGTGTCGACGACGTCGAGGTGCTTGTTGGCCCGCTCCAGCGCACTGGCGATCCGCTCCCGGATGTTCAGCCCGGTACGGGACGTCTTCGCGGCCGGCTTGCCCTTCTCGTCACCGGGCGCCTTGGCCGCCGGCTTGGCCGCCTCGTCGGCGGTCGCCTTCGCCTCGCTGTCCGTCGCGAGACGCTGGACAAGGGTGGACGCGGCCCTGTTTCCGGCGAGCGCCTGTATCGACCCCATCATCGGTCCGAGGCCCTGACGGTGCGGCACCCCCGCCAGTTTCTCGGCGCCGCGTGAGAGGGGCCGGGGCAGTGGAACGGCCGGCTGCCGCGTCCGGTTGTCGAAAGCAGTGTTACCCACCGGTATCCTTCCGTGCTCGTACTGACACCGGGTGCGGGGCAAGTCGGGGCATCCGGAGGGGCCTTGCTTCCCTCACAGTATCGACTGCCTCCCGGGCCTCGCGGAAGGTATTCCTCGTCTCACATCGGTTCTGTGCGCCGGTTCGTGGCCGTCGACCGCCGCTCGGGCCGTGCCGGTACCGGTGCCGGAGCGTCGGTGGCCGCCGCGTCACCCGCCCTTCTGCCCGGCTGGACTGCCCCCTTGGCCCAGCCACTCCAGTGCCGCGACCGTCAGCGCCGCGACGCCCGTGTCCAGGGTCGGCTGCATCACCGGGGCGAAGTGCGGGCTGTGGTTGACCGGGATGTCCTGGGCCACCGTGTTCTTCTTCACCGCGTCGGCGAACTTCTCCGGGTCCGCGCCGCCGAAGCCCCAGTAGGCGAACGGCGCGTCGAAGGCACGCGGGATCTGACTGAAGTCCTCGCTGGCCGTCTGGAGTTCGATCTCACCGGCGTCGTCGCCGAAGTGCGCCGCGAACGCCTTCGCGAGCCGCCCCGCGACATCCGCGTCGTTCACCGTGGCCGGGAACGAGGTGATGTGCTCGATCCGCGGCTCCTTCGGCGCGTTCGACGCGACCGCCTCCGCCCGGACGCAGCGTCCGATCGCGTCCAGCACCTGGCGCCGGGTCGTCTCGTCGTACGTCCGGACGTTCAGCAGGATGACAGCGCTGTCGGGGATGACGTTCGGGCTCGCGCCCGCCTGGATGCTGCCGACGGTCAGCACGGCGGGCGTGGTGGCGGCCAGCTCGCGGGAGACGACCGTCTGGAGCCGCACCACGCACAGCGCCGCGAGCACCACCGGGTCGACGGCGAACTGCGGCATGGAACCGTGGCCGCCGCGCCCGTACAGCGTGATGCGCAGACTGTCCGCCGCCGCCAGGAACGAGCCGGGGCGCACCCCCACATAGCCCGCCGGATACGGCAGGACGTGCTGGCCGAGAGCCACGTCCGGGCGGGGGATCCGGTCGGCCAGGCCGTCGTCGACCATCGCGTCGGCGCCGTCGCCGTTCTCCTCCGACGGCTGGAACAGGACGGTCAGCGTCCCCCGCCACGCCTTCGGGGAAGCGGCCATCAGCCGGGCGAAGCCGAGCATGCAGGTGACATGGGTGTCGTGTCCGCAGGCGTGCATCACCGGCAGTTCCACCCCGTCCGCGCCGGTGGTGGTCACCGTCGACGCGTACGGCAGCCCGGTGTCCTCCTTGACCGGCAGCGCGTCCATGTCCGCGCGCAGCAGCACGGTGGGGCCGTCGCCGTTGGCCAGGACACCGACCACTCCGGTGGTGCCGATCCCCTCGGTGACCTCGTATCCCCAGTCCCGCAGCCGCTCGGCCACCCGCGACGCGGTCCGCCGCTCGGCCAGACCCAGCTCGGGATGGGCGTGGAGGTCCCGGTAGAAGTCCTCAAGATCGGCCCGGATGCCGTCCAGGCCGCCGAGTACGTCGTCGACGCCGGCGCCGGAGGTGCTGGTCATGGTGGTCCTTCCCGAAGGCCGAGAGACGTGGACTTGGAAGTGCGCACGGGCATGGACACGGATCGGTGTCCCCACCATCGTGGCCAGCCCCGGCCGGGCTGTCACCTCCAGCTTCACCGACCGCCCTGCCGCCCCTGCCCGGCCCGTCAGGCAGAATCGGTGCATGACCCCTGAGCACTCCACGCCGAAGCCCCCCGACCCGGTCTACGCCGACCGTGTCTACCGGTCACTCGCCGGGCTCGCGGGTGGCGTGCTGCTGCTCGCCCTCGCCCTCTGGCTGGGCATCGACGCCCTCGTCAACGGCCACGGCAACACCCCCTGGCTGGCCCTCGCCGGACTGCTCTTCGCCATCCCCCTGGTGGTCGCCTTCACGCTGCGGCCCGCCGTGTACGCCAACGACGACCGGCTCAGGATCCGTAACCCCTTCCGTTCGATCACCCTTCCCTGGGCGTGCGTCGACGACATCCGCGCCGCGTACTCGACCGAGGCCTTCGCGGGCGGCCGCAAGTACCAGCTCTGGGCCGTGCCGGTCTCGCTGCGCCGCCGCAAGCGGGCCAACATCCAGCAGATGCGGGCCGCCACGCCCGGCGCCGGGCAGCGACAAAGCCGCAATCCGTTCGCCCAGGGCGCGGACGCGGATCAGGGCCGCGCACCGTCCGACCAGTCGGTGATCGAACTGCGCGAGCTCTCGGAGCGCGGCAGCGACCGGCCGACGGCACAGGGCGCCCCCGAGATCCGCTGGGCCTACGAGCTCATGGCCCCGTGTGCGGCGGGCGCCGTCCTGCTCGCCGTGCTCCTCGCCGTGGGCTGAACCGGCGACCGCACCGAAGACTCCGGCCCCGCCGCCCCGGCAGGAGGCCACCCCGAGCCGGGAACGGACGTCCCCCTGTACAGGTCGCTACGCGCGTAGATATGCTCATCTGGTGACCATGCCCACCACCGCCCCCTCCCCCGGCGCCCCCAGCGAAGGACCCGCCTCCCGCCCGGGAGACGTTCCCTCCGCCGGCGGTCTCGCCGACGTGACCACGTCCGACAGCGCGCTGCGCCGCTTCCTGCACGGGCTGCCCGGCGTCGACGCCGTCGGCCTCGAAGCGCGCGCCGCCGCCCTCGGCACCCGTTCGATCAAGACCACGTCGAAGGCGTACGCCATCGACCTGGCCATCTCGATGATCGACCTGACGACGCTGGAAGGCGCCGACACCCCGGGCAAGGTCCGGGCGCTCGCCGCCAAGGCCGTCCACCCCGACCCCACCGACCGCACGACCCCGATGACGGCCGCCGTCTGCGTGTACCCGGACATGGCCGCCACCGCGAAGGCCGCGCTGAACGGCGCGGACGTGAAGGTCGCGTCCGTCGCCACCGCCTTCCCGGCGGGCCGGGCCGCGCTGCCGGTGAAGCTCGCCGATGTGCGGGACGCGGTCGCGGCGGGGGCCGACGAGATCGACATGGTGATCGACCGGGGCGCGTTCCTCTCCGGCCGCTACCTCTCGGTGTTCGAGGAGATCCAGGCCGTCAGGGCGGAGTGCGTCAGGGCCGACGGCACGGCTGCCCGGCTGAAGGTGATCTTCGAGACCGGTGAGCTGTCGACGTACGACAACATCCGCCGCGCCTCCTGGATCGGCATGATGGCGGGCGCGGACTTCATCAAGACCTCGACCGGCAAGGTCGCGGTGAACGCCACCCCCGCCAACACCCTGCTGATGCTGGAGGCGGTCCGCGACTTCCGCGCGCAGACCGGCGTCCAGGTCGGCGTGAAGCCCGCGGGCGGGATCCGCTCCACGAAGGACGCGATCAAGTTCCTGGTGCTGGTCAACGAGACCGCGGGAGCCGACTGGCTGGACAGCCACTGGTTCCGCTTCGGCGCCTCCAGCCTGCTGAACGACCTGCTGATGCAGCGTCAGAAGCTCAGCACCGGCCGCTACTCCGGTCCCGACTACGTGACGGTGGACTGATCACCATGGCACTCTCATCCGCATTCGAGTACGCACCGGCCCCCGAGTCGCGTTCGGTCGTCGACATCGCCCCGTCCTACGGGCTGTTCATCGACGGCGAGTTCACCGAGGCGGCGGACGGCAAGGTCTTCAAGACCGTCAGCCCCTCCACCGAGGAGGTCCTGTCGGAGGTCGCCCGCGCGGGCACCGCCGATGTGGACCGCGCCGTACAGGCGGCCCGCAAGGCGTTCGCCACGTGGTCGGCGCTGCCCGGCTCCGAGCGCGCCAAGTACCTCTTCCGTATCGCCAGGATCATCCAGGAGCGCTCGCGCGAGCTGGCCGTCCTGGAGACCCTGGACAACGGCAAGCCGATCAAGGAGACCCGCGACGCGGACCTCCCGCTGGTCGCCGCGCACTTCTTCTACTACGCGGGCTGGGCGGACAAGCTCGACCACGCCGGGTTCGGCGCGAACCCGAGGCCGCTGGGCGTCGCGGGCCAGGTCATCCCGTGGAACTTCCCGCTGCTGATGCTCGCCTGGAAGATCGCCCCGGCCCTCGCCACCGGCAACACCGTGGTGCTCAAGCCCGCCGAGACGACCCCGCTGAGCGCACTGTTCTTCGCGGACATCTGCCGCCAGGCCGGTCTCCCGAAGGGCGTCGTCAACATCCTTCCCGGGTACGGGGACGCGGGCGCCGCACTGGTCGAGCACCCGGACGTCAACAAGGTGGCCTTCACCGGCTCCACCGCCGTCGGCAAGGCCATCGCCCGCTCCGTCGCGGGGACCGAGAAGAAGGTCACCCTGGAGCTGGGCGGCAAGGGCGCGAACATCGTCTTCGACGACGCGCCCATCGACCAGGCCGTCGAGGGCATCGTGACCGGCATCTTCTTCAACCAGGGCCAGGTCTGCTGCGCGGGCTCGCGGCTGCTGGTCCAGGAGTCGGTGCAGGACGAGGTACTGGACGCGCTGAAGCGGCGGCTCTCCACGCTGCGCCTGGGCGACCCGCTCGACAAGAACACCGACATCGGCGCGATCAACTCGGCCGAGCAGCTGGCCCGTATCCAGAAGCTCGTGGAGACGGGCGAGGCGGAGGGCGCCGAGCGCTGGTCGCCCGCCTGTGAACTCCCCACCTCCGGCTACTGGTTCGCGCCGACGCTCTTCACCGGCGTCACCCAGGCGCACACCGTCGCGCGCGACGAGATCTTCGGCCCGGTGCTCTCGGTGCTGTCGTTCCGTACGCCCGACGAGGCCGTCGCCAAGGCCAACAACACGCAGTACGGCCTGTCGGCCGGCATCTGGACGGAGAAGGGCTCGCGCATCCTCGCGGTCGCGAACAAGCTCCGGGCCGGTGTGGTGTGGGCCAACACGTTCAACAAGTTCGACCCGACCTCGCCCTTCGGCGGCTACAAGGAGTCGGGCTACGGCCGCGAGGGCGGCCGGCACGGCCTGGAGGCGTACCTCGCCCCGTCGAGCCCGGAGGGCAAGCGCTGATGAGCACCGAGCAGCAGAACCGGCTGAGCGTCTTCAAGACCTACAAGCTGTACGTCGGGGGCAAGTTCCCCCGCTCCGAAAGCGGGCGCGTGTACGAGGTGACCGACTCCAAGGGCAACTGGCTGGCCAACGCCCCGCAGTCCTCCCGCAAGGACGCGCGGGACGCGGTCGTCGCCGCGCGCAAGGCGTTCGGCGGCTGGTCGGGCGCGACCGCGTACAACAGGGGCCAGGTCCTCTACCGCGTGGCCGAGATGCTGGAGGGCCGCCGGGAGCAGTTCGTACGCGAAGTCGCGGACGCCGACGGCATCTCCAGGGCGAAGGCGGGCGCCGTGGTGGACGCGGCGGTCGACCGCTGGGTCTGGTACGCGGGCTGGACCGACAAGATCGGCCAGATCGTGGGCGGCGGGAACCCGGTCGCGGGCCCGTTCTTCAACCTCTCGACCCCGGAGCCGACCGGGGTGGTGACGGTCCTCGCCCCGCAGGACTCGTCGTTCCTGGGCCTCGTCTCGGTCGTCGCCCCGGTCATCGCGACCGGGAACACGGCAGTCGTCATCGCCTCCGAGAAGTCACCGCTGCCCGCGCTCTCGCTCGGTGAGGTGCTGGCGACGTCCGACCTGCCGGGCGGTGTGGTCAATGTGCTGTCCGGCCGGACGGCGGAGATCGCCGCACCGCTCGCCGCGCACCAGGACGTCAACGCCATCGACCTGACCGGTGCGGACGCGGACCTGGCACGCGACCTGGAGATCGCGGCGGCGGACAACCTCAAGCGGGTGCTGCGTCCACAGGCTGTGGACTTCACGGCAGCCCCCGGCACGGAGCGGCTGACGGCGTTCCTGGAGACGAAGACGGTCTGGCACCCGACGGGCGCCCTGGGCGTGTCGGGCTCGTCGTACTGAGCCCGTACACCACCTGCCGTACCGGGGCCCCCGCCGCCGCTGAACTCTCCCGTTCAGCGGCGGCGGGGGCCTCTCCGGTACGCGGCCTCAGCCCGTACCGCTGCCCGTTCAGCCGCCGGGCAGTAGGTCCTTCAGCGCGCCGCCGCTGGTCAGCGGGGAGGTGAGGAGGGCCGTCGAGACGGGCTTGAAGTCGGCGATCTGGGTGCCGACCGCGTTGTCCAGCGGGTCGACCCCGGTCTTGGCCAGCGGGTCGAGCTGGAGGTTCGCCACCGGCGCCGTGGCATGGCCGACCGCACCGGTCAGGACCTGGACCGGCGAGGGGCCGAGGTGGCCGAGGGCCGCGGTGGGTGAGCCGGGGGACGCGGGCGTGGCGGCCTGCGCGGCGGCGCCGCCCATACCGAGCGCCGCACCGGCCACGGAGAGGGTGAGGCCGATGCGGAGCAGGGAGTTCCGCCGGGGTGAGGGCGCTGCATGTGATGCCATGGGGTTCCTGACTCGCAGAGTAAGCGGATGTGCACAAAGAGTAGTTGCTGAGCGGTGTCCGCTCCAAAGACCGCGGTAACCTCACTCCTGGGAGTAGCCCGGACCGCCCGATGCGGGAGAATGTTCTTCCGTGAGTCCCTCCCAGCCCATACCGACCCGCGTCGTCCTGCTCGCGGGCCCCTCCGGATCCGGCAAGTCGCACCTCGCGGAGCGTTCGGGCCTGCCCGTGCTGCGCCTGGACGACTTCTACAAGGAGGCCGGCGACCCGACGCTGCCGCAGGTCCCCGGCAGCGCGGACATCGACTGGGACTCCCCCCTGTCGTGGGACGCGGACGCGGCGGTCGCCGCGATCCGGGAACTGTGCCGGACGGGCCGTACGAACGTGCCCGTGTACGACATCGCCGCCAGCGCCCGCGTCGGCCGCGAGGCGCTCGACATCGGCCCGGCACCCGTGTTCATCGGGGAAGGCATCTTCGCGGCGGACATCGTGCGGCGGTGCGAGGAACTGGGCGTACTGGCGGACGCGCTCTGTCTGCGCGGCCGGCCCTCGACGACGTTCCGGCGGCGGCTGATGCGGGATCTGCGCGAGGGGCGGAAGTCGGTGCCGTTCCTGCTGCGGCGGGGGTGGCGGCTGATGCGGGCCGAACAGGGGATCGTGGCACGGCAGTCGGGCCTCGGGGCGTCCCCGTGCGACAAGCAGGAGGCGCTGGACCGCCTGGCGGCGGCCGGCGCGCCGGCCGGATCCCGGGAGCCCGGCCGGCCGGTCAGGTCGGTCCGGCCGGTCTGAGCCTCCTCTTCGGCCTTTGACGGAGCGACCTTTGACGAGCGACCTTTGACCAGCGAACTTTGACGAGCGACCTTTGAGTCGGCCGCGGCGACACCGGCGGTTTCTCAGCGGTGACTTCGACAGAGACGCGGAGTCTCGCGCCGATGGGCTTCCACACCGCCTTCACCGCGCGGCCGGACCGCCCCACCGCACCGGCGGGATGACGTGAGACATGCCACAGGAACCCCTGACGGCTCGCGGAGAGACAACGGGTATGAGGGACACAGACGACGGAGACGGCATGCGCGCGCGCATCCGGGCGGGAGACCGCCAGGCATTCGCCGATCTCTACGAGGCGCACGCGCGGCCGGTCTACAACCACGCCCTGCGGCTGACCGGCAACTGGTCGACCGCGGAGGAGGTGATGTCCGAGACCTTCCTGACCGCCTGGTCGCACCGGGAACGGCTGGAACCCGAGGGCGGTTCGCTCGCGCCCTGGCTGCTGGGGATCGCGACGCACAAGGCGTACAACGCCAACCGAGGCCTGCGGCGGCGTCTCGCCTTCCTGGCCCACCGGCCGCCCCCGCCCCCGGTGCCCGACTTCGCGGAGGAGACGGCCGGCCGCCTCGACGACTCCCGCCGGCTGGCGGCGGTGCACGCCGCTCTGAGCGGGCTGCGCCGCCAGGAACGCGAAGTACTCGCCCTGTGCGTGTGGTCGGGGCTGGACTACGCGCAGGCCGCCGAGGCGCTCGGGGTGCCGGTGGGCACCGTGCGGTCGCGTCTCTCGCGTGCCCGGGCCCGTCTCGGCAGACTCAGCGAAGAACATCAGGAACGGCGGGAACCGCGGAAGGGCCGCGGAGAGGGAAGAAGTGAAGCCGCTTTCGCGGCCCTGCCCCTACGGGAGGAGAACTCATGAACGCCGCCGAACCGTCCCGTCCCGGCCGCCAGCCGGACGACGTGGAGGAACTGGCCCGACTGCTGCCGCGGCCCGTGGAGTTCGACCTGCCCGCCGGGCGTCACCTCCACCACAAGGACATCCTGATGCAGCACATCGACCACGACCGCGACGCCACCGCCCCGCAGGCCACCGCGCCGCTCGCCCCGCCGCTCCGGCGCAGGCTGCTGCGGCCCGCGGTGCTCGTGCCGGCCGCCTCGCTGGCCCTGGCCGGAACCCTGGTCCTCACCCTGACCGGCGGAGCCGGAAGCACCCCCGCCTCCCCGTCGCAGAGCGCACCGCAGGCCGTCACCGCGCTCCACAGGATCGCCGACGCCTCCCTGAAGACCGACGTCACACCGGTGAAGGGCGATCAGTTCGTCTACGTCCGCAGTCTCGTCCAGGAGAGCACGGGGCTCCTCGGCAACGCCCCCGTGAAGCTGCGCAAGCCCTACAGGAGCCAGCGGTGGATGGCGCAGGACCCGGCGCCCGTCACTGTCGTCGGCTGGATGCGCGACACCGGCAAGGACGCCCAGATGTCCGGTGAGGACATCCCGATCGAGACCTCCGTCCCCGACGGTTCGAACAGCAGCGGCGCCGAGGCCCCCGGGTTCCGCCGGCCCACCTACCGGTGGCTGGCGTCCCTGCCGACCGACCCAAAGGCGCTTCTGAAGCTGCTGACCTCGCACAGCGAAGCGGGCGAGCACGAGTCCAAGGACCAGGCGGTCTTCGAGATGATCGGGGACATGCTGAGCGGCAACCTCATGCCTGCCGAGAACGCCGCGGCCTTCTACCGCGCCATGGCCGAGATCCCCGGTGTGCGGGAGGTTCCCGACGCGGTGGACACGGCCGGCCGCCACGGCATCGGTATCACCCGCGACGACGACTCGTCATCGACCCGCGACATGTGGATCTTCGACAAGCACAGCCTGGCCCTCATCGGCTCGCGCTTCTACACCACCGCGGACAGGAAGCCGGGTAAGGCGAACGTCCCGGCCGGCTCCACCGCCATCCTCCAGCACGGCATCGTCGACCAGCACGGCATGGTGCCGGAGAAGGACGGCGACACCTCCGCCGCCGGCTGACCCACCGGCACACGGGTCCGGCGGCGGCGCCGGACGAAGGCGGGACAGGAGAGCGGGCCGCGCGGTCCCGCCTCCTTCCCGCCCCGGCCGTCAGCCGCCCTTGGCCGCGACTCCCGCCCAGACCGGGGCCGCATACTCCTCGTCCGTCCCCGTCCCCGCGGTCGTCGCGGTCGTCGCGTTCGCGCCGACGACCTCCAGCACCGGGCCCGGCCGCCAGCGGTGCGGCACGACGATGCCCGGCTCGACCAGGCTCAGACCGTCGAAGAACCGGGCCACCTCGTCCTTGGTGCGGGCCTTCAGCTGCGAGCCCGATGCCTCGAAGTCCGCCTCCAGGCGGCCGGATCCGGACTCGTCGAGGTCACGCGCGAGGTGGGTGATCACCAGGTGGCTCCCCGGCGCCAGTTCGCCGGTCAGGCGCCGTACCACCGCGTACGGGTCGGACTCCGCAGGCAGCCAGTGCAGCAGCAGACACATGCTCAGCGCGACCGGCCGGCCGAGGTCCAGCGTGTCGTGCAGCACCGGGGCGGCGAGGATCGCGTCCGGGTCGGCCGCGTCGGCCTCCATGTACGCGGTCCGGCCCGACGGGTGGCCGATGTGCAGCGCACGTGAATGCGCCAGCACGATCGGGTCGTTGTCCACGTACACGACCCGGCTGTCCGGGGCCACGTCCTGTGCGATCTCGTGCAGATTGGGCGACGTCGGTATTCCGGTGCCGATGTCGAGGAACTGCCGGATGCCGGCCTCGGCCGCCAGGTACCGGGTCGCCCGGTGGATGAACGCCCGGTTGGCCAGCGCGGTCCGCCGCGCCGACGGGATGTTCGCGACGACCTGCTCGGCCATGGCCCTGTCCGAGGAGTAGTTGGTCTTCCCGCCCAGCAGTACGTCGTAGACCCGCGCGGCGTGCGGCCGGTCGGTCCGCAGGTCGAGGGGCACCCGCGGGCCCGCACGCTCGGGCCACTGAGGCGTACCGCCCATCGGGTCCCCACCTTCGGATTCCGGAGACAACTCCCGCCAGACCCTAGCCCGTTCGACGCACGGCGGACGGCAGGACGGCGGGTACCGGCCACCGGAGGGCCGCCCGTTCACCGGCCGGCGGGAGGTCTGTGCCACCGGTGCCGGTCCCGGCGGGGCACGAGACCGCGGCCCAGACGGCCTTCCCCTCGGGGCCGGGAGTGGTCCAGCCCCAGGTCTCGCTGAGGCAGTCGATGATGTGCAGTCCGCGGCCCGACTGGGCCAGGAAGTCCGGTTCCTTGAGCCGCGGGACGGCGGTGCTGGGGTCGCAGACCGCGAACAGCACGGTCCCGCGCCTGCGCAGCATCCCCAGCCAGACCGCCTGGCCGGGACCGGACCAGGCCGGAAGGGCCCCGAGTCCGTACCGCAGTGCGTTGCTGAGGAGTTCGGAGACGATGAGCGCCGCGTTGTCGACGAGGGGGCTCAACGCCCAGTCGTGGAGCAGGGATCCGGTGAACCGGCGTCCCTCGCCCACCGCCTGGCCCCCGGCCGGCAGCGCGCAGGCCGTGAAGCGGACGGATGCGGCATCGGTCTCCTCCTGCCGGAAGGCGTCGCGCAACGCACGACCCAGCAGTCGGTGGACGGTGGGCCCGGGTAAGGCACCTGATGGTCCGGTCGAGCGGGAAGTCATCGCGATCTCCGAGGAGCAGCCAGACGTCACGAGCGGTTGATCGGCGCCCACTATCCCTCGCCGAGGGATGGTGCCGCAACTGCATCTGCAATTACAGTTCCGGCTGACGCAATTGCCACGGCAAGTGCAGATGCAATTGCATATGCATGAGGCCTGGTCAGACATGCGCACCACGACGAGGAGCGATCAACATGCGACAGATTGAGAACGGAACACAATCCGATCTGATCAACAACGCAATCTGGACAAAGAGTCGACACAGCGCCCCCGGAGGCAACTGCGTGGAGGTCGCCGCGCTCCCCGACGGGAGCGTCGCCCTGCGCAACTCCCGTCATCCACAGGGCCCCGCGCTGGTCTACACGCGTGCGGAGATCGCCGCCTTCATCGCCGGGGCCAAGGACGGCGAGTTCGACACACTGTCCACCTGAGGCCCTCGGTGGCGGCGGGCGCCATCCTGCTGTACGCGCCCCGGGGGCGGATGGAACACTGGGCACTCTTCGTGTCCGTCCAGTCGCCTTACGGGAGTTGGCATGACCGCCATACAGCGGCCCAGCAGTGAACAGCTTTCGATACGGCGGTACCTGGACCACCAGCACATCGGCCCGACCGCCCTGCGCATCCTGCTGGGCGCGCGGCTGCGCAGACTCCGGCAGGACCGCGGCGTCTCGCGCGTGGACGCGGGCAGGGCGATCCGGGCGTCGGACGCCAAGATCACCCGGCTCGAACGGGGCCAGGTCGGATTCAAGCAGCGCGATGTCATCGACCTGCTGACCACCTATCACGTACTGGACGAGGAATCCCGGGCCGACTACCTGGAGATGACCCGGCAGGCGAACCTGCCGGGGTGGTGGCACCGGTACAACGACGTGCTGGAGAGCTGGTTCGAGCTGCACGTCGGCCTGGAGGAGGCCGCGTCCCTCATCCGCACCTACGAGGTCCAGTTCCTCCCCGGCCTGCTACAGACACCCGAATACGCCCGGGTCGTCACCCGCCTCGGATACCCGAGCGCTCCCGAGTCCAAGGTGAACCGCCTGGTCGACCTGCGCATGGAGCGGCAGAAGCTGCTCACCCGGCCGGACGCGCCCACCCTGTGGGCGGTCGTGGACGAGGCCGTCCTGCGCCGCCCCTTCGGCGGCGACGAGGTGGTGCGCGGGCAGCTCGAATATCTCCTCGAAGCGGCCGAACTGCCCAATGTCACGCTGCAGATCGCACCGTTCAGCGTGGGCGCGATGGCGGCGGCAGGCACCCCCATCACCATCCTGCGGTTCAGCGAACCGGACCTGCCGGACAAGGTCTATCTGGAGCAGCTGACCGGCGCGGTCTACCTCGACAAGCAGGAGGAGATCGACCAGTACTCGTTGATCATGGACCGCCTGGTCACCGAGGCGGACCCGCCGCAGGACGCCGCCCCCTTCATCAAACGGCTCCTCGACCGGATATAGGGGCCGGACACAGGGACCCGGCACAGGGGCCCGGCACAGGAACCCGGCGCAGGGACCGGACTCAGGGACCAGGACGCGGCTCCGGACAGGGAACAGGGCCGGACAGGCCCCCCCGGCTTGTCCGACCCTGTTCCGCTTTCCCCCGTGCCCCCGCCCCCGCGACGCCCGCCGTCTCCCCCGGAACGGCGGCCCCCCTCCCCCGATCCCTCAGGCGACGAGCTCGCCGAAGGACTCCTGCTCGTCACGGCCGAAGCTGAGGACGTCGTCCTCACGCAGCCGGCGCAGGGAGCGCCAGATGCTGGACTTCACCGTGCCGACACTGATGTCGAGGATCTCCGCGATCTCCGGGTCCGTACGGCCCTCGTAGTACCGCAGCACCAGCATCGTGCGCTGCGTCTCGGGCAGCCGGGCCAGCGCCTGCCAGAGCACCGCGCGCAGCTCGGTGCCGCGCATCGCGTCCGTGTCGCCGACCGTCTCCGGGAGCTGCTCGGTCGGGTACTCGTTGAGCTTGCGCCGGCGCCAGGCGCTGATGTGCAGGTTGGTCATGGTGCGGCGCAGATACCCGCCGACCGCCGCCTTGTCGCTGATCCGGTCCCAGGCGCGGTACGTCGAGAAGAGCGCGCTCTGGAGCAGGTCCTCGGCCTCGAAACGGTCACCGGTCAGGTGGTAGGCGGTGGCGTACAGGGAGGCGCGGCGTTCCTGTACGTAGGCGGTGAACTCCGCCTCCGACGCCGAGGGCCGCTTCCCCGGGGTCTCCCCGTGTGCCACTGCCTGGCTCGGCACCGTCGCCATCGCGACCGCCGCGGGTGCGTCAACGACCGTCATGTACGACGGGTGCTGGCGCCCGGTGCCACGAGAGCACCCCCGCCCTCCGGCGGCACCGGACTTCTCGGTGTTGCGTGCGGACACCACGTCGTGGAGCCGCGTGATTACTGCGCCGGAGTTGTTGCTGTGCAGTGTGTTCATCTCGCGCCCCCCGCCGTGGAGTCGTGCTTCGGTCTGTTGTTGAAGAGCTTGCCTTCGCAGTTTCATCGGGGTGTCTGTCGACTGTCACAGGCGCGTCACAAGGGATGTGGCAGGAGGTGACCTGAGTGACAGCAGAGGTGACAGAGGCGGCATTTCGGGGGTCCGTGGAGGGCTCGCGGCGCCTTCCGGCACCGCGCCGGGGAGGTCTGCCAGGCGGTACAGGAGTCCTCCACGCAGAGTCACGGGAGCCCCGTAACCCGCTCCGGAGGTCGAACTCCCCTGTCCCATGGGCCAGAATGGCCCCCGTGCCTTTCCTGTTGCTGATCGAGGACGACGACGCCATCCGTACGGCTCTTGAGCTGTCTCTGTCACGCCAGGGGCACCGGGTGGCCACAGCCGCCACCGGCGAGGACGGTCTCCAGCTGCTGCGCGAACAGCGGCCCGATCTGATCGTGCTGGATGTGATGCTGCCCGGGATCGACGGTTTCGAGGTGTGCCGGCGGATCAGACGCACCGACCAGTTGCCGATCATCCTGCTGACCGCGCGCAACGACGACATCGATGTGGTGGTCGGCCTCGAATCCGGCGCCGACGACTATGTGGTCAAGCCGGTGCAGGGGCGGGTCCTCGACGCCCGCATCCGGGCCGTGCTGCGCCGCGGGGAGCGCGAGTCCACCGACTCCGCCGCCTTCGGAAGTCTCGTCATCGACCGTTCGGCGATGACCGTGACGAAGAACGGCGAGGACCTCCAGCTCACCCCGACCGAGCTCCGCCTGCTGCTCGAACTGAGCCGCAGGCCCGGCCAGGCGCTCTCCCGCCAGCAGCTGCTGCGGCTGGTCTGGGAGCACGACTACCTCGGTGACTCCCGGCTGGTCGACGCCTGTGTGCAGCGGCTGCGCGCCAAGGTGGAGGACGTGCCGTCCTCGCCGACCCTGATCCGTACGGTCCGCGGTGTCGGCTACCGGCTGGACACACCTCAGTGACGCGTCCGTTCTTCCACGGGCTGCGCCTGACGAGCCTGCGGCTCCGCCTCGTCGTCGTCTTCGCCCTGGTCGCGCTCACGGCCGCCGTCTCCGCCTCCGGCATCGCGTACTGGCTCAACCGCGAAGCGGTGCTGACCCGTACGCAGGACTCCGCGCTCAAGGACTTCCGGCAGGAGATGCAGAGCCGGGCGGCCTCACTGCCGCTCCAGCCGACGCAGAACGAGCTGCAGACGGCGGCGGCGCGGATGGCCGCGTCCAGCAACCCCGGGTACAGCGTGCTGCTCGTCGGCGAGCGGGCCAGGGGCAAGCCCGTCATCGGCTACTCCGACCTGGACACCTTCACATTCAACGATGTGCCGGACCGGCTCCGGGGAGCGGTGGCCAAGCAGCAGAAGGTCGGCTCGGACGAGCACTCCACGTACCACCTCTTCTGGCAGCGCATCACGCTGCGCGGGAAGCCGTACCTGGTGGGCGGTACGAAGGTCGCCGGCGGCGGGCCCACCGGCTACATGCTCACCTCGCTCGACCAGGAGCGGCAGGACCTCAGCTCCCTCGCCTGGTCGCTGGCCATCGCCACCGCGCTGGCGCTGATCGGCTCGGCGCTGCTCGCCCAGGCCGCGGCGACGACGGTGCTCCGGCCCGTGCAGCGGCTCGGCGAGGCGGCGCGGCGGCTCGGCGAGGGCAAGCTCGACACCCGGCTCAGGGTCTCGGGCACGGACGAGCTGGCCGAACTCTCCAGGACGTTCAACAAGACGGCCGCGGCGCTGGAGAAGAAGGTCAGCAACATGAGCGAGCGGGAGGAGGCCAGCCGCCGCTTCGTCGCCGACATGTCGCACGAGCTGCGGACGCCGCTGACCGCGATCACCGCGGTCTCGGAGGTCCTGGAGGAGGAGGCGGACAGCCTCGATCCGATGATCGCGCCCGCCGTGCAGCTGGTGGTGAGCGAGACCCGCAGGCTCAACACCCTGGTGGAGAATCTGATGGAGGTCACCCGCTTCGACGCGGGAACGGCCCGGCTGGTGCTCGACGACGTGGACATCGCCGACCAGATCACCGCGTGCATCGACGCACGGGCCTGGCTCGACGCGGTGGAGCTGGACGCGGACCGCGGCATCATGGTCCGCCTCGACCCGCGCCGCCTCGATGTGATCCTGGCGAACCTGATCGGGAACGCGCTGAAGCACGGTGGTTCGCCGGTCCGGGTCGCCGTGCGGATCGAGGGCGAGGAGCTGGTCGTCGCGGTGCGGGACCACGGTCCCGGCATCCCCGAGGAGGTGCTCCCGCACGTCTTCGACCGCTTCTACAAGGCGAGCGCGTCCCGGCCCCGCTCCGAGGGCAGCGGGCTCGGCCTCTCCATCGCGATGGAGAACGCCCACATCCACGGCGGCGACATCACCGCGTCGAACTCGGCGGACGGCGGCGCGGTCTTCGAGCTGAGGCTGCCGCGCGACCCGGCGGATCCGGACCGGGACGGCCAGGAAGGCGGCGACGCATGAGGGCCGGGCGACCGAAACGCGCAGCGATACTGACGGGGCTGGCCGTGCTCTGCGCCCTGACGGCCGGCTGCGGCATCCGGAACACCTCCGTACCGGTGGACGCGGGCGCCGCGCCGTCGCGGGTGCCGTGCGACCTCCCGTCGGACGGTGGCACGGCCCAGGCGCCGCAGGGCATCCCGGTCCGGGTCTATCTGGTCTGCGGGAGCCGGCTGGTCCCCGTCGACCGCACGGTGCAGATAGCGGAGGGCCGCACGCTCTCCGACGGTGTACGGGTCGCGGAGAAGCTCCTCGACGAGCTGCGGGAGAAGCCCTCCGCGTCCGAGAAGGAGGCCGGGTTCAGCACGGATGTGCAGGACTCGCTCTCCGTGAGCGCCGGACGCGGGAGCGACCCCACCGGTGCGCTGCGGCTGAGCCGCGATCCGGCGGACCTCCCGGCGAACGGGCTGGCCCAGATCGTCTGTACGTACGCGGAGAGCGCGGCGGCCCAGACGGACGGTTCGGTGGTGCTCGGCGGCCCGGGCGGCGATCCGCCGCGCGCGTACTCCTGCACCCAGCAGCTGAAGACCCGGCCGGACGCCGCCCCGGAGCTGGGCGACGTACGCCACTGAGGCAGGCCCCGGAGCCCGGCCCGTACGCGGGTGAGGGTGCGTGCGGGCCCGGCGGGGGTTCGGCGGGGATTCGGTGACGGCACGGTGACAAAGTCAGCGGAACCGTTCCCACCGCTACCGGCGTCTTGGGGGGCGTGGGTCAAGGTACGGGCGGTCGCTCCGTCATCCGTTTTCGCGTCGTGGGGGTCCTCCTCCTCGCCGCGCATCTCCTGGTTGTCGGCTGGCTGACCCTGCGCCCGCTGGATGTGATGTGGGTGACCGCCTCGAACTTCACGCCGTTCGCCGGGATCAGGGCGGATCTGGCCCTGGGCGCCCTGGAGGCCACCCGCCGGATCGGCGAGGCGCTGCTCCTGCTCGCCCCGCTGGGTGTGCTGCTGCCGATGGCCGGCGGCCGGCTGCGGGTGTCGCCCTGGGCCTCGCTGGCCCGTACGGTCGCGGCGGGCGCGCTGATCTCGCTGGCCATCGAGCTGCTGCAGACCGGAGTGCCCGGGCAGGTGGTCGATGTGGACTCGCTGCTGCTCAACACGGCGGGCGTCGCGGTGGCGCACGTCCTCGTGGTGCCGGCCGCGCGGAACCGGCTGCGGCGCAGGCGGGTGGAGCGCGCGGAACGGCCGGCCGTTCTTCCGGACGAGGTCCCCCAGGGAGTTACCCCGACGATTCCCAGGGTCGGGATCGCCCCGTAGAGCGATGCTTTGTTCCGCCACCGCGCGTCATGATGGATGTACAGGGAGCGCGACAGAGCCGCTCCCACGACGCTTCGCGAAGGAGCCCCTCATGTCCGCACTTGCCCGCCCCCGTGAAGGCCGCGTCCTCGGCGGAGTGTGCGCAGCGCTGGCTCGGCGCTTCGGCACCTCCGCGACCACCATGCGCGTGATCTTCGTCGTCTCCTGCCTGCTGCCGGGGCCGCAGTTCCTGCTGTATCTGGCGCTGTGGATCCTGCTGCCCGGCGAGAAGTCGCCGTCGGCCGCCTGGTAGACCCGCGCCGACACCCGTACACGACGACTGGGCGCACACCCCGGGGGATGGGTGTGCGCCCCGTCTTCGGCCGTGCCGGTGGCCGGCCGGGGATCAGTCGCCGGGGATCAGTTGCCGAGACCGCTCACCGCGTCCGTCACGGTCCCGGTCGGCAGACCGCCGAGCAGGCCCTTGTTGCCCTGGGCCCCACTGCCGCCCTTGAGCGCCCGCTTCGCACCGCCGACCGCGTGCTGCCCGGACTGCACGGAGTTCCCCTTGCCGGCCGGGATCTTCGACGTGACGCTGTCCAGCGGGAGCGTGCTGGTGACCGTACCCAGCGTGCCCGTCACGTCCGGGGTGACCGGGACGACGGCCGCGGAGGCGGAACCGGCGGCGGCCGCGGCGAATGCGGCACCGAGAACGGCGGCACCGAGGGTCTTGGCAGCAGACTGCTTCATGAGGAAAACGTCCTTGCGGGGGGAGAGGGAGGGTAATTGAGCGGCTACGCAAGGTAGCCACTCGAACCCGCCCTCCGCAAACACGGCGAAGCGGCCGGAAAAGTCTCTTCCGGCCGCCCGTCCGACGGTGGGGTCAGCGCGCTCCGGCCGCGGAACCACTGGTCACAGCGGTCTGACGGAAGAGCCACTCGGCCTTGAGCTCCGCGTATCCGGGCTTGATGACGTCGTTGATCATGGCAAGGCGTTCATCGAAAGGAATGAATGCGGATTTCATCGCATTGACTGTGAACCACTGCATGTCGTCGAGCGTGTAGCCGAACGCGTCGACCAGGTGCTCGAATTCACGGGTCATGCTGGTGCCCGACATCAGCCGGTTGTCCGTGTTGACCGTGGTCCGGAAGTGCAGCTTCCGCAGCAGGCCGATGGGGTGCCCGGCGTACGAGTCGGCGGCGCCGGTCTGAAGGTTCGACGTGGGGCACATCTCCAGCGGGATCCGCTTGTCCCGCACGTACGAGGCGAGCCGCCCCAGCTTCACGGTGCCGTCGTCGGCGACCTCGATGTCGTCGATGATCCGCACCCCGTGCCCGAGCCGGTCCGCGCCGCACCACTGGAGCGCCTGCCAGATCGACGGCAGGCCGAAGGCCTCACCGGCGTGGATGGTGAAGTGGTTGTTCTCCCGCTTCAGATACTCGAAGGCGTCCAGGTGGCGGGTGGGCGGGAAGCCGGCCTCGGCGCCCGCGATGTCGAAGCCGACGACGCCCAGGTCCCGGTAGCTGTTGGCCAGTTCGGCGATCTCCAGCGCGCGGGCCGCGTGCCGCATCGCGGTGAGCAGGGCGCCGACCCGGATCCGGTCGCCGTTCTCCCTGGCCCGCCGCTCGCCCTCACGGAACCCCTCGTTGACCGCCTCCACGACCTCTTCGAGGGTGAGACCGCCCTCCAGGTGCTGCTCGGGGGCGTACCGGATCTCGGCGTACACGACGCCGTCCTGGGCCAGGTCCTCGGCGCACTCGGCGGCGACGCGCACCAGCGCCTCGCGCGTCTGCATGACGGCGCAGGTGTGCGCGAAGGTCTCCAGATAGCGCTCCAGCGAACCGGAATCGGCCGCTTCGCGGAACCAGATGCCGAGCTTGCCGGCGTCGGTCTCGGGGAGAGCCGTGTACCCGGCCGCGTGGGCGAGTTCGATGATCGTGCCGGGGCGCAGGCCCCCGTCGAGGTGATCGTGGAGGAGCACCTTCGGAGCTCGGCCGATCTGATCCGTGGTGGGCGATTGCTTGGTCTGGCTCGTCATCTGGGCACTTTAGCCCCTACGCGCGTAGATCGCGCCCGGTCGATATGTAACAGTGACCGTTCGGAAGGGTGGAGTACACCTCTGCTTCTGAGACTGTTCCGTTATGGCACAGCAAGCACCAGCCCTGCCGGAGGCCAGGCTGGGACGGGCAGTTGGGGCAGGCGGGACACAGTCCGCGGTCAGCGGTGTGGTTCTGCTGCTCCCCGACGGCGACCCGGTCTCCAGGCGCCGCTCCTCCCCCCTGCCGTACGCGTCCCTGCGCCCGCCGGCCCGCAGGCTCGCCCGCGCGGGCCGGGACGACGGGCTCGCGGCCCACGTCGTCCGCTACCGCTTCCGCGGCTGGAACGGCGCCGACGCGCACCTCGCCGAGGACGCGTCCTGGGCGGTGGACGAGGCGCTGCGGCGGTACGGCGACGTGCCGGTCTGCCTGGCGGGCCACGGCATGGGCGGCCGCGCCGCCCTGCACGCGGCCGGCCACGACGCGGTCACCTCGGTCCTGGCCGTCGCGCCGTGGCTGCCCGACGACGATGTGGCCGCCGAGCCCGAACCGGTGAAGCAGCTGGTGGGCCGTCAGGTCCTCATCGTGCACGGCACCACGGACGCCCGCTCCGACCCCGAACTCTCCTTCCGGCTGGCGGAGCGCGCCAAGAAGACCAACCGCGACACCTGCCGCTTCGAGGTCCACTCCGACGGCCACTCCCTGCGCCAGCACCGGTCCGAAGTGGTGGCGCTGGCAACGGACTTCGTACGGGGGGCGCTGTTCTCGCACGCGTGGGCGCGCCCGGTGGTGGACGCGTTCGCCGCGCCGCCGCCGCTGGGACTGCGGATGCCGCTGGCCGCCGGGTTCGGCAGGACCCTCCAGTAGCGGACCGGCGGTGCCGCCGGGGTGAGGGGGCGGCTGCTGCCGGAGCGGGGCGGCGTTCCCCCGTCCCTACTCCGGCAGCAGCCGCCCCCGCCGCGCCAGCAGGAACTGCTTGAACGCGGCCACCGGAGCCGTGTCCGGATGCCCGTCCAGCCAGGCCACCCCGATCTCCCGCACCGCCCGCGGCGCGGTCACCGCCAGCTCCGCCACCCCGGGCCTGGCCACCGCGGGCGGTGGCAGCAGTGCCACCCCGAGCCCGGCGGCCACCAGCCCGCGCAGCGTTTCCGCCTCCTCGCCCTCGAAGGCGATCCGCGGGGTGAACCCGGCCTCGGCGCACAGGTCGTCGGTGATGCGGCGCAGCCCGTACCCCGGCTCCAGCGTCACGAAGGCCTCGTCGGCGGCCTCGGCGAGCCTGACCCGTCTGCGGCCGGCGAGCCGGTGGTAGTCCGGCACCACGAGCCGCAGCCGCTGCTCGTCCAGGCGCCGGGCGACCAGGTCGGGCGCGTCCGGCACCGGGGAGGTCAGACAGAGGTCGAGCTCCCCGGCACGCAGCCGTTTGATCATCGCCTCGCCGTAGTTCTGGACGAGCTGGAACCGCACACCCGGGTGGTCGGCCCGGAAGGCACGGATCAGTCCTGGGACCGTCTCGGGGCCCAGCGTGTGCAGGAAACCGAAGGTGATGCGGCCGGACGCGGGGTCGGCGTCCGCCCGTACGGAATCGGCCGCCCGCCCGACCTCGGTGAGCGCCCGCTCCACGGTCGACAGGAAGGTGCGGCCCGCGGGCGTCAGCGAGACGGAGCGGCCCCTGCGGGCGAACAGCGCGACACCCAGGTCCGCTTCGAGCCTGACCATGGCGCGCGAGAGCGTGGACTGCGGCACCGACAACTCGTGCGCGGCCCGGGTGACATGCTCGTGGCGCGCGACCGCCTCGAAGTACGCCAGGCGCGGCGCGAGCAGGAGCCGGATGTCTTCCCTGATGTCTTCTTCGTAACTCCTGGGTGACAGCCGCGGCTGTGAGCTGTGCTGATGCTCCATGGGAACGATTATGGCCAGTCCATGCATTGGACGCATCAAAGACCCGGACCTACGTTCGGAGCATGCCTCCTGCCAGTACCGGGGCACTCACCACCGTGAGTGCCTCCGCCGCGCCGTCCCAGCCCGAGCAGCTCACCCCCGGCCGCCCCGGCTACCGCCGCATGAGCTTCGCGCTCTTCTCCGCGGGCATGGCGACCTTCGCCCTCCTCTACTCGACCCAGGCCCTGCTGCCCGCCATCAGCTCCGGCCTCGGCGCCACGGCCGGCCAGGCCAGCTGGACGGTCTCGGCGGCGACCGCCGGGCTCGCCGTGTTCGTACTGCCGCTCAGCGCGCTCTCCGAGCGGTTCGGGCGGCGGACGATGATGACGGCGTCCCTCTCGGTCGCCGTGGCCATCGGCCTGCTGGTGCCGTTCGCGCCGAACGTGACCTCGCTGATCGTGCTGCGCGCGGTGCAGGGTGCGGCCATCGCCGGGCTCCCGGCCTCGGCCATGGCCTTCCTCGCCGAGGAGGTGCGGCCCAAGGCGCTGGTCGCAGCGATCGGGCTGTTCGTCGCCGGGAACTCCATCGGCGGCATGAGCGGACGCATCCTGGCCGGCTGGGTCGCCCAGGCCTGGGGCTGGCGCGCGGCGCTCGGCGCGATCGGGCTGATGTCGGTCGTCTGCGCGGTCGTCTTCCGGCTGATGCTCCCCCGGGCCCGGAACTTCACCGCGGCCCCGCTCGACCCGCGCGCCCTGGCCCGTACCGTCGCCACCCACCTCGGCGACCCGCTGCTGCGCCGGCTGTACGCGATCGGCGCGCTCTTCATGACGGTCTTCGGCGCCGTCTACACGGTGATCGGCTACCGGCTGGTGGGCGCACCGTTCAGCCTGCCGCAGGGGCTGGTCGGCTCGGTCTTCCTGGTCTATCTCGTCGGTACGGTCTCCTCCGCGACGGCCGGCCGGCTCGTCGGCCGGCTGGGCCGCCGGGGCGCGCTCTACCTGGCGGTGTCGACGACCGCGGCGGGGCTGCTGCTCTCGCTGGCCGACGCGCTCGCGGCGGTGCTCCTGGGCCTCGTCCTGATCACCGCGGGGTTCTTCGCCGGGCACGCCGTCGCGTCCTCGTCGGTGAGCCGCACGGCGAAGACCGGCCGCGCCCAGGCGTCGGCGCTGTACCAGTCCGCGTACTACCTGGGCAGCAGCGCGGGCGGCGCGCTCGGAGCGGCCGCCTTCCACGCCGGGGGCTGGGCGGGCACGGTGGCGCTGGGGCTGCTCGCGGTGGCCGGCGTCGCGGCGGTCACGCTGTACGGGTCGTACAGCGCGCGGACCGCCCGGCGTGCACCGGCGCACACCTGAGAGCCCTCTCGGCTCCCCGTAAAAGGTGCCGGTGAGCTGATCCGCATGCCGTTGTCAGTGGCCCCCTGTAGCTTCGGTATCGCTGGTGCGATCGGGAATCAAGCAGGGGGCACCCCTATGAGCGACCTCGCGACAACAGACCTCGACGCCCGTCTGGAGGCACACAGGACGGAGCTCGCCGGTTACTGCTACCGGATGCTCGGTTCGGCCTTCGAGGCGGAGGACGCCGTGCAGGACACGATGGTCCGCGCCTGGCGGAGTTTCGACCGGTTCGAGGGCCGCTCCTCGCTGCGCTCGTGGCTCTACCGGATCGCGACCAACGTCTGTCTGGACATGCTGAACGCGGGCAACAAGCGGGCCCGCCCGATGGATCTGTCGGAGGCCACCCCGGTGGCCAGGGCCGTGCTCAACGCACAGCCCGAGGCGGCCTGGCTGGAGCCGGTGCCGGACGGCCGGGTGCTGCCGTCCCTGGTGGACCCGGCGGAGAAGGCGGTCGAGCGGGAGACGATCCGGCTCGCCTTCGTCGCCGCTCTCCAGCATCTGCCGCCCAAGCAGCGGGCCGTGCTGATCCTCCGCGAGGTGCTCGCCTGGAAGGCGAGCGAGGTCGCAGCGCTGCTGGAGACCACGGTCGCATCGGTCAACAGCGCACTGCAGCGGGCCCGTTCGACCCTCGCCGAGTGCGCGCCCGCCGCGACCGACGCGGCCGATCCGCTGAACGAGGAGCAGCAGAAGCTGCTGGCCCGCTATGTCGCGGCCTTCGAGGGGTACGACATGGAGGCGCTGACCGCTCTCCTCCATGAGGACGCCACGCTCTCCATGCCGCCGTACGACCTGTGGCTGCGCGGCCACGAGAACATCGTCGGCTGGATGCTGGGCGTCGGCTCGGTCTGCCGCGGCTCACGGCTCGTCCCGACAGTGGCCAACGGCACCCCGGCCTTCGCCCACTACCACCCGAGCGAGTCGGGTACGGGGTTCGACCCCTGGGCGCTCATGGTCATCGAGATCACCGACGGCCGGGTCGCCGGGATCACCTCGTTCCTGGACACCGAGCGCTGGTTCCCGCTCTTCGGGCTGGCCAAGCACCTGGAGGGGTAGCAAGCGGGCGCTACGGCTCCGGGGGCTCCGCGAGGCCGGTCAGGGCCAGCAGTTCGGTCAGCGCGGGCGCCGCGTTGCGGAGCTGTATCCGGCTGCCGTGCCGCAGGGCGGTGAGCCGGAGCCCCGCGACCGCCTCCACGGCGGCCAGGCCGGGGCGGACGAGGCCGCCCACGTCGCAGTCGACCGCAGCCGGCGCCCGCCCGCGCGCGGCGCCGTGCAGCAGCAGTCGCAGCTCCTCGCACAGACGCGGGACATCGGCCCGGGTGACCGGGCCGATGATGACAAGGACGAGCGGCTCGGTGACATCCACACCAGGAAGACCGGCGCGGCGTCCGGAACTCATCGCCCGGAACTCATCGCCGCACCGGTCCCACCGTGACCGGTGGCCCGCAGGTGCCGTCCAGGACCGGTCAGGCGATGCGGTCCAGCACGATCGGGTTCGCGGTGAACGCGGTTCCCGCCGGGGCGATGTCGTACGCGGACGGCAGCGACTCCAGCGCGTACGCGAACTTCTCCGGGGTGTCCGTGTGCAGGGTCAGCAGCGGCTGGCCCTCGGTGACCGTGTCACCGGGCTTGGCGTGCAGCTCGACACCCGCGCCCGCCTGCACCGGGTCCTCCTTGCGGGCGCGGCCCGCACCGAGACGCCAGGCGGCCACCCCGATGTCGTACGCGTCCAGCCGGGTCAGCACCCCGCCCGACGGGGCGGTGACGACGTGCTGCTCGCGGGCGACCGGCAGCGCCGCGTCCGGGTCGCCGCCCTGCGCCGCGATCATCCGGCGCCAGTGGTCCATCGCGGAGCCGTCGGCGAGCGCCTTCGCCGGGTCTGCGTCCCGCAGACCGGCCGCGTCCAGCATCTCGCGGGCCAGGGCGAGGGTCAGCTCCACGACGTCCGCGGGGCCGCCGCCCGCCAGGACCTCGACGGACTCGCGTACTTCGAGGGCGTTGCCCGCGGTCAGGCCGAGCGGGGTCGCCATGTCGGTGAGCAGCGCGACCGTGCGGACACCGTGGTCGGTGCCGAGACCGACCATCGTCGACGCGAGTTCGCGGGCGTCGTCCAGGTTCTTCATGAAGGCG
Organism: Streptomyces sp. NBC_01471; assembly: GCF_041438865.1. Classification (NCBI taxonomy): domain Bacteria; kingdom Bacillati; phylum Actinomycetota; class Actinomycetes; order Kitasatosporales; family Streptomycetaceae; genus Streptomyces; species Streptomyces sp. NBC_01471. The sequence goes on from NZ_CP109450.1 coordinate 2,801,587, forward strand.
CCGGAGCCGACCTTGACGTCCAGGACGAGCGACCCGGTGCCCTCGGCGATCTTCTTGGACATGATCGAGGAGGCGATCAGCGGAATCGCCTCGACCGTGCCGGTGACGTCGCGCAGCGCGTACAGCTTCTTGTCCGCGGGGGCCAGACCGTCGCCCGCCGCGCAGATGACCGCGCCGACCGAGTCCAGGACGTCCATCATCTCGGCGTTGGAGAGCAGCGCCCGCCAGCCGGGGACGGACTCCAGCTTGTCGAGCGTGCCACCGGTGTGGCCGAGCCCGCGGCCGGACAGCTGCGGTACGACGGCCCCGCACGCGGCGACCAGCGGAGCGAGCGGCAGCGTGATCTTGTCACCGACACCGCCGGTGGAGTGCTTGTCGGCGGTCGGCCGGGACAGCGCCGAGAAGTCCATCCGCTCACCGGAGTTGATCATCGCGGCGGTCCAGCGGGCGATCTCGGTGCGGTTCATGCCGTTGAGCAGGATCGCCATCGCCAGCGCCGACATCTGCTCGTCGGCGACCGCGCCGCGGGTGTACGCGTCGATCACCCAGTCGATCTGCTCGGGGCTCAGTTCGCCCCGGTCCCGCTTGGTGCGGATGACAGAGATGACGTCCATGGAGTTGGCGTTCCTTCCGGCAGGGGGTGTGTGTCGGTGCGCGTGACGCGCGACGACTCTACGCGCATAGAGATGTCTGGAGGGAGGGGAGGCCGACGGCCCTTCCACCCCGGTGGAAGGGCCGTCGACGCGTCAGTTCAGATGCTGCGGGCCGAACGCCTGCGGCAGCATCTCGGAGAGCGGCAGCACCCCGTCGGGGGTTTCGAGCAGCAGCTCGGGCCCGCCGAACTCGTACAGCAGCTGGCGGCAGCGCCCGCACGGCACGAGCACCGCGCCCGCGCCGTCGACACAGGTGAAGTGGGTCAGCCGGCCACCGCCGGTGACCTGGAGCTGGGAGACCAGACCGCACTCGGCGCACAGCCCGATGCCGTACGAGGCGTTCTCGACGTTGCAGCCGACGACCGTGCGCCCGTCGTCCACCAGCGCCGCGACACCCACGGGATACTTCGAGTACGGCGCGTACGCACGGGACATCGCGCCGCGCGCGGCCTCCCGCAGTACGTCCCAGTCGACCTCTGTCACTTGCCCTGGCCCTTCCGGTAGCGCATGCCGTCCGCCTTGGGCATCCGCAGCCGCTGCGCGGAGAGCGAGAGCACCAGCAGGGTCACCACGTACGGGGTGGCGCCCACGAAGTCGGACGGGACATCGTCCGTCAACAGGTACCAGACCAGGATGAGCACGGCGACGACCGCGCTGATCGTGCCCTGGACCACCGCCTTGCGGTACAGCTTCCACGCGGCGAGCAGCACGAGCAGCACCACGATGAGCAGCAGCAGGGCGTGCACGGTCTCGCCGCCGTTGCGCAGCTGGAGCGCGTCGGAGAAGCCGAACAGGCCCGCGCCCATCGCGAGTCCGCCGGGACGCCAGTTGCCGAAGATCATCGCGGCCAGACCGATGTAGCCGCGCCCGCCGGTCTGGTTCTCCAGGTAGATGTGCGTGGGCACCATCGCGAGGAAGGCACCGCCGAGCCCGGCCAGACCGCCGGAGATGGCGACCGCCGCGTACTTGTACGTGTAGACGTTGACGCCCAGCGACTCGGCGGCGATCGGGTTCTCTCCGCAGGAGCGCAGCCGGAGGCCGAACGCGGTCTTCCACAGCACCCACCAGGTGCCGATGAAGAGCAGCACGGCGATGATCGTCAGTGCCGACACGTCGGTGACCAGGCCGCCGAGGACACCGGCCAGGTCGGAGACGAAGAACCAGTGGTGCTTCTCGACGGAGGACAGCCCGTCCGAGAGACCCGGCACGGTGAAGTCGGGCATCGAGTCGACGGGCGGGGACTGCTTCGGGTTGCCGCCCGCGGCCTCGGCGGCGCCGTGGTTGAAGAAGATCTTGGCGAGGTACTGGGTGGCGCCGAGCGCCAGCAGGTTGACCGCCACACCGGAGACGATGTGGTCCACGCCGAAGGTGATGGTGACGATCCCGTGGATCAGTCCGCCGAGCATGCCGAAGGTGATGCCCGCGAGCAGTCCGAGCCAGGGGCTGGACTGCCAGCCGATCCAGCCGGCCCCGAAGGTGCCGAGGATCATCATGCCTTCGAGGCCGATGTTCACCACACCGGCCCGCTCGGACCAGAGACCGCCGAGTCCGGCGAGTCCGATCGGCACGGCGAGCCCGAGCGAGGCGCCGATCTGGCCCTCGGAGGTCAACTGGTCGGCGCCGGTGACGATCCGGACCAGGGAGAGCAGGATCAGCGCACAGGCGACGATCAGCAGGATCTTCGGGAGCGAGAGGCCGGAACGGCCGGACGTGGCGCTCGCCGCCTTGGAATCCGCCGGCGGCGGAGTCTTGGTCATGGTCGCGGTCATGCCGTCACCTCCTGCTGGTTCGAGTGGGCGGCGGCCTGCGCGGCGAGTTCGGCGCCGACCTTGCGCTGCTGTCGCTTGAGCCCGTAACGGCGCACGACTTCGTAGGCGATGACCACGCACAGGACGATGACGCCCTGGATCACGCCGAGGATCTCCTTGTCGTACCCCATGAACTCAAGGTGGTTGGTGGTGCGCTCCAGGAAGCCCCAGAGGAGCGCGCCGAGCGCGATGCCGATGGGGTGGTTGCGGCCCAGGAGCGCGATGGCGATCCCGGTGAAGCCGACGCCCAGCGGGAAGTCGTTGCTGTACATGTGGCTGTCGTTGAGCAGCGTCGGCATCCCGATCAGACCGGCCATCGCACCCGAGATGATCATGCTGGTGGCGACCATCTTCTTGACGCTGACACCACTCGCGGAGGCCGCGGACTCGGACTGGCCGACGGCGCGCAGGTCGAAGCCGAAGCGGGTGCGGCCCAGCACGAACCAGTACGCCACACCGGCCAGCGCCGCGATGAAGATGAAGCCCCAGAGCATCCCGGCAGGACCGGTGTTGATGGAGAAGAACCAGGAGGACTCCGGCAGCGGCTTGGTGGAGACGAGCGTGCCGGCGTCGTCGAGCTGGCCGAGCCGGCCCGGCTGCATCAGATAGGCGATGACCGCGGTGGCGATCGAGTTCAGCATGATCGTCGAGATGACTTCGCTGACGCCCCGCGTCACCTTCAGCACGCCGGCGATACCGGCCCACATCGCGCCGACCAGCATGGCCGTCACGATCATCAGCGGGATCTGGACGATGCCGGGCAGCGACAGCGCGCCGCCGACGACCGCGGCGAAGAAGGCGGCCATCCGGTACTGGCCGTCGACCCCGATGTTGAAGAGGTTCATCCGGAAGCCGATGGCCACCGCGATACCGGCGAGGTAGTACGTCGTCGCCTTGTTGAGGATGTAGATCTGGCTGTCACTGGCCGAGCCGTACGTCAGCATGTCGCTGAACGCGGACAGCGGGTTCTTGCCGGTGGCCAGGATGACCAGCGCGGTGACGACGAGGGCCGCCACCACCGCGAGCAGGGGCGCCGCTATGCCGAGGAGCAGTCGCTCCCGGTCGATGCGCGAGGTGTACTTCTTCATCGGTCCTCTCCCCCAGCTTCGCCGCCGGCGGTGTCCGGGGTCTCCGGGGTCGTCCTGGGCTCCGGGGTCGTCCTGGGCTCCGGGATCCGCGGCGCCTTCCGGCCTGCCGGGGTCTTCGGAGTGCCCGGAGCCTTCTGGGTGCCGGGAGCCTCCGGACCTGAGTTCCCGTCCGGACCGGCGTTCTCGCCGTGCTCCAGGTGGCCGGTCGCGGCTCCGGTCATCGCGGAGCCGAGCTCCTCGGGGGTGATCGTGGCGGGGTCCGCGTCGGCGACGAGCCGGCCGCGGTACATCACGCGCAGGGTGTCGGACAGGCCGATCAGCTCGTCCAGGTCGGCGGAGATCAGCAGGACCGCCAGCCCTTCGCGGCGGGCCTCCTTGATCTGGTCCCAGATCTGGGCCTGCGCGCCGACGTCCACGCCCCGGGTGGGGTGTGCGGCGATCAGCAGCTTGGGGTGGTGGCTCATCTCACGGCCGACGATCAGCTTCTGCTGGTTGCCGCCGGAGAGGGAGGCCGCGGTGACGTCGATACCGGGCGTCCGCACGTCGTAGTCGGCGACGATCCGCTCGGTGTCGGCGCGGGCCGCCTTCGCGTCGATCAGCCCGCGCCGGGAGTTGGGCCGCTCGGTGACATGGCCGAGGATCCGGTTCTCCCAGAGCGGGGCCTCCAGGAGCAGGCCGTGCCGGTGGCGGTCCTCGGGGATGTAGCCGATGCCGCTCTCGCGGCGCTCGCGGGTGGGCGCGTGCGAGATGTCGGTGGTGCCGAGCGTGATGACACCGCCGTCGGGGTCGCGCATCCCCATGATCGCCTCGACGAGCTCGGCCTGGCCGTTGCCCTCCACACCGGCGATGCCCAGGACTTCGCCCTGGTGGATGGTGAAGGAGATCCCGGAGAGCACCTCGCGTACGACGCCGTCGGTGTCGACCGCGGTGAGCCTCAGGCCGTCGAGGGTGAGCATCGGCGCGTCGGTGACCGTCGACTCGCGCGTCTCGGGCGAGGGCAGCTCGCTGCCGACCATCAGCTCGGCCAGCTGCTTCGACGTGGTGGTCGCCGGGTCGGCGGTGCCCACGGTCGTGCCGCGCCGGATGACGGTGATCTCGTCGGCGACGGAGAGCACCTCACCGAGCTTGTGGGAGATGAAGATGACCGTCAGGCCTTCGGACTTGAGCTCGCGGAGGTTGTCGAAGAGCGCGTCGACCTCCTGCGGGACCAGGACCGCGGTCGGCTCGTCGAGGATGAGCGTGCGGGCGCCGCGGTAGAGGACCTTGAGGATCTCCACGCGCTGGCGGTCGGCGACACCGAGGTTCTCGACGAGGACGTCCGGGCGGACGCCGAGACCGTACGCGTCCGAGATCTCCCGGATCTTGTTACGGGCCTTGGTACCGATCCCGTACAGCTTCTCGCCGCCGAGAACCACGTTCTCCAGGACCGTGAGGTTGTCGGCGAGCATGAAGTGCTGGTGCACCATGCCGATGCCACGGGCGATGGCGTCGGCGGGGCTGGCGAACACGGCCTGGTCGCCGTCGATGGTGATGGTGCCCTCGTCCGGCTTCTGCATGCCGTAGAGGATCTTCATCAGGGTCGACTTGCCGGCCCCGTTCTCACCGCACAGCGCGTGCACGGTGCCCTTGCGGACGGTGATGTCGATGTCGCGGTTGGCGACGACACCGGGGAATCGTTTGGTGATGCCGCGCAGTTCGACGGCGGGAGGGCTGGACGCGTTGATGGCGCACTCTCCTCGGAGAAGGAGCGATGGGGCGGCGGAGCCCCGGCGTAGGCGGGACGGGATGCGGTGACGCTAACGCGTCAACTACGCGCTACACGCGTAGAGTTGACACATTGTTATGGGCCCGGCGAGAGGCAGGCAACCCTCACACCGGGCCCAGGTGACGGGCCGGGTCAGGGGGTCGTCTTGACCTTGACCTTGCCGTCCACGATCTTCTTCTGCGCGGCGTCGAGCTGGGTCTTGATGTCGCCGATGAAACCGCCACTGGTGGCCAGCGAGACACCGCCCTCGGCGAGCGAGTAGGTGTGCGTACCGGTCATCGGCTTGCCGGCCCGGACCGACTTGACCAGGTCGTAGACGCCGATGTCGACGTTCTTGACGACCGAGGTCAGGATCGAGGACTTGTACTTCGCCAGCGAGGCGATGTTGTACTGGTCCGAGTCGACGCCGATCGCCCAGGCGCCCTTCTTGCCGTTGACGGCCTCGATGGCGCCGTTGCCGGAGGATCCTGCCGCCGAGTAGACGACGTCCGCGCCCTTGTCGAGCATGCCCTGCGCGGCTTCCTTGCCCTTGTCGGGGCTGGCGAAGCCGGAGGTGTCCGAGCCGTGGCTGAGGTACTGCCGATCGATCTTGATCTTGCTATTGGTGTCCTTGACGCCCTGGACGTAACCCGCCTCGAACTTCTTGATCAGCGGGACGTCCACACCACCGATGAAACCGACGTGGTGGGTCTTGGACTTCAGCGCTGCGGCGACTCCCGCGAGGTAGGAGCCCTGCTCCTCGGTGAAGACGATGTTGTCGACGTTCTTGGCGTCGACGACCGAGTCCACGATGCCGAAGGTGACCTTCGGGTACTTGGCAGCGACCTGCTTCATCGAGTTCGCGTAGGCGTAACCGATGCCGACGATCGGGTTGTAGCCCGCGTCCGCGAGGTCGGTGAGCCGCTGAACGCGGTCGGCCTCGGTGTCGGTGGTCTTCGCCGTCAGTTCCTTGATGCTGCCGCCGAACTCCTTCTTCGCCTTGTCCATACCGCGGGCAGCGGAGTCGTTGAAGGAGTGGTCGCCGCGGCCACCGACGTCGTACGCGACGCCGACCTTGACCCCCTTGGAGGAGCCGGACGACGAAGACTTGGACTCATCCTGCTGAGTCGACGTGCTGCCGCAGGCGGAGACGGAGAGAGCGAGGGCCGCGGTGGCTATGCCAGACGCAGCGATCTTGGTTACCCGGCGCAAGAGGAGGTCCCTTCAAACCAAACCTGGAGCGCCTCTTCCGGCGCTGGTTTTCGCGAGGATCGTAACGCGCGTAGATGTCAGGTAAAGGCCCGTTCGGAACCTGTTATCGGATCGACGCGAACGGGGTCGTGACTCTCCGGTTACGTGTCCGCCTACAGTCGGCGTCCATCGAGCAACGCGGCGGCGGTGAACAGTTCCACGCCGACCTCGACCGACGCCTCGTCGGGGTCGAAGTCCCCCCGGTGCAGGTCGCCCCGGGGGCTGTCGCCGGGTGTCCGCACGCCGAGCCGGGCCATCGCACCGGGCACCTGCTCCAGATACCAGGAGAAGTCCTCGCCGCCCAGGCTCTGTTCGGTGTCCTCGATCGCGTACGGCCCGCGGCGCGCGGTCATGGCGTCGCGCAGCAGCTCGGTCATGGCACCGTCATTGACGACGGGCGGCACCCCGCGTACGTAATTGATCACCGACTTGGCCCGGTGCAGGTCGGCCACCTCGGCGATGGCCGCGTGCACCAGATCGGGGGCGGCCCGCCAGGCGTCCAGGTCGAGGCAGCGCACGGTGCCGGAGAGTTCGGCGTGCTGCGGGATGACGTTGCAGGCGTGGCCGGCCTCGATCCGCCCCCAGGTCACGGCGAGCCCCGCGCGGGCGTCGACCCGCCGGCCCAGCAGTGCGGGCACATCGGAGGCGACCCTGGCGGCGGCGGTCACCAGATCGGTGGTGAGGTGCGGGCGCGCGGTGTGCCCGCCGGGCCCGTCCAGGCTGACTTCGAGCCGGTCGCAGGCAGAGGTGATGGGCCCGGTCCGCAGCCCGATCCGTCCGGCGTCGACCTTGGGGTCGCAGTGCACGGCGATGATCCGGCCGACCCCTTCGAGCGCCCCCGACTCGATGGCGTCGGGGGCGCCGCCCGGCAGCACTTCCTCGGCGGGCTGGAAGATCAGCCGTACCGGGTGCGGCAGCCGGCCCGCCCGGTGCAGCCGGGCGAGCACCAGACCGGCGCCGAGCACGACGGTGGTGTGCACGTCGTGCCCGCAGGCGTGCGCCATGCCGGGCACGGTGGAGCGGTAGTCGCAGTCGACCTTGGTGTCCGGGATGGGCAGCGCGTCGATGTCGGCGCGCAGGGCGAGCATGGGGCGGGGGGCGGTGGACGCAGTCGTACGGTCCGCGCTGCCGGTGCCGACCGTACTGCCGGTGCCGACCGTACTGCCGGTGCCGATGTCGCAGATGAGGCCGGTCCCGGTGTTGAGCACGCGGGGCGCGAGCCCGGCCAGCTCCAGCCGCGCCTTGAGGGCGGCGGTGGTGCGGTACTCCTGGTTCCCCGGCTCCGGGTGCCGGTGCAGATCCCGGCGGAAGGCGATCAGCTCGGCACGGAGGTCGGCGGGCAGTGCACCGGGCAGGGCCGCGTCAGCGGCACCGGCGGCGGGGCCGGGGCCGGGGCCGGGGCCGCCGACACCATCGGTTCCACTGGCTGCACTGGCGCCGTGGGCGCCACCGGGCTGGTCGGCATCGGACTCGCGGGACATCAACTGGTTCACCCGTTCAAGGTTAGGCCCCTTCATTGCTCAACTAACCACCGATCAACAAAAGTTCAGCCGCTTAGGCGAAAGAATCATGGCGCGGAGGGCTTGGGGTGAGGTTTTGGTGGGTATTGCCGTGGGCCGCTCGGGCGGGTGGCGGGGCGCGTCCATGGGCTGGTGGGTCCGCGGCGGGCCGCCCCGCTTGCCCGAGTCCGTCGTAACAGTTATGGTTACAGCGAAACGGCACCACGGACCACCGACAGAGGGGGCGACATGAGCGCCAACAGCAGGCTGACCGTCGCCGTGCACGCCCTCGCATGGGTGGGGCTCTACCAGAGCCGCGGGTTCGAGGTCGCCACGTCGGAGCAGATCGCGGACAGCGCGAACACCAACCCCGTGGTGATCCGGCGCCTGCTCGGCCAGCTCCGCACAGCGGATCTCGTGCGCTCCCAGCGCGGCTCCGGAGCGGGCTGGATGCTGAACCGGAAACTTTCCGGGATCACCCTGCTGGACGTGTACGACGCCATCGAGTCCGGCCCGCTGTTCGGCATGCACCGCGCGGACCCCAATCCGGACTGCGTCGTGGGCGCCGGCATCCAGCCCGCGCTCGGCAATGTCTACGGACGCCTCGACCGGACGCTCCGGGAGGAGTTGGCCCGCACCACCGTGGCCGACGTCCTGAGCGACACGCTCTCCGCCCACTGACCGCACCAGGACCGCCGCGGCGGTTTTTTCATCCCCTCAATGTAACCAAAATAGTTACACCGAAAACAGGAGGAATCATGGGACAGATGGCTGGCAGGACCGCCCTGGTGACCGGCGCGTCGAGCGGTATCGGACGGGCGGTGGCCAAGCGCTTCGCCGACGACGGCGCCCGTGTGTACCTGACCGGCAGGCGCGCCTCCGCCCTGGAGGCCGCCGCGGCCGAGGCCGGACCCGAAGCGGTGGCGGTGCAGTGCGACGTATCGAAGGCGGCCGACCTCGATCGCCTCTTCGACGTCATCCGGCGGGACGGCCGGCAGCTGGACGTCGTAGTGGCCAACGCCGGAGTGGGCGAGCACGCCCGTCTTGAGGACGCGACCGAGGACCAGTTCGCCCGGACCTTCGACATCAATGTGAAGGGAAGCCTCCTGACCGTCCAGAAGTCCTTGCCGCTGCTGGCGCCGGGGGCTTCCGTCATCCTGCTGTCCTCCTCCAGCGCCGGGCAGGGCGGCGAAGGTCTCGGGATCTACGCGGCATCCAAGGCCGCGGTCCGGAGCCTGGCGCGCACCTGGGCGAACGAGCTGGCAGCGCTGGGGGTCCGGGTCAACGTGATCACCCCGGGCCCCATCGGGACCCCGGGCTTCGACGGCCTCGCGACGGGAGCGGGGCACGAGGCCGAACAGGCCAGGACGGCCTTCGCCTCCCAGATCCCCCTGGACCGCATGGGCCGGCCCGAGGAAGTCGCGGCCCTGGCCGCCTTCCTGGCCGGCGACGAGAGCTCCTTCAGCACCGGAGCCGAGTTCTTCGTGGACGGTGGGCTGGTCCAGGTCTGAACCCCGTTTCCGAACCCCGCACCTCCTCCACCCGCCACCACACCCAAGGAGCAGTCATGACAGCGACCGCCCGCCCCACCGATGTCAGCGATCTCCGCGAAACCGTCAACAGCTTTCTCCGCCTGCTGGCGGCAGGGGACGCGGACGGCGTCGCCGCCCTGTTCTCCGAGCAGATCGACTGGTACGTCCCCGGCGACAGCCGCCTGCCCTGGACCGGCCCCCGTACCCGCCGCGAGGAGGTGTCCGCGTACTTCCGCACGATGTGGCCCGTCTTCGTGGAGGGCGCGAGCGAATCACGGATCGACGAGATCCTGGTGGACGGCCACGAGGCCGCTCTGTTCGGCCGGTTCACCCACACGGTGAAGTCCACCGGGCGCAGTTTCACCACGCCTGTGGCCTTCCGGCTGACGGTCCGCGACGGACGGATCGAACGCCTCCATCTGTTCGAGGACACCCTCGCCGTCGCCCGGGCCATGCCCCTGGCGGCAGGCTGACCGCCAGCCGGGGGCCCTCCGGGTCCGCCGGGGCCTCCGGGAAGCCGGAGTTCCACGTCCCGGGAACCTCACACCCCCGGCGCCAGCCGCTGCACGTCGCGTGCCGTGCCCGTCACCCCCGCCAGGAATCCCTGTGCCCGGGGGGACGCCGTGTCCGTGAGCCAGGTGGGGTCGATGTCGCAGACCGCCACCCGGACCTCCGTGCCCGCCAGCGCGAGCGGCAGGGTGTGGACCACCGTGGACGGGAAGCTCACGATCGTGCGGCCGATCGGGCCGCGGCGCGCGATCAGTTCCAGCGGGAGATCGGGGCGGACGATCTCCAGGCCCGTCTCCGCGTGCAGGCGGTGCAGCTTCTCGGTGGATTCGCGTCGGTGGGCGAAGTACCGCGTCACCCGGTGCGTACGGGCCAGGCCGGTCACCGCCGCGATGTAGCGGTCCTGGTCCACCACCCCCGTCTCCACGAGCGAGGTGCCCACCAGGTCCGAGGTGCGGGTGATCCTCGGCGGGCCGAACCGGGAGCGCGTCCAGGCGAAGTCATTGGTGGTGACCGTCAGGCCGGGGGGCGCGTCCGTCACCGGCATCGAGCTGAAGACCTCCACCGCGCGCCGGCCGGACGGGGTGAGGCGGCGGCGGGCCGCCGACGCCATGGGGGCGAAGAGCAGGTCCCGGGGGCCGCGGCGGCCGCGTCTGTGCCAGCGGACCAGGGGCTCCTTCGCGGCGAGTTGGGCGATGAACTCCATGGTGGCCGTGCCGTCGTCCACCACCGTCAGGTCCCGGGCGCCGGTCAGGGCGAGGAGGAGTTGCACGTACCGCGAGAACGGGTCCCCGATCACGATCCGGCCGGCCCCGCGCAGCAGGGGTGTCAGCCCGCCGATGGTCTGGAACGGCGCCGCCACTCCGCCACGCGCCTCCTCCCAGCGCACCGTGATCCCCTCGCCCCGGGCCAGTTCGGCCATCCGGCGCAGCTGGCCCCGGGACATGGGGTCGAGCGGTGAGAGGACGACCACGGTCAGGTCCATGGTCGTCGTGTGGGCCCACTCCAGCAGGTTGAGCAGCTGGACGGGGCTCTCCACGAAGGCGAGCGTGGCGGGGGCGCTCTTCACAGTGGCGGTTCTCCGGTCTCGTTTCTCCGGTCCGGGGCTCCGGTCCGGTTCTCCGGCCTCAGACCGACGCGGGCTCGCGGTCCGCGCCCTCGGCGACGACGCCCGCGACGCGGCGCAGCTTCTTCATCGGGGCGAGCTCCGACTCGTAGACCTTCTTGACGCCGTCACCGAGCGACGCCTCGATGGTGCGGATGTCACGCACCAGCCGCTGCAGGCCCTGCGGCTCGACCGATGCCGCCTGGTCGGAGCCCCACATGGCGCGGTCCAGGGTGATGTGACGCTCGACGAAGGCCGCGCCGAGCGCGACGGCGGCCAGGGTGGTCTGGAGGCCGGTCTCGTGGCCGCTGTAGCCGATCGGGACGTTGGGGTACTCCCCCTGGAGGGTGTTGATGACGCGGAGGTTCAGCTCCTCGGCCTTGGCCGGGTACGTCGAAGTGGCGTGGCAGAGAAGGATGTTGTCACTGCCGAGCACCTCGACCGCGTGCCGGATCTGCTTCGGGGTCGACATACCGGTGGAGAGGATCACCGTACGGCCGGTGGCACGCAGCGAGCGCAGCAGCTCGTCGTCGGTGAGCGAAGCGGACGCGACCTTGTGCGCCGGTACGTCGAACTTCTCCAGGAACGCGACGGCCTCGGTGTCCCACGGCGATGCGAACCAGTCGATGCCGCGCTCGGCGCAGTGCTCGCTGATCGCGCGGTACTCGTCCTCGCCGAACTCGACGCGGTGCCGGTAGTCGATGTACGTCATCCGGCCCCAGGGCGTGTCGCGCTCGATGTCCCACTGGTCACGCGGGGTGCAGATCTCCGGGGTGCGCTTCTGGAACTTGACCGCGTCGCAGCCCGCTTCGGCGGCGATGTCGATCAGGGCGAGGGCATTGTCCAGCTCACCGTTGTGGTTGATGCCGATCTCGCCGGTGATGTAGACGGGGTTGCCGGGGCCCGCGGTCTTGGCGCCGAGGGTGCGGAGGCGGGTGGTGCTCATGAGGGGGTTCCTTACTTGTTGAGGGTGGGGCCCAGGAGCCAGGCGGCGATCTCGCGGATCGCGCCCTCGCCGCCGGGGGTGGTGGTGACCGCGCGTGCGGCGCCGCGTACGGCGTCGTGGGCCTGGGCGACCGCGACGGGCCACCCGACGAGGCCGAAGCACGGCAGGTCGTTCACGTCGTTGCCGACGTAGAGCACGCGCTCGGGCGCGACACCCTGTTCTTCGCACCACTGCTTGAGTGCGAGGTCCTTGCGGTCGATGCCGTGCAGCACGGGCACCCGCAGCTTGCGGGCGCGTGCGGCGACGACCGGGTTCTGCTCGGTGGAGAGGATCAGGAGTTTGAGGTCCGTGGTGTCGCGGAGCGCCGCGATCCCGAGGCCGTCGCCGCGGTGGACGGCGACGATCTCGCGGCCGTCGGAGTCGATGAGGACACGGTCGTCGGTCTGGGTGCCGTCGAAGTCCAGGACGACGGCGTCGACGTCGTCGCGGCCCGGCAGCGTACGCACGTCCAGGAGCGGCGCGAGAGCGCGGGCGCGTGCCAGGTCGTGCGGGTCGTCGATCTCCAGGACGCGGGCCGGGTCGGTGCGGACCAGGGCGGTCTCACCGAAGAAGCGGTGCCGGGCGGTGCGGAAGCCCTCGGCGTTCATGGCGTAGGCCGCGCCGGTCTCCAGGTAGTCCTGCGGGCGGTCCTGGCGGCGGGGTCGGAAGGCCTTGTCGTGGTTGACGCCCGCGGTGTCCGTGCCGCTGCCGTCGGCGCGCTGCTCCTCGCGCCAGACGAACCCGTGCGTGGGGGCGACGGTGAGCGCGGTGTCCGCGCCCCCCTCGGTGACCGCGGCCGCGACCCCGTCGATCTCCTCGCCGGTGAGGAAGGGGCTGGTGCACTGGACGAGCAGCACGGCATCCGTTCCGGGGTACGCGTCGAGCGCGTGCAGCACGGCGGCCTCGCTGGTCGCCGTGTCACCGGCGATCTCGGCGGGGCGCAGCACCACATCGGCGCCGGCCTCGCGCGCCGCCGTCGCGATCCGCTCGTCGTCCGTCGACACGGCGACGTCGGTGACCCGGCGGGCGCCCAGACAGGCACGGACCGCGCGGGCCACGAGCGGCACACCGCCGACCGCTTCGAGGTTCTTGGCGGGCACACCCTTGGATCCGCCACGCGCGGGGATCACGGCCAGGACCCGGGGCCGCCGGGCGGGCGCTGCGGTCTTCACGGGCCTGAACGGCCCGTCCTGCCGGGCTGGTTCAGTGGTTTCGGTGGGCATCACAGATCTCCCATGCGGCGGATGACGGGGGCCACGCGCTGGACGCCGTGGCGGTACGCCCCGCGCGCCGCGTCCCGTACGGCGTCGCGCACCACGCGCCGCACGCCGCCGGTGTCGGCGGCCGGGGCGGCGTCCAGGCGGTAGCGGGCGAGGATGCCGGGGAGGTATCCGGGCGCGGTGGCGTGGGTGTAGTAGGGCTCGATCGGCGGGAGCCGGGGCTCCAGGAGCAGCCGTGCGACCCGTTCGCGTACGGCGTCGAAAGCCGTGTCGTACGAGGCTCCCCCGGCGGAGGAACCCCCGGCGGCCACCCCCTGCCGGGCCAGCCACGCGGGGTCGGCCTCCGGGCTCGCGCCGGCGTCCAGCTGGTCCCAGGAGGCGAAGCAGCCCGAGCCGAGGAAGTGGTGGTTGCCGAGTGCCTCGCGGATGCCGAGGTCGGTGAGGACGGCGGTGGGGATACGCCGGTGCAGGGACTCCAGGGCCGCGGTCGAGGAGACCGTGACCAGCAGGTCGGTGCGGTCCAGCACCTCGCCCATGTGGCCGTACACCAGGCGGAAGTTGGCGGGCAGGCCGCCGGGAAGCTTCTCGGCCAGCTTCTGGTAGGGCAGTTCCTCGATGTGTGTGGTGTGCTCGCCCGGCTGGGAGCGGAGCTTGAGCAGCACCTCGCGGTCCGGGTGCAGCCGGGCGTGCCCGACCAGGCGGCTCAGCAGATACGTACGGCCCTCGCGGGAGGCGGGGACCGAGGGCTGGGCGGCGAAGACGACGGTCTTCAGCGCGCCCCCGGCGTACGGCGCGCCGCCGAGGAAGGGCAGCGCGGCCCCGGTCACGGCGGACGCGTCGGCGCCCACCCCCTCGTACACCGCGCGGAACCTTTCCGCGTCGTGCAGGGAGTTGGCGAGGACCACGTCGGCGCCGTGCCGCAGCAGCAGTCCGTCGGCCAGCTTCTCGTAGACCACACCGACATAGCCGGTGACGACGACGGGCCGCCGTGCCGGGTCGGGGAGCGCGGCGAGTCCGTGCAGCATCGCCTGGACGGCGCCGCCGACCAGGGCGAGGACGACCACGTCGTAGCCGTCCTGCTCGACGGCCCGGAGGAATTCCGCCCCCGTCACCTCCCGGACCGCGGCCGTGTCCACACCGGCCCCGACCTCGGCGAGCTGGCGCGGGGTGGGCGTGGCCCGGCCGCGCAGCAGGAAGCCGCTGAGCTGTGCGTCCCCGACGGAGAGGCGGCGTGCGGTGAGCGCGCCCCATTTCCAACGGGTGTCGGAATCGGCGATCACGGCTACGCGGAGAACATCGCTGGTACTTGCTGGCACACCGATGAAGGTAGAAAGGCATTCGGTGCGGCGGCCCAACTCAGCCGCAACAAAGGGTTAACAGCGGACCGACAGCGGGAGAGACGGCGAACAGGACGGGCCGGTTCACGGTTCCGCCATATTCAGTTCACCTGCCATCCCACCGGGCTTCAGGGCGAATGCCGGGGAGCCTCTTAGCGTCACGCAGGTGGTCAAGCTCTCCGTCATCGTGCCGTTCTACAACGTGCAGACATACGCCCCCGACACCCTCAGAAGCCTGCGCGCGAACGCACGCGACGACTTCGAGTTCCTGCTCGTCGACGACTGTTCGACGGACGGGACCCCGGAGATCCTCGAACGTGCGGAGCGCGAGCTTCCCGGGGCCGTCCTGCTGAGACACCGGGAGAACGGAGGACTCGCCACCGCCCGCAACACCGGGCTCGACGCGGCGAGCGGCACGTACATCACCTTCCTGGACGGCGACGACTGGCTCGCCCCCGGGTACTACGCGCGGCTGCTGGCCGACATGGAGGCGCTGGGCTGCGACTTCGTGCGCACCGACCACGTGCAGTGCACAGGCAGCACGCGTACGGTCCACCGGGTCCCGTACGGCAGGCGCGGCGAGGTGACCCGTCCGCGCGAGGTGATCCTGCCCGCCGACCGCTCCACCCCGGTCGACTACGCGTATGCCTGGGCCGGTATGTACCACCGCAGACTGCTGGACCGCGGGCTGCTGCACTTCACCCACGGGCTGCGCACCGCCGAGGACCGCCCGTGGATCTGGCGGCTGCACAGGGAAGCGGAGTCGTTCGCCGTACTCGGACTCCTGGGAATGTTCTACCGGCGTGGCGTCGCTTCGTCCCTCACGCAGATCGGCGATGTACGCCAGCTCGATTTCATCCGCGCTTTCGACCAGGTAATCGACGACACGTCGAAAGACCCGGAAGCCGCTCTCCTTCTTCCCAAGGCCGTGCGCACCTATTGCGCGATCATTTCGCACCACTTGGGTTCCATCGAAAGGTTCGAACCAACCGTGGCACGTAAATTGCGGACGCTCAGCGCGGCCGCGCTGAAACGGATGCCGCAGGATCTGCTGAGCGACGCGCTCGACTCGATGGACACCGCACGCGCCTCGCGGCTGCGGCGGCTGCGCCGCCGTCCGGCCCCGCTGACGACGGAGGCCGCAGCGTGACGTCACCCACGCCCGGGACCCGTGCCCCCGGCTCTCCCCGTACGACGCAGATCTTCTACGCCTCCACGCTGTACGGGGCCGCCACGCTGGCCGCCGCGATCGACAGCGGCTGCTTCGGCCCCGCCGACCGCCGGCTGCTGCTGGTCAGCAACAACGCGGCGATCCCGGAGACCACCCCCGCCCTGGACGCGATGCCCGGCTTCGAGCGGCTGCGCGAGCGGTTCGACGGAGTGCTCTCCTGGAACAGCACCATCGCCCCGCTGCACCCGGGCGGCTGGTCGCCGCGTACCGACGACATCCCGTTGTGGGAACGGCAGTTGAGGCTGCTCTGGGATCTCGGCGACGACCGGATCGAGCTGGCGGTCGAGTCCGTCCAGGTCAACCCGGCGCAGGCGCTCGCTCTGCTCTTCCAGGACGCGCCGGTCACGGTGTACGCGGACGGGCTGATGTCGTACGGCCCGACGCGCAACAAGATCGATCCGCTGATCGGCACCCGGATCCGGCGGCTGCTCCATCTCGATCTGGTGCCGGGGCTCAAGCCTCTGCTGCTCGCCGAGTTCGGGGCCGAGCCGGAGATCGTGCCGGATGCGGCGTTCCGCCGGGTCCTGAGTGAGGTGGCCGCGTGCGCCACGGGACTGCCCTCGTTCGCGGAGCCTCCGGCGCTGCTGCTCGGGCAGTACCTCTCGGCTCTGGAGATCCTCACCCCGCAGCAGGAGGAGGACCTCCACGTGCGGATGCTGCGCGGGGCGGTCGCCCTCGGCCACCGCACGGTCGTGTTCAAGCCGCACCCGACGGCACCGGCCCGCTGGTCGCGGCTGCTGGAGCGGGAGGCTGAGCGGCTGGACGCCGAACTGACGGTCGTGGAAGAGCCGTTGCTCGCCGAGACGCTGTACGAGCGGGTGCGCCCTGCGCTGGTGGTCGGCTGCTTCTCCACGGCGCTCCTCACGGCGAGCGCCTTCTACGGAATCCCGGTCGCCCGCACCGGCACGGAGCTGCTGCTGGACCGGCTCGCCCCGTACCAGAACAGCAACCGCGTCCCGGTGACCGTCGTCGACGCGCTGGTGCCCGATCTGGAGAACGCCGGGACCGCCCCGGCCGATGATCTGCCGGGGCTGGTCGCAGCCGTCGGCTTCGCGATGCAGCCGCAGCTGCGGGCCGATCTGCGTCCGGCGGCCGAGGCGTATCTGAGCCGCCGTCTGGATGCCCACACCTGGCGGTACTTCAAGCGCCGGCGGCTGACCGTGCTGGGGCTGCCGGGCGCGATGCCGGCCCAGCTCGCCTTCATCCCGCGCAACGCGACGGTACGGCGGGTGGCCCGGCGGGCCCGCTCCCTCAAGAGAGTGGCCCTGGGATGACGCCCGCCCCGGCCTCCGCGCCCCTTCCCGCGGCCGTCTCCGCGCCGGTGGCCGCGGTGGCGCCGGACCAGGACTCCGCGTCCGCATCCGCACCCGCGTCCGGCGCCGCCGACGGGCCGCTGCCGATATCCCCCGCGCGTACGGGCCCCGCACGGCCCGTACGCGCGGTCGGGCGGCTGCGCGCGCTCGACGGTCTGCGGCTGGTCGCCGCCCTGATGGTCGCCGCGTACCACTACGGCGGCCGGAGCGGGGACATCAGCAGGGCCTGGGGAGGGTCGCCCCGCCACCAGTTCCCGGCGCTCTCCGAGTGGTTCGCCTACGGCTGCCTCGGCGTGCAGATCTTCTTCGTCATCAGCGGCTTCGTGATCTGCATGAGCGGCTGGGGCAGGCCGCTGCGCTCCTTCTTCGCCTCCCGGGTCTCCCGCCTCTACCCGGCGTACTGGGCGGCGATCGTGATCGTCACGGCGGTGTTCGCACTCCCCTGGGTCGCGTACCGGACGGTCTCACCCAGCGACGCGCTGGTGAACCTCACCATGCTCCAGCAGCCGATCGGCGCCGACCGGGTCCTCGGCGTGTGCTGGACCCTCTGGGCCGAACTGCGCTTCTACGCCCTCTTCGCCCTCTGCGTGGTGCTGCCGGGCGCGAACCGGCAGCGTGTGCTGGTCTTCTGCGGGGTGTGGACCCTGGCCGCCGCGATCACCGACGCGGTGCACCAGCCGATGCTGAGCATGGTGCTGATGCCGCAGTACGCGCCGTTCTTCATCGGCGGGATCGGCCTCTACCTCCTGCACCGCGACCGGCGGGACGCCATCGCCTGGGGCGTGGTCGGGGTCAGCTGGGCGATCGGCCAGCACTACGCGGTCGCCGGTCTGTGGCACCGGGCCGGTCCGGCCTTCTTCTCGTACCGGCACACCTCGGTGATCGTCGCCGTGGTCACGCTGGGCTTCGTGCTGGTCGGCGCGGTGGCGCTGGGCCTCTTCCGGTGGGCCGACTGGCGCTGGCTGACGGTCGCCGGGGCACTGACGTACCCCTTCTACCTGGTCCACGAACATCTGGGCTGGGTGGTGGTGGCCGTGCTGCACCGGAAGCTCGGGATCCCCTCGTACGGGACGCTCGTCCTGACCGTCGCGCTGATGCTGGGGCTGGCCTGGCTGCTCAACCGCTGCGTCGAGAACAGGCTGACGCCGCTGCTGCGCGGCGCACTGTCCGGACGTCCGGTCAACTCCGGTGCGGGCAAGGCCCGGTAGGCAGCCGGAGGGCGGGCCGACGCCACGCCATGAGGGGGCGGGGCGCGCCTTTACTTATCCGGGATCACGGGTAAAACTGATGCGCCTCGTACAGCCCGGCTCACGCGTGCCGCCCCACGACTCACCGCGGAAGCCGTCGGTCCGTACGTACGCGCGTTCCGCGAGACGGTCCCCCACCCCGGCTCCCCCGCCCCGGTGAAGGACACCCATGCGACGCTCCACCCTGATCACCCGCGTGTTCGGCAGCGCGGCCCTGGCCTGCGCGGCCGCGGCGCTGGCGCTGGTCTTCGTACATTTCGACGCCCCTGCCCCGCGCTGGGACATCCTGACGGCCCTCGGGGCGGCCGCCGTCGCCGCCGCGGGGTGGGTACTCGCCTGCCGTGCGGCACCACGCTTCACCGCGGTGCCCCCGGCGGCGGGGCGGCCGTCCTCGGTGCCCCCGCCGCCGGGACGGCTTCCGGCGCCCGCCCGGGACGCGGGCCGTGCGGCCGGTGCGGTCGTCCTCCTGCTGACCCCGGTGTCGCTCGCCCGGCTGTCCGCCGGTGTCGGCGGTGTGCTGTCCGGGGTCGTGGTCCTCCTGGTCATCGTGGTGACCCTGAAGGCGCTCCTGTTCGCGCGCAAGCAGGCGAGCGAGGCCGATACGCGCCGCAAGTTCCGGGTGCTGACCGACGACGCCGGCGGGGGCGAACTGCACGCCGCCCGGGTCGTGGTGGGCGAACCCGTCCGGATGCGTTTCCTGGAGCGGGGCGACAAGCCGGGCGAACAGGACGTCACGCAGTACCACTGGCTCGTCCTGCGGGACGGCGGGCACGAGATCAGGCTCTCCGGTCCGTGCGAGGAGGTCGCCAGGGCCGCCGTCCGGTTCGGGGGCCAGGAGGGCTGGATCTGCTGGCCGCTGCGGTGGAAGCTGATCGAGGGGGAACTGCCGGCGGCGTTCGTCGCCGACAGCGGTGAGGTGTTCATGGGCCTCGCCGATCCGGACGAGGCACGCCGGTATCTGACCGGCACCCAGCAGGTCGGCCCCCGGCGGGCCGGGCGGCGGCTGCCGCGAACCGCCAAGTTCTCCGCGCCTGTTCACGGCCGGATCCTCGGCGGCGCGCTGCTGGGCGCGCTGATCGCCTCGCCCGTCCTCTACCGGGGCCCCCAGCATCTGCCGGGCGTGGTCGTCTGGTTCCTCTGTGCCCTGGCCGCTGCGGTGGTCGGCGCGTCCGCGCTGAAGGGGGCCGGCACAGCGAGCCAGTCCCTCCCGGACGGGCCCTCCTGGACGGTGAGCGAGGAGTCGCATCCGTCGATCGCCTGACCGGGAGCGCGGCCCGGAGCGCCGCCCGGAGCGCGGCCGCCTCGGCGCGCCGGGGGGCGTGGGGAGGTGCGGGCAATGACCCGTCCGGCACCCCGCGCGCCCTCCCGGCCGGCACGGGCCGCGGCAATGATGAGCACACCGCACGTGATCCAGACGACTCCGCACACCTGCCCCCGGGCAGCTGACCGTGCGGTGGAAGGAATCCACGGTGTTGCTTCTCATCTCCCCCGACAGTGTCGAAGAGGCCCGCGACTGCGTGAAAGCGGCGGAACACCTCGACATCGTCGACGTCAAAAGGCCTGAAGAGGGCTCGCTCGGTGCGAACTTCCCCTGGGTCATCAGGGAGACCCGGGACGCGGTCCCGGCGGACAAGCCGGTGTCCGCCACGGTGGGGGACGCGCCGTACAAGCCCGGCACGGTGGCGCAGGCCGCACTCGGCGCAGCCGTCTCCGGAGCCACGTACATCAAGGTCGGCCTCTACGGATGCACGACGCCCGAGCAGGCCATCGAGGTCATGCGCGGCGTCGTCCGGGCGGTCAAGGACTACCGGCCGGACGCGTTCGTGGTCGCGTCGGGCTACGCCGACGCCCACCGGATCGGCTGCGTCAACCCGCTCGCACTGCCCGACATCGCCCGCAGATCCGGCTCCGACGCGGCCATGCTGGACACCGCGGTCAAGGACGGGACCCGGTTGTTCGACCACGTACCGCCCGACGTCTGCGCGGAGTTCGTCGCGCTGGCCCACGAGGCCGGTCTGCTGGCCGCCCTCGCGGGCAGCGTCAAGGTGGCCGACCTGGGTGCGCTGACCCGCATCGGCACCGACATCGTGGGGGTGCGCGGGGCGGTCTGCGAGGGAGGCGACCGCAGGACGGGGCGGATCCAGCCGCACCTGGTGGCCGCCTTCCGGGCGGAGATGGACCGGCACGCCCGGGAACACGCGGCCACCGCCGCCACCGCCGCCGCCACCGCGAACTGAGCGCCGGCATGCCGACCAGCCGGGCCGGCCGGACCGGTCGCACACCGGCGACCCGCGGTGAGACCTTCGCCGTCGTCGACCCGGCAACGGGTGAGGCATTCGCCGAGGCGCCCGCGCAGCAGCCGGACGAGCTGGACGCCGTCGTCGGGCGGGCCCACGAGGCCTGGCTCAGCTGGCGGTCCGATCCCCTCGTCCGCTCCAAGTCACTGCTCGCGGCTGCCGGCGCCGTGGAGGCGGCCGGGGCCGATCTCGCTCCGCTGCTCACCCGTGAACAGGGCAAGCCCCTGGCCGAGTCGTACGCGGAGGTCGCCCGCACGGCGGCCCGCCTGCGCTGGTTCGCCGAGGCCGCTCCAGAGCCGCAGAAGATCACGGACGGCCGGCCGGTCCGCAGCGAGGTCCGCTGGCGGCCGCTCGGGCCCGTCGCCGCGATCGTCCCGTGGAACTTCCCTCTCCAGCTCGCGTCGGCGAAGTTCGCGCCCGCTCTCGCCGCCGGTAACACGGTGGTGCTGAAACCCTCCCCGTACACACCCCTGGCCACCCGGCTGCTGGGGTCCGTCCTGTCCACCGCGCTCCCCGAGGGTGTGCTCACGGTCGTCACCGGTCACGAACCTCTCGGCGCCCGCCTCGCGTCCCACCCGGGGATCCGTCATGTGACCTTCACCGGTTCGATTCCCACCGGACGGGCCGTCGCGCGGGGCGCGGCGGCGTCCCTCGCCCGGGTCACCCTGGAGCTGGGCGGCAACGACGCCGCCATCCTGCTGGACGACGTGGATGTCGAGCGGATCACGGAGCGGCTGTTCTGGGCCGCGTTCCGCAACTGCGGTCAGGTCTGCATGGCGGTCAAGCGGGTCTACGCCCCTGACCGGCTCTGCTCCCAGGTGGTCGAGGCCCTCGCGGAGCGCGCCAGAGCCGTCGTCGTCGGAGCTGGACTCGACCCGGGCTCGCAGCTGGGGCCGGTCAACAACGCCTCCCAACTGGCCAGGGTCGAAAGCCGCACGGCCCAGGCCCTGGCCGGGGGCGCCCGGGCCGCGGCCGGTGGCCACCGGCTCGACCGGCCCGGCTACTTCTTCGCCCCGACCGTCCTGGCCGATGTCCCGCCCTCCGCGGCTGTGGTGACGGAGGAACAGTTCGGTCCGGTCCTGCCGGTGCTGCCGTACCGGAGCCTCGACCAGGCCGTCGAGGCGGCCAACGACACCGGCTTCGGGCTGGGCGGCTCGGTATGGGGGACGGATCTCGACCGGGCCGAGGCGGTGGCCGGCCGGCTGGAGTGCGGGACGGCGTGGATCAACCACCACGCCGAACTCTCCCTCGCCCAGCCCTTCGCGGGCATCAAGGAGAGCGGTGTCGGCGTCGCGGGCGGGCCGTGGGGACTCTACGGAAACCTCAGGCCGTTCGTCGTGCACCGTCCGGAGGAGGCGTGACGACGAGGTTCGGTGCGGCGGTACTGCGCGGGTACGAGAGCCGTTTCGACCTTGAGGAGGTGGTCCTGACCACAGGGCCTGCCGACGGCGAGATCCTGGTGAGGATCGCGGGCTGCGGGATGTGCCGGACCGATCTCGCGGTCCGTCGTTCGGCCGGCCGCTCGCCGCTGCCGGCCGTGCTCGGCCACGAGGGGGCCGGAGTCGTGGTGGGCACGGGCGGCCCGGCCACCGGTCTCAGTACCGGCGACCATGTCGTGCTGAGCTTCGACTCCTGCGGACACTGCCGTAACTGCACGGGCGCGGCCCCCGCCTACTGCGACTCCTTCGCCTCGCTCAACCTCTTCGGCGGACGCGAGGAGCACGCGGCACGGTTCACCGACGCGGCCGGGGGCGCACTGGCCCCCCGGTGGTTCGGCCAGTCCTCGTTCGCCGAGTACGCGATGGTCCCGGCCCGCAACGCCGTCCGGGTCGATCCCTCGCTGCCCGTCGAACTGCTCGGACCACTCGGCTGCGGCTTCCTCACCGGCGCCGGAGCGGTCCTCAACTCCTTCGGCACCGGCCCGGGCGACACCCTCGCGGTCTTCGGCGCGGGAGCGGTGGGCCTGGCCGCTGTGATGGCGGCCACCGCCGCCGGGGCGGTGACCGTGGCCGTCGACCGGCACCCGGAACGGCTGGCCCTGGCCGAGCGGCTGGGCGCGATCCCGCTGCGCGCCGCCCCGGCCGGCCTGCCCGCCCGCATCCGGCAACTGACCGACGGCGGTGCGCAGTACGCACTGGACACCACGGGCTCCGTACAGCTGATCAACGACGCGCTCAGGGCCCTGCGCCCGACCGGTCACCTCGGCCTGGTGGCACGGCTCCACACCGCGCTGGCGCTGGAGCCGGGGGCACTCGACCGGGGCCGGAGGATCTCCCACATCTGCGAGGGGGACGCGGTGCCGGGGCTGCTGATTCCGCGGCTGACCGGGCTGTGGCAGGCCGGGCTGTTCCCCTTCGACCAGCTGATCCGTACGTACCCGCTCGCCGACATCAACGAGGCCGAACGCGACTGTGAAGCGGGCCGGGTGGTCAAACCCGTCCTGATTCCGGAGGGGAGGGGGCGATGACCGCGTCGCTGCCTGGCCGGCCGGGCGCCACCTGAACGGCCGCCGCCCGATCCATGTTTCCCGCTTTTCGTGGTTCCTGCTCGTACCGACGGAGGACGCATGACCGGCACAGCGCATCGGAGCGCCAGTACGGAAGGTGTGGCAGGGGGCGTCGGTCTGACCGCTCTCCTGGTCGCCGCGGCACGGGCGATCGAGACCCACCGCCACGACAGCCTGGCGCAGGACTTCTACGCGGAGCACTTCGTACGCGCCGCACCCGCGTGTGCGGGCTGGCCGGTCCGCTTGCAGCAGGTTCCGGACGGGGACGCGGACCCGCTGTGGGGACGTTTCGCGCGTTACTTCGGACTGCGGACGCGGGTCCTGGACGATTTCCTGCTGCGGTCGGTGCACCCGGGGGGTGCCCGCCAAGTCGTCCTGCTCGGGGCGGGCCTTGACACCCGGGCCTTCCGGCTCGACTGGCCTCCCGGCTGCGTGATCTTCGAGATCGACCGGGCCGGCGTGCTGGCGTTCAAGCACCAGGTGCTCGGCGGACTGGCGGCCACCCCGAAGACCGCGCGCGTACCGGTCCCGGCCGACCTGCGTACCGACTGGGCCGCCGCACTGACCGACGCGGGCTTCGACCCGGCCGCACCCAGCGTCTGGCTGGCCGAAGGGCTGCTGTTCTATCTGCCGGTCGCAGCCGAGACCCATCTCATCGACACGGTCGACCGGTTGAGTACGGGGGGAAGCACCATGGCGTTCGAGGTCAAGCTCGACAAGGACCTGCTGGAGTACCGCGACAGCCCGCTCTACACCTCGACGAAGCAGCAGATCGGCATCGACCTGCTCAACCTGTTCGACCGGGAGCCTCGGCCCGACTCCGCGGGCCGCCTGGGGAGCAGGGGGTGGTCCACATCGGTCCACACCCCGTTCGAATTCACCCGCCGCCACGGACGCGGGCCGCTCCCCGAGCAGAACGACGCGCTGAAAGGCAACCGCTGGGTGTTCGCGAACAAGTCCCGGCAGTGACCTGGGACGCGACATCAAGCGACAGGTGACGCTACGTCAGGAGGGGAACGGCGACTGCTCGTTCACCCGTCGTGTGGCCGGTACGCCGCCTCGATCCCCGCGACGACCAGCCGCAGCCCCTCCTCGAAGCGCCGGTCGAAGTCGGTGAAGATCTCCCAGCCGGCCGCCGCGGTGAGCGGGTAGTCGGCGAGCCGCTCGGCCCGCTCCTCGATCCCGTACCCCTCGCGGCGCTCGTCCGGCATCGGCTGGACGCCCTGCTCCTCGATGACGAAGCCGACCGTGAACGAGTACGCCGTGGTGCCGGCCTGGACCGCCTGCGCCAGGCCGAACCCGCGTGAGGTCATCTCGCCCAGCTGCCGCTCCAGCGACTGCGCGTGGTCGGTGCCGGTGAACCGGGCCCCGCTGTAGACCCTGGCACCGTCGCGGTGGCGCAGCAGCATGGCGCGCAGGGCGCGGTGGTAGACGACCAGCCCGTCCTGCCAGCTCCCGCCGGTCTCCGGCGGGAGCTGCCGGCCCCCCTCCGGCGCCGCGGTCTCCGGCCGCCAGGACTCCGGCAGGTCCTCGGCGATCATCCGCCGGTACATCAGCGTCGCCATCTCGTCCAGCAGGGACTGCTTGTCCTTGAAGTGCCAGTAGAGCGCGGGCGCCTTGACGTCCAGTTCCCTGGCGATGGCGCGCAGCGACAGCCCGTCGAGCCCTACCTCGTTCAGCAGCCGCAGCGCGGTCTCCGCGACGCGCGCCCGGTCGATCTTCGGTGTTCCCACCTTGACAATTTAACAGTGTTAAGCGCACGCTCGGAACCATGGAACTTAACAGCGTTAAGGAAAGCGTCAAGGAAAGCGCGGAGACCGATGTGCTGATCGTCGGCGCGGGGCCCACCGGGCTCGCGCTGGCCGTGGATCTGGCCCGGCGCGGAGTGCGCACGACCGTGGCCGAGAAGGCGGAGCGGCTCTTCCCGGGCTCCCGGGGCAAGGGCCTCCAGCCCCGCACGCTGGAGGTCTTCGACGATCTCGGGGTGATCGGCGAGGTGCTGGCCGCGAGCGGGCCCGCCCCGGTCCAGATGATCTGGAAGGACGGCGGGCGACAGGGCGAACACCACATGTTCGACGCGGTCGAGACGACCCCGGCGGCGCCGTACGCGGGAACGCCGCGCATCCTGCCCCAGTGGCGCACCCAGGAGATCCTGTACGCGCGCCTGACCGGGCTGGGCGGCGAGGTCTCGTTCGGCAGCGCCCTGGACTCGATCACGCAGGACACGGCCGGGGTCACGGCGACGCTCTCCACCGGTGCCACCGTCCGCGCGGCGTACGCGGTGGCGGCCGACGGCGGCAGCAGCACGGTCCGCGCCGCGCTCGCCGTCGCGATGGCCGGAGAGTCCGTCGACCCGTCGTCCATGCTGGTCGCCGATGTACGTGTCCCCGCCCTGGACCGGCTGAACTGGCACGTCTTCCCGGCCGACGCCGGATTCCTGGCGCTCTGCCCGCTCCCCGGCACCGACGACTTCCAGCTGGCCGCGCGCTTCCCGGACGGGGAGCGCCCCGACCTCTCGCCCGACGGCGTACGCGCCCTGATCGCCGCCCGTACGCATCTCGGCGCGGCCGACGTCACCGAGGTGCTCTGGGCCTCGGACTTCCGGCCGCGCGCGGCCCTCGCCGACCGGTTCCGCGACGGCCGGATCTTCCTGGCGGGCGACGCCGCCCATGTCCACTCACCGGCCGGCGGCCAGGGGCTCAACACCAGCATCCAGGACGCGTACAACCTGGGGTGGAAGCTCGGCCGGGTGCTGCGCGACGGAGCCCCCGCGGCACTGCTCGACTCGTACGAGGAGGAACGGCGGCCCAACGCGGCCGAGATGCTGGGCCTCTCCACCCGCGTCCACCGCGGCGAGCAGCGGCGCGGGGCCGCCACCCAGCAGTTGGGCATCGGCTACCGCGGCGGACCGCTCTCCGAGGGGGCCGCGGGCGCCCTGGAGGCGGGCGACCGCGCACCCGACGGACCGCTGGACGGCGGGCGGCCGGGCAGTGGGCGGCTCTTCGACGCCTTCCGCGGGCCGCACTTCACCCTGCTCTCGGTGGGAACCGACACCGTGCTGCCACCGCTGGACCCCGACGCGGTGCACGTCCACCGGCTCGACGCCTACGAGCCGTACGGCAAGGGGCTGTTCCTCGTCCGGCCCGACGGATACATCGGCTGGGCGGGCGACGACGCCACCGGGCTGGCCGACTACCTCACACGCTGCTGAGCGAGAGCTTCACCGCGAAGCCCAGGAAGAGCGCACCCGCCGCCGTCGTCACCCCGGCCGAGAGGCGCCTGCGGCGGCGGAAGGCGGCGGCGAGGCGGGTGCCGCCGAATATCAGCAGGGTGAGGTAGAGGAAGCTCGCCAGCTGCGCCAGCGCGCCGAGGACCACGAACGAGAGCGCCGGGTAGGCGTAGTGCGGGTCGACGAACTGCACGAAGAAGGAAATGAAAAACAGGATCGCCTTCGGGTTGAACAGGCTGACCACCAGGGCCCTGCGGTAGGGCCGCTCCAGGGTGGGCGACTGCTCGTCGGTGGTCCCCGCGCCCCGGTCGCTCCGGTCGCTCCGGTCGCGCCAGAGCGCACGGGCCGTGCGGACCATACCGAACGCCAGATAGGTGAGATAACCGGCGCCCGCGTACTTCACCAGGCCGAACAGCAGCGGGTTGGCCTGGAGCAGTGAGGCGACTCCCGCGGCGGAGAGCGTCATCAGCACGGTGTCCCCGCAGAACACCCCGGCAGCCGCCGTGTATCCGGTGCGGACGCCGCGCCGGGCGGCGACCGAGAGCACGTACAGCGAATTGGGGCCCGGCAGCAGAACGATCAGCACCAGGCCGGCGAGGTAGGTCGGGAGATCCGTGACACCGAGCATGGGCCGAGTCTCGCACGCGGGTACGACACTCCGGGAGTGGCCTTCGCCACCCCAGGACCCGGAGCGACCCCGGACGGAACATGGCGGCCCGGCACGGAACATGGCGGCCCGGGCTTTCGCGACGCCCCGAGGGGGAATCACCCGGGACGAGGCGGGAGAAGAGCGCGGAAGCGAGAAGGAAGCGAAAAAAGCGAAAGAAAGACGAAGAGGGGGGAAGCATGCGGAAGATCCTGATGGGCAGAGCGCTGGCCGCCGCCGCGGCGGTCGCCGTGGCGGCGGGCTGTTCGGTGCAGACCACGGGGACGCGGACGGCGGACGACGCGAAGGCGGGCGGCGGTGCGAGCCATCGCCCGACGGCCGGAGCGCAGGACAGCACCGCCACCCCGGGCCCGGCGCGGCGGCCGACGGCCTCCGGCGCACCGTCGCCCGCGAAGCGGCCCGCGAAGCGGCCCGCGGCACCGAAGCCCTCGGCCGTACCGCCCGGCCCGACCCTGATGGCGAGCGGCGCCACGGGCAAGCAGGTGCGCGAACTCCAGGCCAGGCTGCGGCAGATCGCCTGGTTCGGCGCCACCCCCACCGGGACGTACGGCCCGGTGACCGTCGCCGCAGTCAAGGGGTTCCAGGGCAAGCGCGGCCTGACCCGCACCGGCACCACGGACACCGTCACCTGGCGGCGACTGCTCGCCATGACGAGGACCCCGACCCGCGACGAGCTGAACGGAACGGCGGGCGGGCACTCCGCGGGCAAGCTCGACCCGCGCTGCCTCACCGGCCGGGTGCTCTGCATCAGCAAGACGAGCCGCACACTGCGCTGGGTCAATGACGGCAAGGTGCTCTCGACGATGGATGTGCGCTTCGGCTCGCAGTACACACCGACCCGCGAGGGGACCTTCCACATCGACTTCAAGAGCCTCCACCACGTGTCGACCATCTACCACACGGCCATGCCGTACGCGATGTTCTTCAGCGGGGGCCAGGCGGTGCACTACTCGTCGGACTTCGCGGCCCGCGGTTACAGCGGCGCCTCGCACGGCTGCGTCAACGTACGGGACAAGGCGAAGATCGCCGCACTCTTCGGCCAGGCACGGACCGGCGACAAGGTCGTCGTGTACCGGTGATTGCGGGAGGCCCGGGAGGGATTGGGGGCGCGGGTGGGTCCGGGGGAACGAAACCCACCCGCGCCGGTTGCGCGGAGCCGAAGGTACGGGGGGAACCCCGGCTCACGCGCGGCCGATGACCAGTCGGCTCACTCTCTACTGCGCCGGGCCCCCGGAAAGTGTCACACCCGCGGTTCGGCCACTGCGCGCAGCCGGTACCGGCGGGCCCGTCAGCCGTTCCGGCTTGCCGCTGGGCCGGTCCGGTCGCCCGGTGAGGGCGACGCCGGGAAGTCGCGCGTCGGCGAGGGCGAGGGGCCGGCCGGCACGGAGGGCGAGGGCGTGGGGGATGTGGCGGGGGCGGCGGGGGTGAGCGGGGCCGAGGGCGTGTACGAGACGGGGTGGCCGTCGGAACCACCGGTGCCCAGCACCCGCCCGCAGAACCTCTCGACGTTCGCCGCGCCGCCGGCCTTCGACTCCAGACTCCGCCTGCGCTCGCCGGCGACCCGGCCCGCGCGGTAGTCGCGGCAGGCCGCGGCCAGCTTGCGGAAGACATCGGCACCCGAGGGGTGACCGCCCCGGGGCGGTGTCCGCCGGTTCTGCGTCCCGCCGCCGGGCTGCCGCTCCGCGCCCCCGGCCCGGTCCCCGTCCCGGCCGGCCTCTCCGCTGCCGCTGTTCCCGTCACCTGTCGCGCCACCGGCCTCGCCCGCCGGGGGCGAGACACGCGGGCTGTGCTGTCCGGGGCCGGGTTTCCGGCTGCCGGGGGTGCTGGTGTCCGGCCCCGGCGAGGGGCCGGTGGGCGTGGCGGAGGGCGTTTCGGAGAGGAGCGGTCGCGGTGTCGCGGCGGACGACACGGACGAGGCGGGCATCGGTTCGCTGCGGCCGAAGGGCGAAGGCAGCATGCCGGCTCCCGCGGCGACCGCCACCCCGCTCAGCGCACAGGCCGCCACCAGGGCGGCGACGCTGAACCGCACCGGTCGCCCCCAGCGCGTGGCGGCCGGGGCCCGGTCCGTACCCGGTACCGGTTCGAGGGGGTCCGCGCCGCCGCTCCTGGCCAGCCGGAATGCCTCCAACGCCGCCTTCTCGCCGGGGAGTTCACCGATCTCGGACCGGGCGGCCGAGCGGGCCGCACCGTCCAGCGCGGCGTGCAGCCGGGCGGCCTGCGCCCTCGCGTGATCGTCGACGGCACCGACAGGCCCACCGCTCAGCAATCGCTCAGCCGTGTCCTTGTCAAGCCATTCGCACCGCTCGTCGGCCATCACATGTCCTTCTGCGTCCACGGACGCGAATGCGTCACACCGACCGCGGCTTCCGCCCCCTCGCGTGCGGAGCGCTGTGTCGGTACGGCGTCGAGTCCGTGCGGGCCCACGTCGGGGCCGAGCAGTTCGGCGAGCTTCTTCAGCCCGCGGTGCGCGGCGGTCCGTACCGCACCGGGCCGCTTGCCGAGCGTTTTGGCCGCGCTCTTCGCGTCGAGCCCGACGACGACCCGCAGCACCACCGCTTCGGCCTGGTCCTGCGGGAGCTGGGCGATGAGCCGCATCGTGCGGCCGGTGGCCAGGGCTTCGATGGCCTCTCCCGCGGTGTCCGATTCGCCCGGCTCCGCGGCCAGTTCGGACTCGTCGCCGCCACCCGCGGGGCGCCTGCCCCGCATCCGTATGTGGTCGAGCGCGCGGTTGCGGGCTATCCGGGCCGCCCAGCCGCGGAAGCGGTCCGCGTCGCCGCTGAACCGCTGGAGGTCGCGGGCGATCTGCAGCCACGCCTCGGACGTCACGTCCTCGGCGTCCGGATCACCGACCAGCGTCCGTACATACCCGAGCAGTCGCGGGTGCACCGCGCGGTACACAGTCCGGAAGGCGTCCTCGTCCCCGTCCTGCGCCGCGAGCACCGCGGTGGTCAGCTCCGCGTCGTCCCCCAGCACTTCCTCAACCTGTCCCGCCGCACCGCTCCCCCGCCGTGCAGCTGGTCGCCACTGCCGCGCCGCTGTGCGCGATGCGTCACGCTACGGCCTGCGCCCGGCCCGCGTCCACGACTTCTACGACCTGCGACAACGCGCTGACTCTGCGCGGTGTGACAGAAAACGCACGCCCGGCGCTGAGAGAGGTACGGGACCGTACCGCGGCTCCCGCGGACGGCGACCGGGGCCTCTCCTGTGGGGGGTGGCGGCCCCGGTCGTCCTCCCTCGTTTCACGGCCCTGACCAGGCAATATCCAGGGCGCTGGGCCTCCGGACGACCAACGCGTGACCAACGCGTCCGGGGCCCTTCCCGGTGACACCATCGCGCCTGGCAGTCAGGAGCCTGTCAGGCCCGCACCCAACCGCCCGGCTGTCGTCGCACTCCCGCGGCAACGGACACCCGGCCGGCCGTCCTCGGAGAAAGGCCGGGCATGGCAGGGCCACAGCTTGGACACCCCGCGTCCAGTAGCGGTAGCGGGCAGCGAGGATGACGATCTCCTTGTCCGTGACTAGGTGGACAAGGCGATGCCCGTCGTCGATCCGCCTCGAACACGCCCCGGGCAAGTGGTACTTGAGTGGCTCGGGCTTGCCGATCCCCGTGAAGGGATCGCACTTGACGTCCTCGATGAGCTTGTTGATCCGGCGTTGCCGTGCTTGGAGACAATCTCGATGGCCTCGTGGTCGTCATTGACCTTCTTGATCAGCGGCTGTCTCTTCGAGGTGGTACAGCTCAGGCACGGAGACCTTGATCGGCTCTTGAGTGGTCCGGGCGATCACGACGACCGCGGGCTCGTCCGGATCGGGGTTCTCCTCGCGGTGCGGGACGAACGGGGGAACGAGGAAGAAGTCGCCGGGGCCGGCGGCGAGCCGCACCTCCTCCGTGCCGTCGTGGTAGACGAACACGGGGTGGCCGCTGACCACGTAGATCCCTGCCTCGGATTCACCGTGATGATGGTTGTCCGTTGCGCTCAGGGGCGGGTTCTCCACCAGGCCCATCCAGAGCTTCTTCGAATCGACCGTGCCGCCGCTGATGGCGGCGTAACCGTCCAACTCGCCGGATCGGACATGGTGGACACGGTTGTTCAGTGCGCGCGCGTTGTCACCAGCAGCCGGCGCGGTCCCGGCACCTTCGTGGGCAGTCATTGTGCAGCCTTCCGGTTATCGATGGCTTTGGCCGGAATCCAGGCTGCGGCTCCCGCACCTGGACCGACAACCTGAGTTGCCATTATGGCAACCAGCCCCGGTCGTCTCCAGGACCCCCGGCCACGACCACCGTCCGAAGGGCCGGGGGTTCGGTCCCGGAAACGGCAACAAAGATTGCCCGGGCACGTCGCGCACCGCAGTCTTCCGGAGGAGGTGATCGCCATGACTGGCGCCAACAACGACACCAGTAAACAGACCTCGTACGACGTCATCGTGATAGGCGGCGGGGCAGGAGGGCTGAACGCCGCGCTCGTGCTCGCCCGGGCCCGTCGCACCGTAGCCGTCGTCGACTCCGGGGAGCCCCGCAACGCCCCCTCTGCCCACATGCACAGCTTCCTCTCGCGTGACGGCGTCCCCCCGCTCACCGTGCTCGCGGCCGGCCGTGCGGAGATCGCGCGCTACGGCGTGGTCCAGATCGACGGCCGGGCGGACCAGGTCGAGGCCGGGGAGACCGGAGGGTACGTGGTCCGCCTGGAGGGCGGTGCGACCCTGGACGCCCGGCACGTCGTGCTCGCCACCGGCCTGCGCGACGAACTGCCCGAGATTCCGGGTGTGCGGGCGATGTGGGGCGAGGACGTGCACTTCTGCCCGTACTGCCACGGCTACGAGGTCCGCGACCAGCCGATCGTCGTACTCGGTGTGCACCCGGCCTCGCCCGGGCAGGCGCTGCTGCTGCGCCAGTGGTCGCCGCACATCGTGTATGTCCCGCACAGTCGCCCGCTCACCGACGAGGAGCGCGAACGCATGGACGCATGCGGGGTCCGAGTGGCGGAGGGGCCGGTGTCCACCCTGCTGAGCAAGGACGGCCGGCTCCAGACGGTGGAACTCGCCGACGGACGGACGGTGGACTGCGCCGGGGTGTTCCTCTTCCCGACGATGACGCCGAACGACGGGGCCTTCGAAGGTCTCGGCTGTGAGAAGAACGAGCAGGGCTGGCTGGTAACCGACCGGTCCGGCCGCACCAGCCGCCCCGGCCTGTGGGCCGTCGGCAACGTGACGGACTCGCGCGCCCAGGCCGTCACCGCGGCCGGCATGGGCGCCGCGGCCGCCTTCGCCCTCAACCACGACCTGGTGGACGAGGAGATCGAGCGTGATCTGGCGGCACACCGCGCCGCCGCCGCGGACCTCTCCGAGGCATCCGTCCCTATGTGCTGAGCGGGCGAGCGAGGGCCATGGCGCCGCCTCCGCCCCCGAACGCCCGCCTCCGGATCATGTTCCGGAGGCGGGCGTTCGCCGTGTCGGGTGGGCGCGTACGTGCATCCGCTCGCCCTGGCGGCCGAAGACGCTGAGTACCTCCACCGGCCCCTTCCCCGTGCTTCCGAACCAGTGCGGCAGCCGGGTCTCGAACTCCGCCACCTCGCCGGGGCCGAGGACCAGGTCGTGGTCGGCCAGTATGAGCCGCAGCCGCCCGGAGAGCACGTACAGCCACTCGTACCCCTCGTGGGTGCACAGCTCCGGGGTGTCGCGGCTCGCCGGCAGGACCATCTTGTAGCTCTGCAGCGGGCCGGGCTGACGCGTCAGCGGCAGCACCGTGTTGCCGTTCACCGTGTGGGGCTTGACCCGGACGCGCGGGTCGCCCACCTCCGGGGCGCCGACCAGTTCGTCGAGGGGGACCTGGTGGGCCTGGGCGATGGGCAGCAGCAGTTCGAGGCTGGGGCGGCGCTGTCCCGCTTCGAGACGCGACAACGTGCTCTTGGAGATGCCGGTGGCCTCCGACAGCGCGGCGAGGGTGACACCACGGGCGGTGCGCACCCGCTTGAGCCGGGGACCGACAGCGGACAGGGCCCGGGTGATCGTCGGTGACTGCTCCATGCCGCCATTAGACAGACTTGTTCCCAAAATGGCAACTGTCGGTGCGGTTTTGGGAACACACGCGCCCCGCCTCCGGTACGGACGACCGGGGCGGGGCGCGGGGTGGTTCAGAGGCCGAGGGACCTCCCGATCAGCTCCTTCATCACCTCTGTCGTCCCGCCGTAGATCGTCTGCACCCGGCTGTTGGTCCACTCCCGGGAGATCGCGCTCTCCTTCAGATAGCCGTAGCCGCCGTGGAGTTGAAGGCAACGGTTCGCGATGTCCACCTGGAGTTCCGTCGTCCACCATTTCACCTTGGCCGCGTCCGTCACCGAGAGCTGTCCGGCGTTGAGCGCGGCGACGCAGTGATCGAGGAAGACCTGAGCGATCGTCAGCTCGGTTTCCATTGTCGCGAGTTGGAAGCGGTTGTGCTGGAAGCTTCCGACGGTCTGGCCGAAGACCTCGCGGTTCTTGGCGTATTCCAGGGTGTCCGCCAGCATCCGCTCGATCGCGCCCACCGCCACGGTGGCGATGCTCAGCCGCTCGCGGGGCAGTCCGGCCATCATGTAGGCGAGGCCGCCGTTCTCCTTGCCGATCAGGTTGTCGGCCGGCACCCGGCAGTCGTCGAAGAACAGCTCGCAGGTGTCGCTGGCGTGCCAGCCCAGCTTCTCCATGCGCCGCCCGCGGGTGAAGCCGGGTGTGCCACGTTCCACTACCAGCAGGCTGATGCCCTGGGCGCCGCGCTCGGGGTCGGTCTTGACGGTGACCACGACGACATCGGCGTTCTCGCCGTTGGTGATGAACGTCTTCTGGCCGTTGAGGATGTAGGAGTCGCCGTCGCGGACCGCCGTGGTGCGGATGTCGGCGGCGTTGGAGCCGGCGTCGGGCTCGCTCATCGCGATCGCCGCGATGAGCTCGCCCGAACAGAGCCCGGGCAGCCACCGCTTGCGCTGCTCCTCCGTGGTCTGCCTGGCGAGGTAGGTGGCGATCACGTCGTTGTGGGCCACGAAGCCGGGCGCCGTCGCCCGGGCCCACATGATCTCCTGCGAGAACACCGCCGGGAAGCGGTAGTCCGGCTCGCCGCCCCCGCCGTACGCGGGGTCCACACCGATGCCGAGGAGCCCCGCCTGCCCGGCCTTGCGCCACACCTCGCGGTCGGTGATGCCGTCCCGCTCCCACCGGGCGTGGTGCGGCAGTACCTCGCGGTGGAGGAACTCCCGGCAGGTGACCCGGAACTGCTCGTGGACGGCCTCGTACCTGCTGCGTGCCATGCCGTCACCCCTCTCCGGGGTCGGTGTCGTCGACGATGGTGGTCAGGGTGTCCTTGGGACGCCGGACGGCCGCGAAGTGGCCGCCGTCGATCTCCACCCGGTGGACGGGCACCGCGCTGTGCGCGGCCCACTGCCAGACCTTCTCCGGCGGAGCATGGACGTCCTCCCGGGCGGCGATCAGGGTGAGCGGGAAGTCCACCCGCAGCCCGCCCGCCTCCTGGGTGAACTCGGCCCGGACGGCGTCGTCCTCCCGGAGCATCCGCAGCAGGATGCGGCGCATCGTCGGGTCGGCGAGGACGGCGGACGGGGTCCCTCCGTCGGCGGCGGTCCTGGCGAGCAGTTCCTCGTCGGGTACGGAGTCGAGCAGCGGCCCGGGCCGCTGGAGCCCGGGCGGGACCGCCCCGGACAGCACGGCTCTTTCCGGCGCCACGCCGACCTGCCGGGTCACCTCCGCCGCCACCGCGAGGCTCATGGTCGAGCCGAAACTGTGCCCGAACGTCGCCCAGCGCAGGCCGGGCGTCCGCTCCCGTTCCGTCAGCAGATCGGCCACCACCTGCTCAGCCATACATCGCACGAGGGCGTGGAAGCCGGCGGCCTTCCGCTCCTGACGGCGGGTCCCGCGGCCCGGGGCGTCCACCCCCCGGACCAGCAGGTGCGGCTCACCGAGCGGCTGCCAGCTCCGGTAGACCAGCGAGGTCGCCCCCGCGTGGGGAAAGCAGTAGAGCCGTACCGGAGGCCTTGATACGGGTTCCACGGTCACTCCTTCGTGCTCCGGGCCAGCTTCTCGGCCAGCATCAGGGTGGTCAGATTGGTGGGCGCGCTGGGGAGGGTCGGGAAGAGCGACGCATCGGCGATCCGCAGGTTCTCGGTTCCGTACACCCGGCCCTCCTGGTCGGAGACCGCCCATGGGTCGGTCTCCGGCCCCATCCGGCACGAACCGGCCGCGTGCCAGCCGGGGTTCGCGATATGGCGGACACCGCTGCGCACCACGCCGTCGTTGGCGACCATCCGATCGCTCCAGAACTGTGTCTTGGTCAGCCGGCCCGACAGGCCCGGCGACCGCAGGAAGCTCCAGGCCCGGCGCACGCCGTGGCACAGCCGTTCCACGTCCTCGGTGTCGGTGGCGATACCCAGTTCGATGACAGGCGCCGCGTACGGGTCGGCGCTGTCGAGGAAGACCCGGCCCCGGGAGCGCGGGCGCATCAGCATCACCGAGATGCCGACGACCAGAGGCCAGCCGAGCCGGTCGACGAAGCCGGGGATGGTGTGACTCTCCACGTTGTTGAGCAACCCCATCTGGATGTCCACGTCGTCGTCGAAGCCGCTGCTCATCCTGGCCGCGACCTGTCGCCAGGGCAGGCCCGGGGTGCACACCCCGTCGGCCGGCTTGGACCACATGACGACCGAGGGGTGGTCCACCAGGTCGCGGCCCACCCCGGGCAGGTCCGCCACGGGCGTGATCCCGAGGGCCCTGAGCAGTCCGGCACCGCCCACCCCCGAGCGCTGGAGGATTGCGGGGGTGCCGACTGCCCCGGCGCTGAGCACGACGTGCCGCGCCCGGACCGTGGTGAGCGTGCCGTCGAGTTCGGTCTCCACGCCGACCGCCCGGTTCTTCTCGAACAGCACCCGGGTGACCCGGAGGCCGGTGCGCAGAGAGAGGTTGGGCAGGTCGCGGACCCCGGCGAGGAAGGCGGTGGAGGCGTCGATGCGTTCACCGTCCACGGCGTTGCCGGGGATCGGGCCGACGCCGGCCTCGACACCGGCATTGAGGTCCATGAGGTCGGTGACGCTCTGCCGGTTGCACTCCTCCCAGAACGCCTCGTCCAGCGGGTGCACCCGGTCGCGAGGGGTGCGCCGGATCGGCAGCGGGCCGCTGTCGCCGTGCAGCCGGCCGGGGAAGTCGGCGTCGTTCTCGATGTCCTTGTAGAAGGGCAGCACGCCCTCCCACGACCAGTCCGGGTTGCCGGCGGCCTCCCAGGCGGCGAAGTCGCGGGGCAGCCCGCGCAGGGCTATGGCGCCGTTGACGGCGGAGCCGCCTCCGACGACCTTGCCGAGCTGGTAGGGGAAGCGTTCCCAGAGGGCACGGGCCGTCGCCCGGCCGCCGGTGGCCGGCGCGGCCCCGGGTATCCCGGTACTGCCCTGGACCAGCTCCTCCAGGCGGTTGCTGGTACGGAGGTTGGCCCGGTAGTCCCAGTTGTGGCCGGCCAGGACGAGGCGTCCGGCGTCGGCCAGCGGGTGGGCCCGGGGCCGGGGCCGGGGCTGGTCCGCGCCGGCCTCGATGAGCAGGACGTTCCCGGAGTCCCGCGCGGCGAGCCGGGCGGCGGTCACGGCTCCGGCGGAGCCGGCTCCGACGATCACGTACTCCCACTCGCGGACCGGCGCGGCGGGATCGTGGTGGGCGGTCACGCCGCGGACTCCTGAACGGTCGCGATGAGTTCGGTGAAGGACGCGATCGACGCGTTCATGAACAGCCCCTCGACCATCTCCTGCTCCATGTCGGCCTCGATGCCGAACTCGGTGCGCAGCAGCGCGAGGAGGCCGACGGCATGCAGGGAGTCGCCGCCGATGTCGAAGAAGCCCTCCTCCACGCCGAAGTCGCCGTGGCCGAGCTGCTGGGTCCAGAGCTCGAAGAGCCGCTCCTCGACCCGGCTGCGCGGCGCGACCCGCGCGGAGGCGCCGTCGGGGTCGTCGTTCCACGGCGTCGGCAGCGCCTTGTGGTCGATCTTGCCGTTCGTCGTCAGGGGCAGGATGTCCAGAGTCAGGAAACGGCTGGGCACCATGTAGCCGGGCAGCAGAGCGGTCAGCGCCTCACGCAGCACGGCCGGGTCCGGGTCCGTCCCGGGCTCGGGCACCACGTACGCGGCGATCTGCCGCTGTCCGGTACGGGCGTGGGCGGGCGCGGTGACGAGCGCGTTGCGCACCCCGGGCTGGCGCAGCAGGGCGGCCTCGATCTCGCCCAGCTCGACCCGGTAGCCGTTGATCTTCACCTGGAAGTCCTCGCGGCCCAGGATCTCGATGTCGCCGCCGGCCAGGTAGCGTCCGAGGTCGCCGGTGCGGTAGAGGCGCTCCCCGGTGACCGGGTGGACCAGGAAGCGTTCGGCGGTGCGCTCGGGGTCGCCGAGATACCCCAGGGCCACGCCGACGCCACCGATGTGGATCTCGCCGGTGACCCCGACAGGGGACGGCTCCATCCACTGGTTGAGAACGTGCATGGTCTGGTTGGCCAGCGGCTTGCCGTACGGGATGCTCGACCACTCGGGCCGGACGGCCTCGATCGGGTGGTGGATCGACCAGATCGAGCCCTCGGTGGCGCCGCCGAGGCTGATCATCCGCATCGCGGGGATCGCCTCCCGTATCCGGTTCGGCAGGTCGACCGGGATCCAGTCGCCACTGAGCAGGGCGAGCCGCAGCCGGCAGCCGCGCGGGACTCCTCCGTCACCGAGCGAGTCGATCCACATGCGCATCGGCGCGGGCACGCTGTTCCAGATGGTGACGCCGTAGCGGCCGATGAGCTGCGACCAGTGGGCGATGTCGTTGCCGCGCGCCGGGTCGGGCACAACGACGGTGCCACCGGCGCCGAGGACGCCGAAGAGGTCGTACACCGACAGGTCGAAGCCGGCCGGGGCGAGCGCCATCGTCCGGTCGTCCTCGCCGACGTCGAAGCGCCGGTTGATGTCCTGCACGGTGTTGGCGGCGCTGCGGTGGGTGATCATCACACCCTTGGGTTCACCGGTGGAGCCCGAGGTGAAGATGACATAGGCCAGGTCGTCGTGGCCCTGGCGGCGCTCGGGGCGCTCGGTGGGGCACTTCAGGGTGGCCTGGTCCTGTGGGGTCAGGACCGTCACGCCCTCCGGCCAGGCCAGTGTGTCCCGCAGGTCCGGCTCGGTGATCACAGCCCGCACGCAACATCGAGCCAGCAATTTCAGGCGACGCTCCTCGGGCAGTTCCGGGTCGATGGCCACGTACGCGGCGCCGGAGTGGAGCACGCCGAGCAGCGCCGAGAACTGGGCGGCACCCGGCTGCATCGACACGGCGACGATCTCGTTCGGCTCGGTACCGGGGCCGTTCAGGAGCCGGTGCGCGATCCGGTGCGCGTCCTCGGTGAGCCTGCGGTATGTGGTCTCCGCGCCGGGCGTGATGACCGCGATGGCGTCGGGGCGGCGTGCGGCCGCCTCGGCGACCAGCTCGTGCAGCAGCGCCGGCGGGATGTCCTCCGCCGTGGCGTTGGCTCGCTCCCGCTCCTCGGTCTGCGGGTCCGGCAGCGGCACGATCCCGCGGGTGGCGTCCCACACGGAGGCGTCGTCCGCCAGACGGCCGAGCAGCGTCACGTACGCTTCGAACATGGCTTCGAGGGTGTTCTCCGGGAACAGGCCCTCGACCGCGTTCCAGTTGATGGACAGCCGGCCGTCCAGCTCAAGGATCTGGTTCTCCAGCCAGACCTGGGGAGTTCGGCTGTGATCGTGGACCAACGCGCCGAACGACTCCAGGCGTCCCGAGTCCGCCACGCCGTCGTCTGCGCCGAGCGTGCTGGAGAAGACCACGGGCATCGAGGCCCGGCTGTCGTCCCTGCGGCGGGCCAGGTCGCGCAGGACCCGGATTCCGCCGTGCGCGGAGTGCGCCAAGTCCTCCAAGGCCTGCGCCTGAAGGCCCCGCGCCCGCTGCTCGAAGGTCTCATCGGCCCGGCCGCCGACGGCGAGCAGGCCCGGCGCCAGGAAGTCGCCCATGATGGCGTCGAGCTGCGGGTGCAGCCCGAGCCGGTGGAACTGGGTGACGGTCAGGGTGAACTCCTGCCGCCGCGACCAGGTCCGCACCACCTCCGCGTAGGCCGCGAGCAGGACACCCGACGGGGTCAGCCCGTGCCGGGAGGCCGTCGCCCGCAGCGCCTCCCACCGTTCCGGCGCGAGCGCTGCACGGTGCCGTACGAAGCGGGGGGTGCCGAGCTGCTCGGGCGCCGCGGCGAGCGGCAGCTCGGGCGCGGGCGGCAGGGTGTCGAGGCGGTCCGCCCAGTACGCGGCGGCCTCCTGGCCCAGGGTCGCGCCGCGCAGTTCCTCCTGCGCGAGCACATAGTCGCGGAACGACAGCTCCAGCGGCTCCGGGTGCCAGCCGGGCTCGTCGTAGAAGCGGCGCCACTCGCCGAGGAGCATGCGCAGGCCCCGCATGTCGAGGAAGAGCAGATCCACGGCCAGGTGGAGCCGGACCCGGTCGTCGTCGAGCAGTGAGGCGCGGACGTCGAAAAGCGGCGCCCGGTCCACCGGCAGCACCTGCTCCGTCAACTCGGCGCGGATCCGCTCGACTTCAGCGATCTGTTCCCCGGCGTCACGGCCCCGCAGATCGGTGCTGCCTATGACGTACGGCTCCACCTCGTCCACGGCGAGAACCCGCTGAGTCTGGCCGGGACCGGCCACCGTGCGCAGTGCGCCGTGCCGGTCGACAACCTTCCGCAGGGCCGCGGCCAGCCGGTCCACGTCGAGACCGGGGCAGTCGAACTCCAGGTAGTACTGGCTGGAGATGCCGCCGAGTTCCAGGCCCTTGTGGCGGCCGATCAGGTAGGCCTGCTGGATGTCAGTGAGCGGGAACGGCTCGTGACGGCGCTCCGGCTGTGGCTTGAGGTCGGGCAGCCGGGTGTCGTCCGGGCGGGCGTGACCGACCCCGCCCGCCCCGCCGCGCAGCTCCGCGAAAAGATCCTCCATCGAGGTCCGCCCCCTTTTTGTCAGATGCCCCGGTGGGCTTTCGAATTCCTATACGAAAACGGAGGTTAGGAGGGGCGGTAAACGTCTTCAATACGGTCCGACCGTAGGGGCGACCGTAGGGTTTCACCGGCGCTCGACTATCGCTGGACTCCCGGCGGACTCCCCCGCCGCAGAATGGACTTCACCATTGACCCGCGACGGGAGCCCGGCGACATCATCGTGCATGGAAATTCAGAAATCCCCGGGGTCGACCGGGAAACGCATACTCATCGGGGGAACCGGATCGATTGCGGTGACCCGGCTTCCGTCATATATCGAGGTGATGCGCCGACAGATCGTGGGCAGCACGTTCACGGTTCTGCTCACCCACACCGCGGCGTCGTTCATATCGCCCGAGAGCCTCGCGCTGTTCGCCGAGCGTGTGGTGTACGGGGAGTCCCCGGCGGACTGGCCGACCGACAAGCCGTCCCGGATCGCCGCCGACCACGACATTCTCGCGGTCCTGCCGGCCACCGCGCACACGCTCGCCGCCGCGGCGGGCGGGGCCGCGCCCAACCGGCTGATGACGGTGGCGTTGTCGGTCGACTACCCGGTCGTCTACTTCCCGGTGATGGGCGCCAAGATGTGGCACAAGCCGGCCGTCGAGCGGAACATCGCGCGGATCCGCGAGGACGGCGGGCTCGTCAACGAGCCGGAGTGGCACAACGGGTTCGACCCGACCGCGGGCACCGCGAGCCACCACCCCGCGCTGCCATCGCCGGAGACGGTGGCCTCGGTGGTGGAGGACCTCCTCGCCAAGGCACGCTGACCCAGCGGCGCAGGTGAGCCCCCGCCGGTTCGGCGGGGGCTCACCTGTGCGGGGCAAGTCCCGTAAGGGGACACGGCCGCGCCGGGCCCGGAGGCCAACGGCCGTCCTGGAGAACTGACGGGAGCTCAGGCCGCGATGGCGGTTGCCTCGATCTCGATGAGGAAGTCGGGCTCCGCGAGCGTGGCAACCCCGACCAGGGTGGTGGGCCGGATGACGTCCGCGCCCAGCTTGGCCGCCGCGCGCTCGGCGCCTGCCGTGATGGCCTCCCACTTGTCGAGTGACCAGTCCACGACGTAGACCGTCAGGCGCAGTACGTCGTCGAAGGTGGCGCCGGCCGCCTTGAGGCCGGTCGCGATGTTGAGGTAGACCTGCTCGGTCTGGGCCGCGAGGTCACCCATGCCCACCGGCTCGCCGTCGGCGGTGCGCGGTGTCTGGCCGCTCATGAACACCACTCGGCTGCCGGTGCCGACGGCCAGCTGCCGCCATCCGTAGGGCTTGGGGAGGTCGGGGGGGTCGATCGCCTCGACTGCCATTGCGCTGTCCTTTCTCGAAGTGCTTTTCGGGCAGGGGCGGTTGCTCCTGCCCCGAAAGCCGGTGGTGCGGTGCGGAGGGAGAGCGTGGGTCAGCTGTTCTCGCGGCAGGTCGCGTAGTACTTGCGCAGCAGACTGACCAGCTCCGGATCGAAGCGGGAGGCGAAGAGCAGCTCGGCCGGCGGGGTGAACTCCGGGTCCAGCTCGTTCGCCCAGGCGAGGGTGGCGGGGCGCAGGTCCATCTCGATCCACTGGTGCCACTCGACGGGGATCGTCCAGTCCTGCTCGTAGCCGATGCCCATCTGGTGGTCGATGAGGACGTCGACGATCTCCTCGCGGGTGCCCGTCTTGAGGGGCTGCCGGAGCGGGGCGAAGCGGTCGAGGTCGGCCTGCGGCTCCTCGCCCAGGATCCGGGCGGCGAAGTCCTGGGCCAGGAGAGGGGAGAGGTGCAGGCCGTCGCGGTAGGTACCGGTCATGATCCACAGGCCCTGCATGCCGCCGTGGCCGAGCAGCGGGAAGCCGTCCATGGACACCGGGCGGTTGCCCACCTGGATCTTGGCGACGTCGCTGTTCCAGAGGTTGCGGCGGACCTGGCGGTGGGCGCACTGCAGGAGGAAGACCAGGTCGCGCATCTCGGCGGTGTCACGCGGCTCCACGGAGATGACGTTGGTGGCGCCGAGGTAGACGTGCCCGTCGCCGCGTGGGACGACGTGGAGACCACAGGCGAAGGAGCGGTTCGGGGTCCGGACGACGCTGTCCGGGCTGGTGCCGTCCCCGGTCTTGATCAGGGCGGAGACGCCGTAGCCGCTGACGAGGCGGGGGACGCGGGGGCCGATGGGCAGGCTGTCCAGGAGCTCCTGGCTGCGTGCGCCGGCGGCCAGCGTCACCTGGTCTGCACTGATCGTCCGCCCGGATGCGGTGACCACTCCGGTCACCCGCTCGCCCTGGTGCACGACGCGGGCGGCGGACTCAGGGACGAGGGTGGCGCCTGCCTGGACGGCAGCCTGTTCGAGCCGCTCCAGGAGGGCGGCAGCGTTGACGGCGTGCTCACCGGGTATGTGGAAGACTTTCAGCGGCCGGGAGATCGGCTCGGCGTCCACCCAGTCGAG
Source organism: Streptomyces sp. NBC_01471 (assembly GCF_041438865.1). Lineage (NCBI taxonomy): Bacteria > Bacillati > Actinomycetota > Actinomycetes > Kitasatosporales > Streptomycetaceae > Streptomyces > Streptomyces sp. NBC_01471. The sequence continues at coordinate 2,844,216 of NZ_CP109450.1, forward strand.
GTCGGCGGGCTCGACGTCCTCGAAGGGCTCGTCGTAGCGGGTGAGCTCGGTACGGATGGCGTTGTAGTTGGCGTCGTCGATCTCGGCCGTGCCGATGGTGTTGAGGATGACGGTGGTGCCGTCGGCGGTCTTGAGGGGGGCGCCCTCGGTGCTCGCCTCCAGCTCGGCCAGCCACTGCGGCCACAGCTTGGTCGCCTGGATGCCGAGTTCGAGTTTGGCCCGGCCGTGCTCGGTGGCGAGCAGCGAGGTGGTGACCTCGGCGAAACAGCCGAGCATGGCTCCGGCCGCGGCTGATCCGGCCCAGGGTCGGTGTGGCTGGCCGAGTACGGCGACACGCTGTCCCCGCTGTGCCAGGACCCAGGCGAGCGATAACCCTAGGACTCCGTTGCCGGCGATGACGACGTCGAAGCCAGTACCGTCCGCGTTCCCGTTGGCGCTCATGGCATTCCAATCTTCAGGGGCGGGTCCTGTCGCCCTGTTGTGAATTCGCATTGTCTGGACTGATGCTCGTGACTTGCTGCGCGGGGCTTTCCGGCCGGGCCGGAGACGCGGGGTCAGTGGCGCAGGAACTCGTACATCGTGAAGTCCATGTCCACGATTCCGCGTTCGTTGGTGTGGGCCGCGACCACCGGAGATTCCGGGAAGTCCGCTGCGGGCAGTTCGACGGATTCGCTGCGGTAGCGCCGGCCCTCGAAGCCGGCGTCGGCGGCCGCCCGCAGCATCTTTTCCTTGTTGCCCATGGCCTCGCTGGTGCCCAGGTAGATCCGGCCGGCCGGGGCCAGGTGGGGCACGACGTCCCGGAAGAACCGGCGCACCATCTCGTAGCCGGGGTCGAAGACCGCGCGCTCGATCTGGCCCGCGTACGAGCGGTTCTCCGGAGCCTCGATGAATGGGGTGTTCCAGAAAACCAGGTCGAACGGCTCGGCGGGATCCAGTGCGTCGAACAGATCGCTGGTCAGTGCCGTAACCCGGTCGGACACCCCGTGCCGGGCGGCGTTGCGGTGGGTGTTCTCCGCCGCGGCCGGGTTGATGTCCAGGGCGACCACGCGCTCACTGCCGCGCTGGGCGGCGAGCACCGAGGAGAGTCCCGCGCCGCAGCCCATCTCCAGGAAACTGATGCCCTTTTCGTACGGCACCCAGGAGGCGAACAGTTCCGGGCCCGGGTCCGTGTAGGGCGGGAACACCTCGGGAAGCAGTTCCCACTCCTGGTCAAGGAGCGTGAACGTCGCCCGGGCCGGACGGTCCGGGCTCTGTATCTGCGACACCACCCAATTTCCCAGTTCGTAACCGAGCTTGTTGTCCATGGGTCCTCCACTCAGGGGAGCCGCCGGAGAAATCCTGTCAAGGCCTCCTCCGGGGCTCCCGGCGATGGGTTGCTGCCGGCGGACGGGGAACGTCCGCCGGACGGTGATGCGTGCGGCGCGGACCTGGGAGCGGACCGACGAGGTCAGGCCTCGCTCGTCTGCGGGCTCCGTGCCCGGCTCCGGGCCATCGTCCGGTCGATCAGGACGACCGGGATGGTGAGTACGGCAAGGCCTGCGCCTATCCAGGGAATGGAGGTCAGTCCGGCGCCGGCACCGAGGGCGACGCCCGCGAGGACGGGGACGAGGCTGATGCCGAGCTGGAACATGGAGACGGCGGTGGCCCCGGCGAGCGTCGGCGCGTTGGCCGCCACGGTGAACACCCGTCCGTAGATGGCCGGGTTGAGCACGAATCCGGCGATACCCAGGAGCAGCACCAGGACGATGACCGCGACGGCGTAGTCGGCGAGAAGGGCGAGCAGCACCGACGTGACGAGGATGCCGCCGGCGCCGATGAGGAACGCGTGGTGGGGACGCCCGTCGGCGATCCGGCCGCCGATGAACAGACCGAAGAACGCGCCGACGCCGAAGAGGACGAGGATCGGGGGCACCCACACGGAGTCGACGCCGGTGACGTCCGTGAGGAACGCCGCAAGGTAGTTGTACGAGATCATGTACGCGGCGGTGCTCAGCAGCGTCGCGGCGTACACCACCCACAGTTGCGGCTGTCGCATGGTGCGCAGCTCGCGGCTCACGCTGGGTTCCTGGGCCGCCCTGGTCGCGGGGATGGCGACCGCCGTCGAGACCGCGCCGAGGACGGTCAGGGCGACCACCGCCCAGAATCCGCCCTGCCACTCGGTGAAGTGGCTGAGGAACGCGCCGGCCGGGCCACCGCCGACCATGGCGATGCTGAGTCCGCTGACCACCACGCCGGAGGCCCGTGCGGTGCGTTCGGGGGTGACGAGTCCGATCGCGGTGACCGCGGCGACCGCCCAGAACCCGGCGTAGGCCAGACCGCACAGGAAACGGGTGATGATCAGCACGGTGAAGTTGTCGGTCACCAGGCCGACCGCCACGAAGACGGCGAACGTGAGCTGCGAGATCACCAGGGTGATGCGTCGCGGCCAGCGCAGTGTCAGGACAGCGAGCGGTGGGCCGCCGATGACCACGCCGATGGCGAACGCGGAGATCAGCGCACCGGCGGAGGAGAGCGAGATGTGCAGGTCGTCGGCGATGTCCGGGAGGACTCCGGCCAGCAGAAACTCGGCGCTGCCCATGGCGAACAGGCTGAACGCGAGCAGGTAGACCGCGAACGGCAGCCGGTCTCGGGCCTTGCGCGCGGCAGCCTCGTGGGCTTCGGTCTGAACGCTCATCGGCAACCGCCGAGCGTGAGGGGGGTGATCGAACGCATGGGGCGAACTCCTTGTCCGGATGGTTCGGGCGGGCGGATCAGGGCGGGTGTCCGCCGGTCTGACGGGCGTGCGGAGCACGGCTCCGCCGGACCCGTGGGACGGCCGCCCGCGGGGCGCGGGCGTCCCGGCGATCCGCTTGATCACGGTGATCACTGCCAGTCCCCATGCTGGAACCGTGCGTTGCGGAATGACAATATTTGTTGCCGAGACCGGGACGCGCGGACGGCATCCGGCGGGCCCGGTTCCATGGCCCGGCCACCGGGTCAGTCATCACCGGGGACGGCCTCGCCCCAGCCCCACTTCTTGATGGTGGTACGGCCCGAGGGCCCGGTGTCCGGCTGCGAGTTGGCCATCGCCCGGCGCGAGCCGAACTCGATGTACCCGACGAACGCCGAGCGGAACTCCGCGTCCTCGGGGATGCCCACGACGTCCATGGCCTCCAGCATCAGCTGCACCCACCGCGCACGCTGCTCGGGCGTGATGGAGCGGCCGCGGTGCCGGGAGACCATGCGCGGATATCCGCCGTGGTGCTCGGTGTAACGCCCGGGGCCCCCGAGGACTTCGCCGAGGAAGGTCGCGACGTGCTGCGGGTGGTCGTCGTCCATGTGCTTGAAGAGCGGAGCGAGGAGCTCGTCCTTGCGGACGCGCCGGTAGAACTCCTCCGTGAGCCTTTCCAGCGCCTCGGCGCCACCGGCCCATTCGTACAGGGTGGGAGTCTGGTCCGTCACTGTGTCACCTCTTCTGTGGTGCTCGGTGGTGGTGTGGTGCGCTCAGGCCGCGTACAGGTCGAAGGTCGGGGTCGGCGGTCCGCCCTGGGCGCCCGCGGCGAGCCGGGGGTCGACGGCGAGCATCGCCTGGTGCAGTCGCTGAAGTTGCGGAGCGGGCTCCAGACCCATTTCCTCTATCAGCCGCCGGCGCAGCCCGCGGTAGAGGTCGAGGGCTGCGGACTGCCGCCCGGAGCGGTAGAACGCGACCATGGCCTGGGCGTACAGCCGTTCGTGGGAGGGGTTCTTCCCCGTCAGTTCGATGAGTTCCGCGAGGAGTTCGGTGTGCATACCGAGGCGCAGCTCGGCGTCGATGCGCCGCTCGGTGGCGAGCAGCCGGCTCTCCTCCAGGGCGGCCGCGTGGATCCGCAGCGCCGTCCCGGCCCGTACGTCGACGAGCGCCGGCCCGCGCCACAGCGCCAGGGCCTGGCGCAGGAGCCGGGACGCGAGCTCGTTGTCCCCGTCCGCGAAGGCCGAGAGACCGTCGCGGGTCGCTCGCTGGAACGCGAAGGCGTCCACGTCCTTCTCGGCGACCCGCAGGAGATAGCCCCCCTGCCCGGTGGCGAGGAGCTGCCGGGCACGGGCCGGCCCGTCGGGCCCGCCGAGGGCGGCGGCCAGGATGCGGCGCAGGCGCAGGATGTACGTCTGGAAGGTGGTGTGCGAGCTGGGCGGCGGCGCCGGCCCCCACAGCTCCTCCCGCAGGGCCGACACCGGGACGAGCTGTCCCGAATGGAGCGCGAGGAGCGCGAGGATCTGCCGCTTCTTCGCCGCCGTGGGTACGACCGGGACACCGTCCGTCTCGGCCTCCAGCGGGCCGAGAATCCGTATCTTCACGCGTCCTCCGTAACTCGCATGTGCCCCGTCCGGTTTTCCGATTCCGCTGGGGCGACCGCTCTGCGAAGGAACATAGAAGTGCGGGGCCGAGGCCCTCAATACGGTGGGACCGTAGGGCTGACCGAAGAATCTGCGGTCGTGGTCGTCCTGCGGTCGGGCGGACGCGCGAGGGCGGCCTGCGGCGGCAGCGCCGCGCGCCGTCCGAACTGCGGATCACAATGCGGGGAGAAGGCGCCCGGGAGGGCAAACGGAATCCGGGCAGGCCGAAGGAACACCCCCCGGAAGTGCCGGACCACGTGTGAATCCTGGAAGATTCAGGGGCCGATCGGAATTGAATGGCCGTCTATTCCGCCGGGTATTCCGGTGCTCGCCGCCACGGGCACTTCGGTCGGCCGGGAGTCAGGCCCGCGGCCGGCACAGGCGGGCCGTGTGCACGGTGACCGCCGTGAGGTAGAAGGCATCGGGGCGCCACAGGATGCCCGTGCAGTCGTCCCCGTCCAGGAGTTGCTCCACGGTCAGCCGGTCGACGAGGTCGAGGTGCTCGCCGCGTTCGTCGAGCAGGAGACGCAGCCGGGTGTGCAGATGCCGGCGCGCGGCCAGGTCCAGCGGGGCCGGGAAGTCGATCAGGAAGGTGCGGCTGCCGGTGGGGACGAGCCCCGCGGATGCCAGCAGGCACGGCCAGTCCTCGACCACGGACGTGGTGCCCGGCAGCCGGGCGCGTCCGGCTGCGAACCCCTCCTCCAGGGCCGCGTCCAGGCGCGCCTGGAGGCCGGGTCTGCCGATGCCGATGTCGCGGGGCAGGAAGCGCGGCGGCAGCCCGCGTTCGGCGACGGCGAGCACGCCGCCGGGCCGCAACGCGGAGGCCAGGCTCCGCAGCGCCGCCTGCTGGTCGCCCAGGTGACGGCAGACGTTGCCGGTCCAGATCAGGTCGGCCGGCCCGAGCAGGCCGAACTCTTCGGGCCGTTCGGCCCGTCGGGTGGCGATCCGCCCGGTCAGCCCGCGTTCCGCGGCGCGGACCTCGGCCCGGGCCAGGGGCGCGGCGGACCGGTCCACGGCGACGACGGACGCCTGCGGGAAGACGTGGGCCAGGATGCAGGAGGCCACTCCTGGCCCGCTGCCGATGTCGAGGATTCGGCGGACCGCCGACGTGTCCCGGTCGGTGGGCCCGAGCAGGCCCCGCAGCCAGTGCGCCGCGTCCGTCAGGAAGCCGGAGTGCAGTTCCGTCTCGTGCTCCGGCTCGGCGCCGGGGGCCTCGTCGTCGAGGCCCGGGGCGCGGTGTGTAGATGTCATACGGTCACCTCCGGCGTCCAGGATGTGGACGCCGTGGGTCCCGGGCAATTCTTGTTGCCGAATCCGGAACGGGTGCGCGATTCAGTACGCGGCGGCCGCCGCCCGCAGGCGACGCGCGGCCGCCGGGCGGATCAGGTCCCGTGCGCAGGTGTCCAGGAGCTTCCGCTGGGCGGTGAGCGGGAAGTAGTGGTCGCCGGGGAACGTCTCCATGCGCAGGGCGCGCCGGGTGCACCGGCGCCAGCCGGCCAGGTCCGCCCCCGTGACGCTGTGGTCCTGAAGACCCCGCATCGCGGTGACCGGGCAGTGCACGACATGGCGCGGGTCGCGCCGGTAGGCCTCCATGACAGCGACGTCCGCACGCAGCGCGGGCAGCGCCCGGGCCGCGCGCCGCGGGTCCCTGTCGACCGGGGGCATCCGGCCGCGGTCACGGAGCCTGCGGATCATCGCCGCGTCCGGCAGGTGGCCGATCGCGTGCTCCGGCACGGTCCGGTGCGGCAGACCGGAGCCCGAAACGTAGAGCCGCTCGGCGACCGCGTCGTGCTCCCACTCGAGCCGGGCGGCCATCTCGTACGCGAGGAGGGCACCGAACCCGTGCCCGTAGAACGCGAAGGGGCGGTCACACATACGGGCCACGTACGGCATGATCTCAGCCAGCAGCGGCTCCAGGCTGCCGCACGGGCGGGTGCGCGGATGGCGGCCGCGGCCGGGCAGCTCCACCGGGGTGACGACCACCAGAGGGTCGATGGCCTCGGCCCACGGCAGGTACACGCCGGCCGAGACGCCCTCGAACGGAAGACAGAACAGCCGCACCGAGTTGTCGCCGGTCATCGGGTCACCGGCCCCACGAGCAGGTCTTCGGCGCCGGGTCGGTACCTCGGGGTGCCGCCGCGCAGCAGGATGTCGTACGCCTCGTTGGCCATGCGGACGAGGCGGAGCCCCGCCCGCCGGCTCCTCAGCCCGCTCGTGTACCGCCAGGCGAAGGTCCAGGTGCGGTCGTCGCGCCGGATGAGGGTGGCGCACGTCGACGAGCCCTGGCCGAGGGGCAGTCCGGCGGCCGACTCCCGGGCCAGCCGCTCGGCGAGGCAGGCGTCCTGCACCCCCGTACGGGTGGCCCGCCAGTCGACGACCTGGAGACGGAAGCCGGAGCCGAGCACGGCCTGCCAGGCCTGCTCGTACACCAGCGGCAGGAGGCTGGTCAGGGACAGCACGAACTGTTCGGTGCGGCCACCCCCGGGCGGGGCGGGGGCGGACAGCAGCGGCAAGGCCGGGTGGATGGCCCATATCGGGCGGAGCTCCTCACGTGGCGCCCTCATGTGATCACCGATCCTTCCATCAGATTTTCGCCATTTAGGTCGCCGGGGGAATATGTCAGGTTTCCGGGGGAGGGCTTTCCGAGTGGCCCACCGGTCACCACCGCGATGCTGTGCAGACCGTACCGGTGCGGTACCCGCACTCATCAATACGGTGGGACCGAAACAATGGCCGAATGAACACGTGTCAAATCCATCAGGAGGAAGCATTTGCGTCATTCGACAGGGGCCGTGCTAGCGGCGGGCTACATTCGGAGGTGTACGCCGTTAACCGGCGGCCGGGGGATCGACGGGGGCTTCGATTTTCCCTCTGACCTGTCTGCAGAACACCCTTCCCGTCAGGGCGGCGACGGCTTGAGCACAAGACCGTGTCCTTGACAGCGCTGGTTCGCAGGAGGTTCAGGGAAGTGCCCCAGGAACTGTTCGGCAGAGGCGAAGAATCCAAGATCATCATCCAGATGCTCGAGTCCGCGAGAGCGGGATCGGGCGCGGGCGCGCTGGTGGAGGGGATCATCGGGACAGGCAAGACCTCACTCTTGCGCTGGGCCGAGGGAATCGCCCGCGAACAGGGCATGGTCGTGCTCTCCGCCACGGCGTCCCCCACCGAACAGCCCTTCTCCTTGGGGGTCGTGCACCAGCTGCTCGGCGCGCTGCCCGAGACGGCACAGGGATGGACGCGTACCTTCGCGGCGGGTGCGAGCGCGGGCGCGGGCGCCCGGGGCCCCGCCGAGCCCGACTACCCGCTGCTCGCGGAACTGTGCGCGGGCGTGGGGCGGACCGCGCGGTGCACCCCGATCCTCCTGACGGTCGACTCCGTCCAGCACGCCGACCTCGAGTCCCTGCTGTGGCTGGGCTTCCTCAGCCGCCGGCTCGACGACCTCCCCGTCGTACTGATCGCCACCAAGCGCTGCGGCGAGCCGGTGAGCGACCAGCACCTGCTGGTCGAGTTCAAGGAAGGCATCCGGCCCGACCGCCATATCCATCTGCACGACCTGAGCCCGGCCGCCGCCTTCGACCTGGCCGCCGCACTGTGCGGCCTCGACCACGAGTCCGTGGATGCGCTGGTCGCGGACACGGGCGGCAACCCCTATCTGCTGACCGAGCAGATACGGAGCGCGCCTGCGTTCCCCGGCGCGGCGGGGCACGCCCCGGACGCCCTCGCCGGCCGGATGCTGGTGGATCCGCCGGACGAGCTGATGCGGCTGCGTGCGGTCAAGGAGCGCATCCTGTGCATGCTCCGGCGGCTCGATCCACACGGCCTGGAGGTCGCCCGGGCCGCCAGCATCCTCGGCTCACCGCTGGACCCGGCCATCCTCGCCGACTTGTGCGGCTTGCCGATAAAGGACGCCTGCCGCAGCCTGTCGCGGCTCACCGAGTCGGGGCTGGTGTGCCCGCACGACATGACATTCCGGCACCCCCTCCTGGCCAGACTGCTGTACCAGGACATCCCGTGCGCGGAGCGCGCCGAACTCCACCGGCTCGCAGGCCGGTTCATGTGGCGCCGCAGTGCGCCGGGCGAGGACGTCGCCGCCCACCTGATGCGATCCCACCGGCTCGACGAGCCGTGGATGACGCGGCTGCTGCTCGACGTCGCACAGGGCATGGTCGGCCGGGACCCTGCGGGAGCCCGGCAGCTGATCGAGAAGACCACCCTGCATGGCGTGCCCGAGGAACTGACGGTCCGCGCGGACGGGTTGTGGATCCAGGCACTCACCGCCCTGGACCTGCCGACCTCCGCCCGGGCACTCACCCTGCACGTCGCCGGCCTCCTGCGGCCCGATGAGCGGCTCCAGGAGGCGCTGCGACTCTCCGACATCCTGCTGCGGCTCGACGAACTCGCCTGCGCCCGGAAGGTGTTGGAGGATATTCGTGCGGAGATCGGCGTCCTGGACGCCGCAGCGGCCGACCGACTGCGCGAGCGGCTCATCCACATCCGGCTCCACGAGGGCACCTACAGCCCGGGGGAAGAGGGCGAGGACCGTCTTGAGCAGGTCCTGCTGCTGCGCACCGCTGCGGGCGACTCGGCCCAGACGGTACGAAAGATCGCCGGCCGGTTCCTGGCCGTCCCCCACGCGCCGTACGGCTCCCCCACCTGGTACCACGCGGTGCTGGCACTGCTCTGGGCGGGCGACATGGACGAGGCCCGGCGGCACATGGACACGGAGGTGCGGCTGGCCCGCGCCGAGGGCACCGTGACCCGGATCGCCGAGGCTCTGGCTGTACGCGGTCTGGTGCAGCTGCACCGCGGACCGCTCGCGGACGCCGGTGACGACGCGCGTCAGGCGCTCGACCTGCTCACCCGGATCGGCGCCGGCTCCTATCACGCGGGGGCACTGGCCCGGAGCGTCCTCATCGATGTGGCCCTGGAGAAGGACGACATCGCCGCGGCCGGTGCCTTGCTCGACGAGTCCCCGCCGCTGCCCGGCGACCGGCCCGTCACCTGGTGGCGGCTGCACCTCCTGGACAGCGCCGGCCGCGCCCTGGGCCGGCTCGGCCAGGCCCAGCGCGGGCTCGCTCTGATCGCCCGCTGCGAGGAGGAGATGGCGCGCCGGGGCGTCGTCAACCCGGCGATCCTGCCTTGGCGTTCCACCCGCTCCGCTCTCCTGCTGGCCCAGCACAATGCAGCCGCGGCCCGCCGGGCCGCCCGGCAGGAGACCGACCTCGCCCGGCGCTGGGGCGCCCCGTTCGCCCTGGGACGGGCCTTGGTCGCGGAGGCCTCGGCGAGCTCGGGGCGCGAGGCGGCGCAACTCGCCGGCCAGGCTCTGGAGATACTTGAACCCGCCCCCACGCCCATGCTGTTCACCCACGCCCTGTACGAGGCGGGGCGGGCCCACCGGCAGATCGGCAATGTCCGGCGCACCCGCGAACTGCTGCACCGCGCCAACGAGGTGGGTATCTCGCTCGGTGCCGACGGTTTGGTGGAGGCGGTACAGCGGGAGCTGCGGTGCGCGGGCGGGCGGCCCGATCCGCGCAAGGATTCCACGGAGTCACTGCTCACCCCGACCGAACGGCAGGTCTCGGGGCTGGCGGCGCGCGGGATGAGTAACCGTGACATCGCCCATCTGCTCAAGGTGAGCCTCCGGAACGTCGAGTCCCATCTCACCCACTCCTACCGGAAGTTACGGATCAGCGGGCGGCTTGAGCTGGCCGAGTACTTCCCGCCGGAGGAGGAGCCGGCCGCGATGCCGGCGCTGCTCCACTAGGGCGTGTCCGGCCGGTCTTCGTGGATCAGCCCGCGGCGTCCGGTGCGGTGCCTCCGTCGTTCTCGGCATGGGTGGGGATCCCGCAGCTGGTGACGTGCGGAGAGTTCGTGTCACCGAGCCGTGCCGCCAAGCCCCCCGGCCGAAGGCGGGCGGCGCGGGGCGCACACAGCAGTGCGCCGCGAGCGGGCCCACTCGCGGCGCACCTGATGTCACCTCAGCCGTCAGTGGTGACGGTGCCCCAGGCGCTCGACGTCCACGACGTGACCGCGCGCGTCGCGCAGGGTCGCGGTGTCGACGCGGTCCCAGATCGGCGCGCGCCGGTTCTGGTAGACGTCGTTCCAGGTGTCACGGCCGTGACCGGTGTGGACCTTGACGGACTTGTGCGCGCCGAGCCGCAGCGCGTGGAAGCGGTAGGAGTGGTGCTGCGCGTCGGTCAGCGACCAGCCGCGCAGCTCCACCGCCCTGCGGGAGTTGTTGGTGACGGTGATCCACTCCGCGTCCACCCGGTTGCCGCGGTGGTGCCCGCGGCCGTGGCTGTCGACGTGGTGGACGGCGCCGACCACCACGGCCGACCGCTCAGGGCGCGGGGCGGGGTGGTGGGCGGCGGCCGCCGCCGGGAAGGCGGTGGCCAGCAGGGCCCCGGAGGCCAGCACAGCTGCGGCGAGACGGGAACCCGAAGACAAGGACGACATGGAACCCCCAGATCAGGGCATGCGCGCGCCGGTCGGCCCACGCATGGTGCAGATGAACTTCCGGCTCTGCGCCGGACATCCACACTCTGAACCGCGGCGGTTCCGATGTCCGGAGAACCTTCGCGACTTTACTGAAAGCGGACAAAACACACACCGTCAGATCATCCGGCGCATACGCCCCCGCGCGTCCCGCCGGACGACGCGCTCCCCACGGACACCGGCCAGCACGAGCGCCGTTCCCGCGAGTGGACGACCGGGAGACGGGTCCCGCACCGCCCCCGGACGGCCCGTCGACGTCGGCGCGGGCTCACCGGTGGGACAACTCCGCCGCCCCGCTCCACACCCGGTGACCAATCCGCTACCTTGCGTGATACATCCCAGATGCACCCCAGATACACCCCAGCCGGACTCAGGACACCAGGGGACCTTGAGTGAACCGCACACGCACCGCTCCCACCGCGCCGACCGACACCGTCGAGCAGCCCGGCAACGGGCAGCAGACCAGGTACGGCCCGGTGTTCCCGCACCCGGGTGAGGACCGGCGGCCGGACGCCGATGGGCCGCTCGGCCACCGCCACCCCGCCCAGACCGCCCCGGCCGGCGAGTAGCGCCCCCATGGACCGCCACGAACTGCGAGCCGCGCTGGGCGATGCCGGGGTACCCGACGGCTACTACCGGATCGAGGGGGTCCACGAACCGGCCCCCGCGCCCACCGACTTCCTCTACCTGAAGCGGACCGAGGACGGCGGCGCGTGGGAGACCGGTGCGTACGAACGCGGCCTGTCCGAGGTCATCGGCCGGTACGACACGGAACAGGACGCCTGCGCGCACCTGCTGCGGCTGCTCGTCTGACCCCGGCCGGACAGGGACCTGGCGCTCCGGCGCTACTGGTCGCCCACGTCCCGCCGGTTCGACAGGGCCGACTCGGCGAGGGACGACAGGCCCTCGACGTAGACCGTGCCGTCCGGCGCCGGCCGTACGACGAGCCAGCCGCGCGTGCCCAGGCTGCGCACCTGCCCCCGCACCTCGTCGCCGAGCTCGGCCGCGAGGTCGTCCTCGCGGGGCGTGCTGCCCGCGTGCAGATGCTCGCGGATCCGGAGGAGCAGCGCCTCTTCCTGCGCGGTGATGTTGAAGTCCATCCCTGGACGCTACGGCCCGCCGGACGCCGCCGCCCGCGGAGGGTCCGACCCCACCCCGTACCCGCCCGGCTCCACCCCGGACCCGCACTCCGCGACCCCGCCCGGACGCGCCGGCCGGGAGAGGCCCGCGGCGCCTTCGCAGGACGCCGCGGGCCTCTCTCACACGGGCCTCCCCTGCCCGGACCCGGTCCGGGCCGGGGCGGTCAGGCGCCCGGTGCGGCCGGCACCTGGGCGACGCCCGGCACGGTCGGAAGCTTCGGAAGGCCCGGCAGGTTCGCGGCCGGGAGCCCGCCGCCGAGCAGCGTGGCGGCGACGACGTTCACCTGGGACGCGAGCACGGCCTGGGCCGCCGTCGCGACCTTGGCGGGGCTGCCGGTGGTGGCGGTCCTGACGAGGGTGTCGACCTTGGTCTGGAGGTCGGCAGCGGCCTTCGCCTTGAGCGCGGCGCCCGGGTCGGGTGCGGCGGGCGCACCGGACACCCCGGTCACGCCGCCCGGGATACCGGGGGCCGCGGGCGCACCGGGGGCGCCTGCCGTGACCTTCGCGAGGGCGGCCTTGACCGCGTCGCCGAGCTTGGCGGCGTCCGCGGCGGGGAGCTTGCCGTCCGGGGCCTTCAGTACGGCGTCGACCAGGGTCGCCACCGGAGTCAGGACCCCGCCGGCGTCACCCAGCAGTTTCGCCTGGCCCGCCAGTTCGTCGGCGCCCGGCACCGGGGCCGCCGGGGCGCTCGCGGGGCGGGCCGCGGAAGCGTCGCCGGCCGCCGCGTAAGCCGCCGGGCCCGCTATGCCGAGAGCGAGGGCGCCGCAGACGGCGGACGAGACGAGCAGACCGGCCTTCGGGGACATGCGCATGGAAAGCGTTCCTTTCGGAAGTGCGGAAAGTGCGGAAAGTGCGGAAGGTACGGAGAGTGCGAGAGGTGCGCGACGTGCGGGAAGCACGGAGAGCGCGGAAGCACTCACCGCCACCGTGCGAACGGCGACCGCACCGCGCAATCGCAGAGTCACCCGGAGTCACCTGACCGCCTGCCCAGGACCGCTCCGACCTGCACGTCTCCCGTCAGCCCCCGGGCCGGGCCGATGCATCCGTTAGGGGGAGAGCGCGTCCGGGCCCCGGAGAGCGGCCGGGAGCATGACTGCGGCCCCCGGGGCCGGTCCCGGGGGCCGCGGTCATGAACCGGTCAGCCCAGCTTCGCCGCCAGCGCGCTGAACTGCGTCCACGTCAGCTTCGGCCTGTCCGGGTCCCAGAGCTTCTGGGCCGTCGCCGCCAGCGGCATCCGGATACCCGCGGCGACCTGCGCCGGGGTCTGGGCGTTCGGGAAGTCGCCCCAGACCGCGAAGCCGCCGCCCTCGATGAGGTGCGCGTACTTGGCGGGGACCGCCTTGGTGCCGCGCACCACCCGCGGAGTCCACTCCTGGTAGATCCGCTTGCCCGTCGGATAGGTGAAGTTGTTGGGCTGGCCGAGCACGTAATAGAGATACTCGTCGTTGAGGTTCACCACCCGGCGCCCCGCGGCCAGGTACTCCTCGGGCGGCCGGGCCCCGAACTCCTTGCCCGTCCAGTACTCCACCTGGAGGGCCGGGTCGGCCTTCACCACTCCGCCGCGGAAGAACCCGTCGTTCCACGCCTGCGGCGTCCGGCCGGCCTTGCTGATGACCTTGGCCCGGTCGTTCAGCCAGGCCACCGCCAGGTCCTGGACCGTGCCCTTCGCGCCGTACTTCTTCCGGGCGAGGGCGGCCAGTTGCGGGAAGGACGCCTCCGGGCTCTTCACCGTCAGCGCCTGGTACTCGTCACCGCCGACGTTCCAGTACGGGCCGGGGAAGAGCTTCAGGTACTCGCCCAGCAGCGAGTCGACGATCTGCGCCGCCTTCGGGTTCGACACGTCGACCGCGCCCTTGATGGGCGTTCCGTCGGCCGTCTTCAGCTGGAGGTCCGGGTGCGCCTTGATCACCGCACCCAGGTGTCCTGGCGAGTCGATCTCCGGGACGACGGTGATGTGCAGGCGGGCGGCGAGCGAGACGATCTTGTGGACCTGCGCCGTGGTGAGGTGGTCGGGAGAGACCACCTCGGGGTGCGACGAGGACGCGATACGGAAGCCCTGGTCGTCCGAGAAGTGCAGCCCCAGCTGGTTCAGCTTGAGGTCCGCCATCTCGGGCAGCCGGGCCTCGATCCAGGCGGCGTCGAACGGCTTGCGGGCGATGTCCAGGTTGAACCGCCGCTGCGCGCCGGCCGGCTTGTCGTGCACGACGCCCTCGGGCACCTTCCCGTCGGCCTTCACGGACTGCTTGAGGGTCCGGGTGCCGTAGAAGACCCCGGCCTCGTCGGGACCGGTGATCAGGACCCGGCTGTCCCGGGCGGTGAGGGTGTACGACTCGCGCGGGGCCTTCTTGTCCGGCTTCAGCGCGAGCTCGATGTCGCCCGCGCGGGCGGTGCCGCCGTACGCGTACCCGATCTTCAGTTCGTGCGCGAGCAGCCTGCCCTCGTCGGTGAGGCCCTTGCACCCCTTGTCCACCAGGACCCGGGAGCCCTTCCCCGGGTGCCAGCCCGGACCGCGCGCCGGGCCGTGCTCGCGTACCGACGGGACCGCGCGGGGCGCCGCCGAGAGCGGATAGTTCTTCGCCGACGGGTCGGACGAGGGGGTCACCGCCGAGCCATGACTCGCGGGACCGCTTCCGCCGTACGTGTCGTCGTCCGGCCAGACCGTGACGGCGAGCGCGACGGCGGCGGCCGTGACGGTCAGGCCCACGGCAAGAACCGGTGTGTTGAGTTTTTTCATCAGTCCGAAACCTCCCGTGCACGGCTGGACAAGGGGGAAATGCCAGCCAATTCGTCCATCACGCGCCTTGAAACTCTCCCGTCCGGGTGAAAATCGTGCATCCGTCGGACACGTGACTCACCGCGTCGATAGCGTTGCGGCTCATTCACCGCCGTCATCCGACCCTCCAGTCGTGTTCGAGGAGCCCACGCTGTCCAGCGAGTCCCACGCCGGCCCTCCGATGCGACCGCCGTCACTCCACCACAGAACGGACGGCCCGGCACGCCCAGCCATACCGGCGCAGAGCCGCGGCCCGTCCGGCCTCCACCGGTTCAATTCCGCGCCCGCCGGCACCGCCGAGAGCGCCCTGCTCGGCTGCTGCGGCAGCCCCCAGTGGGCCGGGCGGCTGGCCGCACACCGCCCCTACCCCGACCTGACGGCGCTGCTCGCCGCATGTGACGAGGCGAGTTACGACCTCTCCCCGGCCGAGCTCTCCCGGGCCCTGGCGGGCGAACCGGCGTCCGGGCTGCTCCACGGCCGGGCGCCAAGAGTCGCCCACACCGCGCTGAGCGCGGCGCACTCCGCGTACGAGTCCCGCTTCGGCCACGCCTTCGTGATCTGCCTCGACGGCTTCCGCCCGTCGGAGCACCTCGACCAGGTACTCACGAGCATCCGTTCCCGGCTCTCGCACGAGCCCGACGAGGAGCGGTCGGTCGCCGCCGACGAGCTGCGCCGACTCGCCCGGGGGCGAATCGTCCGCCTTGTGGCGGATAGGGGGCATGCCGGTAGCCCGTCCGTGGCTGTTTGATTGCCAGTTTGATCACACCGGAACCCCCCGGGCGAAGGAACCGACAAGTCGTCGCTACGATGGCCGGGGCCGGTGGACCGTACCCGGCCGGGCCAGACCGACACAGCTCCTCCCCACCGGAGAAGCTGGCGGCATGACCCCCGTCCCCCGCTCCCGGAGGGTTTTTCCGTGCCGGCTGGAACGCTGTACCGCGGCCGGGAAGGTATGTGGTCCTGGGTGGCTCATCGAGTCACCGGCGTCCTCATCTTCTTCTTCCTGTTCGTACACGTCCTGGACACTGCTCTCGTCCGTATTTCTCCCGAGGACTACGACAAGGTCATCGCTACTTACAAGACGCCGATCGTGGGCGTCCTTGAGTACGGCCTTGTCGCAGCGATCCTCTTCCACGCTCTGAACGGCCTGCGCATCATCGCCGTGGACTTCTGGTCCAAGGGCCCGCGCCACCAGAAGCAGATGCTGTGGTCCGTCGTGGGCATCTGGGTCCTGCTGATGATCGGGGCCATCTACCCCGTACTCGGCCACGCCGCACGCGAACTGTTCGGGAGCTGAGGACTGAATGTCTGCTGAGACCTCTTCCGCTGTCGGCCCCGTCGAGGGCGTCTCCCTCTTCGACGCCGACCACCCCGCGCCGCTCATCGAGGCCCCCCGCGCACGCACCAAGAAGACGCCGAAGACCACACGCGGCAACTTCGAGATGTACGCCTGGCTCTTCATGCGCCTCTCCGGGATCGTCCTGGTCGTCCTGGTCCTCGGCCACCTGCTGATCCAGCTGGTGCTCGACGGCGGTGTGACCAAGATCGGCTTCGCCTTCGTGGCGGGCCGCTGGGCCTCGCCTTTCTGGCAGGGCTGGGACCTGCTGATGCTGTGGCTGGCGATGCTTCACGGCGCCAACGGCCTCCGTACCGTCATCAATGACTACGCGGAGCGCGTCGGCACGCGCCTGTGGCTCAAGGGCCTGCTGTACACCGCCACGGTGTTCACCATCCTGCTGGGCACGCTGGTGATCTTCACCTTCGACCCGAACATCTCCTAGAAGCCCGGGACCGAGGCGCTTTCATCATGAAGATCCACAAGTACGACACCGTCATCGTCGGCGCCGGCGGGGCCGGCATGCGCGCGGCCATCGAGTCGACGAAGCGCAGCCGCACCGCCGTGCTGACGAAGCTCTACCCGACCCGCTCCCACACCGGCGCCGCCCAGGGCGGTATGGCCGCGGCCCTCGCCAACGTCGAGGAGGACAACTGGGAGTGGCACACCTTCGACACGATCAAGGGCGGCGACTACCTGGTCGACCAGGACGCCGCCGAGATCCTGGCGAAGGAGGCCATCGACGCGGTCCTCGACCTGGAGAAGATGGGCCTGCCGTTCAACCGGACGCCCGCCGGGGAGATCGACCAGCGCCGTTTCGGCGGTCACTCGCGCAACCACGGTGAGGCCCCGGTCCGCCGCGCGTGCTACGCCGCGGACCGCACCGGCCACATGATCCTCCAGACCCTGTACCAGAACTGCGTCAAGGAGGGCGTGGAGTTCTTCAACGAGTTCTACGTCCTGGACCAGCTGCTGGTCGAGGTGGACGGCGTCAAGACCTCCGCGGGCGTCGTGGCCTACGAGCTGGCGACCGGCGAGATCCACGTCTTCCAGTCGAAGTCCGTGATCTACGCGTCCGGCGGCACCGGCAAGTTCTTCAAGGTCACGTCGAACGCGCACACCCTGACCGGTGACGGCCAGGCCGCCTGCTACCGCCGCGGTCTGCCCCTGGAGGACATGGAGTTCTTCCAGTTCCACCCGACGGGCATCTGGCGCATGGGCATCCTGCTGACGGAGGGCGCCCGCGGTGAGGGCGGCATCCTCCGCAACAAGGACGGCGAGCGCTTCATGGAGAAGTACGCGCCGGTCATGAAGGACCTCGCGTCCCGTGACGTCGTCTCCCGCTCCATCTACACGGAGATCCGGGAGGGCCGCGGCTGCGGACCCGCCGGTGACCACGTGTACCTCGACCTGACGCACCTCCCGCCGGAGCAGCTGGACGCCAAGCTCCCGGACATCACGGAGTTCGCGCGGACGTACCTGGGCATCGAGCCGTACACCGACCCGATCCCGATCCAGCCCACCGCGCACTACGCCATGGGTGGCATCCCCACCAACGTCCAGGGTGAGGTCCTCGCGGACAACACCACGGTCGTGCCCGGCCTGTACGCGGCCGGCGAGGTCGCCTGCGTCTCGGTGCACGGCGCCAACCGCCTCGGCACCAACTCGCTGCTCGACATCAACGTCTTCGGGCGCAGGTCGGGCATCGCGGCCGCCGAGTACGCGGCGAAGAACGGCTACGCCGAGCTTCCCGAGAACCCGGCCGCGCAGGTCGAGGCCCAGGTCGAGCGGCTCCGCGACTCCACCGGCACCGAGCGGGTCTCCGTGCTGCGCCTGGAGCTCCAGGAGTGCATGGACGCCAACGTGATGGTGTTCCGCACCGAGCAGACGATCAAGACGGCCGTCGAGAAGATCGCCGAACTGCGGGAGCGGTACCTGAACGTGTCGGTCCAGGACAAGGGCCGCCGGTTCAACACCGACCTCCTGGAAGCGATCGAGCTGGGCAACCTGCTGGACCTCGCCGAGGTCATGGCGACGTCCGCCCTGGCGCGCAAGGAGTCCCGCGGCGGTCACTACCGCGAGGACTTCCCGAACCGCGACGACGTCAACTTCATGCGCCACACCATGGCGTACCGCGAGGTGGGCGACGACGGCTCCGAGTCGATCCGGCTCGACTACAAGCCGGTCGTCCAGACCCGCTACCAGCCGATGGAGCGTAAGTACTAATGGCTACCCCCACCATCAACGACTCCGAGAAGGCCGGGGCCGGCAAGCCGGAGGCCGGCTTCGCCGACACCCCGTTCATCACGGCCACCTTCCGGATCCGCCGGTTCAACCCGGAGGTCTCGGACGAGGCGCAGTGGCAGGACTTCGCGGTCGAGATCGACCCGAAGGAGCGTGTGCTCGACGCCCTCCACAAGATCAAGTGGGAGCTCGACGGCACGCTCACCTTCCGCCGCTCGTGCGCGCACGGGGTCTGCGGTTCGGACGCGATGCGGATCAACGGCAAGAACAGGCTCGCCTGCAAGACGCTGATCAAGGACATCAACCCGGACAAGCCGATCATGATCGAGGCCATCAAGGGCCTCACGGTCCTCAAGGACCTCGTGGTCGACATGGACCCGTTCTTCCAGGCGTACCGCGACGTGATGCCCTTCCTCATCACCAACGGCAACGAGCCGACGCGCGAGCGTCTGCAGTCCGCCGAGGACCGCGAGCGGTTCGACGACACCACGAAGTGCATCCTCTGCGCCGCGTGCACGTCGTCCTGCCCGGTGTTCTGGAACGACGGCCAGTACTTCGGACCGGCCGCGATCGTCAACGCGCACCGCTTCATCTTCGACTCGCGTGACGAGGGCGGCGAACAGCGCCTGGAGATCCTCAACGACAAGGACGGCGTGTGGCGTTGCCGCACGACGTTCAACTGCACGGACGCCTGCCCGCGCGGTATCGAGGTCACGAAGGCGATCCAGGAAGTGAAGCGCGCGCTCATCACCCGCCGCTTCTGACCCTTCCGGTCTCCTCCTCCGAGGGCCCCGCCTCCCGGCTTCCGGGAGGCGGGGCCCTCGGGCTTTCCGCTGTGCCAGGATCTCCCTGTCGTACCGGGAGAGAACGGGGAGCGGGATGAGCGAGCAGAATCCGTACGCGTCGCCGGAGGGCGGCTACGAGTGGGGCCCGGCGCGGCCTCCCGGCCCTCCCCCGCCCGGCTACGGCTATCCCGGCGCCGCCCCGGGGTACGGCTACCCGGCGCCGGACCCCGGCTACGGCCACCCCCCGCAGCAGCCCGGCTTCGCCGTCCAGGCGGGCGGCGCGCCCCTGGTGTCGATCGGTGACATCACTGTCGTCCAGGACGGCATCATCACCCCGGCGGGCACCCTGCCGCTGCGGGGCGCGGTCTGGAACGCGACGGACATGTCGCACACCGAGGAGCGGATCCCGCCGGTCGCCGTCGTGCTGGCGATCGTCTTCGCGCTGCTCTGCCTGGTCGGCCTGTTCTTCCTGCTGATGAAGGAGAAGAAGACGACGGGCTTCCAGGTGACCGTGACCAGCGGGGGCCGCCACCACGCCACCATGGTCCCGGCCACCGGCCCGCAGACGTTCCCGCACGTGATGGGCCGGCTCAACTACGCGAGGTCGCTGAGCGCCATGTAGCGCACGGGGCGAGCGCGCGCGCCGCCCGACGACCGCCCCGCACCACCGGAGGCCGCCCGGTTCAGCCCGGGCGGCCTCCGTCATGTTCCCCTCCGGCGGCGGGAGTTCATCAGGACACCCTTGTGTTGAACATGTTCAAAAGAAGGTCTACAGTCCATGACATCAGCTTTTGAACGCGTTCAAGGGAGGGTGGGGCATGGACCTCACAGTTGTCGCGTACGTCCTTTACCTCGTCATCAGCGTCGCGCTGACCGTCTGGGTCGCCCGGACGCTCAGCCGTCACGGGCGGGTCTTCCTCGCCGATGTACTCAAGGGGAACGAGAAGCTCGCCGAGGCGGTCAACCACCTGCTGGTGGTGGGGTTCTACCTGGTCAACCTGGGGTTCGTGGCCCTGTATCTCCAGGACGGAAGCACCGTCACCGACGCCAGGGGCATCTTCGAGGCGCTGTCGACGAAGCTCGGGGTGGTGCTGCTGGTGCTCGGCGGGATGCACCTCGGCAACGTCTACGCACTCAACAAGTTCCGCCGGCGCGGAATCATGGAGCGCGAGCAGACGCCGCCGGTGCCGCCGCAGGGGTGGATCACGCCGCCCGCCGGGGCCTGAACCGCGATGAGTGACACCTCGGTCCGCGGGCTGACCGTCCTGTACGACGCGCAGTGCCCGCTCTGTGTCCATCTGGGGCACTGGCTGCGCGGGCAGCGCCGGCTCGTACCGCTCGACCTGGTGCCGGCCGCGTCCGCAGCCGCCGTGGAGCGGTTTCCCGGACTCGACCACCGGTCCACCCTGGAGGAGATCACGGTGATCGGCGACCGGGGCCAGATCTACCGGGGGCCGGCCGCCTGGATCGTCTGCCTGTGGGCGCTCGCCGCCCACCGGCCCAAGTCCCACTGGCTGGCCACCCCGGCGGGCGCGCCCTTCGTCAGGGCGGCGATGCTCACGGCCGCCAAGTACCGCGATGTCACAGCACCGCCCTGCGGCGAGCGGTGCGCGGTCCCCGGTTAGGCTCGGGCACCGTGACTGATGCGAAGCCTCCCAAGAGCGAGCAGACCCGGACGCTCATCCTCGAAACCGCGCTCCGGCTCTTCCAGGAGCGCGGTTACGACAAGACGACGATGCGGGTCATCGCCCGGGAGGCCGGTGTCTCGGTCGGGAACGCGTACTACTACTTCTCCGGCAAGGAACACCTGATCCAGGGGTTCTACGACCGCATCGGCGCGGAGCACCGGGCGGCGGTGCGCGAGGTGCTCGACCGCGAGACCGACCTGGAGAAGCGGCTCACCGGGGTCCTGACGGCCTGGCTCGATGTCGCGGCCCCGTACCACGAGTTCGCCGCTCAGTTCTTCAAGAACGCGGCCGACCCGGAGAGCCCGCTCAGCCCCTTCTCGGTGGAGTCGGAGGCCGCCCGCGAGACGGCCATCTCGATCCACCGCGAGGTGCTGACGGGTACCAAGGCGAAGATCCCCGGCGAACTGGCCGACGTACTGCCGGAGTTGATGTGGCTGTCGCAGATGGGACTGGTCCTGTACTGGGTCTTCGACCGGTCGCCGGAGCGGGAGCGCAGCAGGCGGCTCGCCGCACGCGGGGCGCGGCTCACCACGCGGGGCATCGCGCTGGCCCGCTTCCGGGTGCTGCGCCCGCTGGTCCACGAGGTGCACGAGCTGTTCACGGACTTCCTGCCGGGCATGGCCGAGACGGCGACGGCCCGCAAACGGTCCTGACCGGCGGGGCCGCCCCGCCCGCCACAGCCACAGCTACAGCCAGCCGAGTTCCCAGATGCGCCAGACGCCCGTCCCGTCGGACAGATACTGCCCGCCCGACACGTCGTCGCTGGACAGCACGTAGTCCTTGCGCTGCCAGAGCGGGATCAGCGGGACGTCCTGGGCGACGTCGTCCTGCAGCGCCTTGAAGTCGTCGGCGGTGCGGCCGCGGTCGGTGAACTGCTGGGTGCGGCCGATCAGCCTGTCGACCTCCTTGCTGCTGTAGCCGTTGAAGAGGCTGTTGCCGGTGCCGACCAGCGGCTGCGCGTAGTTGTCGGCGTCCGGGTAGTCCGCGATCCAGCCGACGGCGTACGCGTCGAACTTGCCGAGCCGGTAGTCGTCCTGGAACTTGGTCCAGTCCGTCATCCCCTTGAGCTGGACCTTGAAGAGACCGCCCTTCTCCAGCTGCCGCTTCAGCGTCCGGGCCTCGTCGTCGGTGACGCTCGTGCTGGAGTACGCGTACGTGAAGGTCACCGGGGTCTGCACACCGGCCTGCTGGAGCAGCTGCCGGGCCGCCGCCACGTCGACCTTCGGGTAGGCGTCGAAGAAGGCCGTGGTGTGACCGGTGAACCCCTGCGGGATCAGCGAGTAGAGCGGTTCGACGGTGCCGCTGTAGACCTTCTCGGACAGCTGCGCGCGGTCGACCAGGTCGGCCGCCGCCCGGCGGACCTCGGTGTCCGCGAGCGCCGAGTTCTTGCGGACGTTGAAGACCAGGTTGCGGATCTCGCTGCCGGTCGCCTCGTTGACATGCGCGTCCGGGTCACTGGGCGACAGCTTCGCCAGCGTCTCGGGCGTCATCACCCGGTGCGCGACGTCGACGTCCTTGTGCTTCCAGGCGGCGTCGAGCTGGGCCGGCTGCTTGAAGTAGTGGATCTCGATCGGTACGCCGGTCTTCTTGATCAGGCCCTTGTACGTCGGGTTCGGCTCCAGAAGGGCGCTGACCCCGGGCTTGTAGGACTTCAGCACGTACGGGCCGGAGCCCACGACCGTAGTGCCCTTGCGCCCCTTGTCCGCCGGGTACGCGGTGTGGTCGACGATGGCACCGCCGCCCGTCGCGATCTTCGAGGCGAAGGTGGCGTCACGGGACTTCAGGTGGAAGACGACCTTGTCGCCCGAGGCATCGACGTTCTTGAGCGTGGGGTACAGCGGGGCGGGCCCGTTGCCCTTCAGCCGCAGAACACGGTTGAAGGAGAACGCCGCGTCCTGCGCCGTGACCTTGTGGCCGTTCGAGAAGGTCAGGCCTTCCCGCATGGTGCAGCTGAAGGTGCGCAGCGCGTCGTCGGTGAATTCACAGCTGCTCGCCGCGTCCGGGACCGGGGTGGAGGAGCCGACGTTGAACGACATCAGCGACTGGTAGAGCGAGCTGTAGAGGGCCCAGGAACCGGCGTCGTACGCCTGGGCCGGGTCCAGGGAAGAGACGACGTCGGTGGTTCCGATGACGATCGGGGTCTTCTTCCCGCCGTCGTCGGGCAGCAACTGCCAAGCGCCGATACCGGCACACGCCAGAACGACGCATATCGCCAGAATCCGCATTCGGATCGACCGCATTGTGCTGTTCCCCTCAACCCACCTTGTGGACGCGCGGACCGGCGCGCGTCAGACCCAAGTCGGCGCCAACCCAACCACACGAAATTCACAACTGGAAGAGAAAATCTTCACGCGGGCCAAGTTGTTAGGCAACCTTCATGAGCGGCCCTCGCACGCCTCCGGCCTGCAGGTCCGCGCCCGGGAAAGGTGCTCCGTGCCGCGGGGTGCACCCCCCTCGGCGGGTGGCCCGGGGCGGGGTCACATACTGGCAGGAACGCCCCCCCACCGGCCTCGAAGGACGACGACCCATGAAACTCAACCGCACCGCCTCCTGGTTCCTCGCAGCGTTCGGCGTGTGGTCGTGGGTGGTCTGGGTGACCTTCGCGAAGAACCTCTTCGAGGACGCGAGCGGGCTCGCGTTCGACGACGGCAAACCCACGGCCTATCTGTGGATCCACCTGACGCTGGCCATCGTCTCGTTCATCCTGGGCACGGTCATCGGCGCGATCGGCCTCCGGGGCGTCCGCGCCCACCGCCGCGCCGCTGTCGCCGCCGCCCCCGCTACCAACGAATAGGGACACCGCCGCACCCGGCCGCTGCCTCCCGCCCCCTCGGACCGGCAGCGGTCCGGCGGGCCACCCCGCGGTGTCGGTCCACCGTGGTCTGCCTGTAATTTCACCATCGTGCCTGCCGTTGATAAGACCGCGAAAAGGACCGTCCTGACGGTCGCCGCCGCCGCGTTGCTGCCCGCCCTCTGCGCCGTGCCCGCGTCGGCCGCGACCGCGACCACGACGGGCCCGAAACCGTCGGCATCGTCCGATTCCCCGAAGACCGCCGGACCTGCGAAGACCGCGCGGTCACAGATAGGCGGCGCACGTCTCGGCCGGACCGGCACCCAGGTGCAGCTGGGTCCCGGCGCGCCGGTGCTGCCGAAGGACCTCTCCGGGGAGTCCTGGATCGTGGCCGACGCCGAGTCCGGTGATGTCCTCGCCTCGCACGACGCGCACCGGCGGCTGGCCCCGGCGTCCACTCTCAAGATGCTGCTGGCGGACACGCTCCTGCCGAAGTTCCCGGCGGCCGAGACCCACAAGGTGCTGCCGTCCGACCTCGCGGGCATGGGCGAGGGCAGCAGCCTGGTCGGCATCAAGGAGAACCTCACCTACACGGTCCACGACCTGTGGCTCGGGGTCTTCCTGCGCTCCGGGAACGACGCGGTGCATGTGCTGGCCGCGATGAACAAGGGCGTGCCGAAGACCGTCCGCGACATGCAGGCGCACGCCGACGACCTCCAGGCGCTCGA
This sequence comes from Streptomyces sp. NBC_01471, assembly GCF_041438865.1. Lineage (NCBI taxonomy): Bacteria > Bacillati > Actinomycetota > Actinomycetes > Kitasatosporales > Streptomycetaceae > Streptomyces > Streptomyces sp. NBC_01471. The sequence goes on from NZ_CP109450.1 coordinate 2,868,545, forward strand.
CACCCACGTCGTGTCGCCGGACGGGTACGACGCCCCGGGCCAGGTCTCCAGCGCGTACGACCTGACGCTCTTCGCGCGCAGCGGGCTGCAGAAGAAGGACTTCCGCGCCTACTGCTCGACGGCGACCGCGCAGTTCCCCGGCATGGAGAAGAAGGGCAAGAAGCGCGAGACGTTCGGGATCCAGAACACCAACCGTCTGCTGACCGGCGCCGACGGCGTCACCCAGTACAAGGGGATAGCGGGCGTGAAGAACGGCAACACCACGCACGCCGGCGCCACCTACACCGCGGTCGCCGAGCGCGACGGCCATGTGCTCCTCGTCACCGTCATGAAGCCCCGTTCGACCGAGAGCCAGGCGGTCTACAAGGAGGCGGCGCGGCTGCTCGACTGGGGCTTCGCCTCGGAGGGCAAGGTCACCCCGGTCGGCGAGCTGGTCGCACCCGGCAGTTCCGCCGCCGGGCAGCCCGGCGGGACGGCGAAGGGCGGCGGAACCGCGCAGGACGGCAAGGGCGGAGACCGGGCCACCGCGAACGGCAAGAGCTCCGCGCCCGCCGCCGCGTCGGAGAAGGGCGGCTCCAGCGGGATGGGCACCGCCCTGGCGATCAGCGCAGGGGCGTTGCTCCTGTTGGCGGCCGCGGTGTTCCTGGTGAATCGGCGCTGGCCGCTGCCGGGTCTGGCACGACGTTCTCCACGTCGCTGATCGGTTCCTCGTCGGAGTGCCCCGTCGCCGTCCAGGCCGCGCAGTAGAGGAGCAGCTTCACGGTGAAGCTGATCCACAGCAGCAGTGCGACGGGGACGCCGAAGGCGCCGTACATGCTCTTCGACGCGACGCCCCGCATATAGCCGCTGAGCAGGAGTTTGAGCAGTTCGAAGCCGAGGGCGCCGATCAGGCCGGCGGTGATCAGCCTGCGGCGGGGAGGCTCGACGCCGGGCAGCAGGGTCAGTACGTACAGGAGCACGACGAAGTCGGCGAGTACGGCCAGCGCGAACGCCACGGCCTGGAGGAGCGCGCTGCCCCAGCCGGTGTCCTCGATGCCGATCTGCTGGGCCGTCCAGCTGACCGCGCTCGAACCGACGGCGGAGGCGCCGAACGAGACGAGGACGGCGCCGCCCGTCCCGAGCAGGATCCCGCCGTCCTTGAGCTTGCGCACGATGGCGTTGCCCTCGTCCGCGTTGTCGAGTTCCCACACCGCGCGCAGGCAGTCCCGCATCGAGCCGACCCAGCCGATACCGGTGAAGAGCAGCGCCGCTCCGGCGACGACCCCGACCGTGCCCGCGTTCTGCACCAGCGTGTTGAGGTCCAGCTGGTCCGAGATACCGGGCACCTGGCGGGCGAGCGCGTTCTGCATGGAGTGCAGCTGGGAGGGGCTGAGCAGGGCGGCGCCGATCGCGGCGCCGACGGTGATCAGCGGGAAGAGCGCCAGAAAGCTGGTAAAGGTGATCGCGGCCGCGAGCCTGGTCCAGTGCACCCGGCCGAGGGTCTCGTACGCGCGCCAGGCATGCGTACGCATCGATCGGGCCACCCAGGGGCCGATTGCGGGGAGCTTCGTCAGCCAGTCCATGGGGTACGCCTACCCTCAGCGCGGAATACCAGCGTCCGTGTCCCCCAGAAGCGCAGGCAGGTGGCCAGGGCCATCCCGACGACCGCTCCGGAAAAGGTGTCCGCGCGCGGGGACGTGAGCCCGAGGCCGTAGTGCGACACGGCCAGGCAGAGCAGCTGGACGGCCGCGCCCGCGAGGTTCACCCCGAAGAAGACGGTGTACTCGCGCCAGCCGACCCGCCGCCCCCGGTACGTGCCGAGGGCGTTGCCGAGGTACGCGACCGTGCAGCCGGCCAGGAAGGACACCGACTTGGCGGTGATCGGGTCCCATCCGGCGCCGCCCCGCAGCCAGACGAAGAGGCCGAGGTCGGCGGCGTACGCGCAGATCCCGGCAAGCGCGAAGCCCGCGATCTCGCGGCGGCTGACGGTCACCGCTCGGCCCCCACACATCGCCTCACACCCGTGCCGCCTCCCTCATGTCCCCCGTCGCCCCTCACAGATGGGCGACCGCGAGTCCGTACATGGCGATCCAGACGACGCCGATCACGGCGAGCGCGCGGTCGCCCAGGATGACGTCCTCGGGGGCGCCCGCCGTGCCGCGGTCGGCGAAGACGGCGTACCGCAGGATGGAAAGGATGAAGGGGACCATGGACAGCTGGCGCCAGGGCAGCAGACCGGCACCGGGCGGGCCGCTGCTCTCCATGGCCCACAGGCAGTAGGCGAGCACGGCGACACCGGCGGCCAGCTGCCAGACGAAGCGCAGGTATCCGGTGGTGTACTCGGAGAGCAGCGCACGGGTCCGCCCGTCGCCTTCCATCTGGACGGCCTCGGAGTAGCGCTTGGCGCCGACCATGAAGAGCGCGCCGAATCCGGCGGTGATCAGGAACCAGCGCGAGAGCGGGATGCCGAGTGCCACCCCGCCGATCATCGCGCGCATCAGGAATCCGGTGGTCACCACGGTCAGGTCGACGACCAGGATGTGCTTCAGGCTGACGCAGTAGGCGAGTTGCATGGCGATGTACGCGAAGAGCAGCGCGGCCGTCATGCCGTTGCAGAGGACGGCGGCGGCGGTCGTGGTCGCCACGGCGAGCAGCGCTCCCGCGGCGTACGCGACGGGGACGGGCACCTGCCCCGCCGCCACCGGGCGGTGGCACTTGACCGGGTGGGCCCGGTCGGCCTCGGCGTCCCGGGCGTCGTTGACCAGGTACACGGCGGACGCGGCCGCCGTGAACAGCACGAATATGAGGCCCAGTTGGGCGACCGCACCTCGCGACAGCGGTTCACCGGCTGCGGCGGGGGCGGCGGCGACCAGGACGTTCTTGACCCACTGGCGCGGGCGGGCGGTCCTGAGCAGGCCCCGCGGCAGCGCGAGCGCCCCGCGTCCGCCGCCGGGAACGGCGAGCGGCACGGGCCCCGGCGTCCCCTGGACGACGGCACCGCGCTCGGGAAGCGGCGGGAGCTGGGTGATCCGGGTGACGTCAGAGAGATCGGACATGGGCGCCTCGCATCCATTTCGCGCCGAGCCCGGCGGTGACCCCGCCGAGCAGGGCGCCTGCGGCGACATCGGTCGGGTAGTGGACGCCGACGACCAGCCGGGACACACACATCGCGGCGGCGAGCGGCGTGACGAGACGGCGGCCGGCCGGGCGCAGCGCGCCGAAGGCGACGGCAGCGGCCGCCGCGGACGAGGCGTGGGAGCTGGGGAAGGAGTGGCGGCCCGCGGTGTGTACGAGGGGCAGCCGGGCGGTGAGCCGGGGGCGGGGGCGGCGCACCACCCGTTTGACGCCCATGCTCACGAGATGGGCCGTGCCGATCAGCGCGGTGGCCCGCAGCCACGCGGCGCGCCGTTCGCGGTCGGCGACCGCGCCGGTGAGCCCGGCGGCGAGCCAGAGCGCAGCGTGTTCACCGCTGAGGGAGAGGGCGCGCGCGGCGCCGCCCACCCGTGGATCCGTACCGCAGTCGCGCATCGCCGACAGAAGCCGGCGATCGGTTTCTATGGACCGCACTGCCTCACCCCTCTCCACTGCTGTGCGCACGGCCCTCCGCGGCGGGAAGGCTCTTATATGACATTGCCCGATAATCACGGCCATACTGGTTGACACTCCCTCAATCACCCATTTCCCCGCGTATTCGGGCGATACGGTCTACTCCATGTCTGCCGAAACGACCGCGTCAGTGCGCGGCACCACGCCCGTGAGCGCGGCGAGCCCCGTGATTCCGGTGCGCTCAGCGAGTCCGGTGCGCTCCCTGCGCGCCATGAGTTCCGTGGGCTCGGTGACGGGCTGGGGCCGCACCGCACCGTCGACGTCGCTGCTGGTCCGCCCGCGCACGTACGAGGAGGCGGCGGCAGCGGTGCTCGGCTGCGGGGCGCGCGGCTCGATCCCCCGCGGGCTGGGCCGGGCGTACGGTGACGCCGCGCAGAACGCGGGCGGCGCCGTGCTCGACATGACCGGCCTCGACCGGATCCACTCCGTCGACGCGGACGCCGGGGTCGTGGTCTGCGACGCGGGGGTGAGTCTGCACCGGCTGATGGAGGTGCTGCTGCCGCTGGGCTGGTTCGTACCGGTGACACCGGGCACCAGATACGTCACGGTGGGCGGCGCGATCGGCGCCGACATCCACGGCAAGAACCACCATGTGTCGGGCTCCTTCTCCCGCCACGTGCGCTCCCTCGACCTGCTGACGGCGGACGGCACGGTGCACACGACCGTCCCGGGCGCCGCGCTCTTCGACGCGACAGCCGGAGGCATGGGACTGACCGGCGCCATCCTCAGCGCGACCATCCAGCTCCTGCCGGTGCGGACGTCCCTGATGTCGGTGGACACCGAGCGGGCCACGGACCTCGACGACCTGATGGCCCGTCTCACGGCGACCGACCACCGCTACCGCTACTCGGTCGCCTGGATCGACCTGCTGGCGCGGGGCGCCGCCACCGGGCGCTCGGTCCTCACCCGCGGCGACCACGCGCCGCTGGACGCGCTCCCCGCCCGCCTGCGGCGCGCACCGCTGGCCTTCCGCCCCGCCACACTCCCCGCGCCCCCGTCCTTCATCCCGGAGGGGCTGCTGGGCCGCACCTCCGTCTCCCTCTTCAACGAACTCTGGTACCGCAGGGCGCCCCGGCTGCGGACCGGACAGATCCAGCGGCTCGCCACCTTCTTCCACCCGCTCGACGGGGTCCCGCACTGGAACCGGATCTACGGGCGCGGCGGCTTCGTCCAGTACCAGTTCGCCGTCGGGTACGGGCAGGAGGAGACCCTGCGCCGGATCGTCCGGCGCATCTCCCGGCGCGGCTGCCCCTCGTTCCTGGCGGTGCTGAAGCGCTTCGGCGAGGCCGACCCCGGCTGGCTCTCGTTCCCGGTGCCGGGGTGGACGCTCGCCCTGGACATCCCGGCGAACCTCGGCGGACTCGGGGCCTTCCTCGACACGCTGGACGAAGAGGTGGCCGGGGCCGGCGGCCGTGTCTACCTGGCGAAGGACTCCCGGCTGCGCCCCGATCTGCTGGCCGCGATGTACCCCCGCCTCGCCGACTTCCGGGCGCTGCGCGCCGAACTGGACCCGGGCGCGGTCTTCACGTCGGACCTCTCCCGCCGTCTCGGCCTCTGACCGCACGCCGTCCGGGCCGCCGGCCCACAGCCCGCACCCACAGCCCCATCCCCGACCCCGACCCCGAGGAAGCAGCCATGAAAGACGCTTTCGGTGCCCCCCAGTCCCTGCTGATCCTCGGCGGTACGTCCGAGATCGCCCTCGCCACGGCCCGCCGCCTGGTGACCCGACGCACCCGGACGGTCTGGCTGGCCGGGCGCCCGTCCCCCGCGCTCGACGCGGCCGCCGCCCATGTCCGCTCCCTGGGCGCGGAGGTCCGCACAGCCGCCTTCGACGCTCTGGACCCGGACTCCCACGAGGAGACGCTGGGCAAGGTGTTCGCGGAGGGCGACATCGACATGGTGCTGCTGGCCTTCGGCGTGCTGGGCGACCAGGCCCGCGACGAGAGCGCTCCGCTGTCCGCGGTCCGGGTCGCGCAGACCAACTACACCGGGGCGGTCTCCGCGGGCCTGATCTGTGCCAAGGCGCTCCAGGGACAGGGCCATGGCTCGCTGGTGGTGCTCTCGTCGGTGGCGGGCGAGCGCGCCCGCAGGGCCAACTTCATCTACGGGTCGAGCAAGGCGGGCCTCGACGCCTTCGCCCAGGGACTCGGCGACGCGCTGCACGGCACCGGGGTCCATGTGATGGTGGTGCGCCCCGGCTTCGTCCGCTCGAAGATGACGGCGGGTCTGGAGGAGGCCCCCCTGGCCACCACGCCGGAGGCGGTGGCCCTGGCCATCGAGACGGGCCTGCGCCGCCGGTCGGAGACCGTCTGGGTGCCGGGCACCCTGCGGGTGGTCATGTCGGCACTGCGGCACGCCCCGAGGCCACTGTTCAGGCGGCTCCCGGTCTGAGGTCCTACGGGAGCGACGGCGCCCGACGTCCTAAGGGAGCGACGGCGTCCGACGTCCTAAGGGAGCGACGGCAGGGACGGCGAGGCGGGGGCTTCCCGGGACACGCTCGGCCCGGGGACGACGCCGCCCCCGCCGCCGAACGCGTACTCGCGCAGCTTCCGCCACACGCCGTCCGCCCCCTGCTCGTACAGCGCGAAGGAGCCACAGGTCCACGTCGCCTCGAAGGTGGCGAGCGCCTCGAAGGCGCGGTCCATCTCGTCGTCGGAGATGGCGTGTGCGACCGTCACATGCGGGTGGTACGGGAACTGGAGCTCGCGTACCAGCGGCCCCGAGGGGTCCCTGATCTGCTGCTGGAGCCAGGAACAGGCCGAACCGCCCGTCACCACCTGGACGAAGACGACCGGCGAGAGCGGCCGGAACGTTCCCGTCCCGTACAGCCGCATCGGGAAGGCCCGGTTCGCGGCCGCGACCGAGGCGAGATGGGCCTCGATCGCGGGCAGCGACGCGGAGTCGGCCTCCGTCGGCGGGACGAGAGTGACGTGGGTCGGGATGCCGTGCGCGGCAGAGTCCCCGAAGCCCGCGCGCTGCTCCTGGAGCAGGCTGCCGTACGGCTCCGGGACCGCGATCGAAACGCCGAGCGTTACGGTCCCCACGTCGTTCTCCTCCGCTGTCGGATGCTTCCGGATGCCTGCCCGACCATTATGCGAGCAGTGTGGCGGCCCCCCGTCCGCCTGGCCAGAGTCCAAGGTCACAGGCTCCGGGTCAGTGCTTGGCCGGCAGGAACCCCAGCCGCTCGTACGCCTGGGCCAGGGTCTCGGCGGCGACCGTACGGGCCTTCTCCGCACCCTTGGCGAGCAGGGAGTCCAGCGTCTCCGGGTCGTCCAAGTACTCCTGGGTCCGGGCCCTGAAGGGTGTGACGAAGTCGGCGACGATCTCGGCGAGGTCGGTCTTGAGCGCGCCGTACATCTTGCCCTCGTACTGCTGCTCCAGGTCGGCGATGCTCGTGCCGGTGAGCGTCGAGTTGATGGTCAGCAGGTTCGACACGCCGGGCTTCGCCACCGGGTCGTAGCGGATCACCGTGTCGGTGTCGGTCACCGCGCTCTTGACCTTCTTCACCGAGACCTTCGGCTCGTCGAGCAGGCTGATCAGGCCCTTGGGCGAGGCCGCCGACTTGCTCATCTTGGCCGAGGGGTCCTGGAGGTCGTAGATCTTCGCCGTCTCCTTGAGGATGTACGGCTCCGGAACCGTGAAGGTCGCGCCGAACCGGCTGTTGAACCGCTCGGCGAGGTCGCGGGTCAGCTCGACGTGCTGGCGCTGGTCCTCGCCGACGGGGACCTGATGGGCCTGGTAGAGCAGGATGTCGGCGACCTGGAGGATCGGATACGTGAAGAGGCCGACGGTCGCACGGTCGGCGCCCTGCTTGGCCGACTTGTCCTTGAACTGGGTCATCCGGCTGGCCTCGCCGAACCCGGCCAGGCAGTTCATGACCCAGCCGAGCTGGGCGTGCTCGGGCACATGGCTCTGCACGAAGAGCGTGCAGCGCTCGGGGTCGAGGCCGGACGCGAGGAGCTGAGCCGCCGCGAGCCGGGTGTTGGCGCGCAGCTCGGCGGGGTCCTGCGGGACGGTGATCGCGTGCAGGTCTACGACCATGTAGTACGCGTCGTGCGACTCCTGCAGGGCTACCCACTGGCGCACGGCGCCGAGGTAGTTGCCGAGGTGGAACGAGCCTGACGTGGGCTGGATCCCGGAGAGCACCCGGGGACGGTCTGAGGCCATGTACAGCATTCTCTCAGGTGCGGAACCGATCTCCGTCGCGCGGTGTATGAAAGATGTGAGAACGCGGGAGGGGAGCCACGTCGCCGTTGCCGACGGGGCCACAGACAGAGACACCGTCACAGACGACAGAGACACGGTCGCAGGCAGAGACAGAAGCAAAGACGCAGGCAGAGACGCAGGCCGAGCCACAGCCGTTGCGGTGGGCGGGGCCGAGGACGCTTCGGCGGACGAGGCCGGAGTGATTGCGCGCGTGCGGGCGGGTGACGCACAGGCGTACGCCGTGCTGGTGCGTGCGTACACCGGCATCGCACTGCGCGCGGCGGCCGCGTTCGGGGCCGGTGCGGACGCGGAGGATGTGGTGCAGTCGGCCTTCTTCAAGGCCTACCGGGCACTGGACCACTTCACGCCGGGCGCGTCGTTCCGCCCCTGGCTGCTGCGGATCGTGATGAACGAGACGCGGAACACACTGCGCTCGGCGGGCCGGCTGCGGTCCGCGGCGGGACGTGAGGCAGCGCTGGCGGAGGCGGAGCCGCTGATACCGGAGTCGGCGGATCCCGCGGTGGCGGCCCTGCTGCAGGAGCGCCGGGCGCTGCTGCTGGCGGCGCTGGACCGGTTGAGCACCGAGCAGCGGCTCGTCGTGACGTACCGCTATCTGCTGGAGATGGACGAGGCGGAGACGGCGGAGGCGCTGGGCTGGCCGCGCGGCACGGTGAAGTCACGGTTGAACCGCGCCTTGAAGAAGCTGAGCAAACTGCTTCCCCCGCCGGACGGCAACCGGACGTCGGACGAGGGCGCGAGCGGGAGCGGGAGCGGGAGCGGGAGCGGGAGCGCGAGCGCGAGCGCGAGAAACACGAAGGGAGCCGAGAGACATGCGCGGTAGGGACATGCCGGGTGGGGACATGCCCCGTACGGGCGAGGGCGGTACGGGCGAGGGCGGACGGCGTGGTCCGGATCCATGGCTCCCCGCGGAACTGCGGGCCCTGGGCCGCGCGCTCGACGGGCGGGGCACGAGCGAAGACCACGGTGCCGGCGGGGACCAGCGAGCAGACGAAGACCGGGCAGCAGGCGGAGAGCAGAGCGCGGGCGGGGCGCAGAGCGCAAGAGGGGGACAGTGCGGACCGGGAGGTCCGGGAGGGCCGGGAGGGCCGGTGCCGGGGCCGTCGATGGCCGAGCGGGTGCTGGCACGGATCGTGGCCGAGGGGGTGCAGGCTCCCACCGGGGAGCCCGCACGGCCTCCGGAGCCGGGCCGGTTCGAACGGGCCCGTGCCTGGGCACGCAGTCGCCTCGACTGGTTCGAGGGGCCGGGCGGGCCGGAGACGGGCACCGACGGGATCGCCGTGCGGTACGCCCCGGCGCCCCACGCCCACCCGGCGCGCCGGTCCACAAGGTTTCTTCCTGCCCGCCGCAGCCGACGATAGGAATGAGCACACGATGACCCGAACACCGTAGGACCCGCGCCCGTATGGCCCGTACGCCGTAAAAGCCGTACGCCCTGAGAACGGAGAACCCGTGTCAGTTACGGAAACATCGATCTCCTCCACCGAAGCGCACAGCGCACACAACTACCACCCGCTGCCCGTCGTCGTCGCGTCCGCGGACGGTGCGTGGATGACCGACGTCGAGGGGCGCCGCTACCTCGACATGCTCGCCGGTTACTCGGCGCTCAACTTCGGCCATGCCAACCGCCGGTTGATCGACGCCGCCAAGGCCCAGCTGGAGCGGGTCACGCTCACCTCCCGGGCCTTCCACCACGACCGGTTCGCCGACTTCTCCACTCAGCTCGCCGAGCTGTGCGGCATGGAGATGGTGCTGCCCATGAACACCGGGGCCGAGGCGGTGGAGACGGCGGTGAAGACCGCCCGCAAGTGGGGCTACAAGGTCAAGGGCGTACCGGACGGACAGGCGAAGATCATCGTCGCCGAGAACAACTTCCACGGCCGGACGACCACGATCGTCAGCTTCTCGACGGACGCCGAGGCCAGAGCGGACTTCGGCCCGTACACGCCGGGCTTCGAGATCGTGCCGTACGGAGACCTGGCCGCCCTGGAAGCGGCCGTCGACGCCAACACCGTGGCGGTGCTGCTCGAACCCATCCAGGGCGAGGCCGGAGTGCTGGTGCCACCGGCCGGCTATCTGTCGGGCGTACGGGAACTGACGCGCGCCAGGAACGTGCTGTTCATCGCCGACGAGATCCAGTCCGGTCTCGGCAGGACCGGGAAGACCTTCGCCTGCGAGCACGAGGGTGTCGTGCCGGACATGTACATCCTGGGCAAGGCGCTCGGCGGCGGGGTGGTGCCGGTGTCGGCGGTCGTCTCGTCGGCGGAGGTGCTGGGGGTCTTCCGGCCCGGCGAGCACGGATCCACCTTCGGCGGAAACCCGCTGGCGTGTGCCGTCGCCCTGGAGGTCATGGCGATGCTGCGGACCGGCGAGTTCCAGCAGAGGGCGACCGAACTGGGCCATCATCTCCACCGTGAACTGGGACTACTGGTGGGAAGCGGTGCGGTGGAGGCCGTACGCGGACGCGGGCTGTGGGCCGGGGTGGACATCGCCCCGGCCCACGGCACCGGCCGGGAGATCTCGGAGAAGCTGATGGATCTCGGGGTGCTGGTCAAGGACACCCATGGATCCACCATCCGGATCGCCCCGCCGCTGGTGGTCAGTAAGGAGGATCTGGACTGGGGGCTCGCCCAGCTCCGGAGCGTGCTGAACATCTGAGGCGGTGGCGCAGGCCTACCCGGCGGTGCGGTTCACAGGATGACGTGGGGCAGGAAGCGGGCGTACTCGTCCGTCACCGGCCCCGCCGACTCCCTGATACCGAGCCCCGCTGCCTCGTCCTCGACCACCCACGCGCCGAGCACCACCCGGTTGCCGTCGAAGTCGGGCAGCGGAGCCAACTCCTGGTAGCAGCAGGCCTCGTCGGCCCGGGCACCACCGGCGCCCGGTCCCGCGCCGGACCCTGCGAAGGGTCCTGCGCCGGAACCCGCACCGGGTCCTGCGCCTGAACCCGCACCCGGGGCCGGGCCCGCGTCCGCCCCCGTGTCCGTGCTCGGCTCGTGGAGCAGGACCCCCGCGCCCTCGCGGCCGAGCAGCGGCTTGGAGACGTACCCCTTCGACAGGGCGAGTTCGCGCGGTCCGTCCAGGTAGGCGGGCAGCAGATTCGGGTGCCCGGGGTACAGCTCCCAGACCACGGCGAGCAGTGCCTTGTTGGAGAGCAGCATCTTCCAGGCGGGCTCTATCCAGCAGGTGGAGCCGGTGGAGCCGCCGTTGTCCAGCGTGTCCAGGACGTGCGGCCCGAAGCTGTCCGTCGTCAGCCACTCCCACGGGTAGAGCTTGAAGCAGCTGCGGATGAAACGCATCCGCTCGTCGACGAACCGGCCGGACAGCGGGTCCCAGCCGATCCGTTCCACCGAGAGCGCCTCGGTGTCGATCCCGGCCTGCTGGGCGGTCTCCCGCAGATAGGCGGCCGTCATCAGGTCCTCGCCGAGTTCGTCGGCCTCGGAGTGCACGAAGTGCAGGGGTCCCGGTGGCAGCAGCCGGGCCTGCCGTTTCCAGGCGGCGACGAGCCGTTCGTGCAGGGAGTTCCACTGGTCCGCGCCCGGGAAGCGGTCCTCCATCCAGAACCACTGGGGGCTGGCGGCCTCCACCAGCGAGGTCGGGGTGTCCGCGTTGTACTCCAGCATTTTCGCCGGACCGGTGCCGTCGTACCGGAGGTCGAACCGCGCGTAGACGGACGGCAGTTCGTCCCGCCGGCGCCAGGATTCACCGACCAGCCGGGCCAGCCGGGGATCGGTGATGCCCAGCTCGGCGAAGCGGTCGTGGTCGACGATGTGGGCGGCAGCGGCGAGACACATCACATGCAGCTCCTCGACCACCTCCTCCAGCGCCTCGACCTCGGAGAGGGAGAACGAGTAGTACGCGCTCTCGTCCCAGTACGGGCGCAGGGAGTCGTCGGGATAGCGGGTCAGCGGATAGACCAGACCCTGCTCCTCGACGATCTGCTGCCAGCCGGGGCGCGGTTCTATGGTGTGGCGCTGCATGGTGTCCGCCTGTTCCAGCTGTTCCAGTGCCCTGGCCGTACGTTCCGCTGATCCGGTGCGTGCCCGGCTCAGCCGCCGCCGGAGTGAGAGCCGCCGCCGTGGGACCCGCCGCCGAAGCCGCCGCGGTGCACCGAGGGCTTGCTGAAGCTGCCACCCGAAACCTTGCCGTGCTTGGACGAGCCGCCGTAGTAGTACGTGCCGCGTCCGGAGCTGTCGGTGCACTCGTACTTCGGCAGCTGCTTGTGCGTAGCCGGATCGACACACCGCTTGTCCACGTCGGAACCGCAGGCGGAGAGCGTCGCCGCCAGAATCCCCATCCCCCCGAGCACCACAGCACCCGACCGCATCTTGCGCATCTCCGCCGACCTCCCCCGTCGTACAGGCCCTTCGGTAGGGCCTGTCGGTGTACAGACTAGATGTCGTCCCCGCCGATGGCCGGTGCTGGGCCCTTCTCCCGCACAACTAGAGTCCTTTCGTGCTCCTTGGAATGATCTGTGCCGTCGGTTCAGCGGTCTGCTTCGGCACGGCCTCCGTGCTCCAGGCCGCCGCGGCCCGCGCCTCCGCACCGGGAACCGGTTCGGGCGTGGACGCCGCGCTGCTCCTGCGCGCCCTGCGCCAGTGGCGCTACATCGTGGGGCTCGGTCTCGACGGGCTCGGCTTCGTCCTCCAGATCATCGCCCTGCGCACGCTCCCCATCTACGCGGTCGGTGCCGCACTCGCCGCGAGTCTCGCGGTCACCGCCGTGGTGGCGTCCCGCATCCTCGGCGTCCGGCTCTCCGGTACCGAATGGGGCGCGGTGGCCGTCGTGTGCGCGGGCCTCGGGATGCTCGGCCTCGCCTCCGGGGCCGAGGGCCACACGGCCGGGTCGTCGGCACTGCGCTGGTCGATGCTCGGGATCGCGCTCGCGGTCCTCCTGGTCGGCACGATGGCCGGGCACCTCAAGGGCAGGGCGCGGGCCCTGGTGCTCGGCCTCGGTTCCGGGGTGGGCTTCGGAGTGGTCGAAGTGGCGGTGCGCCTCATCGACTCCGTCGATTTCACCAACCCGGCGCTGTACGCCCTGCTCGTCGGCGGCGGTTCGGCCTTCCTGCTGCTCACCTCGGCGCTGCAGCGCGGTTCGGTGACCACGGCCACCGCGGGCATGGTCATCGGCGAGACGATCGGACCCGCCCTGGTCGGCGTGGTCTGGCTCGGCGACCGTACGAGGGAGGGCCTTGCCCCGCTTGCGGTGGCGGGCTTCGCGGTGGCCGTCGCGGGAGCACTCGCACTGGCCCGGTTCGGGGAGGCCCCCGCCGCATCGCCCCGGACACCGGCCGACGCCTGAAGCCCCAGCCGCGTCAGCAAGCCCGAGGCCGGCACACCCCTACGGCAGCACCCGGCACAACGCGTCCAGCGCGCCCGCCCACGCGCTGTCCGACGGCGTTCCGTATCCGACGACCAGTATGTCGCGTCCATCCCGTACGTCCGCGTGCCGGAACTGGGAACCGCCGTTCAGCGCGAGGCCCTGCCAGGCCGCCGCCTGGACGACCGACTGCTCGGTGCCCGGGGGCAGTTCCAGTACGGCGTGCAGTCCGGCCGCGATCCCGGACACCCTGATGCCGGGCGCCCGTTCGGCCAGGGCCGCCACCAGCTGGTCGCGCCGCCGCCGGTAGCGCAGCCGCATCGAGCGGACATGCCGGTCGTACGCACCGGAGCCGATGAACTCCGCCAGCGTCAGCTGCTCCAGCGAGCTGGACATCCAGTCGCTGTTCCCCTTCGCCTCCACGACCTCCGCCACCATCGACTCGGGCAGCACCAGCCAGCCGAGCCGCACTCCGGGTGCGATGGACTTGCTGGCCGTACCGCAGTAGACGACCCGCTCGGGATCCAGCCCCTGGAGCGCCCCGACCGGCTGGCGGTCGTAGCGGAACTCCCCGTCGTAGTCGTCCTCCAGAATCACCCCGTCCGTGGTCCTGGCCCAGTCGACGGCGGCGGTTCGCCGGTCCGGGTGGAGGGGGACGCCCATCGGGAACTGGTGCGCCGGCGTCATCAGCACCGCTCCCTCGCGCCCCAGTTCGTCCGTGCGTGAGCCGAATCCGTCCAGCGGCAGGGCCCGCGTGCGCAGCCCGGCGTCGACGAGCAGGTTCCAGTGCAGATCGAGTCCGTACGACTCGACAGCCACGTCCCGCACCCGTCTCCCCCGCAGCACCGTCCCCAGCAGCATCAGCGCGTGGGCGAACCCGGCACAGACCACGATGCGGTCCGGGTCGGCGTGGACACCGCGCGCCCGCGCCAGATAGCCCGCCAGCGCGGTGCGCAGCTCGGAGCGGCCCTGCGGGTCGCCGTAGCCGAACGCGTCGTGGGGCGCCGCGGTCAGCGCCTTCCGCGACGCCCTGAGCCACTCCGTACGCGGGAAGGACGCAAGGTCGGGCGATCCGGGCCTGAGGTTGTACGCGGGCCCGCCCCGCCGCGGCCGCCGGACAGCGGCCGGCTTCGGCACTCCGCGCGGCACGCTCCGCGGGGCCACCCTCGTCCCCGAACCCTGCCGGGCGGTCAGCCAGCCCTCGGCCACCAGTTCGGCGTAGGCGTCGGCGACGGTGTTGCGGGCCACGCCCAGATCGACGGCGAGCGTACGCGAGGAGGGCAGCCGGGCCCCCGGCGCCAGCCGACCCGTACGGACGGCTTGCCGCAACGCGTCGGCGAGCCCGACCCGCAGCCCGGGTCCGGTGAGGTCCAGATGCAGGTCTACACCGAAAGTGGCCCAGGAATCCGTCACAGAAATGGACCATACCCCTGCGCCATATCTCCCGTAGCGTTGCCTATGCACGACGAACCAGGCATGAGAGGCATAAGAGACATGACGGACATCGCTTCCTCCGCGAACAGCACGAACGCCTCGGCCCCGGCACCGGAGTACCTTCCCGAGCACACCCCCCGCCTCCACCTGGCGAAGCTCGCCCCCGAGGTCTACAAGGCCATGATCAACCTGGATGCGGCAGCCCGGCGCGGTCTCGATCCGACCCTGGTCGAACTGGTGAAGATCCGCGCCTCGCAGATCAACCACTGTGCCTTCTGCATCGACATGCACTCCAAGGACGCTCTCGCCGCGGGCGAGTCGGTCGAGCGGATCGTGCAGCTGAGCGGCTGGGAGGAGTCGAAGCACTTCTACACCGCGAAGGAGATCGCGGCGATCGAGCTGACCGAGGCCATCACGGTCCTCACCGACGGATTCGTACCGGACGAGGTGTACGCGCACGCCGCCGAGCACTTCGACGAGACCGAGCTGGCCCAGCTGATCGCGGCGATCACCGTGATCAACTCCTGGAACCGCCTCAGCGTCTCCGCCCGCCTGGTGCCGGGCCACTACACGCCGGGCTCCCTCGCCCACCGCCACTGACGGCCGCCACCGACCGGCCGCCGTCACCCTGCCCACTCCGGCTTCCCCCGCCCACCACCACTGAAGGACCCCGCCATGACGGACTTCCGCAGTCTCCACCTGGGCCGGCCCCCCGGCGATCCGCTGGTGCTTCCCGGCCCGTGGGACGCGGCGAGCGCCCGCGTCTTCGCGGAAGCCGGGTTTCCGGCGCTCGCCACCCCGAGCGCCGGAGTATCGGCCGCACTCGGTTACGCGGACGGGGAGGTCCCGGCCGACGAGATGTTCGCCGCGATCGGCCGGATCGTCCGGGCGGTCGAGGGCTCCGGCGTGGCCGTCTCGGCGGACATCGAGGCCGGGTACGGCCTGCCCCCGGACGAACTCGCCGAGCGGCTGCTCGACACCGGCGCCGTCGGCTGCAATCTGGAGGACTCGTCGGGCGGAGTCCTCAATGACCCGCAGGAGAACGCGGACCGGCTCGCGGCGGTCCGCGCGGCGGCGGGAGACGACCTGTTCATCAACGCCCGCGTGGATACGTACATCCGTGGCGTACACGATCCGGCGCAGGCCATCGACCGCGCCCTCCGTTACCTGGCAGCGGGCGCCGACGGTGTCTACCCGATCATGGCGCCGCCGGACCAGCTGCCCGGCCTGGCGTCCGGGATCGGGGCGCCGCTCAACGCACTCTTCCGGCCGGACGGTCCGTCACCGCAGGAGCTGGGCGCGCTGGGCGCCACCCGCATCACGTTCGGCCCCGGCCTGCACCGGCAGTCGATGGAACGGCTGCGCCAGGACGCGAACGCCCTGAAGAGCTGACGCGCTGCCACGCTGACGAACCGGAGCGCTGACGAACCGGGACGCGCCGACGAACCGGCGCACCGGTTCGAGCGAACGAAAACGCCCCCGGCGACCACAGGTCACCGGGGGCGTTCCCACACAGCGGAAGAGCCGCAGGTCCGCAGAGCGGACGTACGGGAATCCGGCTCAGATCAGGCCGAGCTCGCGGACCGCGTCGCGCTCCTCGGAGAGCTCCTTCACCGACGCGTCGATGCGGGCGCGCGAGAAGTCATTGATCTCCAGGCCCTGGACGATCTCGTACTTTCCGCCCTTCGTGGTGACCGGGAAGGACGAGATGAGGCCCTCGGGGACACCGTAGGAGCCGTCCGACGGGATACCCATCGAGGTCCAGTCGCCGTCCGCCGTGCCGTTGACCCAGGTGTGGACGTGGTCGATGGCGGCGTTCGCGGCCGAGGCGGCCGAGGACGCGCCACGCGCCTCGATGATCGCCGCGCCGCGCTTGGCGACGGTCGGGATGAACGTGTCGGCCAGCCACTTCTCGTCGTTGACGGTCTCGGCGGCGTTCTTGCCCGCGACCTCGGCGTGGAAGATGTCCGGGTACTGCGTGGCGGAGTGGTTGCCCCAGATGGTGAGACGGCGGATCTCGGATACCGGAACGCCGGTCTTCTGCGAGAGCTGCGAGATCGCCCGGTTGTGGTCGAGGCGGGTCATCGCGGTGAAGCGGTCGGCCGGTACGTCCGGGGCCGAGGCCTGCGCGATGAGCGCGTTGGTGTTGGCCGGGTTGCCGACGACCAGGACCTTGATGTCGTCCGCGGCGTTGTCGTTGATGGCCTTGCCCTGCGGACCGAAGATGCCACCGTTGGCCGCGAGCAGGTCACCGCGCTCCATGCCCTTGGTGCGGGGGCGGGCGCCGACCAGGAGCGCGACGTTGGCACCGGCGAAGGCGACGTTCGGGTCGTCCGTGATCTCGATGCCGCGGAGCAGCGGGAAGGCGCAGTCGTCGAGCTCCATCGCGGTGCCCTCGGCGGCCTTCAGCCCCTGCGGGATCTCCAGGAGACGCAGCTTGACCGGCACGTCCGAGCCGAGCAGGTGGCCCGAGGCGATGCGGAAGAGCAGCGCGTAGCCGATCTGGCCGGCCGCGCCGGTGACGGTGACATTCACAGGAGTGCGGGTCATGGCGTTCTCCGTAAGACAGCTGGCGGTGGGGGTCCCTGCCCCTGGTGCGGGAAATCCCGGATGCTCACACCATGAACTGAATCTTGATGTGAAGAGACTTCCGACGTCAGGCTATCGGACCCCGCGCGTGCCCGGCTCCCGCCCCCGTGTGGCACGCCGCACACCGGCCTCGTACACCCCGTGCGGGGAAGCGCGTTGACCCTGCGGACCCCTCATCACGGGCACTCACGGGCACCCAAGGGCGGTGCGGTGCGGCCGGTCCGCACCGGCCGAGCTGTCACCTGCAGCGGCGGTGGCCGTCCGCGCCAGGGGGGGGGGGAGAGACGCGGGCGGCCACCGCCGGGTGCAAGCACCCGTGGGGGGATGCCATCCGCATGCCCCGGGAATCGCGGACCACTCCCCCCGATTCTTTTTTATTTTTCGCCGGGCTTCCACCGGTCCTCCGGCCGGTCTCCCGGTCGGTCTTCCGGCGGACGACAGCCGTACGAGCGGTCATCGGCCCGCCGCCACAGGGCAGTTCCGCGTCACCGCACGGTGAAACGCATCAGCCCTTCCAGGAACGGCAGCTTCAGCCACGGGTCGGGCTGCACCATGAGCGCGAGCAGCGTGATCACAACGCCGAGCACCCCGTACGTCACCATGTCCGTGAAGCGCGAGCGCACCGCGAGCATCCCGACGGAACGCACCCACCAGCGCATCACGGCGCCACCGATCAGAGCGACCCCGACCAGCAGCAGCCCCACCCGAGTCACGTCGAAGGCAACGAGCAACAGACCGACGCCGATCGTGACGAGCACCGTGAGCAGCGGCCACTGCCTGGCGGGCGCGGGCGCGTCACCGGGGGCCGCCCGGCCGCCGCCCTCGGGACGCGCGGTGTCCCGCGTCACGCGGGGAAAGCGCCGCGTCGTCCGGACCGGCTCGCCGTCCGGGCCTGGAGCGCTGACGGCGTCCTCCCCATCGGGCGCGGCAGGCTCCTGGGACTCGGCACCCGCGGGTTCGGTGCTCCCGGACTCATCACCCACGGGTTCGGAGTTCCCGGACCCGGAATCCCCGTCCGGTCCAGCACCCTCTCGATCAGCACCCTCTCGATCAGCGCCCTCGCGATCAGCGCCCTCGGCCTCGTCGGGCTCAGGCGTGGCGGGCTCGGGCGTGGCGGGCTCAGGCCTGGCCGGCTTCTCCGCCTTCGCGCCCTTGCGCCGCGCCCCGGGCCTGCCCGACTCCTCGGGCCCCGTCCGTGCGGCCGCGTCAGCCGACACTGCGCTCCGCCGCCTCCACGACGTTCACCAGCAGCTGCGCGCGGGTCATCGGGCCCACCCCACCCGGGTTCGGAGAGACCCAGCCGGCCACCTCCGCGACGCCGGGGTGCACGTCTCCGGCGATCTTGCCGTTCTCGTCCCGGCTGACGCCGACGTCGAGGACAGCGGCCCCCGGCTTGACGTCCTCGGGGTTGATGATGTGCCGGACCCCGGCCGCGGAGACGATGATGTCCGCCTGCTTGAGCAGCGCGGGAAGGTCACGGGTGCCGGTGTGGCACTGGGTGACGGTCGCGTTCTCGGACTTGCGGGTCAGCAGCAGCGGGATCGAGCGCCCGACGGTGATACCGCGGCCGACGACCACGACATGCGCCCCGTTGATCTCCACACCGT
Organism: Streptomyces sp. NBC_01471; assembly: GCF_041438865.1. Lineage (NCBI taxonomy): Bacteria > Bacillati > Actinomycetota > Actinomycetes > Kitasatosporales > Streptomycetaceae > Streptomyces > Streptomyces sp. NBC_01471. Next base: position 2,887,303 of record NZ_CP109450.1, read on the forward strand.
GGTGGCGCAGCAGCTGGATGATGCCGTACGGGGTGCAGGGCAGCGGCCCCTCCTCGTTCAGCACCAGCTTGCCGAGGCTGGTCGGGTGCAGCCCGTCGGCGTCCTTGGCCGGGTCCATCAGCCCGAGGATCCGGTTGGTGTCGATGCCCTTCGGGAGCGGCAACTGCACGATGTACCCCGTGCACTCGGGGTTCTCGTTGAGCTCCCGGACGACCGCCTCGATGTCCTCCTGCGTTGCGGTGTCGGGGAGTTCGCGCTGGATGGACCCGATACCGACCTCGGCGCAGTCGCGGTGCTTGCCGTTCACGTACCACCGGCTGCCGGGGTCGTCGCCGACGAGCAGGGTGCCGAGACCGGGGGCCACACCCTTCTCCTTGAGGGCCGCCACGCGGACGGTCAGATCGGACTTGATCGCGGCCGCGGTGGCCTTGCCATCGAGAATCTGGGCTGTCATACGAGCCATTCTTTCAGGGGGCGGCATGATCGCCCAAGTTGCACTTGCACAACACATGAGCACTGCGACTGGACAAACTTACGCGCCATTGAGAAGCATGTGGTTCGCAGTGCCGCGGCCAGTGTCGGGGGGCAGACCGCTCTGTCGTTTCTTTCACCAATCCTCCGCTCGAACCGCGCCGTCCCCGCATGAATCAACGGAGGAATTCAGCCATGAGCTTTGGCGACCCGAACCCGAACAACCCCTACGGCCCGCCGCCGGGACAGCCGCAGGGCCAGCCCCAGCAGCCGCCGCAGCAGGGTTACGGATACCCGCAGCAGGCCCCGCAGGGCGTGCCGCAGCAGCCCGGTTACGGCTACCCGCAGGCCCCGCCGGTCCAGCCCTACGGCGGTGGCGGCTACCCGGAGCAGGGTGGTTACGGCGGCCAGCCCCAGTTCGCGGGCTGGTGGAGCCGGTTCGGCGCGCTCCTGATCGACGGTCTGGTCATCGGCATCCCGTACGGCATCGTCCTCGCCATAGGCCGCGGCATCGGCGGCGGCGTGGGCGCGGCCCTCGTTCTGGTCGGCGTCCTCCTCGGCATCGGGCTTGGGCTCTTCAAGCTCTACAAGGAGGGCACCACCGGCCAGTTCGTCGGCAAGAAGGCCCTCGGTATCAGCCTGCTGCGCGAGGCCGACGGCCAGACGCTGGGCTTCGGCATGGCGTTCGTCCGCTACCTGGCCCACTTCGTGGACAGCATCGCCTGCTACCTGGGCTGGCTGTGGCCGGCGTGGGACTCCAAGAAGCAGACGTTCGCGGACAAGATCTGCTCGACCGTGGTCGTCAAGGTCGGCTGACCCGCGTCCTGCTGGGCCCCGAGGGCCGTAACCCCTGCGCAGAGCGCATGGAGTTACGGCCCTCGGCCGTGTCAGTGTCCGCCCGGCGGAAGTCCGCCCGGTGGAAGTCCGCTCAGTGGAAGAAGTGCCGCGTGCCCGTGAAGTACATCGTCACGCCCGCCTTCCTGGCGGCCTCCACGACCAGCTCGTCACGGACCGAGCCGCCCGGCTGCACCACGGCGCTGACCCCTGCGTTCGCCAGGATCTCGAAGCCGTCGGGGAACGGGAAGAACGCGTCCGAAGCGGCGTACGCCCCCCGCGCCCGCTCCTCTCCCGCGCGCTCGACAGCGAGCTTCGCGGAGTCCACCCGGTTGACCTGGCCCATTCCCACACCGACGGACGCGCCGTCCTTGGCCAGCAGAATCGCGTTGGACTTCACCGCACGGCACGCCTTCCAGGCGAACGACAGCTCGGCCAGCCCGGCCGCGTCGAGCGCGTCACCGGACGCGAGTGTCCAGTTCGCCGGGTCGTCGCCCTCGGCCTGGAGCCGGTCGGTGACCTGGAGCAGCGCGCCGCCGTCGATCTGCTTGACCTCGGCCGCGGCCGACGGGGCGTCGGGGCAGCGCAGCACCCGGATGTTCTTCTTGCGTGCCAGCACGTCGACCGCGCCGTCCTCGTACGCCGGAGCGACGACGACCTCGGTGAAGATCGGGGCGATCTGCTCGGCGAGTGCCACGGTGACCGGACGGTTGACCGCGATCACACCGCCGTACGCGGACACCGGGTCGCAGGCGTGCGCCTTGCGGTGGGCCTCGGCGAGGTCCGCGCCGATCGCGATGCCACAGGGATTGGCGTGCTTGATGATCGCCACGCAGGGCTCGGCGTGGTCGTACGCGGCCCGGCGCGCGGCGTCGGTGTCCGTGTAGTTGTTGTACGACATCTCCTTGCCGTGCAGCTGCTCGGCCTGGGCGAGGCCGCCCGTACCCGAGACGTACAGCGCGGCGCCCTGGTGCGGGTTCTCGCCGTAGCGCAGGACGTTCCCGCGCTCGTACGTGGCGCCGAGGAACTCGGGGAAGCCGCTGTCGTCGGCCGCCGCGTAGTCATCGGCGAACCAGCCGGCGACCGCCACGTCGTACGCGGCGGTGTGCCGGAACGCCTCGGCCGCGAGCCGCTTGCGCGCGGTCAGGTCGAAGCCGCCGCCCCTGACGGCGGTGAGGACGTCCGCGTACCGACCGGGGCTGGTGACGACGGCCACCGACGGGTGGTTCTTGGCGGCGGCCCGCACCATCGAGGGGCCGCCGATGTCGATCTGCTCGACGCACTCGTCGGGAGTGGCACCGGACGCGACGGTCTCGGTGAAGGGGTAGAGGTTCACCACGACCAGGTCGAAGGGCTCCACCTCCAGCTCGGCGAGCTGCCTGCGGTGGTCCGCCAGGCGCAGATCGGCGAGGATCCCGGCGTGCACCCGGGGGTGCAGCGTCTTGACCCGGCCGTCGAGGCACTCCGGGAAACCGGTGAGCTCCTCGACCTTGGTGACCGGCACACCGGCAGCGGCGATCTTCGCCGCGGTGGATCCGGTGGAGACGAGCGTGACGCCCGCCTCGTGCAGCCCGAGGGCCAGCTCCTCCAGACCCGACTTGTCGTAGACGCTGACGAGCGCGCGCCGGATGGGCTTAACGGTGTCCGTGTTCTCGGTGTGCACCGACCTGAACCTTTCGTCCCTCAATGCGGTAGCCGTTACGGGCCAGACGCCCCACGACATCGACGAGCAGCTTCCGCTCGACTTCCTTGATGCGCTCGTGCAGAGCGCTTTCGTCGTCCTGCTCCCGGATCTCGACCACACCCTGGGCGATGATCGGTCCGGTGTCGACGCCGTCGTCGACGAAGTGGACGGTGCAGCCGGTGACCCTGGCCCCGTACGCGAGCGCGTCGCGCACTCCGTGGGCGCCGGGGAAGGCGGGCAGCAGCGCCGGATGCGTATTGACGAGCCGACCGCCGAAGGCCGCGAGGAACTGCTTCCCCACGATCTTCATGAATCCGGCCGACACGACCAGGTCGGGCGCGTGGGCGGCGGTGGCCTCGGCCAGCGCCGCGTCCCACGCGTCGCGGTCCGCGTACTCCTTCACCTTGCAGACGAAGGTCGGCAGTCCCGCGTCGCGGGCACGGTCGAGTCCGGCGATGCCGTCGCGGTCAGCACCGACCGCGACGATCTCGGCTCCGTAGCCGGCCGGGTCGTCGGCGATCGCGTCGAGCAGGGCCTGCAGATTGGTTCCGGAACCGGAGACCAGCACGACCACGCGGGCGGGAGAGGACGGGGAGGCCACGGCGGGGCCCTTTCTGGATACGACTTGTGCGGTCGTACGAATAGCGCGCATCCCCCGATACGGGGAACTCTACGAACGCGCCGACCGTCGGCAACGATACCGGCACACCGAACGGCCCCCACGGGACGGGGGCACGGCCGAGAGGTAGCGTCTGGGGACAGGACCTGTCTCCCGGGCAGGAACCGAATGAGGGGAAGACGTTCACCAGATGCAGGACCGACGCCACCGCGCGACTCTCCGCACCCCGCCGCACGGGCAGGGTTCACTGCTGCTTCGGGAACGCCGGCCCTCTTCGACGGAGCCCGACGACGACAACCCGTTCGCGCCGCCGCCCCCGGACCGGCCGGAGCAGCCGTGGCGGCCGCGGCAGCCGCAGCACGCGGCGGGCAGCGAGGACAACGGCGGCGAATCCGGTGAAGGAAGCGGTGACGGGAGCGGTGACGGCAACGACGGCGACGACTCGTCCTCGCCGTCGTCCCCCGGCCGGGGGAGCCAGTGGAGCCCGGTTCAGCCGGGCCGCCACGACGGCGGGTTCGGCGGCGACCCCCAGCGCCCGACCGGCGGCCCGAACGATCCCGGAAACGGGCGGAACGGCGGCCAGGGCGGTCCCGGTCCCGGCCTGCGCTGGGATCCGAAGGACCCGGCTCAGCGCAGGGCGCGCTACGCGCTGCTCGCCGGAATGTGGGCCTTCTTCTTCGCCCTGTTCGCTCTGCCGGAGATCGGCCTGCTCCTGGGCGCGCTCGCGCTGTACTGGGGCATCAGCGCCCTGCGCGCGAAGCCTCAGCCGGATTCCGGCGGCAGCAAGGGCGCGGCATCCCGGACGGCGGCGCCGCAGCACCCGGCCGCCCCGACCGACGGGCCACCGCCGGGCCCGGACGTTCCCCCGGCACCGACGGCGCCGCCCGCTCCCGGCCCTTATACGGGCCCGTATGCCGGTGCGACGGCAGCCTCCTCGAAGCAGCAGATCACCGCCGCGGTGAGCGGCATGGTGACCGCGGGGCTCGCGCTGCTGATCGTGATCCTGACGTTCTCGGCGCAGCTCGTGTACCGCGACTACTACACCTGCGTGAACGACGCGCTCACGAAGCAGGGCCAGATCGCCTGCAACAAGAAGCTGCCGAACTCGCTGGTTCCGCTTCTCGGTACGAAGAAGTAGGCACGGGGACAGACGGGCGGCCTCAGTCCTCGTCCGCGTAGGGCATCGGCGGCCAGATGTCCGGGTCGGCGCCGGCACCGGGGGACGGATCGGGGCCGGACCCTGCCCCGGCCCCCGACCCGGCTGATCGCGACGGAAGACCGCTCTTGCTGTCGGCGTCCGCGCCCGGCACGGTATCCCCGGCGGGCGTGGCAGGGGCCGGAACGTCCTCCTTCTCCACGGGGTGGAGGACAGCGGCACTCGCAGCGGTCCCAGCGCTCCCCCCGGCGTCCCCGGCCTCGGCTGCCTCTCCGGCTTCTCCCCCTGTGTCGTTCCCGCCCGGGGAGCCCGGGGAGCCCGGGGAGCCCGGGGAGGAGGAAGCCGCGACAGGTACGAAGGAATCGGCAGGCGGCGAGGACGACTCCCGCTCCTGAGCACCCCTGTCCTGCGCATCCGTGAGAGGGAACTTCGCCAGCAGCCTCCCGGAAAACGCCCACAGCCGGGCCCACCGCCCCACCCGTGCTCCGTCGCCCACTCCCCCGTCCGCTGCTCTCCCGTCTACTCCGTGGTCGTTCCCGCTGTCCGCCCCGTCTTCCGCCCCGTCGTCGTACGCCTCCGGTTCCGCCAGGGCCGGGACTCCGAACGGAGCAGGCACCTCCACCGGGACCGGCACCTCCACGCGTGCGGCTGCGGCGTCCACAGCGGGCCCGGCCCGGTGAACACGCCTGCTGCTCCGCAGCGCCCACCAGCGCCGCACCAGTGCCACCGGAAGTCCCGTTCCCACAGTCCAGGCGAGGGCAGCCACGCTGGTCCGCCACCACACCGGGCCGAAGGACGTCAGCCTTCCGGTACCGAGCGGACCGCCGGACAGAGCAGCCAGAACGGCCACCGCCGCCGCACAGACGACAGCCGCCGCCAGCGCCGTGAGCGCGGTGACGCCGACAGTCCCGGCACGGCTCTCGTCCCGTACGTCCCGTACCCGCGTCACGAACCAGCCGAGCACAACGCCCGCGGCCAGCGGCACACCCGCGACGGCCCAGTTCAGCGGCGAACCACTCCCGGGACCCGGCAGAGCGGCCAGCAGCGGGAAGTAGGGAAGCGCGGCGTTGCCGGTCACCATGAGCGGTGTCACCGCCGAACCGGCACCGAGGCTGAAACCGGGACCCAGCGCGTACGAAGCCCCCCACAGCGCCGCGTTCGGCACGAGCGCGGCAGCCAGCAGCAGGACCGTGAACCGCCCCGACAAGGCGCCGGTCAGCCGCAGAAACGACTCTTGCGCGGCGCCCCCGTGCCACACCAGCGAACCGCCGACCAGCAGCGCACCCCCACCGGTCAGCACGGCGACTCCGGCAGCACCGGCCCTCAGCGCGGTGCCCACCCCGGGGTGGGCGTAGGCACGCCGTACGCCGGCGGAAAGCCGCGGGCCGCCGGGAATCCGCATGCGCCCCCAGCCGCTGAACGGCTCGCGCGGGAAGACGCGCGCCCGCCACACTCCCACCGCCGCCGCGGCACCGGCGACGAGCGGCAGATGCCACAGCGCGCTCAGCGGTTCGACGGACAGCGCCCCGCCCGACGCGTACGCGGCGACAGCGGCGGCCACCAGCAGATAACCACCGGTCACCGCACAGAGAGCACCCGGCACCGACGGCCCCGGACGGCCGTTCGCGGGGTCGAACGCCTCCCGCGCGGCCCGCTGGACCAGCCAGACGGGCAGGACGACCAGCAGCATCGGCACCATGCCCAGTGGGGCAGGAACGCCGGACGCGGTGTCGTGCCTGGTCAGCTCCACGCCGTGGGCCAGCAGCCACAGCGCGGCGGTGACATGCAGCGCGCCGCCCGGCCCGCTGTCGGGATAGGGCGAGCTGATCCACAGCAGCATCACCAGCACGGTGAGCGAGCCGAGTCCGAGCGCCGCCGCGAGCCCACCTCGCAGCACGCAGTCGGCCAGCACGGCGGATCGGCTCCGCACGGGGGCGAGCGACGGGCGGCGGTCGGTCATCTGGGTCACGCGGGCCATGCTGCCAACGACACGCGCTTTCGCCGCGTAACAGGCAAAGACCGGTCGTGTCACTCAATATACGTTTATGCACTTTTCGGACTGGCGTCCCGCCGTGAGCAGCGCTGGGGACATCTCATGACGGAACTGCGCTCCCCGAAGAAGCGGCGCCGAGGACGCGGGGCGAAGTCGCCGGGCGCCGACAAAACAGCGGAAGACCGGCGCGAAGCAGCGTCTCCGGAAGCACCGCCTGCACCGCCTGCACCGCCTGCACCAGCGGACCCAGCAGACCCGCAGAAAACAGGAGAAGAACCAACAACACCAGAAGCAGAGGACACACAGGACCCGCAGGAGTCGCAGGACCCTCAGGGTTCTGGGGACCCGCAGAACGCTCCCGACCCGGAGCAGCCGCCAGGTGTCACGCCCGCCGAGGCCTTCGACATGCTCTACGTGCGGGCCGCGTCAGGTCTCGTACACCAGACGTATCTGCTCACCGGGCGCCGCCGCCTCGCCAGGGAATCGGTCGAGCGCGCGTTCCACCTGGCCTGGCAGAGGTGGCCGGAGGTCGCGACGGACCGCGACCCGGCGGGCTGGGTACGGGCGGCGGCGTACGAGTACGCGATGTCGCCCTGGCGCCGGACGAGCCGCAGGCGCGGGCAGGCCGACCGCCGGGCCACGGATCCCGCACAGATTCCGCTGCGGGACGCCGTGCTCCGCTTGCCGCCCGCCTACCGGCGCACGCTGCTGCTCTACGACGGGCTCGGTCTCGACCTCCCCGAGACCGCGGCCGAAACAGAGGCGAGCACACCCGCGGCCGCGAACAGGCTGCTGTACGCGCGGGCTGCCGTGGCCCGGGCCCTGCCCGATCTGGAGGAACCCGGACTGCTCCGCGAACATCTGGGGGTCCTCACCCTGACGGGCCCCGAAGCCACCCTCCCGGAGCCCCGCACCGTACGGACGGGGAGCGAGCGCCGGACCCGGTTCTGGACGCGGCTCACCATCGGTTGCGTCGCACTGCTGACGGCCCTGACGGCGTTCACACTGGCCACAGCCCCCACCCACTACGCGCGGCCGACCGGCCCCCCGCAACGCGTGGAGGGTGTCCCCCCGCGCGGAGGCCCGCAGCGGCTGACCGCCGAGGACAGGAAGCTGCGCCAGAAGCTTCAGACGGAGCCGGCGAACGGCCCGGAGCGCCTGGTGCCGCAGCTGCGCTAGCGCGGAGCCGGCCCGGCCCGGCCCAGTCCGGTCTGGTCCAGTCCGGAACGGTCCCGAACCGCCCTGGCGTCCCACACGTGAGCGGGCCCGTTCCCCCTGAAAACCAGGAGGAACGGGCCCGCTCCGCAGTGCTGGGACTACCGGAAGAGCCGGATCCGTTACGCGTCGACGAGGATCGCCCGGGCCAGCTTGGCCGTCTCGGTCGGCGTCTTGCCGACCTTGACGCCCGCGGCCTCAAGCGCTTCCTTCTTCGCCTGGGCGGTGCCGGAGGAGCCGGAGACGATGGCGCCGGCGTGGCCCATGGTCTTGCCCTCGGGCGCCGTGAAGCCCGCGACGTAGCCGACGACCGGCTTCGTCACGTTCTTCGCGATGTAGTCGGCCGCACGCTCCTCGGCGTCGCCGCCGATCTCACCGATCATCACGATGAGGTCGGTCTCGGGGTCCGCCTCGAACGCCGCGAGGGCGTCGATGTGCGTCGTACCGATGACCGGGTCGCCACCGATGCCGACCGCGGACGAGAAGCCGATGTCGCGCAGCTCGTACATCATCTGGTAGGTCAGCGTGCCCGACTTGGACACGAGACCGATACGGCCGGGCTTGGTGATGTCGCCCGGGATGATGCCGGCGTTGGACTGGCCGGGGGTGATCAGGCCGGGGCAGTTCGGGCCGATGATCCGGGTCTTGTCGCCCTTGGACTTGGCGTACGCGTAGAACGCGGCCGAGTCGTGGACGGCGATGCCCTCGGTGATGACGACGGCGAGCGGGATCTCGGCGTCGATCGCCTCGACGACGGCAGCCTTGGAGAAGGCCGGCGGCACGAAGAGGACCGAGACGTCGGCGCCGGTCTTCTCGATGGCCTCGGCGACCGTGCCGAACACGGGGACCTCGGTGCCGTCGAAGTCGACGGAGGTGCCGGCCTTGCGGGGGTTCACGCCGCCGACGATGTTGGTGCCGTCAGCGAGCATGAGCTTGGTGTGCTTCATGCCGGTGGCACCGGTCATCCCCTGGACGATGACCTTGCTTTCCTTGGTCAGGAAAATAGCCATGGTGTTGGTGACCTGTCCCTTACTTCGCAGCCGCGAGCTCGGCGGCCTTGTCGGCCGCGCCATCCATGGTGTCCACACGCTGCACGAGCGGGTGGTTGGCGTCCGACAGGATCTTGCGACCCAGCTCCGCGTTGTTGCCGTCGAGGCGCACGACCAGCGGCTTGGTGACCGCTTCGCCCTTGGACTTGAGGAGCTCAAGTGCCTGGACGATGCCGTTGGCGACCTCGTCGCACGCGGTGATGCCACCGAAGACGTTGACGAACACGGACTTGACGTCCGGGTCGCCGAGGATGATCTCCAGGCCGTTCGCCATGACCTCGGCGGAGGCGCCGCCACCGATGTCGAGGAAGTTGGCGGGCTTCACGTTGCTGTGCTTCTCACCGGCGTACGCGACGACGTCGAGGGTGCTCATGACGAGCCCCGCGCCGTTGCCGATGATGCCGACCTCGCCGTCGAGCTTGACGTAGTTGAGGTTCTTGGCCTTGGCAGCAGCCTCGAGCGGGTTGGCTGCTGCCTTGTCCTCGAGAGCCTCGTGGTCGGGCTGGCGGAAGTCGGCGTTCTCGTCGAGCGAGACCTTGCCGTCAAGGGCCAGGATCCGGCCGTCCTTGGTCTTCACCAGCGGGTTGACCTCGACGAGGAGGGCATCCTCGGCGACGAAGGTGTCCCACAGGGTCACCATGGCCTCGGCGACACCCTCGGCCACGTCGGCCGGGAACTTCGCCTGGGCCACGATCTCGCGGGCCTTGACGATGTCGACGCCGTCGACGGCGTTGACCGGGACCTTCGCGAGAGCCTCGGGGGTCTTCTCCGCGACCTCCTCGATCTCCATGCCGCCCTGCACCGAGGCCATGGCCAGGAAGGTGCGGTTGGTGCGGTCGAGGAGGTACGAGACGTAGTACTCCGCCTCGATCTCCGGGGACAGCTCGGCGATCATCACCTTGTGGACCGTGTGGCCCTTGATGTCCATGCCGAGGATGTCCGTCGCGCGCGCGACGGCCTCGTCCGGGGTCGCGGCCAGCTTCACGCCGCCGGCCTTGCCACGGCCGCCGACCTTCACCTGAGCCTTGACGACGGACTTGCCGCCCATGCTCTCAGTGGCCTTGCGCGCCGCCTCAGGCGTGTCGATGACTTCACCGGCCAGCACCGGTACACCGTGCTTGGCGAAGAGGTCCCTCGCCTGGTACTCGAACAGGTCCACGCGCGTCCGTCTCCCTTTGCTTTAAATCGTCGTCGCAGTAGTGATCGCGGTTACTTGTCTGCGTGGGCGTGCCGCGAAGGGCAACGTGACTGCGCTGTCACTAGGGAGGCGTAGACGGTGTCCGAGTACGCGGCATGTCCGTCTCGCAGGTTATCCCCGTGGGCGCCGGGTCCCTAAATCGCGGATCACACCTGCGCGGTGATTACGGTCACAACTCACCTGTCCGGACCGGGCGGCCCCTCTGGCCCGGGGAACCGCCCGGTGAGCTGTACCGACGCGCTCAGGGAGCGGTCAGGAGAGCGGCGAAGCGCCCGTGAGGAGCGTGCCCGCCACACCCCCGGAGGTGACCGATTCCACAGCGGCCGAAGCATCGGCCGAAGCAGCGGACGAGGCACTGGACGAGGCGGCGGAGACAGCGTGTCCGACGGTCGGACGTGCGTGCCGGCGCACGGTGGCGCCGAGCCCCTGGGCCAGGGGCTTCACCTGGGCGGTCACTCCGTGAACGGACGGCTCCGCCGCCGAGACGACACCGTGCGCGGTCGGTCGCACCTGCGAGTCCACGCCCTGCGCGGTCGGCTGGACGTCGGAGACCACATCGCCCGCGACCTGGCCGACCACCATCGGTGCCGCCGCGCCGTGGATCATGAGGCCGTGGGCCGTGAGGTCGTGGACCGCACGTCCCATGCTGTGACGTCGTAGAGGGTGACGTCGTGGAGGACGTCGTGGGCTGTTCCGATGGCAACGGTGGCCTGGCCGACGGCCTGGGAGTAGCCGGGAAGCTGCTCGATCGGACCGAAGAGGTAGTCGATCACGTCAACAGCGTCGGCTCCGCCGATCCCGCCGGCGGACGGGATGGGGGGAGGTGGAGAGAACACCGGACGTCGCCGGAATCTGGTGCTGAATCCAGTGCTCGGCCCGGTGCGGAGCCGCTTGCTCGACCTGGTGCCGGACCTGGTGCTCCACCTGATGATTCGACGGTCCGGAAACCGGCGGTCTCCGGCTGGCGGGCAGACCTGCACCACCCCCGCGCAGCAGCGCGAACCGTGCACCGCCACCGTCGACGGGTGCCGCGCAGGGCACACCGCTGCCGGATCCGGACCCCTCAGCGGTCCTTCTGCCGGGGCCGGTCATGCCATCGGGGGTCTCGGGCCCGCATGGCTGCCGTCCCGTCAGGTACACGCAACGCGCTCCGGAATCAGCCTTCCTCACCTCGCGGTACGTGGACCCCGCCGCCGCCCGGCTCCGCACCGGTTCCGGGCCCACCACGGACTGCCCGGCCCCGGACCGCTGAACTACGGCAACCACACGGTGGTGGCCACCGGCCCGCTCCGCAGCCTTCCGCCCAGAAGCCGTGTGGGCCGACGGCTCCGGAAGAGTGGACACCGGTGGGCGCTTCCCCCCCTCCGCACCGGTACGGCGGACTCCAGGTTCCGCGCCAAGTGCCGGACCGGCCGGACAACCGGCTTGCTGATCCGCCCCACGTCAGCCACGGACACGGACGCCGCCACTCGGGAGGAAGCCGTACGCGTAGCCGGAGCCGCGGCCTTGACCGGGACCCGGATCCTGTACCGGAGCCTCGCGAGTATGCCCATCGGCGCGCGCCTGATTACCGGTCTGAACACCACCGGCCCGACCACCAGACACAGTTGCCCCGGCCGGTACCAGGTGCGCGGTCGCCCCTGGCAGGTCGGCCGCGTGTGCCTGGCCCCCGTGCAGGAGGACAAGTACCAGCAGGCCGCCGAGAAACAGCAGCATCTGGACCGAGCGCCGTCCCGTCACCCCGCGCACAGCGTGCGGGTGGCAGTAAGCGGAGCAGCGGCGGAAGTCAGGATGAGGAACGGCCTTCACTTGTGCAGACGGGCGTGTGTCGGACGTGCGTGTGTCGGACGTGCGTGGACGTACGTGTCAGTGCGTTCTCGTTCAGGCGCGTCCTTACAGCCGGGACAGCCCGAACAGCCGGAACGTCCCCCTCCACGGGGACGGAATGATGTTTGCACGAGCATCAGGTGGTGGCGCAGGCCCCTGTTACTGATGCACCGCCATGTCCGGTATCGGCAAGGGACTTCGCTCAATCGCCGCCGCCATGACGTCCGGGAAGAGATCGGGCGTACAGGCGAACGCGGGTGCTCCGAGCGCGGCCAGGGCCTCCGCGTGGGCGTGGTCGTACGCGGGCGCTCCCTCGTCGGACAGGGCGAGCAGCGTGACGAACTGGGTGCCCGCCGCCTTCATCGCCGCGACGCGCTTCAGCATTTCGTCCCGTATCCCTCCCTCGTAGAGATCGCTGATCAGGACGACGACCGTGTCGTTCGGCCGGGTGATCTGCGACTGGCAGTAGGCAAGTGCCCGGTTGATGTCGGTACCGCCGCCGAGTTGGGTACCGAAGAGGACATCCACCGGATCATCGAGCTGTTCCGTCAGATCGACAACGGCCGTGTCGAAGACGATGAGGCGGGTGGAGATGGAGCGCATCGAGGCGAGAACCGCCCCGAACACCGACGCGTAGACCACCGAGGCGGCCATCGAACCCGACTGATCGATGCAGAGTATGACGTCCTTCTTCACCGACTGAGCGGCGTGACCGTAGCCGATGAGCCGCTCCGGAACGACCGTGCCGTATTCCGGCAGATAGTTCTTCAGGTTGGCCCGGATGGTGCGGTCCCAGTCGATGTCCCGGTGACGCGGCCTGCTGATCCTCGCGGAACGGTCCAGAGCCCCGGAGACGGTGGCCCGCGTCCTCGTCGCGAGCCGCTTCTCCAGTTCCTCGACCACCTTGCGGACCACGGCCCGGGCCGTCTCCCTGGTCGTGTCGGGCATCGCCTTGTTGAGCGAGAGCAGTGTCCCGACCAGGTGCACGTCCGCCTCGACGGCCTCCAGCATTTCCGGCTCCAGCAACAGCGCCGACAGACCGATCCGTTCGATCGCGTCGCGCTGCATCACCTGGACCACGGAGCTCGGAAAGTACGTACGGATGTCACCCAGCCAGCGCGCGACGGACGGCGCGGACGCCCCGAGCCCCGCCGACCGGTCACCACCGCGCCCGGCTCCTTTCTTCCCGCTGCCGTACAGCGCACTGAGCGTCCCGTCCATCGCTGCGTCCCGGTCGCCGAGCGAGACGCCGGTGCTCTCTGCCGCATCGCCCCCGAGGACGAGCCGCCAGCGCCGCAGCCGTTCATCCACCGCGTTCATCCGCCTGCCCCCATCAGATCGTCGACGTCCGCGCTCTCAACGCCCCGCCCGCCGTTCCCCAGCCCCACCTCACCGCAACCGCAACCACTCCCCCGGCCGCAACCGCCGTCGCATACGCCGTCTCTTGCACCGCCGCCACAACTGCCGTCGCTGACACCGCCGTCCGGCCCGTCGGCACGGGGCGGCCCAGCAGACCCCGACTGCCCGCACTCGCCCAGGCCATCGGCACCAGATTCACGCCCGCGCAGGCCGACCCCACCGAACCCGCGCCCGTCCCCGGCATCACCACCGGGCCCGCCACCCCCACGATCGCTCCCATCGCCCCTGCCCCACCCGTCCGCCGGGCCGTCAGCGGATCCGCCGCTCCCGAGGAGCAGCCTCAGCACCGGCAGGACCGCGTCGGCACCCTCTGCGTCGAGCCCGGCCCCGAATCCAGGCGCAGGCTCCTCAGCCCGGCCTGGCCTCCCGCCGGCAACACCACTCGCCCCGCCCTCACCGGCCGCACTTGTGCGCCTGACCAGCTCGCCGAGGGTGCGGCGTACCCCTGGTTCGTACGCCGAGAACGTACGGCGCAGCAACGGCAACACGTCGGTGAACGCATCCGGCGCCACACCCGCCAGCCACGCGTCGACCAGCCCGAGCAACCGCTCGTCGTGCACCAGGAGCGTCCCCGCCCCGGAAGCCCCGCCGACGAAGCCCTCGATCCAGGCGGCCGCGTCGGCGGGCAGTGCACCCGGCGACAGGGCGAGGCTCATGAGCCGTGCTGTCTCGCCCTCGGCGAGCCGTCCGTCATCGAGCAGGAGCCGGACGGCCCGCCCACGTATCAGCCCGGCGACGGAGTCCCGTCCGGACAGTCTGCGCAGCGCCTCGGTCCACCGCTCATGCAGTCCTACGGTGTCCGGCAGCAGTGCCACCGCGGTGTGCACTCCCTCCAGATGGCCCCGCATCTCATGCGCGCCGTCCGCGTCCAGTCCCGTACAGGCCGGCGGCAGGCCGACACAGATCCGCTCGGCCAGGCCCACGGCGACCTCGCCGAGCGCCGCCGTGCCGGTGGAGCGCACATCGCCGTACCGCAGCGAACGGGCCAGCGCGGGCAGTGCGCCTGCGAGATGGCCGACGTCGGTGTCGAGTGCGGCGCGATCGGCGAGAGCCCGCATCACCACGGGGAGCGCATCGGGCAGTTCGGCCAGCAGGCACTGCTCAGCGAGTGCGGTGACGGAGGCGAGCGCGGTGGCGGACACGGCCTCCGACTCGGCTCTGGCGGTGGCGGCGGAGAGCACGGTCGTCCCCCACATCCCGGCCTCCGCGACCCGCAGGGCAAGCTCCGGCTCCCAGCTGAGCCGCCAGCTCTCCCGGAAGGTGCCCGTACTCACCCGGCCCCGACCGGGCTCACCCCACCCGACCCCGAGAAGCCGCAACCGGTGCAGCAGCCGCGACCGTGCGGCGTCGGTCTCCTTGCGCAGGTCGAGGTCCAGATCCCGTTCCACGGCTTCCGGCCGCAGCCGCAGCGTGCGCTGGGCCCGGGTCAGATCACGCTGGAGCGGCACGGCAGGGGCGGCGTCCGGCACCTCTCCGAGCACCTCGCCGACGACAAGCCGGTCCTGGACGAGCATGAGCGGTACGTCGGAGCCTTCGCACATCACCGCCCGCACGGCATCGGTCGTCTCCGTCAGCCCGGGCAGCGGGCGCCCGCGCAGGGCGGCCAGCGTCGCCGCGAGCCTCACTGCTTCGATGACATGGGCGGAGGAGACCATCCGGTCCTCGTCCCGCAGCAGCCGCGCGACCTTGGTCATCCAGCGTTCGACAGGGCGGTCTTCGGCACTGAACAGGTGCCCGTACCAGCCGGGGGACTCGATACCGGCGCCGTATCCGCTGTACCGGGCGAGCCTCCGGTGTGTCCAGGGCACCCAGGTCATCTCGGCCTTCACCTTGGGCAGCGACTTGAGCAGGGCGCGGTCGGCCGCGACGGTGGTCTTCACGGCCAGGGCAGGGACGTGCCAGGCGCCGCAGACAACCGCCACCGGGCCGTCGAACTCCTTCCGGGCCGAACGAAGCTGGATCCGCATGTAGGCCTCACGGACCCGGTCCCGGGGAAAGCCTGCGTCGCCGTATGTCTCGCGCAGAGCCGCCATGGCGTCGGAGAGTGCGGCGAATGGCGCGAGGGGGTTCGTCACCGAGACGGAACCACCGGGAACGCCGGAGCCGCCGGAGCCGCCGGAGCCACGGTGCTCCACGACGTCCTCCCACCAGCGCTCGGCGTCGTCGTACCCGGCGGTTTCGGCCAGGACGCCGATCGGGTCGATCCGCACCGCAGCAGAGGCGTCCCGGGCTTCGCTTTCAGCGGGGACGCCGGTGCCGGGCCCCCTGCCGTCCTGTTCAACCCCGCCGGGCCCACTGTCACCGCCGCATTCAGCCTCGCCCTCCGCTCCCTCCCCGGATACCTCAGGGAATCGCTCCGCAGGGTCCTCATCGGCCATGGCAAGAGAGTGCGCCGCAGGCAGATCGATGAATCGGACCGGCACCCCATGGCGCTGCGCCCAGCGGATCGCCACCCACTCCGGAGAGAACTCCGCGAGTGGCCAGAATGCCGCCCGGCCCGGATCGCCCACCACATGGGCGAGCAGCGCGACCGGTGGCCTCATCTGCGCGTCGGCTGCGAGCGGTAGCAAGGCATCGCCCTCGGGTGGCCCCTCGATCAGCACCGCATCGGGCACCACGGCGTCCAGCGCGGCCAGCACCGCGCGGGCCGAGCCGGGACCGTGGTGCCGGACGCCGAGCAGCAGCGGGTCGGCCGCCGACGCAGAGTGCGTGGCCGGTGCGGACGGTGTGGCATGCGCCGGGGTGACGCCCTCCCCGGCGGGGGCGGGCCGGCCAGTTGGTACGCACTGACCGGTTCGGACGAACTGGCCGGCTGAGGCGGGCCGGCCGGCTGGGACGGGCTGCCGCACCGAGGACACCTCGGATACGGAACAGGCCGTGTATCCGGTCATACCGAAACCTCCCGGCAGGCCCGGTAGAAGTCCTTCCAGCCGTCCCGTTCCCGCACCACGGTCTCCAGATACTCCTGCCAGATCACCCGGTCGGCCGCCGGATCGCGGACGACCGCGCCCAGCAGGCCGGCGGCGACGTCGGCCGACCGGAGCACCCCGTCGCCGAAGTGCGCTGCGAGGGCGAGCCCGTTGGTGACGACGGAGATCGCCTCGGCGGTGGAGAGCGTGCCCGAAGGGGACTTGACCTTGGTCCGCCCGTCGGTGGTGACCCCGCCGCGCAACTCACGGAAGACGGTCACCACCCGGCGGATCTCGTCCATGCCTTCGGGCGCGGCGGGGAGATCGAGCGAACGGCCGATCTGATCGACGCGCCGGGAGACGATGTCGACCTCCGCATCGGCGGAGGAAGGCAGTGGCAGAACCACAGTGTTGAAGCGCCGGCGCAGCGCACTGGACAGCTCATTGACCCCGCGGTCACGGTCGTTGGCCGTGGCGATCAGATTGAATCCGCGAACCGCCTGCGTCTCCTGGCCCAGCTCGGGAATGGGCAGCGTCTTCTCGGAGAGGATCGTGATCAGGGTGTCCTGCACGTCGGCGGGGATCCGGGTCAGTTCCTCCACCCGCGCGGTCATGCCGTCCGCCATGGCCCGCATGACGGGGCTGGGCACCAGGGCGTCACGGCTGGGCCCGCGGGCCAGCAACTGTGCGTAGTTCCAGCCGTATCTGATCGCTTCCTCGGGTGTCCCGGCCGTGCCCTGGACGAGCAGGGTGGAGTCGCCGCTCACGGCCGCCGCGAGGTGTTCGGAGACCCAGGTCTTGGCGGTGCCGGGAACACCGAGCAGAAGCAGCGCACGGTCGGTCGCGAGGGTGGTGACGGCGACTTCGACGATGCGGCGCGGTCCGACGTATTTGGGGGTGATCACCGTGCCGTCGGGCAGCGTGCCGCCCTGGAGGTAGGTGGCCACGGCCCACGGCGAGAGCTTCCAGCGCTCGGGGCGCGGACGGTCGTCCGCAGCGGCAAGTGCCGTGAGCTCGTGGGCGAATGCGTCCTCGGCGTGCGGCCTCAGAACCTCTGCACCGGTGTTCTCGGACGTGGTCATGGATCCCCCTCCAGATCGCTCGGCCGGATGTGGTTCCCACCGTGCACCATGCCACTGACAATCGACCGTCTTCGCAGCTCAGAGCCGATTGTCAGTGGCAGCACCTACCTTCGGAGCCATGAATCAGCAGGGGGTTGGGCAGGGGGCCGAGCAGGGGGTGCGCTGGTCTGCGGACCAGGTGCTGGCACTGGCCCCTGACGCAGCGTCACGCAAGGCGGGGAGCAGGCTCGGGGGCTCGTCCGGGTCATGGTCGGAAGGGGGGTGGTCGGGCGGGTTCGGCGCCGTGTGGGGGCTGTGCAGCGGAAGCGGCAGCAAGCCGTACCGGACTGTCGTCGACACCGCGAGGGTGGCCTACAAGTGCAGTTGTCCCAGCCGGAAGTTCCCGTGCAAGCACGCGATGGGTCTGCTGCTGCTCTGGGCGGCCGCGGACGAGGCAGTGAAGGAAACACCGGCGCCACCGGAGTGGGCCGCCGAGTGGCTCGAAGGCCGCCGGGCCATTCGGCCCGAGGCCCGTTCCCCGGCCGGTCCGGGTTCCGGCTCCGGGAAGACGGCGGATCCGGAAGCGGCCGGACGGCGGGCGGCACGCCGGGCCGAGCGGGTCACCGCGGGCGCCACGGAGCTGGAACAGCGCCTCGATGACCTGCTGCGGAGTGGACTGGCCGGGGCGGAGCAGTCGGGGTACGCGCTGTGGGAGGAGACCGCTGCCCGCATGGTCGACGCACAGGCTCCTGGACTGGCTTCCCGGGTGCGGGAGTTGGGGGCCATACCGTCGTCCGGCCAGGGATGGCCGGCCCGGCTGCTGGAGGAGTGCGCGATGCTGCACCTGCTGGACAGGGCCTGGCTCGGCCGTGAGCGGTTGCCGGAGGCACTGGCAACAACGGTCCGTAGCCGTGTGGGCCTGCCCGTATCAGCCGAGGGCCCGCCGGTCCGGGACAGGTGGTTGGTCCTCTCGCAGCAGGACTCCGCAGAGGGGAAACTCACCACCCGCCGCATCTGGTTGTACGGGAGCAGATCGGGGCGCACCGCACAGCTGCTGGACTTCGGCGCGGCGGGCCGAGCGCCGGAGACGGCTCTGCCCGTGGGGCGGACGCTGGATGCGGACCTGATGCCGTATCCGGGGTCCGGTCAGCTACGGGCCGCGCTGGGCGAGCGGTTCGGCCCTCCGGAACGATCGGACGGCCCGCCGGAGGGGATATCAACCGGCGCCGCCCTCAGTGCGTACGGGCAGGCCCTGCGCGCCGACCCGTGGCTCGGTTCCTGGCCGGCGACCCTGTCCTCCGTCATACCGGTGCCCGGTGCCGGCGGAGGCAGCGGCTGGCAACTGGCCGACGCCGAGGGAGGTTCCGCCCTGCCCATCACGCCGGACGCGTCGGCCAGGACCGGACTGTGGAGGCTCACCGCGCTCTCCGGTGGGAGCCCGGTCACCGTATTCGGTGAGTGCGGGCACCGGGGGTTCACCCCGCTCACGGCTTGGACGCCGGGCGGGACCGAAGCCGTGCCGCTGACCTGACCAGGTCAGACCTGGCCCGGCCCGAGCAGATCTGGCCTGGCCTGGCCTGAGCAGACCTGGCCTGGCCCGGCCTGAGCAGACCTGGCTGGCCCCGGGGATGCTGCCCAAGGCAATCCCACCACGCTCACCTCCACCTTTACGCTCACGCATTTCTCGCTCACGGAGGGAACCTATGACCAGCACCCGCACCACTGCCTGGGAAGAGCTCGTCACCTCGGCTCTGCTCGGTACCGACCGCAGGCCGGCGCCGGCCGGAGACCTGCCACTCCTGGACGCGGCCGCCCTGCACACCGTGCGGCGCAGGGCAGGGCTGCTTCCCGCTGCCGCAGCAGTGCCACCCTCTCCGGCTCCGGATGATCCCCGGCCCGAGCCGCCCGAGCCGGCCAGGCGAAGGCTGGCTCAATTGCTGGCCGACCGGTCCGGGCCTCCGGGCTCCGGCGGACGGCGCGGCGCGGCACCCGATCTCACCGAACTTCTGCCCCAGTGGCTGGCGGCAGCTCTCCGGCATGGCTACCGGGCGCCGGCCTCGCAGCTGGACGCACTGCTCGACGCGGCGCGGGCGCGTACGGATCTGCGGCCGCAGGCACTCGCGTTCGCCGGGGCGCGCGGATTGTGGCTCGCCCGGCTCAACCCTGCGTGGAAGTTCGCACTGCGGAGCACGCCGGGCGGTACGGCACTGCCCGCTTCCATGGAAGGCGTCCAGAGCCTCTGGGAGGAAGGCCTCTTCGCCGAACGCGTGGCACTCCTCACCGCCGTACGGGCAGCTGCGCCGGCAACCGGGATCGATCTGCTCGCCACCACGTGGTCGACGGAGCGGGCCGAGGACCGCCTGATGTTCCTCGACTCGTTGCGCACCGGACTGACCGATGGGGACGAGCCCTTCCTGGAACGGGCCCTGGCCGACCGGAGCCGCAATGTCCGCTCCACCGCGGCCGAACTGCTCTCCGCGCTGCCCACGTCCGCGCTGGCCGGGCGGATGGCCGTCCGCGCGATGACGTGCGTCAGTCTGGACCTGTCCGAGGACCAGGTGCGGATATCGGTCGAAGCGCCGCACGAGTGCGATGCGGCGATGCAGCGCGACGGAGTATCCGCGGTGCCACCGGCCGGACGGGGCGAGCGGTCCTGGTGGCTGGGCCAGCTCGTGGAAGCGGCTCCGCTCGGGGTCTGGACCGGCAGGCTGAGGGGCTGCACGCCCGACCGGATCGTCGCGCTGCCGGTGGCGGACGGCTGGGGCGAGGAACTGCACTCCGCGTGGTGCCGGGCCGCGGTGCGGCAGCAGGACACCGAATGGTCGCGCGCACTACTCTCGGGCCCCGGCACGACGTCCCTCGCCGAGCGCGCCAAGTTGCTGGCCGCACTGCCGGAGGACGAACGGGCCCGCTGGGTAGCCGAGTTCATCGCCGGGAATGGCTTGTCGGAGGCGTTCCAGCTGCTGGCCATATGCGACGTCCCCTGGGCAGAGCCACTGGGCCGGGCCGTGGTGGACGCTCTGGAGATCGCGCGGGATGCGGGCAGCTACCCCTGGAGCTTCAGCGGCGTCATGGGACTGGCCGAACGGTGCCTGGACCCCGCGGAAGCACCACGCATCGAGGTCCTCACCGCGATACCGGACGAAACGGAGGGGGCGTCGCCGGGGGCGGGAGGCTACTGGGCGGAGGCATTCCAGCGGCTGGTGTCTACGTTGAGGCTACGGGCGGCGATGGCCGCAGAACTGGCGGACGAGTCGGACTGGGGAGAGGCAGTGGAACAGCCGGCGTGATGCGGAGCAACCGGTTCACCAACGGCCCCGCAGGTGTACAGCCCGGATATGCCGTTGCTTGTTGCGCGCTCCCCGCAACAAGCAACGACACAACACGCAACGGCACAACACGCAATGGCGCAGCACGCGACGACATGGCAAGCAACAACGCAGCGCACAAGCGCACGGCTGCAACCCCAGCCCGGCGCAGCCGCCAAACACCGTGCACCGGGCAGGCCTTGTGGCTACGGGGGGCCGTTGGCATTGCGGAGCCAGTAAACAGGCGGGCTGCCAGTAGAGAGGAGAGCCAGTAGGCAGGCCGGTGAGGTGGGATGACCACGAGGCGAGCGGACAAGAGGCGGGGCGACCGGGAAGCGGGGAGCCGGCCGTAGGCCCGTCAGGCGCCCGCGGGCTGGCGTACGTTCGCGTGGACCCAGTCCACGATGGATGTCGTGGTAGCACCCGGGGTGAAGATCTCAGCGACGCCCAGTTGCTTCAGCGGTGCGATGTCCGCCTCCGGGATGATCCCGCCGCCGAAGACCTTGATGTCCTCCGCGTCGCGCTCCTTCAACAGCTCAAGCACCTTCGCGAAGAGCGTGTTGTGGGCACCGGACAGGATGGAGAGGCCGATCGCGTCGGCGTCCTCCTGAATGGCCGTACCCACGATCTGTTCGGGCGTCTGGTGGAGGCCGGTGTAGATGACCTCCATACCAGCATCCCGCAGCGCACGCGCGATGACCTTCGCCCCGCGATCGTGCCCGTCGAGACCCGGCTTGGCGACCACTACGCGGATCGGACCGACCACACCCATCACTGCCTCCATGCACGATGCGAACGAACGTGAACGAACGTTATCCACAGCATCCCGCAACCAGCCGTTTCGCGGTGGCCGGGGAGGGGGAAATCACACATGGGACACATTCACTACGCGTCATACCCTGCGCCGGGCCGGAAATCCGGATGCCGGCTCCACGCAAGGGGTACCAGGGTGCCGCGTGACGGGAGCCGCAGGCGAGAGCGCCGCATCACCCGTACCATCGGCTGCACGGTGGATGGCACGGAAGCTGACATGTCGGTGATGTCGGCCAGGGACTCTTCCGTGGCACCCATGAGTGCGTGTGGGGACAAAGTCGCCCCCGTACGCCGTTCGGGAGGTCGCCCCATGAAGGTGCTGCCGGATTTCCTCTCCCCCCAATGGCTGCTGCACCAGCTCCAGCTCTCCTCCGTGCCGCTGCGCGCCACAGCCCTCGACCTCGCGATCCTGGCCGGGCATATGCTCCTGTACCCGTCCGGCATCGCGGACGAGCGTCGGATCGACGTACCACTGGACGCACCGCCCGGCGGGCTCGTGGGCGGGCGAAGCACCGCCGGACACACGTCGACCGGCCCCTCGGGGCCGCCGGTCGGCGGGACCCTCGGCACGCCCCTCCAGAACCCGCGCGGGCGGTCACTCGGGCACCCGCGCGCCGGAGAGCCCACGGTCGAGCACCTTCCCTCGCCCGAGTCGCCCGGCTCACCCGACCCTGCCGACCCGGGGCACCGTCCCGTCGTGCTGCTCCACGGCTTCGTGGACAACCGCTCCGTCTTCGTCCTGCTGCGCCGTTCCCTCCTGCGGCACGGGTGGCAGCATCCGGAGTCGCTCAACTACTCGCTGCTGACCTGCGACATCCGCGCGGCGGCCGAGCTGCTGGGACACCACATCGAGGAGATCTGCGCCCGTACGGGGCACGAGGACGTCGACATCGTCGGACACAGCCTCGGTGGCCTGATCGCCCGGTACTACGTACAGCGACTGGGCGGTGACAGACGGGTGCGCACGCTCGTCACGCTCGGCACTCCGCACGAGGGAACCCAGATCGCTCAATTGATGAGCGCCCATCCACTCGTACGGCAGATGCTGCCCCGTTCGGACGTGATCGAGGAATTGCGCAGGCCCGCACCCGGCTGCCGCACCCGGTTCGTGAGTTTCTGGAGCGAACTCGACCATCTGATGATCCCGGTCGAGGCCGGCCGTATCGACCATCCCGACCTGATCACGACGAATGTCAGAGTCAGCGGCATCGGGCACCTCGCTCTCCCGGTCCATCCGGCCGTGGCCGCCGCCATCAGGCAGGCACTCGACTCCTCCGGCGAGGCGGCGTCCGCCGATTCCCGGGAAAGTGTCCTCTCGGTCGCCTGATCCGTGGCCGGAAAACGTGCGAATGAACGACCGGAAGAAAGGGAAGTGAGACCGCCCGAAAGGAGCCCGCACGTCGAACGCTTCCCGAACGCCGGGCCAAGGCTGCGTACATAGCCCCTCGAAAGACCGCCGAATGCCCGTTTCCCACGCGTCCGATACCTGCCGAAGATTGTCGCCGCCGCGTACCGCCGGGTACAGTCGCGCCACTGCTTCCACCGGGGGTGCCCCCGACGCAGGGCCCTGCTGCCGAGGCGAGAGAGACGTTGGTGAACGACCAGCAAACCCACGCCGGGTACGTCGGATACGACGATTACTCCTCCGGCAGCCCCACCGGTACTTTTGCCGTCGACCCGCTCTTCGGCGATATGCCGGGCGGGTACCCGTCCGGACCGCACGCGGCCCACCAGGCAGGACACAGCGGGGAGTACGACGCCACTCAGTGGGACACCGGCGCTCACCAGACTCTCGGAAATGACGGGGCCTACCAGCCCACCGGCCAGTGGCCGGTTCAGCCGCAGGCACAGGCACAGGCACAGGCACAGAGTTACGGCTACCCGGCTCAGACCGCCGCTGGTCATGACACGGCCGGGCACGACACGACGGGCCAGTGGGACGCCGGCGCCTGGAACGCGAACACCAACACCGGGACATGCGCGGGCCAGTTCGAGAATGCCGACGCCACCCAGCAGTGGCTCGCACAGTCCGATGACGCCGCCCCGTACGACACCGGCGCATACGACACCGGCGCGTACAGCACCGATACGTACAGCACCGGGACCTACAACACCGGTGCGTACGGCGCCGACACAGGCGACCACGACGCCACTGCCCGGAACTCCACCGGAGAGGCGTCTGAGGCGACTCCTCACGCCACGCAGCAGTTCGCCGCCATCGATCTTCCGGGCAACCTCGCGGCAGGCGACGCGGACGTCAAGGGGACGGAACACACCGCCGAATTCGCGGCGTTCACCGAGTCAGGCGGACCGGGCGAATCCGGCGGACCCGGTGAGTTCGGTCAGGGCCCCGTTCCCACCGCACCGCACCTTGATGCCCCCCTCTCCGCCGCGCGCCGCGCAGCGGGTGGCCGGGGTGGCCGTCGGCGTACGCCCGCCAAGCGTTCCGCGCTGCTGACCATCGCCGTCCCCTCCGTCTGTGTGATGGGCGTGGCCGGAGTCGCCGCTGCGACCGTCGGGGGAATCGGGGAGAGCGGCAAGGACAGCGGCACGGCCACCCAGGCTGCCGCCGACCCGTCGTCCGTCAAGCCGGTGGCCGCCAACAGCAAGCTGGACAGCCAGCTCGCCGACCTCAGTCACGAGGCCGACGACTTCGCCGACCGCGCCAGCCGTACGCAGGAACGCCTCGATCTGAAGCAGCGGCAGGCCACGGCGAAGAAGAAGGCCGAGGAGGAAGCCGCGCGCAAGGAGGCGGCCCGGCCGAAGTTCGTCCTGCCGGTGACACAGAAGGGGCTCAGCGCCTACTTCGGCCAGGCCGGGGTCAACTGGATGTCCGTGCACACCGGTATCGACTTTCCCGTCTCCTACGGAACGCCCGTCATGGCCGCGACTGACGGCACTGTCCGTACGCAGTGGAACAGCGCCTACGGGAACATGGCCATGGTCACGTCGCCCGACGGCACCGAGACCTGGTACTGCCACCTCAGCAGCACCAAGATCCGCTCGGGCCCCGTCAAGGCGGGCGACGTCATCGCCTACTCCGGGAACTCCGGGAACTCGACCGGGCCGCACATGCACTTCGAGGTACGGCCCCACAGCGGCGCGGCGATCGACCCGCTGCCGTGGCTCCGCAGCCACGGCCTCGACCCGACGTAAGACGCGCCGGCCAGGCATGACCGGCGCGACTGAACCGGCCTCACCTGAGGCGCCCCGCCGGAGGGCCCCGGCGAGGCGTCCCGCGTGAACCGCCCCGGCGGGCCCGGCCGTACCGCCTAGAGCTTCTCGACCGGTGCGTAGCGCAGCAGCAGCTTCTTCGGGCGCTCGTCGCCGAAGTCCACCGTGACCTGGGCGTCCGCGCCCGACCCCGTCACCTGCATGACGGTTCCCAGGCCGAACTGGTCGTGCGTGACCCGGTCCCCGACATTCAGCGTGATCACCGGCTTGTCACCGGCCCGCCGCGTCGCGAATCCCGAAGCCCCACCGGAGCCCGCACGCGAACGCGACGAGGACAGCGAGGACGACAGCGACGAGGTGATCCCCGACGTCGGGCCCGCCGGGGCGGCCATCGCGCCCAGGCGCTTCCACTCCAGATGCTGGGCGGGGATCTCCTCAAGGAAGCGCGACGCCGGGTTGTAGGAAGGCTGGCCCCACGCGCTGCGCAGCGTCGAGCGCGTCAGGTACAGCCGCTCGCGGGCGCGCGTGATCCCCACGTACGCCAGCCGCCGCTCCTCCTCCAGTTCCTTGACCTGCCCGAGCGCGCGCATGTGCGGGAAGACGCCGTCCTCCATGCCGGTCAGGAACACCACGGGGAATTCGAGCCCCTTGGCCGTATGGAGCGTCATCAGAGTGATGACACCTGAGCCGTCCTCGTCCTCGTCGGGGATCTGGTCCGAGTCCGCGACCAGGGCGACCTTCTCCAGGAACTCGGCGAGCGTGCCCGTACCCTCCTCGTCGCTACGCTCCTGCTCGAACTCCAGGGCGACGGCGGCGAGTTCCTGAAGGTTCTCGATCCGGGTCTCGTCCTGCGGGTCCGTGGATGCCTGCAACTCGGCCAGATAACCGGTCCGTTCGAAGACGGCCTCCAGCACCACGGCGGGCCCGGCGCCCGACTCGACGATGGTGCGGAGCTCCTCCATCAGGACGTTGAACCGCTTCACGGCGTTGGCCGAGCGCGCCGCCATGCCGTACGCCTCGTCCACCCGGCGCAGCGCCTGCGGGAAGCTGACCTTCTCCCGCTGCGCGAGTGCGTCGATCATCGCCTCCGCACGGTCGCCGATACCGCGCTTGGGCACGTTGAGGATGCGGCGGAGCGGAACGGTGTCCTCGGGATTGGCCAGGACGCGCAGATAGGCCAGCACGTCGCGGACCTCCTTGCGCTCGTAGAACCGCACCCCGCCGACGACCTTGTACGGAAGACCGACCCGGATGAAGATCTCCTCGAAGACACGGGACTGCGCGTTCGTCCGGTAGAAGACGGCGACGTCACCGGCCTTCGCATCGCCCGCGTCGGTCAGCCGGTCGATCTCCTCGGCGATGAACTGCGCCTCGTCGTGCTCGGTGTCCGCGACATAGCCGATGATCTTCGCGCCCTCGCCGGCCTCGGTCCAGAGGTTCTTGGCGCGGCGATTCTCGTTGCGCTCGATGACCGCGTTGGCCGCGGAGAGGATCGTCTGGGTGGAGCGGTAGTTCTGCTCCAGGAGGATCGTGGTCGCGTCCGGGTAGTCCTCCTCGAACTGGAGGATGTTGCGGATCGTGGCCCCGCGGAACGCGTAGATGGACTGGTCCGCGTCACCGACGACACACAGTTCGCCCGGCGCCTTGCCCTCACCCGACGGGCCGACCAGTTCGCGTACCAGGGTGTACTGGGCGTGGTTGGTGTCCTGGTACTCGTCGACCAGGACGTGCCGGAAGCGCATCCGGTAGTGCTCGGCGACGTCCGGGAAGGCCTGGAGCAGGTGGACCGTCGTCATGATGATGTCGTCGAAGTCCAGCGCGTTGGCCTCGCGCAGCCGTGCCTGGTAGAGCGCGTACGCCTCGGCGAGGGTCTTCTCGAATCCGTCAGCGGCCTGCCCGGCGAAGGTCTCCTCGTCGATCAGCTCGTTCTTCAGGTTCGAGATCTTGGCGTTGAAGGACTTCGGCGGGAACTTCTTCGGGTCGAGGTCCAGATCACGGCAGACCAGGGCCATCAGGCGCTTGGAGTCGGCGGCGTCGTAGATCGAGAACGACGAGGTGAATCCGAGCTTCTTCGACTCGCGGCGCAGGATCCGCACGCACGCGCTGTGGAAGGTCATGACCCACATCGCCTGGGCGCGCGGGCCGACCAGCTCCTCGACGCGCTCCTTCATCTCGCCCGCGGCCTTGTTGGTGAAGGTGATCGCGAGGATCTGGCCGGGGTGCACCCCGCGCGAGCCGAGCAGATGCCCGATCCGGTGGGTCAGCACCCGGGTCTTGCCGGATCCGGCACCGGCCACGATGAGCAGCGGGGAACCGGCGTGCACGACAGCCGCGCGCTGCTCGGCGTTCAGACCTTCGAGCAGCGCGGCGGGGTCCACGGCGGGGCGCGGGGCGCCGTCCCGGTAGTACCCGTCGCGCCTGGGCGGCTCCCCCTCCGTCGCGGGCCACGCACCGGCGAACAGGTCGTGCGAAACCTCCTCCGGGGGGTGCCCCCCTCCGGCGTGGCCGCCGGCGGAGTCCTCGGCGGGCGGCGGGGGCTCTTCCTCCGGGGGCTGGAGGTTCGCCAGGAAGCTGTCGTCAAAGAGGCTGCTCATCGTCTACCGAGTCTAGGCCGAGCCAGTGACAGCCCGGGGCCGGACGTCCGACCGTCCCGCCCATCGGCGGGGCGAGTACGGAGCGACCGGGGCGGGCGTGGACCGGCCCAGGCAGGCACAGAGCGACCCGGGCGGCACGGAGCAACCGGGGCGGGCACGGGTCGGCCACCGGCAAGGTCACGAACATGTATCGGGCATATCGAACATCAGTCTTCCCACCCGTCACAGGAGTTGGCTATCTTGCTCGCTCAGGACCGCACGTACCCCCCTCGGCGAACCGCGCCGGAGCGAGTGGTCCGCGCCGAGTCTTTTCTGCCGTACGCCGGGTCCGTTCTGCCGTACTACGTGCGACGCGACGTGTGACGTACGACGCG